>NZ_CP109444.1:0-1200000 GCF_036227225.1 Streptomyces sp. NBC_01478 | reverse complement strand
GCGCCAGCCGGTGCGCCAGGATCTCCGCGACGATCCGCACCAGGGAGAGCCCGAGCAGCGGATCCTCCACGCACAGCGCGAGCACGGCCGCCGCGTCGAACTCGTAGGCCCGCACGGCGCTGAACGCCTCCGCGCCGAAATCCCAGGTGTACGGCGGGAACAGCCACGACCAGCCGAGCAGGTCGCCCGCGCCGAGACTGGCCACGGTGACCCGCTGCTGCGGGGTGACCTGCTGGTCGAGCGAGACGGCGCCGGAGCGGACGACCCAGAAGCGGTCGGCCGTGCCGCCCGCCTCGAAGATCCTGGAGTCCTCGGCGAACGAGACCTCGTGCGCGAGCTCCATCAGCCGTTCGCGCTGGGTCTGGGGCAGGGCGGTCAGCAGTTTTATCGCTTGGGTCATGGCACAGGGCTCCTCGCCGGCAGCGGATCCGGAATTCTCCCTACGCCCATTTCAGCCTCTGCCGACGTCCCGGGCACCTCGGGGGACGGAATCGGGGCATGAAGAAGCCCTGGCTGGACGGGGGAGACCAGCCAGGGCCGTTGAGCGGTGGCGCCGGAGGACCGTATCGTCGACTCCGTGACCACGTATTAATGAACCGTAAACCATCCACGGGCATTTCGTACCCACCTCAACCGGTCGCGTGACCGGTTTCACTTCGTGGCAGGCCGGCCGGGGGCCACGATCTCGTCCAGCACCCGCAGAACGACCTCGTAGGCCACCTCCCGCACGGGGTCGCCCTGCTCCGACCACGTGTGTGCCTCCTGGGCGGCGAAGGCCCGGGCCCGCTGGATGCGCCGCAACAGTTCGCCGGAGTCCACGACATCAGTCATACCCGTCGCCTACCCCGGCACGAGGAGTTCACCCCGCCGGCGCCGCGATCGGCACGTCGAGCGGCCGGGCCAGGCCGACCACGGCCTCGTCCAGGCGCTGCAGATGCCGCAGCACGCGGTCGGTGACCCGGCCGTAGCGCGGGGTCCCCGGCGTCCCGGGCCGCAGCAGGGACGCGATGCTCGGCCCGGTCTCGATCTCGCCGGCACCGTCCCCGTCCTCGTCGGCGACGTGCGCGCCGATCACCCCGATGTTGTGCACGATCCGGCGACCCGCCTCACGCAGCCGGGGATCGGCCGCTATCGACGGATGCGTCGGCAGCAGCTCGGCGGTCGCCGCCAGATACCGCGCGTGATAGGCGCAGGTCTCCAGGAGCGCGACCACATACCGGGCCGTGTCCCGGCGCGCCCGCAACGGCGTGATCGGATGGGTCAGCGGCTGCGTCGAGGCGCTCAGATCGGCCAGCGCCTGGTCCAAGTCCCGTGCCTTGTCGAGCAGTTCGGCCGCGGCCCCACCGCTGAGCTGGTCGACGGCGGCCTCGGTGACGTCCGTGAGCCGGGCCAGCACGGTGCCGAGCAGTTCGTTCGTACGGCGGTCCGTGTGCACCGGCAGCACCAGCGCCGCCGCGACCACCCCGCAGGCCGCGCCGAGCGCCGTCTCCTCGATCCGCAGCACCAGCACCGACGCGCTGTAGGTGTGCAGCAGCGTGTAGAGCAGGCCCAGCATCGCGGTGACGAAGAACGACATCAGGGTGTACGACAGCGGTGCCGTGTAGAACATCGCGAAGATGAACAGCAGCACCAGCGCGAACGCCGTCCATGTGTGATGCCCGACCAGGCCCGCCAGACCGATACCGGCCACCACACCCAGGACCGTGCCGAGCAGCCGCCGGTAGCCCTTGACGAGGATCTCGCCCGTGGACGAGGTGTTGAGGAACACGATCCAGCAGGTCAGCACCGCCCAGTACCAGCGCTGACTGGACAGGAACTCGCCGCCGATGATGGCCAGCGACGACCCCACCGCCACCTGCACGGCCGCCCGTGTCGTCGGCCGCCGCAACCCGGTGCGCTCCGCGTCCTCGGCCTCCTCGCTGCCCGCGATGGCGACGTCCTCCGCGTCCAGCTCCTCGCGTGAACGGGTCGTCGCGGGCGTGTCCTCCGACTCGTCCTGTGGCCCGTCGACGGCGATCCGCAGGCCCAGCACCGCCCGCGCGGCCTCCCCGATGCCCCGGAACACGTCCTGCACGGTGTCCGGGGCGGGCGGCAGGTTCTCCTCCTCGCGGTAGCCCAGCAGCCGGTTGCGCACATGGGCCAGCCCGGTGCCCGAGTCCGTGCCCACGGGCCGCAGGACGAGCAGGTGCAGCGCCTCCAGGTCGCGCCGCAGTGTGTCGGCGGACTCGTCCCGCACCGGCAGCCGGTCGGCCGACGGGACGGGCGCGCCCGGCAGATGCAGGGTCAGCGTGTGACCCCGCTCGGCGCTGCGCGCGGTCAGCAGCAGGAGCCCCAGCCGCTCGGCCGCGACCTCGGCGTCCGCGATCCGGCGCTGCACCAGCCGCGCCACCGTCTCGTCGGAGGTCCCGTCCTCCAGCCGGCCCTGGATCAGCAGCGCCGTCTCGTGCAGCCGCGCGGTGCCCTCCCGTACGTCGGTGAGGGCCTTCTCCATGTCGTCGGGACCGGCGTCGAGCAACGCGAGCTGCGCGGTGACCAGTTGGGCGAACCGCGCCCGGAACGCCCGCCGCAGCCGGTCGAGCGTCCCCGTGGGCGTCTCCGGCACCAGCGCGAACCGCACCAGCGCACTGCACACGAAGGCCACGCCGATCACGCCGTACAGCCGAGGCAGCGCGGAGACGGTCGCGCCGACGAACAGGGACAGGAAGTAGATCTGGAAGCCGATCAGCCCCAGCGCGGTGCCGCGCTCGCCGAACCGGCGGCTGTAGACCGCGCCGAAGATCAGCAGGACGAAGAAGACGTCACCGGCGACCACCCGCGAGTTGAGCAGCGCGCTCAGCGACACCGAGGCCAGCGCCACCGGCAGTCCCAGCGCGAGCGTCACCGCCTGCTGTGCGCGCTGCTTCTCGCGGATCGCGAACGTGGAGACCATCGCCGCCATCGCCCCGGCCACCAGATGGGGCACCGAGGCGTCCAGCAGGGAGAGCACGGCCAGCGCGAGCGCGATCGAGGCCACCGTCCGCAGCCCGGCCGTCAGCCGCAGCAGTCCGGGATCGGACGCCGCGACGCGATCCCACAGCCGTGCCCACGCCGCCCGTCCCGCTGCCCTCACGCCGCCGTACTCTCCCCGGGTTCACCTCAAGATCCGTACCACCGATGCTACGGCTCCTTGGTCCCGGCCCCTTCGACCTGGTCCCGCACCTGCTCCGGCGAGAGATACGAGTCGGTGTACTCGAAGTCCTTCAGCGTGGCCGGTTTGCGCGCCTGGAAGCCGGTGCGCACGAAGTCGTCGCCGGCCAGCGCGTTCAGCGTCCAGTTCGTCGCCACGCGGACCTTGGCCACGTTCGTGCGCAGTGCCGCCCAGTGGTAGCCGCGGGCGGCGAACTGGGCGGGCAGGCCGCGCAGTTCGATGCCCAGCGGCTTGGACACCGCGTCCCTGCCGCCGAGGTCCACGACGAGCCCGAGGTCCTTGTGGACGTACGGCTTCAGCGGCTGGTTGCGCAGGGTCGCGATCACGTTGTCGGCGACCACCTTGCCCTGCCGCATGGCGTGCTGCGCGGTCGGCGGGCAGATCGCGCCGTCCCCGCCCTTGGCCTCGTCGGGCACCGCGCCGGCGTCACCGAGCGCGAAGACCCCGTCGTGACCTGGCAGGTTCATGTCGGCGGTGACCGCGAGCCGCCCCCGGACCGTCTCCGCGCCCAGCGTGGCGATCAGCGGACTGGCGACCACACCGGCCGTCCAGATCAGCGTCCGGGTCGGCACCACCCGGCCGTCGGTGAAGGTGACCTCCTCCGGCCCGGCCTTGGCGATCGACACCCCCAGGGAGATGTCGATACCGCGCCTGGTCAGGATCTCCTGCGCGCTCTTGCCGAGCTTGTCGCCCAGCTCGGGCATCAGCTTCGGCGCGATGTCGATGAGGTGCCACTTGATCAGACCCGGGTCGATCCGGGGGTAGCGCTTGACCGCCGCGTGCGTCAGCTTCTGCAGACAGGCGGCCGTCTCGGTGCCGGCGTACCCGCCGCCCACCACCACGAACTGCAGCCGCGACGCCTTCTCCGCCGGGTCGTCGCTCGCGTCCGCGAGGTCGAGCTGCGTGATGACGTGGTCGCGGATGTAGGCGGCCTCGGCCAGGGTCTTCATCCCGAAGGCGTGATCGGTCAGCCCCGGGATGTCGAAAGTACGGGTGATGCTGCCGGGGGAGAGCACGATGTAGTCGTAGGGCTCGTTGACGATCTCGTCGTTGATCGTGCGGATCACACAGACCTTGGCCTTGATGTCCACACCGATCGCACCGCCCGGGATGATCCGCGTGCGGTACTTGCTGCTGCGGCGCAGCGAGACGGCGATCGACTGCGGGGTCAGGACGCCGGAGGCGACCTGGGGCAGCAGGGGCAGATAGAGCTGGTAGGAGAACGGCGTCACCAGCGTGACGTCGGCTTCCTCAGGGGTCAGTTTCCTCTCCAGACGGCGAACGCACTCCACTCCTGCGAAGCCTGCGCCAACCACCAGGATCCTCGGTCGTGTCACGGTGTTCATCCCTTTCTGCGGCTCCGGGCGGTCTGCCTCGACGCCGTACGCCTGCCCTGGATCGCTGCCTCGCACCACCATCGATCCCACCGTGCCGGAAGCCGTCCCGCCAGTTGAGCGCGGCAGGCAGACGAACGCGCGGAGCACCAGCATGCCCCGCCGACGGCCTCCGTACGCCGCGGACACATGAACAAATGACGTACCCGAACGACCTTTGAACGATCCGACAACGATCGATCCGGACCGTAGAGTGCGGGCCATGTCGCACACTCAACCCGATCCGGGCTCGGGCTTCCGCACCCAGAACATCGACGCCGGCAACGTGACACGCCTGGTGGCCGCGCTCGACATCCAGGAAGCCAATCCAGGCGTACGACGACTGCGCGCATGGGCGCACGAGGCACTCGACGCGGGCAGCGGGGAACGCGCCCTCGACATCGGGGCCGGCACCGGGTCCACGACCCGCGCACTGGCCGCCGCGGTCGGTCCGAGCGGGTCGGCGCTCGGCGTCGAACCCAACCCCGGCCTGCGCGCGATCGCCGAGGAACGGGCCGCGGAGGCCGGCAGCCCGGCCCGCTTCACGGACGGCGACGCGCTGTCCCTGCCCGTGCCCGACGCCTCCGTGGACGTCGTCTGGTGCGAACGGGTGCTCCAGCACCTCGCCGAGCCGGACAAGGCGGTCGCCGAGATGGCCCGCGTACTGCGCCCCGGCGGCCGCGTGGCCCTCCTCGACACCGACTGGGCGACCACGATCCTGCACCCGGGGGACCCCGAGGTCACGGCCGCGTTCACCTCCGGCGCCCTCACCGGGGCGGCCAACCCCTACTCGGGACGCCGACTCGTCGGCCAGCTCAGCGCGGCCGGGCTCGTCGTCGACGACCGCGGTTCGCAGGCGCTGCTCCAGGACCACCGGTCGGTGGCCTGGCCGCTGATCCGCATGCTCGGCGAGTCCGCCGTGCGCCGCGGCGCCCTGACCGAGGCCCAGCGCGACCGCGCCTACGCCGACCTCTCCGAGGCCGCCGAGCGGGGCGCGCTGCACATGTCCGTGACGATGTTCGCGGTCGTCGCCCACCGCCCGGAGTGAGACCCGGCCGCTGACCTCAGCGGAACACGTTGTCCGCGTCGTCCCAGCCCGAGAGCTGTTCCTCCGCCGACTGCTGCGGGGCACGCGCGCGTGCCTGGTACATCGCGTCGATCTCGAACGCGTAGTGCCGCACGATCGCGTCCCTGCGCAGCTTCATCGACGGCGTCAGCAGCCCGCCCGCGACGTCGAACGGCTGCGGCAGCACCCGGAACACCCGGATCGACTCGGCGCGCCCCACAGGGCTGTTGGCGGCCGCCACGGCCCGCGTGATCTCCTCCCGCAGCGCGTTCTCCTCCCGCGCCTCCCGGCCCCGCGCGTCGCTCTGCAGTGCCAGCCCGGCCCGCCAGTGCGCCACGAACTCCGGGTCCAGCGTGAGCAGCGCCCCCACACAGGGACGGTCGTCGCCGACCACCACCGCCTGATGGATCAGGGGATGCATCCGCAGCCGGTTCTCCAGCGCGGCGGGCGCGACGCTCTTGCCGCTGCTGGTGATGATGATGTCCTTCTTGCGGCCGGTGATCGTCAGATACCCCTCGGTGTCCAGCCGCCCGATGTCCCCGGTGGCCAGCCAGCCCGCGTTGAGCGCCGCCCGGGTCGCCCGCTCGTCGTTGATGTAGCCCTGGAACACCGAAGGGCCGTGCACCAGGATCTCCCCGTCCTCGGCGACCCGGATATCCGTGCCCGGCAGCGCCTGCCCGACCGTGCCGATCTTCTCCCGGCCCAGCGGCTGCATCGTGATCCCGCCGGCGGTCTCCGTGAGGCCGTAGCCGTCGTGCACGAGGATGCCGATACCCGAGTAGAACAGGGACAGTTCACGGTTCAGGGGCGAGCCGCCCGACGTCGCGCGGACCACCCGGCCGCCCAGCCCGGCGCGCAGCTTGCGGTACACCGTCCGCTCGAACAGGGCGTGTTGGAGCCGCAGGTCGAAGCTGGGGCCCGAACCCCGGCCGAGTCTCTGGCGCTCCTCGGCCGTGGCGAACTCCCGCGCGGTCGAGGCGGCACGCTCGAACAGGGCGCCCCGTCCGAGCTGTTGGGCCGTACGGAGAAAGTTCTTGTAGATCTTCTCGAAGATGGACGGTACGGCGTACAGGTAGGTGGGCCGGAAGGTGCGCAGCGCCGACACCAGCGCCGCCTCCGTCATCTCCGGCTCGTGGGCCATCAGCCAGCCGCCGCGCATGCACAGCCCCTGGATCATCAGGCCGTACACGTGCGAGAAGGGCAGGAAGGCCAGGACGGCCGGCTGTTCCCCCGGCAGCGCCGCCGTGTGCGACCAGCCCGCGAGCAGCGTGTCGCAGGGGCTGGCGAGGCTGCGGTGGCTCAGCGCGCAGCCCATGGGGCGGCCCGAGGTGCCCGAGGTGTAGGCAATGACCGCGGTCGAGTCCGGCATCACGATCCGGCGCAGCGAGTCCACCGTGGTCTGGGGTATGTACGTGCCCCGCTCGACGATCTGGGCCAGGGCCCCGGCGTCCAACTGCCAGACGTGCCGCAGCAGCGGCAGCGCGGCACACACCGTGCCGACGGTCATGATGCCCTGCTCGTCCTCCACGACCACGGCCACACAGTTGGCGTCCCGCAGGATCCACTCGACCTGCTCCCGCGAGGACGTCGGATGCACCGGCACGACCTCGGCGCCGACCGCCCACAGGGCGTGGCTGAGCACCGTCCACTCGTAACGGGTGCGGGCCATGATCGCGACCCGGCTGCCCGGTGAGATCCCGGAGGCGATCAACCCCTTGGCCAGATCGACGACTTCGTCCCGCACCTCCACGGCGGTCACCTCCTCCCACACCTCGGAGGACGGGTCGGACCGGCGCGCGATCAGCGGAAGGGTGGGGTTGAGGACCGCGGTCTCGAAGATGCTGTCGGCGAGGCCGCCGTTGTGGGTGGAGGTGGGGGGTGGAGCGACGGCGAAGTCGCGCATGCGCTGCTCCTGGGTTGTACGGGGCGTGACTTGGCCGATCATTACTGTTATCGACGGTGCTCGAATGTAGCCCAGGTGTGAGCGTTTGGTGAGGGGAACCAGGAACTGCCCATGCGGAGTTTGTGATTTCGGCCGGCCGGACGCCGAAGCAGGTCACCCAGGGGTCAACCACACCGTCGCCAGGGGCGGAAGAGTGAGCCGGATATGGCCTTCCTCCGGTTTGACCGGGTCGGGATTGACGACATCGCTTCCACCGTAGACGGCCCGGTCCGTGTTGAGGCTCTCCCGCCAGGCGGGGATGTCGCCCGGGACGCCGAGACGGTAGTCGTGGCGCACGACGGGGGAGAAGTTGCTGACGGCGAGCAGCGGGGACCCGTCGGTGTCGTAGCGGAGGAAGGCGAAGACGTTGTCCTCGGCCGCGTCACCCGTCACCCAGCGGAACCCACCGGGGTCGGTGTCGCGCTGCCACAGGGCGGGAGTCGCGCGGTAGACCGTGTTGAGGTCGTGGACGAGGTGCTGGACGCCCCGGTGGTCGGGTGCGGCGTCGTAGGCCGGGTCGAGGAGCCACCAGTCGGGGCCGTGGGACTCGGACCACTCGGCGCCCTGGGCGAACTCCTGGCCCATGAAGAGGAGTTGCTTGCCGGGGTGGGCCCACATGAACCCCAGATACGCCCGGTGGTCGGCGCGCTGCTGCCACCAGTCGCCCGGCATCTTCGACACCAACGACCGCTTCCCGTGGACGACTTCGTCGTGGGAGATCGGCAGGACGTAGTTCTCGCTGTACGCGTACACCATGGAGAACGTCATCTCGTGGTGGTGGAACTTCCGGTGGACGGGCTCGTGCGCCATGTAGCCCAGCGAGTCGTGCATCCAGCCCATGTTCCACTTCAGCCCGAACCCCAGCCCGCCGGTGTCGGTCGGCCGTGTCACCCCGTCCCAGGCGGTGGACTCCTCGGCGATCGTCACGACACCGGGCACCCGGCGGTACACCGTCGCGTTCATCTCCTGGAGGAAGGCGACCGCGTCCAGGTCCTCGCGCCCGCCGTGCACGTTCGGGGTCCACTGGCCCGAGTCGCGTGAGTAGTCGAGGTAGAGCATCGAGGCGACCGCGTCCACGCGCAGGCCGTCGATGTGGAACTCCTGGCACCAGTAGACGGCGTTCGCCACAAGGAAGTTGCGTACTTCGGTCCGCCCGAGGTCGAACTCGTACGTCCCCCAGTCCGGGTGCTCGGCCCGCCGCGTGTCTCCGGGCTCGTACAACGGCTCCCCGTCGAACCGGGCCAACGCCCAGTCGTCCTTGGGGAAATGCGCCGGAACCCAGTCCATGATCACGCCGATGCCGGCCCGGTGCAGGGCGTCGACGAGGAACTTGAAGTCGTCCGGGGTGCCGAGGCGGGAGGTCGGGGCGTAGAAGCCGGTCACCTGGTAGCCCCAGGAACCGCCGAAGGGATGCTCGGTGACCGGCATGAACTCGACGTGGGTGAAGCCCAGTTCGTTCACATAGGCGGGGAGTTCGACGGCGAGCTGACGGTACGTCAATCCTGCTCGCCAGGAGGCGAGATGCACCTCGTACACGGAGAACGGCGCCTCGTGGACCGGGGTTTCGGTCCGTCGCGCGAGCCAGTCCTCGTCGCCCCACTCGTAGTGCGAGGCCGTCACGATGGACGCCGTGGCGGGCGGTACCTCCGTGCGGCGAGCCATCGGGTCGGCCTTGAGGAAGCGCTCGCCACTCCGGGAGGTGATCTCGAACTTGTAGCGCGCGCCCTCGCCCACACCCGGCAGGAACAGCTCCCACACCCCCGACGAGCCGAGCGACCGCATGGGGAAGGCGGTCCCGTCCCAGGAGCTGAAGTCCCCCGCGACACGCACCCCTTGGGCGTTCGGCGCCCACACGGCGAAACGGGTGCCGGGCACCCCGCCGTGGGTCATCGGCTCCGCGCCGAGCGCCTTCCACAACTCCTCGTGCCGCCCCTCCTTGACGAGGTGCAGGTCCAGTTCACCGAGGGCGGGCAGAAAGCCGTACGGATCGTGGACCTCGCGCTCGTCCCCCTCCGCGTACGACACCAGCAGCGTGTACGCCGGCAGCGCGTCGAGCGGCAGCACACCGGAGAAGAGCCCGCCCCCGTCCGAGGCGAGCGGGCTGCGCACCCCGCCGATCACGACGCTCACGGCACGGGCGTACGGCCGCAACGCCCGGAACGCGATCCCACCCGGCACCGGATGCGCGCCGAGCAGGGCGTGCGGGTCGTGATGGGCACCGGCGAGGAGACGGTCGCGGTCGGCCGGGTCCAGGGGGGCGGGTGAGGCGGTGCCGCTCGCGCTGCTCGGGGGGACCGGAACGGGCGCGGTCGGGCTGTCCGCTTCCGGTGCACCAGGTGCGGTCGAGCCGCAGGCACCCGGCGTCGTGGACGCGATCGGCTCGCCCGTCTCCGGACCGTCGGTCGTGGACGGGCCGCCCGTCTCCTGAGGTGAAGTGTCGTGCAGGGCCACGGAGTTCAGCCTCCTCGGACGGCGAGACGTTCGATCGCCGCCATGGGTACGGGAAGCCAGTCCGGACGGTGTCTGGCCTCGTACAGCACTTCATACACGGCGCGGTCCGTCTCGTACGCGCGCAGCAGGGCGTGCTTGGTGCGGGGGTCCCAGTCGGCCCGGGCCGCGTAGCCCGCGCAGTAGGCCTCCCGGCAGCGGAGGGCCCACTCCGGGCGCCAGGGGCGGCGCTGCCGGGCCGCGTAGTCGAAGGAGCGCAGCATGCCGGCGATGTCCCGCACGGGGGACTGCGCGCTGCGCCGCTCGGCCAGTGGCCTGGACGGTTCGCCCTCGAAGTCGATGACGAACCAGTCGCGGCCGGCCCGCAGCACCTGGCCGAGATGGAGGTCGCCGTGGACGCGCTGGGCGGGCGGCCCGGCATCCCGGCCGACGAGTGCGCCGAACGCGGTCCGCAGCCCGGGTACGAACGGCCGCAGCGCGGGCACGGAGTGCGCGGCGGCCTCCAGCCGTTCGGTCATCGCCGTCGCCGTCGCTGTCTCCGTACGGTCGTACTCGGCGAGAGGTCCTCCGTCCCCGGACGGAAAGGCCGCCGTCAGCGCGAGATGGACCTCGGCGGTCGCCTGCCCCAACTCGTATGCCTCGGTGGTGAATTCGTCACCCGCGGCGAGGGCGCGCAGCGCGAGCGCCCAGCCGTCGGAGGCGTCCGGCAGGAACGGCTGGAGCACGCCGAGCGTCGCGGCCCGCGGCTCGGCCGTCCGGAACCACGCCACCGGCGCCGGGACCCGCGTACAGCCCTGCGCGGCCAGCGCCCCCGGCAGCTCCAGATCCGGATTGACGCCGGGCTGGATGCGCCGGAACACCTTCAGAATGAACCGGTCGCCGTACACCAGCGAGGAGTTGGACTGCTCGGCGCCCAACAGCCGGGGCGCGAGTCCGGCGGGCACGGACACCGACGGGTCCGCCTCGAAGTGCAGGGGACCGGTCGTACCGGGATGCCGCAGCCGCTCCAGCAGCAACTCCGCCGACCGGGGATCCTGCAGCGCGTCGTAGACCGCGAGTCCGGCCAACCGACCTTCCCGCACACGGCCGATGTAGGCCCGGGAAAGGCGCGGCGAGACGTGTTCCCGTACGCCGAGCAGGAGTTGGTAACAGTCACCGGGCGGGGGAGTGCCGCCCGGAGCGGGAACCCCGGTGGGGGAGGCGTGGACCAGCACATGGAGGCAGCCCGGGAAGAGCTCGGTGGTGGACAGCACATCGAGGTCGGCCACCGGCCGGTCCTTGCCGGCGAACCAGCGCTGCCCGGGCAGCCATTCGCGCAGCAGCCCGGCGAGCGTGGCCGGAGGCCGGTCGACGCCGGGGCTGCTCAGGCGGAGAGGTGCGGTCTTCGGCATGGTGACGCGTCCTTTCGCGGGCACATCCTCAAACGCGGGCACATCCTCAAAGTCGTCGGCCGACGCGGGGGGCGGCTCGCGAGAGCCGGAACCAGTAGAAGCCGTGCCCCGCCAGCGTGAGCAGATACGGCAGTTCACCGATGGCCGGGAAACGCACCCCGCCGATCAGCTCCACGGGATGCCGGCCGTCGAACTCCCGCAGATCGAGCATCGTGGGCTGCGCGAACCGCGAGAAGTTGTGCACACACAGGACCAGATCGTCCTCGTACTCACGCAGGAATGCGATCACCGCCGGGTTCGACGACTGGAGCTCCGTGTACGAGCCGAGGCCGAACGCCGGGTTCTGCTTACGGATCTCGATCATGCGGCGGGTCCAGTGGAGCAGCGAGGAGGGCGACGACATCGACGCCTCGACGTTGGTGACCTGGTAGCCGTAGACGGGGTCCATGATGGTCGGCAGCGACAGCCGGCCGGGGTCACAGGACGAAAAACCTGCGTTGCGATCCGGTGTCCACTGCATGGGGGTGCGGACGGCGTCGCGGTCGCCGAGCCAGATGTTGTCGCCCATCCCGATCTCGTCGCCGTAGTAGAGGATCGGCGAACCGGGGAGCGACAGCAGCAGGGCTGTGAACAGCTCGATCTGGTTGCGGTCGTTGTCGAGCAGGGGGGCCAGGCGCCTTCGGATGCCGATGTTGGCGCGCATGCGGGGGTCCTTGGCGTACTCGGCCCACATGTAGTCGCGTTCCTCGTCGGTGACCATCTCCAGGGTCAGCTCGTCGTGGTTGCGCAGGAAGATGCCCCACTGACAACCCGACGGAATGGACGGGGTCTTGGCGAGAATTTCCGACACGGGGTAGCGGGACTCCCGGCGTACCGCCATGAAGATGCGGGGCATGACGGGGAAGTGGAACGCCATGTGGCATTCGTCCCCGCCGCTCTGGTAGTCGCCGAAGTAGTCGACGACGTCCTCGGGCCACTGGTTCGCCTCCGCCAGCAGCACCGTGTCCGGATACATCGCGTCGATCTCCCGCCGGACACGCTTCAGGAAGTCGTGACTGGCGGGCAGGTTCTCGCAGTTGGTGCCCTCGGCCGCATAGAGATAGGGGACCGCGTCGAGCCGGAAGCCGTCGATGCCGAGGTCGAGCCAGAAGCGGAGGGCGGCCAGGATCTCCTCCTGGACGGCCGGGTTCTCGTAGTTGAGGTCCGGCTGGTGGGAGAAGAAGCGGTGCCAGAAGTACTGCTTGCGGACGGGGTCGAAGGTCCAGTTGGAGGCTTCGGTGTCGACGAAGATGATGCGGGCGTCGGGGTACTGCTTGTCGTCGTCGGCCCACATGTAGTAGTCGCCGTAGGGGCCGTCGGGGTCTCTGCGGGACTCCTGGAACCACGGGTGCTGGTCGCTGGTGTGGTTCATGACGAAGTCGATGATGACGCGCATGCCCCGCTGGTGGGCGGAGTCGACGAACTCGACGAAGTCGGCGAGGTCGCCGAATTCGGGGAGTACGGCGGTGTAGTCGGAGACGTCGTAACCGCCGTCGCGCAGCGGGGACTTGAAGAACGGCGGTAGCCAGAGGCAGTCGACGCCGAGCCACTGGAGGTAGTCGAGTTTGGCGGTGATGCCCTTGAGGTCACCGATGCCGTCGCCGTTGCTGTCCTGGAAGGAGCGGACCAGGACCTCGTAGAAGACGGCGCGTTTGAACCACTCGGGGTCCCGGTCCTTGGCGGGAGTGTCCTCGAAGGTGTCGTGGACCGGTTCGTTGACAGTCATGAAGCTCTTGACCCTCCGCTCTGTGTGGACCGCCGGACGTGGAACACGTGCGCGGGAGCCCGGCCGGGTTCCAGTCGCACATAGTTGGTCCTGCCCCACTGATAGGACTCACCCGTCAGTTCGTCGTACACCGACATGGATTCGTTTGATTCCAGGCCGAGTTGCGGCATGTCCAACGAGACCGTGGCCTCCTGGGTGTGGTGCGGATCGAGGTTGACGACCACCAGAACCGTGTCCACACCCGTCGTCTTGCTGTACGCGATCAGCGCGTCGTTGTCCGTCCGGTGGAAGCGGAGATTCCTGAGCCGGTGCAGCGACGGGTGACGGCGCCGGATGCCGTTGAGCGTGCCCAGCAATGGCGCGATGCTACGTCCCTCCCGCTCGGCGGACTCCCAGTCGCGCGGGCGGAGTTGGTACTTCTCGGAGTCGAGATACTCCTCGCTGCCCGGCCGGAGAGGGGCGTTCTCGCACAGTTCGTAGCCACTGTAGACACCCCAGGTCGGGGACAAGGTGGCGGCCAGTACGGCGCGCAGTTCGAAGGCGGGGCGGCCGCCGTGCTGGAGGAACTCGTGGAGGATGTCGGGGGTGTTCACGAACAGGTTCGGCCGCATGTAGGCGGCCGACTCGCCCGCCAACTCGCTGAGGTAGTCGGTGAGTTCGGCCTTCGTGTTGCGCCAGGTGAAGTAGGTGTACGACTGCTGGAAGCCGGTCTGGGCGAGGGTGGCCATCATCGCGGGACGGGTGAAGGCCTCGGCCAGGAAGATCACGTCGGGGTCGGTGCCGTTGATGTCCGCGATCACCCGCTCCCAGAAGACGACCGGCTTGGTGTGCGGGTTGTCGACGCGGAAGATCCGCACCCCGTGGTCCATCCAGTGCCGCAGCACGCGCAGCGTTTCGGCGATCAGGCCGTCCATGTCCCGGTCGAAGGCGATCGGGTAGATGTCCTGGTACTTCTTCGGCGGGTTCTCCGCGTACGCGATCGTCCCGTCGGGGCGGTGGTGGAACCACTCCGGGTGCTTGTCCACCCATGGATGGTCCGGCGAGCACTGGAGCGCGAAGTCCAGCGCGATCTCCAGGCCCAGCTCGGCAGCCCGTCCTACGAACGCGTCGAAGTCCTCCAGCGTGCCAAGCCGGGGGTGGATCGCGTCGTGCCCGCCCTCCGGTGAGCCGATCGCCCAGGGGACGCCGACATCCTCGCGCCCGGCGGACAACGAGTTGTTCCGGCCCTTGCGGAAGGCCGTCCCGATGGGATGGATCGGCGGGAGATACACCACGTCGAAGGCCATCGCCGCGATCGCGTCGAGTCGCCGCGCCGCCGTACGGAACGTGCCGTGCGGGGTCTCGGCGGTGCCCTCGGAGCGGGGGAAGAACTCGTACCAGGCGCCGTAGAGCGCGCGCTCCCGCTCCACCAGCAGCCCGCGCGGCTCGGAGACAGTCACCAACTCCCTTAGCGGACAGGCCTCCAGCACTCGCTCCACATCCGGCGTCAGCGCGGCCACGAACCGCGTTCCCACCGGCAGCGTGTCGTCGCGCAGTGTCTCCGCCGCGGCCAGCACCGTGGCGCGGGCCGGTCCCTCGGGCAGCCCGCCGGCGGCTCGCGCGTGCAGTTCCGCGCCCTCCTCCAGCATCAGGCCGATGTCGATGCCGGCCGGGATCTTGACGCGGGCGGCCCGGCGCCAGGTGGCGATGGGGTCGCCCCAGGCCTCCACGACGTAGGACCAGCGGCCCGGCGCGTCCGGGGTGACCTCGGCGCCCCAGCGGTCGCTGCCGGGGGTCAGTTCGCGCATCGGGGTCCACGGGCCGGTGCGGCCGTTCTCGTCGCAGAGAACGACGTTCGCGCCGATCGTGTCGTGGCCCTCGCGGAACACGGTGGCGGTGACCTCGAAGGTCTCGCCGACCACCGCCTTCGCCGGGCGCGCGCCGCTGTCCACGGCCGGGCGTACGTCACGTACCGGAATGCGGCCGATGGCTGCCGGGGTCGCGTTCATGGGTCTCACCTCCGCCGTGCTCGAGGCCGGGCTGTTCACCCGGCCGGGGTCCAGGCTGCGCCGGAAGGGGGATTACCTTCCCGCGGGGGATCGCCGGTCGACGGCGGCGGTGACGGGTGGCCCGCGGTGCACGACGGCCGTCGTACGAGGGTGTCCGTTCTGCTCCTGGAGGTAGGAGACCGCGCTGCTGCGCAGATAGCGCTCGGCGGCTTCCGCGGCCTCGCGCGCGCAGCGTTTCCCCATCAGCACGCACAAGGTGTAGCCCGCGTCCTCGAAGGTGGCCCGTACCGTCCGGTCGCCCGGCGACGCGAGCATCACGCGTTCCCACGCCCGATAGCGCCGCAGTTGGCGGGCGACTTCGGCTTTGGCGGGTAGCAGCATGGCGCTGTTCACCTTCCGCCTCGGCGGACCGCGTTTCCCGACCGTCGGGTGGCGGCCGTGTGCGGAGCGGCATGGCTCCGTCACGGCAGTCGAGGCTTTCACTCATGGTGCACAGGTGATGACCAAGCGTCTTGTTGGATCTTCAACCACCTCGTCCGTCGCTCGTGTTGCACGAATGGCCTAGCGCTCGCACTCTGGAGCTGACTCAGAAGCGATCATTGCTCACGCTTCGTGTTCGGGGCCCCGGCCCCGCAGGGCGAGGGGAAGCGTGAGCTTCGCCGGTAGGGAGCCAACGACGATGAAGACCGCAGTGCCCTGCTACTACCACCTCGATGTGGACGTCACTCCGGAACGGGTCGGACAGGTCGGGCGCATTCTGGCCGCCCATCTCCGGCTCTGGGACCTGGAGATCCTCGTGGAGCCCGTTCGCCGCGGCGCCGAGCTGCTGCTGCGGGCCATCGACGAGCACGCCACGGACAAGCAGACGTCGATAGAGCTGTGGTGGAACGGCCAGCACCTGATCACCGCCATCGGCGACAACGACCGCGATCTGCGCCCGGACCTGGACCTGCGCGCCTGCCTCGCCCGGATCGCCGCGATGAGCGACGGCTGGGGCTGCTGCGCCACCGACGCCGGAAGCAAGGTCATCTGGTTCTCGCAGCGCGCCCGCAGCGGTGAACGCGTCCCGCGTGTCCCGAGGACACCCGCGCCGCGTCTGCGGGAGATGCTCCAGCTTCCCCGCGAGGTGCCGACCGCCCTGCCGGCCCGTCCGACGCGCGGCCTCCTGGAGGACGCCCGGTGACCGCGAGCCCGCGCAGGAAAGGGGTGTCCGTGTGGAGCGGGCACCCCTGTCCGTTGGGTGCCTCCTTCGACGGGAAGGGCACCAACTTCGCGCTGTTCAGCGAGGTAGCCGAGCGCGTGGACCTCGTCCTCGTCGAGGACGACGGCAGCCACCGCACCGTTCGGCTGACCGAGGCCGACGGCTTCGTGTGGCACTGCTACCTGCCGGGAATCGGGCCGGGCCAGCGCTACGGCTACCGGGTGCACGGCCCCTGGCAGCCGACCCTCGGACACCGCTGCAACCCGGCGAAACTGCTCCTCGACCCGTACGCCAGGGCGGTGGACGGACAGATCGACAACGACCCCTCACTGTACGAGCGTTCGGCCGGACCAGCCCCCGCCGACAGCGCCGGACACGGCATGCTCGGCGTGGTGGTCGACCCGGCCTTCGACTGGGGCGACGACCGCCCGCCCCGGCGCTCGTACGCCGACACGGTGATCTACGAGGCCCATGTGAAGGGCCTGACCCGCACCCACCCGGAGGTCCCCCAGGAACTCCGCGGGACGTACGCGGGACTCGCGCACCCGGCGGTCGTCGACCACCTCGCCCAACTCGGGGTGACCGCGGTCGAGTTGATGCCGGTGCACCAGTTCATGCAGGACGGGGTGCTCCAGGACCGCGGACTGTCCAACTACTGGGGCTACAACACCATCGGCTTCTTCGCGCCCCACAACGCCTACGCCGCACACCGCGAACGAGGCGGGCAGGTCACCGAGTTCAAGTCCATGGTGAAGGCGCTGCACGCCGCCGGGCTCGAAGTGATCCTCGACGTCGTCTACAACCACACCGCCGAGGGCAACGAGAAGGGCCCCACCCTGTCCTTCCGGGGCATCGACAACGCCTCCTACTACCGTCTGGTGGACGGTGACTGGGGCCACTACTACGACACGACGGGCACCGGGAACAGCCTGCTGATGCGGCACCCCTACGTCCTTCAGCTCATCATGGACTCGCTGCGCTACTGGGTCACCGAGATGCATGTCGACGGCTTCCGCTTCGACCTCGCGGCCACGCTGGCCCGGCAGTTCCACGAGGTGGACCGGCTGTCGGCGTTCTTCGACCTGATCCAGCAGGACCCGGTGATCAGCCGCGTCAAGCTCATCGCCGAGCCGTGGGACCTGGGCGAGGGCGGCTACCAGGTGGGCAACTTCCCGCCGCTGTGGTCGGAGTGGAACGGCAAGTACCGGGACGCCGTACGGGACTTCTGGCGGGGCGGCGAGCACACGCTCGGCGAGTTCGCGTCCCGGCTCACCGGCTCCTCCGACCTGTACCAGCACAGCCGGCGACGGCCGCGCGCCAGCGTCAACTTCGTCACCGCGCACGACGGGTTCACGCTGCGCGACCTGGTCTCGTACAACGACAAGCACAACGAGGCCAACGGGGAAGGGAATCGGGACGGCGAGAGCGTCAACCGGTCCTGGAACTGCGGAGCCGAGGGCAAGACAGGCAACCCCGCCGTGCTGGAACTGCGCGCCCGTCAGCAGCGCAACTTCCTTGCCACGCTGCTCCTTTCGCAGGGCATCCCGATGCTCGGCCACGGCGACGAACTCGGACGCAGCCAACGCGGCAACAACAACGCCTACTGCCAGGACAACGAAGTCTCCTGGATCGACTGGGAGTTGACCGACGAGCAGCGAGAACTCGCCGCCTTCACGCGGTATGTCATCGGGCTGCGTGCCGCGCATCCCGTGCTGCGCCGGCGTCGCTTCTTCCGCGGCGAGACCGCCGTGCACGCCGGACAGCCGCTGCCCGACCTGGTGTGGCTGCTGCCCGACGCCCGCGAGATGACCGACCGGGACTGGCAGCGCTCCGACGCGCACTCGGTGGGCGTGTTCCTCAACGGCGACGCCATCGCCGAACGCGATCCGCACGGCGGGCCCGTCGTCGACGACTCCTTCCTGCTCCTGCTGAACAGCTACTGGGAGCCCGTCGACTTCCGCCTTCCCGACGTCACCTACGGCGAGCGCTGGACGACCCTGATCGACACCGCCGAGCCGCAGGGCACCCCGGACGAGACGGAGCACAAAGCCGGCACGGAGATGCCGGTCGAGGCCCGCAGCCTGGTGCTGCTGTCACGGCCCGCCCGGCGCTGAGCGTCAGGGGGCGTCGCGCGAGGTCACCGTGAACCGGGCGCCGTCCGGGTCGCGCAGCACGGCCTCGTGGGCGTTCTCCCGCAGGACGCTCCCGCCGTGCGAGGCCACGACCCGGGCGCAGGACCGGATGTCCGAGACCGCGAAGTGGACCTGCCAGTGCGGGCGGACGGCCGGGTCCGGGGCCGCCTCCAGCGCGCCCGACTCGATCCGCGCCACGACATTGCCGCCGCTGCGCAGGACGACCTCGCCGCCCTCGTACCGGACCTCGCAGCTCGCCGGGTCCGCCGACGCCCAGTCGAGGACCTCGCCGTAGAAGATCGCCGCGTCGAAGGCGTCCCGGGTGTGCAGGCGGACGAAGGCCGGTGCCGAGCGGCGCCAGGTCTCCCAGCCGCCCATGAGGTCGCCCTCCCAGATGCCGAAGGTCGCGCCGTCGCGGTCGCCGAGCAGGGCCGCGCGGCCGGGCGGGAAGGAGAGCGGGCCCACGGCGACCGTCGCGCCGCGCTCCCGTACCCGGGACGCGGCCACATCCGCGTCGGGCACCGCGAAGTACGGCGTCCAGGCCACCGCGACCTGCCACATGGACGCCACCGCGGCCAGACCGGCCACCGGAACGTCGTTCGCCGTGGCGATCCGGAAGCGGTCACCCAGGCTGGCGGAACGCCACTTCCAGCCGAACACGGCCTCGTAGAACGCCTCGGTGGTCTCCGCATCGCGGCTCGTGAGACTCACCCAGCAGGGGGCGCCGAACACCGTACGGGTGGAGACGGAGTCGGGTTCTCCGGGGAACGGTTTCCTGTCGTGGTTCATGGCAGTCGCGTTTCCGATCTCGTGGACCGGCGGCCACCGGTCTCCACCAGTGTCCAACCGGAACCGGTCCGACGGCCTGCCGAGCAGGTGTCTTGACCATCCTTTTGGGTTAGTTACCTCTGCTAAAGAGGTAATCTCCAGGGGTGGAGACGGAGAAGTTCCCGGAAGAGCTGGCCGACGCGCTCGTCGGTGTCCAGCGGCTGATCCGCAGGCGACTGCGCAGCGAGATGACCCTGCCGCGCCTGCGCGGCGCCGAGGTGGAGCTGCTGCGCCTGGTCGAGGTCCGGCCGGGAATCGGCATCTCGGAAGCGGCCAAGGAGCTGTTCCTCGCGAGCAACTCGGTGTCGACCCTGGTCAACCAGCTCGCCCGGGACGGCTTCCTGATCCGCGAGACGGACCCCGCCGACCGGCGCGCCGCCCGCCTCCAGCTCACCGAGACGGCCAAGACCCGGCTCGGCGACTGGCACGCGCGGCGCGCTGCTCTGGTCCGCGCGCAGGTCGACCGTCTCGACCCGGCGGACCGGGACGCGCTGCGCGCGGCGATCCCGGCCCTGCACCGACTGGCCGTCAATCTGCACGAGGAGGCCGAGGACTCATGACGCAGGACACCGCCACCGAGCGGCCCGCAGCCGTGAGCTGCACCCGGCTCGCCTATTCCTTCGGCGAGACCACCGCGGTGGACGGGCTCGACCTGTCCGTGGGGGAGGGCGAGGTCTTCGGACTGCTCGGCCCCAACGGCGCCGGGAAGACCACGGCCATCCGCTGTATCACCACCCTCCTGCCGGTCCCGGCGGGCATGGTCCACGTCTTCGGCCACGACACGGCCAAGGAGCAGATGTCCGTCCGCCGCATGCTCGGCTACGTCCCGCAGCAACTGTCCGCGGACAGCGGGCTCACCGGCCGCGAGAACGTCGCTCTCTTCGCCCGCGTCTTCGACGTACCGCGCAGAGAACGAGCCGCACGCGTCGCCCAGGCGCTGCGGGCCGTCGACCTCACGGACGCCGCCGACCGGCTGGCCAACACCTACTCCGGCGGCATGGTCCGCCGGCTGGAGCTCGCGCAGGCCCTGGTCAGCGCGCCCCGCCTGCTCATCCTCGACGAACCCACGATCGGCCTCGACCCGATCGCCCGCACCAGCGTGTGGGAACACATCAACGCCGTGCGCGAGGCCACCGGCATGACCGTCCTGGTCACCACCCACTACATGGACGAGGCCGACCAGTACTGCGACCGCGTCGGCCTGATGCACCGCGGCCGCATCCGCGCCCTGGGCACCCCGGAGCAGCTCCGCGAGGGCCTCGGCGAACGCCGGCGCGCCGACGGAGCGCCCGCCACCGATCCGCTGCCCACCCTCGAGGACGTCTTCCGGGACATCGCCGGCAGCGGTCTCGAAGACCAGTCAGGAGGTTTCCGCGATGTCCGAAGCACCCGCCGCACCGCGAACCGCGTCGGCTGACCCCGCCCCCGAGTACGACCTGAACCTACTGCTCACCCCGCCCGAACCCCGGGCCGGCTGGCGCCTGTTGCCCGCCCGCGTCATCGCGATGTGCGCGGTCGAACTCCAGAAACTCCGCCACGACCGCACCGAGTTGTACACCCGAGCCGTCCAACCGGCGCTCTGGCTCCTGATCTTCGGCCAGACCTTCACCCGCATCAAGGCGATCCCCACCGGGGGCATCCCCTACATCGACTACCTCGCCCCGGGCATCATCGCCCAGTCCGCGATGTTCATCGCCATCTTCTACGGCATCCAGATCATCTGGGAGCGGGACGCCGGCATCCTCAACAAGCTCCTCGTCACCCCCACCCCGCGCTCGGCGCTGATCACCGGCAAGGCCTTCGCGGCCGGTGTGAAGTCGCTGATCCAGGCCGTCGTCGTGGTCGTCATCGCCGCGATCCTCGGAGTCGCGCTGACCTGGAACCCGCTGAAGCTGATCGGGGTCGGGGCGATCGTGATCCTCGGCTCGGCCTTCTTCTCCTGTCTGTCGATGACCATCGCCGGCATCGTGCTCAGCAGGGACCGGCTGATGGGTTTCGGACAGGCCATCACCATGCCGCTGTTCTTCGGCTCCAACGCCCTCTATCCCGTGGCGATCATGCCCGGCTGGCTGCAGGCGGTGAGCAAGGCGAACCCGCTGAGCTACGAAGTGGACGCCCTGCGCGGGCTGCTGCTAGGCACCCCGTCCCATGTGGGCACCGACTTCGCCGTCCTGCTGGTGGCCGCCGCACTGGGCATCGCGGCCGCTTCCTCCCTGCTCGGACGGCTCGCCCGCTGATCTTGCCGGGGACGTGATGTGCGGCACGCCCCCGGCCGGGATTCGACGGCCGGAAAGCGGATTCTCGCTGGGCACGGCTTGATCAGTGATCAAGCGGGCGAAAACGCTGGCCACAGCGCATTCCGCTCATTTGACAGTGCGCTGAGCACACAGATAGGAAGCAGCTCTCTGAGGTCGAGAGGGTGCATTGTGTACGAGCCGAACGTGGTCGGGGACTGGCACGAGTACGACGAACATGCCGGTCTGCGTGTCCGCGTCCACAGCCTGGCCGCCGCCGAGCCGCCACGCGGACGCGACGACGCCGCCGAAGGGCTGACCTACTTCACGCTCCGTGTCACCGTCGAGAACCGCGGCGCGCGGCACTACGGCATCCACCTGGAGGACGGCCAGATCGACGTCAGGCTCGGCCCGGACGGCGAGAGCGCCTTCATCGACTGGCGCAGCTCGCAGTTCATCGAGGGCTTCGACGTCTATCCGCTGCGCCGCGCCACCGCCGTCGTGTACGCGGCCGGTGCGGAGGCCGCCCTGAAGCAGGTGGACGTACAGGTCCAGTTGCGGGTGGAGGAGGAGTGGACCGAGCGGCGCCTGTGGGCGGGCGGCATCGGTCTGTGCGAGGAGGCCGTCGCGGCCGGTGCCGGGCGGGACGGCCTGGCGCACCAGGTCAGCAACTTCCTCCGGGACCAGGCGGAACCCGGCACCCCCTGAGACCCGCGGGTCCGAGACCCGCGGGTCCGAGACCCGCAGGTCCGAGACCTACCGGTCAGTGCGGGATGCCGTCGATGATCTCCCGGGCACCCTGCCGCAGCAGCGCCACCGCCACCGACGTGCCGAGCGTCGCCGGGTCAAGGCGGCCGGCCCACTCGTGGGCGTTGAGCCGCGTCTTGCCGTCCGGGGTGAACACACAGGCGCGCAGCGACAGTTCACCGCTCCGGTCCACCTGCGCGTACCCGGAGATCGGGCTGTTGCAGTGCCCTTGGAGGACGTGCAGGAACATGCGCTCCGCGGTCGCCTCACGGTGGGTCTCCGGGTGACCGAGGCCGCTGACCGTGTCGATGACGTCGGTGTCGCCCTCACGGCACTGCAGGGCGAGGATGCCCGCGCCGATGGGCGGCATCATCACCTCGGGGGACAGCACCTCGCTGATCACGTCGCACCGGTCGATGCGCTCCAGCCCGGACATCGCGACCAGCAGCGCGTCGGCCTCGCCCGCCGCGAGCTTCTCCAGCCGCCGGTTGACGTTGCCGCGGAACGGCACGCACTCCAACTCCGGGTGCGTGGCGGCGAGTTGAGCGACTCGCCGGACCGACGAGGTGCCGATCCGGGTGCCGGCCGGCAGCTCGTCGAGGGTCAGCCCGCCGGGGTGGACCAGGGCGTCACGGATGTCGTCCCGCTTCAGGAACGCGGCGAACGTCGTACCGGCGGGCAGCGGCCGGTCGGCGGGCACGTCCTTCACGCAGTGCACCGCGAGATCCGCCGCGCCGGCGAGCAGCGCGGCGTCCACCTCCTTGGTGAACGCCCCTTTGCCCTCGACCAGGGCCAGATCGCCCATCCACTTGTCGCCGGTCGTCTTGACCGGCACGACCTCGGTGCGCACCTGTGGATGGAGGACGGCCAACTCGGCGCGCACACGCTCCACTTGGGCCAGCGCCATGGGCGAGTCGCGGGAGACGATACGGATCAGTTCGGGCACGGACATGCGGACACGATAGACCGTCCGGCATGCCCGTGTTGACCGATGGGTACACCTGGCAACAGGTTCAGGCCCGGCCTCGCACCAGGGGCTCACTGATCTCCACGGCCCGCAGTGCGGCGGCGAGAGCGCGCTCGTCCCCGACATCCAGGGCCGTGTCCGTCAACTTGATCACGTGCTCGTCCCCATGCTCCAGGGCCCGCTCCATCACCTCTTCGGCCGTAAGCCGCACGTGCGGAACGAAGCCGACCGCCTCCTCCGGCGCGTACATCGCGGTGACCGCCGCGGACGCGGTCCACGCCGCGTGCAGGCTCGGCGCCCACAGCTCGCGGGGGAGCGCGTCCAGGGCGCGCAGCACGGCGTTGGGCGCCGTCGCCGCGTGCACCAGCATGGTCGGCTCGCCGTGACCGTGGGTCGCGTAACGATGCGTGGCCGCGCGCACCAGCTCGGTGAGCCGCTCCCGCGCCACGTCCGGATCGCTCACCTCGGCCGCCCAGACGGGCAGTTGACGTACGGTGTCCAGCCGTGCCCGGAACCCGGCCGCCCCTCCCGCGATCGGCGGCACGGCGTCGAGGGCACCGGCCGCAGTGGGACCGGCGGGCAACTCCGCGATGCCCGAGACGGGTTGGTGCCGCGCCGCCCAATAGCCGAGCCCGTGGGCGAGTTCGGTACGGCGGGGTTCGTTCTCGTCGAGGCCGAGGGCCCGTGCGGCATGCCCGACGCGGATGACCGGGTGGGTGGCGCCCGCGGCGATCCCGGGCAGCAGCCGAGGCCACCACAGGGCGAGCACGTCCTGCCAGGGCCGCTCGGCGAGAGCCCGGGAGAAGTAGCCGATCCAGTCGGCGGCCCGGCGTGAATCACCCAGCGCGGCAGGCCAGTTGGCGTCCGTGACGGGAGCCACCGGATCGGGGAAGTCCTCCAGCTTGTCCCGGTAGAGATCGAGCCAGTGGTGGACGGCCCCCGCCTGCCCGTGCGCGGCGAGCGCCTCGGCGACCATCGGGGCGTGGTTGCTGAGCCAGCCCGCGCGCTCGGGCCCGGTGGAGTGCAGTCGTTCGAATGCTTCTTCCAGCGTTCCGCTCGTGTCCATGCCCAGCACGCTAGGTGCGGAGCTGCGTCCGCAGAACAGACCGGAGGAGGAAGAAGCGCCCACCTCCGGACCTAGGCCTGAGGACCCAAGCGGTTCGGGCGCGGCCTGGGCAGCGCCCCGTTGGGGCGCGGGGCTGTGTCGACATGCGGCTCCGCCGCGTGGGCGCGACCAGCCACGACGGCGCGGCACTGGAACGACGGCCCATCGACCCTCCCCCCCCGGCGGCGGAGCCGCATATCCCCCAGCCAGCGGGGAGCTCAGTCGGCCAGCACGACAGAGATCACGCGACGTCCCCGCCCACCGGCGGCCACGACCGGTGAGCCCGACGCCCCGTCGACCGTGCACGACCGCACCCGGCTCCCGCCGCCGCTCAGCGTGACGTCGAGCGTCATGCCCCGGTACGGCAGCCCGCGCAGGCTCACCGGCCCCCAGGTCGACGGCAGGCACGGGTTCAGCCGTAGGGAGTCGTCCGTGAACGTCAGGCCGAACAGGCCGTCGTGGATCAGCCGCAGATACGCCGTCGCCGACCAGGTCTGGTCGGGCTGGGACACGAAGTGGTGCGCGTGGCCGCTGGCGCCGCCCTGCCAGCCGCCGTCGACGGCGCCGGTCACCGAGTCGTACAGCTCGTAGAAGCCGCCGCTCGTGGCCACCAGGCCGGCGAGGGTGTCCACGGCGAGGGCGAACGGCTCGGTGCGGCCCGCGCCGGCGGCGGCCTGGCCGTACAGCCCGTGGACCATCGGCCAGACCATCACGTTGTGCCGTCCCGGACGCCGGTCGTCGAAGCGCGGGAAGTGCGGCCAGACGTTGACGATGCCGTACGGCTGCCAGTGCGTGGAGTCGAGGAGCTGCCCGGCGCGGCGGGCGTCGGCGACGCCGAGGAGGACGGCGAGGGCCAGTCCCGCGCCCTCCTGCGAGGTGTCGAGGCGTCCGGCGAGCGGGCCCTCGCCGTGCACGAGATAGCCGTAGGTGCCGGCGTCCGCGCGCCACAGATGCCGGTCGATCGCCGTGCGCAGGCGCTCCGCGTCCGAGCGGAACGAGGCGGCCCGCACGGGGTGGCCGAGGGACTCGGACATGGCGGCGAGGGCCTGATGGGCGCCGTAGTAGAGGCAGTTGGTCGACAGGCACATCAGTTGGTCGGCGTGCGGGTGGTCCAGGACGAAGGACGAGTGGACGGACGTCGAGGCGGGCGGGCTCGGGTAGCCGGAGATGCCGTCGTTCATGAAGCCCGGGCCCTCGAAGAGGCCGAACGACGGGTTGAAGTGCTGGGCGCGGCGGGCCGCGAGGGTGCGCGCGGACGTGTCGTGGGCCCGGGTGAGGAAGTCCCGGTCGCCGGTGACCAGATAGTGGTGGTACGCGGCCAGGACCCACACGATCTGGTCCCACCACTGGTTGTCCTGCTGGACGACGAACCCGTCCCGGACGCGGTCGACCACGGACCACAGGGTGTTGCGGCCGACGTCCGGCGCCAGCAGGCTGACCCCGCTCCACGCGTTGACGGCCGCGTCCCGCGTCCAGCGCTGCGGCGCGGGATAGCCGCCGCCCGCGCGGACGACCGTGCCGGGCGGGTAGCTGAGCAGGCCGGCCCTGTCGTACACCGAGCGGTCCGCGCCGATGGTGTTGGCGCCGGACACGGACCTGAGCGCGGACGAGTACAGGGCACCGAGACGTCGCTGGGTGGCCGGGTCGTCGAAGGCGAGGGTGGGCATGGCGTATCCGTTCCCGGGCGCCGGGCCCTGCGCACCCGCGGGGATGGCCGTCGCCCCGGCGATGCCCAGGGCGATGAGCAGCGCCCTGCGCGAGATCCCGCGTTCAGCTACCACGTTCCGTCCTCTCGGCCTCCCGGGGTCGAGACGATCCCGGGAGCCCTGAGAACGATGGTGCCCTGTGGACGGTACCGTCAGGCAGCGGGGTCGAACGTGATTCCGGAAGGCTTCGCCGACGTGAGGTGGGCCACGAAGTTCGCGTCCTTGAGACCGAAGTTCGCGCTGCCGAAGTCGTAGGCGCTCAACTTGTCGCGCAGGCCCGCCGGGTAGCCGTTCCAGCCGACGAGCGGCGGGTACTGCCAGGTGTGCTTGTCGTTCTCCGGCGGCTCGTCGTTCGCGTTCCCCAGCCGGAAGTCGTGGGTGCCGATGCCGTCCTTGTGGTAGACGATCTTGGCGTGCGTGCCGTCGAAGCGGACCTCGGACGCCGCGTGCACGGTGAACGAACCGTGGTTGGACGTCGACACGTACTGGATCGTGCCGTTCTGCACCCACACCACGACGTGTTCCCAGTCGTTGCGGTGCCCGCCGATGCTGGAGTTGGCGACGGCCTGGTCCTTCTCGAAGTACAGGCCGTACATGTACGCGCACCAGCCGTTGTTGCACTTGTAGCGCGAGTAGCTGTTGGTGTTGTCGAGGTCCGAGGCGTCGTGGCACTGGCCGCTGAGCGAACCCGTCGGGTTCAGGCCGCCGTTGATGGTCCCGTCGGGGCCGATCGCGGGCGTCGGGTAGCAGCCGTCCGTGTCGTAGTCGAAGGCGGGCAGATATGTCTGCTCGGCGGCTTCGGCGTTCGCGGGCAGTGCCGTGGGCGGCGCGGCGAAGGCGACGCTGGGGAAGGCGATGACCAGGGCGGCGGCACCGCCGAGGCCGGCGAGCCACCTTCCACGGCGGATGCGGGACTTCTGGGACGACACTGCGTCCTCCTCTTGGGTGCAGCCCAACGGCTCTGGGGGAAAGGGCTTTCATGGTCCCGACTTTCCATGTACGCGCCAAGGGGGTGGGGTGTCACTTCGGTAACGGGCGGCCCAATACTTGAGCTGCGCAACTTCTTTAACGCTCGGGCAGGTCCGCCGCCGACTCCTCCGGCGCGAGGTCCGGGCGCAGCCGCAGCCAGGACGGCTGGCGCAGTATTCCGGCCCGGGTTCGGGTGCTGTAGCGGACCTCACCCACCAGTCGGGGCAGCACCCAGCGCGCGTCGGCGACCGGCGGTACCGGATCGAAGGGGCACGTGTCGGTCCCGGCCGCCCGCAACAGCGCGGCGAGTTCGGCACGTTCGGCCTCGCTCCAGCCGGTGCCCACGTTGCCGACGTACCGCAGTCGGCCGCCCGCGCGCTGTCCCACCAGCACCGCACCGGGCAGGCCCGTCAGGCGCCCCTTGCCGGGCACCCAGCCACCGACCAGCACGTCCTCGCTGCGCAGATTGCGGATCTTGATCCAGGCGCGGGACCGCACCCCGGGCTCGTACACCGAGTCCAGTCGCTTGCGGACCAGGCCCTCCAGCCCGTGCGCGCGGGTGGCTCGCAACGCGTCGGCGCCATGTCCGGTGAGCGCGGCGGGAGTTGACCAGCACGGACCGTCCAGGCCGAGCTGCTCCAACTCCGCGCGGCGGTCGGTGTAGGGGAGCGCGAGGAGCGGCCGGTCGAGGTGAAGGATGTCGAACAGCACCAGATGGACCGGGGTGTTCGCGGCCCGGTGTGCCGCCAGTGCGGGCGATCCGGCCAGGCCCATCCGGTTCTGCAGCAACTGGAAGTCGGCGCGGCCCTGTTCGTCCAGGGCCAGCACCTCACCGTCCAGGATCGTCGGCGAGCCGCGCAACTCGCCGCCCAGGGCCTGCAGTTCGGGATACGCGCCCGTGATGTCCGCACCGGAGCGCGCACGCAGGAGGACGCTTCCGTCGCCGGGGAGGTACACCAGGACGCGCTGGCCGTCCTGCTTGGTCTCGTAGGCCCAGCGGGTGTCCTGTTCGGCGGGCGGGAGGGTGCCTGGGGTGGCGAGCATGGGTGAGATGCGGGGCAGGGTCACGGCAGAGGTGTCGACGGGCGGCCGGGGTGGCACGCCTGTTGTGCCGGGGGTTCGCCCGAACGGGGCTCTGGAGCGGGTGCGTGACCACGGCTGTGGGTTCGTCGGCGAGTTCCCCCAACTGCGCTGGAGGCGATGCCGGTTGGGTCGCGCGACCGGCGGATCAGAACTCGGGGCTCGGCGGTGGCGGCGCCTGCACCAGGCCTGTCTGATAGGCCATCACGACGAGTTGGGCGCGGTCGCGGGCGTCGAGCTTCGTCATGGCGCGGTGCACATGCGTGCGTACGGTCAGCGGGCTGACGTACAGCTTCTCGGCGATCTCGTCGTTGGAGTGGCCCTCGGCGGCCATCGCCATGATCTCGCGTTCCCGGGCGGTGAGGGTGCCGAGTTGGTCGGGCGTCGCGAGCCGGGCGCCCTGTGCGGGTGTGGCGAGGAAGCGGGTGATCAGGCTGCGGGTGGCGAGCGGGGAGAGGAGCGACTCGCCGGAGGCGACCGTGCGGATGCCGGACAGCAGGGCCTCGGCGGTGACGTCCTTGCCGAGGAAGCCGCTCGCGCCCGCCCGCAGGGCCTGTGCCACGTACTCGTCGACCTCGAAGGTGGTGAGGATGAGGACACGGGTGCCGGACAGCGCCGGGTCCGCGCAGATGGCGGTCGTGGCGGTCAGACCGTCCGTGCCGGGCATCCGGATGTCCATCAGGACGAGGTCGGGGCGGTGTTCACCGGCCAGCAGGATCGCCTCGGCGCCGTCGGCCGCCTCGGCGACCACCTCCATGCCCTCACAGGTGTCGATCAGGATCCGGAAAGT
This sequence comes from Streptomyces sp. NBC_01478, assembly GCF_036227225.1. Taxonomy (GTDB): domain Bacteria; phylum Actinomycetota; class Actinomycetes; order Streptomycetales; family Streptomycetaceae; genus Streptomyces. The sequence continues at coordinate 1,171,081 of NZ_CP109444.1, read as the reverse complement.
GGCGCGCAGAAGGGCCTGGTCGTCGGCGAGCAGTACGCGGATGGTCATGGGGTGCTTTCTTCCGGTTCCGGGGCGCTGGGATACAGCGGCAGTTCGGTGGTGACTTCGAAGCCGCCGTCGGGACGGCGCCCGGCGCGGAGGACGCCGCCGACGGAGCGGGCGCGTTCGCGCATGCCGATCAGTCCGAAGCCGTGGCTCGGGCCTGGTGCCGGTGCGGTGGCCGGTACAGCGCCCGCCCGGTTGTCTCCGTCGGTGGGGTGCCGGGCCCGGAGGGTGCCGCCGACGGAGCGGGCGCGTTCGCGAAGGCCGATGCGTCCGAGGGCGGGGCTTGAGGCCGGTGCGGTGACCGGTACCGCGCCCACCCCGTTGTCGGCGTCGGCAGGTCGCCCGGCCCGGAGGCTGCCGCCGGCCGGCCGAACGCGCCCGCGCATCCCGAACGGACCGAAACCGTGGCCCGGGACCGGCGCGGCGGCCGTCACCGCACTCGCCCCGTCGTCGGTCACCCTGACGGTCAGCCGGTCGTAGGAGTAGCGCAGCCAAACGCGCGCCGACCGGGTCGTGGCGTGCTTGCCGACGTTGGTCAGGGCCTCCTGCACGATGCGGTACGCCGTCAGATCCACCCCGGGGGACAGCGGGCGCGGCTCGCCCTCCGTCGTCACGGTGACCGTGAGCCCGGCGGACGCGAACGCGCCGGTCAGCTCTGGCAGTTGGGCGAGTCCGGGGCTCGGGGCCAGCGGCGCGCCGGGGTCGTCGGGCCGGCGCAGCAGACCGACCGTGCCCTTCATCTCGCGCAGCGCGGAGGACGTCGTACCGGCGAGTTCCGTCAGGATCCGCTGCGCATGGTCGGGGTGCGTGCGCGCGAGGTGGGCCGCCGTGCCGGCCTGGGCGTGGGCCAGCGCCAGATGGTGAGCCACGACGTCGTGCAACTCCCGGGCGATGTACATCCGTTCCTCGGCCACCCGGTGCCGTGCCGCCTCCTCCCGGCCGCGCTCGGCGTACTCGGCCCGCGCCCGCACCGCCTCCAGATAGGCGTCCCGCAGCCGGACCGCGTTCCCGGCGACGACCGGCAACAGCAGCCAGGCGGCCGGGCCGACGGTCTTGAACGGCCAGGGGTGATGCACCGCGTCCACCACCGTCGCCGTGGTCACCACCAGCACGACCGACGCGAGGAAGTAGCGGCGGGCCGTCCTGCGGTGGGTGAGAACGGCCAGCCGGTACAGCGCCAGCATCAACGGCCCCAGCAGCAACGGCGTGAGCAGATGGCCCAGCGCGGCGGCCCCGGCGGCGGCCGACGCCGTGACCGCGACGACCGTACGGGGACGGCTCCGCTGCCAGAACAGGGCCGTGCAGGAGACCGCGGCGAGCGCGATCGTGAGGCCGACCGCGGTGGGCCGGGGACCGCGGGGCACGCCCAGTTCGCTGCCGAAGAGGAACAGGGCGAACAGCAGGACGGCCGCCATGGTGTCGACGGTGCGGATGTGCTCGTCCGCGTAGCGCTGCCAGGTGTCGTTCATGGGTGTCTCCGCCGGGGCTCCTGGGACCGAGGCCGACCGCGGTCGGCGGAAAGCAGCCAAGGGACGGAGCACTTCACATCCTCTGTTTCTGCTGGGGGACCGTCCCAGACTTCCGGGCGGACCCCCGTCCTGTCGTCGTACGGCTGCCGACAATCGCGGCTACTGAGAATGCGGATCGCCGCTACTGAGAACGCCGTACGCGCCGCCGGCCGTGTCATCCCCGGGGACGACCGGCGGCGCGTGTCACACGTTCTGCAGATACGCCAGCACGGCCAGCACCCGCCGGTGCCCGCTGTCGCTCGGCGGCAGGCTGAGCTTCAGGAACACGTTGCCGATGTGCTTGCTGACCGCGCGTTCCGTGACGACCAGGGTCTTCGCGATCGTCGTGTTGTCGTGGCCCTCCGCCATCAGCTTGAGCACCTCGCCCTCACGCGGGGTCAGCGAGTCCAGCGGTGAGTTACGGCGCCGGGTCAGCAACTCGGTCACCACCTCGGGGTCGAGCGCCGTACCGCCGGCCGCCACCCGGTCCAGCGCGTCCAGGAACTCGTCCACGCGGCCGATCCGGTCCTTGAGGAGATAGCCGACCCCGCTCGCGCCGACGCCCAACAGCTCGGCGGCGTACGACTCCTCGACATACTGCGACAGCACCAGCACCGGCAGCCCCGGGATCTTCTCCCGGGCCTCCAGCGCGGCCCGCAGTCCCTCGTCGCGGAAACCGGGCGGCATCCGCACATCGAGCACGGCCACGTCCGGCCGGTGTTCGAGCAGCGCGGGCAGTACCTCCGGCCCGCTGCCGGCGACGGCCACCACCTCGTGCCCGGACGACGTCAACAGCAGGACCAGGCCCTCCCTGAGAAGGGCGTTGTCCTCGGCGATCACGACCCTCATGACAGTCCCGCCCCCACAACGCTCACCAGACGCACGGCAGCTCCACTTCGATCACGGTAGGTCCCCCCACGGGGCTGGTCACAGTCACACCGCCGTCGAGCGCGGCGACCCGGCGCCGCATACCGAGCAGCCCCGATCCGCCCGCCTCGTCGGCTCCGCCCCGGCCCTCGTCGCGCACCCGGACGCGCAGTCCGGTGCGGACGCGGGCGAGATGGACGTCGGCGCGGTCGGCACCGCTGTACTTGGCCGCGTTGGTCAGCGACTCGGCGATCACGAAGTACGCGGCCGCCTCCACCGCGGCCGGGGCGCGCGGCCCGTCGTGCCCGTCGGTCAGCCCGTCCACGGTCACGGTGACGGACAGCGCGCTGCTCGCGGCCAGCGCGCGCACCGCGCCGACCAGACCGCGGTCGGTGAGGATCGGCGGATGGATCGCGCGCACCACGTGCCGCAGGTCCGTCAGCGCCTCCTCGGCCAGCGTCTGCGCGTCGTCGAGCATCTTGCGCGCCGCCGCCGGGTCCTGGTCGTAGGCCCGCTTGGCGAGCCCGATCCGCATCGACAGCGAGACCAGACGGGCCTGGGTGCCGTCGTGCAGATCGCGTTCGATCCGGCGCAGTTCGGCCTCGTGCGCGGCGATGGCGCCCGCCCGGGTCTGCACCAACTCCTCGACCCGTACGGCCAGTCGGGCCTTGGGAGAGGGCTTCAGCAGCAGGGTGGACCAGTGCGCGTCGAGATCCGCGAGCCGGCTGATCAACGGCAGGACGACGGCCTCGCGGCGCAGCAGCCCGCACCACACCCCGTCGACGACCAGCCCCACCGGCCACAGCGGCAGCATCAGCACGGGCAGCACGGCGCCGTAGGCGTAGTAGGCGACCATCCAGCGGAAGTCGGTCAGCGTGCCCGGATCGCGCACCGCCGCGCGCACCCGCTCCCGCAGGGTCCCGGTGAGCGGCTGGTACGCCTCGGGGATCTTCCGCCCCGTCCAGGCGCCCGCCTGATGTCGCTTGGCCCCGGCGATCCGCCGTATCAGCAGCACGGTCTCGGGCAGCATGAACGCGCCGACCACCGTGGCCGTGAGGATCGCGGTGATCAGGAGCACGGTGATGAAGATGTACGACCCGAAGGCCATCGCGGCGGAGACGACCAGGTGCAGTGTCGCCCGGGCCGCCTGTCGCAGGGTGGAGCGCATGGAGATCAGGTTAGGCGCATCGGCCAGGGCCCGGGGGAGCGGACGGGACGGCACGGGTGCGGCGCGCTCCACCGTGGGTTCGGGGGACCGCTCCCGCGTGTCGTCGGGCGAAGGACGGAATTGTTGAGGCAACACGTCAGCCAAGATCCAACTCTGCTCGGTCCGGAGGAAACCACACATGAACCCGGATCAGGACGGACAGGACGACAGCGTGGACCGAAGTGGTCGGCGGTACCCGGGAGTTGATCGTGAGTCCCGGCGGCAGCTCGTCGACGGACTCCGGCGATGCCTGCTCCGGCCGCGTGCCGAGGTCCGCATGACGGCGGTACGTCACCCGCCCCGGCCACCCGGGCCGGACCGCGTTCACCGGCGAGAACACCGCCGTGCCCGCCGTCCGGAACTCTGCCCTCCTCGAACTCCCCGACCAGCCAGCCTTGTTGTCCCACACGGGCGACGTCGAGCGGCCCCGAAGGACATGGCCGGGCTGGAACTCCAGGTCGTCCACGGCACTCGCGACCGGCGCACCCCCACCCGGCTGCTCGTCCAGCGGTGACCCCCGACCGGCCGTGACCCGACCGCGGCGACCGCCCGGAACGCCGCCCGTCATACGGCGCACCAGCCGTCGTCGACGGGCAGCACGACGCCGTTGATGTGCCGGGCCGCGTCGGAGGCGAGGAAGACGAGCGCGGCCGCCTGCTCCTCCGGGAAGGCGATCCGGTCGGAGAGGCCGAGGCCGGGGCCGATCACCCCGGGGCCGTGGGAGCGCGCGTCGACGTCGTAGGTGATGTTGGTCGCGGTGGCCCCGGGGGCGATGGCGTTGGCGCGGATTCCCCGGCTTCGGTACATCACGGCGAGGGACTTCACCAGGCCCACGATCCCGTGCTTGGCGGCGGTGCAGGCGGCGCCCGCCGCGCTGCCGCGCAGTCCGGCCTCGGCGGCGGTGAAGACGATCGCGCCGCGCCCGGCGGCGAGCATGTGCGGCAGCGCGGCCCGGGTGAGCAGGAAGGGCGCCGTCAGATTGATCCGGATGACCCGCTCCCACTCGGCGTCGTCGGTGTCCGCGAGGGCCGACATCCGGTCCATGACCCCGGCGTTGTTCACCAGCACGTCCAGCCCGCCGAACGCGCCGACGGCGGTGGCGATCACCTCGTCCACCACCGCCTGTTCGCTCAGATCGCCGATGACGCGGACGGCGGAGCCTCCGTCGTGCTCGATCTCCTTGACCGTCGCCTCGGCGCCCGCCGGATCGAGGTCCGCCACCACGACCTCGGCACCCGCCAGCGCGAACTGGAGCGCGGCGGCCCGCCCGATCCCGGACCCCGCCCCGGTGACGACGACACTGCGCCCTTCAAGACCGCTGCCGCGCATGGCGTACTCCTCGTCTCTGCTGACCACTGTCGCGCATGCCGTACTCCTTGGTTCGCCGAACGTCGGGCACGGGGAGGAGGGTGTGTCCACGGACCCGGCGCCGATCTGGGGGAGTGGCCGGCGACCGGGTCCGGGACAGCGCCGACCCCCGTCCCCACGGGTTCGGCGCGGGAGCCGCCTTCCGCTCAAGGCGGCCCCGGCTCTGGTGAGCGAGGGCTCAGTTGTGCTCCTGCTGTCTGCCAGTCCGCCTTTTCGGCGGGCTTGCTTGAGTTAGGCAAGCATATGTGACTTACTTGAGTCAAGCAAGCGAATGGATATTGCTTGAGTCAGGCAAGCAGGACGGTAGGCTGAGCGCATGTCCACGTACGGCAGCATCAGTGAGACACCTTCACTCGCCCGCGGTGGCGGGCAGCACCTGCTCGTCGCCGTGGACGAGCCGGACAACGCCGAACTCCTCTCCACGACACTGGAGTTGGCGGGTTACCACATCAGGACGGCCGGCAATGGCAGCGAGGTGGTGTCACGGTTCGCGGAGCAGCGGTTCGAACTGGTCGTCATCGACGCCGAGTTGCCCGAGATGGGCGCCCTCGCGCAGGGCCGCCGGCTCGTCACGCACCGCCCGCCCGTCCTGCTGCTCACCGGCTGGGACGCCCTCGACAAGCTGCTGCCCGAACTGGGCGCGGGGGAGCGGGACTATGTCACCAAGCCCTTCCGGATCGCCGAAGTGCTCGCCCGTATCCAGGTGTTACTGCGCGGCCGGGGCGGCGGCCGGGACAGCGCACTGCACTACGCCGACCTGGTGCTGGACGACACCACCTGCCAGGCGCGGCGCGGACGGCGCGTCCTCGATCTCACGCCCGCGGAGTACCGGCTGCTGCGCCACCTCCTCGTCAACGCGCACAAGGTGCTGTCCAAGGAGCAGATCAGCCGGTACGTCTGGGGCGACTTCCGTGGCGACAACGCGATGGAGCAGCTCGTCTCCCGTCTCCGGCGCAAGGTGGACCAGGAAGGCGCGGCGCTGATCCACACGCGCCGGGGCTTCGGCTACTGGCTCGGGCGGGCGACCGGCGAGAGGTGAACGCGCCCCGCCGGGGGAGTTGCACGGGATGCGCGGAGCAAATATGGACACCCCGTGAAGTGGGGTGCCGGGCGGTGTCACGATGACGTGGCGCCGCCCTCTTCTCGTTGCGTTCGCGAGTCGCCGTCGTGACGCCCGGCCCCGTCAACTCGCAGGTAATTCACCTGAGTTGACCATCCCTGACATCTCTGTCCGGTTCATGGCAACAGTGCCGACCTGTGATCTGGGCCACGTCAGGTTGATGTCAGGCAACTGACCGGAAGGTGTCAGTCCGCTCTGTTTGCATGTGCTCATCGAGGCCTCGTTCCCCATACCCAGGCGCCCCGCCCCACGCGGAGCCCCCACCACCGAGGAGAGACATGGCCGACACCCTGATCGGCACCGCGCCCGACCCGGCGGCCACAGCCCCCGAGTACCCCATGCGGCGGGACGCGCGCTGCCCCCTCGCCCCGCCGCCGGCCGTGCACGGGCTGCGCGACGGGAAACCGATCAGCAGGGTCCGTATCTGGAACGGCGCCACGCCCTGGCTCATCACCCGCCACGCCCACCAGCGCGCCCTGCTCACCGATCCCCGCGTCAGCGACGACGACCTGGAGAGCGGCTTCCCCTACGTCAACGCGCACCGCGCCGAGATCGCCCCGCACACCCCGCGGCTGATCACCAACACCGACGCGCCCGAGCACACCCGGCTGCGCCGGACGGTCAACGCGCCGTTCCTCGTCAAGCGTATCGAGGCCATGCGGGCCCCCGTCCAGAAGATCGTCGACGAACTGATCGACGACATGCTGGCCGGCCCCAACCCGGCCGACCTGCTCACCGCACTCGCCCTGCCCGTCCCCTCGCTGGTCATCGCCGAACTGCTCGGAGTGCCGTACGAGGACCACGACTTCTTCCAGCGCAACAGCGGCATCGCGCTCGACAGCGCCGCCTCTCCCCAGGAGGCGCGGGAGGCGAGCGGCGCGCTGGCCGCCTATCTGGACAAGCTCATCGGGCTGAAGCTGGGGAACCCGGGCGAGGGCGTGCTCTCCGAGATGGCGGGGCGGGTCACGGCCGGTGAGATGACCCGCGCCGAGGCTGTCCACATGGGCGTCGCCATGCTCATCGCCGGCCACGAGACCACCGCCACGATGATCAGTCTCGGCACGCTCGCCCTGCTCCAGAACCCCGACCAACTCGCCCTGGTGCGCGACACGGACGACCCGAAGGTCGTCGCCGGCGCGGTCGACGAACTGTTGCGCTACCTCACCATCGTGCAGACCGGCGTCCGCCGGGTCGCCAAGGCCGACATCGAGATCGACGGCATCACCATCCGGGCCGGCGAGGGCATGACCTTCGACCTGCACGCCGCGAACTGGGACCCCGAGGCCTTCCCCGAGGCCGACCGCCTCGACATCACCCGCTCCGCCCGCCGGCACCAGGCCTTCGGCTACGGCCCCCACCAGTGCCTCGGCCAGAACCTCGCCCGCCTCGAACTCCAGGTCGTCTACGGCACCCTCTACCGCCGCATCCCGACCCTCCGACTGGCCGCACCCATCGAGCAGTTGGCCTTCGACCGCACCGGCACCACGTACGGCGTGGCCTGCCTGCCCGTCGCCTGGTGACCACCCCCTCACGAACGAACCGAGAGCAAAGGACACAGCCATGAAGGTCGAACTCGACGAACCGAAATGCGTCGCCTCCGGGCAGTGCGTGGTCGCCGCCCCCGACGTCTTCGACCAGCGTGACGAGGACGGCGTGGCGATCCTCCTGGAGGAGCACCCCGGCGCCGAACTCGTCGACGACGTACGGGAAGCCGTGGCGGTCTGCCCGGCCGCGGCCATCCGACTGGTGGAGCAGTGACCCGGATCGTCGTCGTCGGAGCCTCGGCCGCCGGACTCGCGGCGGCCGAGACACTCCGCCGCGAGGGCTACACCGGCACGCTCACCCTTGTGGGCGATGAACCGCACCCGCCCTACGACCGGCCGCCGTTGTCCAAGCAGGTCCTCGCCGCCGAGTGGGAGCCGGACAAGATCGCCCTGCGCACGCCGGCCGACCTGGCCGGGCACGACCTCGACCTGCGCCTCGGCGTCGCCGCGACCGCGCTCGACCTGGCCGCGCAGGAGCTGTGGCTGTCGGACGGCGCGCAGGTGTCGTACGACGGGCTGATCATCGCCACCGGGGTGCGCCCCCGGCGGCTGCCCGGCGAGGGCGCGCACGTCCTGCGCACGCTCGACGACGCCCTCACGCTGCGCGAACGGCTCGGTCCCGGGCGGCGGTTGGTCGTGGTCGGCGCCGGGTTCCTCGGTGCGGAGGCCGCCGCGGTGGCACGGCGTCTCGGCGCCCGAGTGACCTTGCTGGAACCGGCCTTGGTGCCCCTGGCGCACGCCGTCGGAGAGCAGGTCGGCCAGGTGCTGGCGCAGGCGCACGTGGACCACGGCGTGCACCTGCGCACCGGCGTCTCCGTCACCGAGGTGACCGACGAGGGCGTACGGCTCGGGGACGGCGAGGAGATCGAGGCCGACGAGGTGCTCGTCGCGATCGGCTCGCTGCCCAACACCGAGTGGCTCGCCGACAGCGGACTGTCGGTGGGCGACGGCGTGGTGTGCGACGAGTACTGCGAGGCCGCCCGGAACGTCTACGCGGCCGGTGACGTCGCCCGCTGGTACAACCCGCTGTTCGGCACGTCGATGCGGATCGAGCACCGCACCAACGCGGCCGAACAGGGCATGGCCGCCGCCCGCAACCTGCTCAACTCCCAGGCGCGCAAGGCGTTCGCGCCCGTGCCGTACTTCTGGTCCGACCAGTACGACATGAAGATCCAGGCCCACGGCTATCTGCGCGGCCACGACGAAGTCGCCGTGGTGGAAGGGGACTTGGGCGAGCGGCGGTTCGTGGCCGTGTATCGCACCGGAGACCGGCTCTCCGGCGCTCTCGCGGTCGGTATGCCGCCCAGGGTGATCCGCGGCTGGCGGCAGGCCATCGCGGCCGGAGCGAGTTGGGAGGAGGCCGTCCATGGCGCACCGACCGTCTGAGGAACCCCGTGACGTCGTCGTGGTCACCGGTGCCGGAGGCATGGGGACGGCGATCGCGCGCCGTCTCGGCAGCGGCCGCACCCTGTTCCTCGCCGACGCCTCGCGCGGCCAACTCGACCGCACGGTGGCCGCGTTGCGCGCCGAGGGCTACGCGGCGCACGGCGTCCTCACCGACATCTCCGACCGTACGGCCGTCGAGAAGCTCGCGCGGACCGCGGCCGGCGAGGGCCGGGTGCTCGCGGTGGCGCACACGGCCGGGGTCTCCGCCTCGATCGCGTCCGCGCGGACGATCCTGGAGGTCGACCTGCTCGGCACGGTCCATGTGATCGACGCCTTCGAGGCGGTCGCGGGGCGCGGCACCGCGCTGGTCGCCGTGTCCAGCATGGCCGGGCACTACGCCTCGCTCAGCCCCCAGGACGAGGCCGCCCTGGCGACCGCACCGGCGGAGGAGCTGCTCTCCCTGGCCGTCGTCACGGCCGTGGGGAGCGACTCGCTGCGCGCCTACATGGTCGCCAAGCGCGCCAACCATGTGCGCGTGGAGGCCGCCGCACTCGCCTGGAACCTGCGCGGCGCCCGCATCAACACCGTCAGCCCCGGCGTCGTCTCCACCGCGATGTCCAAGGCCGAGGCCGAATCCCCGCACGGCGGACACATGCTCAGGATGCTCGACGACTGCGGCGCCGGACGCACCGGGACACCCGGCGAGATCGCCGACGCGGTGGCCTTCCTCACCGGCCCGCAGGCCCAGTTCATCACCGGCACCGATCTGCTCGTCGACGGCGGGCAGGCCGCGTGGGTGCGCCGGCACATGCGGCACTGACGGCCCCGCCCCGGACGCCGGCCACCCCACGGACACCGGCGTCCGGCCCCGTCGTAGCGCATCGCATCCCTCGACAACCGCACTTTCACGGACGCCGCCCTCGCGCTCGGCGTCTCCCAGGCGGCCGTGTCCCGCACCCTCGCATCGCTCGAACGAGCCCTGGGCGTACGGCTGTTGAGACGCACCTCGCGATCGGTGACGCCGACGAGCACCGGGCTGCGGGTGGTCGCGCACGCCCGGCGGGTCCTCGCCGAGGTCGACGATCTGCTCCGGGACGCCGCCTCGGGCCACGCCCGTCTGCGGATCGGCTACGCCTGGTCGGCGCTCGGCCGGCACACGCTCCCCTTCCGGCGCCGCTGGAGCCGGACGCAGCCGGAGACCGATCTGGACCTGGTCCGCGTCAACTCGGCCACCGCGGGACTCGGGGAAGGCGCCTGCGATCTGGCCGTGGTCCGCAGAGCGCCGGACGACCGGCGGTTCGAGTCGGCCATCGTCGGGCTGGAGCGACGGCTGTGCGCCGTGGCCTCCGACGACCCCCTGGCCCGGCGCCGCTCGGTCCGGCCGGCCGACCTCGCCGGGCGCACCCTCCTCGTCGACCGCCGCACCGGCACTACGACCGCCGACCTGTGGCCGCCCGACTTCCGCCCGGCCACCGAGGACACCCACGACGTGGACGACTGGCTCACCGTGATCGCCACCGGCCGCAGCGTCGGCATGACCGCTGAGTCGACCGCCAACCAGTACCCACGGCGCGGAGTCGTCTGCCGCCCGGTGCGGGACGGCGAGCCCATCGCCGTGCGCCTCGCCTGGTGGAAGGACGACCCGCACCCCGCCACCCAGGCCGTGCTGGAACTGCTCACCGCGCTCTACCGCGAGGCCTGAACCGGGTCACCCTTATGGCCCACGCCGGTGGCCTCCACCAGGGGCCCGCTCGACGCTGAGGCCATGAGCCCTGGTGATGCCCGCTCGTCGAAGCGGACGAGGATCGTTCTCCTGGTGGCCGTCGTCGTCGCGGCCCTCGTCACGGGCCTCGCGCTGCTGCCCGACACCTTCTCGGCGGACGCCGACGCGCGAGTCACAAAGGTCACCGCCGTCGGCGGCGCGGGCAAGGACCTGCCGGTCACCAAGCCGACCATCGCCTGCGCCGACCTGCTCCAGCAGGACTTCGGCACCCTCGACGACGCGGCGACCTCCGTCGCCTCCGCGACCGTCGTGGCCAAGGGCGACGCGAGCGCGTACGAGTACTGCGACGTCAAGGGCACCGTCGCCCCGCAGATCCAGTTCGAGCTGAGGCTGCCGACCAAGACGTACCGGCAGCGCTACCTCCAGGAAGGGTGCGGCGGCTACTGCGGGATGGTCGGCGTCAGCGCCCAGCCCGCCGCCTCCACAGGCTGCGTCCCCGTCACCGACGGCTCCTTCGCCCTCGGCCAGGACAACCAGGGCCATGTCTCCACCTCCGGGATGGGCGGCGGCTCCGCCGAGGTCTGGGCGACGAACCCGCAGCTCAAGGTGGACTTCGGCTACCGCTCCGAGCACGCCTTCGCCACCGCCGCCAAGGCGATCACCAAGGCCTTCTACGGCGCCGAGCCGACGTACTCCTACTACGACGGCTGCTCGGACGGCGGGCGCGAGACGCTGATGGAGGTGCAGCGCTACCCCGGCGACTTCAGCGCCGCCCTGGTCGGCGCCCCGGCCTTCAACCAGACCGCGCTCAACGCGATGCAGGAGGCCTACCTCTCGACCATCGACTTCCGCGCGGACGGCTCGACGATCCTGCCCGCCTCCAAGCTCGCCATGCTCCACAAGACCGTCCTCGCGAAGTGCGCCGATCCCAAGCTGAACAACGACCTCATCCAGGATCCGGCGACCTGCACGTTCGACCCGGCGAGTCTCAAGTGCGCCGACAACAAGGACAGTTCGAGCTGTCTCACCGCCGATCAGGTCGACGTCGTACGGAAGGCGTACGCGGGCGTGACCGCTCCGGACGGCACCCATCTGTACACCGGAGGCCAGCCCTACGGCTCCGAGACCGCCTGGGAGGGGCTGTTCATCCCCAAGGCCGGGCAGGGGCAGAGTTCGGTGCAGTTGTACGGGATCGGGCTCGGGTTCCTGCGCTGGGTCGGCAAGTGGGAGGCCGACCCGACGCTGAAGCTCGACGGGTCGCTGTTCACCGTGGACACCTTCAAGGCCTACCAGCGGGAGGTCTCCGGGATCTACGACGCCACCGACCCGGACCTCACCAAGTTCCACGAGGCCGGCGGCAGGCTCATCCAGTGGCACGGGCTGACCGACCCCAACATCCCGCCCACCGGCACCCGGGCCTACCGCCAGGCCATGATCGACACCATGGGGCGGGACAAGGTCGACGACTTCTACCGCCTGTACCTGTTCCCCGGCGTCAACCACTGCGGCGGCGGTGACGGGCCCGACAGCTTCGACCTGCTGAGCAAGCTGATCGACTGGCGGGAGACCGGGAAGACCCCCGGCGCCGTCATCGCCTCGAAGACCAGCGGCGGCAGCCAGCCCGGGGGACCGGCGGGCGGCCAGCTCGGCGGCGGCGACACCAAGGCCTCCGCGAGCGCGAGCAGCAGCGCGCCCACCGTCGAATACACGCGGCCCGTCTACCCGTACCCGCAACTGGTCGCCTACGACGGCTCCGGTGACAAGGACGACGCCGCCAACTACCGCGCCTACACGCCTGACCGACTGCCCGACGACCACTACACGTGGGCCGGCTCCTTCACCTCCGGCTACCAGGAGTGGTGCGAGACGAAGGACGGCAGGTCGATGAGCTGCAGCCGTCACGCGCCGTAGGAGAAGACGGTTCACCAGATGTAGAAGAACCCGCTTCACCGCCCGTCCATGGCCGGTCCATGGGCGGGCGGTGGTGTGTCTGCGGTAAGTATGGGCGGAAGCATGCGTGCAATACGGCGGACAAAATTGTTGACAATCTTGTTTGGCTAGATTTAGGTTCGACAGGCACTCACTCAGGGAGGGCAACGATGCCGAAAGAAGCCCGTCCGAGCACCGGGGAGCAGGCCAAGCAACATGCGCTCACGCAGTTGCGGCAGGCGATCCTGCAAGGCGACATGGCACCGGCACAGCGGTTGGTGGAGAACGAGCTGGCCGAGCAGTTCGATGTGACGCGGGCCAGCATCCGGGCGGCGCTGATCGATCTGGCGGCCGAAGGGCTGGTCGAGCGGATCCGCAACCGGGGTTCCCGGGTGCGGGTGGTGACCGTGGAGGAAGCGGTCGCCATCACGGAGTGCCGCATGGTCCTGGAAGGACTGTGCGCGGCCAAGGCGGCCGTCGCGGCCGACGACGACCAGTTGACCGAACTGACGGACCTGGGCCGGGCCATGACCAAGGCCGTGGCCGACGGTGAGCCGGTGACGTACTCCGAGCTCAACCACGAACTGCACGACAAGGTACGGGAGTTCTCCGGCCAGCAGACGGCTGTGGCCCTGCTGGAGCGGCTCAATGCCCAACTGGTGCGTCACCGCTTCCAGTTGGCGCTGCGGCCGGGGCGTCCGCAGCAGTCCCTGAGCGAGCATCTGGCGATGATCGAGGCGATCACGGCCAGGGACCCACAGGCGGCCGAGGCGGCCGTCCGCGCCCATCTCACCAGTGTGATCGAGGCGTTGCGCGACTGACGCGCGGCGGATCGGCGCACCTGGGGCGGGCGCACACCTGTCCACCAAGGAGATTCGAGCATGACGCACCCCAACGCGCCCGCCACCCCACGATCGACGCTCGTCGTCACGGCGCACGCCGGGGACTTCGTCTGGCGGGCGGGCGGAGCCATCGCCCTGGCCGCCGCCCGCGGCGAGAAGGTCACCATCGCCTGTCTGACCTTCGGCGAGCGCGGTGAGTCCGCCAAGGCCTGGCGCGAGGGCAAGAAGCTGGACGAGATCAAGGAGATACGCCGGGACGAGGCCGAGCGCGCCGCGGCCACCCTCGGCGCCGAGGTCCTCTTCTTCGACGCCGGCGACTATCCCCTCGTCGCCACCGCCGAGTTGACCGACAAACTCGTCGAGGTCTACCGCGCCACCCAGCCCGACGTCGTGCTCACCCACCCCACCGAGGACCCGTACAACGGCGACCACCCGGCAGCCAACCGGATGGCGCTGGAGGCCCGGGTCCTGGCGCAGGCCATCGGCTATCCCGGCGAGGGCGAGATCATCGGCGCCCCGCCGGTCTTCTACTTCGAGCCGCACCAGCCCGAGATGAGCGGCTTCAAGCCCGAGGTCCTCCTCGACATCAGCGAGGTCTGGGACACCAAGCGCGCGGCGATGGAGTGCCTCGGCGCCCAGCAGCACCTGTGGGACTACTACACCGACCTGGCCGTACGACGAGGCGTCCAGCTCAAGCGCAACGCCGGCCCGAACCTCGGCCTGGCGCACAAGACGATGGCCGAGGCGTACATGCGCCCGTACCCGCAGATCGCGAAGGAGCTGGCATAACCATGGGCGGCGTGATCGTCACCAACCCCCCGAAGGCGGACGCCCAGGACGTCGAGGCGCTGAGTGCCTTCGGCGTGGCCACCGTCAGCGAGGCCATGGGCCGCACCGGTCTGCTCGGCCCGTCGATCCGCCCTGTGCAGCAGGGAGTTCGGGTCGCCGGCACCGCCGTCACCGTACTGAGCTGGCCCGGCGACAACCTCATGATCCACGCGGCCGTCGAGCAGTGCGGCCCGGGCGACATCCTCGTCGTCACCACCACCTCCCCGTGCACGGACGGCCTGTTCGGCGAGCTCTTCGCCACCGCGCTCCAGAAGCGCGGCGTACGCGGAGTCGTCCTGAACACCGGCATTCGCGACACCCAGGAACTGCGCGACATGGGCTTCGCCGCCTGGTCCCGCGCCGTCTCCTCCCAGGGCACCGTCAAGGCCACCGGAGGCTCGGTCAACGTACCGATCGCCATCGACGGCCAGGTCGTCCGCCCCGGTGACGTGATCGTCGCCGACGACGACGGCGTGGTGGTCGTCCCGCGCGAGAAGGCGCGCGAGACCGCCGAGAGGTCGGAGGCGCGCGAGGCCAAGGAAGCGGCCACTCGCGCCGCCTTCCTGGAGGGCCAACTCGGCCTGGACCGCTACGGGTTGCGCGACACCCTCAAGCAACTCGGCGTCGAGTACCGGTCGTACGAGGAGTACACCGGAGCCGGGTCGTGACCGGGCCCGCGGAGGTGCGCTGCATGCTGATGCGCGGCGGCACATCCAAGGGCGCCTACTTCCTGGCCGAGGATCTCCCCGCCGATCCGGCCGACCGCGACGACCTGCTGCTGCGCGTCATGGGCAGCCCCGACCCGCGCCAGATCGACGGGCTGGGCGGCGCCCACCCGCTCACCAGCAAGGTCGGCGTGGTCTCCGTCTCGGCCGACCCCGAGGCCGATGTCGACTACCTGTTCCTGCAAGTCGCCGTGGACCGCCCCGAGGTGACGGATCGTCAGAACTGCGGGAACATCCTCGCCGGCATAGGCCCGTTCGCCGTGGAGCGGGGGCTCGTGGCCCCCGGTGGCAGCGAGACCTCCGTCCGCATCCGGATGCTCAACACCGGGGAACTGGCGATCGCGAGCTTCCCGACTCCGGGCGGGCGGGTCGACTACTCCGGTACGGCCGAGATCTCGGGCGTGCCAGGTACCGCCGCGCCGGTGGTGATCGAGTTCCCGCAGGGCGCCAGCCCGTTGCTGCCGACCGGCCGCGTCCGTGACGTGATCGCCGGCACCGAGGTGACGTGCGTCGACAACGGCATGCCGGTCGTCCTGATCCCGGCCGCCGCACTGGACGTCACGGGTTACGAGACGCCCACCGACCTGGAGGAGAACGCCACTCTCGCCGCCCGCCTGCGGGAGATCCGCCTGGCGGCCGGAAAGCTGATGGGCCTCGGTGACGTCGAACACACCACGATCCCCAAGCTCAGCCTGCTGGCTCCGCCCACGGACGGCGGCGCGGTCATGACCCGCACCTTCATCCCCGTGCGCTGCCACACCTCCATCGGCGTCCTGGGCGCCGCGAGCGTGGCGGCGGGGCTCCTCGTCCCCGGTGGAGTGGGGGAGGGCATCGCGACCGTAGCCGTACAAAGTGACCGAATTCGCATCGAGCATCCCAGCGGATTCCTAGACATCGAAACTAGCGTCGAGTCCGGATCCGCAGGGTCCGCTCCCGTGGTCCGCAGGACCGCGGTGGTGCGCACCGCACGAAAGATCTTCGACGGCACGGTCTTCCCCCGGCCCGCCGCCTCAACTCCCGCACTCGCACGCCCCCTTGGAGGCAACGATGGCTCCGCCGCTCGGTGACATCGCCCATATCGGCCACGCCCAGCTCTTCACCCCGGACCTGGACGCCAGTGTCGCCTTCTTCACCGACTACCTGGGCCTCACCGTCAACGGCCGGGACGGCGACACCGTCTACCTCCGCACCTACGACGACTACGAGCACCACAGCCTGGTCCTCACCGCCCGCGCACAGCCCGGCCTCGGCCGGCTCGCCCTGCGCACCTCCAGCGAGGAGGCCCTCCAGCGCCGTATCAAGGCGATCGAGGAGGCGGGCGGCACCGGCAGGTGGGTCGAGGACGAACCCGGCCTCGGCAAGCTCTACGTCACCACCGACCCGGACGGCCACGAGCACGCCCTGTACTGGGAGAGCGAGCACTACCGGGCCCCCGACGAGCTGAAGCCGGCGCTGAAGAACCAGCCGCAGGCCAAGCCCAACCGGGGCGTCGGAGTTCGGCGCCTGGACCACATCAACTTCCTTGCCGCGGACGTGCTGTCGAGCGCCGAGTTCCAGCAACAGGTGCTGGGTGCAAGGCCGACGGAGCAGATCCGGCTCAACAGCGGCCGGATCGCGGCGCGTTGGCTGACGTACACGAACAAGTCGTACGACGTCGTCTACACCGAGGACTGGACCGGCTCGACCGGGCGGCTGCACCACATCGCCTTCGCGACCGACACCCGCGAGGACATCCTGCGCGCGGCCGATCTCGCCATCGACACCGGCGTGTTCATCGAGACGGGCCCGCACAAGCACGCCATCCAGCAGACGTTCTTCCTCTACGTCTACGAGCCCGGCGGCAACCGCATCGAGCTGTGCAACCCGCTCACCCGACTCGTCCTGGCGCCCGACTGGCCGCTGATCACCTGGACCGAGGAGGAGCGGAAGAAGGGGCAGGCCTGGGGCCTGAAGACCATCGAGTCCTTCCACACGCACGGGACTCCGCCGGTCGGCTGAGCGGCGCGCAAGATCCACCGGAGTCACCCCCGCGCGATTGCCGATGAGATTGTTGACAAAAACGTTGACTATCCGGGGGGTGACTCCTTAGCGTCTGGCGCACCAAGCACGAGAGGTAACCAACGATGTCTTCCTCCCCCTCCCCGTCCCCCGCTCTGTCCGCCCGCGGCAGCCGACTGGCCCTGCTGGTCATCGGCCTGTGCTGGCTGGCCGTCCTCTTCGACGGCCTCGACATGTTCATCTACGGCTCGGTGCTGCCGCACCTGCTGGAGACGAAGACCTTCGGTCTCACCCCGGACCAGGCCGGCGACCTCGGCAGCTACGCCACCTTCGGCATGCTGGTGGGCGCCCTGACCGCGGGCACGGTCGCGGACCGGATCGGCCGCAAGCACCTGATGATCGCCTGCGTGACGCTCTTCTCGCTCGCCTCCGGCGTCTGCGCGATCTCCGGCAGCGTCGAGGTCTTCGGCCTCGGCCGCACCCTCGCCGGCGTCGGCCTCGGCGGTCTGCTGCCCACCGCGATCAGCATGGTCTCCGACTACGCCCCGCGCGGCCGGACCGCCCTCACCATCGGCATGCTGATGACCGCCCACCACGCCGGCGGCATCCTCTCCGCCTACGTGGCCAAGTGGCTGGTGGACCCGGTCGGCTGGCGCGCCGCCTTCTGGGTCTGCGTCCTCCCGCTGCTCTTCGTCCCGGTGCTGCTGAAGTTCCTGCCCGAGTCGCTGAGCTTCCTGGTAGCCAAGGGCCGCACCGACGAGGCCGGCGCCCTCGCCGAGCGCTTCGAGGTCGAACTGCCCGCCGCCACCGGCAAGAAGACCGCGGCCGACCGCTGGGACGCCCTGCGCAGCCTCTTCAGCGGCGGCCAGTGGAGCCAGACCCTGCTGTACTGGTTCGCCTCTTTCGGCGGCCTGCTCCTCGTCTACGGCGTCGCCACCTGGCTGCCCACCCTGATGCGCTCCGAGGGCTACGCGCTCGCCGACGCCCTGACCTTCGTGGTCGTCTTCAACCTCGGCGGCATCGTGGGCATGCTCGTCGCCGGCCGCGCCGCCGACCGCTTCGGCGCTCCGCGCATCTCGGCGATCTGGTTCGCGCTGACAGCCGTGGGCGTCTTCCTGCTCGGTGTCCACATGGGCCAGGCGGTGACGATGCTGGTCGTCTTCCTCACGGGCGTCTTCCTCAACAGCGCCCAGACGATGATCTACGCGACGGTCTCCATCCGCTCCACCCCGGACAACCGTGCCACGGCGGTCGGCTGGACCTCCGGCATGGGCCGCTTCGGCGCCGTCTTCGGCCCCTGGCTCGGCGGCCAGTTGCTGGCCTCGGGCAACGGCGACTGGGGCTTCACGTCCTTCGCGATCGCCGGTCTGTCGTCCATGGTGTTCATCGGGATCGCGGCGCTCCGCAGCTCGAAGCAGGCCGCGCAGACCAGCACGGAGCAGGAGCTGGTCGGCACCCACTGACCGGCACGGCACACACAGAGGCAGGACCGGACGCCGGCCACCGCAGGGGATGCGGGGGCCGGCGTCGGTCTGTGTGCGGCAGAGCGTCCAGAGCCGGTGATGACGGCCCGGCAGCCGGTCGAGGCCGTCACGGCCGTACTCGGGCGGGATGCGCCCGTCATTGAGATCAGTCGGCAGCAGGCACACGCTCGGACGGTCGCGGCTCTCGGGGACGAAGCCGCGGATGGTGGGTGGGATCGGAGCGCGGCCGCCGGTCCGGCGTGGCCCCGCAGGGCGACACGGGGCGTCGGTCGGTCAGGTGACCGCGGCTTGCGCCCGGTGTCTGCGGACGGCGTCGCGGTTGGCACAGCGCTGCGAGCAGTAGCGCTGCCGTCCGGTGCGGGAGGTGTCGGCGAAGGCCGTGTCGCACTCGATCACCTCGCAGCGCCCCAGCCGGTGCATGCCCCGGCCCGCCAGATGCAGTGCGGTACCGACCGCGAACAGCGTGAACAGGACGGATCCGAGCGGCTGTTGTGCGTCCCGGTAGTGCAGATGCCAGCCGGTGCCGGCGTGGGAGGTCAGCCGCGGGAAGGCGGCGGTCTCGGCCAGCATCCGGTTCAGCAGATCGGCGCGCTCCTGCTCCCCGGCGGCGTCGACGATCTCCTCCCAGGCATTCAGCGCGGCCAGGGCGCGGTCCAGGTCGTCCGCCGTCACCGGGCGCTCCGGCGTGAGGCCGGCGGCGCGGCAGCGGTCCGCCAGCTCGTCCGCACTCGTCGGTCGGCGGTTGGCCAGGTCCGCGGCCAGGTTCACCGCATCCTCGCCGTAAGGGTTGAGGTGCACAAGACCATTACAGCAGTGTGGCCGGCATGGCACAACAAACCGCCGGGCGCGCCGTATCCCAGGCCCGCGACCCATGGCGCTACCGCTGGATCGTGCTGGGCACCGCCACGTTCACGCAGGCCGCGTCCGGCTTCTTCGTGGGCGGCCTCGGAGCGCTCGGTGTCCACCTTCAGCGCGCCCTGGACCTGAGCACGGCGCAGCTCGGTCTGCTGGTCTCCGCGGCCCAACTCCTGCCACTGGCGGGGCTGTTGGTGGCCGGCGAGTTGCTGGACCGCTACAGCGAGCGCTGGGTGGTGGGATCGGGGCCTGCGTGGTCGCGGTGGCTCTGGGCGTGGGGAGTCTGGCGCCGGGATACGCGGCCCTGCTGGTCGTGCTGCTGGTGGTCGGCGCGGGATACAGCACCGTCCAGCCGGGTGGGAGCAAGTCGGTGGCGTCCTGGTTCGACACGTCACAGCGGGGCTTCGCGATGGGCGTCCGGCAAGCCGGGCTGCCGCTGGGGGCGGCGCTCGCCTCGGCCGTACTCCCGCTCGTCGCCGAGGAGTTCGGCTGGCGGGCGACACTGCTGACCGGTGGCCTCGTCGCGCTCCTCGGAGCCGGGCTCTTCATGGGCTGCTACCGCAGGCCGCCCGCGCTGTCCGCCCCCGGGGACAGGGAGCCGCCCGCCCCGATCGCGGAACAGCTCCGCGCCCGGCTGCGCATGCTCCGTGAACCGTCCATGGTGAGGATCATGCTCTCGGGAACCAGCCTGATCTCGGTGCAGTGCGGTGTGGGCATCCTGACGGTGCTGCACCTCTACCGGACCGCATCGGTCGGCGTCGGGCAGGCGGCCCTGATCCTGGTGGCAGCCCAGGGCGCGGGCGTCCTGGGCAGGATCTGCCTGGCGGCCTGGAGCGACCGGAGCAGGTCCGGGCGCTACGTCATCGTGCTGGTCTGCATGGTCGCCGTGATCGCCGGGCTGTTCGTGCTGATGACACCGGCCGGGCGGGAACCGGTCATCGCTTCCGGTGTCTTCGTCTGGCTCGGCTTCTTCGGCTTCGGCTGGTACGGCCCGTGGGTCGCCTACGTCACCGAAGCGGCCCCACCGGGCAGGACCGGCTTCGCCCTGGGGCTGGCGATGTCCGTCAACCAGATCGCCATCGTCGCGGTGCCGCCCGCGCTCGGCCTGCTGGTCGACCTCACCGGCAGCTTCACACCGGCCTGGGCGCTGCTGTCCCTGCTGACCGTCGCCGCCCTGGCCGTCACGCGACCGCAGGCAACGATCACCAGCAGCAACGACGCCTGAACGCCGGACTAAGCCGCGAGCCTGCGCTTGCGGGTAGCGACAACGACGATGCCCATCCCCACCGTTCCGTACAGGGTGAACACCGCTCCCTGCTGATAGAGGCTCCGCCGTTTCAGCTCTTGGCCGAACGCCACCTGCTCGTACGTGCTGGTGCCGATGGAGCGGCCGGTGCCGGTGTCGTAGGAGAGCTCACACCTGTCGCCACGCCTCATGGGATCGGGATGAGACTCGCCGTCCTTGCCCAGAAGGAGCCCAGGGCAGTACGCGCCGTAGGCCGATCCGGCTCTCAGCAGTGACACCGTCCCCCAGAGCAGCGGTATCAGGAACAGGACGAGTAACACCGCTCTCAATCGCACGGCGTCACCCTAATAGGGCGGGCCCGTGAGGAGGTCCCCGGGTCTTCGACTACCGGCTTCCCGCATGATCGCCCGGACAGGCCCTGGTCGTGTCCTAGTCGTCCGAGCCCATCTGGTCCTCCGCCGACAGGTGTTCCACCGTCCTGCCGGTCTCGGTGAACGTCCGCGTCACGTATCCCGAGGAGTACACCCACAGGATGCGCAGCGGGGTGTCGCCGATGTTCCGGAACAGGTGCGGGATCGGTGAGGGGACGTACGTGGTGTCGTACTGCTCCAGCTTCGTCACCTCGCCGTCGACCCACACCTCCGCCTCGCCCTCCAGGATCGTCACGTGCTCGTCGCAGTTGTGCGAGTGCAACGGCGCTCCGGAACCGACCGGATACACACTCATCCCACTGGTGATCAGGTTCTCCCCGCCCGCCGACGGCGTCGTGACGAGGGGGGTCGTGACGACGGCACCGCCCCGGTCGAGCAGGGGCACGGACGCGACCTTGATGATCGTGGTCATCCGGAGTTCCTTTCCACTTACACGCTTCGCCGTCGAACGACGGTAGGCCTCGCGCGAGCGAATGGGTGCCCTCTGGCGTGCAGCTTTACCTTGCATTTCCAGAGGGGTGAGCTTTCCGGACCCGGCTGTAGCGTCGGCTCGCATCGCACGGCTCCACGATCCGTGCACGTAACGCGCCGGAAAGAAAAGGCAGGTATCGGCCCATGAGGCTCCCCGTTCTCACCGAAGAGGAAATGGACCCGCGCCAGCAGGAGCTGGCCGCCCGCATCGCCGGCCGGCGCGGCGCGGTCCGCGGCCCCTTCCGGGTCTGGCTGCACAGCCCGGAGATGTGCGAACGGGCCGAATCCCTCGGCGCGTTCGCCCGCTTCGACAGCAGCCTCCCCAAGCACCTGAGCGAACTCACCCTGCTGCTGGCCGCCCGCAACTGGGACGCGCAGTACTCCTGGAACGCCCATGTGCACCAGGCGATCGAGGCCGGCATTCCGGAGGCCGCCGTCAAGGCGATCGCCGAGAAGCGCGAGGCCGTCTTCGACAACGAAGTGGACCAGGCCTTCTACCAGTTCTGCCGCGAGATCCTCGACGACCACTTCGTCACCGACGACACCTTCGCCGCCGCGCTGGCGCACTTCGGGTCCAAGGGCCTGGTCGACACCATCGGCGCGCTCGGCAACTTCACCATGCTCGGCATGTGCCTGAACACCTTCCAGGTGGACCTCCAGGCCGACAAGGAGCCGCCGTTCCCGGACATCCGCGGCTACGGCCGGGTCGTCCCGGACACGTCCGACAGCCCCGACGGCTCCGACGGTACCGAGCCACGGCCGTGACAACTCCGGGGGGAGACGCGGTACTTCGAGTCCGCGGCGTCACCAAGAGCTTCGGTGGCGCCGCCGCCCTCAAGGACGTGGACCTCGACCTGTACCCCGGCGAGGTCCACGCGCTGATGGGCATGAACGGCGCCGGCAAGTCCACGCTGGTGCAGGTCCTTTCGGGGGTCCACCAGAGCGACGAAGGCACCGTCGAGGTCAACGGGCAGGCACAGCACGGACTTACGGTGCGCAAGGCCCGCCGGCTCGGCATCGCCTCGGTGCCCCAGCGCCGGGAACTGGCGATGGGGCTCACCGTCGCCGAGAACGTACTGCTGGGCGACCTGCCGACCCGGGCCGGTGCCGTGCGCTGGAAAGCGGTCGACTCCGAGGCCCGCACGGCACTCGAGGCCCTCGGCATCGACATCGACGTGACACGCACCGCGGGTTCGCTCACCGTCGCCGAGCAGACCATGGTCGAGGTGGCCCGCGAGGTCCGGCGCGGCGGCCGCATCCTGATCCTCGACGAACCGACCGCGTGTCTGAGCGCCGAAGCGGCGCAGCAGATAAGGGAGTTGGTGCGCACCTTGCGCGACGAGGGCGTGGCCGTCGTCTACATCTCGCACTACATCGACGAAGTGCTGGCCGTCGCCGACCGGATCACGGTGCTGCGGGACGGCGCGGTCGTACGCAGCGCGCCGGCCGCCGAGTTCGACGCCACCGAACTCGTACGGAGCATGGTCGGCAGGGACGTTGTGTCCCGGCGGTCCCAACGGCCCGCCCCCAAGGACGAGATCGGCCTCACCGTGCGCGGCCTCACCGACGGCCGGGCCGTACGGGACTTCACCGTCGACGTGCGCAAGGGCGAGATCGTCGCCGTGCTCGGCCCGGCCGGGGACGCCCAGTCGCGCCTCTTCGACGTGCTCTCCGGCCGCCGCCGCCCGGACACCGGCCACCTCACCGTGGACGGAACTCCGGTGCCGTTCGGCCGAGTTCACGCCTCGCTCGCCAGCGGGCTGCGCTGCGTCACCGGTGACCGCCGGGCCCTCGGCCTGGTCCCGGAGCTGTCCCTCGACGAGAACCTGATGCTGGCCGAGGACCGCTTCGCCCGCCGCCGGATGCACCGACGTGCCCAACTCGCCCGCCGCGCCGCTCCGTTGCGCCGCAGCTACGGCGTGGTGTCGCTCGCCGGCAACCCGCCCGTGGGCGCGCTGTCCGGCGGCAACCAGCAGAAGGTGCTGCTCGCCAAGTGGCTGGGGACCGAGCCGGTCGCCTGCTTCCTTGAGGACCCCACCAACGGGGTCGACATCGCGGCGATGGCCGACATCCACGCCCTCCTCGACGACCTCGCCTCGCGCGGTGTCGCCGTACTGCTCGCCTCCTCGTCCGCCGAGGAGGTCATGCGCCTCGCCGACCGGGTCGTCGTCGTCAGCGCCGGCCGGACGGTCGCCGAGCACGACATCGACGCCATCACCCATGACGAACTCGTCGCCACCGCCCTCGGAGGTCAACCGCAGTGAGCGTCAAGACAGTTACCGACGCCCCGGGCGTCTCCGACCCGCCCAGGAAACCGCGCCCCCGTCTCTCGCCGGCCGCGCTGCGCGGTGCCCCGCACACCGGGCTGATCGCCGTCCTCGTCGTCGTGATCGTCGGCACCTCGCTGCGGACCGACGCGTTCGCCACCGACACGAACGTCATCAACATCCTGCGCCAGGTCAGCGTCGTCGCGGTGATCGCGGCCGGGCTCACGCTGCTGATGACCGCGGGCGGCATGGACTTCTCGATGGGCAGCAACGTCGCCGTGACGACCGCGGTCGGGGCGCAGTTGCTGGCCCACGGCCACTCCACGGCGTTCACCGTCGTCGCCTCACTCGTGCTGGCCACGCTGATCGGCCTGGTCAACGGGGTGGTCGTGACGTTCACGAACGTGGCCCCGTTCGTCGCGACGCTGGCGATGGCGACTCTCCTGGACGGTGTCGCCCTTCTCGTGCTCGACAGCGTCAGCGTCTCCATCGGCACCAGGATGTTCGCCCTCGGCAACAACAAGATCCTCGGCGTGCCGTACCTCCTGGTCGTGGCGATCCTCGTGCTGGTGGCGACCGCCCTGGTCATGCGGTTCACCGTGTTCGGCCGCGACGCCTTCGCCATCGGCGGCAACGAGCACGTCGCCCGGCTCAGCGGCATCAACGTCACCGCCCGCAAGCTCTCGCTGTACGCCCTCACCGGCGCCCTGTCCGGACTGGCCGGCCTGATGCTGCTGTCCCGGCTCAGCGGCAGCAGCCCCGGCACCGGCGGACTGTCCCTCCAGCTCCAGGCCGTCGCCGCGGTCGTCATCGGAGGCACCGCCCTGGCCGGCGGATACGGCACGGTCATCGGCACCGCCCTCGGAGTGGTGCTCCTGGGCGTGGTCGCCAACGCGCTGAACCTGCTCCAGGTCTCCAGCAACTACCAGTCGGTCTCCGTCGGCGGCGTGCTGCTCATCGCGGCCATCGCCAACGAGATGCACAAGGCACGTTCCGCACGCCATTGACCGGCCCGGCTCACCGCATCCTCAAAGACTGCATCCACAAAGGCGGTTCACCATGAGAATTTCGTTCCAATCCCGCAGAGCCGTGCTCGCCGCGTTCGCCGGCACCACTCTCGTACTGAGCGGCTGCGGCACCGGTGACGACAGCGGGAGTTCCGGCGATGTCACCCTCGGGTTCGTCAACGGCGGTGACACCGAGTTCCACAGTTGTCTCCAGAAAGCGGTCGAGCAGACGGCGAAGACGCAGAACGCCAAGGTGTTCACCGCCAACTCGCACCAGAATTCCACCACCGAACTCTCCAACATCGAGGACATGACCTCGCGCAACGTGAGCGCGCTGATCGTGCAGACCGTCAACGTGGACGCGCTGAAGGGCGACATCGCCAAGGCGAAGGCCGCGAACATCCCGATCTATCTGACCTCCGTGGCCACCGGCGACGTGAACGACATTCTCGGCGCGGCCGTGGTCGATCTCGGCAAGCTCGGCGCCCTGGACGCGGGCTGGATCGCGCAGGACGCGGGCGGCAAGAGCGTTCAGGTCGGCGTCATCGCGGGTGCGCCCGGTGCGGCCTCCGACCTGATGGTGGGCGGCTTCACGAAGGCACTGCCCGGCACCGCGAAGGTGGTCGCGAACCAGCCAGGCATGTTCAACCCCGTGAAGGCCCAGGACGTGGCCGAGAACATGATCCAGGCCCACCCGGACCTGCAGTACGCGTTCGTCGCCTCCGAGGACATGGCGCTGGCCGCCCGCAAGGCGTTCGACGCGGCCGGCAAGAAGGACGTGAAGATCGTGACCGCCAACGGCACGGACGAGGGCCTGGCCGCCGTCCAGGACGGACGGCTCTCCGCCACCGTGGCCAACTCGGCCATGGCGATAGGACAGGCCGCGGTGAAGAATGCGGTCGGTCTGTTGGCCAAGAAGAAGGTTGACAAAATTGCCAACATTCCTCTTTTGTTGGTGACCAAGGACAACCTGAGCAAGGCTCCCCAGTACTGCCCGAAGTAGCGGAGCCCGGTGCCGGGAGCGACACCTGCCTCATTGTTGTCCGAGCCGCCCGTCCGTCACATCGCCGGAACGTCCAAGTCGAGCCGCGACCTGGACATGCCGGCCGGAGACGGACCCATCAGTACGACCGGCACCGCCGCCGGGGCCCACCCCTGGCACCCGTGGGCCTCCGGAGGAATCATGGATCGACTGCTGCTCATGCACAGTTTCGTCACCGTCGCACAGGCCGGGAGCTTCAGCGGCGCGGCGAAGAAGCTGGGCTCGTCGGGCTCGCTGGTATCGCGCCACGTCGCCGAGCTGGAGCGACAGGTGGGCGTCCGCCTGGTCAACCGCACCGCCCGCTCGGTGAGCCTCACCGAACCGGGCCTGAAGTACGCCGAGTTCGCGGCCCGCATCCTCGACGAGATCGAGGCCGAGGACGCCGTCATCTCCCACCTGCACGACCGCGCCGAGGGCACCCTCAGCATCATCTGCCCCAAGTGGATCGGCAGCCTGGACCTCGGAGACGCGATCGCCGCCTTCTCCGCCGCCCACCCCAAGATCCACGTCCGCTTCGAGCTCGGCGGCATGTCGGACCGTACGTACGACTTCCTGGACAGCGGCTTCGACGTCGCCTTCCACACCCGCGACCTGCGCGACTCCAGCGTGCGCCTCAAGAAGATCGCCTCGCTGCCCTTCGTCCTGTGCGCCTCCGAGACGTACCTGGAGCGCGGCGGCCCGCTCACCGAACCCAACGGCCTGGCCCACCACGACTGTCTGGTCCACGTCAACGACCCGGTCTGGCGCATCGGCCACGGCCACGCCAGCACCCTGCACAAGATCCGCAACATCGCCTTCTCGTCCAACTCGTACATCGCCCTGCAGAAGGCCGCCGTCCACGGCCGCGGCATAGCCCTGCTGCCCCAGCGCCCGGCCTACGAGGACCTGATGAGCGGTGCCCTCCAGGTCCTGCTCCCCGAACTCGCGGTCCCCGACCGTCCCCTGTTCGCGATCTACGGCCCCGGCCAGGCCACCCCGCGCAAGGTCAGCGTGTTCCTCGACTTCCTCGCCGAATGGTTCTCACAGAATCCCATTCCGGCCATCCGGTCGTAGCCGCAAGAAACGATTGCGAATTCAGACGAGCTCGGACCATTGAGGCCTTCACGCCCCGAAATCTAGGCTCACCGGGCGACCCGCGAAACGAGGCATCCATGGGAATCCAGAGAATCGAATCGGTCACCTACGGCATCGACGACGTAGACGAATGTGTCCGTTTCTTCGGCGACTTCGGGCTGTTCCTGCTGGAGCGCACCGAGGAGCACGCGGTCTTCGAGACGCTCACCGGGCAGACCCTCCACCTGGACACCGTGCCCGGCCCGCTGCTGCCGCCGCCGCTGGAGGCCGGGCCGACGATCCGCGAGGTGGTCTGGGGCGTCGACACCCCCGAGGAACTGGCCCGGCTGGTCGCCGCCGCGGGCCGTGACCGCAAGGTCCACGAGAGCGCCGACGGCGTCTTCCACACCGTGGACGAGAGCGGTTTCGGCGTCGGACTCACCCTGGCCCGCCCGAAGGACGCGGACGTCACCCCCCGGCCCGCCAACGCGCTGGGCAGCGTCGACCGCTGGAACGCCGCGCTGGAACCGCTCACCCGGGCCTTCCCGCTGCGCATGTGCCATGTCGCGCTGAACATCGTCAAGGAAGGGCGCGAGGAAGCCGTCGCCTTCTACACCGAGCGGCTCGGCTTCCGGCCCACCGACATCGTCGAACCCATGGGCGTGTTCATGCAGGCACCGGGCGACGACGACCAGCACACCATGCTGCTGTGCCACCGCCCCGACCGCGCCGGCGTCAACCACATCGCCTACGAGGTCCCCGGCTTCGACGACGTCATCGAGGGCGGCAACTTCATGATCGAGCGCGGCTGGCGGGAGGCCCGCAAGCTCGGCCGGCACACGGTCGGCTCGAACGTCTTCCGCTTCCTGCACGCCCCGTGCGGCGGCCGCGTCGAGTACGCGGCGGACATGGACCGGGTCGACGACACCTACGAGACCCGCGTCCACGAGACCACCCCGCCGCACCACATCTGGGCACTGCGCTCCAACCGCGACCAGGACGCCCCCGCCAACTGACTCTCCACCCCAGCCTGAGAGGGCACCACTCATGACCTCCGACCACGGCTACCCCGCCGTCCGCATGTACATCGCGGGCGAGTGGTGCCAGGGCGGCACCGGACGGACCGCCCCGATCGTGAACCCGGCCACCGAGAAGGTGATCGGCGAGGTACCCCTCGCCACGACAGCCGACCTCGACCGCGCCCTCGACGCGGCCACCGAGGGCTTCCGCACCTGGCGCGCCACCCCGATAGCCAAGCGCTCCGCGATCCTGCACACCGCCGCCGACCTGATCACCGAACGCGCCCCCGAGATCGGCCGGATCATGGCCCAGGAGCAGGGCAAGCCGCTCCGCGAGGGCACCACCGAGGCCCTGCGCACCGCCGACACCCTGCGCTGGCACATCGAGGACGCCCGCCGCGCCTACGGCCGGATCATCCCGTCCGCACCCGGTACCGTCCTCACCGTCCGCCGCGAACCCGTGGGCCCCGTCGCCGCGTTCGTGCCGTGGAACTTCCCTGTCGGCGGCCCGAACCGCAAGCTCTCCTCCGCCCTCTCCGCAGGCTGCTCGATCGTCATCAAGGCGTCCGAGGAGACCCCGGGAACCGCCGCCGCCCTGGTGGCCTGCTACGCCGACGCCGGACTCCCGGCCGGCGTCCTCAACCTCGTCTTCGGCGAACCGGCCGAGGTCTCCGCCCACTTGATCCCCTCGCGGCGGATCCGCCTGGTCGCCTTCACCGGCTCCGTCCCGGTCGGCAAACTCCTCGCGGCCCAGGCCGGCGAGGTCATGAAGCCCACCCTGATGGAACTCGGCGGCCACGCCCCGGTCATCGTCTGCGCCGACGCCGACCCGCTGAGGTCCGCCCGCAAGGCGGCACAGGCGAAGTTCTTCAACGCCGGCCAGGTGTGCACCTCCCCGAGCCGCTTCTACGTCCACGAGAGCATCGTCGACGCCTTCACCGCCGAGTTCGTGAAGGCCGCCCAGGAGGTCACCGTAGGAGACGGCCTCGACGCCGACACCACCATGGGCCCGCTCGCCAACGAGCGCCGGCTGCAGGCCATGGAGAACCTGGTTTCCGACGCCGTGGAACGTGGTGCCAAGGTGCTCACCGGCGGTCAACGCCTCGCGCGCGACGGCTACTTCTACGCCCCGACCGTGCTGACCGACGTACCGCCGGACGCGAAGCTGCTGCACGAGGAACCCTTCGGCCCGCTCGCGCCGATCGTCCCGTTCACCGACCTGGACGAGACCCTCGCCCTCGCCAACTCCCTTCCCTACGGCCTCGCCGCCTACGGCTTCACCGAGTCCGCCGCCACCGCGGAGAAGCTCTCGGACGCGCTGGAGGCCGGCATCCTCTCCATCAACCACTGCGGCGGCTCCGTCGCGGAGGCCCCCTCCGGGGGCGTGAAGGAGAGCGGCTACGGCAGGGAGGGCGGCCCCGAGGCCCTCGACGCCTATCTGATCACCAAGCGTGTCTCCCACCTGCTGGCGGGCTGAACCGCCATGAGGTACACGCGTGTTGCGGTCGGCGGCCGGGCGGTGTGGGGCCGCGTGGGGGAGGAGGACATCGAGCTGCTGTCCGAGTCCCCCCTCGACGGCGACCCCTCGGTCCTCGGCACGGTGCCGGTGGCCGACGCCCACTGGCTGCCCGTCGTCGTCCCGCCCGTCTTCTACGCGGTCGGCATGAACTACCCGCGCCACATCGCGCACGCCCGCGCCGAGACCCCGACCCGCCCCGAGGTCGGCTACCGGGCCAACAACGCGCTCACCGGCCACCGTTCACCCATCGTCAAGCCGGCCGAGGTCGAGGGCCGCTTCGAGGCCGAGCCCGAACTCGTCGCGGTCATCGGCCGAACCCTGCGGCACGCCTCCTACGACGAGGCCCGCAAGTCGGTCTTCGGCTGGACCATCGGCAACGACGTGAGCGCACGTACCTGGCAGCACCAGGACCGCTCGTTCTGGCGCAGCAAGAACAGCGACACGTTCAAGCCCATGGGCCCCTGGATGGAGACCGACGTCGACGCCCTGGCGCAGACCACGACACTCCGTGTGAACGGGGAGGTCCGCGCCTCGTTCGCCACCGGCGACATGGTCTTCGACCCCTTCGACCACATCGTCGAACTCACCAAGCACATCACCATGCACCCGGGGGACGTGCTGTGGATGGGCGCCGAGTCCACCTGCCAACTCGAACCCGGGGACACCGTGGACATCGAGATCAGCGGCATCGGTGTCCTGTCCAACCCCGTACACAGCGAAGGGAATCCGTCATGAGCAGCGCACCCCGCTACATCCACCACGTCAACTTCCCCACCACCGACCCCGACCGGACCGCCGAGTGGTACACGAAGGTCTTCGGGATGAAGCGCATCATGCCCAAGTCCAACTCCCGTGTGGTGCTGATGACCCGCGGCAACTTCGACCTCCACTTCACGCCGGTCGAGGAGATGGAGCGCATGGCGCCCTATCACTTCGCCGTCGAGGTCGACGACTGGGACGAGTTCCTCGCCCACATCACGGACCTGGGCATCCGCCACACCCGGCCGATCGAACGGCCCGAGAACCAGTCGAAGTTCTGCTACATCCACGACCCCGACCACACCATGATCGAGCTCGTCTTCCACGGTCGCCGCCCCAACTGATCCCGCGCGTACAGGAGTTCACCCCCATGCCCATCGCCGACTCCGACGGCATCTCCATCTACTACGAGCGCCACGGCAGCGGTCCGGCGATCCTGTTCGTGCACGGCAGCGGCGGCCACCACGCCGCCTGGTGGCAGCAAGTGGCCGCACTGCGCGAGGAGTTCACGGTCGTCACCGTGGACCTGCGCGGTTTCGGCAAGTCCGACTCGTCCATGCCCCAGTTCGACGGCCAGGACTTTCCCGGTGACGTCGTAGCCGTACTGGACCAAGAGGGCTTGACCGACGCCATGCTCGTCGGCCAGTCCATCGGCTCCGTCGCCGCCCTGCGTGCCGGACTGCTGCGGCCCGAGCGGGTCGGCTCCGTCGTGCTCGGCCACTCGCTGGGCGGCATCAGCCACCCCGAACTGAAGGAACTCGCCGCCGCCGACCGCGCCGAGGCCGTCAAACTGCCGGTCATCGACCGCCTGTTGACGAAGGGGTTCCAGCAGGAGCGGGCCGACCTCACCTTCCTCTTCCAGCAGATGGGCACCTTCAACGTCGCCAAGATGCAGGACCTGCGCAACCTCGACACCAACGGCCCGTCCCTGGACGACATCCGGGCCTCGGGCGTCAAGGTCGCCTTCCTCGCGGGCGAGAAGGACGCGGTGCTCAGCGTGAAGACCGTGACCCGCGCCCACGAACTGCTGGCGGGCTCGCACCTGGAGATCGTCCCGGACGCCCCGCACTCCATGTACTGGGAGACGCCCGAGAAGTACAACGCCGCCGTCGCCCACCTGCGCCGCACCCTCACCGCACCGAAGGAAGCAGCATGAGCAGCCTCACCCTGGACGCCGCCGAGGAGATCATCGACGCCGCCCACAAGCGCGCCCAGTCGATCGGGAAGGCGGTCAGCGTCGCCGTGGTGGACGCGGGGGGCTTCCCCATCGCCATCCGCCGCCCGGACGGCGCCCGCCCGCTCACCCCGGACATCGCCCGCGCCAAGGCGTACACGGCGGCCATCATGCAGCGGCCCGGCAAGATGCTGAAGAAGTGGCAGGAGAGCCAGCCCGTCTTCTTCTCCCAACTGTCCCAACTCCCGGGCGCCGCCATGCCGATCATGGCCACCGAGGGCAGCCTCACCATCAAGAAGGACGGCGAGATCATCGGCGGCCTCGGCATCGCCGGCGGCACCGCCGACGAGGACCAGCAGATCGCCGAAGAGGTCCTCGCCTCCCTCGGCTACGAACTCGAGTTCGCCGCCTGGGGCGTCGCGGGCAAGCCGGCCTCGTCCGGAAAGGACGCATAACTCATGGCGGACACGTTCAACTACCGCATCGACCACCAGGGCAGCCTGGTCCGCCCCGCCGAACTGACCGCCGCCCGCGCCGCCGGAGACCCCGAGGCGCTGAAGGAGGCGGAACTCCAGGCGGTCAAGGACGCGGTCGTCCTCCAGCGCAAGCTGCGCTCCACCGTCGTCACCGACGGCGACTTCCCCCGGGAAGACTTCCGCAGCGCGGTCTTTGACGGGGTGTCGGGTTTCCGGCGCACGGACGAGACCGACGCCGACGGCCTGGTGCGCTGGGTCGCGGAGTCCCTCCCGAAGGCCAACGGCCCGCTGCTCGCGGACTGGGCGGCACGCCTCACCGAGCTGACGGTGATCGCCCCGAAGGCCTCGCTGCCCTCGCCCGCGTACCTCGCGGCGACCACCTTCAGGCCCGGCCACGGCCCGTCCTCCGCACGGGAGTTGGGGGAGGCGCTCGCGGAGATCGTCCTCGCCGAGATCGAGCTGCTGGTCTCCAGGGGCGTACGCCTGATCCAGCTCAACAACCCTCTCCTGCTGGGCCAGTTGGCCACCGACCCGGCCGACCCCGGCGCGCTCTCCTTCGAGGACGCCCTCGCCGTCGACGCCCTGGCGGTACGCCTGGACGAGCGCCCCGAAGGCGTACGGATCGGCGTGGCTCCCGGCCCGGTCGCCCCGGCCGCGGTGGACTGGGCCCGCGCCGAGAAGCTCTACGGCACGATCGGCGCCGACCGCTGGATCCTGCCCTTCGACCAGGGCACCCCGGCCGAACTCGCCCTGGTCAAGGCCCTGCCGGAGGGCCGTGACTTCTGCCTGGGGGTCGTCGACGCGACCGTGCCCGCGCTGGAGGACATCGACACGGTGATGGCCGGGCTCGACGCGGTGGGCGAGTTCAAGGACCTGGAGGACGGGGCCGTAGCACCGTCCCGGGGCTTCGCCGACGTGGCGAGCCGGCCGCTGCTGACCACCGAGGAACAGCGCCGGAAGATCGAGCTGGTGGAGACGGTCGCCCGGTATGTCTGGGGCAACGAGTTCTGACGGGGACGGACGGGCCGGGAAGCGCTGCGACACGCTTCCCGGCGGGGTTCGTCAGAGGACCTCGGCGAAGGTCACCTTGCGGTCGGTCAGCAGTGGCCAGATCGTCCGCACGATCAGCTCGTCGAAGTGGTCGGCCGCCTTGTGCGCGTCGAAACCGTCCCGGTCGGCGTACTGCTCGTACAGCACGAAACTCCCCGGTACGTCCGCCTCGGCGTGCACCTCGTACGCCAGGTTCCCCGGCTCGGCACGGGTCTGCTCGCGCACCTTCAGCAACGCGGCCCGCACCGTGGCCTCGTCGGCGGGCTCGCAGAAGTAGCGGGCGATGACTGCGTAGGCCATGTCGTGTCTCTCCTCAACGAATCCTCAATCGGATCCTCAGCGGATCCCCGGCTCCCGGCGTCGTGGCACATGCCGTCCGGCCTGCCGATTCCAGCACGGATCAACCCTCGGCCGACCTGCGCGCGGCGCAAGCAATGCCTGCCTCCGCGGGACTGGTGGCACCGCCCTCACTTGGTGTGTTGTCGCATTCGGCCCACTGTGGCCGCTGACTGTGCAGACCGCGGACCCGCACCGCGGCGGACGAAGGAAGTGATCTTCATGCGAAGCCTGGAAACCCTCTCCGGTGGAGAGTGGGTGGCGACCGGCGAGTGGATCGAGGTACAGAATCCCGCCGACGTCCGCACCCCCCTCGCGCGCATCCCCGCCCTCGCCGCCAAGGACGTCACCCGCGCCTACGACCACGCCGAGCGCGGCTTCGCCGTATGGAAGCGCACCAGCCCCTTCGAGCGCGCCCGCGTCTTCACCGAGGCGGCCCGGCTGATCCGCGAGCGGGTCGACGAGATCGCCGCCGACGTCACCGCCGAGAACGGCAAGACCGGGGCCGAGGCCCGCGGCGAGACCCTCAAGGCGGCCGACTTCCTCGACTACTACGCGGGCCTGGCCCGCCAGGGCTACGGCACCCTCCTGCACGACGCCCGCCCCAACACCCGCGTGCACACCCAGCGCGAACCGATCGGCGTGATCCTCGTGATCAGCCCCTGGAACGACCCGCTGATCACCCCGGCCCGCAAGCTCGCCCCGCTGCTCGCCACCGGAAACGCGGCCGTGTTCAAGCCGGCCACCGAGACACCGTTGTCGGGCCTGCACTTCGCCCGCGCCCTGCACGACGCCGGACTGCCCGCCGGGGTCCTGAACGTGGTCACGGGCCGCACCGCCGAGATCGAGGAGGCGCTCCTCGACGACCCGCGCATCGTCGGCATCACCTTCACCGGGTCGAACGAGGTGGGCAACCGCATCCGCCGCCGTCTCGCCGACCGCAACGTCCGCTTCCAGGGCGAACTCGGCGGCAAGAACGCCTCCGTCGTGCTCAAGGACGCCGACCTGCCGTTCGCCGCGAAGACCGTCGTGGCCGCTTCCTTCGGACAGGCCGGACAGCGCTGCACCGCCACCAGCCGGGTCGTTGTCGAGCGGCCGGTGTACGACGAGTTCACCCGGCTCCTGGTCGCCGAGGTCGAGGCGCTGAAGGTCGGCCCGGGCAGCGACCCGGCGACCACCCTGTGCCCGCTCTCCAGCCCGAAGCAGCGCGACAGCGTCCTCGCCCACCTCGCGGGGGCCGTGGAACAGGGCGCCACCGTCCTCACCGGCGGCAGCGCGGACACCGAGGGCGACCGTGCGCACGGCTGCTTCGTCCAGCCGACCGTGCTCGCCGACGTCACCGCCGAGACGGCGATCTGGCGCGAGGAGGTCTTCGGACCGGTCCTCGCCGTGCGCGCCGTGGACGACTTCGGGCAGGCGGTGGAGGCCGTGAACGACTCCGATTTCGGCCTGGCCGCCGCCGTGTTCACCCGCGACCTCGCCTCCGCGTACCGCTTCGCGGACGAGGCCGAGTGCGGGCAGATCGCCGTCAACGCCACCACCCCCGGCTGGGACGTGCACCTGCCCTTCGGCGGCTTCCACGACTCCGGCACGGGCTACAAGGAGCAGGGCGACGAGGTCCTGCGCTTCTCCACCCGCGTCAAGACCGTCGCCATCCACTTCGGCGCGTGAGCAATTCAGTAGGACAGAGAGAGGAGGATGCCGATGGCTGACGAGACGATCGGCATCGTCGGCGCCGGCATCGTGGGCCTGGCCACCGCCCGTGAGATCGCCCTGCGCCGTCCCGGCACCCGGGTCGTGGTCCTGGAGAAGGAACACGAGGTCGCCGTCCACCAGACCGGCCACAACTCCGGCGTCGTGCACGCCGGCATCTACTACGCGCCGGGCAGTCTCAAGGCCGACCTGTGCGTACGAGGCGTATCGATCCTGCGTGAGTACTGCCAGGACCGCGGGCTGCCGTACGACGAGATCGGCAAGCTCGTCGTGGCCGTGCGCCAGGACGAGTTGGGCCGGATGGAGAACCTCTACGAGCGGGCCAGGAACAACCACGTGCCCGAACTCCGCAAGATCTCCAAGGACGAGATCAAGGAACTGGAGCCGCACGCCGGCGGCATCGCGGCCCTGCACTCCCCGCGCACCGCGATCACCGACTACCCGGCGATCGCGCGGGAGTTCGCCAAGGACATCGAGGCCTCCGGCGGCGAGGTGAGACTCGGCTTCCCGGTCACGTCCATCACCAATGTGCCGGGCGGCATCGAGGTCGCGTCGGGGCAGGAGCGTGTCAGGGTCGACCGGCTCATCCTCTGCGCGGGCCTGCACTCCGACGCCGTGGCGAAGCTCGCGCAGGACAAGAAGGAACCGAAGATCATCCCGTTCCGGGGCGAGTACATGCTCCTCAAGCCGGAGCGCACGCACCTGGTGCGCGGGCTCATCTACCCGGTGCCGGACCCCCGTTACCCGTTCCTCGGCGTGCACTTCACCCCGCGTGTCGACGGCAGCGTCGAGGTCGGCCCGAACGCCGTCCTGGCCCTGGCCCGGGAGGGCTACAAGCTCGGCCGCTTCTCCCTGAGGGACCTCGCCGGACTCGCCGCCTACCCCGGCTCCTGGAAGATGGCCGCCCAGCACTGGCGGACCGGCATCAAGGAGTACCGCGGCTCGCTGTCCGCGAAGGCCTTCATGAAGGACGCGAAGTCGTACGTCCCCGGTGTCGGCGTCTCCGACGTCGTACGCGGCGGGGCGGGCGTCCGGGCGCAGGCGCTGGATCCCGACGGCACGCTCGTGGACGACTTCCGCATCCACCAGGTCGGCCGGATCACGGCTGTCCGCAACGCGCCCTCGCCGGCCGCCACCGCCTCGATGGCGATCGCCGAGCACATCGTCGACGCGGCGTTCAGCGCCTCGTCCGCACACTGAGAATGCCCTGCGTACAGCGGTGTTTCGCGCAACTACTGCTTGCACTCCCAGCGCTCGGCAAGGCCTCTTCGCCCGCCTAGCGTTCCTTCCGTAAAGACCTTCGAGAGAAAGAGTTCCGGACATGTTCGTTGTCGACACGCAGATCCACATCTGGAAGGAAGAGACCCCGGACCGCCCCTGGGTCCCGGGCGCGCGGGAGCGCATCCGTCTCAACGGACACCGCGAGGACCCCTTCTCGTACGAGGAGGCCCTGGAGCTGATGGACGAGGCCGGCGTGAACCGGGCCCTGATCCTGCCGCCGTCCTGGGAGGGCGACCGTATCGACTACGCCCTGGAGGCCTGCGAGGCGCACCCGGACCGCTTCGGGATCATGGCGCGCATCCCGCAGAACAAGCCCGAAGAGGGCAAGGCGATGCTGGCGGACTTCGCGCAGAACCCGCATGTGAAGGGCACGCGCCTCACCTTCCACCGGCCGCAGGACCGCAACTGGATGATCGACGGCACCAACGACTGGTACTGGCCGATCGCCGAGGAGCTGCGCGTGCCGACGATGGTCCACGCGCCCATCTGGAAGCGGGAGTTGGGCGAGATCGCCGCCAAGCACCCGGAGCTGAAGATCATCATCGACCACATGGGCATCATGGCCCGCTGCGTCGACGACGCGATCGGCTACTGGGTCTCGGAGACCGCCGACCTCGCCGCCCACCCGAACATCTACGTGAAGCTCTCGGCGCTCCCGGGCTACTCCACGCAGCCGTTCCCTAACAACAACATCCAGAAGTACGTCCGCGAGATGGTCGACAAGATGGGCCCGCGGCGCTGCTTCTACGGCACCGACATCACGCGGCTGCTCGGGCACGGCATCACCTACACCGACACGATCGAGCAGTTCACCAAGCACTGGGACTTCACGCCCGAGGAGCTTGAATGGATCATGGGCCGCGGAATCTCCGAGGTCCTGAACTGGCCGATCGAGGGCTGAGGAAACACGAGAGATGACCGACACCACCAACTCCCCGGGCGCCGACGGCGGCGATGCTCTCGTTACCGCCTTCAACGCCGTCGGCGCCGACTACATCTTCTGCTCGTCGGGGTCCGAGTGGGCACCCGTCTGGGAGTCCCTGGCCCGCCGCCATCGCGACGGACTGCCCTGCCCGCAGTACCTGGACCTGACCCACGAGACCGTCGCCGTCGGCATGGCCACCGGCTACGGACTCGTCAAGCGCCGGCCGCAGGGCGTGCTCCTGCACGCGGCCCCCGGTCTGCTCCAGGGTTCGATGGCCGTGCACGGGGCGCTGCTCGCGGGCGTCCCGATGGTGGTCAGCTCCTCGGAGTCCACCACGTACGGCGACGGCCCCGGCCAGGACCCGGGCGGCCAGTGGTACCGCAACCTGTCCATCGTCGGCGGCCCGCACCAGATCGCGCAGCCCTTCACCAAGTGGTCCAACGAGGCCGCCAGCGTCCACACCCTTCCTACGATGGTGACGCGAGCGGCGGAACTGGCCTGGCGGGCCCCGGCGGGACCGGCGTACCTCAACGTCCCGCTGGAGATCCTGCTGGAGGAGTGGGACGGCCGTGAGGCCAAGCCGATCGTGGCCCCGGGCTCCACGCACAGCTCGCCCGAAGAGGTCGACCCGGTCGCCCAGTTGATCCGCGAGGCGAAGAACCCGGTCATCGTCACGGAGACCGCCGGGCGCGAGGCGGGCGGCTTCGAGGCCCTCGTCGCCTTCGCCGAGGCGTGGAACATCCCCGTCGTCGAGCCCGACTCGGCGGTCTGCGGCAACTTCCCGCGCACCCACCCGCTGCACGCCGGCAGCGACATCGGCCCGTGGATGGACACGGCGGA
Organism: Streptomyces sp. NBC_01478; assembly: GCF_036227225.1. Classification (GTDB taxonomy): domain Bacteria; phylum Actinomycetota; class Actinomycetes; order Streptomycetales; family Streptomycetaceae; genus Streptomyces. Next base: position 1,133,043 of record NZ_CP109444.1, on the reverse strand, counting down.
CCTGATCCTTCTGGTCAACTGCCGCGCCCCCTTCTACCCGCCGTCGCGCCGCCCTTCCAAGGCGACTGTCGTCGTCGTCGACGAGGTGCCGCAGCGCCCGCACGTCGTGTACCAAGTCCTGTTCGCCGACAAGTACTTGGAAGGCAACGTCGCCAACACCCTGCGCCAGTTGGCCAAGCGGGCGAAGGATCTCGACGAGGCCGCCGTGGCGGAGCGCGGGGCCGCGCAGGAGGCTCGCTTCGCGGCCGAGCAGGCGGCGATCACCCAGGCCGAGACGAAGGCCGAGGGTGCCGAGGGCATCGACCCGGTGCTCGTCGCGGCCACGCTGCGAAGGCTGCTGGAGGGCAGGGACGGGATCGTCGTCGACGAGACCATCACCCACAGCCGTATCGTGAAGCGCCATGTCCAAACGGCCGACCCCGACTCGTACTTCTACGTCCAGGGCGGCCTCGGCCAGGGCATCGCCGTCGCCCTCGGCGTCAAACTCGCGGCCCAGGAACGCCCGGTGGTCCTCACCATCGGCGACGGCGCCTTCACCTACAACCCGGTCATCCAGTCGTACGACGCCTCGAACGCGTACGAACTCCCGCTGCTGATCGTGGTGTTCAACAACCGCGTCTACAAGTCGATGAATATGAACCATCGCAGGTTCTACCCCGAGGGCGCCGCCGCCGACACGGGTGAGTGGCTCGGCACCGATCTGCACCGGCTGCCCCGACTCGCCGCGTTCGCCGAGCCGTTCGGGATGCACACCGAGACGGTCGACGCACCCGAGGCTCTCGCGCCCGCGCTGGAGCGTGCCCTCAAGGCCGTGGCCGCGGGCACCACCGCCGTCGTCGACGTCCTCGTCACCCGCTGAACCAGGAAGGCACCCGCCACCATGTCCGACACCGCAACGCCCAAGCCGGGCAAGGTACTTGTCGCCGCCGACGACCTGCGCACCTTCTCCGCCGCACTCCTGGAGAAGGGCGGTCTGAACGCCGAGCAGGCGCGCACCACCGGCGACGTGTTCGTCTGGGCCGCGCTGCGCGGCGTCGACTCGCACGGCATCGCCCGCGTCCCCGCCTACCTGGAACTCCTCGCCAAGGGCGTGGCCAACGCCGATGCCGACATCAGGATCGAGTCCACCACCCCGGCCGCCGCCGTCCTGGACGCCGACCGCGCGCCCGGCCCGGTGGCCCTCAGCGCCGCCGCCGACGAGGCGGTAACCCGCGCCAGGATCAGTGGAGTTGCCGCCGTCGGGGTCCGCCGCACGGTCCACACCGGCGCCATCGGCTACTACGTGTCGAAGATCGCCGAGCAGGGTCTCGTCGGCATCGGCTATGTCTCCGGGATGCCCAACATGGGCTACACCGGCGTCAAGGGCGCCGCCGTGGCCACCAGCCCGCTCGCCATCGCCGTACCGGCCGACGCCCACGCACCCCTGCTCCTCGACATGGCCACCGCGACCATCGCCCTGGGCAAGATCCGCCAGGCGAAGGCGAGCGGCACCCCGCTGCCCGAGGGTGCGGCGGCCACCGCCGACGGCACGCCGACCACTGATCCCGAACTGGCCGTCATGCCACTGCCGTTGGGAGGCGCCAAGGGCTCCGGCATGTCCCTCGCCTTCGAGCTGCTCACCAGCGTGCTGGTCGGTGCGCCGATCTTCGCCGCGTTCCACTCGGACGATCCCCAGGGCCGCAAGCACCGCCAGAACGCCCTCCTCATCGCCCTCGACCCGGCGGCCTTCGGCGACCCGGCCGCCTTCACCGAGGCGGTCGACGGAACGCTGGCCACCCTCAAGCGACTGCCTCCGGCGGACGGCGCGGAGGGCGTCTTCTACCCCGGTGAGCGCAGCGCGGCGGTCGCCGAGGGGCGGGGTGCGAAGGGCATCCCCGTCGCGCCCAAGGTGTGGCGCGAACTGACCGAGGCGGCAGGGAAGTTCGGCCTCACTCCGCCGGAGCCGGTGCCCTCGGCGTGACCCAACGGCACTTCGCCGACCGTCCTGGAGGAGGACGGTCGGCGAAGTGCGTTGTCCGCGCGGGTGGTTCAGCCCGTGCCCACGGCCTCCCGTACCTGACGGGCGATCAGGGCGTAGGTCTGCAGCGCCCGTTCGTCGTCCGTGCCGTCGTAGCCGTGGTCGGCTCCGGCGACGTCGACGTGCTCCACCAGAGCGCCCGCCGTACGCAACCGGTCGGCGTAGCGCACGCCTTCGGCCTTGAGCAGGTCGTACTCCGCCGTGACGACCAGCGCCGGTGCGATGCCCTTGAGGTCCGCGGTGTCCGACGGATGGGCGGGCGACACCAGCCGGTCGGCACGCACCGTCGGATCCGGGACGTACGACGTGTCGAAGACCTCCGCCATCCAGGGCCGCAACACCGGCTTGGCGATGGCGGACCGCTTGTCCTTCGCGCTGGTCGCGAGGTCCAGCGGCGGATAGTGCAGCACCTGGAGCGCGATCGAGGGCCCGCCCTCCTCCAGCGCCTGCCGCGCCACCGCCGCCGCGAGCCCGCCCCCGGCGCTCTGCCCGCCCACGGTGAGCCGCTCGCCGTCCCAGCCCTGCTCCCCGCCGTGCTCCGCGATCCACCGGACCACCTCGAAGGCCTGCCGGGTCGGCGCGGGGAAGGGGTACTGCGGCGCGACGACGTAGTCCACGTTGACCACGACGACACCCGCCTCCGCCGCGAGGAAACGGCACAGGGGATCGTCGAGTTCGGTCAGCGGAACGACATAGCCACCGCCGTGGAAGTTCACGTGCACCGGCGGAGGCGGCCCCTCTCCGGCGGGCAGATACACCGTGGCGCGCGCCGGGGCGATGCTCGTCGGGATCGTCAACTCCCGTGTCCGGCGCGGGAATTCAGGAAGCCGCTGATGCGAGGAGGCGGCGGAGCCGCGCCCGCTCGGGCGCCGGTCGGCCATCACGGAGAGACGCTGCAGGGACTTGGCGGCGAAGGCGGCCACCGCGGGCCGGGCCAGGAGGGACATGCCGCTCCATTCGTGATTCGTGGAGTGCGCTCGACGAGGGGAGCCCGGTCGCCAGGTTTTCGATCGACAGGATTCCTGGCAATGGGTAGGGCGACGATAACACGGGTGTATTTCGGGCGGAGGGTGCGATCGGCGCTGTTGAGGGGGTGTTCCTCGCGGTGCCGACTCGGGGCGATCGGAGGGTGTCCGCGCAGAAGGGGGTGGCGGCCGGCCCGTCACCGGTGTCGGACGGGCCCGTCCTGTTGGCCGTGTTCACAGCAGGGCCCGTGCGGTGCTGCCGACGGGGACGGAGTGACCGTCGCCTGAGCCGTCACGCATGCCGCGCGCTGTGCCGTCTCGAGCATCTCCTCGCTGTCGGTCGCGGCGTCCGCCAGGCTCGCGCAGCACACGACGAGCAGCACGGCGCCCGCGACGAACGGCAGGGCCCGGCGCGGGGGAGGAGGCGCGAGCAGTGCCCGCACCCGCTGCGGCACCGCCCCGCCGGTCGCGGCCAGCGCCGGGCGGGAACGGTTCGCCGAGGTGGCGAGCGCGGCCCGGCCCACGGCATGGGCGACGACCGTACGATCGCCGACGCGCACCGCCGCCTCCTCGTCGGCCCAGCGCTCCAGGACGAAGCCGCCCGCGTGGGACAGCGGTCGCAGCAAGGGATTCGCGGCGGCGGAGAGCCGCCAGAGGGTCTGGAAGAGATGGTGCCGACCGCGCAGATGTGCCCGCTCGTGGGCGAGCAGCGCCTCGCGTTCGCGGTCGTTCAGACAGCGCAGCATCCCGCGCGACACCACGATCCGCCCGGGCGCCCCCGGCAGCGCGAACGCCTCCGGGACCTCCATGTCCAGAACGGCCAACTCCGTGTCGCCGGGCAGCAGTCGGCACTCGCGACGGGCCCAGCGCAGATGCCGTAGCTGACGTGCGGCGGCGACGGTGAGACCCGTGAGGGACGCGAGGAGGGCGAGTGCGGCGGCCCCGGCGACGGTGAGGTGGACCGGGTCGGAGGCGCGCACGGCCGCGACCGACCACCGGCCCTCCTCGGCGACCTCGGGGAGCTGCACCAGCCCGGCGAATGCCAGCAACGCCAGCGAACCCAGCCAGCCCAGCGACGCCACCAGCGCGGCGGAGGCCAGTGACCAGGCGGCCGGGCGCGGCGCCAGCCGGCGGGCGGCGCGGGGTGCGAACACCGCGAGGACCATGGTGATCAGGAGGGGGACGTACACGCTGATCAGCACCGGCTCACGGTCCTTCGTCGGTGCGGTCGGTGCGGTGCGGCCCGTCGTGCCCTGCGAGCAGTCGCTGCAGCAACTGCTCGTCCTGCGCGGAGAGTTCGGAGACGAAGCGGGTGAGCACCGCCTCACGGTCGGTGCCGTGCTCCAGCAGGGAGCGCATCCGGTCCGCGGTGTGCGTCGCCTCGTCCCGGGCCGGCGCGTACGCGTACCCGCGGCCCGCGCGGTGCCGGACGAGCATCCCCTTGTCGTACAGGCGCGACAGGATCGTCAGCACGGTGGTGTACGCGAGGTCTCCCGGCAGCCGCTCCCTGACCTGGCGCGCGGTCTGCGGCTCGTCGGCCCCGTAGAGGGCGGCGAGAACCCCGCTCTCCAGCTCACCGCGTGCCCGCCTGCCGGACGTCGCACCCGGCTCGTCGCTCTTCCGGTCCTGCACTGTTCACCCCACCGCCTTTCGCCGCTCGACGGCACAGCCTACTCGTCGACCTACTACGGCCTGTAGAAAGTGCGCCAAGGGCTTTGCGGATCCGAACTCCTACATGTTGTACGAGCTTAACTACTACATGTTGTAGAGTTTCGCCGCTCCACTCCACCTGCGGAGGAAAAAGCCCATGCCCCACCTCGGAAGTACGGTGCATCTGCGTGCCCTCGCGGCCGCCACCCTGCGCCCCCGGCAGACGACCCCGCCCCGCCGTCCGCCGTCGGCCGAGCGGGTCGTGATCGTCTCCGCGAGCGTCGGAGCCGGTCACGACGGCGCCGCCGCCGAACTGGAGCGGCGGTTGGTGGCGTCCGGCCTCACGGTCGACCGGTTCGACCTGCTGGACGTGCTGCCCGCGCGGCTCGGCCGGCTGGTGCGGGACGGCTACCACCGGTTGCTCGTCCGGGCGCCGTGGGCCTACCAGCGGATCTACAGCAGCACCGAACGCGCCGGAGGCGGCGGCCTTCTCGCGCGAACCCTGCTGCGCTCCGCCGAGGAACGGCTGCTGCGCGCCCTGCCCGCGGACACCGGCGCCGTCGTGTCGACCTACCCGGGCGCGAGCCGGGTCCTGGGCAACCTCCGGCTCGACGGCCGGCTGCCCGCGCCCGTCCTCACCTACCTCACCGACTTCTCGGTTCACCCGCTGTGGGTGGCCGACGGCGTCGACGTCCACCTCGCGCTGCACGCGGTGCCCGCCGCGCAGGCCCGGGCCGCCGGTGCGCGCGACGTCCGTGTGTGCGGCCCGGTCGCCGACCCGCGCTTCCGCCCCGTGGCCGCGCCGGAACGCGCCGCGGCCCGCGCCCGCTTCGGCCTGCCCGAGAATGCTCCTCTCGCCTTGCTGGTCGCCGGTTCCTGGGGCGTGGGCCCGGTCCGACAGGTCGCCCGTGACCTGCGCGACTGCGGCGCGGCCGTACCGCTCGTCGTCTGCGGCCGCAACGGGACACTGGCCGACCAGCTCCGCGCGGACGGCATCGAACACGTCCACGGCTGGGTCGACGACATGCCCGGCCTGATGCACGCCGCCGACGTCCTGGTCCAGAACGCGGGCGGCCTGACCTCCCTGGAAGCCTTCGCCGCGGGCCTGCCCGTCGCCAGCTACGGCTGCATACCCGGCCACGGACTGACCAACGCCGCCGCCCTGGACGAGGCGGGCGTCGCCGCGTGGATCCGGGACCCGGCCCAACTCAAGCACGTCCTGGGCGAGTTGATCGACGGCCCACGGGGGCTGTTGCAACGGGAGGCGGGCCTCGCCCTGTTCGCGGGCAACCCCCACGGCCCGGACCGCGGCCCGGCCACCGAGACGGCCGGAATCTGCCGCACGGGCACCGGCCCCCTTACCGCCGCGCCCGCAGCCAGACGGACCACCCGTCCCGCCGCCCGGCGCCTCGCGACCACCACCGCCCTGGCCTGCGCGGTCTGGGCGGGCGCGGTCGGCACAGCCGTCGCCACGACCGAGAGCGGCCCGGGCCTGATGCACGCGATAGGACAGGGCTTCGACCTCGACAACCCGGGCCATGCGCACCATGCGGGGCACCTGTCCCACGAGGGTTACGCGAAGGGGCGCCACGCGTGAACGCCGTAGGCCTTGTCCTTGTGGCCGCGTGCGAGGTGCCGTGCCTCCATGTCTCCGCGCACACGACGTCCGTCGCGGGTCGTGAGAAGGGCCCTCTCTCGTGACCGCCACCCGTTTCCTCCGTACGACCGCCCGCGTTGCGCTCCCCGCACTCCCGATTCTCGCCGCCGCGTACGCCGCTCCCGTCCTCTCCACCTACGGTCCGCTGCGCAACCGTGTCATGCCCCGCCTCGCCGGCCGCGGCCGGCCGGACCACGTGGCGCTCACCTTCGACGACGGGCCTGACCCGCTGTCCACCCCGCTGTTCCTGCGCCTGCTCGACGAGCGCCGAGTCCACGCCACGTTCTTTCTCCTGGGCAGCCAGGCGGTACGCGCCCCCGGCCTGGTCCGCGAGATCGCCGCTGCCGGACATGAGATCGCCGTTCACGGGTGGCTCCATCGCCCGCTTCTGCTGCGCGGGCCTCGCGCCACCTGCGACGACCTGGCCCGCGCCCGTGACACGGTCGGCGACCTCACCGGGCGCACACCACGGCTCTTCCGCCCGCCCTACGGCGTGATGTCGACCGCCGCCCATCTCGCGGCCCGCCGCCTGGAGCTCACGCCGGTGCTGTGGACGGCCTGGGGCGAGGACTGGCGGGCGCGCGCCACACCGGAGTCGGTCCACCGGACCGTCACCGAGGACCTGCGCGGCGGCGGCACGATCCTGCTGCACGACTCCGACTGCACCTCGGCACCCGGTTCCTGGCGCGCCACCCTCGGTGCCGTGCCCCGCATCCTCGACACCTGCGCGACACGGGGCCTCGCCGTGGGACCGCTGCGGGAGCATGCTGTGGATCCGCTCTGAAGTTGACAATATTGTTGGCGTTCCCGGTCGCCGGAATTTACGTTCGCAAGTACCTAGACCAGGGAGCCCCCCATGCTTTCGAACGCCATGAACCGTCGGACCTTCCTCAACGGATCGCTGACCGTCGCCGCGACGGCCGCGCTCGTCGGAACCGGGACCGGCGCCCACGCGGCGGACCGCGAAACCACCGGAACCCCGCTGACGGGCCCCCTCCGGATCGACACCGGCCGGATCTCCGGAGTGGCGTCCCTGGTCTCCGGCGTCACCGTCTTCAAGGGCCTGCCGTACGCGGCGACCACAGCGGGCGCCAACCGCTGGCGCCCGCCGCAGCGGGCGAGTTCCTGGACCGGCGCGCGCGTCGCGGACACCTTCGGGGACATCTGCCCGCAGCAGACGATGAGTTCGGCCTCGGTCACGATGAGCGAGGACTGCCTCAACCTCAACGTCTGGACCGGAGCCGCGAGTTCACGCGAGAAGCGCCCGGTCCTGGTCTGGATCTACGGCGGCCGGTTCACCGGCGGCTATGCCTCCGACCCCGGCTTCGACGGCGCGGGCCTCGCCGCCAAGGGCCTGGTCGTGGTCACCCTCAACTACCGCACCGGCGCGTTCGGTTTCCTCTCCACCCCCGAACTCGGCGCGGAGTCCGGCCACCAGGCGTCCGGCAACTACGGGCTGCTCGACCAGATCGAGGCCCTGCGCTGGGTACGGCGCAACATCGCCGCGTTCGGCGGCGACCCGGACCGGGTGACGATCGCCGGCCAGTCGGCGGGCGGCGCCTCCGTGATGCACCTCATCTACTCCCCGCTCGCCAAGGGCCTGTTCCAGGGCGCGATCTCCGAGAGCGCCGGCGCCCGCGCCACCGGCGACCCCGAAATCGCCGCGCTGGCAGCGTCGTACCGCACCCTGGAGACGGCCGAGAGCCAGGGAACCGCCTACGCCACGGCACTCGGCGCCACCACGCTCGACGCTCTCCGCGCACTGACCGTCGACAAGTTGATGGCGGGCCAGAACGCGAACGACACCACGGTCAGCGGTCCGGTGAACGGCAACCCGCCGGAGTTCCGCCCGGTCCTCGACGGCTGGGTCAAGCCCTGGACGTACGAACAGGCCCTGGCGGGTGGCCACTTGAACGATGTACCCGTGCTGGCCGGCGGCAACAAGGACGAGAACGGCGCCTCCCCGAGCCCGACCGTCAAGCTCGCGGACTACCTCAGCACCGCCGAGAAGGAGTACGGCACTCTCGCCGACGAGTTCCTGACTCTCTACCCCGCCACCACCGACACGGAGGCGGGCCAGGCCCGCAACGCCTCCGCCCGCGAGGGCTCGCGCGTCTCGGCGAACCTGTGGGCGGCCCAGTGGGCGAAGACGGCCAAGAGCCCGGTGTTCACCTACTACTGGGAGCACGTCCCGCCGGCGGCGACGGGGCCCAACTCCCGTGGTGCCTACCACGGTTCGGAGATCAACTACGTCTTCGACAACCTCTACGCCACCAACCTCCCCTGGACCGACGCCGACCGTGCGGTCGCCGACACCCTGTCCGACTACGTGGTGAACTTCGTGACCCACGGCGACCCGAACGGCCACGGCCTCACCCGCTGGCCGGCGGCGAACCACCGCTTCGCGACCACGATGGAACTCGGCGACCGGTTCGGCACTCTCGCCTTGGCGGACGCGGCCAAGGCGGACTTCTTCGAGCGGTTCTTCGCGAGCCAGAAGCGCTGGTGACATCGGCGCCGGCGGTGTCCGGCCGGTGAAGTACTGTCTTCGCCGTAGTCGGGGTAAACGCACGCAGTAACTTACTTGACTTACGCAACAATATGGTAAAGTGGGTCTCATGTCCACACCACCGGTCCCCGAAGCCCCCGCCTCCCCGGAGGTGACCGAGATTGAGCGAGCTCTCACTCGGATCACCTACCTGAGCACGCGCGCCCGCCAGCACGACCGGCTCATGGCCCTCGCCGGTGTGCCCCTGGACCGTGCGGCGGTGGCGTTGCTGCGGCAGGTCGCCGACTCCGACCCGCTGCGGCCGGGGGAGCTGGCGCAGCGCCTCGGGGTCGAGGCCTCGCATGTGACGCGGACGGTGCAACAACTGCAGAAGTCCGGCTACGTCACCCGCGTGCCCGACCCCGACGACCGCCGGGCCCAGCGGATCGAGCTGACCGAGGCCGGCCGGAAGGCCGTCGGCAGTGTGCGGGACGCCGGTGCGCGCGGCATGCAAATGGCCCTCTCGGAGTGGTCGACGGACGAACTGCAGCAACTGGCAACGCTGTTCCACCGCATGGTCGACGACTTCCTGAAGCACGCGGTCGAGGACGACAACGAACCGGAGGTCGCGACGCCGGCCGGCACTGTCTGAGCTCCGGGTACGGACCGTCCGGGTGCCGGGTGCGGGTCGTGCCGATGTCACCCGAGGTCGGCGACGATCTGCGGGAGGTCGGCCGTGGAGCGGATCCCGGGGGCTGCCGCGCAGACGAACGGCACGGCGTTCACCGCACGGTTCGCGGTGTAGGACGGGGACATCGAGGCCATCAGGTCGAGGGGCACGGGGAACCGCAGGTCGATGTCGAGCGGTGCGTCCCCCTCGACCGCGACATGCCAGCCGGTAGCGCGGAGATCCCAGTCGGGGTCGAGGTCGGTGGTGCAGTACCAGTTGGCGCGGAACCGCAGCAGGGGCTGTCCCTTGCGCAGTCCGGACACGGTGATCCGCTGCGCTGCCACCGTGCCTGCGGGCAGTGTTCCCGCGGCGATCCGCGTGGTGTGGCGGGCAGTTGCGACCTCGCCGACCGCCTCCACCGAGTCGAGCGGTGTCGACAGTGCCTCGGCGAGCAGCCGCAACGAGGGGCCGAAGCTGTCGCGCAACCCGGCCAGGCGCTGTTCGCCGAATTCGGCAGGGGGTCGACCGAAGCCCATCACCTCGAACAGCAGCCCGGGGGAGTCCCGTTGGGAGAGATCCGCGAACTCGTCGATCGTCAGCGCGTCGAGCCGCCGCTGGATCGAGGTGAGCGCCAACGGCAGCGCCTCTGTGATGAACCCGGGACTGCTGCCCGTGCTGTGGACCGAGGTGCCGCCCCGCTCGCACGCGTCCTCGATCCGCTTCCGCGTGACCGGGTCCAGGCTGGGCGCGTGATGGAACTCCCCGCGCGTCGACACGACGTTCACGCCTGACGAGAGCAGCGCGCACACCTCGTCGAAGTCGCAGCTCCGCGGGGTGTAGAGGGCGCAGTCGGCACCGAGTGCCAGGATCTCGTCGATGTCGTGCGTGGCGACGACCCCGGTCGTACCGAAGCCGCCCCCGCTCAACTCACCCGCGTCCAGGCCCGACTTGGCCGGCGTATGGACATATACGCCGGCCAAGGTCAGATTCGGATGCTCCAGTACGGCACGCATCGTGCGGGCGCCGATGTTCCCGGTGGCCCACTGCACGACCCGGTAGCGCTGCACTCCATGCCGTGGCGGCTCGGTCATCGCCCACCTCCCGTTCCGGTGGGCGAGAACCGTACTCTCCGCTATGGAGAGCGTCAATCACAAACAAGGGGTCGTCAATTGCGTACCGGGAGCCGTCAGTTGCGTACGGGTACGCCCGAGAGGCCGCCGAGGCAGAACTGCCAGACCTCCTCGGCGGTGACCGCCGCTGAGTGGCTGTCGGACGGGACGCCGTTGCCCTGCGCGACGAACATGACCGTCTGCATCAGGATCGAGGCCTGACGTCGTGGTTTCCCGGCGGGGATGACGCCGGCGTCCTCGGCCTGCTCGACCAACTCCGTGAACACCGTGAGCAGCGGGAGGTGAGCGGTCGCCACCTGTGTGGGGTGCTTCACGAGGAGTTGCAGCGCGAAGTCGCTGAACAGCGGGCGCTCCACACCGGGGTTGGACAGCGACTGCTCGAACAGCATCTCCACCCCGAGCCGCAGTGCCTGGAGCGGATCCGACTGGGAGCCGGCCGATTCGCGGATCTCCGCCGCCGACTTGGACAGCGCGTCCTCGAACAGGGCGAGCAGCAGCTCGTGTTTGCCGTCGAAGTGCTGGTAGAAGCTGCGCAGTGACTGTTTGGAGCGGTCCACGACCTCCTGGACGGTGAAGTCCGTCGTCCGCTTCTCCGCTATGAGTTCCTGCGCCGCATCCAGGAAGCGCTGCACACGTTGTTCGGCGCGGAGCTTCGCGGCACGGGTGGAACGCTCAACGGCGCGCTGGCGCCAGGCTGGTTGTTCTTCGGGGACGGCTGTCACATGAAGAACGATACTCCACTTCAGCGGTAACACCTCGGCTTCCCCTACCGAAGCCCACACCGCAACTTCCGAGACCCTTACTCGCGTGAGATGAGAATGATATTCTCATCTTCATTCGTCCGGGTTGGCAGGAGGTTCGTCTGACATGGCATGGGACTTTTCCACCGAGCCGGAGTTCGAGGAGAAGCTGGAGTGGATCAGGCGGTTCCGCTCCGAGCGCGTGGAGCCGCTGGACCTGCTGTACCCCGACCGGGCGTACCACCCTCTCGACGACGAACTCGGCCCCGTCGTAAGGGCGTTGAAGCAGCAGGTCCGTGACGAGGGGTTGTGGGCACCGCACCTCGGGCCGGAGCTGGGCGGCCGAGGCTTCGGCCAGGTCAAGCTGGCGCTCATCAACGAGATCCTGGGCCAGTCGAGTTGGGCCCCCGTCATCTTCGGCACGGCCGCCCCCGACACCGGCAACGCCGAGATCATCGCCCGCTACGGCACCGACGAGCAGAAGGAGCGCTACCTCCAACCGCTCCTCGAGGGCGAGTGCTTCTCCTGCTTCTCCATGACCGAACCGCAGGCCGGCGCCGACCCCACGATGTTCACCACCCGCGCCGAACGCGACGGCGACGACTGGGTCATCACCGGCCGCAAGTTCTTCTCCTCCAACGCCCGCACCTCGAAGTTCGTCATCGTGATGGCCGTGACGGACCCCGACGTCAGCCCCTACAAGGGCATGTCGATGTTCCTCGTGCCCAGCGACACCCCCGGCGTCCGCATCGAGCGCCACCTCGGCATCATGGGCGAGGCCACCGACGAGGGCATGCACGCGCTCATCGCCTACGACGGCGTCCGCGTCCCCGCCGACGCACTGCTCGGCGGCGAGGGCCAGGCCTTCGCGATCGCCCAGACCCGGCTCGGCGGCGGCCGCGTCCACCACGCGATGCGGGTCGTCGGCCAGAGCCAGAAGGCGCTCGACATGATGGCCGAGCGGGCCCTGTCCCGCGAGACCCAGGGCGAGCGGCTCGCGGACAAGCAACTCGTGCGGTCCGACCTCGCCGACTCCTACGCCCAACTCGCTCAGTTCCGCCTGTTCGTGCTCTACACGGCCTGGCAGATCGACCGCTACCAGGACTACAAGCGGGTCCGTAAGGACATCGCCGCCATCAAGTTCCTCACCCCGAAGGTGCTGCACGACATCGTGTACCGCTCGATGCATCTGCACGGCGCCCTCGGTGTCTCGAACGAAATGCCGTTCTCCGACATGTGGAACGGCGCTGCCGTCATGGCGGTCGTCGACGGCCCCACCGAGGTCCACAAGATCACCGTCGCCCGTGACGTCCTGCGCGGCTACGAAGCGGCCCCCGGCCTCTGGCCCACCCAGCACCTGCCCACCCGCCGCGAATGGGCCCGGAAGCAGTTGGAGGACCTGCTGTGACGCTCGCCGACACGGAATCGCTCGCCCGCTGGCTGGACGAACAGGGCATCGCCCCCGGTGAACCCGTCGAGACCTCGTACATCTCCGGAGGCACCTCCAACGACATCTACGGCATCCGGCGCGGCGAGGTGAGCATGGTGCTGCGCAAACCGCCGGAGAAGGTTCCGCCGGGGCGCAACGAGACCATGCTGCGTGAATACCGCGTTCTCAACGCCCTCAACGGCACGGACGTCCCGCACCCCGAGGCTATCGCCGTGTGCGACGACACGAGCGTGCTCGGCTCCTGCTTCTATCTCATGGCGCATGTCGACGGCTGGTCGCCCATGAACTCCGGCGGCTGGCCCGAGCCGTTCCTCGGCGACCTCTCCCTGCGCCCCGAGCTCGCGTACCAACTCGTCGAGGGCATAGCCAAGTTGGGCAACGTGGACTGGCGGGCCCAGGGCCTGGAAGGCTTCGGCCGCCCGGACGGTTTCCACGACCGGCAGGTCGACCGCTGGCTCGCCCACCTCGCCAAGTTCAAGTTCCGTGAGATCCCCGGCCTGGAGAACGCCGCTGCCTGGCTACGGGAACACCGACCCGCCCACTGGGAACCCGGCGTCATCCACGGCGACTACCAGTTCGCCAACGTCATGTTCCAGCACGGCGCGCCTGCCCGGCTCGCGGCCCTCGTCGACTTCGAAATGGCCACCGTCGGCGACCCGTTGCTCGACCTCGGCTGGGTGATCATGGGCTGGCCGGACGCAGACGAGGACCGCACCCAGAAGGGGTACGTCGACTACACCGGCATGCCCGACCGCGCAGACCTCCTGGAGCACTACGCCAAGGTCAGCGGCCGGGACGTCAGCGAGATCGACTACTACGTCATCCTCGCCCGCTTCAAGATGGCCGTGGTCCTGGAAGGCGGCTACGCCCGGCATGTGAACGGCGAGGGCGGCAACCCGAAGATGGCCCACTACGGCGACGTCGTTCTGCAGATGGCAGCCCAGGCGGCCGAACTCGCCGCGACGACCCGGCTATGAGAGCCGCCCGCTGCAACGCCGTCGGCGGCCCGGTGGTCGTCGAGGACATTCCCGAACCGGTCGTCCCCGAAGGGGAGTTGGCCGGACAGGAGGGCGGCATCCCGGTCGACGTGCACTACGCCGCCGTCAACTTCGCCGACGTCCTCGTGATCGACGGCGCCTACCAGGTGAAGGCGGAGCCGCCCTTCACCCCGGGCAGCGAGTTCGCCGGCGTGGTCGCCGCGTCCGCGCACGGGTTCGAGAAGGGCGAGCGGGTCTTCGGCTCGATGTTCGTCGGCGCCTTCGCCGAACGCGTCACCGCACGTCCCGCAGGCCTGAGCCGTATCCCCGAGGGAATCCCCACCGAGCGCGCGGCGGCCTTCGGGGTCAGCCACGCCACCGCCTTCGACGCCCTCCGCCTGGTCGCCGACGTACGGCCCGGTGAACGGGTGGCCGTCCTCGGCGCGGCCGGCGGGGTCGGCCTCGCGACCGTCGAACTCGCCGCGCTGCTCGGCGCGGAGGTCGTCGCCGTCGCCTCGACGGAGGAGAAACGGGCGGTGTGCGCCGAGCAGGGCGCGCGGCTGACCCTGCCGTACGACGAGCTGAAGCGGCGCCTGCGGGAAGCGGGCGGCGCCGATGTCGTGATCGACCCGGTCGGCGGGCCGTACGCGGAGGAGGCGTTGCGGGCCATGCGCTGGGGCGGACGGTTCGTGAGTGTGGGGTTCGCGAGCGGGGAGATCCCGCGTATCCCGCTCAACCTCCCGATGCTCAAAGGCGTCAGCCTGCACGGCTTCGACCTCGGCGGCTGGGCACGGCACCGGCGGGACGACCTGGTGTCCGCCCGCACCGAACTCCACGGACTGTTCGCCGCCGGGAAGATCCGGCCCCGCGTCCACGCCGTGTATCCGCTCGCCGAAGTCGCCGCCGCCCTCAGCCTCGGGCGCCGCGCCATCGGCAAGGTCCTTCTGGAGGTCGCGCATGGAGTTTGAGTTCGACGACGAGCAGCGGCTGCTCCAGCGAGTGGTCCGCGAAACGATCACCAAGTCACGGTCACTGCCAGAGAAACAACTCTGGGACACCTACCTGGAGTTGGGCTGGCTCGAAGCCCCTCCGGTGGAACTCGCCATCGTCCTGGAGGAGTTGGGGTACGTCGCCGACCCGACGCCCTTCCTCGCCACCGCGACCTGGTTCGCGCCACTGGCCGGACGGCTGCCGCGCGGCTCGGGCACCGGAGTCTTCGACGGGACGGGCCGGTTCGTCCTCGACGCCGACCGCGCGGACGAGATCGCCCTTCTCACCTCCGAGGGCGTGGTCGTACGGGACGGAAAGGACCTGGCGGCCGAGCGGCTGTCCGTGTTCGACCCGACCCTCCACATTGCCCGGGTGGACGTGCCGGACCTGGTCACCGGCGTGCCCGACCTGGCCCTCATGGGCCTGGCCGTGAGCACGGTCGGCAGTTGCCGGCGCATCCTCGACCTGGTCGTCGCCCATGTGAAGGAACGGCACCAGTTCGGCGTGCCCATCGGCTCGTTCCAGGCCGTGAAGCACAAGGCCGCCGACATGTACGTCGCCATCGAACGCGCCAAGGTGCTCGCCTACTTCTCCGCGCTCACCATCGCCGAGGACGACCCGCGCCGCGGCCGGGCCGCCGCGATGGCCAAGGCCGCCGCCGGCGACTGCCAACGGGTGTGTTTCCGCAACGGGTTCCAGCTCTTCGGAGCCATGGGCTACACGTGGGAGAACGAGCTGCAGATCCATCTCAAGCGGGCCAAGGCCGGGGACCTGCTTCTCGGCACGGCGTCCGAGCACAGGAAGGCGCTGCTGGTATGAGGCTGGCCCCCGACCCCGAGGTCGAGAAGTTCCGCGCCGATTTCAGCGACTTCCTCGACGCCCACCTGCCCACCCCCGAAGAGGCCACGGTCCGCTCCAAGTCCAGTGCGCACATACCGGATTGGGCCCGGCGCTGGCAGCGCAAGCTCTTCGACGCCGGCTGGCTGCTCCCCGCCCAGCCGCCCGAGTACGGCGGCCGCAACGCCACCCTGCCCCAAGTGGTCGCGCATCTGGAGGAGTTGTCCCGGCGGCGGATCTACCACAGCTTCAACCCGCAGGGCCTCAACATCATCGCGGCCTCACTGCTCACCTTCGGCACCGAGGCACAGAAGCGCGACTGGGCCGTCCCCCTGCTGCGCGCCGAGATCACCGCGTCGCTCGGCATGAGCGAACCCGGAGCCGGGTCGGACCTCGCCGGGCTGCGCACCCGTGCGGTCCTCGACGGTGACCACTTCGTCGTCAACGGACAGAAGGTGTGGACCTCGGGCGCGCACGACGCCGACGTCCTGCTCACCTTCGTCCGCACCGACCCCGACGCGCCCAAGCACAAGGGCATCAGCGTCCTGCTCGTCCCCACCGACTCCGAAGGCCTGGTCAGGCGGCCGTTCGGATCGATCGCCGCACCCGACGACCTCGACTTCAACGAGGTGTTCTTCACCGACGTCCGGGTCCCGAAGGAGAACCTCGTCGGCCCCCTCAACGAGGGCTGGCGCGTGGCCAACGGATCGCTCGGCCATGAACGGACCCTGCTGTGGGTGCACTACGCCGAGCGGATGGACGGCCTGATCCAGGACTCCGCCTGCGCCGAGGAGTGGTACGCGACGCTCCAAATGGACGTCCAGGCACTGCGGTTGCTCGGTTACCGGCTGCTCGGACCCGACCGGAACCCGGTGGAGATCTCGGTGCTCAAGCTGCTCGGCTCCGAGGCCGCGCAGAGCGCCGAACTGCACGCCCTCGAACACCACGGGGCCGAGGCGCTGCGGCATCCGGTGCAGACGGGACCGTACACCCATATGAACCTGGGGGCGTTCACGGCCAGTTGGTTCGAGCGGTACGCGCGCAGCTTCGGCGGGACCATCGCCGGCGGCACCTCCGAGATCCAGCGCAACATCATCGCCGAGCGCATCCTCGGCCTGCCCCGATAGAGCCGACGGAAGACAGGACCCATGACAGACACAGCGGACACGGACGAGGTCCTCTACGAGGTCGACAACAAGGTCGCGGTCATCACCCTGAACCGGCCCGAGGTCGCCAATGCCCAGAACGCGGTTCTCCTCGACGCGTTGGACGTCGCCTGGAGCCGGGCCGCCGCCGACGAGGAGGTCAAGGTGATCCTCCTGCGGGGCAACGGGAAGCACTTCTCCTCCGGCCACGACCTCAAGGACCGCTGGCCTGCGCCGAACGAGATCACCCTGGAGTGGATCTACAGCGCGGAATCCCGCCGGTACCTGGAATACACGCTGCGCTGGCGCAACGTCCCCAAGCCGTCGATCGCCGCGGTCCAGGGCAAGTGCATCGCGGGCGGACTGATGCTGTGCTGGCCCTGCGACCTGATCGTGGCCGCCGAGAACGCCGAATTCTCCGACCCCGTCGTGCACATGGGCATCGGGGGAGTCGAATACCACGGCCACACCTGGGAGTTGGGCCCGCGCAAGGCGAAGGAGATCCTCTTCACCGGACGGGCCGTCACCGCCGAGGAGGCGGAGCAGGTCGGCATGGTGAACAAGGTCGTCCCCCTCGACCAACTGGACACCGAGGCAATGCAGTTGGCCCAGCGGATCGCCCAAATGCCGTCCTTCGGCCTCCGCCAGGCCAAGCGCGCCGTCAACCAGAGCCTCGACGTCCAGGGTTTCTACGCCGCTATCCAGTCCGTGTTCGACATCCACGAGACGGGACACGGGAACGCGTTGAGCGTGAGCGGATATCCCATTCTCACGAAGCTCGACGCCATGAAGGAACGCCTGAAGGAGCAGTAGGCAGGGACCGCGAGCCTCCTCACTGGCGGTGGGTGTTCGCGCCCCGGCTCATCGCCAGGACCGCGTCCCTGCGGCTGAGCGCCCCGAACGGTGAACCGCCGGTCGGGGCGGGGCTGCCGTAGATCCAGGTGGGGCCGTCGGAGAGATGGTCGAGCGCCTCGGCGGCCACATCGGCCGGGTCGGCCAAGTCACCGCCGTAGGAGCCCCCTTGGACGCCTTCGGTCCGGCGCAGGGACGGGGTGTCGGTCCTGCCGAGCACCAGTCCCAGGACGTCCACCCCGCTGCCCTGCCACTCCGCCCACAGGCTCTCGGCGAGGACGAGGTCGAACGCCTTCGACGCGCCGTAGGCGGCGAGCGTGGCGCCGCCGGCCCACGCGGCTCCCGAGGTCACCAGGACCACGGCTCCCCGCTTGCGCGCCACCATCGGGCCACCGAAGCGGTAGGCCGCTTCGAGTACGGCGGAGCAGTTGCGCCGCACCAGCCCGAGGTGCGTGCCGAGGTCCTTGTCGAGGAACGGGACGCTGCGGTCGTCGCTGCCCGCGTTGTAGACGAACAGGCCGACCTCCAGACCGTCGGTCGCCTCCTCCAGCTCCGACAGGGCGCTCGGGGAGCTGAGGTCGAGCGCGACGGTACGGACCTCGACGCCGTACCGGTCCCGGATCTCGTCGGCGGACGCCTCCAGCACGGGCAGGCGCCGGGCCACCAGCACGACGTTCATCCCCTGGGCGGCCATCCGGTGGGCGAACGCGGCGCCCACCCCGTCCGATCCGCCGGCGACGACACCCCACGGCCCGTACTTCGTGGTGAGCGATTCAGTCACTTCCTGCTCCTCATTCAGATCGTGCGGATCGTTCAGGGAGAACGGTCATTCAGGGCGAACGGAGAACCTTCTTCTCGACCGCGTCCGACGACAGCACCGTCCCGAGGATCCCGAGGTCGGCTCCGGCGCCGCGCGCCACCGCACGCACCACGTCGACGTCCTTGCTCATCAGGTCGGCCAGCCGCTCCGCCACCGCCTCGACCGACCCACCACCGGCGACGACACCGAGCGCCCGGCTGGCACCGCTGCCGTGCTGCAGCGCCGCGAGAATCGCCTTCTCACCGATGCCAAGCGACCCCGCCACCCGCACCGCGTCGACCGCGAGCCCGACCTGCGCCACGAACAGGGCGTTGTTGACGAGCTTGACCCGCTGACCGTTGCCGATCGGCCCCACGAACAGGACCGGCGCGGCGTACGTCTCCAACAGCGGTCGCAGCGCGTCCAGTCGGGCCTCGTCGCCGCCGACCCACAGGGTGAGACGGCCCGCGGCGATGTCGTGCGGGCCGCCCGACAGCGCGGCGTCCAGCACCCCGACACCACGCTCTGCGCCCGCTTCGGCGAGCAGCTCCGCGGTGCCGGGATGAGAAGTGGTGTGCAGGACGAGCGTCGACCCCGGCTTCATGGCCGAGAGGGCGCCTTCCGCGCCGAGGCAGGCCGCTCGCACCTGCTCGTCCTTCAGTACGGCGACGAACACCACGTCGGCGTCGCGGACCGTCGCCCCGATCGTGTCGGCCCGCGCGAACCCGTCCTCCTGGGCCGCCGCCCGGGTCGCCGGTCGGCGCACATGAACCGTGACGTCATGCCCGGCGGCCACCAGGCGGTCGACGATCGGCCGCCCCATCCGGCCCGCCCCGATGAACCCGATCCTCACCTCTCCTCCAGCGAACCGGGTTTGCCGGACGGCGCCAGCATCGCGCGGGGCCCGTCGGTGCCGTCGAGGTTGGCGTTGATCCGCTCGGCGATCCGCCACCCCTCCGAAGTACGCACCCAGCGCCAGGTGTTGGCGGAGACCTGGAACACCCAGAACCGTCCGGCATCGGCGTCCCACCGCAGATGCAGCGCATGGCTGCGGCCGGTGGCCCGGTCGCCGTCGACGACGACGTGCGGCGCGGTCAGCACATGACCGCAGCCGTTGTGGATCACGCTCTGGTGGCCCGGGCCGTGCACCATGCCGACGATGCCGTCCCGGCCCTCCATCCGCAGATGGGGGACCGCGTCGAAGACGCCCTCCTCGGTCCAGAGCGCCGCCGCGGCCTCGCCCGAGCCGCTGTCGACCGCAGGCCCGTACTGGGCGACGAGCTGGGTGATCTCGACCTGGTCCTCCAAGGCGCGCACCTTCGCCGCCAACGACTCGACGGTGGCGCGCAGTTGGGCAAGTTCGTCGGTCTCGCTCATGAGTGTGGTCAGCTCCCTGGTACGACGATGATCCGGGCCGGCCCGTCGGCGTCCCGCGCCGCGTCGAGCGCGGCCGGCACGCCGTCGAGGCCGACGGTGTGCCCGAGCATCGGCCCGACATCGAGGCTGCCGGAGCAGACCGCCCGGAACGCCTCGTCCCAGTGGTCCATCGACGGGCCGCCCCCGAACTGGATGTTGATGCCCTTCCGTTTGGCGGTCAGGGTGTGCAGATGATCGCCCTCCGGGGGACCGCCGACGGAGAAGATCCGAGTGCCGCGCTCGCACCCCTTGATGATCGAGTCGAGAACGCCGGGGACGCCGACGCACTCGAACACGACACAACTCGCCCGCGGACCGGCCGCGTTGCGCCAGGCCTCGTACGGCGACACCTCGGCCGGATCGACGACCACATCGGCGCCCATGGCCAGCGCGGTCGCGCGACGCGACGCCACGAGATCGGCCGCCACGATCGGACCGACGCCGAGACTCCTGAGCCGGCCGATCGCCGAGAGGGCGATGGCGCCGCAGCCGATGACCAACGGCACCTCATTCGCGGTCAGTTGCGCGCGGGACGCGGTCGACCAGCCCACCGAGATCGCGTCGGCGACACACACGAGCTCGCTCGGCAGGTCCGACACCACGACCCGGGTGATGGCCTCGGTCAACAGGAACAACTCGCCGAATCCGCCCGGGGATTCGGGGCTCTGGCCGATGATCCGGCGACCGGCCGGGGTAGTGAGCACGGGCAGTGAACTCACCCGCGTCCCCACCGGGATACGGCGCTCGGTGCCGGGGCCGTAGTCCACGACCTCGGCGCAGTACTCGTGCCCCATCACGATGTCGACGTCCCTGTCGTACGTCGACATCCCGCTGTCGTCGTCGGCGCCCGCCTCGGGATGGTCCATGAAGTGCAGATCCGACGCGCAGATCCCGCACGCCAGCGAGCGGACGAGGAGTTGGCCCGGTCCGGGGACCGGATCGTCGACGGTCCGCGCCCGGACCGTCCCGCCCCGCAGCACAGCAGCACGCATCAGACTCTCCTCCGCACTCCGAAGTCCGTCCCCTTCGGACTGTAGCCACCCGGCGGGAATTACAGAAGACGGTCTCCTATAATTGAGGAACACCGGAACACCGCCCGGTCACTACAATCACGGCATGGCTGAACCGCGCCGCGCCCCGGGCCGTCCCCGTGACACGAGCATCAACGAACGGGCCCTCGCGGCGACGCGCGAACTCCTCGTCCAGCGCGGCTTCGACGCCACGACGATCCAGGCGGTGGCGGAACACTCCGGCGTGCACGCCTCCGCCATCTACCGCCGCTGGCCGTCCCGGATCGAGCTGATCGAGGAGGCCACGTTCCCCGGGCTCAGCCCGTTGAGCGTCCGCCCGACGGGGGATCTGCGACGAGACCTCCGCCGGTTCGTCCGCGCCTACCTGGCGGCCTTCGGCGCCCCGGCGGCCCGCGCCGCGGCGGCCGGTCTCTTCGCGCACTCCCAGACATCGAGCCGTCCGCGGCCGCCCGAGATGCTGCTGCGCGTGTCGGCGCGACCGCAGTTCCAGGACATCCTGCGCGCCGCGCCGACCGGGACCGTCGACCCCGCCGTGGACCCGGACGACGTCTTCGACATGCTCCTCGGCGCCGTACTGACCCGCACCCTCCTGTCCACGGTCACGGCCCGCAACCGCCCCGTCGAGCGCACGGTCGACATGATCCTGCGGATGCTACGACCCCTCGACGGGCCGGCCTGATCAACTAGCCCGACCGGACGGGGCGTTGGCCTCAGCGGCGCTCGTCGCGGAACACCTTCCCGCCCTTCATCACGAACCGGACGTCCGCCATCACGGAGACGTCCTCCAGCGGATTGCCCGGCACCGCGATCAGGTCGGCGAGCAGGCCCTCGGCGATACGGCCCCGGTCGTCGGCGTCGATCAGCTCCGCCGCGTTGACGGTCGCCGCCTGGATCGCCTCCAGGGGAGTCATCCCGCGGTCGACCAGGGCGATCAGCTCCTGCGCGCCGCGGCCGTGCGGAATCGCCGGCGCGTCCGTGCCCAGCGCCATCCGGACACCCGCCTTGCCGGCCCTGGCCACCACGGTCTTCGCCCGGGGGAAGATCTCGGCGGCCTTCTCCTTCAGCTCGGGCGCGGCATGGGACATGTCCATCCCGTCGATGAGAGCGGTGGTCGGCACCAGGAAAGTGCCCCTCTCCGCCATCAGCGCGATGGTGTCGTCGTCGAGCAGGAAGCCGTGCTCGATGCAGTCGATGCCCGCCTCCACCGCCGACCGGACGGCGTCGGCCCCATGGGTGTGGGCCGCCACCTTCAGTCCGCGCCGGTGGGCCTCGTCCACGATGGCGCGCAGTTCCTCGTCGGAGTAGTGCTGCGCGCCGGGGGTGCCGGTGTGGGACATCACGCCCCCGGACGCACAGACCTTGATGAGCCGTGCCCCGTGCTTGATCTGGTAGCGGACGGCCTTGCGCACCTCGTCGACACCGTTGGCAATGCCCTCCTCCAGGGAGAGAGGCATGATTCCGGGGGCGTACGCGGCGAACATCGTGGGGTCGAGATGCCCGCCGGTGGGTGTGATGGCGTGACCGGCGGGCACGATGCGCGGGCCGTCTATCCAGCCGGCGTCGATGGCCTTCGCCAGCGCGACGTCCAGCAGATAGCCGCCCGTCTTCACGAACAGACCCAGATTGCGGACCGTGGTGAACCCCGCGCGCAGGGTCCGCCGGGCGTTGCCCACCGCGCGGAGCATCCGCAGCGGGGGATCGTCCTGGACGGGGGAGAACGCGAGCGTCTCTCCCCGGCCGCCCATCAGGAGGTTGACCTCCATGTCCATGAGACCGGGCAGCAGCGTCACGTCACCGAGATCGAGAACCTCGTTCTCTCCGTCAACCTCGCCCGCTGCGCCACCGTGCGTGATGCGTTCGCCGTCGACCGTGACGATGCCCGGCTGCTCGAACTCGCCCGTCTCCACGTGCAGTACACGCGCTGCTCTGAGTGTGACCACGACGGGTCAGACCTTCGGCTCGACGACGAGGTCCATGTAGGCGGCCCCGCTGTCCGGCACCCGGGCCTGCTTCCAGACCTCGACCGGGAACGACACGTTCACCAGGGAGAACAGCAGGAGCAGCAAGTTGCGCTCCTGCTTCGGGAGTTCGGAGAGGGGGAACTTGTCGAGGTGGTCGGAGGCCTGTTCCAGCAGCGGGAACGCGGCGTCGTAGAACGCCTGCATCTCCTCCATGGAGCTGGCCAGGCGCTTGCTGTACCGATCGCGCTCGGACTCCAGGACCCACTCGCTGAACGGTTCGAGTGCCGCGAACTCACTGGGCAGCATCGGTGTGCTCCTTGACGTAGTCGGCGACCGTCTTGTGCAGATGGCGGAGCAGCAACTCCTGGTCGCAGAGCGGGAATTCGGTGACGACCCGGCTCTTGAGCATCGTCTGGGTGGCCTCCAGGGTGTTGCCGTCCTGGAGCGCGTACTCCTTGAACGTCACCGCCGCCAGCTCCTGCTTGAGCCGCTCGCGCGCCGTCTTCGCGGGCACGAAGTACAGGTTGGCCTCGAAGAGGTGCTTGTCCACCGCCGTCGGCCAGTAGTGGTACGTCAGGTACCAGCCGGGCTTCCAGATCAGCAGGGTCATGTTGGGGAAGAACTCGAAGGAGTCGTTGCCCCACGCGCGGTGCCCGCCCGGATTGAGACCGGGGGGAAGAGGGTCCAGGCCTTCGATGTCGGGCGCCTCCCACGGCCCGAACAGGCCGCTGCGCAGGACGCGTTCGATGGGCTTGACGATGGTCAGGTCCTTGGGCGGGGACATGCCTCCCCAGGAGGAGATCATCGAGTGCGGGGGGTGGATCTCGTAGTGCAGCGCCTCGTACCCGACGTTGAAGAGCTTGTCGGCCTCGTCCTTGACGGCCTGCTTCATGTGCAGGACGGGCGCGTGGTAGAACTCCGCGAACGCGTCGATGAACAGCTTCCAGTTGCTGCCGATCTCCGCCTTGTACGTGAAGACCTCGGTCATCTCGTGGAAGGGGTAGCCCTCCAGCCCCTTGGCGAACTCGCCGAGGTACTCCTTCAACGGCTGGGCGTTCTGGTCCAGGTTGACGAAGACGAAGCCTTCCCAGACCTCGCAGCGGACCAGCTTGAGGCCGTAGTCCGCCTTGTCCAGGTCGAAGAACTCCTTCTCCTGCTGGACGAAGGTCAGATCGCCGTCGAGGTTGTAGCGCCAGGCGTGGTACTTGCAGGTGAACTGGCGGCAGGTGCCCTTGACCTCCTCGCCCGGGTAGTCGTTCCACACGAGCTTGTTGCCGCGGTGGCGGCAGACGTTGTGGAAGGCGCGGATCTCCTTGTCCTTGCCCCGCACGATCACCAGTGAGGTGTCGGCGACCGCCAGCTCCTTCGTGAAGTAGCTGCCGACCTTGGGCACTTGCTCGACCCGACCGACGTTCAGCCAGGTCTTCTTGAAGATCGCCTCCTTCTCGGCCTCGTAGTACGCGGGGTCGATGGAGTCCTCGTAGTTGACCGGGCTGGTGCCCAGCTCGGGGTAGTTCTCGGTCCAGCTCCCGGCCTCGGGCTTGGCGAAGTGTGGCATGGGATCACCCCTCTCGCTTGTGAGAATACCATTCTCTTTTTGGGAAACTGAAGTTCTCTTCCGAGATCACCGGATCGAGTTCCACGCCGAAGGTGTTGAGGGCCATCGTGAGCATCGTGTAGGCGCCGACGGTGAAGACCAGGTCCATGAGCTGGTGTTCGTCCAGGTCGGCGGCGAGTGCGGCGTAGGTCGCGTCCGACAGGCCCGAGTCGGTGTCCAGTTCGTCCACCGCCCGGTTGAGCAAGGTGTCGGCGCCCGTGCGGACTTCCTCGATCTCCGCCTCGGTCACCCCGGCCTTCCGGCCGATCAGGACATGGCTCGCCCACTCGTACCTGCTGCCCCGCCGCCACGCCACGCGCATCACGGCCAGCTCGCGGACGCGCACCGGCAGGGTCGTGGTGTTGAGGTGCATGTTGAACGTCAGGAACGCCCGTGCCAGCGCCGGATGTCGCTGGAAGATCCCCAGGACGTTGGCCTCCGGCAGCTTGCGGTGGGGGTTGATGACCGAGAACAGATCGTGGTCCCACTCGTCGTACGGCACCGGGGGGATGCGGACGCCGTTCTCGGCGGCGGTCCTGCCGTTCTCGCCGTGCGCGCCGGCGTTCTCGCCCTGCTCGTGATCGCCGTTCTCGCTCACGTGTTCCGCCCGCCGTTCACGCCCAGGATCTGGCCCGTGATGTAACCGGCCTCCTCGGAGGCGAGGAAGGCGCAGGCCGCGGCGATGTCCTCGGGGCGTCCGACCCGCCGTACCGGAGTGCGCTGGATGTGCTCCTCGACCGTCCCGCCTAGCAGGTGGCGCTCCTCCGAGCGGCGCAGCATCGGCGTGTCGATGAAGCCGGGCGGAACCGCGTTCACGGTGATGCCCTGCGGACCCAGCTCCAGGGCCAGCGCCTTCGTCAGCCCGTTGACCGCCGACTTGGCGGCGACGTAGTGCGTCATGAACGGCTGGCCCGACTGTGCGCTGGAGGAGGAGATGTTGACGATCCGGCCCCAGCCGGCCTCCACCATGTCCGGCAGAACCGCCTGGACGCAGTGGAAGACGCCGTTGAGGTTGACGTCGATGACCCGCTGCCAGGCCTCGAAGGTCAGGTTGGCGAAGCGCTTGTAGCCCTCCATTCCCGCCGCGTTGACCAGCACCGTGACCGGACCGAGCTGCTCCCGGATCTCGGCCAGCGCCTCGTCCACCTGGGCCCGGTCGGAGACGTCGGCCTTCCGGGAGAAGCCTCTGTCGGACGGATTGAGGTCGAGGGTGGCGACCTGGAGACCGTCGGCCTCCAGGCGTTGCGCGATGGCCAGTCCGATGCCGGAGCCGCCGCCTGTGACGAGGGCTGTCCTCATGCCGGAACCCCCTTAGTCTCGATCATGGAAATCTCCCTTCCGGATCTGAGAAGCGTATTCTCGTCTCCGGTGCTTCCGGAAGTCCCGCGCAGGCAGGGGCTGTTCGCCGCACTCCGTGCACCTGTCAGGCATCGGTCAGGATGACATTCTCGCTTCCGGATGGTTGATTCGCGTTTAAGGAGAATGTAGTTTCCGCTTCATTGGAGCAAGCCGCCCATCCATGCGAGGAGAACAGGATGCGGTTCCAGGACAAGGTGGCGATCGTCACCGGAGCGGGACAGGGAATCGGCGAGGACTACGCCCGGGCGCTGGCCGCCGAGGGCGCACGGGTCGTGGTCGCGGACATCAACGAGGAGCAGGGGCAGCGGGTCGCCAAGGAGCTGGACTCCGCGCTCTTCGTCAGGGTCGACGTCGGAGACCCCGCCTCGGCCGACGCGCTGGCCGCCGCCACCGTCGCCGAGTTCGGCCGCATCGACTACCTGATCAACAACGCCGCGATCTATCACAGCATGCGGCGCGAGGGCCTGACCACCGTCGACCTCGACTACCTCAACCGCTTCATCCAGGTGAACCTGATGGGCGCCCTGTACGTCACCCGGGCCGTCGTCCCGCACCTGACCGAGGGCGCCGCGATCGTCAACCAGTCCTCCGCCGCCGCCTACATGGCGAGCGGCTACTACGGCCTGGCCAAGATCGGCATCAACCACCTCACCGCGTCCCTCGCCGCCGAACTCGGCGGCCGGGGCATCCGCGTCAACGGCATCGCCCCCGGCCCCACCGACACCGAGGCCACGGCCACCGTCGTACCGGTCGAGTTCCAGGAGCGGATGACCCAGGCCCTGGCCATCAAACGGATGGGCACTCCCGGCGACCTCACCCCCACCGTGCTGTTCCTGCTCTCCGACGACGCCGGCTGGCTGACGGGACAGACCATCAGCGTGGACGGCGGACAGGTGGTGCGGCTGTGACCCGCCTGCTCATCGACGGCCAACTCGTCGACGGGGAGCGGACGTTCCCCTCCCTCAACCCCGCCACCGGCGAGGTCTACGGCCACGCCCCCGAAGCCACCACCGCCCAGGCCGAAGCCGCCGTAGCAGCCGCGCGGACCGCCTTCGACACCACTGCCTGGGCCACCGACGTACAGCTCCGCATCCGCTGTCTCGACCAACTGCACCAGGCGCTCACCGACCACGTCGAGGAGCTGCGCGAGCTGACCATCGCCGAGGTCGGCGCGCCCCGCATGCTGACCTACGGCCCCCAACTCGACGACCCCGTCAAGCTGGTGCGCTTCTACGCGGACCTGCTGCGCAAGTACCCGCTGACCGAGGATCTGGGCGAGGTCGAGATCCGCGGCCAGCGCCACCGCCGCTGGGTGGAGAAGGAGGCGGCCGGGGTGGTCGCGGCGATCATCGCCTACAACTACCCGAACCAACTGGCCCTGGCCAAGCTCGCCCCCGCGCTCGCGGCCGGCTGCACGGTCGTCCTCAAGGGCGCCCCCGACACCCCGCTGACCACCCTGTTCCTCGGTCAACTCATCGCCGAGCACACGGACATACCGCCCGGCGTGGTCAACGTCCTCACGTCCTCCGGGGCCGACGTCGGCGAGACGCTCACCACCCACCCCGACGTCGACATGATCACCTTCACCGGGTCCACCGCGACCGGCCGCCGCATCATGGAGGCCGCGAGCCGCACGGTCAAGAAGGTCTTCCTGGAACTCGGCGGCAAGTCCGCCATGATCGTCCTCGACGACGCCGATCTCGCCACCGCCGCGATGTTCGCGGCCGGCACCATCTGCTCCCACTCCGGACAGGGGTGTGCGCTCACCTCCCGGCTGCTCGTGCCCAGGGAGCAGCACGACGAGATCGTCGCGATGGTGGCCGCGGGCCTGGGCCGCATCCCGCTGGGCGACCCCGCCGACCCCAAGACCTTCGCGGGCCCGCTCATCAGCGAGCGCCAGCGCGAGAAGGTCGACGGCATGGTCGAGAGGGCCGTGGCCGCCGGTGCGAACCTCGTTGTCGGTGGCGAGAAGATCGATCCCGGCTTCTTCTACAAGCCGACCCTCCTCAGCAACGTCGACCCGGACAGCGAGATCGCCCAGGACGAGGTCTTCGGCCCGGTGCTCGTGGTGATTCCGTACGACGACGATGACGACGCCGTTCGCATCGCCAACAACTCCGTCTTCGGCCTCTCCGGCGGCATCCAGAGCGCCGACGACGAGCGGGCCATCGCGCTCGCCCGCCGGATCCGCACCGGCACCTTCAGCATCAACGGCGGCAACTACTTCGCCGCCGACGTGCCGTTCGGCGGCTACAAGCAGTCGGGCATCGGCCGGGAGAGCGGCGTGGCCGGCCTGGAGGAGTTCCTGGAGTACAAGTCCTTCGCGGTCGTGGTCCGGTCATGATGCCCCTCGACGGAATCCGCGTCCTCGAAGTCGCCATGTACGGCTTCGTGCCCTCGGCGGGAGCCGTCCTCTCCGACTGGGGAGCGGACGTCATCAAGGTCGAGCACGCCGTTACCGGCGACCCGCAACGCGGTCTCCGGCAGACCGGCACGATGCGCGTCGAGGGCGACCCCAACCCCAACGTCGAGCACGCCAACCGCGGCAAGCGCAGCCTCGGCCTCGACATCTCCCGCCCCGAGGGCAAGGAGGTGCTGTACGAACTCGCCCGGCACGCCGACGTGTTCCTGACCAGCTTCCTTCCCGGCCACCGGGACAGGTTCGGCATCGACGTCGACGACATCCGTACCGTCAACCCCCGCATCGTCTACGCCCGGGGCAGTGCCTTCGGACCGCGCGGACCGGAAGCGGGGAAGGGTGGCTACGACATGACGGCGTTCTGGGCCCGCGCCGGCACCGCCGCGAGCATCACCCCGGCCGGCACCGACGGCATCATCAACCCGCCCTCGCCCGCGTACGGCGACACCATCTCCGGCACCAACCTCGCCGGCGGCATCGCGGCCGCGCTCCTGAAACGCGAACGTACCGGCGAACCGTCGGTCGTGGACGTCTCCCTGCTCGGCAGCGGACTGTGGGCGATGGGCCACGCCACCGCGCTCTCCCTGCACCTCGGCAAGCCCTGGCTCCCGCCGCCCGTCGGCACACACGGCTCCGTCGCCAACCCCCTGTCCGGGCTGTACGAGACCTCCGACGGCCACCACCTGGCGTTCGTGATGATGCAGCCCGGCAAGTTCTGGGCCGACGTGTGCCGGCACATCGACCGCCCCGAACTCGCCGACGACCCCCGCTTCGACACGGCCGAGAACCTCGTTGCCAACACGGCGGAGGCCGTCAAGATCCTGCGCGAAGTCCTCGCCACCCGCACCCTCGCGGAGTGGAGCAGGCGCTTCACCACCCTGGCCGGGCCGTGGGCCCCGGTGCAGGACTCCCTGCAAGTCGGCGACGACCCGCAGATCAGAGCCAACGAGTACCTGCTGCAGGCAGGAGAACTCGAACTGGTCAGCAGCCCCGTGCAGTTCGACGTGCAAGCCCCCCAGCTCGGGCCCGCACCCGAGTTCGCCGCCCAGACCGAGGAGATCCTCCTCGAACTGGGCCTGGACTGGGACCGCATCATCGCGCTCAAGGCGGCGGGCGCCGTCACCTGACCACCCGACAGCGGGACCATTCTCAACGAGGAGAACCGATGAGACGCTTGCTCATCCCCGCGCTCGTCCTGGCCCTCGCGGCCGCGGCCGGATGTTCCGGCCGCACCAAGTCCGCGGACACCAGCAGCCCTTCGACCACCGGAGCCGCCGACACCGCGACCGCGGACTTCGGCACGCTGAAGTCCGTGTGCGGCAAGGGGACGCCCAAGACCGTCACCAGCCAGGGCGTCACCAGCTCCGAGATCAAGGTCGGCGTCTTCAGCGACGTCGGCTTCACCAAGAACCCGGAGTTCGAGAACGCGGCGAAGGTGTTCACCTCCTGGTGCAACGCCGCCGGCGGCATCAACGGCCGCAAGATCACCGCTGACACGCACGACTCCGCGCTCATGCAGGTCAACCAGCAGATGATCGAGGCCTGCCGCACCGACTTCTTCGAGGTCGGCGGCGGCGCCGCCCTCGACGGCCTGGGCGTCAAGACCCGGTTGAAGTGCCTGCTCCCCGAGTTCCCGGCGCAGGTCACCACCGAGATCGGCGCGGACCTCCAGGTGATGACCACGGGCGCCTCGACCGGATATTCGCCCTACGCCGGCTACTACTCCTGGCTGTTGAAGGAGGCCTACCCCTCGTCGGCGGGCGGCGTCGGCATCATCACCGGTGACGTGCCCATCACCAAGGCCCTCGCCGGGCAGGACAAGGAAGTCCTCACCGCGATGGGCGGCAAGGTCACCTACTCCGACCTCTACCCGGCCCAGGGTGTCTCCGACTGGACGCCGTACGCCCAGTCCATCAAGACGAAGAAGGTCAAGGGACTCGTCTTCCTGGGCGACTTCACCCAGTTGGCGAAGCTGGAGCAGGCGCTCACCAACATCGACTACAAGCTCGACTGGATCGACGCCAACAGCAACGCCTACGGCCCCGCCTTCCTCAAGCTGGCCGGCCCCGCGCTCGCCACACAGACCAACTTCGCCTCCATCAACGGCGCTTACCCGTTGGAGAAGGCCGACGCCAACCCGGCGACGAAGGAGATGGTCGCCCTGTTCAAGAAGTACGCGCCCGACGCGCAGATCACCCTGCCCGCCATGCAGGCCTTCTCCTCCTGGCTGCTGTTCGCCACCTCGGCCCGCGACTGCGCGGAGCTGACCCGCAGTTGTGTCCTGGCGAACGCCAAGAAGCAGACCGAGTGGACCGGGGGAGGGCTCCAGGCCTCGGTGAACCTGTCCTCGCCCGACGAGCCCCTGAAGTGCTTCAACGTCGAGAAGGCCACCACCAGCGGCTGGGTGCCCGCCGACTTCAAGCCCACCGACGGCGCCTACCGCTGCGACGCGCCCGCCTACAAGTTCAAGGGCGACTACGGCAAGCCGCCGACCCTGGCCGACGTCGGCAAGTCGCTGTCCGACCTCAAGTAGCCACGCCACGCCCCCCGTTCACCACGGCAGGAAGGAAGGACCGTGAAGGTACGAGTCGACCCGGAGCGCTGTCAGGGCCACACGCTCTGCGCGATGCGCGCACCGGACACCTTCGAACTCAGCGAGATCGACGGGCACTCCTCGGTCGTCCAGGAAGAGGTCCCCGCCGACCAGGAGGCGGACGTCCGCGAGGCGGTCCTGTCCTGTCCGGAGCGGGCGATCTCCCTCATCTCCTGACCCCCCACCTCATCCACCGAGCAGGAGAGGACTCCGCATGACCACGGAAGACGCGGCCGTCGACGACGGTGGCCGCAAGCACCCCCAGGTGCACTTCGACCGGCACACACCCGACTACCGCGACCGGTTCGAGGACATCACCCACGAACTGCACGGCCGGTGCCCGATCGCCTGGACGGAGACCCACGGCGGCCACTGGGTCGCCAGCGGCAACCGTGAGGTCTTCGAACTCGCGCGGTCCGCGGAGTTCCTCTCCAACGACCATGACGTGAAGGGGGAGCGGCGCGGATACAACGGGATCTCCATCCCCGCGCCGCCGCCCGAGCGGAAGGGCCGGGGCGGGTTCCTGGAGATGGACCCGCCGGACCAGCGGTACTACCGGCAGACCCTCAACCCGTATCTGTCGCCGGCGGCGATCCAGCGCTGGATCCCGTTCGTCGACGAGGTCGTCCGCGCCAGCATCGACGAGAAGATCGAGTCCGGGCACATCGACTTCGTCGACGACCTCGCCAACATCGTCCCCGCCGTGCTCACCCTGGCGATGATGGGCATCCCGCTGGAGCACTGGACCATCTACAACGAACCGGCCCACGCCTCCGTCTACACCCCGCCCAACTCACCCGACATGCCAAGGGTGTTGGACCTGAGCCGCAAGATGGGCATGGACCTCATGGCCCAGCTCGCGGAGATCCGCAAAAACCCCCGCCCGGGCCTGGTGGACGCGCTGGTCCGCGCCGACATCAACGGCCGCAACCCCGACGACGGCGAACTCCTCGGCGTGTGCGCCCTGTTGATCGGCGGCGGCTTCGACACCACGACCGCGCTCACCGCCCACTCCCTCGAATGGCTCTCCCAACACCTGGACGAACGCGCCCGGTTGAGCCGCGACCGCAAGACTCTGCTGGACTCCGCGACCGAGGAGTTCCTGCGCTTCTACACCCCCGCTCCCGGCGACGGCCGCACCATCACCGCCGACTGCGAGATCGCCGGCACCGAGTTCAAGGAGGGCGAACGCCTCTGGCTGTCCTGGGCGATGGCCAACCGCGACCCGTCGGTCTTCCCCGACCCGGACCGCATCGACATGGAACGCAAGGGCAACCGACACAGCAGCTTCGGCCTCGGCATCCACCGCTGCATCGGCTCCAACGTGGCCCGCACGGTGTTCAAGCGGATGGTGACGGCCGTACTCGACCGGATGCCCGACTACGCGTGCGACCCCGAAGGCGCCGTCCACTACGAGACCATCGGCGTCATCCAGGGCATGCGCCACCTCCCCGCGACCTTCACCCCGGGCGAGCGGCTCGGCGCCGGACTCGACGAGACCCTCGTCGAACTCCAGAAGATCTGCGACGAACAGCGCCTCGCCGAACCGGTCACCGTCCGCAAGTCCAAGGCCCGGATCGACACATGACGGACCATCAGCGCCCCGGGCCGGTGATCACGGAGGAGAACGCGTTCTTCTGGACCTCCGGCGCCGACGGCCGGCTGCGGGTGGCGGAGTGCGGGTCCTGCGCGGCCCTCATCCACCCACCGCAGCCGGTCTGCCGGTACTGCCACGGCCACGACATGGGCATCCGGGCCGTCTCCGGCCACGCGACGCTGATCGGCTTCACCGTCAACCACCGCTTCGCCCTGCCCGGCCTGCCCGCGCCCTACGTCGTGGCCCAGGTCGCCCTGGAGGAGGACCCCCGGGTCCGGCTCACCACCAACGCCGTCCAATGCACCCCGGACGAACTGGAGTTGGGCATGCGGATGGAGGTCGTCTTCGAACCCGTCGAGGACGCCTGGCTGCCACTGTTCCGCCCGGCCCGCGACCGCCCGGCCCCCGACCCGCTGCCGCTCGCCGAGGTCGACACCCACCAACTCGCCCGCCGCGTACGGCCGATGGTGACCACGGAGAAGTTCGAGGACAAGGTCGCGATCACCGGCATCGGCATGTCTCAGATCGGCCGCCGCCTCCTGGTCCCACCGGTGTCCCTCACCGTCCAGGCCTGCCAACGTGCCATCGCCGACGCCGGGTTGAGCGTCGACGACATCGACGGCCTGGCCACCTACCCGGGCGCCGGAGCCGCGTACGGAGGCTTCGGCGAAGGCGGAATCACCGCCCTGGAATCGGCCCTCGGCCTCGAACCCACCTGGTACAACGGCGGCAGCGAGACCTTCGGCCCCTGCGGCTCGCTCATCTCCGCCATGCTCGCCGTCGCCGGGGGACTCGCCCGCCACGTGCTGTGCTTCCGCACGGTCTGGGAGGCGTCCTACGGCGACCTCGTGCGCCGCGGCAGGATCTCACAGGACCCACCGCGCAAGCTGGACGGCTGGATGAAGCCCTTCGGAGCGATCTCGGCCGCGCACACCCTCGCCCAGAACGCCCAACGCCACTTCCACCGCTACGGCACCACCCGCGAGACCCTCGGCTGGATCGCGCTCAACCAGCGGGCCAACGCGGCACTCAACCCCACAGCGGTCTATCGCGACCCGCTGACCATGGACGACTACCTGAACGCCCGCCCGATCACCACCCCGTTCGGCCTCTACGACTGCGACGTCCCCTGTGACGGAGCGGTCGCCGTGATCGTGTCGGCCGTGGACGCGGCACGGGACCTCGCCCAACCGCCCGTCTTCGTCGAGGCAGTTGGGACCCAGATCCTGGAGCGGCTCGAATGGGACCAGAGCACGCTCACCCACGAACCCCAAGTCCTCGGCCAGTCCGCCCACTTGTGGTCCCGCACCGCGCTGCGCCCCGCGGACGTGGACGTGGCCGAGCTGTACGACGGCTTCACCTTCAACTGCCTCTCCTGGCTCGAGGGGTTGGGGTTCTGCGGCATCGGCGAGTCCAAGGACTTCCTGGACGGAGGCAAGAACATCGCACGGGACGGCGTACTGCCACTGAACACCCACGGCGGACAGCTCTCCCACGGCCGCACCCACGGCATGGGACTGGTCCACGAGGCGATCACCCAACTGCGCGGCGCGGCCGGGCCACGGCAGGTGTCCGGCGCGCGGGTCGCGGTGGCGAGCAGCGGCGGACTCACCCCGAGCGGCGTGATCCTCTTCCGGGCGGACGGATGAACCCACGTACCGCGGAGGTCGTTTCGCGCGTCGTCGACGTCGACGGCATCCCCATGTCGGCGCTGCTGTGCGAGGCCCGCGAACCGCGCGCGGTCCTCGTCGCGCTGCACGGGGGAGCGGTGACGTCGCGCTACTTCGACTACCCGGACCAGCCCCGGCTCTCCCTCCTGCGCACCGCCGCGGCACTGGACTTCACGGTCGTCGCCATCGACCGTCCCGGATACGGGAGTTCGGCTCCGTACGGCGAGAGCATGGCTTCCCCCGCCCGACGTGTGGACCTCGCCTACGGAGCGGTGGACCAGTTGCTGGGCTCGCGTCCGCGCGGTGCGGGACTGTTCCTCTGGGCGCACTCGATCGGCTGTGCCCTGGGTGTGCACATGGCGGGGGACGAGCGGCGGAACGACCTTCTCGGCCTGGAGATCGCCGGTACCGGACGCCGTCACGCTCCTGCCGCCGTCGACATCCTCGACTTCAGACGGCGTGACCCGGGCGTGCCGAGACGGTCCGGACCCGGGCTGCGCGACCTGCTGTGGGAGCCGTCGCGCCTGTACCCGGACGAGGTCGTCGGCGCCGGCCGCATCCAGTCACCGGGTCCGCCGTACGAGGCGACCGTGGCCCGCCGCTGGCCGCTGGAGTTCGCCGACGTCGCGGCCCGCGTTCGGATTCCCGTCCACTACACGCTCGGCGACCACGAACGTGTGTGGAGCTCCGGGCCCGAGGCCATGGCCGACATCGCGAGCCTGTTCACCGACTCCCCGCGGGTCGTCACCGACGAACAGGCCGACAGCGGCCACAACCTGAGCATCGGGCGCACCGCGACCGGATACCACCTGAAGATCCTCTCCTTCGTCGAGGAGTGCGTTCTCGGACACGAGAACGGCGGGATCGACCGTCTGCCGAGGAGAGCCGGATGAGTGACGCCGACGTCGCGGTACTGCTGCTCGTACGCGTGGTCGTAGGACTGATCATGATCATGCACGGGCTCAATCACTGGCGCGGCGGCGGCCGCATCGAGGGCACCGCCCGCTGGTTCACCGGACTCGGCCTGAGACAGGGCGTGTTGCAGGCCTGGGCGAGCGTGTTCACCGAGGTCGGCGCGGGCGTCCTGCTCGTCCTCGGCCTGCTCACCCCGCTGGCCTGCGCGGCCGCGATCTCCGTGATGCTGGTCGCGGGGCTCCTCGCGCACCGGCCCAACGGGTTCTTCGTCTTCAAGGACGGCTACGAGTACGTTCTCACGCTCGCCGTCGTCGCCCTGGCCCTCGCGGTACTGGGCCCCGGCCGCTGGTCCGTCGACCACGCGGCCGGCATCGACGTCACCGGCTGGACCGGCGGCGGAATCGCGCTGGGCGTGGCCGTGGTGGCGACCGGGGGACTGCTGGGCACGTTCTGGCGACCGGAGCGGAAAGCGGACGCCGGGCCGGAGGGCGAGGTCGAGAGCCTTGCCGAGGCGGAGCCCGTGGCCGGCGCGGAGTCCAAGGTGCCGGCCGAGGCGAAGGCCGACGCCGAGCCGCAGCGCGTGCCCGGTCCGGAGGCCGGCGCGGTGTCGCCCGGGCCGGGGCCGGAGAGCACCTCCGAGTCGGAGAAAACCCCCGAGTCGGTCGACCAGGAGGCCCGCTGATGCGCGTCGGATTCATCGGGCTGGGCAATCAGGGCGCCCCCATGGCCCGCCGGATCGTCGAGGCGGGCTTCGCCACGACGCTCTGGGCGCGCCGCCCGGCCACGCTCGCCGCGTTCGCGGACACGGCGGCACAGCGGGCCGCGTCACCCGTCGAACTGGCCGCCGCCAGCGACCTGGTGTGCGTCTGTGTCGTCGACGACGCCGATGTCGAACAGGTCGTCACCGGCGAACAGGGCGTGCTGACCGGGCTGCGCCGGGGCGGGGTGATCGCCGTACACAGCACCGTCCACCCCGACACCTGCCGACGGCTCGCCGAGCGCGCCCAGGTGCACGGCGTCTCCGTGGTCGACGCCCCCGTCAGCGGCGGCGGGACCGCGGCGGCCGAGGGCCGTCTGCTGGTGATGGCGGGCGGTGAGTCGGGCACGGTCGCCTACTGCCGCAAGGTGTTCGAGGCGTTCGGCGATCCGGTCGTCCACATGGGTCCGCTCGGGGCGGGACAGATCGCCAAGCTCCTCAACAACCTGTTGTTCACCGCCAACTTGGCGACCGCGGCCGACACGCTGGCCCTCGCACCGGAGTTCGGCATCGACCGCGGTGCCCTGGCCGAGGTCGTCCTCCACGGCAGCGGATCGAGCTTCGCGCTCGACCGGGTGCGGGCGGCGGGCGGCACGCTCGACCGTCTCGCCGAGCGCGCCGGACCGCTGCTCCGTAAGGACGTGAGGCTGTTGGCCGACCTCGCCGACACGGCGGGTGCCCCGACGGGCACCGTGCTGGCGGCGGCCGACGCGGCCCTCGACCACATGGGGCAGGGGCGCCTGACGGCAACCTCAACTCCCGTTCCACGAAAGTGAAAACGAGCCTCTTGCCGCCGGAGAACATTGCTATCGTCGCTCGTCGTCAGACTGGTGACCGAAGGGAATCGTGCACACCGTGAAGGACTTCGAGGCGATCGACTTCTTCCAGGACGACGAAGTCGTCGCGGACCCCTATCCCTACTTGGCGGCCCTGCGCGGGAAGTGCCCGGTGACGCGTGAGAGCCACCATGACGTGACGATGGTGACGGGGTACGACGAGGCGATCCAGGTCCTCAACGACGCCGACACGTACTCGTCGTGCCTCTCGGTGACCGGCCCCTTCCCCGGGTTCCCCGTCCCGCTGGACGGCGACGTCGACGTCAGCGCGCTGATCGAGCAGTACCGCGACCAGCTCCCGATGAGCGACCAACTGCCGACGCTCGACCCGCCCGTGCACACGGATCACCGCGGACTGCTGATGCGGATGATCACCCCGCGCCGCCTGAAGGAGAACGAGGCGTCGATGTGGCACCTCGCCGACGCGCAGTTGGACGCGTATCTCGCGGGCGGCGAGGGCGACTTCATCGGCGGGTTCGCCGGCCCCTTCACCCTGAGGGTCATCGCCGACCTGCTGGGCGTGCCCGACGAGGACCGCAACGCGTTCGTCGAGGGCCTCGAACACCAGCCGCAGGGCGGCATCGGCAGCACGGACGGCGAGGTGGCGTACTCGCCGCTGGAGTACCTGTACGGGCAGTTCTCGGCCTATGTCGAGGAGCGCCGCCTGGAGCCCCGCGAGGACGTGATCACGGGCCTGGCCCTCGCGAAGTTCAGCGACGGCTCGACCCCCGACGTCGCCGACGTGGCGCGCGTCGCCACGAACCTGTTCGCGGCCGGCCAGGAGACCACGGTCCGGCTGCTCAGCAACGCCCTCAAGCTGATCGCCGAAGACCCCGATCTGCAGCGGCTGTTGCGCACCGAGCGCGACCGCATCCCGAACTTCATCGAGGAGACGCTGCGCACCGAGAGCCCGATCAAGGGCGACTTCCGGCTGTCCCGCGTCCCGTCCACGGTGGGCGGCGTCGACATCCCCGCCGGCACCACCCTCATGGTCCTCAACGGCGCCGCGAACCGCGACCCGCGCCACTTCGAGGACCCCGAGACCTTCGACCCGGCCCGCGCCAACGCCCGGCACCACCTCGCCTTCGGCCGCGGCCCCCACACCTGCCCCGGCGCCCCGCTCGCCCGCGCCGAGGCCCGCGTGGGCATCGAGCGCATCCTCGACCGTACGACGGACATCCGGATCTCGGAGAGCGTGCACGGCCCTGCCGACGCCCGGAAATACCGTTACCTGCCGACGTACATCCTGCGCGGACTCACCCATCTGAACCTGGAGTTCACGCTCGCCGAGGAGTCCGCCCGATGAAGGCCGTCGTCGACGCGGACCGTTGCCGGGGCCACGGAATCTGCTGGTCCATCTGCCCCGAGGTGTTCGACCTGACCGACGACGGCTACGCCGAGGTGCTGACGCCCGAAGTCCCCGCCGAGTACGAGGAACAGGTCCGCACGGCGCTGGGGAGTTGCCCCGAGCGCGCGATCACGCTGAACTGAGGAGAACGGGATGCCCAAGGGGTACGTCATCCTGACCGAGTCCATCAAGGACCAGGCCGGGATGGACGCCTACAGCCGTGCGGCCGGTGCGTCGATGGCCCAGGGCGGCGCCTCCGTCCTCGCGGTCGACGGCCGGCCGCAGCTCCTGGAAGGCGAATGGCACGGTGACCGGACCGTCGTTCTCGAATTCGATTCCGTGGATGCCGCGAGAGCCTGGTACGAGTCGGACGCCTACGAACGCGCGAAGCCGCTACGGCAGGCCGCGGCCGACACGAACGCCGTGATCGTCTCCGGCTTCGAGCCGCCGTCCCGGGGTGCGTGAGAGCGAATCGTCCACCGGGCTGCCGTAGGGCCTCGGCTCCTGAACGGCAGCCCGGTCCGGGTGCCACCACGGGACGGTCACTGGTTCCGTGATGGCCGGAAGGGTCGCCCGATCGCGACGGCAACCGTAAGGTCACATGGGTGTTGCCGGGGTGGAAGGGGTGCTCGATGACGACGGCCCGACACGAGGAGATCCTTGCCGCCGCGCTGGCGGTGTTCGCCGAGCGGGGCTACAAGAAGGCATCCATCGACGCCGTGGCCGAGCGCGCCGGCCTGACCAGACAGGGCGTACTGCACTACTTCCCGAGCAAGAAGCGGCTTCTCCTCGCCCTCGTCCAGCTCCGCGAGGACCTCGCCCGCGAACACCTGGCCGCGCTCCACGCCGACGCCGGCGAGGACCTGCCCGGGCTCCTCGCCGAAGTCATCACCTACGACCACAAGAACCCCGGTCTCGCCCAGATCCACAGCGTTCTCGTGGCTGAGGGCGTCACCGGCAGCGACGAGGCCATGCGGTTCTGCCACGACTACTACCGGTCGATCCAGGACCACACCGTCGAGCACCTCACCGCGCTCTACGGCGAGCGCGTACCCAGCGGCCTGACCCCCCGAGCCGCCGCCACCGCCGTGGTGGCGATGCTCGAAGGGGTCCAGCAGCAGTGGATGCTCGACGAGGAGCAGACCGACTACCCCGAGATCATCCGCGATGTCATGGGCGTGCTGCTCGGGCCCACGCCTGTATGAAATCGGCCATGGCCGTGACGCTCTCGGGATGCAGACTCACCGCGTCCGGCCGCACCCGGAGATCCACCGTGACACCGGAGTGGGCCGCGCGGGCCGCGAACGACAGGGAGTCGTCCAGCAGCGGATCGGTACCGGCGACCAGGAGTTGGATCGGCGGCAGCCCGTGCAGGTTGGCGTGCAGCGGGCTCAGCAGCGGGTTGGTCCGGTCGGCGCCACCCGCGAACCGGGCCGCGTGCAACCGGAGTTCGTCGATGTCGAAGCCCGGATCGGCGGCCGCGTTGAACAGCAGACTCGGCGCGTCCAGCGTCAGGTCGAGCAGCGCCGAACTCAGCACCGCGCACTCCGGCTGCCGCGCCCCCATGTCCCGCAGCCGCACCAGCAGCGAGGCCGCGAGCCCGGCCCCCAACCGCTCACCGGCCAACGCGACCGGACCACGGGCCTGGCACGAGCTGTACACGGCATGCACGTCGTCCAGCGCCCCCGGGAAGGACGACCGGTAGCGCGGGCACACCACAACGGCCCCCGTACGCAAGGCGAGTCGCTCGGCGAGGTCGACCGCAGAGTCCGGCGAGCCCGACAACTGCCGGTCCCCGTGCAGATACAGGATGACGAGATCGCTCGCGTCCGGCGGCCGTACGATCGGCCCGACCGGGCTCGACTCGACCCGCACCCG
This sequence comes from Streptomyces sp. NBC_01478, assembly GCF_036227225.1. GTDB lineage: Bacteria > Actinomycetota > Actinomycetes > Streptomycetales > Streptomycetaceae > Streptomyces. Next base: position 1,093,299 of record NZ_CP109444.1, on the reverse strand, counting down.
CCCGTCGCCGGCCGCCGCGCGGTCCGTGTCCGCCCGTACGTCGGCCAGGTCGGCGTTGCTCAGGTCGGTGGCCGCTCCGTTCGCCCCAACTCGTGTGTCACCCACGGGACATCACCCTCTCCGCTGCCTGCCAGTGCTCGTCGGACACCCAGAGGCGGGCGAAGGCGCGGGCCGCCTCCTCCTCCGGGACGGCTCCGCTCATCACGCGTTTGATCTCCCGCGCCGGATTGGTCGCGAGGGATCTGGCAAGGGTGCGCCAGCCCTCCGCGAAGTCGGCGCGCGGCAGCACCAGTTCGAGCAGTCCGACGCGCTGGGCCTCGGCCGCGTCGAGCACGGTACCGGCACCCGCGAGCATCAACGCCCGCCCCCTGCCGACGAGTTGGGCGAGGCGCTCGGCGCCGCCCCACGCGGGCATGATGGCCAGGGCCACCTGGTTGAAGCCGATCCTGATGTCGTCGGCGGCGACCCGGATGTCGGCGGCCACCGCGACCTCGGCGCCGCCGCCGAACGAGTGCCCGTTCAACGCGGCGATCACCGGTCCGGGGAAGTGCGCGATGCGATCGCAGATCCCCCTCATCCGCAGGGCCATGGCCATCGCGTCCTCCTCGGTCCGGATCGCACTCAGTTGCTTCAGGTCCCCGCCGGAGACGAACGCCCGGTCGCCGGCGCCGGTGATGACCAGGGCCTTGGCGCCCGCGGCCGCGTCGAGCACCTTGTCCAGTTCGTCCATCGTGGTCGGGGCGATGGCGTTGCGGGCCTGCGGGCGGTCGATGGTGACGACCGCCAGGCCCTCGTCGAGTTCGAGATCTACGTCCATGGCCTCAGTCCTCGCCTCAGTCTTCGTAGACGACAGTGACGTGCGGGGTGGTCGGCTCGCCCTGGCAGGTCAGGACCCAGCCCTCGGCGACCTCGTCCTCGTCGAGCGCGTTGTTGACGCGCATCTTGGCCTCGCCCTCGGTGACTTGGGCGATACAGGTGGCGCAATTGCCCGCCTCGCAGGAGAACGGCGGGGCCAGACCCGCCCGACGCGCGCTCTCCAGAAAGGTCTCGCCGGAGCGCTGCGCGAGCGTGTGCCGCTTGCCGGAGAGGACGAGCGTGAGGGTGCCGTCCTGTTCGGCGGGCTCCTCCGATTCCCGCTCGATGCTGTCCTGCGGCGGGCGATCGGTGGCCTGCGCGAACCGCTCGACGAAGATCCGCTCCGGGGCGACTCCGTGGGCGAGAAGCGAGTTCTCCACCAGCTCCATGAAGGGCGCGGGCCCGCAGAGGTAGAAATCCGCGGACGGGTCGCCGCCCGCGAACTCCCGCACCTGGTCCGCGGTGACGAACCCCTGCCGGTCGTCGAGGTGATGCCGGACCTCGAACCGGTCCGGATACCGCTCGGCCAACTCGCCCAGCGCGGCGGCGAAGATGACGGAGCCGCCGTCCCGGTCGGCGGCCAGGACCCGCACCGGGCGCACGGTGCCGGCCAGCGCCGACTTGGCGAGCGAGAGGATCGGGGTGATCCCGCTGCCCCCGCAGAACGCCACCACGGGAGCCGTCGACGCGCGGGCCGCGCCCGCCTCGTCGCCCTCCCGCAGGCAGAACACCCCTGCGGGCAGCGTGGTCTCGACGGTGTCACCGGGTGCGAGATGGTCGTGCATCCAGTTGGACACCAGACCGCCCGGAACCCGCTTCACCGTCGTCATCAACTCGGCGTCCGTCTCCGGCGAACTGGACATCGAGTAACTGCGCAGCGTGCCACAGGCCTTGATCGTCACGAACTGGCCCGCCCGGTACGGGAAGGGCGCGTCGAGTACGTACGTCCGTGTGTCGGGGGTCTCCTGGATGATCCGTGTGATCCGCACCGGGTGGAACCCGTGGTCTCGTCCCATGTATGGAATTTACCTTCTCGCTCTGAGAGAGTGCAATTCTCAATGACGAGAGGAAGTTCCTGTCGTGCGAACGATCCCCGCTGAACTGGTCGACCGCTACGGGGCGGAGGGCTGGTGGACCGGTGAGACGATCGGTGACCTGCTGACGCGGGGACTCGCGGCGGCCCCGGGGGCCGGGTTCCGTGTGCACTCGGCCGTACGGCCCTGGGAAGGAACCTTCGCCGAAGTCGAACTGACCGCCCGCCGGCTGGCCGCCGGGCTGCGCGCACGCGGTGTCGGCCCCGGTGACGTCGTGGCCCTCCAACTGCCCAACTGGATGGAGGCGGCGGCGGTCTTCTGGGCATCGGCGTTCGTCGGCGCGGTCGTGGTGCCGATCGTCCACTTCTACGGACGCAAGGAAGTCGGCTACATCCTGGACGCGGTCGGCCCCAAGGTCTTCGTCACCGCCGAACGGTTCGGGCATCTGCGCCACGACCCCGACCTGAGCGCGAAGATCCCGGTGGTCGGCGTCGTGGGCCGGGACTTCGACGAACTGCTCGCCGACGAACCGCTGCCCGGCGTCCTGCCCACGGACCCGTCCGGTCCCGCGCTGATCGCCTTCACCTCCGGAACGACCCGTGACCCCAAGGGAGTTGTGCACAGCCACAACACCCTGGCCTTCGAGACCCGTCAACTGGCAGGCCGCTACCCGCCCGACCGCGGCGACCAGCTCACCTCCGCGCCCGTCGGCCACTTCATCGGCATGGTCAACGCCTTCCTGATCCCCGTCCTCGACGGCTCCCCGGTGAACCTCGCCGACACCTGGGACCCGGGCCAGGCACTGGAGTTGATGGCCCGCGACGGACTCACCGTCGGAGGCGGCGCCGCCTACTACATGACGAGCCTGCTCGACCACCCCGACTTCACGCCCGCGCACCTGACCGGCATGAAGTACGCGGGTCTCGGCGGCGCGGCCGTCCCGAACGCGGTGACCAGACGCCTCGCTGACCTCGGCATCACGGTCTTCCGGGCCTACGGCAGCACCGAGCACCCCTCGATCACGGCCTCCAGTCACACCGCGCCCGAGGACAAGCGGCTCTACACCGACGGAGACGCACTGGCGGGGGTGGAGATCCGGCTGGCCGAGGACGGCGAGATCCTCAGCCGCGGCCCGGACCTCTGCCTCGGCTACACCGACCCCGCCCTCACCGAGCGGGCCTTCGACGCGGACGGCTGGTACCACACCGGCGACATCGGCGAACTCGACGAGGACGGCTACCTCACCATCACCGACCGCAAGGCGGACATCATCATCCGCGGCGGCGAGAACATCGGCGCGCTGGAGGTGGAGGAGGTTCTCCTCGCCCTGCCGGCCGTCGCCGAGGCAGCGGTCGTGGCGGCCCCGGACGCCCGCCTCGGCGAGCACGCGGCAGCCGTCGTACGACTGCGGCCGGGCCACCCCGAACCCACCCTCGACGATCTCCGTGCCCACTTCGCCGCGGCGGGCCTGGCCCGCCAGAAGTGGCCGGAGGAACTGCACGTCGTCGAGGACTTCCCGCGTACTGCGAGCGGCAAGGTCCAGAAGTTCGTTCTCCGCAAGGATATTGCCGCCCATCAAGAGTGAGAATAGGATTCTCGCAATCTGCGAAGGAGGATCTCATGCCATCGCGCGTGCCGCCGTATCCACTGTTCGACGCGGACAACCACCTGTACGAGACGGAGGATGCGCTCACCCGGTACCTGCCCAAGCAGTACGCGAGCGCCATCCAGTACGTGCAGGTGAAGGGCCGTACGAAGATCGCCATCCGCGGTCAGATCAGCGACTACATCCCCAACCCCACCTTCGAGGTCGTGGCCAGGCCCGGCGCGTGGGAGGACTACTTCCGCGAGGGGAACCCGGAGGGCAAGTCCCACCGGGAGCTGTTCGGCGAGCCGATGCGGTCCATCCCCGCGTTCCGCGAGCCCGGGCCGCGCCTGGCGCTCATGGACGACCTGGGCATCCAGCAGACCCTGATGTTCCCGACCCTCGCCAGCCTGGTCGAGGAACGGATGCGGGACGACCCGGAGTTGATCCATGTCGTCGTCCACGCCCTCAACCAATGGCTGCACGAGACCTGGCAGTTCAACTACAAGAACCGCATTTTCACCACCCCGGTGATCAGCCTGCCCATCCTGGACAAGGCGATCGCCGAACTGGAGTGGTGCCTGGAGCGCGGAGCGCGGGCGATTCTCGTCCGGCCCGCCCCGGTTCCCGGCTACGGCGGGTCGCGGTCCTTCGCGCTGCCGGAGTTCGACCCGTTCTGGAAGCGGGTCGAGGAGGCGGGCGTGCTGGTGGCCATGCACTCCTCCGACAGTGGCTACTCGCGCTACTCCAGCGACTGGGAGGGCAAGAGCCAGGAGATGACGCCGTTCCAGGCGCAGGTCTTCCGGATGATGTCCGAGTGGCGCCCGGTCACCGACGCGGTCGCGTCGTGGGTTTGCCATGGAGCCCTGTTCCGCTTCCCGGAACTGAAGGTCTCGGTCATCGAGAACGGCTCTTCCTGGCTGCTGCCGCTGCTCGACCAACTGGGCAGCACCTACAAGAAGCAGCCGAAGGGCTTCCTGGGCGACCCGGTGGAAGAGGTCAGGAATCGGATCCACATCAGCCCCTTCTGGGAGGAGGACATGGCCGCCCTCTCCGAGGTCGTCGGGGTCGAGCGCGTCCTGTTCGGCTCCGACTACCCCCACCCCGAGGGGCTGGCCGACCCGGTCTCCTACATCGACGCGATCCAGGGCATGAAGGAGGCCGACCAGGCCAAGATCATGGGCGGCAACCTCGCCCGGTTGATCGGCGTATGACCTGGGAGAGCATCCCGCAGATGGTGCTGAGCGCGGCCGACCGCTTCGGTGACGCCGAAGCCGTGGTGGACGGCCCGCTCCGCCTCACGTTCACCGAGCTGGTCGAACGGGTGCGTGTGGCTGCGGGTGCGTTCGCGTCGGCCGGGGTGGAGCAGGGCGACCGGGTCGCGATCTGGGCGCCCAACTCCGCCGAGTGGATCATTGCCGCCTTCGGTCTGATGACCGCGGGCGGTGTGGTGGTGCCCGTCAACACCCGCTTCAAGGCGGACGAGGCGCACGACATCATCGTGCGCAGCGGTGCGAAGGCCGTTCTCGTCCAGGAGGGCTTCCTCGGCCTGGACTTCAAGGCGCCGCCCGGTGTGCCGGTCATCGACCTCAAGTCCGGCTTCCTGGCGAGCGGTTCGCCCTTCGAGCGCAAGGTGACCGGCGACCAGATCAGCGACATCGTCTTCACCTCCGGCACCACCGGCCGGCCCAAGGGCGTCCTGATGACCCACGCCCAGACCCTCCGGCTCTACGCGGAGTGGTGCGACCTCGCCGGGGTCAGAGAGGGCGACCGCTATCTGATCGTCAACCCGTTCTTCCACATCTTCGGCTTCAAGGCGGGCATGGTCGCGTCGCTCATCCGCGGCATGACCATCCTGCCCGTGCCCGTCTTCGACGTGGACCACGTCCTGGACCTGGTCGAGCGCGAGAAGGTGACGGTCCTGCCCGGCCCGCCCACGCTCTACCACTCCCTGCTCAATGACCGCGGCTCAAGAGATCTGTCCTCACTGCGAGTTGCCGTCACCGGAGCCGCCGACATCCCCGTCGAACTGATCCGCCGTGTGATGACCGAACTGCCCTTCACCTCCATCATGACGGGCTACGGCCTGACCGAGGCGGGCACGGCCACCGCCACCCGCCCCGGCGACTCCTTCGAGGACATCGCCACCACCGTCGGCACCCCCTGCGACGGCGTCGAGGTCCGCATCGCCGACGACGGCGAAGTCCTCGTCCGCGGCTACAGCGTGATGCGCGGCTACTTCAACGACCCCGAAGCGACCGCCCAAGCCATCGACGAGGACCGCTGGTTGCACACCGGGGACCTCGGCACGCTCGACGAGCGCGGCTATCTGAGGATCGTCGGCCGCAAGAAAGACATGTTCATCGTCGGCGGCTTCAACGCCTACCCCGCCGAGATCGAGGGCTTCCTGATGGAACACCCGGCGGTCGCCCAGGCCGCCGTGATCGGCGTGCCCGACGAACGGATGGGACAGGTCGGCAAGGCCTTCGTCGTCCTCCGACAGCCGCTGACCGCCGACGAGTTGATCGAGTGGAGCCGGCTCCGGATGGCCGGGTTCAAGGTGCCCCGGACCGTGGAGTTCCTGACGGAACTGCCGCTGAACGCCACCGGAAAGGTGATGAAGGACCTCCTGCGATGACGCCTCCCACACCGCCCCAGGGCGACGACCTCGTCCGGACCGCGTCCGGCCTGCCCCTCAAACCGGTCTACGGCCCCGACGACGTCGCCGCCGAACCGCCCGCGCCGGGCAACTTCCCCTTCACGCGCGGCAATTACGCCACCGGATACCGGGGACGGCTGTGGACGCTGCGCCAGTACTCCGGCTTCGGCACCGCCGAATCGTCCAACCGCCGTTACCACTACCTCCTCCAACAGGGCGGCACCGGACTCTCGGTGGCGCTCGACCTGCCCACGCAGTGCGGTTACGACTCCGACGACCCCGAAGTGGGCGAGGAGGTCGGCCGGGTGGGCGTCGCCGTCGACACGCTCGCCGACGCCGAAGTCCTCTTCGAGGGCATCCCGTTGGACAGGATCAGCACCAGCTTCACCATCAACGGCACCGCCGCGATCCTGCTCGCCTTCTACGTCGCCGCGGCCGAACGGGCCGGCGTGCCCCGCGCGAAACTCACCGGGACGATCCAGAACGACATCCTCAAGGAGTACGCGTCCAGAGGCACGTGGATCTGGCCCGCCGAACCGTCCCTGCGACTCATCGCCGACACCATCGAGTTCTGCGCGGCCGAAGTACCGCGCTTCAACGCGATCTCGGTCGCCGGCTCGCACTTCCGCGACGCCGGCGCCAACGCCGTACAGGAGATGGCCTTCACCCTCGCGGACGGGGTCACCTACTGCGACACGGTGCTCGCCCGGGGACGTATGACGATCGATCAGTTCGCCCCGCAGGTCTCCTTCTTCTTCTACACACACGGCGACTTCTTCGAGGAGATCGCCAAGTACCGTGCCGGACGCAGGCGTTGGTCGACCATCGTGCGCGAGCGGTACGGCGCGGGCAGCGACAAGGCGGCCATGTTCCGCTTCGGCTGCGTCGCCGGAGGGGCCTCGCTGTACGCACCCCAGGCGCAGAACAACACCGTCCGGGTCGCCTACGAGGCACTCGCGTCGGTCCTCGGCGGGGTCCAGTCGATGTTCACGGCCGCCTGGGACGAACCGTTCGCGCTGCCCAGCGAGGAGTCGGCGACGCTCGCACTGCGCACACAGCAGATTCTCGCCCATGAGACGGGCGTTGCCAGGGTCGCGGACCCGCTCGGCGGCTCGTACTTCGTCGAGGCGCTCACCGACGCCACCGAGGCCCGCATCGTCGAGATCATGGACGACCTGGAGCGGTACGGCGGCATGGTCCGGGCCATCGAGGACGGCTATCTGCAGACGCTCATCGCCGACGAGGCCTACCAGTCGCACCGCGAGGTCGAGGCGGGCACCCGGCCGGTCGTCGGCGTCAACCGCTTCGTCTCGGACGAACCACCGCCCGACCTCGCCACGTACGAACTGGACGCGGAAGGCCGCGACCGCCAGTTGAAACGGCTCGCCGACGTCAAGGCCACCCGCGACGCCGCCCTCGTACGGCAACGCCTCGCCGAACTGGCCCGCGCCGCGGAAGGTACCGAGAACCTCATGCCCATCCTCATCGACTGCGCCAACGCCTACTGCACGGTGGGCGAGATGGTGGCCGCGCTCAAGGCGGTCTGGGGCGAGTTCCAGCAGCCGGTGGTGTTCTGATGAACGATCGCGTACTGGTCGCCAAGCCGGGCCTCGACGGACACGACCGCGGGGCCAAGATCGTCGCGCGGGCGCTGCGCGACGCGGGATTCGAGGTCATCTTCACCGGGATCCGGCAACGCGTCGACGACATCGTGGCGGTCGCCGTCCAGGAGGACGTGGCCGTTGTCGGTCTCAGCATCCTCTCCGGCGCCCACCTCGCGCTGACCACCCGCGTGATCGAGGCTCTGCGCGCCTCCGGGGCCGAGGACATCGCCGTCGTGGTCGGCGGCACCATCCCGCCGGCCGACGTACCGAAACTGCTCACCGCGGGAGCCGCCGCGGTCTTCCCCACGGGCACACCGCTCGACGCCCTCGTGGCCAAGATGCGCGCCCTGACGTCCGTCACCTCGCCATGACCCGGCGGCAAGCCGAAAACCTGGAGGCAGCGTGCGCATCGGAGTGATGATCGGGCCCGAGCGCGGAGACTCGGTCCGCAAGGTCACGCGGATGATCGACGACGTGACATGGGCCGAGAAGGCGGGTTTCGACACCGTGTGGGTGCCGCAGATCCCCACCGACTTCGACGCGCTCACCGCGGTCGCGCTGATGGGCGCGCGCACCGAGCGGATCGAACTCGGCACCGCCGTCGTGCCGTTGCAGGCCCAGCACCCCATCGCCCTTGCCCGGCAGGCGATTTCGGCCCAGGCCGCGGCAGGAGGACGGCTCGCGCTGGGCCTCGGGCCGTCCCACCACTGGATCATCCAGGACATGTTGGGGCTGCCGTACGAGAAACCGGCCGCCTTCACGCGCGACTATCTGGACGTCCTGGACGCCGCGTTCGGTGGAACGGACATGGTCGATGTCGAGAACGACACTTTCACCGTCCACAACCCGCTCACCCTCACCCCTGTCTCCCCACTGCCGGTCCTGATCGCGGCCCTCGGCCCCGTCATGCTGCGCCTCGCCGGGGAACGGGCCGACGGGACCGTGCTGTGGATGGCGGACGAACGCGCCGTCGCCGAACACGTCGTCCCCCGCATCACCAAGGCCGCCGAGAGCGCCGGACGCCCGGCACCGCGGATCGTCGCGGGCATCCCGGTCTGCCTGTGCGGCCCCGACCGGGTCGACGAGGCCCGCGAGCGCGCCAACCGCATCCTCGGCGAGGCCGAGATCTCGCCCAACTACCAACGGGTCCTCGAATACGGCGACGCCCGCGACATCGGCGACCTGTGCGCGGCGGGCGACGAGAACGCCATTGCCGCCCGTTTCAAGCGGTTTGCCGACGCCGGGGTCACGGATCTGTCGGTACGCCTGCTGCCCATCGGCGACACCCGCGACGAGCTCGTCGCCTCCAAGTACCGCACCCGCGACATGCTCGCCGCTCTCGCCGCGGACCTGCGATGACCGCCGGACCGCTCGACGGCATCCGCATCCTGGAGGTCGGCCACATGCTGGCCGGCCCCTACGCCACGATGATGCTCGCCGACCTCGGCGCCGAGGTCACCAAGATCGAGCCGCCGGGCGGGGACATCTCCCGCCAGGTGAGCGACGCCTACTTCGCCAGCCTCAACCGCGGCAAACGCAGCATCCGCCTCGACCTCACCACCGCCGACGGACAGGCCCGGCTCGGTGAACTCGTCGCCGACGCCCACGCGTTGCTCGTCAACCTCAAACCGTCGGCGATCCACCGACTGGGCCTGACCTACGAGGTGCTGCGCAAGTGGAACGACCGGATCGTGTGCGTCGCGCTCACCGGCTACGGGCTGGAGGCGGGCGACGAGCCAGCCTTCGACTACGTGGTGCAGGCCGCCACGGGAGTCGCCGCCCTCACCGGCGACCCGGACGCGCCACCGACCCTGCCCGGCTACTCCTCGGCCGACAACTCCTCAGGCCTGACAGCCGCGTTGGGGCTCCTCGCGCAGATCGTCTCCGGGCGCGGCGGCCAAGTGGAGGTGTCACTACGGGATGTGATGCTCTCTCAGCTCAACTACCGCGCCTCCGCCTACCTCAACGAGGGCGTCGAACCGCGCCGGCTGCCGCTCGGCGCCCACTCCTACTACGTACCGGCCCAGCTCTTTCCCACCGCCGAGGGCCACTTGGCGCTCTTCATCACCCACGACGGCTTCTGGAAGTCCTTCGCCGCCGAGGCCGGCATCCAGGGATTCCCCACCATGGCCGAACGCGCCGAGCGCCGCGAGGACGTACTCGCCGCCGTGACGGCCGCTCTGGCCGGTGACACCGCCGTGGCCTGGGAGGCGCGGCTGCGGCCGCTCGGGGTGCCTGCGGCCGCCGTACGGACGCTGCCGCAGGCGCTGGCGGCGACACCGGAGGCCGTGGTGAGGGCCGGCGACTTCCGGCTGGTGCGCGGTTCCGTGCGGGTCGCGGGGTACGAGCCCGACTACGGGCCGCCGCCCCGACTGGGTGAGCATGACGTTTCCGGGGCGGTGGGGGAGCCGTGAGGGCGGAGGACCAGTTCCATCTCGGGCTTGTCGTCGAGGACTTCGAGGGGACGCTGGCCGAGTTCACGGCCGCGCTCGGGTACGAGTGGTGCGCCGAGATCGGCGGGGCGGTACCGCTGACGCTCCCGACCGGAAACGCCGTTCTCGACATCAGTTGCGCCTACTCCCGGACGCTGCCCCGACTGGAGATCGTCCGCCGCGTGCCGGGAACCCTGTGGGAGCCGGTGGCCGGCGGGGTGCACCACGTCGGCTACTGGTCCGACGACGTGGCCGCGGACGCGGCCGAACTCACCCGGCAGGGCTTCGTGACCGAGGCGAGCCGGACCGGCTCAGGTGGCGCGCCCTTCGCCTTTCTGCGCGGCCCGAGCGGTCTCCTCGTGGAACTCGTGGACCGGGTGGCGCGGCCGGGGCTGGAGAAACTGTGGGCCCTTGAAGGAGGGGACGCATGACGACCGTAGGCATCGCGACCGGGGCCGGGCGCGGCATGGGACTGGCCTGCGCGCGGCGGCTCCCCGACCTGGTGGACACGCTGTTGCTGGTGGACCGGGACGAGTTGGCCGTGACCGCCGCGGCGAAGGAACTTGCCGCCGTGGACGAGGAGATCGAGGTCGAACCCTTCGTCCTCGACATCACCGATACGGCAGGACTGGCTCAACTCGCCGTGCGGGTAGCCGAATTGGGCACCCTCAGGGCTGTCTCCCATGCCGCCGGAATCTCGCCCACCATGGCCGACTGGCGGCGCATCTTCGACGTCGACCTCGTCGGCACCGCACGCCTCGCCGAGGCACTCCGCCCGCTCGCCACCGAGGGCACCGCGATGGTCTGCTTCGCCTCCATGGCCCCGCTCCTCGGCAACCTGGAGGCCGATCCCGCCGTAGCGGCGATCCTCGACGATCCGCTTCGGGACGACTTTCTGGAGCGGCTGCGCGAGGCCCTCGGGCCGGCCGTCGAGAACACCGGTCTCGCGTACGCGTGGGCCAAGCACGGGGTGCACCGGTTCGTACGGCGGGAGGCGGTGCGGCTCGGACCGTACGGCGCCCGGGTGTGTTCCGTATCGCCGGGCGTCATCGACACCCCTCAGGGGCAACAGGAGGCCTCGGCCCAGCCCGCCATGGCTGCTCTGGTGGAGCAGACGCCGCTCGGGCGGGTGGGCCGGGCCGAGGACGTCGCGGCTGCGGTGGCCTTCCTGTTGTCGGACGAGGCCGCTTTCGTTTCCGGAATCGACGTTCTCGTCGACGGTGGGGTCTGTGCGGCGGTGCGAGAACGCGCCGGGCGGTGACCGGTCAGCGGGTGTCGGAGGCGGGGCGCGCCATGGACGCAGCGCGCCGCTGCCTCAACGCCGACGTCCGCTGCTGCGCCGGGCGGACCAGCCGGACCCCACGCCGGCCGAGTGCGCGGCGAGGAAGGCGAGCCCGAGCAGCATCAGGCTCGTCGAACTGAAGACGATCTGGGTCGACGTCTCGGTGACACGGATGAGGAAGGCGATGAAGAAGAGCGCGGCCGCCACGAATGCAAGCATCTGTTAACCCCTACGGATAGACGGCGCGCCACCGGTGATCCCGGTGACTGCGCCGTTGTCTCCCGAGTGCCCCGGATGTTGCCGGACAGTCATGCGCGTCCCGCGTCGAGTGCAGCCCCAACTGCCGTTCAGGCAAGGGATTCCGAGCGCTGGACGGTCCCCGTGAGACCGGTCGCGTCCTGGCCCGCGAGCAGGACGGCGGCCCGCGCCATCGCCTCCGGCGGCTCCACCATCTCCGGCGGGATCTCCAGGCCGCCGCCACCGGCCTGCCAGCCCTCGGTGAGCACCACCCGTGACGGAGCAAGGCAGTTCACCGCGATGTTGTCCTTCCTCAGGTCCGCGGCGAGGCCCAGGTAGAGGCGCTCGACCGCTGCCTTGGACACCCAGTACGCGTTCGCACCCCGGTCCGTCATGCCCACCCCGCCGGTCGTCACGGCCACCAACGAGCCACCGCCACGCGCCCGTACGTGCGGAATCGCCGCCCGGGTCACCAGGAACACCCCGGTCAGATTGACGTCCAGAGCCAACTGCCAGCGCTTGAGCGGCGTCGACTCGACCGGGCCCAGCCACAGCACCCCGGCATTGGCGATGAGAATGTCGATTCCGCCGAACTCCGCGACCGTGGCGGCGACGGCCGCGTCGACCGATGCCTCGTCGCTCACATCACAGGGCACGGGCAGGGCGCGCCCGCCCGCCGCGACGATCCGGTCCGCGACCGAGTGGATCGTCCCGGGCAGCCGGCCTTCCCGCTCGGAACGCGCGGCCACGGCGACCGAGGCGCCCGCCTCCGCGAGCGCCATCGCGACCGTACGGCCGATGCCACGGCTGGCGCCCGCGACGAACGCGACCTTGCCCTTCAACTGCCCGCTCACGCCCGCCACTTCACCGATGTCGGTCACTTCGGCGGGAACCTGAGGGCGCCGTCGAGACGGACGACCTCTCCGTTGAGATAGTCGTTCTCGACGATGTGCTGCACGAGACCCGCGTACTCGGCCGGCATCCCCATGCGCTTCGGGTACGGGATCTGCGGCCCCCAGTAGGCCTCCAACTGGTCGCCCGCCTTGCCGTAGGCCGGTGTGTTGAAGGTGCCCGGCGCGATCGTGACGACCCGGATGCCGAGCGGGGAGAGGTCACGGGCGGCGACCAGGGTCATGCTGACGACCCCGCCCTTGGCCGCCGCGTAAGGGAGTTGGCCGATCTGGCCCTCGTACGCGGCGATCGAGGCCGTATTGACGATGACTCCCCGGCCGCCCTCCGCGGGCTCCTGGCGGGCGATCGCGGCAGCGGCCAGCCGCAGCACGTTGAACACGCCGGTCAGATACACGTCGATCGTCTTGCGGAAGCCCGCGAGGTCGAGGGGCGAGCCGTCCTTGCCGACGAGCCGGCCACCACTCGCCGGGCCGCCGTGCGCGTCCACCGAGATCCGCAGCGGCCCCGCCGACTCCGCCTCGGCCAGCGCCGCTTGGACGTCGTCCTCGTCGGTGGCGTCGGTGCGCACATAGCGGACACCGAGCTCCTGCTCCAGGGCCTTGCCCTTCTCGTCGGCCAGATCGGCGACGACGACCTTCGCTCCCGCCGCGTGCAGCCGACGGACGGTGGCCTCGCCCAGGCCGCCCGCCCCGCCGACGACCACCGCGGAGCTCCCACTGATCTGCATCAAGGATTTCCTCTCTTGCGAACAGCGCTCTAGTGAGACGAGAATAGCATTCTCATGAATATAACCATGATTCTCGAGATGGTGGCCTCGGGCGGCGACCGACCGGTGGTCACGGCGAACGGCCGCTCCCTGACCGCCTCGGACCTGCTCGCCCGCGCCCGTGCCGCCGCGCACCGCTTCCGGGGCCACCCGGCCGTGTTGTATCTGAGCCCCAGTCACCTCACCTACCCCGTGGCCCTGTTCGGCGCCGCCCTGGCGGGCATCCCGTTCATCCCCCTCAACTACCGCCTCGGCGAACACCAGTTGGCCCGCCTCCTGGCCCGCCATCCCGGTGCCCTCGTGCTGCGCCCCGCAGACCTCGACGCCCTTCTGAGCGTCGAAGAGGGCACTGCGGAAGAGGGCCCCGACGCACCGGAGTTGGCCCAGGAACAGGACCAGGACTCCGTCGCCGTGGTCCTCTACACGAGCGGCACCACCGCCGAGCCCAAGGCGGCCCTGCTGCGCCACCGGCACCTGCTGGCATACGTGCTCAACACCCAGGAGTTCGCCTCGGCGGGGGAGGGCGACGCGTCGCTGGTGGCCGTCCCGCCGTACCACGTGGCCGGGTTGATGAACCTGCTCACGAACCTCTACTCCGGCCGCCGTCTGGTGTACCTCCCCGCCTTTGACGCGGGGGAGTGGCTGGAGACCGTGCGCCGCGAGCAGGTCACCCACGCGCTCGTCGTGCCCACCATGCTGGCCCGCATCGTCGCGGAGGTCCCGGCCGGCGACGCCGGTACACCCACGCTCCGGAGCCTCGCCTACGGCGGGGCCAGGACCCCACGGCCGGTGGTGGAACGGGCGTTGGGGATCTTCCCTGGCACGGGGTTCGTGAACGCGTACGGCCTGACGGAGACGGCTTCCTCGGTCGCCGTGTTGGGGCCCGACGACCACCGCGAGGCGCTCGCGGCGTCCGACCCGGCCGTACGGGACCGACTCGGCTCCGTGGGGCGGCCGTTGCCCGGCGTCGAGATCGAGATCCGTGACGACGACGGAAGACCGGCCGCTGTCGGGGAGACCGGGCTCGTGTTCGTGCGAGGCGATCAGATCTCCGGCGAGTACGGCGGTCGTAGCGCCCTCGACGCGGACGGCTGGTTCCCCACCCGGGACCGGGGCCGACTGGACGCGGACGGCTATCTGTTCATCGAGGGACGGGCCGACGACACCATCATTCGCGGTGGCGAGAACATCGCTCCCGCCGAGATAGAGGACGTTCTCGTCGCCCACCCCGGGATCGTGGAGGCGGCGGTGATCGGCGTGCCCGACCCCGAGTGGGGGCAGCGGATCGTGGCCGTCGTGGTCGGCGCGGGCGACCCGGCGGAGGTGCGCCAGTGGGTCAAGGACCGGCTGCGCTCCTCCAAGACCCCCGACACGATCGTGTTCCGCGCCGAGCTCCCCAAGACCGAGACCGGAAAGCTGCTGCGCCGCACCCTGCTGGCCGAGTTGGAGACCACCCATGCCTGAAGCAGTCCTCGTGTCCGCCCTGCGCACCCCCGTCGGCACCGCCGTCAAAGGCGCCCTGCGCGACACCACCGCGTTCGAGCTGGCCCACCACATCGTCGCCGCCGCGGCCGCCACGGACGGCCTCGACCCGGACGCGATCGACGACGTGATCCTCGGCGAGGGCCTCTACGGCGGCGGGGTCGTGGCCCGGCACGCGGCACTGACCGTCGGCCTCACCTCTGTACCGGGCCTCGCCCACAACCGCCACTGCGCCGCCGGACTTGCCGCCGTGCAGAGCGCGGCGGCGAGCATCCGCGCGGGCATGGACGAACTCGTCATCGCCGGCGGCGTCAACTCGGCTTCCACGTCCCCGAAACAGCGTTTCCGCATCGACGGTGAGTGGGTCGAACCCTGGAGCCCGCCCACACATCCCGACCGGCCCGACGCCCCCAACCTGGACATGTCGATCACGGTCGGCTGGAACACCGCCGTACGGGCCGGCCTCAGCCGCGCCGACATGGACGCCTGGGCACTGCGCTCCCACCAGAACGCCATTCGCGCCATCGACGAAGGCCGCTTCGACGAAGAGCTGGTGCCCATCGACACACCGCACGGCCTGTTCTCCGTCGACGAACATCCCCGTCGCACCACGAGCCTGGAGAAGCTGGCCTCGCTCAAGCCGCTCCACCCGGAGATAGAAGGCTTCTCCATCACGGCCGGCAACGCGGGCGGTGCCAACGACGGCGCGGCTGCCCTGGTGGTGGCCAGCGACCGGCTGGGACTGCCTGCCCTTGCCGTCGTCCGCTCGTGGGCGTCGGTCGGCGCCGACCCCGCCGAGACGGGCCTCACCCCGGTGAAGGTGATCCCCAAAGCGCTTGCCCGCGCGGGACTTTCGACGGCAGATGTCGACCTCTTCGAGATCAACGAGGCCTTCGCCGCCGTGCCCGTCGCCGCGGTGAAGCTGCTCGGGCTCGACCCCGACCGCGTGAACGTCAACGGCAGCGGCTGCTCCCTCGGCCACCCCGTCGCCGCGACCGGCGCCCGGATGCTGGTCACGCTCGTGCACGAACTGCGCCGCCGCGGCGGCGGCATCGGCGTCGCCGCCATGTGCGCGGGCGGCGGCATGGGCTCGGCCACGGTCATCGAGGTACCGGCACCGTAACGGGCGAGTTGTCGGTCCCGGTGGTGGAGCGCGTCGACGAAACGAAGGGAACAGCGTGGAGGGCTTGAAGGAGAAGGCCGTTCTCGTCGCGGGCGCGGCCACCGGGCTGGGGGCCGCCTCCGCCCGGCGGCTGGCGGACGAGGGCGCAATGGTCGTCGTCGGCGACCTCGACCTGGACGGTGCCCGGCGGACCGCCGCCGCCATCGCCGACGCCGGAGGCCGGGCGGTCGCGGTGGGCTTCGACATCGCCGACGAGGACTCGGTCGGCGAACTCGTGCGGACCACCGTACGGACGTACGGCGGACTGGACGCCGTGCACATCAACGCGGGCGACATGGGCGCGGTCTCCCGGGACACCGACGTCGTCGACATGGACCTCGCGGTGTGGGACCGGACCTTCGCCGTCAATCTGCGGGGGCACATGCTCGTCACCCGGTACGCCGTTCCCGAACTCCTCGCCCGGGGCGGCGGCGCGATCGTCTACACCTCGTCCATCGCGGCCTTCACCGGCGAGGCCGCACGCCCCGCCTACTCGGCGACCAAGGCGGGCATCAACGCCCTCGCCCGCCATGTCGCCTCCCGCTGGGGCCGCGAGGGCATCCGCGCCAACGCGGTCGCACCGGGGCTGATCCTGACCCAGGCCATCCAGGAGGGCGCGGCGCCCGACCTGCTGGAGGCGCTGCTCGCCCGCACCCGCAGCACCCGCCACGGCCGCGCCGACGACATCGCCGGCATGGTGGCCCACCTCATCTCCGACGAGGGCACCTGGATCAACGGCCAGGTCATCAATGTCGACGGTGGCACCGTCATGCGCTGAGTGCCTCGCGGGTGCGAGTCGCGGCTACGCGGGACCTGTGGAGCGCAGCTACGCGATCGTACGGAACCTCAGCAACGCCTCCTGGGCGAACGAGGCGACCAAGGAACCCTGCAGGGTGAGGACATCGCCCCGGCCGTAGCAGCGGGCGTGTGCGAGAAGCGGGCTCCGGTGGCGCAGGAGAAGCCAGTCGTCCGTGGTGAAAGGGCGGTGGAACCACACCGTGTGCGCGGTGACGGCGGAGGAGAACGCCGTTCCCGAATCGTGCTGGGTGACCCCCTCCAGCGGGCGAAGTGCCGTACCGATCAGACTCAGATCGCTCGCGTACGCCGTCAACGCCGGGGCCAGCTCGGGGGCGACGGCCGGTGTCCGCATCCACAGGTCGTAGTCGGGGGCCTCCGACTTCGCCGAGTCCACGTCGACGGTGGCCCGGGTGTCCCAGGGAAGCAGCGACAGCTCCACGTCGTGCTCCGCTCCCGGTACCGAGGGCATCGGGAACGCGATCTGCTGGTCGGGGCCCTCCTCGTGGGAGTGCAGGGACACCGCCGCCACGGCCGCGACTCCCTGCGTCTGCCGCGCGACGACCGTCAACGTGGCGAAGGAGCCGCCCTCGTGATGACGTGTCACCTCGTACCGCACCGGTTCCTGTGGCCGTCCCGCCCGCGCGAACTGCACGTGAAGGCTCTTGACCGTCTTGTCCGGGCAGGCCAGTTGGGCCGCGCGGAGACTTTGGGCGAGCAACTGCCCGCCGAAGATGCGGTGGTTGCCGAGGTGTTGGTTGCGGCCCTCGAACACGTCACCGGGCCGGGTGTCGAGGTCCAGGCAGGAGAGCAGGTCGCTCCACAGATCGGTCACTGATGTCACTCCTCGGTCGATCACAGGTGGACGAGCCGTGGTGCGGACCCGCCGGCCCGCAGCAGTGCCCCCGCCTCGCGCGTCAACTCCCTTGCGCTTCCCAGCAGTCCGTCCAGGACCACGGCCCGCCGTACATGCCGGTGCAGATCGTGCTCGGCGGTGAAGCCGATCCCGCCGAGGACCTGCTGGCAGTGCCGGGCCGCCGTCAACGCCGCCCGTCCGGCCGCCGCCTTGGCCAGCAGCGCGCCGAGATCGTCCGACGCGGCCACCAGGGTCGCCTCGGCGCCGTCCAGTGCCACGAGAGTCTCGGCGAGCCGATGCCGTACGGCCTGGAAGGAGGCCAGCGGGTGGCCGAACTGCACGCGGTCCACGGCGTGTTGGCGGGCCAGCGCGAGCATGGCGCGGCCGGTCCCGAGCAGCCACCAGCCGAGCGCGACACGGCCGGCGGCGAGCGGTACGGGAGGTCCGGCGGGCACGGAGCGCAGAGGGAGTTCGGCGTCCAGGGCCGTTCCGGCGGCAGCGTCGGCGCGCTCCCAGACGATCCAGGTGCCGCCTGTGTACGGCAGGGGCAGCGTGGCGCCGACCGGACGGCCCGCCGCGCTCAGCAGGACGTCGTTGAGGAGCGGAGCGTGGGCGCCCGTCTCGCCGAGCAGGCGGAAGGTGAGCGGGACGGCGATGTCCGGCTGTTCCGCGAGCAGTTCGGCCCAGCCGAGGTCCGTCAGGGCGGCGTCCAGTGCCTGCCCCGAGGCCGCCGTCGTCGTCTTGCGGAGCGTCTCGGCGAGCAGGTCCCGTTCGGTGGCGTCCACGGCTACTCCCTCCCCAGGTCGAGCAGTCGGCGGGCGATGATGTTCCGCTGGATCTCGGCCGTACCGCCGTAGATGGTCGCCGCCTTCGCGTACAGGTACTCCGAGCGCCACAGTGAGTCCGTCAACTCCAGTACGCCGGGCAGCAGATCCCGCACGGTCTCGAGGAGTTGTTGCTCGGCGGTGGCCAGCAGCACCTTGTCGACCGAGGTCTCCGCGCCCAGCCGCTCGCCCGCGGCCAGGCGGCGCTGGGTGGCGTGGGAGCGGCAGCGCACGGTGTGCAACGCCAGGTAGGCGGCGCCGAGTTCGGCGTCGTCCGGGATGCTCGTCTCGGCCAGCAGGTGGTCAAGTCGCTTGTAGAGATGGGCGATCCGGTGCCAGAAGCAGGTGGAGCGCTCGTGCGGGAGCAGGTCCATCGCCAGGCGCCAGCCGTCACCGGGGCGGCCGAGCATCCGGTCGGCGGGCACGATCACGTCGTCGAAGAACACCTCGGCGAACTCGTCCACGCCGTGCATCGTGCGCAGCGGCCGGACGGTGATGCCGGGGGTGTCCATGTCGACGAAGAACGCGGTGATGCCGTCGTGGCCCGGCGCGGTGCGGGTCAACAGGACGCAGCGGGCGGCGAATTGAGCCAGGCTCGTCCAGACCTTCTGGCCGCTGATCTCCCAGTGGTCACCGCGGGGGACGGCCCGAGTGGTGAGGGAGGCGAGGTCGCTCCCGGAGCCGGGCTCGGAGAAGCCCTGGCACCACTGCTCACGGCCGCTGAGCAGTCGCGGGACCATCTCGGCGGCGAGCGCGGGTGGGGCGTAGGAGATCATCGTCGGGGCGAGGACCTCGATCATCGAGTAGATGCCCGGTTCGGCCAGTTCGCGGGTGGCGACCTCCTCGCCGAGTACCGCCCTCAGCACCGCGGGCCCGCCGAGCCCCCTCACCTCGGCGGGCCAGCCGTACCGCATCCAGTTCGCGTCGTACAAGGCCCGGCGGACCCGGGCCAGTTGGGCGACCTGGGCGTCCAGGGAGTGGTCGGGGCCGGGGGACAGGTCGTGCTCGTCCAGCCAGGCGCGCAGGTCCGAGCGGAAGTCGGTGACGTTCAAGTACCCGGGCGCGGAGGTGGCGTTCATGTTCCCGGGCGCTGATAGGCGTGCGGGCGGCCCGAGTCGTGCGCTCCGCTGCGGCGGATGAACGTCATCGCGCGGGTGCGCAGCCGCCAACCCCCGTCCGTGCGGACATAGGTGTCGTTGTAGTAGCCGATCCGCAGGTCGTGCGTGGCGTGGTCGACGAAGCAGAGCGGCTGGGTGCCGGTCGCCGTGTCGCCGGACAGGTCGACCGCCGGCGTGCCCGTGAGGAACAGCCCCTTGGGGGCGGCGGCCACGAGCGCCGGGAACTCGTCGAGGCCGTAGGAGTCCCCGAAGGCGCTGTACGTGCCGTCGGGCGTGAAGACCCCCAGCACCCCGTCCAGGTCACCGCGCGTGATGCACACCGCGTAGCGGGCGAGGAGCTGCTGGATCTCCATCAGGTCATCGGTCGGACCAGGGGGAGGAGCCGGAACAGGCAAGGAGGACAAGGACTTTCCACCCTTCACCATGAGCGAGAATGGCATTCTCTCAGATGAGTGGCAGATTTCCACGGTGGGCGAGGCGACGTCAACAGTCTCTGTCTGAATGGTTGATTCTCCGTAGATGAGAAGCTAGTTTCCAGCGATGGAGAGGGGAGATCCGACGCGATGGACCAGTTCCTCACCTTCGGGATCGTCGGCCTGAGCACGGCCGCGATCTATGCCGTCATCGGCAGTGGGCTCGTGCTCACCTACACCACCACCGGCGTGTTCAACTTCGCGCACGGCGCGGCCGGCATGCTGTCCGCGTTCATGTACTGGCAGTTGACCGTCGGCTGGGGCTGGCCCGTTCCGGTCGCCCTGGTCGTGGTGCTGCTCGTGCTCGCCCCGGGCTTCGGGCTGCTCGTCGAGCGGTTCGTACTGCGCCCCGTCCAGGCCCTCGGTGAAGCCGAACGCCTGGTCACGACGGTGGCGCTGCTCAGCGGACTCATCGCGGTGGCGCGCTGGATCTGGGACCCCAATGTGGCGCGCCCCCTGCCGATGTTCTTCGCCGGCCGCAAGCCCTTCCACCTCGGCCCGGCCGTCATCACCTGGCACCAGGCGATCACCATGGCGGTGGCCGTCGCCGTCGCGATCGGCCTGCGCGTCCTGCTCTACCGCACCCGCGCCGGAGCCGAGATGCGCGCGGCCGTCGACGACCGGGCACTCGTCGGCCTCACCGGCGCCGACCCGGTCCGGGCGGGCCGGGTCTCCTGGATCCTCGGCACCCAACTGGCCGCGATCGGCGGCATCCTGATCGCCCCGACCGTCACCCTCGACGCCGCCCAGCTCTCCCTGCTGATCGTCAGCGCCTACACCGCCGCCGTCTTCGGCAGGCTGCGCAGCCTGCCGCTCACCTTCCTCGGCGCCGTCGTCGTCGGCTGCATGGAGAGCTATCTGGCCGGCTACCTGCCGCAGAACGACTACCTCCCCGGACTACGGCTCGCCGCCCCCGCCCTGCTGCTCTTCCTCGCCCTGCTGGTCTTCCCGCACCGACGCCTGCGCGGCCGTGAACGACGGCTGGCCCGTGTGCCGGTACCGAGCGCGCGCGGCACCCTCGTGTTCGCGGCCGTCGTCGTCGTCTTCGGTGCGGTACTGGCCTCTCTGCTCGGAGAAGCCGACCTGATCACCTACGGAGCGATCTTCTCGCTGGGCGTGGTGGCGCTCTCATACGTCCCGCTCGCCGGGTACGCCGGACAGGTCTCCCTGTGCCAACTCAGCATGGCCGGCATCGGAGCCGCCGTCTGGGGACACCTCGGCGCCCACGGGGAACTGTGGGCACTCGGCGCCGCGATCCTGGTCTCGGCGGCGGCCGGAGCATTGGTCGCCCTGCCCGCGCTGCGCATCTCCGGCGTGTATCTCGCCCTGGGCACAGCCGCGTTCGCCGTGATCCTCGACCGCTGGATCTTCACCATCCCGGCCTTCCACGTCCTCGGGGTGCGCATCGCCCTGTTCGACCAGGGTTCGGTCGACGTCTCCGGACCCCACCTCTTCGGCCTACGGCTCGACAGCGGACCGGAGTTGATGGTGTTCGCCGCCGTCTGTCTCGCGCTCGCGTCGATCGGCGTGGCCGCCCTGCGCCGCAGCCGCTTCGGCCGGAGGCTGATCGCCCTGCGCGACAGCGAGGCCGCGTACGCCACTCTCGGCGGCAACCTCCTGGTCGCCAAGGTCGCCGTGTTCGCCCTCGCCTCGGGCATCGCCGGACTCGGCGGAGCGCTGTACGGAATGCAGCAACGCACTGTCACCGCCGACCAGTTCAGCCTCATCGCGGGACTGCCGATCTTCCTCGTCGCCGTGGTCGGCGGACTCGGCGCGGTCGGCAACGGACTCTTCGCGGGCACCGCCTTCGTCGGCCCGACGAACGCCCTGATCGCCGTCGCCCCCGGCACCGCGAACCTGGTCGCCCTGCTCCCCGGCCTCGCCGGCGTCGGACTCGGCCACAACCCCGACGGCATCGTCTCCCGCTTCCGCGGCCAGTGGGAGCCCCTCGCCCGCGACCGCATCGCCCTGCCCGCCCTTCTCTGCGTCCTCGCCCTGGCGTGGGCGCTGCGCTTCGGCGACGTGATCAACGACTGGACGTACTACGGCGGTTCACTCCTTCTCGCCTTCGCGCTGCGCACCTGGGCGGACGCCCGCCAGGCCGCTCCGGCCGAGCCGGAGATCCCCGTCGAGTGGTGGGGCCTACGGCGTGAATGGCGCCCCGAGGACGAGGAGGTGCTGGCCCGTGGCATCGCTGCAGGTTAGTGGAGTGACCGTCTCCTTCGGCGGAAACCGCGCTCTCGACGGGGTTGCCCTGACCGCCGAGGCGGGCCGGGTCACCGGGCTCATCGGACCCAACGGGGCAGGAAAAAGTACCCTGTTCGACGTCGCCTCCGGACTGCGCAGACCCTCCTCCGGGCAGGTCCGGCTGGACGGCCGGGACGTCACCCGGGCCCGGCCCTCCGCACGCGCCCGGCACGGACTCGCCCGCACCTTCCAGCGCCTGGAGCTGTTCGGCCGGCTCAGCGTGCGCGACAACCTGCTCGTCGCCGCCGAACTCGGACCCGAGCGCCGCCGGGCCGACCAGGTCGTCACCGAGATCCTGCACCGTCTCGGCCTCACCGGCCTCGCCGACACCTCACCCGACGCCCTCCCCACCGGAGTCGGCCGCCTCGTCGAGGTCGGCAGGGCCCTCGCGATCCGCCCGAAGGTGCTTCTCCTCGACGAACCCGCCGCCGGACAGGACGCGGAGGAGACCGAGCGCTTCGCGGAACTCCTGCGTGCCCTCACCGGAGACGGCACCGCCGTCGTCCTCGTCGAGCACGACATGAGCCTCGTGATGGCCGTGTGCGACGAGGTGTACGTCCTCGACCTCGGCAAGATCATCGCCGTCGGCCCGCCCGAGGTGATCCGCAGCGATGAAACGGTTCTCGCCGCCTACCTGGGGGACGCGTGAGCGCACTTCTCGAACTGCGCGGCATCCGCGCCGCCCATGAACGCATCACCGTCCTGCACGGCGTCGACCTCGACGTCGCCGCCGGACAGGTCGTCGCGCTGCTCGGCCCCAACGGCGCCGGAAAGACCACCACCCTGCGCGTCGCCGCCGGAGTCCACCCCGTCGAGTCCGGCCAACTCCTGCTCGGCGGACGGGACATGACCGGCGCCGACCCCCGCGACCTGGCCCGCGCCGGAGTCTGCCTCATCCCCGAAGGACGAGGCGTGTTCCCGAACCTGTCCGTCCGCGACAACCTCCTCATGATGACCTTCACCGGCCGCGGCCGCGAGGAGATCGAGGAGATCGCGTTCACCCGCTTCCCCGTCCTGGCCCGGCGCGCCGGACAGGCCGCGGGCACCCTCTCCGGCGGCGAACAGCAGATGCTCGCCCTCGCCCGCGGCCTCGCCACCGACCCCGCCGTCCTGCTGCTCGACGAACTCAGCATGGGGCTCGCCCCGTTGGTCGTCGGCCGGCTCTACGAACAGGTCGGCGAGATCGCCCGCCAGGGCGTCGCTGTCCTGGTGGTCGAGCAGTTCGCCGCCGCCGTCCTCGACATCTGCGACCATGCCGCCGTTCTTGTCCGCGGCCGGGTCGAACGGCAGGGCCACCCCGACGGCGGCCTGCGCGCCGAACTGTCCGCTCTCTATCTGGGGAGTTCCACATGACGTCCACCGAGACGCGAGCGGACCGCTTCGTCCGCGAACTCACCGTCCTGAAAATCCCGGACCCGGCCGCCGGAAGGGCCGTTCTCTGGCTGCGCGCGGGCGCCGCTCTGATGACGATCGGCGTCGTCCTCGGCGTGTGCGCCTACTTCATCTCGCACAACACCAGCGACCCGCTGGTGCAGAACGACGCTCTCACCCTCGGCCTCGCCGCGGTCGCCGGGAGCGTCGTCGGCTCCGCGCTCTTCCTGCGGTACTCGCTCACCGGCTTTCTGCGGTACTGGATGGCGCGTCAGTCCTACGACGTGGAACTCCTCGCCGACCGCCTGCTCGAAAGGGAACTCCGCCATGACCCCACCGGCACCGACGCCGCGCCCCGGTGACCAACTCGCCAGCACCGTCTGCGGCACCCGCGTGGTCGTCATCCGCGCATCCGCCGCCGCGCAGTCCCAACTCGCCTGCGGCGGCAGCCCGTTGGTCCCGGCGGTCGACGCACCCCCGGCGAAGCCCGGACCGGCCGGCACCGCCACCCTCATCGGCAAGCGGTACGTCGACGCCACCGGGACGCTCGAACTGCTCTGCACCGCCTCCGGCGCGGGCGAACTGACCTGTGACGGCGCCCCCATGACCCTGAAGACGGCCAAGCCGCTGCCCGCCTCCGACTGACCGACCCACCCCCGTAAGGAGCCGTCATGGACCGCGACGACCTCATCCTCATCAGCGTCGACGACCACATCATCGAACCCCCCGACATGTTCGTGAACCACCTCCCCGAGCGCTACAAGAAGGAAGCGCCCCAACTGGTTCACCGGGACGACGGAACCGACGTATGGCAGTTCGGCGGCGCGACCATCACCAACTCCGCGCTCAACGCGGTGGCCGGCCGGCCCAAGGAGGAGTACGGCGTCGAACCCCAGGGCCTCGACGAGATCCGCCCCGGCTGTTACGACGTGCACGAGCGCATCAAGGACATGAACGCGGGCGGCATCCTCGCCCAGATGAACTTCCCGTCCTTCCCCGGCTTCTCGGCCCGGCTCTTCGCCACCGAGGACACGGACTTCTCCCTCGCGCTCGTCCGGGCCTACAACGACTGGCACATCGACGAGTGGTGCGCCGCCTACCCGGGCCGTTTCATCCCGATGGCGCTGCCCGCCATCTGGGACGCGGAGTTGTGCGCGGCGGAGGTGCGCCGGGTCGCCGAGAAGGGCGTTCACTCGCTCACCTTCACCGAGAACCCCGCCGTCCTCGGCTACCCGAGCTTCCACGACCCGTACTGGAACCCGCTGTGGCACGCGCTGTCCGACACGGACACCGTCATGTCGGTGCACATCGGCTCCTCCGGCAGGCTCGCCGTGCCGGCCGCCGACTCGCCGCCCGACGTGATGATCACGCTCCAGCCGATGAACATCGTCTCCGCCGCCGCAGACCTGCTCTGGTCGCCCCCGATCAAGCAGTTCCCGAATCTGAAGATCGCCCTCTCGGAAGGCGGAACGGGCTGGATCCCGTACTTCCTGGAGCGCCTCGACCGCACCTTCGAGATGCACTCCACCTGGACCCTCCAGGACTTCGGCGGCAAGCTGCCCTCCGAGGTCTTCCGCGAGCACTTCCTGACCTGCTTCATCACCGACAAACTGGGTGTACGACTGCGCCACGACATCGGCATCGACAACATCTGCTGGGAAGGCGACTACCCGCACAGCGACTCGCTGTGGCCGGACGCCCCCGAGCAACTGCACGACGTGCTGTCGAACTGTGACGTCCCCGACGAGGACACCCGGAAGATCACCTTCGAGAACGCGATGCGCTGGTACTCCTTCGACCCCTTCGCGCACATCCCGCGCGAACAGGCCACCGTGGGCGCACTGCGCAAGGCGGCCGAGGGCCACGACGTCTCCACCCGCTCCCGCAGTCACCAACTCATCGAGCCCGCAGAGAAGTTGGAGGCGTTCCGCTCCAAGGCCCGGGCGGCCGTGGCGGCGGCGGCCCGATGAGCGACCTGGTCCTGACGGAGCGGGTCGGTGCCGTCCTCGTGGCGACCCTGAACCGCCCGGAGGCCCGAAACGCCCTCAATCCGGAGCTGATTGAGGAACTGTCAACTGTGCTGCGGGAGGCGGACGCCGACCCGGCGGTCCGGGCGATCGTGCTCACGGGCGCCGGAACGGTCTTCTGCTCCGGCATGGATCTGAAGGCGTTCGCGAAGGGCGGCGGCAAGTTCGACGGCCTGGTGTGGTTCTTCCGCGAGGGCATCGCCACCCCGGTGATCGCCGCCCTCAACGGCTCGGCACTCGCCGGCGGCTTCGAACTCGCCCTGGCCTGCGACCTGGTCGTAGCGGCCGAGGACGCCAAGCTGGGGATCGCGGAGGTGAAGCGGGGACTGTTCGCGGCCGGAGGCGGTACGACCCTCGCCGACCGGGTACCGCTGGCCGTCGCCCTGGAGATGGGCCTGACCGGCGACCTCGTCAGCGCGACGGAGGCCAAGCAGTTCGGCCTGGTGAACCGAGCCGTACCGGCCGAGAAGGTGCTGGAGGAGGCGCTGACCCTGGCCGGACGCATCGCCGAGAACGGCCCTCTCGGCGTCGCGATGACCAAAAAGCTGATGCGAGAACGCCGTTGGGCCGAACCGGGAGAGGTCGAGTCGGTGTTCAGGAGCGCCGACGCGGCGGAGGGCGCACGGGCCTTCGCCGAACGCCGCAGCCCGGTGTGGACCGGGAAATGACCGAACTCCGGTGTCCCGACGGCCACCCCTGTGGCTGGCGGAGACACCGGAGTGAAGCTCAGGAGCGGACCGCCTCCTCAGGGTCGGCGGTCGTGTCCTCCACGTCGCCGATCTCGTCGACGAGCCCCCAGCGCAGTGCCTCCCCGGCGGTCAACTCCAGCTCGGACAGGGCGAGATACGCCGTCCGCTCCCGGCCGACCCGGACCGGGATGCTCGCCGTACCGCCCGCGCCCGGAATCAGCCCCATCCCGATCTCCGGCAACCGGATCGCCGTGTCCGGCGCGGCGACCACCCGTCCCGCGAAGGCCGCGAGCTCGATCCCCGCGCCGACACACGCACCGTGCAGATACGCGGTCACCCGGGGAGCGCAACGGTGCAGCAGCGCGCCCGGACTGCGATGAACCCGCACCAGGTGGGCCTGCGCCGGATCGCGCGACGTACCGAACTCGGCGAGGTCACCGCCGCTGCAGAAGGCGGGACCGTTGCCGTACAGGCCGACACGGCTGATCGACGGGTCGGCCACGGCCACCTGAAGCGCCTCGCACAGGGCGTCCCGCGTCGCCGCGTCGAACGCGTTGCGCACCCAGGGCCGGTCCAGCGTGACGGACAGCCGGGGACCGTCACGGTCGAGCCGTACGGGAGTCTCGGCGGGGCGGGGTGTACGCCGGGGCGCGGCGGCCAGCCAGGACCGGAAGGCGGTTCCGCCCTGAAGCGTGGAGTACGCGAGGGATTCGAGAATCAGCCTGTCGGGGATCGAGAGGCTGCCGCCCATCCGCAGCACCTGCACCAGCGCGACGGCAGCGGCGGGCCGGCTCTCGACGATCCCACTCAACTGCCGGGCCGTGGCCTGCGGATCCGCACACCCCACCCAGGGTCGGGGCGGATCGGGAACACCGGTGAGCAGGATGTCGCATCCCTCGACCGCGTCCCCGGGTTCCGCTGCCACACCGACCACAACGCGGTCCCGGTCATGGGCTTCCGTCTCCTGCACGGTGGCACGGTCGAGGTCGACGATCACGAAGGGCGACTCCACAGCGATCTCCGATCTCCCTCCAGGTGTCGACCGGAGTGTAATTTGAGATCGCCTTGGGAGAGAAGGGGGTTCGGCTCATGGAGAATCACGCTCTCCGTGCCTGGATGGACTCTGTCGAGCCGTTCCTGTCCCCTCTTGCCGACATCGCCCGCTCGTTCACGGACCTGACGGGTGTGCCGGTCGACCTGCCGACCGTCCTGTTCCTACGGGCCCAACTCGCAGGCATGGAACGCCCGGGAAGGACATCCGCCAACGGCTCCTGTCACCTCCTGCGAGCCGCCGACGGCTGGGCCGCCGTGAACCTGGCCCGCCCCGACGACCTGGCCGCCGTACCCGCACTGCTGGCCCTTCTCGGCTCGCCGGACGAGGCCGGAGGCCTGCGCATGGCGCTGCCACGGGTCGCAGCGGCCGAAGCCGTCGAGTCCGCGCAGTTGCTCGGCATCGCGGCCGCGTCAGCGGGATCGGCTCAGGGAGTACGGCCTGCGGTCCGCGCCGAGCGATGGGGTGAACGGCGTGCCCCCCGCGCGATGGCGGGCCTACGGATCGTCGACTTCTCCGCGCTCTGGGCGGGACCCCTGTGCGCGCGGCTGCTCGGGCTGGCGGGCGCGCGGGTGTTGAAGGTGGAGAGTGCGACACGACCCGATGGGGCGCGCTTCGGGACGCCCGCCTTCTACCGCTGGCTGCACGACGAGCACGAGAGCCGGGTCGTGGATTTCGCCCCCGGCGCGCTGGACGAGATCGTCGCCGAGGCCGACGTCGTCATCGAGGCGTCACGGCCACGCGCACTGCGTCGGCTCGGTCTCCGCGCCGAGGAGTTCTTCGCCGCCCGCCCCGGCCGGGTATGGGTCGGCATCACCGGATACGGACGCGAGAGCGACCGTATCGCTTTCGGAGACGACGCTGCCGTGGCCGGCGGTCTGACCGGAGTCGACCCGAACGGTGACCCGGTCTTCCTCGGAGACGCGCTCGCCGATCCCGTCACCGGCGTGTTCGCCGCCCACGCCGCGGCCCGTTCCCTCGCCGCCGGAGGCGGAGAACTGCTCTGCGTCTCCATGGCGGCCTGCGCCGCGACGCTCGCGGACTCACGAACGCCGGTCCATCCGCCGTGCTGATCAGGAACGTCGAGGTCGAGGGCCACGCGGCGGCGGTGGACGTACGGATCGACGGCGGGCGGATCGCCGAGATCGGGCCGGGGCTGACGGGGCCGGGTGACGTGGACGGTCGGGGCGGTGCGTTGCTGCCGGGCCTGCACGATCATCACGTACATCTCGCGGCGCTGGCCGCCGATGCCGTCTCCGTGCGGGTCGGGCCGACGGAGGTCCGCGACCGTACGGCGCTTGCGGCGGCCCTGGCGAGTGGGCCGCCGGGTGAATGGGTGCGGGCCGTCGGCTATCACGAGAGCGTCGCGGGGGAGTTGGACCGGTGGGCACTGGACGCCCTCGCGCCGGATCGGCCGGTGCGTGTGCAGCACCGCACCGGTGCGCTGTGGGTGTGGAACAGTGCCGCGCTGTGGGCGGTCGGGCTCGACGGCGACGGGCGGTTCTGGCGCGAGGACGAGCGGCTGCGCGGGTTCGTGCCGCCCGTGCGGCTGGATCTGGAGGGGGTGGGGCGACGGGCGGCGGCGCTCGGCGTCACGGGGTTCACCAACGCCGACCCACACCCTGCGAGCGGGCTCACCCAGATGCTGTCGGTCCTGCCGCAACGGCTCCTGGTGATGGGCGTCGACGCGCCCGTGAAGCTGATGCTCGACGATCCGACCCTTCCCACACCCGCCCAACTCGCCCGCACCATGAGGGAGATCAGGCCCCGGCCGGTCGCCGTGCACTGTGTGACCCGGGTGCAGTTGCTGGTGACGCTGCTCGCCCTGGACGAGGCGCGACCGGCCGACGGCGACCGGATCGAGCACGGGTCGGTGATCCCGGCCGAGACGATCCCATGGATACGACGGCTCGGGGTGACGGTCGTGACCCAGCCCCACTTCCCGGTCGAGCGGGGCGACGCGTACGCCACGGACGTGGACGCCGACGACCGCCCGCACCTCTACCGCTGCCGGAGCCTGGCCGAGGCGGGCGTTCCGCTCGCCGCCGGCACCGACGCGCCGTACGGCACCCCGGACCCCTGGGCGGTCATGCGGGCGGCCACCGAGCGGGAAGAGGGCGAACGACTCGAACCCGCCGCGGCGCTACGGCTGTTCACCGGGGAACCCCAACACCCTGCCCGGACACGGCGGTTGAGTGTCGGCGCGGTCGCCGACCTGTGCCTGCTCCACGTACCGCTGCGCGAGGCCCTCCGCGTCCTGTCCGGGCAACTGGTCCGCGCCGCCTACGTGTCGGGTCGCCGGATCACACCGCACTGACCTACACGCTGTACCCGCCGTCGACTCCCAACGCCTGCCCGGTGATGAACCCGGCCCGGTCCGACGCGAGGAACGCGACCGCCTCCGCGATATCGGTCGCATCGCCGAAGCGGCGCATCGGAATGTTGCGCCGGGTGACGGCGAGCGCGGCCTCGTCCAGCTCGCCGGAGCTGATCAGACGGCCGGCGATACCGTCGTTGAGCATGCCGGGCGCCACGCAGTTCACGCGGACGCCGTACCGGCCCTCCTCGGCGGCCAGCGCCCGGGCGACCGCCTCGACCGCGCCCTTCGCACCCGACGACAGCCCGTCCCGTACCGGGAAACGGCGGGTGGCGACGGTCGTCACGGCGACGATGTTGCCCCGGCTCTCGCGCAGCAACGGCAGCGCGGGATGCACCAGATTGAAGAACGCCACGGCGTCGCCCTCGAGTTGGGCACGGTACTCGCTCGGTGACACCTTGCTCAGATGCCGCATCGGTACGTGCGGACCCGCCGCGTACACGAGGGTGTGGATGCCGAGGCCCGTCTCGGACAAGGCCTCGGCCGTGGCGGCCTCGTCGGTCAAGTCCAGCCGTATCGAGCGGACTTGGCGGCCCAGCTTGGTGACCTCGGCGGTGATCGCGTCCGCCGCCTCCTGGTTGGCCCGGTAGGTGAACACGACGTCACTGCCGCGCTCGGCGAGGAGCCGGACGACCGCCGCCCCGATCCCGCCCGAGCCGCCCGCCACGAACGCGACACCTGGTCTGCTGGAGAAGTCCGGCACCGTAACCGCCTCACAATCCGAGGGACTTGGCGATGATGACCTTCATGACCTCGCTGGTCCCGGCGTAGATGCGGGTGATGCGCGCGTCCGCGTAGAGCCGGGCGATGGGGTATTCCAGCATGTAGCCGTAGCCGCCGAACAGTTGCAGGCAGCGGTCGACCGCGCGGGCCTGCATCTCGGTGCAGAACAACTTCACCTTGGCGGCGTCGGGTCCGCTCAGTTCACCGGCGACGAGTTCGAGCACCGCACGGTCCAGCATCGCCTGCGCGGCCTCGATCTCGGCGGCCACGGCGGCGAGTTCGAACTTCGTGTTCTGGAAGGACGCGACCGTCTTGCCGAACGCCTTGCGCTCCTTCACGTACCCGATCGTCGTGTCCAGGGCCGCCCGTGCCTGCGCGACCGAACCGACCGCCACCGTCATCCGCTCCTGCGGCAGATTGCGGCCGAGGTAGCCGAACGCGGCGCCCTCCTCGCCGAGCCGGTTGACGACCGGGACCCGTACGTCGTCGAACGCCAACTCCACTGTGTCCTGCACCTTGATGCCCAGTTTGTGCAGCACACGGCCGCGCGTGAAACCGGGCATGCCGTCCTCGACGACCAACAGGGTGAGCCCGGCGCGGCGGTTGTCCGGGTCGGTCGACGTCCGCGCCACGACGATCACCAGGTCGGCGAGAAGCCCGCCGGTGATGAAGGTCTTCGCGCCGTTCAGGACGTACGAGTCCCCGTCACGCACGGCCGTCGTCCGGATCCCGGCGAGATCGGAACCCGTGCCCGGCTCGGTCATCGCGACGGCCGTCAGCAGCTTCCCGGAGGCGAGGCCGGGGAACCAGCGCTCACGCTGATCCCGGTCGGCGTAGGTGAGGAAGTAGGGGAGAACGACGTCGAGTTGGGTGCGCACGGTCCCCAACGTCACCAGGGCACGGGCCGCTTCCTCCTGGAGGACGACGTTGTAGCGGTAGTCGTCGAGGCCCGCTCCGCCGAACTCCTCGGGCACGGCCATGCCCAACAGGCCCAGCGAGCCCAGTTGTTCGAAGAGCGTGCGGGGGAGCCGGCCGGTCTCCTCCCACTCGGCGTAGTGGGGGACCACCTCCTTGCCGATGAAGTCCCGCGCGAGCCGGCGGAACGCCTCGTGGTCGTCGGTGAAGACGTCTCGGCGCACAACATCCCCTGTCAGGAAGCGAGTTCGACGACGGTGGCGTTGGCGGTGCCGCCGCCCTCGCACATGGTCTGCAAGCCGTAGCGGATCCCGTGGTCCCGCATGTGATGGATCATGCGGGTCATCAGGACGGCGCCCGACGCACCGAGCGGATGCCCGAGCGCGATGGCGCCGCCGAGCGGGTTGAGCAGGGCCGGGTCAGCGCCGGTCTCGGCCAGCCAGGCGAGCGGGATCGGCGCGAAGGCCTCGTTGACCTCGAAGACCCCCACCTCCGACAGACCGATGCCGGCCTTGCGCAGCACCTTCTCCGTCGCCGGGATCGGCCCGGTGAGCATGAGGACCGGATCGGACCCGGTGACCACGCCCGCGCGATAGCGCACGATCGGCGTCAGGCCGAGTTCGCGGGCCTTCTCCGGGGTCGTCACCAGCAGGGCCGCCGCTCCGTCGGATATCTGGGAGGAGTTGCCCGCGTGGACCACTCCGTCCTCCTGGAACGACGGTTTCAGCTTCGCGAGAGTGGCGCTGCCGGTACCGCGCCGTATGCCCTCGTCCGCAGCCATCGCGCCGGTGTCGGTGGTCACCGCCACGATCTGTGCGTCGAACGCCCCGCCGTCCTGCGCGGCCGCCGCCCGCTCGTGCGACAGCGCGGCGAACTCGTCGAGCACACCCCGGCCCAGCCCCCACTTGTGCGCGATCTTCTCGGCGGAGACACCCTGGTTGAAGGAGAACCCCTCGTAACGGGCGAGGACTTGGGGGCCGTACGGCGTTCCGCCGGCCCGCGAGGCACCGAGCGGGATCCGGCTCATCACCTCCACCCCGCCCGCCACCACGACGTCCTGCTGGCCGGACATGACCGCATGGGCGGCGAAGTCCAGCGCCTGCTGGCTCGAACCGCAGGCCCGGTTCACCGTGGTCCCCGGGATGGTCTCGGGCCAGCCCGCGGACAGCACCGCGTAGCGGCCGATGTTGCTCGACTGGTCGCCCACCTGGCCGACACAGCCCCAGACCACGTCGTCGACGACCTCGGGATCCAGCCCCGTGCGGTCGACCAGGGCGTTCAGGACGACGGCGGAGAGGTCGGCCGCGTGAACACCGGCCAGAGCGCCGTTCCGTTTGCCGACGGCGGTGCGGACCGCCGCCACCACCACTGCCTCACGCATCACGTGTCCTGTCCTCCGTTGCAATCGGCGCCGCAGTTCGCGGAACCGCCCAGCGGCCGGTGTAGTGCGGCGCACGCCGCTCGGTGAACGCCGCGTACGCCTCCGGGACGTCTGTCGTGGCGAAGTTCATGGCCTGCGCCCGTGCTTCAGCGGCAAGGGATTCCCGCAGGGTGCGATCGGCGTTCTCGTTGAGGAGTGCCTTGTTCTGCGCGAGGGCGATGGGCGCTCCCGTCACGAGCCGGGCTGCGAGGTCGTCCACGAAGGCGTCGATCTTGTCGGCGTCCACGACCCACGTCACCAGGTTCAGCGCGTGGGCCTCCTCGGCGTCGATCGTCTCGGCCAGCAGCACGAGCCGTTTCGCCTGCTGCAACCCGACCAGCTTCGGCAACAGCCACGAGCCGCCGCAGTCCAGGGACAGGGCGCGGCGCGCGAAGATCTGCGAGAACGTGCTGTCCGGGGTGGCCACGACGAAGTCGCAGCCCAGAGCGAGGTTCCAACCGGCGCCGACCGCCACGCCGTTCACCTTGGCGACGGTGGGGATCGGCAGCTCGTGCAGCAGCAGCGTGACCTCGGTCAGGGTCCGCATCCGGTACAGGGGATGCTCGCCGCTGACGCCCTTGCGGATGTCGGCCCCGGAGCAGAACGCGCCGTCGGCACCGGTGAGGACCAGCGCGCGCACCGTACGGTCGCTGCCCGCCGCGGAGAGCGCCGTTCGCAGGGCGTCCCACAGTTCGGCGTCGATCGCGTTCTTGCGTTCCGGCCGGTTCAGCGTCAGCGTCCGGACACCGTCTGCGTCGCTCGTGAGAAGCACCGGAGGCACTGGCGGCTCACTCATCGGACCGCCCCCCGCGCCCGGAGAACGGCGATCTCCTCGTCCGCCAGGCCGAGTTCGGCCAGTACGGCGTCCGTGTGCTGGCCGAGAGCGGGAATCGCGCCCATCGGCGGGTCGTACCCGGCGATGACCGGGGGCGGCAGCAGCGCCGGGACCGGACCTGACGGCGTGTCGATCTCGCGCCACCGGTCACGGGCCTGGAGATGGGGGTGGGCGATGACGTCGCTGGTCGTGTTGTAGCGGGAGTTGCCGATCCCGGCCGCGTCCGCGCGATCCTGTACGTAGGCGAGGTCGTGCCGTGCGCACCAGGCGCTGATCTCCGGCTCCAGCAGGTCACGGTGTTCCACCCGTCCGGCGTTGCTCCGGAAGCGCGGGTCGTCCGCGAGGTCGGGCCGGCCGATCAACTCCCGTGCCAGGCGCTGCCATTCACGGTCGTTCGTCGTGCCGAGGATCACGGTGTGGCCGTCCGCGGTGCGGTGGGCGCCGTACGGTGCGACGGCGGGCGAACTCAAGCCGAGCGGCTGCTGCTCGATGCCGGAGTGCTGGGTGTAGGTGAGCGGATAGCCCATCAGTTCCGTCATCGTGTCGAAGAGGCTCACCGCGACGGACGAGACGCCCGGCCCGACCCCGCGCCCCTTGCCGCACAGCAGCGCGACGACGGACAGGGCGGCGTACAGGCCGCTGCACACGTCGGCCATCGGCGGTCCCGGTTTGGCCGGTGCTCCGGGGTGGCCGGTCACCGAGCAGGCGCCCGACTCGGCCTGTACGAGGAGGTCGTAGGCGCGCTTGTGGGACAGGGGGCCGCCGGGGCCGTAGCCGTCGATCTCGACGGCGATGAGATCGGGGTGACGGGTCCTCAAGTCGGCGGGGGAGAGGGCGAGTTTGGCGGTGGTGCCCGGTGTGAGGTTGGAGACGAGGACGTCGGCGCGTTCCAGCAGGCGGTGCAGGATGCCCATGCCGCCGGGTGTCTTCAGGTCCAGGGCCACCGATTCCTTCCCGCGGTTGACCCAGACGAAGTGTGCGCCGAGCCCTTTGACGACGTCGTCGTAGTGGCGGGCGAAGTCGCCGCCCTGGGGATTCTCCACCTTGATCACGCGGGCGCCGAAGTCGCCGAGCGTGCGGGTGCACATGGGAGCGGAGATCGCCTGCTCCAACGCCACCACGGTGATTCCGGCCAGCGGCCCGGTCGTTGTCGTCATCTCCGAGGGCGCCATCTCAGAACGCGTC
Organism: Streptomyces sp. NBC_01478; assembly: GCF_036227225.1. GTDB lineage: Bacteria > Actinomycetota > Actinomycetes > Streptomycetales > Streptomycetaceae > Streptomyces. The sequence goes on along the minus strand of NZ_CP109444.1, from coordinate 1,058,383 downwards.
GTCATGGATCGCGGCCGTGAACCGTGCGCGGAGTTCGTCCTTCAGCACCTTCTGGCTCGCGTTGCGCGGGAGTTGGTCGACGAAGCGGACATGCCGGGGGACCTTGAAGTTCGCCATGTGCTCGCGGGACCAGGCGATGACCTCGGCCTCCGTCGGCGTCTGCTCCGGTGGCGCGACCACGAAGGCACAGCCGACCTCGCCGAGCCGTTCGTCGGGAACCCCGATCACGGCGACCTGCTGGACGCTCTCGCAGCCGAGAAGCAGCTTCTCTATCTCGGCCGGATAGGCGTTGAAGCCGCCGACGATGTACAGCTCCTTCTTGCGGTCGACGATGGCGAGGTTGCCGTCGTCGTCGAGCCGCCCGATGTCCCCGGTGTGCAGCCAGCCCTCGGCGTCGATGGTCGCGGCGGTGGCGTCGGGGTCGTCCCAGTAGCCTCGGGTGACGTTGAAGCCGCGGACGAGGATCTCGCCGTCGAGGCCGATCGGGACGTCGAGGCCGTCGGCGGCGACGATCCGGACCTGGACACCGGGAATGGCGCTTCCGGTGGTGTGCGCGACCGTCTCCTCGGAGTCCCCGACACGCGTCGTGGTCACCAGCGCCGTCGACTCGGTCAGACCGTAGGCGCTCATCACGATGTCGAACGACAACTCCGTTTTCATGGCGCGGATCAGCGATTCCGGAATCGTCGTGCCGCCCGTCATGGAGACCCGCAGCGACGACAGGTCGTGCGCGGCGCGGTCCGGGTGGTTGACCAGGTCGTGGAAGATGGTCGGCGGCCCGAGGAGGATGCTCACCCCCTCCCGCGCGATGAGGTCCAGTGCCCGGCCGGCGTCGAAGACGGGCATGGGGATGACGGTCACGCCGTGCATGAGCGAGGCCAGCCATCCCGCCTTGTATCCGAAGCAGTGGAAGAAGGGCGGGATCACCAGGAAGGTGTCGGAGGCCTCGAAGGTGTACTCCTCCGCCATCCACCCGTACGCGCGCAGGGACTGGCCATGGGTGAGCATCACGCCCTTGGGGTGGCCGGTCGTGCCGGACGTGAACATCACGTCGGACACGTCGTCCGGCGTCAACCGGTCGATCGACTCATGGGCCGCAGCGGGCGAAACGCCCTCTCCCGCGCGGAGAAAGTCGTTCCAGGCCAGTTCGGCCGTCCCCTGCGGGCCGAGGACGGACACCGTCTTCTGCAGAGCCGGCAGCCCCGGATCGGCCTTCCGCAGTTCGCCGATGTAGTCGTTGCCGAGGAAGGGCGAGGCGAACACGGCCGCCGCCTCCGACTTCCGCAGGATGTAGGAGATCTCCTGCGCCTTGAACCGCGTGTTGAGCGGAACCAGGACGGCTCCGGCGCCGTGGATGCCCAGCGCGGCGAAGATCCACTCCGCCGAGTTGGGGGCGCACAGCCCGACCCGGTCCCCCGGCTTGACGCCGAGCGCGATGGTGGCGCGGACCGAGTCGACCATCTGCTCCGCCAGCTCCCGGAAGGTCCAGCGGCGGTCCCCGTCGATGAGCGCCGTGGCGTCCCCAAAACGACGGGCCGCCAGCCTGATGACGTTGGGGATGCTCAGGAATTCGTCGTCGTAGCGCATCAGTTGGCTCCAGGGCTAACCGTTCGAGGGCAGATGCAGGATCCGCTTGGCGATGATGTTCCGCTGGATCTGGGAGGTACCGCCGTAGACGGAGGCCGCACGGGAGTAGAGATAGTCCCCGAACAACTCGCCCCCCTCACCAGCGAGTTCGTCCGGGAACACCTCAAGTGCCGTGTCGTAGAGCCGCTGTTCGGTCCTCGTCATCAGCAGTTTGTCCACGGACGACTCCGGTCCCGCGACCTGCCCGGCGAGGCGTTCGGCGGTACGGCGGCGGGCGTGCGCCACCAGGACCTCGTAGTCCACGACACACCGGCCGATCCGGGACAACAGCCCGTCGGGCAGGCCGCCGTGCCGCTCGGCGGCGTGGCGCCGCAGCCGTTCGACGAGCAGCCCGTACTTCGAGATGTGGCCGGTGTCGAGGGCGTTGCGCTCGTACGACACCGTCGTCATCGCCAGCGCCCAGCCGACGCCCTCGGCGCCGACGCGTTCGGACTCCTCGACGCGGACGTCGTCCAGGAACAGCTCGCAGAACTCGTCGTCGCCGTTGGCCGCGCGCAGCGGCCGTACCGTCACCCCCGGCCGGTCCAGCGGCAGGACGAACGCCGAGATCGACTTGTGGGCCGGTGCCGCGCGGTCGGTGCGGGCCAGCAGCAGACACAGGCCGGAGTACTGGGCGTAGCTCGTCCAGAGCTTCTGCCCACGCACCGTGTAGTGGTCGTCGTGCCGCTCGGCGAAGGTGCTCATGCCCGCGAGGTCCGAACCGGCACCCGGCTCGCTGAAGCCCTGGCACCACACCTCGTCACCCGCCAACATCCTTGGCAGGAACCGCAGTCGCTGTTCCTCCGAGCCGAACTCCAGCAGCGCGTGGGCGAGATAGCCGATCCGGGGGACGCCCGGAGCCCGGCAGGCGCCCAGTTCGTCGCTGATCGCCACCTGGTGCAGCGCGGTCAGGCCCCGGCCGCCGTAGCGCTCCGGGACGTCGAGGCCGACCCAGCCGCCCGAGTGCAGCAACCGGTGCCAGCGGCGCAGGAAGACGGGTACCGGTTCGCCCGACTGCCGCTCGGGGAGCGGGTGTTCGGCCAGCCAGGCACGGAACTCCCGCCGCAGCCGGTCGAGATCGGCCGGATCGCCGAAGTCCAGCGGGGTGTCGGTCATCGCGTCACCTCCGGTACGGCCAGTGCGGGCAGCAGGTCGGCTGTCGTGGCGAGCAGCGTCGAGCCCAGCCGCACCTTGCGCAGATACAGATGCGCCGTGTGCTCCCACGTCTGCGCGATGCCGCCGAAGACCTGCATCCCGGCGTACACCGCCTCCAGCGCCGAGGAGTTGACCTCCGCCTTGGCGGCCCGCGCCGCCGCGAGGGCCCGCTCCGGGGGTTCGTTGTCGAGGCACCAGGCGGCGTACCGCGTGACACTCGTGCACGCCTCCACCAGGACCGTCGCGTCCGCGAGGAGGTGCTGTACGGCCTGGAAGGAGCCGATCGGCCGGCCGTACTGGCGGCGGACACGGGCGTATTCGACCGCCTGCTCCACGAACGAGCTTGCCGCGCCGACGAGTTCGGCGGTCACGACGACCAGTGCGTAGGCCTGCCAGCGGAGTCGGTCCGGTGGGGTGAGACGGCCGACAACCTCGACCGGGGCGTCCGACGGCACCGAACGCACCGCGCGCACGAGGTCCGTGCCCGGTGCCGCCGGGCCCAACTCGACCCGGCCGACCGTCCCTTCGGCGGAGACGCGGAGCGCGCTGTCGGCGCCCTCGCAGTCCCAGGCGACGAGATCCGTCGACGCCTGCCCGGGGAAGCGGAGTTCGCGGGTGAGCGCGATGGTGGGGGTCGTGCGGGTGTCGGGCTGGGCACCGAGGAGACGGAGCAGCTCGGGGGCCAGCAGGACCGTGCCGAGGAGAGAGGTCGTGAGCGGGCGGCGGCCGTGTTCCTGCGCGAGCAGCGCGCACTCCTGTGCGGTCGCCGCCGGGGGAGAGGTGCGCCGCAGCTCCGCCAAACCCAGTTCGTCCAGGGCCTGTTGGGCGGCCGTCCGGGTCGACGGCTTCACCTCGTCCGCCGATGTGACGCCGAAGCGGGTCGCGAGTGACCGAACCATGTCGCGGACCAGGACGAACTCCTCGCGGTCCACGCTCAGCGCTCCTCAGGGGGGTTCGCGCGCCGTTCGGCGCGGGACGCGAGCTCGGTGATGATGCGGATGTGGTCCGGGCTGGTCATCGTGGCCCGTTCGGCCATCAGCGCCGCCTCCATGCCGCCGCGCGACACCTGCTCGACGACCGCGGCGAGGGCCAGCTTGGTGGCGCGGAGGGCCTCGGCGGGCTGCGCCGCGAGCCGGTGGGCCAGGGTGAGCGCCTCGCGCATCACCTCGTCGGGCGGGACGGTGCGGTTGGCGAGGCCGAGTTCGACCGCCTTGGGAGCGGGGATGCGGTCCCCGGTGAAGAGGTACTCCTTCACGCGCAGCAGGCTGGTGAGCATCGGCCACAGGGTGACCCCGCCGTCGCCGGCCACCAGGCCGACCGAGATGTGCGGGTCCGCGAAGTAGGCGTCCTCGGCGATCAGCACCAGGTCGCAGGCGAGGGCGAGGCTGCAACCCAGGCCCACCGCCGGGCCGTTGACGGCGGCGATCACGGGCAGCGGGAAGCGGATCATCTCGGTCTGGATGGTGCGGTCGAGGCGGATCGACCGCTCCCGCAGCTCCGGGTCGGTGTGGTGCCGTAGGAGATGGTCGAAGTCGCCGCCCGCGCTGAACGCCCGGCCAGCGCCCGTGAGGACGACGGCACGGGCCTTCGCGTCGTCCGCGAGCTCGCGCCACACCTCCGACAGGCGTCGGTGCAGTTCCTCGGACACGCCGTTCAGCCGGTCGGGGCGGTTCAGGGTGACGATGCGGACGTCTCCGTCGGCGGCGACGGTCAGTACGGGACTCACCTTGCTCATACCGCGATGGTATTAAAGGTCAGACCGATACTGTCAATGGTGTTGCACGAAGAAGAGAATCACATTCTCGCGTTTGGTTGAGTCAGTTCTCGGGATCGGTGAGCTCCACACCGTCCCGGTGGTCCACCTCGGCCGCCGCCCGCGCGAAGCCGCACACATGGCGCGTCATCCGACGTGTCGCCGCCTCGCTGTCGCGGTCCCGGATGGCCTCGGTGATCCGGGCGTGCGCGCGGGCCGTGAGCTTGCGGATGTCCGCGTCCATGAACCGCTCGATGTTGGTGGCCGCGTGGATCGACTGCGAGAGAGCGCTCATGAACCCGATGAGAAGATCGTTCTCACCGGCCCTCGCCACGGCGTTGTGCCAGCGGATGTTGGCGCGCAGGAAGCGCTGGATGTCCTCGCCCGCCGCGACGAGGTCCGTGTGGGCGTCGTCCAGCTCCGCGAGGTCGGCGTCCGTCCGGCGTCTGGCCGCCAGTGCCGCGCACGCGGGCTCGATCGCCTCCCGGGTCTCGTGCAGGTCCTCCAGTCGGATCCGCTGCCCCCGGATCACCAACCGCACGGTGTCGGCGAGCGATTCGCGTCCCGGCCGGTGCACGAAGGCACCGCCCCCGCGTCCCGGCCTGATCTCCAGCAGCCGTTCGACCTCCAGGACGCGCAGCGCCTCGCGCACCGTCGCCCGGCTCAGCCCCGTCTGCTCCACCAACTGCCGTTCCGGCGGCAGCGCCATGCCCTCCGTGAACTCCCCGGACAGGATCCGCTCACGCACCTCCGCCGCCAGCACGTCCGAGGCCTTGGGGACGGTGAGCGTGTCGAAGCGCGGCCGGGGTCCACCGGCCGCGGCGCGCCCCCGGACGGTACGGGAAGGGTGCTCGGCGCTCTGCACAGGTTCAGGCCTCTCGTCGAAAGCCGCGCTCTTCGGCCTCTTTGGCTGAACCATTCAACACAGCACGCGCGCTGGCTGCCACCGAGTACCTCCAAGGATGCCTCGGCCTTCAGGGTCGCCGTCAGGGTGAGTCGGTGTCCGCAACGGCGGCGTCTCGCTCACCCTCCAGCCGGTAGACGATCTCGGAGTTGAGGGACCTGCGGGCGGACTTGGCCTGAGCGGTGAGCCACCGGTGCAGTTCCGTGGGGAGCCTGAGCGTGATCTTTGTTTCTTCATCCATGCCCCTACCGTAGTAGTAGAGTGGTGGCAGCACGACCCTGGAGGAAGCCATGGATGCCGGACATGCCCGGTACACCTATCGGCTTCGCCTGTCTTCGACCGCCCGTACCGCGCTGGTGGCGGAGTGGGCGCGCTGCCGGTGGATCTGGAACGAGTGCTGCGCCCGCTCCCAAAAGGCGCACGCCGACGAGGAGAGGTGCGGCCCGGCCCGCCTCGACAAGATGCTGACCGAGGCCCGCACCGCGAACGCCTGGCTGCGCGAAGGCAGCTCGGTGCCGCAACAGCAGACGATCCGCGACTTCGCCAAGTCCCGCGCCAAGGCCCTGAACGACATCACGGCCCGGCTGCCGCAGCAACGGCGGGCCGGGATGCCGAAGTGCAAGAAGAAGCACGCGGCCGACCCGACCCTGAACTACACGCGGCGCGGGTTCCGCCTCAAGGGCGGGCGTCTGCATCTCGCGGGCGGGATCGTGCTTAGTGTGGTGTGGTCGCGGGGACTGCCCAAGCCGCCGTCCTCCGTCCGCGTCTACCGAGACAGCCTCGGCCACTGGTACGCCTCGTTCGTCGTGGCGACCACCACCGAGGCCCTGCCTGCCACCGGCCGGGTGATCGGCATCGACTGGGGAGTGAAGGAAACCGCGACCACCACCAGCGACGCCCACGACCTCCCGCATCCACAGCACGGCAAGACCGCCACCGCCCGCCTCGCCCGTTACCAGAAGCAGATGGCCCGCCGCTGTATCCCCAGAGGTAAGCGGCAGTCCAAGGGCTACCGGCAGGCACAGGCCCAGGCCGCGAAGGTCCACAAGAAGGCCGCCCGGCAACGGCAGGACACCGCCCGCAAGTGGGCCAAAACCATCGTTCGCGACTTCGACCAGCTCGCGGTCGAGGACTTCCGCCCGAAGTTCCTGGCGAAGTCCACGATGGCCCGCAAGGCAGCGGATGCCGCGATCAGCACGACGAAGACGGCCCTGCTGGACATGAGCCGCAAGCACGGCCGGACCGTGCACCTCGTAAACTCCGCGCACACCACCATGGACTGCGCGCAGTGCGGAGCGAGAACCAAGCACGCACTTCCTCTTTCGGAACGTACCTACACCTGCGCCGCGTGCGGAACCGTGTCCCCCAGGGACAAGAACTCCGCCCGCGTGATGCTCGTCCGGGCTGGTCTCAACCCGGCTGGTGCTGATCGTGTAAGAGCTGCCGGACCGCCGGTCCACAGCCAACGTGAGCCAGGAATCCCCCACCTTTAGGTGGGGGAGGTTTCAAATCACCATGCCGCCGTCCACCGGCAGCACCTGCCCGGTGATGAAGGAGGCGGCGTCCGAGGCGAGGAACACGAAACTGCCCGCGACCTCCGCGGGTTCGGCCCACCGGCCCAGCGGAATCCGGGCCAGCATCCGGGCCGAGAACTTCTCGTCGGTGCGGATGGTCTCCGTCATGGGTGTGGCGGCCAGCGGGGCGAGCGCGTTGACCAGCACCCGCCGGCGCGCCAGTTCGCGGGCCAGCGACTTCGTCAGCCCGATGATCCCCGCCTTCGCGGCCGAGTAGTTGACCTGCCCGAGCGTGCCGACCAGCCCCGCCGACGACGTGACGTTGATGATCCGGCCCGTGCCGTCGTCCGGCAGGAACGGCAGCGCCGCCTGCGCGCAGTGGAAGGCGCCCATCACATGGATGTCGAGGACCCGCCGGAACGCCTCCTCCTCCAGCTTGTCGAACATGGCCGGCGCGATGACCCCGGCGTTGTTCACGAGGATGTGCAGCGTCCCGTCGGCGAGCGCCGCAGCGCGCGCCACGGCAGCGTCGGCGGCGGACCGGTCCCGTACGTCGAGCGCGGCGCTGTCCGCCGTCAGGCCCGCGGCACTGATCTTCCCCGCGACGGCCGCGGCGGCCGACTCGTCGACGTCGGTCACCAGCACCGCGGCACCCGCGCGCGCCAGCGCCTCGGCGACCGCGGAACCGATGCCGCCCCCGGCCCCGGTGACCAGTGCCGACCGGCCCGTGAGGTCGAACAACCCTGTGCTGTCGGTCATTCAGTAGCTCCTCGGGAGTCCCAGCGTGTGTGATCCCAGGTAGTTCAGGATCATTTCCTGACTGATCGGCGCGATGCGCATGAGGCGGGCCTCGCGGAAGTAGCGGGACACGCCGTACTCCTCGGAGTAGCCCATGCCCCCGTGGGTCTGCAGGGCCCGGTCGGCGGCCGTGAACCCGGCGTCGGCGCACAGATACTTGGCGGTGTTCGCCTCCCGCCCGCAGGGCCTCCCGTTGTCGTACAGCCATGTCGCTTTGCGCAGCACGAGTTCGGCGGCGTCGAGGTGGGCCAGGGAGTCCGCGAGGGGGAACTGGATGCCCTGGTTCATGCCGATCGGGCGGCCGAAGACGACCCGCTCCTTGGCGTACCGCACCGCCTTGTCGAGCGAGGCCCGGCCGATGCCGAGGGCCTCCGCGGCGATCAGCATGCGTTCCGGGTTGAGGCCGTCGAGGAGGTAGCGGAAGCCCTGGCCCTCCTCGCCGACGCGGTCCTCGACGGGGATGCGCAGGTCGTCGATGAAGAGTTCGTTCGAGGTGACCGCGTTGCGGCCCATTTTCGGGATCGGGCGGACGTCGATCCGGTCGCGGTCGATGTCCGCCAGGAAGAGGGTCATCCCGTCGGTCTTCCTGGCGACCTCGTCCGCCTTGCTGGTCCGGGTCAGGAGAAGGATCTTCTCCGACTCCATCGCCTTGGAGATCCACACCTTGCGGCCGCTCACGACGTAGTGGTCGCCGTCCCGTCGTGCGTACGTCGTGATGCTCGCGGTGTCGAGTCCGGCGCCCGGTTCGGTGACGCCGAAACAGACGTGCAGATCGCCGTTCGCGATCCGGGGGAGTGTGCGGCGCTTCAGCTCCTCGGAGCCGTGCACCACCACCGGATGCATGCCGAAGATGGAGAGATGGATCGCGCTCGCCGCGTTCATGCCGCCGCCCGACCGCGCCACTTCCTCCAGCAGCAGGCTGGCCTCGGTGATGCCGAGGCCGTGGCCGCCGTACTCCTCCGGGATCGTGATCCCTAGCCAGCCGCCGGCCGCGACGGTGTCGTAGAACTCCGTCGGGAACTCGTGCGCCTGGTCCTTCGCCATCCAGTACTGGTCGTCGAAGTCGCGCAGCAGCCCGGCGACGGACTTGCGGATCGTTTCCTGGTCCTCGGTCAGTTCGAAGTCCATGCACGGGACCCTTCTTCGGTTCCGGATGCGAAACATATCAAAGGTCAGACCGAAGCAGTAGGGGACCGATAAGGACCTACCGTCGAGTAATATCGCGCGGCAGGCCATCAGAGGAGGAACCGTGTCCCGGTCCGAACGCTCATCGCTGCTGCTCGCCGGTCTGTTGGCGACCGCGGGGGTCGCCCACCTCGCCTCGCCGAGACAGTTCGACGCGACGATCCCGAGCGTCCTGCCGGGGAAGCCCCGGACCTGGACGTACGCGAGCGGGGTCGTCGAGCTGGCGCTGGCCGCCGGGATAGCGGCACCGCGTTCCCGGCGTACGGCCGCGCTCGCTGCGGCGGGCTTCTTCGTGGGGGTGTTCCCCGCCAACGTGAAGATGGCGCTGGACTGGCGGGACCGCCCGACCCCGCAGCGAGCGGCGGCCCTCGGGCGACTGCCCCTGCAGGTGCCCCTCGTACTGTGGGCCCGTAGTGTCGCGAAGAATGGGGAGGGACAGTCATGAGCGGTCGCCCGAGCGTCGGTGACAAGATCGAGGACTTCACGCTGCCGGACGAGACCGGCGCCGAGCGCAGCCTCACGGAACTGCTCGCCGAGGGACCGGTGGTGCTGTTCTTCTATCCGGCCGCCCTGTCCGCCGGCTGCACCGCCGAGGCCTGCCATTTCCGTGATCTGGCGGCCGAGTTCGCGGCGGTCGGCGCGCGGCCCGTCGGCATCAGCGGTGACACGGTCGACAAGCAGCACGAGTTCGCCGGGAAACACACCCTCGGCATGCCGCTCCTCTCGGACGCCGACGGGACGATCCGCGAGCGGTTCGGGGTGAAACGCGGATTCTCGCTCGCGCCCACCAAGAGGGCCACTTTCGTCATCGGAGAGGACCGCACGATCCTGGAGGTCGTCTCCAGCGAACTGCGGATGAACACCCACGCCGACCGGGCCCTCGACGCACTCCGAGCCCGCCGGACCTGACCCGGGGGCCGCAAATGCCGTATCGCGGTTGATGCCGCGCGGTAAAGGGACCATCCTGGACGATATGGAGCAGGCCTCCGCCACGGCGGTCATCAATGCCCGAGGCATCGTGACGGGGTGGAGCGAGGGTGCCCGGACACTGACGGGATACCCGGCCGAGGAGGCCGTGGGCCGGTCGGTGGGGGCACTGCTCGCCGAACCCCCCTCGACCCCGGCCGTCGCCGCGCTGACGGGCACGCTGGTCCTACGACACCGGGACGGAACGCCGCTCCCGCTCACCGTGCGGGCCTGCGCGGTGCTCGGTGCGGACGGCGCACCGGACGGATACGTCATTACCGCCGACCCTCCCCTCGCGCCCACGCTGGCGGAGCGGGCCTTCCAGCAGGCGTCGATGTCGCTCTCCGTCTTCGACACCGAGCAGCGCTACCTCCGCCTCAACGACGTCGCCTGCCGCGTGATGGGCGTGCCCGAGGACGTCCTGATCGGCCGGTACTTCCCGGAGAGTGTCGAGGACGCCGAGCACAGCCGGGGCTTCCTGCGAAACCTGCGCCTGGTCGCCGAGACGGGCAGACCGGTCCGCTACGACAGTTGGGCGGGCGCTCCGGCCCTGAACCGGGAGCACGCCTGGAGCATCGAGATGTGGCCCGTCAAGGACGCCGCCGGTGAGCTGGGCGGGGTCGCCCTCGCGGCGTTCGACAGCACCGAGCAGTACCTCGCCCGACAGCGGCTGGCCCTGCTCAACGAAGCGGCGGCCGGCATCGGCACCACCCTCGACGTGGTGCGCACCGCCGAGGAACTGGTGGAACTGCTGGTGCCGCGCTACGCCGACTTCGCCAGCGTGGACCTCCTGGAGTGGGTGCTCGGCGCGGACGAACCGCAGATGGACCTCGACGACCGGATCGTGCTGCGCCGGGTCGCCCACGGCTCCGCCACCGAGGGCACCCCCGAGGCGGCGATGCACCTGTCCGAGGCGGACGTCTACCCGCCGTTCTCACCGCCCGCGCGTGCGCTGCGGTCGGGCCGGGCCGTCCTGAGCCAGGCGGGCGAACCCGACTTCGTCCGCTGGGTGGCGGAACGCAACGCGCGCAGCCCCGCCGCCCGCGCGTACCGCAAGGGCGTCCACTCGATGATCGCGGTGCCGCTCCGGGCACGCGGCACCACACTCGGTGTCGCGGTCGGCGTCCGCATGGCCCACCCCGACGACTACGTGGCCGACGACGCCGTACTCGCCGAGGAGGTGGCCAGCCGCGCCGCCGTCTGCATCGACAACGCGCGCCGCTTCGCCCGCGAGCGCTCCACCGCACTCGCCCTCCAACACAGCCTGCTGCCCAGGGACTTGCCCGGGCAGGCGGCGGTCGAGGTGGCCCACCGCTATCTGCCCTGCGGGTCGCTCGCGGGCATCGGCGGCGACTGGTTCGACGTGATCCCGCTGTCCGGCAGCCGGGTCGCCCTGGTCGTCGGCGACGTCGTCGGACACGGCATCGCGTCCTCGGCGACCATGGGCCGCCTCTGCACCGCCGTCCGCACCCTCGCCGACGTGGACCTGCCGCCCGACGAACTCCTCACCCACCTCGACGACCTGGTCACCCACCTCGCGACGGACGACACCGGCGACGAGGTCGCGGAACTCGGTGCCACCTGCCTCTACGCCGTCTACGACCCGGTATCGCGCCGCCTCACCATGGCCGCCGCCGGACATCCACCGCCGGCCGTCGTGCTGCCCGACGGGACCGCGAGCCTCGTCCCCATGGCCGCGGGACCACCGCTCGGGGTCGGCGGACTGCCTTTCGAGGCAGTGGAGTTGGAGCTGCCCGAGGGGGCCGTCGTCGCCCTGTACACGGACGGCCTGATCGAGGACCGCGACCGCGACATCGACCACGCCACCGCCGAACTGTGCCGCGCCCTCACCGCGTCCGCCGCATCGCTGGACGCGCTGTGCGACTCGGTGCTGAAGGCCGTGATGCCGGAGGAGCCCAGCGACGACGTGGCCCTCCTGCTGGTGCGCACCCGGGCGCTCGGCGCCGACCGGGTCGCCACCTGGGACATCGAACCCGACCCCGCGCACGTGGCCCGGGCCCGGCAGGCCGCCACCGAGCAACTCACCGCCTGGGGGCTGGACGAGGAGTCCTTCGTCACCGAACTCGTCGTCAGCGAACTCGTCACCAACGCCATCCGGTACGGCGAACCGCCCGTCCAGCTCCGGCTGATCCGAGACCGCGCCCTCATCTGCGAGGTCTCCGACGGCAGTTCCACCTCACCGCATCTGCGCCGCGCCCACGCCTACGACGAGGGCGGACGCGGACTCCTCCTCGTCGCGCAGCTCACCCAGCGCTGGGGCAGCCGGCAGACAGACGGCGGCAAGACCATCTGGGCCGAACAGCCGCTGCCGCCGGACTGACCCGAGGACCTACTCGAAGGGGCAGCCGGGGTTCGGCGCGTCCTCCGAGAACGGCGATCCGTGCGGCAGCACGTACAGCACGTCGAGGACGAGAGGGGTGTTCCCCAGATTGCGGCCGATGTGCACGTTGCCCGAACCGGCCGGCTCCTGGATGGGACTGCCCGCCCGGTACACGCCGTCGGAGGCGCAACCGGAGTCGAAGTGGCTGAGCGTGCCCTGCTTGACGAAGCCGTACAGCGGGCCGTCGTGGTAGTGCCAGCCGGTCGCCTGGCCGGGCGGAATGGTGATCTCGCGCAGGGTGTAGTCGGTGTCGCCGATGGTGGTCTGGCTGATCAGCCGGGCGGTGACTCCGGGGCCGGCGGGTGTCGCCTGGGCGGTGCCGCCGACCAGCAGAGCGGCGGCGGCCACCGACCCGGTGACGGCGGTACGGAACGCGGTGCGCATACGAGAGCCTTCCGGTGAGATCTTGAACCTCCGCCGTGAACATAGAGGCAGGGAAGGCGAGTTGGGGGCGGAAACACGCAACTTCCACCCCCGGGACGCTCAGAATTCCTCGTGCGTCTCCGGGTCCCCGCCCAGCCGCTGAGGCGTGTGGTCACAGAGGGCGGCCAGTTGGGCCGGGCCGAGTTCGAAGCCGAAGATGTCCAGGTTCGCGCGCTGCCGGCCGGGGTCCGCCGACTTGGGGATCGGGACGGCGCCCAGTTGGGTGTGCCAGCGCAGCACCACCTGGCCGGGCGTCACACCGAAGGCCTCCGCGACCGTCACGACAGTGGGGTCGTTCAACAGCTCCGAACCGCGCCCGAGAGGACTCCAGCTCTCGGTGAGAACGCCCTTCTCGGCATCGAAGGCGCGCAGTTCGTCCTGCGGGAACAGCGGGTGGAGCTCGATCTGGTTCACGGACGGCAGGACGCCGGTCTCCTTCTCCAGCCGCTCGATGTGCCCGGGCGTGAAGTTGGAGACGCCGATCGACCGGACGAGACCCTCCTCGCGGAGCTTGATCATCGCCTTCCAGGAATCGACGAACTTGCCGACCCGAGGCAGCGGCCAGTGGATCAGATAGAGGTCCACGTAGTCCACGCCGAGCCGCGCCCGGGACTCCTCGAAGGAGGCGAGGGTCTCCTCGTAACCGTGGTGGCGGCCCGGCAGCTTCGTCGTCACGAGGACCTCCTCGCGGGGCACGCCGCTGCGGGCGATGCCACGGCCGACGCCGGTCTCGTTGCGGTAGTTCGTCGCCGTGTCCACCAAGCGATAGCCCATGCGCAACGCACCGTCCACGGCCTCCTCGGCCGTCGCGTCGTCCATCGGCCAGGTGCCCAGGCCGATGGCGGGAATCCTCGTTCCGTCGTTGAGCGTGTGCGTCGGGATGCTGATCACGGTCGGACCTTCCCTTGACTGTGCGGTACACCCAGTATGGGCGGCCGGAACCACGGCCCGCGAGGCAGGGCCGTCCGGCCGTGCGGAAAAGGCTTTGTGGCGGCCGAGTTCGGGGGCGCAGACTCGTCGGACGGAGGGGAGGAACCCGATGTCACCCACCGACACCCCCGACCCCGTACTCGTCGACGCGCTGGGCAGCGAGCCGCGCCGCCCCGGCGCCTTCCGTGAACTGCTCCGGCGCGGCCCGGCCGCCGTGCCCGCCGTCCGCGAGGGACTGCGCCACGCGCACCCGCTGGTGCGCGAACAGTGCAGCAGACTGCTGGACGAGCTGCTCGTCCCGGACGCCGTGGACGACCTGACCGCCCGGCTCGACGACCCCGACGCACGGGTGCGGATCGCGGCCGTGCACGCACTGTCCTGCGACCGGTGCAAACCGGACGCGCAGGCCTGCTTCCCGGACCGCCTCGCGCTGCTGCCCCGGGCGATCCTGCTCCTGGAGCGGGACCCGGACCCGCAGGTGCGGGCCAGGGCCGTCGAACTCGTCGGCCTGTGGGTGCACAGCCGCCCGGACGCCCTCACGGCCCTCACCCGCGCCCACGACGAGGACCCGTCCCCGCTCGTCCGCAAGAAGGCCGGCTGGTACGCGCCCGGCGGCCCCGTCCACCGCCGGACCGCCCCGAGGCCCGCGCGTGCCGCACGGCGCTGAACCGGGGCCGGCCCGGAAGCCCTGTCGCCTCGCGCGGTGATCGCTGTCACGATCTTCCTTGGAACCGGTACGACCTGGGTACGACCCGGAAGGGACGACTCGGAGGGGACGACCGACCGAGCAGGTACGACGACGGAGCGCGCATGACGACGGACAGCGGTACGACCGACGAGGCGGCGCGGGTGGACGGCATGGAGGTGCGGCCGGCCGCCGGTCACATCGGGGCCGAGATCACCGGTGTCGACCTGGCCGGTGACCTCGACGACGCCGTGGTCGCCGCGATCCGGGCGGCGGTGCTGCGCTGGAAGGTCGTGTTCTTCCGGGACCAACGGCTCGACCACACCGGGCATGTGGCGTTCGCGCGGCGGTTCGGGGAACCCGTCGTGCTCGGGCGGCGCGGCAGTGCGTCACCGGCCGGCTTCCCCGAGGTCGAAACCACCGCCGACCGGCTGGAGTTGGGGGGCCGGTTCGGCATGGAGCACGAGGAGTGGCTGGAGCGGCGCCGGCACACACTCCTGCGCGGCTGGCACTGCGACCACGGCGCCCGCGTCGACCCGCCCGCCGCGACGATCCTGCGCGCGGAGACCGTCCCGCCCTACGGCGGCGACACCACCTGGTCGAATCTGGCGGCGGCGTACGCCGGACTGTCGCAGCCGGTACGGGAGTTCGTGGACGGGCTGCGGGCCGAGCACCGGCTCGGCGTCGGCTACCAGCCGCGCCCCGGCGACGACGCGTACGTCCGCCACCTCCTGGACCACCAGGTCGCCTCGCTGCACCCGCTGGTCCGGGTGCACCCCGAGACGGGCGAGCGGGTGCTGTTCGTCAACGGCTACTACCTGGAGCAGATCACCGACGTCTCGCGCGCGGAGAGCGCCGCGATCCTGGAGCTGCTGCTCGCGCAGGCGACCCGGCCCGAGTACACGGTCCGGTTCCGCTGGGAGCCGGGCAGCGTGGCCTTCTGGGACAACCGGGCCACCATCCACCTCGCCCCCAGCGACAACGCGCACCTCGGCTTCCCGAGGACCATGCACCGCGTGATGCTCACCGGCGACATACCGGTCGGAGTCGACGGCAAGCCGTCCGAGCCGATCGTCGGCACCGAGCCCGGCCGCTGGTGACACGGAGGTCAGCCGGCGGGCTTCCACCCGAGCGCCGGCCCCAGCTTCGTCGCCATGTCCGTCAGGATCTGCACGTAGTCCTCGTGCTCGAACGTGAACGGCAGCGCGAACGCCACCTCGTCGATCTCCCTGAACGCGACGTGCGCGTGCAGGAGTTCGGCGATCTCCTCCGAGGTGCCGACGATGTCCGGCGCGAACATCAGGCGGGCCGGGCCCTGAGGTGACGTCGTACGGGGAGTGCGCTTGCGGGCGAACTCCTCGTACTTCGCCCGCTGTTCGGGCGAGGCGGAGTCGGTCGGGATGACCACCAGCCCCTGGGAGACCCGGGCGGCCTCGCCGTCGGGGTGGTGGGCGCGGAACGTGCGGACGTGGGAGAGCTGGATCTCCGCGAAGTCCCTTGACTCGTCCGGCCCTTCGGCCTTGACGACGCTGCTCGTCAGGAAGTTCATCCCGTGCTCGCCGGCCCACTTCGCCGAGCCCGTGCTGCCGCCGCCGTACCAGAGACGACGGCCCAGCCCGGGGGAGTGCGGCTGCACCCGGTCGGAGAACACCTCGAAGCCCTCGACCCCGCTGAAGTCGGTGGCCGGCTTGCCGCGCACGAAGTCCAGCAGCCGCCGCACCCGCTCGTAGCCGAAGTCCTCGACCTCGGCCGTGTCGGGGTACAGGGCCTCCTTGAGCTGGTCGAAGTGCATCGGCGGGCCCACGCTCACGCCCGGGTTGATCCGGCCCCCGGACAGGATGTCGACGGTCGCCAGGTCCTCCGCCAGCCGCAGCGGGTTCTCCCAGCCGAGCGGGATCACCGCCGTGCCGAGTTCGATACGGCTGGTGCGCTGCGAGGCCGCCGCCATGACCGCGACGGGGGAGGAGATGCCGTACTGGAGATGGCGGTGGCGCAGCCAGGCGCTGTCGAAGCCGAGACGCTCGCCCAGTTCGATGATCTCCAGCGTCGACTCGTGGCCCCGGCGCGGATCGGCCTCGTCGAACAGGCCGATCGTGAGGAAGCCCAGCTTCCGCAACGGGCGTGAGGTGAGCGGCACGGGCTCCTCCGGCGGTCGTACGTCAGTTCTGTTCTGTCCCGATTGTGACAGGTGAACATTGCGGGCGTGTGATCAGTGCAGCGGGATGGTGATCTCGTCCTCGACCGGCGGGTCGATCTCCTGGGGGTGCTTGCCGGTGGCGGCGAAACAGCGCAGCCGGACCGCCTCCGGGGTGACGTCCAGCCGCAGGAAGCACTTGAAGAACGGCGGGCTGTACGTCACGGAGCCGGGCGAGAAGAGCTGGGTGTAGATCTTGCGCACCGGAAGACGGAAGCGCGCGGTGCGGTCGGGGCGGCCGCCCGCGCCCAGCAGGCTCGCGACCAGCCGGATCCGTCGGGTGATGCGGACCGGCGGGCCCGGGGTGCGGGTCGGCGGGATGCCCAGGCGCTCGCAGATCACGGCCGACGCCTCGGCCTCCGTGAGGGTGAAGAAGCGGCGCAGATGCAGTCGGCGGCCGTACAAGCGGCTGTAGAAGGCGAGGGAGTCGCCGCGCAGCGGGTAACAGCGGAAGTCCTGCTCGGTGACGTCGGCGATGTCGACGCGCGGCACGGTGTGGGTCGCGTGCATGAACGCGCCACCGCCGCCCGAGACCACGTACTGGAGCGTGCGCCCGTCCGCCAACCGCACCGGATAGCGCTGGTAGTTGTGGATGTCGCCGCCGATCGCGGCGACGAAGCGGTGGGCCGGATCGCTGACGATGTCGTCGACCGTGCCGCCGCCCTCGATCGCGCAGGGGTGGTGCTCGCCGTCCACGTACAGCGGCGAACCGGTGATCAGGATCTTCGGCGTCGGACCCTTCGCCATCTCGCGCAGCCAGGCGCCCTGTTCGGCGTCGATCGTGCCCAACAGCCCTGTGTCGATGCCGATGATGCGCACCGGTCCCGCGTCGATCGCCCAGTACGGGCCCGGCTGGACCGCCTGCTGGTCCGGCGAGGAGCGCAACTCCCGTGCCTTGTCCAGGTGTTCGCCGTCGGTCGGGCGGGGGTGGTGCCACAGCAGCGAACGCCACCAGGCACGCGTCAGCGGGCGCGCCGCCCGCGGTGCGGGCAGCGCGGGCGCGTCGTCGCAGAAGACGCGCATGAAACCGCCGAGGCCCTCGTACCAGTCGTGGTTGCCGGGTATCGCGTAGATGGGCGCCGGATAGGCCTGGTACGGGCGGAAGAACTTCGTCTCGTAGTCGTCCGCGGTGCCGACGGGATAGATGACGTCACTGGCGACGACCGTGAAGGCCGTCTCCTGACTGGCCTTCAGAAACCCTGGCACAACGGCGTATTGGGGATCGTCGCCCTCGCCCGTGTCGCCGATGACCATGAAGGAGAAGGTGTCGGGATCGTCGCGCCGGATCACCTTGTCGGCGGGAGCGCCGGTGGCCGCGCTCTGGGCCACCCAACGGCTGCGGGTGTCGCCGGTCGGGTCCCCGAACCAGGAGGCCAACACGCCGTTGCGCGCGGCCCACAAAGTCTTCGGGCTGAGCCACGAGACCTTCTCGACATGGGTCGGCATGAGCTGCTGGTACGCCCCGCGCTCCGCGGTGCCCCAACCGGCGCCTGCGGGGGTATCGCGTGAAGATTCAGACACCGGTGCACCGTAACAACGAGCCCTGGCGGGGCCGGAGGCAGGGGCCTGGCAACATCAACTCGACGATGCTCAACCGAAAGGTCCCCGCATGACCGGCGCAGCCGACTTCATCGACCTGATCCCCGACCCCGAACTCCGTTCGGACCGGCTGCTGTTGGGCATCCGCCAGTTCGACGAGCCCTTCCTCCTCTCCGTCTCGCTGTCCCAGGGCCTGGGTTCCAGCGACCTCTGGCTGGACCGGGGGAAGGCGGGCCGGACCTGGCTCGCGGAGTTCCGCCGGGTCGGCGACCGGGTCCTGTTCGCCGTCCGCAACAAGCACTTCCTGACCTCCGGCGACGCGGCCGCCGTACGCGCCGGGGACGAGTCGTTCGCGCTGTCCGTGCTCTGGAGCGGGCCCGTGCTGCGCGAGGAGAACGGCGCCGCGGTCGTGGACGCCACCGGGCTCGTCCTCGCCGACCACGACCAGATCGCCGACCATCTGCACGCACACGAGCAGGGCGACTACAGCATCGACACCTCCGCGAGCCTCCCGCTCGTCGCCGACAGCCGCACCGGACCCACCGCCGTCCGCCTCCCCGCGCTGCTCACCTTCCGGGGCCCCGGCCGCGGGCAGGCGGTGCGGGCCGTCGCCGCCGACCCGCGCGCCCTCACCGTCGTCCAGCAACTGAACCTGCTGCGGCTGCCCGTGTCCCCGCTGCCGGTCCGGCGCTACCACCCCGCCTCGGGCGGCTACGGCATCGGCTACGCCGACCACGGCCTCGTCGGCCGGGCGAGCACCCAGGTCAAGCTCCAGCCCCGCTTCCGCGCGGAACCCGGCGGCGCCCCCATCGTCTTCCGGATCGACCCCGCCGTCCCCGAACCCTTCCGCTCGGCGGTCGTCGAGGGCGGCAACTGGTGGCAGCGGGCCTTCGCCCGCATCGGACTCCCCGACGCCTACCGCGTCGAGCCCGGCGACGACGGCTTCGACCCCTACGACCCCGACGTCAACGGCGTGGTCTGGGTGCACCGCGCGGGCCGCGGCTGGTCCCTCGGCCAGGGACTGACCGACCCGCGCACCGGCGAGATCCTGCACGCCCGGGTCCGCCTCGGCTCCCAGCGCGTCGCACAGGTCCGCGCACTCGGCGAGGCCCTCCTCGCCCCCTACGGCCGCCCGGACGAGGCCCAACGCCTCGCCGCCGTCGAGGAGTTGGTGCTCGCCCGCATGCGCCAACTCGCCGCACACGAGATCGGCCACGCGCTCGGCTTCATGCACAACTTCGCCAGTACGGGGCACCCCGAGCCGTCCGTCATGGACTACCCGTACGCCCGCATCCGCGTCACGGACGAGGGCGACCTCGACCTGTCCGCCGCGTACGGCACGGGCCTGGGACCGTGGGACCACTTC
This sequence comes from Streptomyces sp. NBC_01478, assembly GCF_036227225.1. GTDB lineage: Bacteria > Actinomycetota > Actinomycetes > Streptomycetales > Streptomycetaceae > Streptomyces. The sequence goes on along the minus strand of NZ_CP109444.1, from coordinate 1,038,944 downwards.
CTGGTCGCGCACGCCTACGGCCGGTTCGACGAGGGTGCCGAGGAGAGTGCGCTCGCCGAACTGCGTCGCGAGGCCGCCGAGTCGGGCCTGATCTACCTCTCCGACGAGGACGCCCAGGGCCCGGAGGCGGCCCACGCCGACGCCGTGACCTGGGTGAGCGGACCGGACGCCCTCCAGGCGCTGGAGACCATGCTGCGGGTGCGCCGTATCGCCCTGGACGGATTCTCCCGCGGGGTGCTGCCGCCCGACCGGCAGACCGGCGAACTGGAGGAGCGGGCCGTCCTGGTGCACCTCCTGCACCGGCACGAGGTGACCGCCGTGGCCCGACTGGTCGGTGGCGTGCGCTACGCGTACGGCCTCGCGGGCGAGGACGGCCGGGGCGCGCAGGCCGTCGGGCCGGCCACCCAGCACACGGCGCTCAGCCGGCTCGCCGAACTGCTACGGGCCGAGCAACTCGCCCTGCCCGGAGCGGTGTTGGACACCCTCACCCCGCCCGCGATCCGCTACGACCGGACGGACCAGTACCTCGACACGGGCGCCGGGCGGATCTTCGACCCCTTCGAGGCCGTACGGGTCGCGACCGCACTCGTCACCCAGGAGCTGCTGGACCCGGCCCGGCTCAACCGGGTGGCCTGGCAGCATGCCGCCGATCCCGCGTCGCCCGGCGTCACCGACCTCGTCGACGAGCTCCTTGCCGCCACCTGGCGTCGTACCGACCCGGTACCCGCCGAGCTGCAGGGCGGGGCCGCCGTGCAGCACACGGCGGACTGGACCCTCCTGAACCATCTGCTGACCCTGCTCGACGACCCGGCCCTCCACGCACCGGTGCGCACGGCACTGCGCGGTGCCGTGCGGCGGCTCGGGACGGAGCTGCGCTGCGAGGGCGACGAACAGGCGCGTGAGGCGGGGGAGTTGATCCGGGCGTTCCTCGCCGATGCCGGGTCGGTGCGCGTCGATCCGCTGCCCAGGGTCCCGCCGGGCGCGCCCAACTGAGCGTGCCGTAGGGCGTATCGGTGACTCGTGTGATGCAACTTCGGCTGTCCAGCTCTCTGTTGGTCACCACTCGCCGGGGAGCTTCGGGGCCCCGTACGGGTTCGGGCGGCCGCGCGCGGGGTCGGGCGGCGCGGTGTAGGCGCTGCGGGGAGCCGCCGGTGGTGGGACGGCCGGGCCGGCGTACGGGGCCGGGCGGCCCGGTGCCTGGGCGGCGGGGTTTCCGCGGGTGTTCCGGCGCCGACGGCTGCCCGGTGGGGCGGCCGGGCTCTCGTACGGGTCCGGGCGGCCGGCTGCCGGGCGGTCCGGTGTGTCGAAGAGCGAGTCGGGGCGCCGGGTGGGCTGCTTGCCGTTCGGGACCGGGCCGACCGGGTGGCGGGCGAAGGAACGGTCCCATTCGCCCTCGCCCATCACCAGCAGCGGGTCGAACATCACGACGACCCCGGCCAGCAGCAGGAAGATGGCCGGCCCCAACAGCATGGGCAGCAGAATGGAGTTGGCCGAGTCGCCGGTCCATGCCCCGCCGGTGCCGTGCAGATGGACGCTCACGGCGGCCATGCCCGTGTAGTGCATCCCGGACACGGCCACGCCCATCACCAGGCTGGCGCCCAGGCTGGCCAGGAAACCCCGGATGGAGACGGCCGCCCACAGGGCCGCCGTGGCGGCGACGACGGCGATCACCACGGAGAGCGCGACCGTGCTCGTCCGGTACTCGATGTCACCGTTCATCCTCAGGGCCGCCATGCCCAGATAGTGCATGGCGGCGACCCCGAGGCCGGTGATGACACCGGCCGCGGAGAGTGTGCCGGGGGTGGCGCCGCGGTAGCCCACGGCGAACACTCCGATGCCCACCACGACGATCGCCACGGCCAGACTCAGCACCGTGAGGCCGACGTCGTAGCCGATCCGGGTCTCCTCGACCTGGAAGCCGATCATCGCGATGAAGTGCATCGTCCAGATGCCGCTGCCGATCGACGTCGCGCCGAGCGCGAGCCAACCCGCTTTCCACGACTGCCGGTTGTGCAGGGACCGCACCACGCAGCGCAGTCCCAGGGCCCCGCCCAGACAGGCCATCAGATAGGCCGCCACCGGGGTCACCGCACCGTAGCGGAACCCGTCGATCGTGCCTTGCATGAGCCAACTCCCCCCAGAGTGGTGGCTTCCTGTGGGGGGAGTATGCATGTATCCGGGCCCGCCCGCGCAGCACTTTCACATCAGCGGTCGATGAACTCCTGGCTTTCCGGGGCCACTCGGGTCACATCGGGGGCGATACGGGGACAGAAGCGGTCAGGGCTGTTGCGGCCTGTCGCGGTCGATGAAGTCCTTGGCCTTGTCCTGCGCCATGTCGACCTGCTTGGCGTGCTTGCCGCCCGTGCGTTCGTCGATCATGTCTCCCGCCCGGTCCACACCTTGCTTGGCCTGGTCGGGGTGCTGACCCAGCATTCCCTTGACCTTGTCCATGAACGACATGGCTGTCCTCCTTCGGGCGTGCGTTTGCCCTCCCAGCATCCTCCGGCTTCCCGCGTGCCGCATTTCGGTGGTTATGGGGCATGGGGTCAGGTGCGTACGTGGCTCGACCTCGTCGGTGTCGCGGGCCTCCCGGGTGCGGGACACGGCGAGCAGGAGTGCCTGGAGGACCGCTCCGGACAGGCCCACCCACAGGGCGAACCGATAGCCGACCCGGTCGGCGAGGAGTCCGCCCAGGGGTGCGCCGATCGCGACCATGCCCCAGTTGAACGAGCGGATCGTGGCGTTCATCCGGCCCCGGAGCCGGTCGGGCGTGACCGCCTGGCGATAGCTCATCTCCACGGGGCTCTCCAGCGAGATGGCACCGGAGACCACGAAGAAGGCCAGCGACACCGGGACCAGGGCCCACGGCCCACGCTGGGCGAGGACCAGCGGCAGCCAGCCCACCGCGGCGACGACACGGCCCACGATCAGGACGGCGCCGACATCGAACCTGCGCGCCGCGCGTCCGGAGAACGCGCCGCCGAGCACACCGCCGAGGCCGGCGCAGGCGTACGCCACGCCCAGACCGAAGTCCCCGATCCGCAGCTCACGCAGCGCGAAGACCACGAAGACCGTGCTGACGACGGTGTTGAAGAGGAGCATCAGGTGCGAGGTCAGCGCGATGTACGCCAGGGTCCGATGGCGGTAGACCCAGGCCACGCCCTCCCGCAGTTCACTGAGCAGACTCCGCCGCGCGCCCCGGTCGGGAACGGGATCGTCAGCCCGCACCGAGCCGAGCAGCAGGCCCGACACCAGATAGCTGACGGCGTCCACGAGCACGGCGAGCGGAGCGCCGACCAGCCTGATCAGCACCCCGGCGATCAGTGGCCCGGTCGACCCGGCCGCGGCGTCGGCCTGCCCCACCCGGGCATAGCCCACGTTGAGGAGTTCCTTGGGGACCAGTTGCGGTACGTAGGAGTGGTTGGCCGCCTCGAAGAACAGACAGAGCACCCCGAAGGCGAAGACACACGCGCACAGCGTGGCGATGCTCAGTCGGTCCAGGGCGTACAGCAGCGGGATCGCGCCGAGGAGGACGGCTCTGCCGAGATCCATCGCCACCATGACCGGCTTGCGCCGGCAACGGTCGACCAGCACCCCGGCCATGAGCCCGAAAAGCAGATAGGGCGCCCAGCGGGCCGCGTTGACCAGCCCCACCTCCGTGGCGGACGCGTTCAGCGTGACGGCGGTGAGGATCTGCAGCGCCAGCCCGGTGATCTGCGAGCCGAACGACGAGATCGCGGAGGCTGTCCAGAAGCGTATGTACCCAGGGACATCCACCAGGCGCGGCATGATCGGATCGTATCGAGGAAGCGCTTTCGTACGGCAGTTGGGCCACCGACGGGCACCGGGTCACGGCAGCACCGACGACGCCACCGCCCTCCCCGCCAGCAACGCGGCGACCGGATCGGCCGCCTCGTCCAGTTCGATGAGCACCGTGTCGGCGCCGGGCGTGCGGGACATCACCTCGGCCCAGCCCTTCCAGTCGACGATGCCCGAGCCCAACTCGGCCATGTAGGGCTGCTGTTGGGCGAAGACCGTCTCGTCGATCGTGAGTTCCACGTCGATGGGCCTGACCGCGTCCTTCCAGTGCGCCAGCGCGACGCGCCGCGCGTGACGGCCGGCCACGGCCACCGGATCGCCTCCACCGAGGGCGATATGGCAGGAGTCGGGGCACAGCCACACGTAGCGCGGGTCGGTGAAGGACATGAACAGGTCGATGTCGCGCTCGTACCAGAGGGTGCTGTTGGACTCCGTGTGGAAGGCGAGCCGCACACCCTGCCGGGAGACGGCCTCGCCCACCGCGTGCGCGATGTCGGCCATGCGGGTCATGTACGGGGCGTCGACGAACAGGGGCGGCCGGGTCCCGAACGTCGCGCGCATCGGGAGGCCCGCGACGAGGAGTTCGGCCCCCACGTCGACGAGGAAGGCCGCGCGTCGTTCGGCGTCGGCGACGATCGCGGGCAGGTTGCCGGGGTCCCGCCAGTCGGGGCTGTCCTCCCCGGCGACGAACGCGCTCACGACGGACAGCCCGCGGGCCACCAGTTCGCGGCGGAAGCCCTGCGCGCTGCCGAAGGCCCGCAGCGCCGACTCGATGTCGCCCGGCGCGAAGGTGAGTTCGAGGCCCGTGACGCCTGCTTCGGTCAACGCGTCCATCACCCGGGCCCAGAAGCGCTCGGGGTGGGCCAGCGCCCACGCGCGTACCGCGTCCGCGGAGGGAAGGTCCCAGAAGTCCGGGTGGTAGAAGGTGACGACGTCGGTCGCGAAGCGCGGGCTCATGCGGTACCTCCGCGGGCGTTGTAGACGACGATGCCGTCCGTCTCGTCGACCGCCTTGCGGTAGTCGCGGAACACGGCCAGCGCCTCGTCCCGGAGCACGTCTCCGACGACCTCGATGCCGCGCGCCTCGAACTGCCCGGCCCAGTCCGCGCCGAGCGGGCCCTCGTCGAACGTGGTGATCTCCTCCAGTTCCGGGCCCTCGCCCGCGACCACCACCGTGCGCACCCCGGACCACAGGGTGGCGCCGTAACACTGCACGCAGGGGCGCCAGTTGACGACGAGTTCATGGGGCGGGAGGCCGTCGGCGCCCAAGTCCCAGCCGCCGACGGCCCTTTGGGCCAGCCCGAGGGCCATGACCTCGGCGTGTGCGCTGGAGACTCCTGAGGCGAGGACGACGTTCACGCCCACCGAGACGATCCGGCCGGTGTCGCGCTCGGCGACGAGGGCCGCGAACGGACCGCCGTTGCCCTCCCGCCAGTTGCGGTCCGCGAGCCGGTGCACGAGGCGCATCCGGTCCTCCCGGCCGGGGACGACGGCGGGCACGTCGGCCACCTCGTCGTCGATCCACGCCGGCAGCGCCACGCGGTACTCCTTCACGATGTCGATCACGTTCGGGCTTCCTCTCAGTGCGCGGCAAGCGGCGCGGTACGGGTGGTCACGGCCCGGGCGGCCCGTACGGCCGTCACCGCGCCGGTCAGGGTCACGTTGGCGGCCATCGCCGTGGGGATCACTCCGGTGCCGGCGACATACAGATTGTCCAGGCCCCACACCCGGCCGTCCGGGTCGCACACGCTGGAGCCGTCGTCGGCGGTGCCCGACCGGACGGTGCCGGTCAGGTGCAGGGACGAGCCGGGCGGCAGCAGGGCGAGTTCGGTCGTGGGGTCGAAGGGGCCGAACTCCTCGGCCAGTGACCGGACTTCGGCCAGTCCCCGGTCGATCAGCGCGCGGTCGGTGTCGGAGTAGGCGAACTCGACGCCGATACGCGGCAGTCCGGCGAGGTCGGTCGCCGACTCCGAGAAGACGAGGCGGTGTTCGGGCCGCGACTCGACGGGGACCAGCAGCGACAGGCCCACGGCGTGGGCGAGGGGGCGACCGCTCTCGTCGACGTACGTCCGGTTCATGATCTGGCCGTGGAACGGCTGGGCCGGCCCGTTCTGCGGCAGCCACAGCGAGTCCGTGCTGAACTCGCCGGCGCGGGGCAGCGGGAGCTCGTCCAGGGCGATGCCGAACCGGTCCAGATCCAGCAGGACCTGGGCGGTGATGAACGCGTGCTCGTTGAGGTGGCGGCCCAGCGCCGGGGGGCGGATGCCCGAGGCGAACAGCAGTTGCGGGGTGCGCAGCGCGTCGGCGCACACGATCACGGTGTCCGCGTGCAGTACGGACTCCGTGCCGTCGGCGACACGGCGCAGTCGGCAGCCGCCGACCCGGCCGCCCGAGACGAGCAACCGGGTGGCGAGCGTCCCCGTGAGCAGGGTGAACGCCGGGTCGCCGCCCGTCGCGATCGCCGGGAAGATCGTCCCGGGCGCCGTGCGCGGCATGGGCCCCGAGTCCGTTGCCGTGACGGCCATGGGCATCGGCTGCGGGCGTCGGTCGGCGGGTGCGGTGCCGTCGTAGCGGCGGCGCAGGACGTCGAGGACGGTCCGGCCGACCTCGGTCGGGCCGATGGGGGAGGGGGAGACGGCGAGCAGCCGGCGCGCGGTGTCCAGGTCGGCCGCCCAGCGGGCCGGGTCGCCGAAGTCGAAGACCTCGGAGCCTGCGGGCCACGGGGTCGCGGCGGTCCAGTGGACACCCATGCCGCCCGCGTTCCAGGCGAGCGCCGTCGCGGGCATCGCCTCGCTGTCCTCGCCGAAGGCCAGCGCGTGGACCATGCCCGGCGCCAGGCCGGCGAGGCCGTCCGCGACCTCGCGCACCACCTCGGCGCCGGTGTACATGCCCTGGATGCCCGACTCGACCCGCTCGCTGTACCGCGACCCGAGGGCCGGGTCGGCGACGTCGTGCAGATGCAGCCCCGGTGCCCCGCCGATCGCGCTGCCGCCGTCGACCATCGTGATGCCCAGCCGCGGATCGCTCTCCCGCAGCAGCCGGGCCACGACGGAACCCATGATGCCGCTGCCCACGATGAGGACGTCGGTGTGGGGGGTGTCGGTCACAAGCAGACTCCAAAGTCGGGTGTCGTGGGGGGAGTTAGGCACTGGGCGCGAGCGGGCCGAACAACTCGGTGTCCATGCGGTCGAGCGCCAGCTTCACGGCGCCGATGAGCGCGGCGTCGCGGCCAAGGCCGGTGGCGCGCAGTTCGATCGCGGGGGTACGGGCGACGCGCATCGCCTCGCGCACCCGGGGAAGCAGCACATCGGCCGCGTCCTCCAGACCGCCGCCGAGCACGATGAGCGAGGGCGCGACCGTCCACGACAGGGTGGTGAGGATCGAGGTGATGTTCTCGACGAACTCGTCCACCTCGGCGAGCGCTGCCGCGTCACCGGCGCGGGCCGCGTCGAAGCGCTCCAGCGCCACCATGCGCCGGGCCGGTTCCGGTGAACTCAGCCAGGCCACCGGGTGCTCCGCGACCGTGCCGGTCGGGATCGACTGGGCCTCGACGATCTCGCCCGCGGCACCGTCCAGCCCCCGGTGCACGGCGCCCCGGATCAGGATGCCGAGGCCGGTCCGGTTGCCGAGGTGCGCCCATACGACGTTGTCGTGGTCACCGGCCACACCTCGCCAACGCTCCGCGAGCGCACCGAGGTTGGTGTCGTTGTCCGCGAACCAGGGCATCTGGATCCGCCGCCCGAGCTCCGCGGGCAGATGCACGCCCTCCCAGCGCGTGGTGTGCACCAGACGTCGTACGACCCCCTCGTCGTCGATGGCGCCACCGCCCGCCACCGCACCGGCGCGCAGCCGGTCCGCCGAGCCGCCCGCGTCGTCGAGCGCCTTCCGCACCAGGTCCGCCGCGTCGTCGAGCGTGACCCGGGGGTCCTGGTAGGCGCGCAGCCGGCGGTGCGCCCGGCCGACGATCCGGCCGCGCACATCGGCGATGACGGCCGAGGCGTCCACGGTGTTGATGCTGACGGCCGCCAACAGGGCGTGTTCCGCGCACAGTTCGTACCGCCGGGCCGGTCGCCCGGCGGAGCCGCTGGTCGGAATCCGCTCCAACTCGGCGACCCAGCCCGCCTCGACGAGCGAGTCCAGGATCAGCTCGATGGTACGGCGGGACAGCCCGGCCTGTTCGGCGAGCGCGGTCAGGGTCGTGGGCCCCGCGGACACCGCGAGCGCGCGCAGGACGACCGAGGTGTTGACGCGCCGCACGGCGCTCTGGTTCATCCCCGCCATCAACACCCCTCCGCCTCCTCGGACTTGCCCCGCACGACCGGAACGAACACACCTGCCCGCGTCACAGGTGTCACCGCATCCCCGATCCGGCGATGCCCTGCACGAAGTACCGCTGGAGGAACAGGAAGAGCACGAGGACCGGCAGCATCACGACGATCGCGCCGGCCAGGACCAGGCCGTAGTCGGTGACGTGCTGGGCCGCCTGGCTGGTGGCGGCGAGCCCGACCGGGAGGGTGTAACTCGCGGTGCTCTGGGCGACGATGAGCGGCCAGATGAAGTTGTTCCACGAGTTCAGGAACGACATGATCGTGATCGTCGCGACCGCCGGACCGGCCAGCGGAAGGAAGATCCGGAAGAAGATCCGGAATTCGCCCGCGCCGTCGATGCGCGCCGCCTCCAGCAACTCGTCGGGCACCGACTGCGCGTACTGCCGCATGATGAACACCGACAGCGGGAGCGCCACGCCGGGCAGCGCGATCCCGGTCAGGGTGTCGGCGAGACCCATGTCCACGGTGATCACGAACTGGGTGACGAACACCGTCGTGAACGGCACCATCATCGCCGCCATCACCGCGCCGAACGCCAGCCGCCTGCCCGCGAATTCGAGCTTGGCGAGGGCGTATCCGGCGGCCGAGGCCGCCACGATGTTGCCGATCACCACCATGAGGGCGACCAGGACGCTGTTGGTCAGGAACCGTCCGAAGCCCTCGGTCCGGAACAGCCGCACGAAGTTGTCGGGCGTGACGTGGTGCGGCAGCCAAGCGCCCGGGTCGGAGCGGATCTCGTCCAGGCCGCGCAGCGAGCCGCTGACCACCCAGAAGAAGGGCAGCAGGGTCAGCAGCGCGCACAGCACCAGCGCGCCGCACAGCAGCGGGCGGCCAACCGACCGCGTGCGTACGACGGTTCGGCCCTCGACGGTGGCGGTGGTCAGGTCGGCGTCGTTCAACGACGCGGCTACGGCGGTCATGTGCGGGGCCTCAGCAGTCGGAACTGGACGGCACTCACCAGCAGCACGAGCAGCAGCATCACGAAGGACGCGGCCGAGGACATGCCCAGTTGGCCGGACCCGAACTGGTGGTAGGTGTACAGCGACACGGACTCCGTCGACCCCAACGGGCCGCCGTCCGTGAGGAGATAGGGCTCGTCGAAGACCTGGAGGTAGAAGACGGTCAGCAGTACCGACACCATGAGGGTGGTGGGCAGCAGGAGCGGCAGGGTGATGTGCCTCAACTGCCGCCATCTGCCCGCCCCGTCGAGCGCGGCGGCCTCGTACACGTCCTCCGGTACGGCCTGGAGTCCGGCCAGGAACAGGACCATCGCGGTGCCGAAGTTGCGCCAGACGCCGAGCAGGATCACCACCGGCATCGCGAGCTGCGGATCGTCCAGCCAGTTCGGACCGGCCAGGCCCACCGCCGCCAGCGCCTTGTTGACGGTGCCGCCCGCGTTGAAGGCGTACTGCCAGATCAGGGCGACCGCGACGACGTTCGTGACGACCGGTGCGAAGAAGACCGTACGGAACACCCCGCGCAGCCGCCGGATCCCGGAGTTCAGCGCCAGGGCCAGCCCGAAGCCGATCGCCATCGTCAGCGGTACACCGACGGCGACGAAGACGGCGGTGTTCAGGATGTCCCGCAGGAAGGTCGGATCCTGGAACAGACGCAGGTAGTTGTCCAGGCCGGTGAAGTCCACCGCGAGCGGATGGCGCAGGTCCGAGCCCCGCAGATCGGTCAGGCTGAAGCCGAGCGCGGCCACCGTGGGGATCGCGGTGTAGAGCAGGAACACGACGGCGAACGGCGCGAGGAACAGCCACGCGACCGCCGTGCGACGGGAGTTGCGTGCCCTGCGCCGCGCTGCGGGGACGAGCGTGGTGGTCATCCGCGGCTCACTCCGCGCCCGTGCCGAGGCTCTTGGCGTACGCCTGGATGCTCGCGGCGGCCTTCTCCGCGGTCTGCGTGCCCTTGGCCACGGTCTCGACCTCCTTGCCCAGCCGGGTGGCGACCTGCTGCCAACTGCCCACCTGCGGAAAGGCCTTGGTGTTCTTGAGCTGGGTGAGGAAGGCGTCGAGGAGCGGCTGCTTCTTGACGGCCGGATCGTCCCAGGCGGAGATCACCGCCGGCAGCGAGCCGTACGCCGAGTACTGCGCGACCTGCGTGCTCGGCTTCGAGACGTACCGGACGAACTTCCACGACGCGTCCGTGTTCCCGCTGTCCGCGAGGACGCCCCAAGTGCCCCCGGCCGAGAAGGAGACGCTGCCCGAGGCGCCGGCCGGCAGCGGAGCCGTGGCGACATGGGCCGCCGTCCAGCCGGTCTCCTTCGCGGCGGTGTCGAGCTGCCCGAGCACCCAGGGGCCGGTGATCATCGTGGCGGTCCTCCCGGACACGAAGTACGGCTGTGCGTCGAGGAAGGTGGGGGTCGCCGTGTCGGCCGAACCCGAGGTGAAGAACGACGCGTTGTACTTGAGGGCGTCGACCACCGCCGGTGTGTCGAGGGTCCAACTGCCGTCGGTGGAGAGCAGGCTGCCGCCCGCCTGCCAGGCGTACATCGCGACGTCCTGGCCGTTGAAGATGTCCCAGCCGTTGTCGGCCCCGAGCCCGCGCACGGCTCCGGCACCCTCCAACGCCTTGAAGAACGGCACCATTTGGGCCCACGTGGTGGGTGGCTTGACGCCCGCCTTCCTGGCGAGGTCGGCGCGGTAGACGAGGGCGTACGTGTACGCGTACCAGGGCACCGTGTACGCCACGTCCTTGACCAGACCGGCGTCCCACAGGCTCTTGAAGAAGACACCGGAGTCGACGAGTCCGTCCGGCACGGGGCGCAGGATCGACGGGTCGAGGAACTGCGCCTGCGACTCGGGGAAGAACTGGGCCACATCGGGGCCCTTGCCCGCCGCGATCGCGGCCTGGAGCTTCGTGTAGTACTCGGAGTTCGGTATCAGCGTGAACTTCACGGTGACGTCCGGGTTCGCGGCCTTGAAGGGCTTGATCACCTTGGCGAGGACGTCGGCGTCGCCCTGGGCGGCCCAGACATTGACGGTGCCGGTGGCCGGCTTGTCGTCGACCGACTCGGCGGTGGCCTTCGCGGTGGCCGTGGCGGTGTCGCCGCGCCCGCAGCCTGCGAGGGCGAGGGTGCCGAGCAGTGCGGTACCGGCGGACAGTCTGAGGACGCCGCGGCGGGAGGGATTGGACACTCGGGACTCCTGTCTCATGGGGCGCTGAGGACAGTGGAGGGATTTCCGGAGTTCCGCCCTGTGCGGATTCCGGTTCGGGGATTTTCGGGGAAAGCAGCGTTATCGGTCCGGCGGCCGTAATGCGGCTGATGGGACCTCTGTGGCTGACTGCGACGTTAGGGAGGGTCTGTTTCGCCGGCGTGGCTCAGCCGTCACGAATAATTTCGGAACTTGTAGCGAAATCCCTGACAGAGGGAAAACCCTTGAGTGCCCCTGACCTGCGTGACATGGACGGGTCAACGCTGTCATCCTCCACGCAGCCACCCCCACGGATCCTCCACGGATTGGTCAAAGTTCTGCCAGTCCCGCACAGCTCGGCTCTTCCCGGACAGCAGACCCGGCTGTCCGGTCTGTCACCGGCCGCGTTCGCGGTCGTCGCAGTAGGAGTAAGAGTGAGACGCATCCCCCGTAAGCGGATGGCGGTAGGAGCCCTGGTCTCCACCGCCGCTTTCCTGGCCGTCGGCGTCCAGTCGGTGCCGGCGACCGCGAAGCCCGCCTCCCCCCACCCGAGTCCGCTGCTCACCGGCAGCCTGGAGGCGAAGCTCACCCCGGCCCAGCGCACCGCCCTGGTGAAGAGCGCCACCGCGAACAGCACGACGACCGCCCGCACCCTCGGCCTCGGCGCCAAGGAGAAGCTGGTCGTCAAGGACGTCGTCAAGGACAACGACGGCACCGTCCACACCCGCTACGAGCGCACCTTCGCCGGTCTTCCCGTCCTCGGCGGCGACCTCGTCGTGCACACCCCGCCCGCCACCAAGGCGACCGGCACGGTGAGCGCGACCTTCAACAACAAGCACACCCTCACGGTCCCCTCGACGACCGCCTCGGTCGCCAAGTCGACCGCCGAGACCAAGGCCCTGACGACCGCGAAGGCCCTCGACGCCAAGGCGCCGAGCACCGACAGCGCCCGCAAGGTCATCTGGGCCGGCACCGGCACCCCGAAGCTCGCCTGGGAGACGGTGGTCAGCGGCTTCCAGGACGACGGCACCCCCAGCAAGCTGCACGTCGTCACCGACGCCACCTCCGGCAAGGAGCTCTCCCGCTTCGAGGGCATCGAGACCGGCACCGGCAACACCCAGTACAGCGGCTCGGTCTCGCTGAGCACCACGCTGTCGGGTTCGACGTATCAGCTCTACGACACCACGCGCGGCGGCCACAAGACGTACAGCCTCAACAACGCCACGTCCGGCACCGGCACCCTGATGACGGACGCGGACGACGTGTGGGGCACCGGCGCGGGCTCCAACACCCAGACCGCCGGCGCGGACGCGGCCTACGGCGCCCAGACGACCTGGGACTTCTACAAGAACACCTTCGGCCGCAGCGGCATCAAGAACGACGGCGTCGCCGCGTACTCGCGCGTCCACTACAGCACGGCGTACGTCAACGCCTTCTGGGACGACAGTTGCTTCTGCATGACGTACGGCGACGGCACCAGCAGCACGCACGCGCTGACCTCGCTGGACGTGGCAGGGCACGAGATGAGCCACGGTGTCACCTCCAACACCGCCGGACTCAACTACACCGGTGAATCGGGCGGGTTGAACGAGGCGACCTCCGACATCTTCGGTACGGGTGTCGAGTTCTACGCCAACAACTCGACCGACGTGGGCGACTACCTCATCGGCGAGAAGATCGACATCAACGGCGACGGCACGCCGCTGCGTTACATGGACAAGCCGAGCAAGGACGGCGGCAGCGCGGACAGTTGGTACTCCGGCGTCGGCAACCTCGACGTCCACTACTCCTCGGGCCCGGCGAACCACATGTTCTACCTGCTCTCCGAGGGCAGCGGCACCAAGGTCATCAACGGCACCTCCTACACCAGCACCACCTCCGACGGTGTGGCCGTCGCCGGTATCGGCCGGGCCGCCGCCCTGCAGATCTGGTACAAGGCGCTGACGACGTACATGACGTCGACCACCAACTACGCCGGAGCCCGCACCGCCGCGCTCAGCGCCGCCGGAGCGCTGTACGGCACAACGTCCGCGCAGTACGCGGGAGTCGGCAACGCCTTCGCCGGCATCAACGTCGGCAGCCACATCACCGTGCCGACCACGGGCGTCACGGTCACCAACCCGGGCAGCCAGTCCTCCACCGTCGGTACGGCGGTGAACCTGGCGATCACGGCCAGCAGCACCAACAGCGGCACCTTGTCCTACGCCGCGACCGGACTGCCGACCGGCCTGTCGATCAGCAGCTCCACGGGCGCCATCACCGGCACCCCGACGACCGCGGGCACCTACAGCACCACCGTGACCGTCACCGACAGCACCGGGGCGACCGGTACCGCGGCCTTCACCTGGACCGTGAGTTCCAGTGGCGGGGGCGGCAGTTGCACCTCGACGCAGTTGCTGGGCAACGCGGGCTTCGAGTCGGGCGCCACCACCTGGACCGCGACCAGCGGGGTCATCACCAATGACACCGACGAGGCGGCCCGCACCGGTTCGTACAAGGCCTGGCTCGACGGCTACGGCTCGACCCACACCGACACGCTGTCCCAGTCGGTGACCGTCCCGAGCGGCTGCACGGGGACGACGTTCACCTTCTACATCCACATCGACACGGCCGAGACCACCACCAGCACGGCTTACGACAAGCTGACGGTCACCGCCGGATCGACCACGCTCGCCACGTACTCGAACCTCAACGCGGCCAGCGGGTACGTCGCGAAGTCCTTCAGCCTGTCGGCCTTCGCGGGCACCACGGTCGCCCTGAAGTTCAGCGGCGTCGAGGACTCCTCGCTCCAGACCAGCTTCGTCATCGACGACACCGCCGTCACGACGAGCTGATCCGCTTCACCTGTTCCGTCCGGCACCCCGCACGCGCCCCCAGGCGTGCGGGGTGTCCGGTTTCCTCAGCTCAGCGGGTCCAGCGTCAGATAGGCCTGCTGCGGGTTCCCGTCGTTCACCAGGGACTCCTGGGCGCCGACGTCGTCGAACGCGAACGCGTACGCCTTGCCGTCGGCCATCTGCGCGTGGATCTTGCGCGCGTAGTGGTTGGTCACCGTGTCCACGTAGAAGTTCGCGGTGGTGGTGTCCGGCTGGTTGGGGTTGACCAGGAGCGTGGAGCGGTTGAAGCCCGCGCACAGCGTGCGCGAAATCGGGCCGCGCACCAGGTCGTTGGGCGCGTCGAGGTACTTGTAGCAGCCGAAGATGCTGGCCGCGTCCGGCTTCTGGAAGGTGGTGACGACCGCACCGGAGCTGTTGGTGAAGTTCATGACGTTGCCCGACACCCGGCCGTAGTACTTCGTGTTCGGCTGGTCGGCGAACGGTGTCACGGTCAGCGTCGACGACGCGTACTTCGACCAGACACGGTTGATGTAGTCGTCCATCACGCTGCTCGGGAGGGCACCTGTCTCTATCCCGTACGTCGGTGAGAGCGCTCGCAGAACCGTGCCGTCCGACCGGGTCTGGATCAGGTTGGCCCAGCCGCCCGGCTGCCCGCGCAGCGCGTTGAAGAACCCGGTGTAGCCACCCGACTTGAGATGCCCGGTGGAGACCGTGCTCCCGTCGGACCGCTGCACCCCGACCGCGTACGGCACGGAGAACATGTCCACCTGGGTGCTGTTGATCCACAGCCCGGAGTCGTTGAGCGTGTACTCGGACCAGTTGAAGAGGATGTTGCGGTTCGGGTCGGTCGGGTTCTGCACGGCCGGCTGCACCAGGCCGCCGGTGGTCAGCTTGAACACCAGTTTCTGGCCGTACGAGAAGTAGATGCGGCCGGAGAACTTGGGGATCCGGATGGTGCTGGACTGCCCGGCCGCCGGGCCGGCGATCGACGCGTCCGGCGCCGGGGTGGGCGGGTTGCCACCGGCCGGCCAGGCGTGGAACGTGCCGCTCGCGTCGGCCCAACCCTGTTGGCCGGTCGAGAGGTTGGTGCCCAGGTTGTAGATGTAGACCGCGTCGCCGCGGGCCGAGTTGTTGGTGATCTTCAGCGGGATCGTGGCGGGCACCGCGGCATCCGCCGTCAGCGGTGTGGCCAGCGCGAGCATGGTGGCCACCGCGGTCGCGGCGCCCAGTCGGCGCAGGAGTCTGGCGAGCACTACTCACCTCCGTGTGGGGGGTGTACGAAAATTGGTCCGTACCTATGTGAGAGCGCTCTCAGCGTCGCGCCGAGGCGCGGGCATGTCAATGAGTTGAACGAAAGGTGCCCACGGCAACTCGCGCCGTGGGCACTCGCGTTGAATCAGTGAAAGCAGTCTGTCGATCAGAACGTGCGGTCCAGGAGGTCGAGCAGCGCGACCCAGTGACGCTCGTCGGCCTTCGCGTCGTACGAGGACGTGTCGGCCTGCGTATAGCCGTGCCGCGCACCCGGGTAGACCTCGCAGCGGTGCCGGACGCCCGCCGCGGTGAGCGCGTCCTCGAACCGCTTGATCTGGTCCTCGGGCAGCGACGGGTCCTGGTCGGCGTGGCCGAAGTACAGCTCGGCGGTGATGTGTTCGGCGGCCAGGTGGGGGCTGTCCGGGTCGTCGGTGGCCAGCCGCCCGCCGTGGAAACCGGCCGCGGCCGCCACCCGGTCCGGGTAGGCACCGGCGGTGTACAGCGCGAGGCGGGCGCCCATGCAGTACCCGGTGATCGCGATCGGCCCGTCGGCGACCAGGGGGGAGTCGGCAAGCCAGCGCAGATAGGCACCGGCGTCCCGCTCGATCAGCTCGGGATTCCGGGCCAGCCCCATGATCAGCGGACCGACCTTCTCGAAGATCTCCGGACGCCCGTCGTGATCGATGAACTCGGGCAGTTCGACCACCGGCGCGCGCCCCTGCCGGTAGAACACGTTCGGTACGAGGACCGCGTAGCCGGCCTCGGCGAGCCTGTCCGCCATCGACTTCAGGTGGGGACGGAGCCCGAACGCGTCCTGGTAGAGCAGCACGGCCGGACGGGGACGCCCGTCGCCGGGATGCACCCAGTAGGCGTCGGCGGTGCCGTCCTCGGTGGGGATGTCCACGGCGGTGCCCTGTGCGGCGGTCATGACGGGGGTGCCTCCCAGCGGATCGGCGCCGGGCCGGCTGCCGGCCCGGCGCGGCGTGTTCCGATCATCGTGGCACGCCCGATCACGGCCCCTCCGCCGGGGTCACTCGAAGCGGGAGACGTCCCCCGCGCCCTTGCGGACGATCTCGGCCTCGCCGCTGGAGAAGTCGATGACGGTCGTCGGTTCCGTGCCGCAGTCCCCGGAGTCGACCACCGCGTCCACCACGTGGTCGAGCCGGTCCTTGATCTCCCAGCCCTGGGTCATCGGCTCCTCCTCGTCGGGCAGGAGCAGCGTGCTGGACAGCAGCGGCTCACCGAGCTCGGCCAGCAGCGCCTGGGTGACGACATGGTCGGGGATGCGGACGCCCACGGTCTTCTTCTTCGCGTTCAGCAACTGGCGCGGCACCTCCTTCGTCGCCGGGAGGATGAACGTGTAACTGCCGGGCGTGGACGCCTTGATGGCGCGGAACACGTCGTTGTCGATGTGCACCAGCTGGCCCAGTTGGGCGAAGTTCTGGCACATCAGCGTGAAGTGGTGCCGGTCGTTCAGTTGCCGGATCGTACGGATCCGCTCCATGCCCTCACGGTTGCCGAGCTGGCAGCCCAGCGCGTAGCAGGAGTCGGTCGGGTACGCGATCAGCGCACCCGAGCGCACACTGTCCGCGACCTGGGAGATGGTGCGGGGCTGCGGGTTGTCCGGATGCACGTCGAAGTACTTGGCCACCCGCCGAGCTTATGCCGTGCCCGCGCCGGTCGCCGCGCGGGCCCGCTGCCGGCGGTCGGCCGGGGGCGTGTACCCCGGCGGATCGGGGGAAGCCGACGAGAGCGCTCGGGTCTCTCCCCCGAACCCGGGCAGGACCGGCTCCGCCCGCGGCCCCTCGTGGCCGCGGCGGGGCGGTTCCACCCCCGCCGGGCGCACGGGGGCCCGGCTCAGCCGCGCAGCCGTACGGGGATCTCCTGCCAGCCGAAGGCGATGAAGGACGGCACCTGGCGCAGCTCGTCCGGGTCGACGGCGAGCCGCGCGTCCGGGAAGCGGTCGAAGAACGCGGGCAGCGCGGTCAGGGCCTCCACGCGGGCCAGCGGCGCCCCGATGCAGCGGTGCACGCCGATGCCGAAGGAGAGGTGGTCGTCGGCTCCGCGGGCCGCGTCGAAGACGTCCGCGTCGGGGCCGTAGTGCGCGGGGTCGAGTCCGGCCGCGGCGAACGTCGTGATGATGGCGTCCCCGGCCGGGACGGTGATGCCGCCCACGGTGAGGTCGCCGACCGCGAACCGCAGCGGGAGCGAGGCGATGGACGGGTGGACGCGCAGGGTCTCGTCGACGACCGCGTCCCAGCCGATCTTCCCCGAGCGTACGTCCGCGAGCTGCTCGGGGCGCTTGAGCAGGGCGACGATCGCGTTGCCGATGAGGTTGACCGTCGTCTCGAAGCCCGCGCCGATCACCAGCAGCAGCGTGTACAGGAGTTCCTCGTCGCTGAGCCGGTCGCCGTCCTCGTCGCGCACCCGGATCAGTTCGGTGGTGAGGTCGTCGCCGGGGTGCTCGCTGCGGTGGGCGATCAGCGCGGGCAGTACCGTGCCGATCTGCTGCTGCACGAACGCCGCGTGTTCCGGGGACGGGTCCGAGGTGTCCATGATGGCCGCGATCAGCCGGCCGGTGTCGGCCACCAACTCGTCGGGCACACCGAACAGTTCGCAGATGATCCGCATCGGCAGGGGATGGGCGAGGGCGGCCCTGACGTCGACCGTCTCGGCGTCGTCGGCCGCGACCGCGTCGAGCAGCTCCGCGGTGATCGCCTCCACCCGGGCCCGCATCGCCTCGGTGCGCCGGTGCGTGAAGCTCGGCGCGACGAGTTTGCGCAGGCGGGCGTGGTCGGTGCCGTAGGTGGAGAGCATGTTGACGACGCCGACCCAGCCCAACACCCAGCCCCAGGAGGGGTGTTCGCCGATCTCGGGCCACAGGTTCCAGTGCAGGCGCGGGTCCTTGCTGACCTGCGGGTCGAGGATCAGCTCCTTGAGGGTGTCGTAGCCGGTGGGGGCCCAGGCGGGGATGCCGCCGGGCAGTTCGACCGGCACGATCGGGCCGAGGGCACGCAGCTTGGCGCTCTCGGCGGCCATGTCGGCGCCGAACGGGTCGAGGGCGATGCGGTCGGACACGGTCACGACAGGTCTCCTGGCTGGTCGGGGGAGCGGGGGCTGAACCGCACGGGCAGCGACGTGAGCGAGCGATGGAAGGGGCCGGGCCGCCAGGTCAACTGCTCACGTGCCACGACGGGTTCGAGGTCGGGCAGCCACAGGGTGAGCCGCTCGATCGCCTCCGTCGCGATGAGCAGGGTGTGCTGTTTGACCGGGCAGGCGTGCGGGCCGGCCGACCACGACAGATGCGAGGCGTCCTTGGGGTGCCGGCCGCTGACGACCTCCTGCTCGGCGAAGTGCGCGAGCGCGCCGTACGAGACGACGACCGGCATCGCCGGCGTGATCCACGCGCCGTGGAACGTGACGGGCGAACGGGCGTAGTGGATCCCGTAGTTGGCGAGCGGGGTCTCGTGGTGCAGCACCTCCACCACGGCGTCCATGACCGGCCGGGCCCCACTGGTCAGAGTGGAGTAGTACACCGAGGTGCCCAGGATGCGGGACAGGGCGTTCGACACCAGGTTCGCGGTCGGCTCGTGGCCCGCGCCGAGGGTGAGGAACACCTGCCAGGCGACCTCCTCCGGGCTCAGCCCGGCCGGATGGTCCAGCAGCCAGCTCGGCAGGTCGTCGCCGCGCGACTCGGCCTTGGCGGCGATCAGTTCCAGGACGTAACCGCCGAACTCGGCCTCGCCCTCGGCCGCTTGGGCGCCGCCCTCCATCATCATGCCCAGCGCCCGGTCCAGCCGCTCGCTCTGGCCCTCGGGCAGCCCGAACAGGCTGTTGAAGACCAGCGCCATCAGCGGCCGGGCGAACTCGCCCACCAGATCGGCCTGTCCGCGCGGCCCGATCCGGCTCACCAGCACATGCACCGCCCGGTGCACCCGCGCCCGCAGGTCGTGCGGCTCGATCCGCTCGAAGGCGTCGATCAGCGAGGCACGGTAGCGGACGTGCGCCGCGCCGTCCGCGAACAGGGAGTTGGGCCGCCAGCGCATCATCCCGAGGACCGGCGAGTCCTCGGCGACCGTCGACTCCCACGGCCGCGGATCGTGCGAGAACGTGTCGGTGTCGCGCAGCAGCTCCAGCGCGGCCCGCCGCTCCGTGACGACGAACGCCGGTACGCCCGGGGCGAGTTCGGCCCGGCCGACCGGACCCTGGGCGCGCAGGGCGGCGTAGTAGCCGTAGGGATCCAGCGCGAAGCCGTCCTCCCACAGGCGGACGGGTCGGGTGGGCGAGGTGGTGGTCACCGGTGCTCCGGGGGGTCGCGGTCGATCAGATGCTGGACCAGGGCGAGCAGCGCGGCGAGGGACGAGTCCGCGTCCCGCGCGTCACAGGCCACCAGCGGTGTGCCGGGCTCCAGGTCCAGGGCGGCGCGCAGTTGTTCCTCGGTGTGGTGCCGGGGCGCGTCCGGGAAGGTGTTGACGGCGACGGCGTACGGCAGCCCGCTCTCCTCCACCAGCCCGAGCACGTCGAACGAGGCGTCGATCCGACGGCTGTCGACCAGGACCAGCGCCCCCAGCGCGCCGTGGGCGATGTCCTCCCACAGCGCCCGGAACCGCTCCTGCCCCGGTGTGCCGAAGAGGTACAGCACGATCCCGCCCGGCAGGCTGATCCGCCCGAAGTCGATGGCGACGGTCGTCGTCGCCTTCTCCCGCACCCCGTCGAGATCATCGATGGGGACGGACGCCTCGCTGAGCCGCTCCTCGGTGTGCAGCGGCCGGATCTCCGACACCGAGTCGATCAGGGTCGTCTTGCCGACACCGAAGGGTCCCGCGACGAGGATCTTGACCAACTCGCGCGCGGTGTCCGGCAGATGGATGCCGCTAGTGGTGCCTGAGGGCGCGTAGGCCATCTGCGACTCTCTTCAGCAGGTCGGGGTCGAAGCGTTCGGCGGGCGGGATCGGCGCGCGGGCGAGCACCAGGCCCCGGTCGAGCAGACCGGCGGCCAGCACGCGCACCGCGGACACGGGCAGCTCCAGCAGGGCCGCCGCCTCCATCATCGTCAGCGAGCCGCCGTACAGGGCGTCCAGCAGGGCGAGTTGAGCCGCGGGCAGCTCGGGCGGGGCGGGTTCGCCGCTGCCGCTGAGCACCGTCAGCCGTTCCAGATGCGGGCGGCTGGGCCGGGCCACACCGCCGGTCGACAGATACGCGGGAACGAGAGGACGGCCGCCGCGGCGGCCCGTCATGCCGACGCGCCGCCGTCAACTCCCCGCGGAGCGGCGGCCATCGCCTTCTCGCCGAGCCGCGCCACCTGCGAGTGCACCCGGTGTGCCAGCAGATCCAGCCGCACCTCGGTGTCGCCGTAGGCCGCCACACAAGTCCCGTGATCCGTAGGGACGATGAGGACGTACCCGTGGTCCGACTCGATGACGATCTGCCGTATCTCGGCCCGTTCCCGGTCGGCGAACGCGGCCGCGGCGGTACGGCACGCCCCCTGCACCGTGCTGGTGATCGCGGCCACCCGCTCGCCCGAGGCCTGGGACAGCGCGTCGGTGTACCCCCGCACCAGCCCGTCCCGGGTCAGCAGCACGGCCGCCACCACATGCGGCACCTCCAGTATCGGATCGAGCACCCATGCCGTGTCGCCCCCATCGCGGCTGGTCATCTAGCCGCTCCCCCTTCGTAGTCGGTCTGATGTGATCCGTGCGCTGTCACTGTCCCGGGCGCCGAGCCCTTGTCTGCTACGCCGGTTTCGGCGTCGTCGTGCGCGGCGCGCGCGGCGGCGGTGCCGGACTGCAGGGCGGCGAGCGCTGCGGCGGCCTGCTCCGGGCGGCGCTCCGGCTGGTGTGTCTCCGGTGCGGCCGGCCGGGGCGGTGCGACCGGTGCGGCGGTCGCGGTACGCCGGCGGCGGCGCGGCAGGCCGCCGGCATCGGCTGCCGCCTGGTGCCCGGGCAGGTCGGCGACACCGTGTTCGGCCCGCTCGGCCCGCTCGGCTCGCTCGGCCCGGATGGCCCGCTCGGCCCGTGTGGCTCGTTCGTCGTGCTCGGAGCCGTAGGAGTGGGCCGGTGCGGGGGCGGACGTTCGGGTGGGTGCGGGGGCCCGGCGGGTCGAGCGCGGGGCGCCGGCCGCGGGCGGTCGCTGCTCGGGGTCGATCCGGCTGAGGAGATGGCTGTCGATCCGCAGGACCGCGCGGACGCCGCCGTACGGGGAGGGCGAGGACACGTCGACGCTCAGGTCGAACTGCCGGGTCAGGCGGCCGATCGCGGCGAAACCCATGCGCGGCGGGTCGCCCAGGTCGGTGAGCAGGATCGGGCCGGAACCGGCCACCATCCGCCCGGCGTGGTCGCGTTCGTCCTGGGTCATGCCGAGCCCCGCGTCGTCGACGGTGACGCAGGCGCCGTGGTGGACGTGCTCCAGGTTGACCACGACCTCGGTGTCCGGGGCGGAGTGCCGCAGCGCGTTGTCGAGGAGTTCGGCGACGATGATCGCGACCGGTTCGACGGCGTGCGAGACGAGCGCGGTGCCGGCTTCGAGGTGGTTGTGCACCCGCACCCGGTGGTATCCGGCGAGCCGGGCCTGGCCGCCGGTCACCGCCTCGACGAGGTGCGACTCCTCACGGGCGAGTCCGACCCAGGCCCCGCACACGACGGCCGTGACCTGCGCACGGCGCAGCGACTGCTCGTTCTCGTGGTCCAGCGTGAACAGGGTCTGCGTCAACTCCGGGTCGTCGTAGCGCTGTTGGAGCGAGCGGAGGGCGTCCTGCGAGCGGTAGAGCGCGGCCTGGATCTCCCGGGTGGCTCCGCGCATGCCGGCCTGTGCGGCGGCGTCGATGCGGGTGCGCTGAGCGGCGAGTTCCGAACGCACCGCGCTCAGCACGCTTTCGAGGGCGATCCCGAGGGGTGAGCCGATGAACTGCGGCTGCCCGGGCCCCGGTACTGCGACCCGCGGATGGGTGAGATGCCGGGCGGCGGCCGGGATCCGCTGCCCCGCCAGATGCTCGACCTCGGCCGCCAACGCCGCCTGGACGCTGTCCATGTGGGCCCGCAGCTCGGCGATCTCCTCGCGTTGCAGGGCGCGTTGACGCCGCGACCGCAGCAGCCCGGCACCGAGCGCCAGCGCGGACAGTGTGCCGGCGGCGAGCGCGCCGGTCACCAGGTCCGGTAATTCGATCATCGAATCGAGTCCAAGCGAAGTCGGGCAGGCTGAAATTCGGGCAGGGCTGAAGTTCGGGCCCTCAGGCGGGGCGCCCGGAGCACAGTACACACCGTCATCGACCGCTCTCGCACGGTGTCACAAGACTTCCCTCCGAAACTGACCGGCCTCTGTTCGCTTCTGTGCCAAGTGTCTGAAATGGCGTGCGGGGAAAGAGAGTTCGGCCGTTGGTGTCGATGCGTCGCGCACGAGGGGTGAGCGGTGTGACGGGCGTCGCGCGGTGGCTGGTCGGCATCGAGGGGCGCGGCGCGCGTCGGCAGGTGGCTGAAGGCCCCGGCCAGGCGTCGGCGGAGGCTGAAGTCCACGCCCAGCCGCCAGCAGCCGGCCAAGGTCCAAAGCCACAGCATCCCCGCACGAATCAATCGCCGAAACACCCGATTCCGTGGTCATCTCTTGCCGCCGCACCTCTTTCAGGCATATCGTCCGGGCATTCTGTCGCTCACGTCACCGAGGTGCCCCATGGACCGCACGCGCCTACAGGACCTGCTTGCCCGCGAGAGCGCTGAGGCCGAGCGGCTCAACCCGCGTTCGAAGGCCGCCTACGCCCGTGCCGAGCATCTCTTCGGGCGGGTGCCGATGACCTGGATGAACAAGACCGCCGGAGCCTTCCCCCGCTACCTCGACACCGCCCGGGGCGCCCGCGTCACCGACATCGACGGGCACGAGTACATCGACTTCAGCCTCGGCGACACCGGGGCGATGGCCGGCCACTCGCCCACCATCGTCGCGGAGGCGGTGCAACGGCGGTTCGCGGAACAGGGCGGCGCTACGGCCATGCTGCCCACGGAGGACGCCGAGTGGGTCGGCGCGGAACTCACCCGTCGCTTCGGGCTCGCCCGCTGGAGCTTCTCGCTCACCGCGACCGACGCCAACCGCTGGGCGATCCGGCTCGCCCGGGCCGTCACCGACCGCCCCAAGATCCTGGTGAACAGTTACAGCTACCACGGCAGCGTGGACGAGTCCCTCATCGTCGTCGGACCCGACGGCCACGGCACCGCCCGCCCCGGCAACGTCGGCGCCCCCTGCGACGTCACGCTCACCAGCCGCGTCGCCGAGTTCAACGATCCCGCCCAACTGGAACGGGAGTTGGCGCACGGCGACGTCGCCGCCGTCCTCATGGAACCCGCGCTCACCAACATCGGCATCGTGCTGCCCGAGCCCGGCTACCTGGCCGCCGTACGCGAACTGACCAGGAAATACGGCACGTTGCTCATCATCGACGAGACCCACACCTTCTCCGCGGGCCCCGGCGGCTGCACCGCCGCCTGGGACCTCGAACCCGACCTGCTCACCATCGGCAAGGCGATCGGCGGCGGCATCCCGGCCGGTGCCTACGGCCTCTCCGTCGAACTCGCCGACCGGCTGCTCGGCCGTGCCGACCTGGACCTGGTCGACATGGGCGGGGTCGGCGGTACCCTCGCGGGCAACGCGCTCTCCGTCGCCGCGATGCGCGCCACGCTCGAACACGTCCTGACCGACGAGGCGTTCGCCCACATGGCGAAGCTCTCCGAACGCTTCGCGGCCGGAGTGCAGGAAGGCATCGACGCGCACGCGCTGCCCTGGACGGTGAGCCGCCTCGGCGCCCGCAGCGAGTACCGCTTCGCGTCCCCGGCACCGCGCACCGGTACCGAGTCCGAGGCGGCCGGCGACCCGGAGCTGGAGGACTTCCTGCACCTCTACCTCGCCAACCGGGGCATCCTGCTCACCCCGTTCCACAGCATGGCGCTGATGTGCCCCGACACCACCGAGCAGGACGTGGACACCCACACCCGGGTCTTCGCCGACGCGCTCGCCGAACTGGCCGACTGACACAGGGAGTTGGAGAACAGGCACGTGGACGACATCGACCGGGCCATCCTGCGCGAGCTCCAGACCGACGGACGTATCGCCTACGCCGACCTCGGACCGAAGGTCGGTCTGTCCGCGTCGGCCGCCCGGCAGCGGCTCCAACGCCTCTTGGATTCCAAGGCGGTTCAGGTCGTCGGGGTGACCGACCCGATGGCGATGGGCGGGCAGGCCATGGCGCTGCTCGGCATCGAGGTGGACGGCGACCCGCGCGCCGTCGCGGACGAACTCGCCCTGCGCGACGAGGTGGTGTACTCCGTGCTCACCTCCGGCGGGTTCGACCTGTTCGCCGAGGTGGTCACACCCGGGCCACGTGACCTGCTCGACTTCGTCAACGACGTGGTACGGGCGGTCGAAGGGGTCAGGAGCGTCCGGTCGTTCCCGTACTTCGGCATCCACACCCACCGGTTCCTGTGGGACGTGGGATGACCGCGGTCTGAGCGCGGGCCCGAGATGCCGGAGTGATCCCGTGGGCGTCTAATGGGGGTGTCGGGAATGTCCCCTGGCGGAAAAGGCCGAGGTCATGACGCCCACGGATTCCAGTACAGAGGGCAGCGGGGCCGCAGCCACGGGGGTGCTGCGGAGGCTGGGGGAGTGGTGCGCCCGGCACTTCGTGATCGTCATCGTCGCCTGGCTCGTCGCACTCGCCGCGCTCCAGGTCCTCAACAGGTCCTTCGGGGGCGACTATTCGGACGACTTCTCGCTGTCCGGCGTACAGTCCCAGCACGGTCTGCAGGTACTGAAGGACCACGATCCGGCAGCGGGCGGGTACAGCAGCCAGATCGTCCTGCACGACAAGGACAAGACACTGACCTCCCTGGACTCGCAGATGTCCGAGACGGTCGGCGACCTGCAGAAGCTCCCGCACGTCCTGTCGGTCCAGAACCCGCTGCCGCAGCCCGGAGCGCAGACACCGACGTCCTCCGGTCCGAACGTGGGACCCCTGTCGTCCGACGCGAAGACCGGCTACATCACCATCCGCTTCGACGTGCAGCCGTCCACCCTCGGCGACGGCTACCTCCACGGCGTCGACAGCTCCGTGAAGCCGCTGCGCGCCGCCGGTGCCCAGGTCGAGTACGGCGGACCGCTCGGCGAACTCGCCCGGCCCGCCGCCGACGACCGGGTCAGCGAACTCATCGGGTTCGCCGTGGCGATCGTCGTCCTGCTGATCGGCTTCGGCAGTGTTCTCGCCGCCGCGATGCCTCTGGTGACCGCGCTGATCAGCGTGATCGGCGGACTCGCCTGCCTCGGACTGCTGGCGGCGGCGTTCACCTTCGCGACGGTGTCACCGACCCTCGCGACGATGATCGGCATCGGCGTCGGCATCGACTACGCACTGTTCCTGATCACCCGTCACCGGCAGAACCTCATGAACGGCAGCGATCCGGTGCGCGCCGCCGGACAGGCCACGGCCACCAGCGGACGGGCTGTCCTCGTCTCCGGCTGCACCGTGATCATCGCGCTCGCCGGACTGTTCGTGTCCGGCGTGCCCTTCATCGGCAAACTCGGGCTCGCCGCCGCCGTGACGGTCGTGTCGGCGGTCATCGGCGCGCTCACGCTCGTGCCCGCCCTCCTCGGGCTCCTCGGCAAGCGGATCGACCGCTACCGGGTGCGCCGCCCGGTCGCCGAGACCGACGCCGAGCCGGGCGCCGAACCGACGGGCACCTGGCACCGCTACGCGCAACGCGTGGAACACCGGCCGTGGACCTTCCTCGCGGCGGGCATCGCGACCGTGGTCGTCCTCGCGATCCCGGTCTTCTCCCTCCAGCTCGGCCACATCGGCGACGGCGCCGACCCC
This sequence comes from Streptomyces sp. NBC_01478, assembly GCF_036227225.1. Taxonomy (GTDB): domain Bacteria; phylum Actinomycetota; class Actinomycetes; order Streptomycetales; family Streptomycetaceae; genus Streptomyces. The sequence continues at coordinate 1,012,730 of NZ_CP109444.1, read as the reverse complement.
ACCTCGTTCACCGACCGGCGCGCCTTCGACCTGATGACCGACGCCTTCGGGCCCGGCTCCAACGGCCCGCTCACCATCGTCATCGACCAGACGGGCGTCCCGTCCTCCCAGCGCTCGGACCTCACCACCCAGGCCCAGAAGACCCTCGACGGGGTGCATGGTGCCGCCAAGGTCACCCCGCTGACGACCACCAAGGACGGTGACGTGCTCGTCGGCACCGTCTACTCCAAGCAGTCCCCGCAGAGCGCCGACACCACCGACCTCACCAACCGACTCGTCCACGACACCCTGCCCGAGGCGGTCGCCGGCACCTCCGCCAAGGGCTATGTCACCGGCACCACGGCCGCCCAGGTCGACTTCCGCGACATCGTGTCGAGCCGGCTGCCGCTGATCATCGGCGTGGTGGTCGCGCTGGCCTTCCTGATCATCCTCGCCGTCTTCCGCGGCCTCCTGGTCGCCCTCAAGGCCGCCGTCCTCAACGTGCTCTCCATCGCGGCCTCCTACGGCGTCGTCGTGGCCGTCTTCCAATGGGGCTGGGGCGGCCCGGCGCTGGGCGTCTCCGGCAAGGTCCCCATCGAGAGCTACGTCCCGATGATGATGTTCGCGATCATCTTCGGCCTGAGCATGGACTACGAGATCTTCCTGCTCTCCCGCGTCCACGAGGCCTGGCTGCGAACCGGCGACGCCGAGGCGTCCGTCGCGCACGCCCTGGAGATCACCGCGCGCGTCATCACCTGCGCCGCGCTGATCATGGTCAGCGTCTTCGCGGCCTTCGTCCTCAGCGACAACATCGTGGTCAAGATGCTCGGCCTCGGCCTGGCCGTCAGCGTGCTGATCGACGCCACCGTCGTACGGCTGCTGATGGTGCCCGCGGTCATGACCCTGCTGGGCCGGCACGCCTGGTGGACACCCCGTTTCCTGGACCGGATCCTGCCGCACATCGACGCGGAGGGGGAGCGGGAGGCGAGGTGAACCTCAGCCGTCCGGTGTCAGGACGAGCATGCTCACGTCGTCCCGGATCTCCTCCGAGTGCCGCAGCACATCGGCCCACAACCGCTCCGCGAGATCGGCGCGGTCGCCGTTCGAGAGCACGGCCAGCCGGCCGGTGAACGGGTAGAAGACGCCGGCCGCGTCCCGGGCCTCCCACACCCCGTCGGAGGCCAGGAACAGCCGGTCCCCGGGCGACAGCGGCACATCGACACCACCGAGCGGACCCGAGTCCAGCAACCCGAGGCCGAGCGGAGTCCACGGCACGAGGTCGATCTCCATGACCCGGCCCTCGCGCAGCAGCACCGGGGCCGGATGCCCACAGGCCACGATCCGCACGGCCCGCGCGTCCGCCGCGAACTCCAGCAGCACGGCCGTGGCGAACAGCTCCGCGTGCGGCGACCGCGCCGAGTCCACCACGAGCCTGCGGTCGAGCCGCGCGGCGACCGATTCGAGGTCCGGCCGGTCGAGCACCGCCTCCCGGAACGCCCCCAGCAAGGAGGCCACGGTCGCGACGGCCGACAACCCGTGCCCCTGCACATCGCCCATCACCGCCCGCACCCCGTACGGCCCGTCCCGCACATCGAAGAAGTCCCCGCCGACCAGAGTCCCGCGCTGCGCCGCCCGGTACAGCCCCGCACACCCCACCGGCCCCACCCGCTCCGGCAACGGCGGCACGACGGCCCGCTGCGCGGCTTCGGCGACCGTACGTTCCAGATCGAGCTGGGCGTCACGACGACTCCGTACGAAGGAGATGAACACACTCAGCAACGCGACGAAGCAGATCGTCAGCAGATCCGTACTGCCCGGATCATTGAGGTGGAAGGCCGGAACGGTCAGCAGGGCGACACTGAGCCCGCCGAAGAGCACGGTCGCCACCGGGCCGTACGACAGCCCGGCCAGCGGCGGAATGGCGCCCAGCACAAAGCCGATGTCGAGGGAGTGGGGACTCACCAGCGTCGCCACACCCACCCCGCCGACCAGCACCCCCGGCAGGACCCGCACCCACAGCGGGGCCGGCGCGCCCCGAAGCCACCCACGCCGGGCCGGCTCCCGGCTCCGGCGCGCCACCAGACCCCGCACCATTCCCACACCACCACGCTCCTACGGCGGGACCGGCCCCGCACGCCGAGCGCCCGGCCGGTCGGGCACTGTCCGCCGTTCGCCGAAGTCGAGATCAATCCGCAGATCAACTGAAAGATCGGTCAGATCAGCCAATACGCACCAATCCGCAAGGGCGGCCGTTCCGAATCCTCAAGCGTCAGGGAAGTTGGCATGGAGGACGGACGGTATGACACCTAACTTCAGGAGCGGTGCGCGGCGCAGCAGCGTCGCGACCCTCGTAGCAGGTGCGCTGGCCGCCGGGGGACTCGCAGCCGCCGGCATGACCACGCTGGAACCGGGGGCGGCTTCCGCCTCCAGTCACCGGGAGGCCCCGCTGATCTCGGGGCAGCCCAAGTACGACAACACGGACGTGTACGCGTTCGTCAGTCCGGACGATCCGGAGACGACGACGATCATCGCGAACTGGATCCCGTTCGAGGACCCGGCGGGCGGCCCGAACTTCTACACGTTCGCGGACGACGCCCAGTACGACATCCACATCGACAACAACGGTGACGCGCAAGGTGAGTTGCTGCTGCGCTACACCTTCAGGACGCACACGAAGAACAAGAAGACGTTCCTGTACAACACGGGCCCGGTCACCAGCCTGGACGACCCGGACCTGAACGTCACGCAGACCTACGACATCGACCTGCTCAAGCTGCACAATCAGAGCCTCGTGTCGAAGACGAAGCTCGCCGACGACATACCGGTGGCTCCGTCGAACGTCGGCAAGGCGTCGATGCCGGACTACGGCACGCTGCGCGGGCAGGCCGTGCGTCAACTCGCCCACGGAGGGCGGACGTTCGCCGGTCAGGCGGACGACCCGTTCTTCCTGGACCTGCGGGTGTTCGACCTGCTCTACGGCGGCAATCTGAGCGAGGTCGGCAACGACACCCTCAAGGGCTACAACGTCAACTCGATCGCCCTGCAACTGCCCACCGACATGATTACCGAGTCGAAGCGGCAGCCGGTCGTCGGTATCTGGTCGACCACCCAACGGAAGAACGCCCAGGGGAACTTCGAGCAGGTCTCACGGCTGGGCAACCCGCTGGTCAACGAGGTCGTCAATCCACTGAAGGACAAGGACAAGTTCAACGCGTCCTCGCCGTGGAACGACGGGCAGTTCCTGAAGAACGTGACCAACCCGGAACTGCCGAAGCTCATGGAGGCCGTCTACAAGATCAAGGCACCCGCGGAACCCCGCAACGATCTCGTCGATGTCTACCTGAAGGGCGTCAAGGGCCTCAACCAGCCCCCGGGCGTGCGACCGGCGGAGATGCTGCGCCTGAACACCTCGATCAAGCCGGCCGCCGACCCGAAACGGCTCGGTGTCCTCGACGGCGACAACGCGGGCTTCCCGAACGGACGCCGGCTCACCGATGACGTCGTGGACATCTCGCTCCAGGCCGTCGAGGGTGAACTGGTGGGTTCCAAGAACGACTTGGGGGACGCGGTCGACGCGAACGACCAGAAGTTCGGCGGTTCCTTCCCCTACCTGGCCGAGCCCGTCGCCGGTTCGCGAGGCCCGCTCGCGAAGGGCACGGCCGGTGGCAACAGCGTCCGCGACCAGGTGGGCGACGCCCTGCAGCCGGCAGGCTCCGCGGGCGGTACGCGCGACACCGGCCTGATCGCCGCCTCGGCGGCCTCGGGCGCGGCGGGCATCCTGCTGATCGGCCTGGGCCTGGCCTGGTGGCGTCGGCGCATGCGCTCGAACTGAGCGGCACGGAACGGGAGAGGGCGGGGGCCGCGCTCCCGCCCTCTCCGGCTTCAGAACGGCGTGAGCGTCAGCCGTATCCCCGTCGGCGCCGTGTCCTGCACGTACGACGCGAAGTCCGCGACGTCGTCGAAGGCGAAGCCGTACGCCTTGCCGTCGGCGGTGGCCGCGTGCACCGCCCTCGCGTAGTGGTTGGTGAGGTCGGTGCGGTAGAACGCCGAGGCGTCGGTGGTCGGTTGGGCGGGGTCCGACAGGAGCGTGGAGCGGTTGAAGCCCGCGCCGAGCACGGCCGCGACCGGGCCCGTGGTGCCGTCGTTGGGGGCGGCCAGGTTGCCGTCGCAGAACAGCACGTCCCGCGTCGACGGCTTGGCGAACGAGACCGAGGCCGGTCCGGTGAACGTGAACCGGTCGGCGCGCACCCGCCCGGTGAAGGCGCCCGCGTTCGTGCTGACGGTGAGGTCCTTGCCGGTGTACGTGCTCCACACCTCGTCGATGTACGGCGCGAAGTAGTCCGCGGCGAACAGGCCCGCGTCCAGTCCGTGCCCCGGCGCGACGACCCGCGTGTCGCCCACGATCAGCGGGGCGAACGCCTCGACCTGCCGCACCGCGTCGAACACGGACGCCCGGCCGCCGTCGCGCAGGGTGCCCGTCGTCCGGTCCTGCGCGCCGGTCAGCCGGATGCTCAGCGGCACGCTGAACATGTCGACCATCGTCGTGTTGCAGAACATGCCCGCCGTGTTGTGCGTGAACTCGGCGCAGTCGTGCAGGATTTGGTAGTTGGGGTCGGAGGTCACCCAGCCGGCCGGGTACTGGAGTGCCGGATCGCCGTTGCCGTCCGCCACGGCCTTGAACCTGAGTTTCGCGCCGAGCGAGACGTAGATGCGGCCCGACAGGTACGGGAGCGAAATCGTCGTCTCCGCACCGGAGCCGAGGCTGATCGCGTAGTCGGTGAAACCGTCGGCGCCGTTGTCCGAGAGCGCGATCGGCGCGAGCGTGCCGTCCGCAGTGACCCGCACCTGCTTGCCGTCCGCGTTTCCGACGATGTAGACGTGCACGTTCGCGTTGTCGAACGAGCCGCTGTTGTTGACCAGCGTCAGCGGGAGGGCGCCCGCCTGATCGGCGCTGGTCTCCGGGGACTTGGTGTCCGCGAGGGCGTGCGGCGCCAGCGCCGCGAGTGCGGGAGCGGCCACCGCGGCGCCCCCGAGCGCGAAGAGGAGCTTGCGGCGGCCGAGCGGGCGCTGATGGCGGGGGGTCGGGGGAGTCATGTGGGGGGCCTCCGGACGTCGGGCAGTTCGAAGCGGACGGTGCCGACGCGTTGAGAGCGCTCTCACAGCGTGCGTCGGCACCGCCGCCGGAGCCCGATGTTACGCACGAGAGGCGCCCCGGCCAAGGGTTCGACGGGACGTCGTCACCTCGCTGACCTGCGGGAACCCGGCAAGATGGATGGCTTAATCCCTGCTTAAGGATCACTTAAGTGCCTGGCGAAGCGTTCACCCGTGCTTCATCACCCGTACCCGGGCGCCTCTTCCCTCCCATCGCGCGGCCTCCTAGCCTCGCGGGGCCCCCTGTCTTCCGGGCCTGTCTCTTCGGCCCCCCATGTCCCTTCTCCGAAAGGCGACTTGACGCATGCGTCACCAACTACTGGGCACGGCACGGCGGTTCGGCCTCGGAGCCGCGGCGGTGGCGACCGCGACCGCGCTCGCCGCGGCCGCCCCGTTCCCCGCCCTCGCGGCGGCGACCGGCTCCGCGGGCGAGCTGTCCTCGCTCGTCGACCCGCTGATCGGTTCCTCCAACGGCGGCAACACCTACCCCGGCGCCACCCTCCCGTCCGGCATGATCGCCTGGTCGCCGACCAGCACCACCGGCGACCAGACCAGCACGGGCGCGGCCAACGGATACGAGTACGGCGCCACCCGCATCCGCGGTCTGAGCCTCACCCACGTCAACGGCGCGGGCTGCAACCCCGGCGCGGCCGGCGACGTACCGATCATGCCGTTCGTCGGCGACGTCACCTCGTCACCCTCGGCGGACACCAAGGACGCCGTCTACGCGTCGAACTTCTCGCACGCCGACGAGAAGGCCACCCCCGGCCGCTACACCCTCGGTCTCGCCTCCGGAGCCACCGCCGACCTGGCCGTCAGCAAACGCGCCGGAGTCGCCGACTTCACCTTCCCCTCCGACCGTCCGGCGAGTCTGCTCTTCCGCGTCTCCAACTCCCTCAACGGCAGCGCCGACGCGCACGTCGACATCGACACCGTCCACCACAAGGTGACCGGCTGGGTCCTCACCGGCGCCTTCTGCGGGCGCCGCGCCAACGGCGGCGTCAACAACCGCAAGAGCTACTACCGGCTCTACTTCAGCGCCTCCTTCGACCGCGCCTTCTCCTCGGTCGGCACCTGGCACGACAGCACGGTGTCGCCCGGTTCGACGACCGCCTCCGGGGGCGAGGGATACGCCACCGGCGCCGACCGCGCGGGTCGCGGATCCGGCGGCTGGGTCGGCTTCGACACGACATCTGACAACGATGTCCACATGCGGCTCGGCATCTCGTACGTCAGCCTCGCCGGAGCCGAGACCAACCTCCGCCAGGAGATCGCCCCGCACGCGCGCGTGGCCGACGTCGCCACAGCGGGCGCCCGCGCGTGGGACCGCGAACTGAGCACCGTACGCATCGACGGCGGCACCCCCGCCCGCCGCCAGACCTTCTACACGGCGCTGTACCACGCCCTCATGCAGCCCAACCTGATCAGTGACACCGACGGCCGTTACTGGGGCATGGACCAGGCCGTCCACCGGCTGGCGCGCGGACAGCGGGCGCAGTACAGCAACTTCTCCGGCTGGGACCAGTACCGCGCCCAGATCCAACTGCTCGCCCTCCTGAAGCCCACCGTCGCGGGCGACTTCGCCCAGTCGCTCTACAACTTCGCCCGGCAGAACGGCGGAGTCTGGGACCGCTGGGTGCACATCAGCGGCGCCACCCACGTCATGACCGGCGACCCGTCCGCCGCGACCCTGGCCACCTTCTACGCCATGGGCGTCCGCAACTTCGACTACCAGGGGGCCTTCGACTCACTCGTCCACCAGGCCACCGTGCCCAACGCGGACGAGCTCTCGGACGCCGGCTGCCCCGGCCAGTGCGTGGGCCAACGCCCCAACCTGGCCCAGTACATGACCTCTCACTACGCGGCCCAGGACGCGTGCCACTGCTGGGGCGGCGCCGCCGAGACCCTGGAGGACGCGGTCGCCGACTCCGCCCTCGCCCAGTGGGCCAAACTGCTCGGCCGGACCGCCGAGGCGAAGACCTTCACCGAACGCGGCGCCTACTGGAGCAACGTCTTCAATCCCGCCACCGGTTACATCCAGGCCCGCAACCTCGACGGCTCCTGGGTGACACCGTTCAACCCGGCGAGCGATCTCGGCTTCGCACAGGGCTCGGCCGCCGCCTACGTGTGGATGGTCCCGCAGGACGTCCAGGGGCTGGCCGAGGCGATGGGTGGACGCGAGACGGCCGCCACCCGGCTCGACGGCTTCTTCCACACCGCGGACGGGGCGTGGTCGGTCCGGGGCGGCGACGCGCTGCGCTACGACCCGACCAACGAGCCCGACATCCACGCCCCCTGGCTCTACAACTCCCTGGGCCAGCCCTGGAAGACCCAGGCGACGGTCCGCCAGATCCTCGACACCGCCTACGGCACCGGACCCAAGGGCCTGCCCGGCAACGACGACCTCGGCACCATGTCCGCCTGGTACGTCTTCTCCGCTCTCGGCATCTATCCGCGCACCCCGGGCAGCGCCGACCTGCTGCTCGGCGCACCGCTGTTCCCGAAGGCGGTCGTGGACCGGCCGGGCCGCACGGACATCGTCGTCACCGCCCCCGACGCCGACGACACCCACCGGTACGTCGACGCCGTACGGCTCGACGGCCATGACCTCACGCGCGCGTGGACCGGCGCGGGACCGACCCTCAAGGGCGGCAGGCTGGACGTCCGGCTCGCCACCGAACCGAACACGAGCTGGGCGACCGACCCGGTACACCTCCCGAAGTGACGCGCACCGGCCCGGCGGAGCCCCGCTCCGCCGGGCCGACCCGGAAATGCGGTGGACGGGCGGCGGACCCGTCCCCTAACGTGCGGGTACACGCCCTGAGACCAGCGGAAGGAGGCGAGTGCCATGAGGTCCACAACACCCCAGCGCTCCCTCCCCGTTGACCCGGCGTGACACGACTGACCTGACCGGGAGCGCTCCACGCCGTACCCCTCCCGGAGGAAATCCATGACCGATCTGGTCATTCGCGCGCTCGACGAGAGCGACGCCCATCTTTTCGACACCCTTCCCGACCCGCTCGGCGCCCGAGCCGCGAACCGGCTGACGACCTGGCGGCCCGACTGGCAGCGGGTGGCGCTGCGCGACGGCACGGTCGTCGCGCGCGGCGCCTGGTGGGGCGGCCCGAACGACACCGAACCCCTCACCGTCAACTGCTTCGACGTGCTCGAGGGCGAGGAGGAGGCAGGGGCCGAACTCCTGCGCAGCGCACCCTGGCGCGTCGGCGCGGAACTGAACCTCCCCGCCGGCTGGCGCGACAGCCCCGAGGCGCGCGCCGCCGCCGAGGCACGCTTCACCGCCCTGCGCGCGGCCGGGTACGACCTCCTGGTCGAGCGCTTCATCTACCGGTGGACCCCGGAGTGCGGGCTGCCCGAACGCCCCGGACGGCTCGTCTTCGCCCCCGAACCGGACGACGCCGTGTTCTTCGACGCACTGCGCCGCATCCACTCCGTCACCCTCGACGCCCATTCCCAACTGGCCATCCGACAAGGGGGAGTCGACCAGGCCGCACAGGAGGAGATCGACTTCTTCCGCTGGTGCCCGTCCCCACGTGAGTGGTGGCAGGTCGCCCGCACCCCCGAGGGAGACCTCGCGGGCATCCACATCCCGGCCCACAACCCGTCGGGCCCGTGCATCGGCTTCATCGGCGTCGTACCGGAACAGCGCGGCCACGGCTACGCCCGCGACCTGCTCGCCGAGTGCACCCACTACCTCGTCGAACGCGGCGCCGAGTTCATCGCCGCCGCCACGGACCAGGTCAACTTCCCGATGGCCGCGCACTTCGCCAAGGCCGGCTACCCGGTCATCCGGGAGCGGGCCAACTTCCATGTCGTCGAGTAACCGCACCGCCCCGTAGCCCCGAGGGACAGTCGGCCCGGCCCGCGATCCGCACCGGGCCGACTGTCAGTGCCGGGTGCCATGCTGGCGACAGGTTGATCCACGGCACATGGTTCTACGACACGTGGTTCCACGGCACATCGCTCTACGGCGGGATGGAGGCGGGCATGGGGTTCGTCGGCGAGGTCTGGCAGGTGCGCACGCGCGCGGAAGCGGGCGCGGAACCGGTGGGGGAGATCCTGATCGACGACGCCGATTTCCCTTGGCTGTCGGGCAAGTTCACCCCGGGTCCGGCCTTCGACGCCGTACGGGACCTGTTCGCGCGGGAACTCGCCCTGGTGCAGGCGGACGACGAGTGGACGCGGTGGGAGGAGGTCTACGACGAGGTCCGGCGGCAGGTGACGCTCACCTCGCCGGACGGGCCCGTCCCCGAGTTCCTGCTGCACATCGAGGGGGAGCGGGCCTGGTTCCGGTGGAGCGACGAGCCGTTCGGCGAGGACGAGGAGGCGCCCGACGGCGGGTGATCAGCCGGCGTCGGCGTCCACCATGGCTTCGGCCTCGGCCAGGATCTCGGTGACCCGCTGTCCGAAAGCCGCGTCGCACGGGTGCGGTCGGCCCGTGCGCACCGCCTCGGCCAGCGCGTCGGCGGCCCGCACCAGGGCGGACACCGCGTCGCCCGAGCTGTCGGGGATGCTGGTCACCCCGGCCGCGCCGCGCAGTTCGACCGTGGCTCCCGCCGCCGCGGTCGGCGCGGTGAGGCTCAGGGTCAGCGTGCTGGACGCACCGCCGGCGTGGTTCAGGACCAGCAGGACCGTGTCGCCGGGACCCCGCACGGCGGCGGCCACCCGGCGGACGTCGCCGAGGACCGGCAGCAGCACGGACAAGGCATGCGGGCCCACGTCCCACAGCGCACCCTTCTCCTGCCGCCAGGGCGAGGCCGCGAACGGGCTGTCGCTGGTGAACACCGAGCCGAGCCACTCGGCCCGGGCCGTGAACCAGCCCTCGGCGGCGGCCTGTTCGGTGATCCACGCCTCCGTCTCGGGCTGGAAGCGGGTGGTGAAGAACACGACCGACGCGACCCCGGCCTCCCGCACCGCGTCGACCACGGTCCGCCCCTGATCCACCGTCGGCGCCAGCGGCTTGTCCAGCAGCAGATGACATCCCGCCCGCGCGGCCCGCACCGCCAACTCGGCCTGCACGGACGGCGGCAGCGCCACGGCGACGGCGTCCACGTCCGCGAGCAGGGCGTCGACATCGTCGTAGGCCGGTACACCGTGCCGGTCGGCCAGTTCCTTGGCGGCGTCGGCGCGGCGGCCCCACACGCCCGCGAAGTCCCACGCGTCGTGCCCACTGAGGGCGGGGGCGTGAGCCATCTGGGCCCAAGGGCCGGTGCCGAGCAGTCCGATACGCATGACGCTGCCTTTCCGCGGTCGAGCCGGGTGGCGGGCCGGAGTCGATCCGGCCGTCCGGTCGCAGGTGAGCGTGCCATACGACCGGGGCGGGTGCGCAAGCACTCCCCGCCACTCGGCGCATCGCGCGGCCCATGGGAGGGACGAGGAGTGATTCGCCTGGTCGAGTCCTAGCGCAGCCGAGCCGCGGCGCGGTCGTGGTCCCGCTCGGCCGGCCTCAGTCGTTCTCAGCCGTTCTCGGTCGCGAAGGGACCGCCGCCACCGAACACGAGCCGCCCGAAGTTCTCGCCGATGCGCCGGTGTCCCGCCGGGTCGGGGTGGACCGCGTCCGGGAGCGGGAGTTCGGCGTAGTCCTTGTCGCCGTAGAGGTCACGGCCGTCGAGGTAGTGCAGGTTCGGGTCGTCGGTCGCCCGCTGCTCGACGATCCTGGCGAGTTCGGCGCGGATGACGGTGAGCGTCAGACGCCCGAGGGCCCGTTCGGCAGGGTCGCCGGTCGCCCTGAACCCCAGGGTCCCGCCGTCGAAGTCGGGCATGAGCGGGCCCGGAGTGTCCTCCTGGACCGGGCAGAGGATCGGGGACACGACCAGCAGCGGGGTGGTCGGATGCCCCTCGCGGAGGGTGTCGAGGAAGCCGTGGACCGCGGGACCGAAGGCGCGCAGGCGCATCGCGTCGGCGTTGACGACATTGATGCCGATCTTGACGCTGATCAGATCCGCGGGGGTGTCCCGCATCGCCCGGGCGGTGAACGGGTCGAGCAGTGCGCTGCCGCTGAACCCCAGGTTGACCAGCTCCACTTGACCCCGGGCGGCTGCCAGCGCCGGCCAAGTGGCCGTCGGATGCGTGGCGTTCGAGCCATGGCTGATGGAACTGCCGTGGTGCAGCCATACCTTGCGCCCATTGTCCCGCGCCCTTTCGACGGGGGCGTCGGTGCGCAGGGCGATCACCTCGGTGATCTCCGTGTGCGGGAGCCAGATCTCGACGTCCTTGTCACCTGCCGGGAGACCGGTGAAACGGGCGGTGCCGGGCGGCCCCTCCGTGAGCTCGGAGGTCTGGGTCACCATGTCGGTGATCGTGCGCACCCGGCCGCCGGGCACCGTGGCCTGCGCGGTGAGGCGGCCGTCGACCAGCAGGTCGTACACGCCGTCCGGCGGGGGCGGGAATCCCCGGTGGACGCGCTTGGTGGGCAGTGTGTCCAGGTCGATGGTGGTGGCCCGGGTGCGGAAGACCAGCCGTACACCTGAGGGTTGTGCCTCGGCCACGGCTGTCTGGTCGTCGGGTATCTGCCGGCGTGCGCGGGCGGGCAGCCGGTGCGGCAGCAGGCCGTGCGCGGTCGTCTCCACGTCCAGGTGGCCTCGCAGCAGGTCGGTGGTGACGGGGGTGGTGATCATGTCGTGCTCGGTGTTCATCGCCTCAACCTGGTGATCGGGGTTTCCGGGACGGTCGGGTGTGTCAGGTCCGGGGCGCGGCCAGGTTCCGGAGCAGCGTGTCGAGGGAATCCACGATCCAGGTCCAGGACTCCCGCGCGTCGGGCGCGCTGTGCTCGAAGCCGCCGGCCAGCTCCAGGCTGACGTAGCCGTGGAAGACGCTGCCCAGCATCCGGACGGCGTGGGTCTGGTCCGGCTCGGCCAGGTCGTAGCCGCGCAGGATCGCCCGGGTCATCTGCGCGTGCCGTACCCCCGCGCTGGCGGCCGCCGTCTCGGGATCGAGCCGGAGCCGTGCCGCGTCGTACCGGCCGGGGTGCTCCCGGGCGTAGTCGCGGTAGGCGTCGGCGAAGGCGGCCAGGGCGTCCTTGCCGGCCCGTCCGGCCAGGGCGTCGGAGACCCGGTCGGCGAGTTCCTCCAGGGCGAACAGGGCGATCCTGGTGCGGAGTTCCTGGGAGTTCTTCAGGTGTGAGTACAGACTCGCGACCTTGACGTCAAACCGTCGGGCGAGCGCCGAGACGGTCACCTGGTCGAAGCCCACCTCGTCGGCCAGCTCCGCCCCCGCCAGGGTCAGCCGCTCCGGCGTCAGTCCTGCTCTGGCCATGATCTTCCTCCCATTCGACGATAACTATTATGCATTTGCCTAAAGGTTTTAGGCAAACTAGCGTGCCGTTCATGAGACCTCTGACCGAGCGGGAGATCCGCACCGCCTTCGTGAACTGCACCAAGGGCGAGGCCAAGCGCCTGTCCGTCCCCCGTGACCTGGCCGAGCGGCCCTGGGACGACCTGGACTTCCTCGGCTGGCGGGACCCCCAGGCCCCCGACCGGGCCTATCTGGCCGCCGAGCTGGACGGCCGCCTCACGGCGGTCGCGCTGCGCGCCACCGGTGCCGCCTCCTGGCAGGCGCGGCGCAGCATGTGTTCGCTCTGCCTGACCACCCACACCGGAGGCGTCTCCCTCATGGCCGCCGCGAAGGCCGGCAGGGCGGGACAGCAGGGCAACTCCGTGGGCGCCTACATATGCAGCGACCTCGCCTGCCCGCTGTACGTGCGCGGCAAGAAGGACGCGGGCGTCGGCGCACGGCTGCCCGAATCACTCACCCTGGAGGAGAAGATCCGACGGACCGTCACCAACCTCACGGCGTTCGTCGCCAGGATCGCCGCGCATTGAGCAGTCCCGCTGCTGGATGCGTTCGGTTTCTTCTATTGGACCTGGGGGCCCGGGCCGGAGAGGCTGGAGGGCGCGACAGTCGGACGACCGAGCCGGAAGACCGGAAGAGGAGCACGAGCCATGGAGACCCGCCGTATCGGTGACGTCGAGGTCGGTGCGATCGGCCTGGGCGGAATGCCCATGTCGATCGAGGGGCGGCCGGACGAGGCACGCTCCCTCGCGACCATCCACGCCGCCCTCGACGCGGGCGTGACGCTGATCGACACCGCGGACGCCTATCACCTGCACGCCGACGAGGTCGGACACAACGAGACCCTGATCGCCAAGGCCCTCGCCTCCCACGACCGGGGCGCGGACGTCCTGGTCGCCACCAAGGGCGGCCATCTCCGCCCGGGGGACGGCAGTTGGACCCTGGACGGCAGCCCCGAGTACCTCAAGAAGGCCTGCGAGGCGTCCCTGCGCCGGCTGGGCGTCGAGGCCATCGGGCTCTACCAGTTCCACCGCCCCGACCCGAGGGTCCCGTACGCGGACTCGGTGGGCGCCGTACGGGAGTTGCTCGACGAGGGCAAGATCCGCCTGGCCGGCATCTCGAACGCGGACCCGGAGCAGATCCGGCTGGCGAACGAGATCCTCGACGGCCGACTGGTCTCCGTGCAGAACCAGTTCTCCCCGGCCTTCCGCTCCAGCGAGCCGGAGTTGGACCTCTGCGACGAACTCGGCATCGCGTTCCTGCCCTGGAGCCCGCTCGGCGGCATCGCCCGCGCCGGTGAACTCGGCTCCGCCTACGCGCCGTTCGCCCGGATCGCCGAGAAGCACGGCGTCAGCCCGCAGCGCGTGTGCCTGGCCTGGATGCTCGCCAAGTCCCCGGTCGTCGTACCGATTCCGGGTGCCAGCCGCCCCGAGACGATCCGCGACTCGGCCGCCGCACCCGAACTGACCCTCTCCGCCGAGGAGATCGCGGAGCTGGACGCCGTCTGAGAAGGCCGTGACGCCTGAGGTGCCATCGGGGCGGGCAAGGATGGAAAGCGCTTGCCCGCCGCCCGGTCGCAGGGGAAGGATCACTGCCCATGGCGTCATCCACGGAGAAACCGCTCGACCACCGCTACCGCGACGAACACCCGATCCGCACCCTCGCCTACCTGTTCCGCGCCGACCGCCGACGACTGGCCCTGGCCGTCGCCGTGTTCACGGTCAAGCACAGCCCCATCTGGCTGCTCCCGCTGATCACCGCGTCCATCATCGACACGGTCGTCCAGCACCAGCCGGTCAGCAGACTCTGGATCAGCACCGGCATCATCCTGTTCATCCTGCTGATCAACTATCCCCTGCACGTCCTCTACGTCCGCCTCCTCTACGGCAGCGTCCGCCGCATGGGCACCGACCTGCGCTCGGCCCTGTGCACCCGCATGCAGCAGCTCTCCATCGGCTACCACTCCCGGGTCAGCGCCGGCGTGCTCCAGGCCAAGGTCGTGCGCGACGTGGAGACGGTCGAGCAGATGGTCCAGCAGACCGCCGAGACCGGCCTCGGCGCGATCACCGTGCTCACCGGCGGACTGGTCATCATCGGCTTCCGCACACCGGAGTTCGTGCCCGTCTTCATCGTCGTCGTACCGGTCGCCGCACTGCTCGTCTCCCGGCTCAAGGCGCGCCTTCGCACCCACAACGAGCAGTTCCGCCACGAGGTCGAGACCCTGTCCTCGCGCGTGACGGAGATGACCCGCCTCATCCCGGTCACCCGCGCCCACGGCCTGGAGGGCAAGGCACTGCGCCGCATGGACGGCACCCTGCGCCGCCTGCTCACCTCCGGAAACCGCCTCGACCTCCTCAACGGCCGCTTCGGCTCACTGGCCTGGGTCGTCCTCAACGTGGTCGGCGTGATGGTCCTCAGCGGCTCGGCCCTGGTGTCGTACTACGGCGTCTGGGGAGTCACCGCAGGCGACGTCGTCATGCTGAGCGCCTTCCTGACCACCCTCACCAACTCCACCACGACCCTCACGACCCTGGCCCCGGTCATCACCAAGGGCCTGGAATCGGTCCGCTCGGTCGGAGAGGTGCTCCAGGCGCCCGAGTTGGAGGACAACGAGGGCAAGGCGAAGGTCACCGAGGTCGGCGGAGCCGTCACCTTCCGGAACGTCGGCCACACCTACGACGAGCAACTCCGGCCCGCCGTCAGCGACTTCACGCTCACCGTCGCACCCGGCGAGACCGTCGCCCTCGTCGGCGCGTCCGGCGCGGGCAAGTCCACGGTCCTCAACCTCGTCATCGGCTTCATCCGCCCCACCACCGGCCAACTCCTGCTCGACGGCACGGACATGAACACCCTCGACCTGCGCACGTACCGCCGCTTCGTCTCGGTCGTCCCCCAGGAGTCGATCCTCTTCGACGGCACGATCCACGACAACGTGGCCTACGGCATGGACGACGCCGACGAGGATTCGGTGCGCGCGGCACTGCGGGACGCCAACGCCCTCGAGTTCGTGGACAAGTTGCCGCAGGGCCTGGAGACCCTGGTCGGCGAGCGCGGGGCCCGGCTGTCCGGCGGTCAGCGTCAACGCCTCGCCATCGCACGGGCGTTGATCCGCGACCCCAAGGTGCTCGTCCTGGACGAGGCGACCTCGGCCCTGGACACCCGCTCGGAGGCGCTCGTCCAGCAGGCCCTCGCCCGGCTGCTGCGCGGCCGTACGACCTTCGTGGTCGCGCACCGGCTGTCCACCGTCCGAAGCGCCGACCGGATCGTGGTGATGGGCGACGGGGAGATCCTGGAGGTCGGCACGCACGACGAACTTCTGCGCCGGGGCGGGGCGTACACGGCCCTGCACAGCGGGCAGGTCGCCTGAGCGGATCTCGTGCCGGGTGCGTGATCCGGCGCCGACGGGGCACACGAAGCGGAAGAGAGAGGGGTGTTCCGTGCCCGTGCCGGACCCGAAGGCCGTCAGGAAACTGCTCACCCGGTATGCGGTACTGCGCATCTCCCAGGCGGAGAAGCACCGTCCGCAGGCGGCGGCCGAGTTGAACGACGTCAGCCACGCCCTCTGCGTGATGACGGGCGCGACCGGTATCCGGGAAGCCATCGTCAAGGCGGACGCCCTGCTCGCGGCGGCGCGCGGCACACGGCCGGGCGCGGTCACGGACGGCCGCGCCGTGGCGTAGTTCCGTCAGGAGAACGCCGCTTCGGGAACCGTCCTGCCGTGGAACGCCGAGCGGTACGCCTGCGGGCTCGTGCCGACCACCCGGCGGAAGCGCTCGCGGAACGCGGTGGGGGAGCCGAACCCGGCCTGCTGGGCGATGCGTTCGATGGTGTGGTCGCTGTTCTCCAACAGGTACTGGGCACGCCGGACCCGGGCCCGCAGCAGCCACTGGAGCGGTGTGCTGCCCGTCTGTTCGCGGAACCGGCGGCTGAACGTCCGCTCGCTCATGCCCGATCGCGTCGCCAGCGCGCCCAGGGTGACCTCGTGGGAGAGGTTGTCCTCGATCCACCGGAGCAGCGGTTCGAGGGTCGAGCCCTGCGGGATCGGCGGGTGCCGGTGGACGATGAACTGGGCCTGCCCGCCCTCGCGTTCGAGCGGCATGACCGACAGCCGGGCCGCGTCCGCGGCGACCGCCGAGCCGTAGTCCCGCCGAATGAGGTGCAGACACAGGTCAAGACCGGCGGCGGCCCCGGCCGAGGTGAGGATCTGCCCGTTGTCGACGTACAGCACGTCCGGCTGCACCTCGACCAGCGGGTAGGCGCGGGCCAAGGCGTCGGCCGCCACCCAGTGCGTGGTGGCCCGCAGCCCGTCCAGCAGTCCGGCCTCGGCCAGCACGAAGGCCCCCACGCAGATGGACACGATCCGGGTGCCCGCCGCTGCCGCCTCCCGCAGTGCCGCCAGCACCCGCGCGGAGGGCGGCGCGGCCTGCTCCGAGCGGCCCGGGACGATGACGGTGTCGGCGTCCGCCAGCGCTTCCAGCCCGTGGTCGACCCGCAGCGTGAACCCGTCCGTCCGCACGTCCGGCGTCTCGCCGCACACCCGCACCCGGTAGGCGTTCCGCCCGTCCGGCAGCCGGGTACGGCCGAACACCTCCATCGGTGTCGCCATGTCGAACGGCACCACATGATCGAGAACCAGAATCGCGACGTTGTGCATGAACACCACGATAGGCGGATTCCCGCCAGGCCGATGACAGGGCCTTCTGTCGCAAATGGCCAGTGGAACGCATTGGCGAGAATCCGTTGGAAGCTGTCATTTCAGCCTCTGTGCTCGCGGGCGGGACCTCCCTAGCCTGGGCCGGTGACCAAGATCCTTCTCACTCTGCACGTCCTGGCCGCCATCGTCGCGGTCGGCCCCGTCACCGTCGCCGCCAGCATGTTCCCCCCGGCGGCCCGCCGCGCTCTCGCGGGCGCGGACGGCCCCGACGCGGGGGTGACGACCGTACGACTGCTGCACCGCATCTGCCGTCTCTACGGCGCGGTCGGGCTGGCGGTGCCCCTCTTCGGCTTCGCGACCGCCTCCGCCATGGGCGTCCTGGGCAGCGGCTGGCTCATCGCCTCCATCACGCTCACCGCGGTGGCGGCCGGCATCCTGATCGCGTTCGTCCTGCCGCGGCAGGACGAACTCCTGGAGGAACTCGGCGCACGGCGGCCCGTGGAGCGGGCCGGGACCGTTCAACTCGCCGTGTTCACCGGCATCTTCAACCTGCTGTGGGCGACCGTCACCGTGCTGATGATCATCCGTCCCGGCTCGACGACGGGCGCCTGACCGGTCAGCCCGTGACCCGGACCAGGAGGAGCGCCACGTCGTCGTCGGGTTCCGGGCGCAGCGCGTCGAGGAGCATGTCGCTCGTCTGCTCCAGCGGGCGCCGGGAACTCTGCAACAGCCTTGTCAGCGCGTGCAGTCCCACGTCGATCGACTCACCGCGGTTCTCCACCAGCCCGTCGGAGTAGAGGGCGAGCAACGCGCCTGTGGTGAAGCCGACTTCGACGGTCCCGAAGTCCACCCCGCCGACGCCGAGCGGGACTCCGCCGGGAATGTCGAGGAGTTCCGCGGCGCCGTCCGGGTGGATCAGGACGGGCGGCAGATGCCCCGCGCTGGACAGCGCGACGGTGCCGCGCCCGAGGTCGACGACGCCGTACGCGCACGTGGCGATCGTGTCTCCGAGGGAGCCGGTGAGGTCGTCGAGGTGGTGCAGCAGCTCCGCCGGCGGCAGGTCGAGCCGGGCCAGCGCGCGGGTCGCGGTGCTCAACTGCCCCATGATGGCGGCGGCTTGGACACCCTTGCCCATCACGTCGCCGACGACCAGACCCGTGCGGCCCGGCCCCAGCGGCAGCACGTCGTACCAGTCGCCCCCGACCTCGCTCAGCGCCGGGAGATAGCGGGCGGCGATGTCGAGCCCCTCCTGCCGGGCCGGTGCCGATGGCAGCAGGCTGCGCTGGAGGGTCAGCGCGGTGGTGCGCTCGCGGCCGTAGAGGCGGGCGTTGTCGATGCAGATCGCGGCGCGCGCGGCGAGTTCCGAGGCGAGGACGCGGTCCTGTTCGTCGAAGGGGCGCTCGTTGACGGTGCGGTAGAGGCTCAGCGTGCCCAGGACCTCGCCGCGGGCCATCAGCGGGACGGCCAGGTAGGAGTGGACGCCCGCCGTGCGCAGGGTCTGGGCGGCGCGTCCGTCCCGGGCGATGCGACGCATCATCGGCGGGTCCACCCGCGCGACCAGGATCGGGCCGGCCTCGCGGACGCACTGGGTGATGATGCGGTGGGGGCCGTAGGTGGCCAGTTCGCCCACCGGGTCCGCGGCGTGGATCGCGTCGGTGAGGTAGCCGGCGGCGACGGCCAGCGCCCGGAACTCGACCTGCGCGTCCTCGGTCACCGGAGTGATGGAGCCGTCCGTGACGACCGATTCCAGTACGTCCACGGCGGCCAGGTCGGCCACGTGCGGGACCGCGACGTCGGCCAGTTCCCGCGCGGTCTGCTGGAGGTCCAGCGTCGTCCCGATCCGCACCCCGGCCTCCGCCACGACGGACAGCCGCCGGCGCGCCTGCGCGACCTCGGCCGCCGCCTGCTCCCGCTCGGTCACGTCCAGGACGGCCATCGCCAGCCCGAGCACCCGGCCCTGCGCGTCCTCGATGCGGTGGTACGACTCCGAGTACGCCCGGTCCACGAGGTCGGCGGGCGTCCGGCCCACGGTCTGCTGGTCGAGCAGCGGCTTGCCGGTGATCAGCACATGCCGCATGCGTGACTCGATGGCCGCCACGTCCAGATCCGGCAGCACCTCGCCGACCCGGCGCCCGATGAGCTCCGCCTCCGGGACGCCGTTGATCCGCTCCAGGGCCGGGTTGACGCCGACCCAGCGCAGCTCGGTGTCGAACACCGCGATGCCCACCGGTGTCTGCCGCACCAGGCTGTGGGACGTGGCCAGGTCCCGCTCCACGCCCCGTACCGTCGTCGCGTCCGCGGCCAGCCCCAGCAGATGCGCCTGACCGTGGCTGTCGCGCAGCCGCATCGTGCGGAACTCCACCTGCCGCTCCGTGCCGTCCCGGTGCAGCATCGGGAAGACCCCCGCCCAGCGGGCGCCCGTACCGACCTGGGCGAACAGCTCACGTGCCCGGACCCGGTCGTCGGGCGACACCAGCAGCCGGTCCGCGCGCTGCGTCAGCGCCTCCTCGGGGGAGTAGCCGAGCAACTGCTCCGCCTCCGGACTCCACAGGGTGATGTACCCGCCGGCATCCAGGACCACGGCCGCGACCCGCAACAGGTCCAGCAGCCCACCCGGGGTCGCCGTGACGTCGTCCCCGGCACCGTACGCGTCCATCCCAGCCGCTCCTTCCGGTGCGGCACGGCACCGCCAAGATCCGCACCACGGGTCATCCGATTACGGCACAGCACGGCCCACCCGGCAACACCGTGAAGAAGAGGGAGCCGACGGGGCCGTATGGAGCACGTACCCGCGCGGACGCGGACGAGCCCCCGGATTCTGGTGCTGTCCCGACCCCACTGCCCCCAGGACACTCCATGCCCTTCCCGCTCCGCCTCGTCTCCCTCCTCGTCGCCACCTGTGTCGGCGCTCTCGTGCCCGTCTCGCCCGCCGCGGCCGACGACCACTCCCTCCAGCGCGGCCTCGACGAACTGGTCGCCGCCCCGGACGGCCCGCCCGGCGTGATCGTCGTGCTGCGCGACGGCGACCGGCAGCGCGTCCTGCGCGCCGGCACCGCCGACGTCACCACCGGCCGCCCGCTCGAAGCGCGCGACCACACCCGGACCGCCAGCACCAGCAAGGCCTTCAGCGGGGCGGTGGCCCTGAGCCTCGTACGAGAGCACCGGCTCGCCCTCGACGACACCATCGGCGCCCGGCTGCCCCGGCTGCCCCACGCCTGGCGGAAGGTGACCCTGCGGCAACTGCTCCAACACACCAGCGGGCTCCCGGACTTCAGCCAGAGCCCACAGTTCCGGAGCCTCATCGCGGCCGATCCGCACCGGCTCTTCGACTCGCGGCGCCTGCTCGACTTCGTGGCGGGTGAACCGCTGGGCTTCAGGCCGGGCTCGCAGTACCGGTACTCCAACTCCGACAACATCGCCGTGGCGCTGATGGCCGAGGCGGCGACCGGCGCGCGCTACGAGGACCTGCTGCGGCACGACGTGTACCGGCCGCTGGGGCTGCGCGACACGAGCCTGCCCCAGGGCTACCGGATGCCGGAGCCCTACATGCACGGCTACGCGGTCGGCGGACCGTCCGGACCGGAGGACGTCAGCGAGACCATCGGCATGTCCGGGGTGTGGGCCTCGGGAGGCATCACCTCGTCGCCCCGCGACCTGTCCGCGTTCATCGGCGGCTACGCCGCAGGGGCCCTCACCACACGGGCGGCCGTGCGGGAACAGCGGCACTGGATCCCCGGCGCCTCCGAACCGGCCGGCCCCGGCCGCAACAGCGCAGGACTCGCCCTCTTCCGCTACGACACCCGCTGCGGGGTCGTTCTGGGACATACCGGGAACACCCTTGGTTACACACAGTTGATGGCGGCGACCCCGGACGGCCGGCGGGCGCTCACTTTCTCATTGACAACTCAGGTGAACCAGGCGGGGAACGCCGCTCTGCTGCGCAAGCTGCGCGCGGTCGAGGAGGACGCCGTGTGCGCTCTCCTGGGGGCAAACGGGGCAGAGCACCACTCCTGACCCGGACGCTCGCCCCGCCCACCTCAGGCGAACCGTTACTGCTCAACCGGCCGTGCTGTCCGCCCCGTTGACGAGGCCCTCCCGCTCCGGCGCGGCGGGCAGGGCCAGCCACTCCGCGATGGTCCGGGCGATCGGCTGCCCCGTCTCTGCCTCGATGAAGCCGAACTGACCCGACTGGTTGCACTCCAGGAACCACCAGGTGCCGTCCCCGTCCTCGGCGAAGTCGAAGGCGCCGTAGGCCAGTTCGGCCTCGCGCAGATAGGTCAGGACGGCCTCGGCGATGCGCGGCGGGACCTCGACGGGGTGCCAGGGCTGCGCGGCGGCGAACCGGACGTCGACCTCGGCGGGGTCGGTGTCCGGGGCGGTCGCCGTACGGGCGGCGAGCATCCGGTCGCCCACCACGGTGAGCCGGATGTCCGCGCGCTTGGCGATCCGGCGTTGCAGCAGGGTGGGGCCGAACGCGACGGCGGCGAAGTCGGTGTCCGGCGCGACCCGGCTCGTCGGCACCGCCCGGGGCGGATCCTGCGGATGGGCACCGGAGACCGGCTTGACCACCAGGTCCGGGAAGCGGCGCGAGAACTCGCGGGCGGCCTGCGGGAACGTGGTGATGAGAGTGGCCGGCACGGGCAGCCCGCTGCGCTGCGCGAGCCGCAACTGCCAGGGCTTGTGCCGGGCGCGGCGGGCCGCGTCGGGGTGGTTCATCCAGCGGGCGCCACAGCCGCGGAGCATGCCGTAGAGCGCCTGGGAGGCCTCCTCGGTCAGCCACGCGGAGGGCTGGGGTGCGCGGGTGGCAGGCGTGCCGGGTCTGCGCACCCAGATGGAACGCAGTCCGCTCACGCTCACCAGCCGTCCCCCGGCCGAGAGATGGCCGCGGAAGGCTCCGTGGACGTACTCGCCGGAGAGCGCGACCCCGCCGGTGAGGTCGGCGGGATCGATCCGGACCACGGGGACGCCGGACGCGTGCAGGTGGACCACCACCAGGTCCGCCGTGACGTCCTCTTCGCAGGTAAGGACCAGGACGGTCATTTTCGTCGTTCCGTGTTCAGTCGTCGAAGTGAGTCTTCGATCCCGCGGTGGACGTCGTGGTCCCCAGTTCTCTCAGCAGCGCGAGATCGTGGGCGGCCACCCGTCCGTCGGCGAGCACGTTCAACTGCAGTCCGGAGTCGTAGCTGTACGGAGTGGTGAGCTCCAACTGTGCTGCCGGGCGAGCGTAGTTGAGCGCGAACGGTTGCATCGTCTCTCCCTCGTCGGTACTGCCTCGTGCAAGCGGTGGCCACCCTGCGAGGTCGCTTGGCCCGCTGACTTCCGTCTGCTTCCAGAGACTTATACGAATCGAACGAGTGAATGGTTTCCTTACTCTGCGTAATCAAAGAAAGGAGTGAGAGCCGTCCGCAGGGTTCAGCCGAGGTCGCCCGGCCGGCCCTCCTCCTGCTCGCCGAGGGGCTTGCGCATGGTGCGAAGAGCGAGGAGGAGCACGGCGATGTCGTCCAGATACACGGGGTCGGGCATCAGGTCGGTGGGCAGCACGAAGTAGAGGACGGCACCCCAGAAAACCCATTTGGGGCCGGTCGGAAGGCCTGCGCGGCGCAGTCCGCGCCGCATGCGGACGAGCCGCACCAGCACTCCGACGGCCACGGCGAGCAGCACGACCGCGAGCACCACGGCGATGACGATCACGGTTGTGGTCGAGTCCACTGGCGCCCCTTTTCCCGGTCCGGCCGCACGACATGTGCCCTATCCGGATGCCCGAATACGGCCCCGGTATGGCCTACGAGGGGAACATCACACCCGAACGCTTCGAAGACTCTTGACACTTGCCGGTCCCTTGCCAGGCACTGGTACGTTTTCACCGTGAGCGCGACCAACGGCACGGGAACCCACGTACGGATCGGCCTCGACACCCCACCGCGCGTGGCCAGCCTCGGCGTCGGGGTGCACGGGACGGTGAGTCCACGTGACGTGTTCCGGCTGCCCGACCTCTGGCAGCTCCATCTGTACCGCTACGAGGCGGAGTTGACCGTCGACGGGGTGGCGCACGAGATCAGGCCCGGCCATGTGAGCCTGGTGCCGCCCGGCGCGCTGGTGCGGTTCCACTACCGGGGCCGCTCCGAGCACCTTTTCGCCCACCTCGAACTCCCTTCGGCAGGTGAGCGGTTGACCGTCCCCGTGATGCAGGACGCCGGAACGCAGACGCCCGTGCTGACCGACCTGATGCAGCGGGCCGTCGCGGCGGCGCCGCGCAACTCCGCCCGCGCGGCAGCGGAGTTGTGGACCGTCCTGTGGCGCGTGGCCGACCTCGCGACCCCGGCCGCGGGCGGGACCACCGGTCCCCACCCCTCCTTCGCCCTCGCCGTCGCGCACATCGAGTCGCACCTGGCGGCCCAACTGGCCGTCCCCGACGTGGCCCGCGCGGCCGGCATCTCGCACAACCACCTCATCCGCCTGTTCCGCGCCGAGACCGGCACGACGGTCGTCGCCTACATCCGGCACCGCCGCATGGAACGCGCCCGCCATCTGCTGCGCGAGTCGACCCTGTCCGTCCCCGCGATCGCGGCGGCCGTCGGAATCGGCGACCTCCAGGCCTTCAACAAGGCATGCCGCCGCGAACTGGGCGCTTCACCGAGGGCAGTTCGGGCAAGGGTGGGCGGGACTTGAGGGGCGGGTGGGGGTGGGGCCTGGAGGCGGTGCGGGATGGGCCACCTGGAGGCCGGGTGCGCGTGCGTGCGCGGGCTTGCGCGGGCGGTGCGGCCGGCGCTGCGCGCGCTGGTCCTGGTGGGTCCTGGTGAGTGTCGGCGAGCGGTGTGGCCGCGTGCCGGCTCCGACCGCGCGCGGTGACGTGCCAGCCCCGGCAGTGCGCGGCCCGTGCGTCGGCCTTGACGGCATGTGGGCGACCTGTCGGCGCCGATAACTCGCGGGCCACCTGCCGGCCCGGCAACCTGCGGGCGACATGTTGGCTCCGACGGTGGGTGAGTCATCTGTCGGTCCCCACAACTCGTGGGCGACATGTCAGCTCCGGCAGCCTGCGGGCGACGTGCCGGTCCCGACCGTACGCGAGGCCTACGCCTGCCCCGACGGCGTTAGGGCGACGCGTCGGCCTGGCAGTCTGCGGGCGAGGTGCTGCCTCCGACGGTGGGTGGGTTATGTGTCGGCCTCGGCAACTCGTGGGCGACGCGGCGGCCTCAACAGCCCGTGGCCAACGTGTCAGCCCCGACAGTTTGCGGGCGAGGTGTTGGCCCCGACAGCACGCAGGCCATGCATCGGTCCCGACAACTTGCTTGCGACGCGGCAGCCCCAACAGCCCCCGGGCGGCGTGCCGACCCCGACAGTGCGCGGGCCCTACGCCAGCCCCGACGGCGTGTGGGCGACGCGTCGGCCCCGGCAACTCGCGGGCCGCCGGCCAACCCTGGCTGCCTGCGGGTGACTTGCCCGCTCCGACAGCGCGCGGGCCATGTGGCGGTCTCAACAACCCGTGGGCAACGTGTCAGCCCCGGCAGCCTGCGGGAGGTGCGCAGGCCCCATCACCCTGCAGGCGACGCGTCAACCCCGACAACCCGCGGCCCCTCTGCCGACCCTGACAACCCACGGCCCCCCGCCGACCCCGACATCCCGCTGCCCGCCCGCCGTCGCAGACTCCCACCAGGCCCCCCGGCTCAGTCCCGACCCGCTCCCCGATACACCTCCAGCTCCCCGTCCAGCTCGACCGCCAGGACCGTCGCGAACTCGTCCACGTCGGCCGCGCCCGGGGCGTCGATCCACGTGACGCCCGGCACGTCGCCGAGGCCGCCGATGACGTCGTGGGCGAGTTCGGTGCCGGTGCCGAGTACCGTGATCCGTTTGACGGGTGTACACAGGCCGCGTACCGACACCGATTCGCGGGGCGGGTCGAAGCACACCAGGTACAGCGTGCGGTGGTCGGCGGAGAGGGTGCTGGGGCCGTAGTGGTGGCCGGCGGGCAGGCCGGCGACGGTGCCGTACACCGCCTCGGAGTGCCGGGCGATCCACCCGCCGAGCCCCTCGAGTCGCTCCACTTGCGCGGGCGTTATCGTCCCGTCCTCCCTCGGGCCGACGTCGAGCAGCAGATTGCCGCCCATCCCGATCGTCTCCGTGAAGTAACGCACCAACTGGCGCACCGACTTGTGATGCTCGTCCGCGTGCTGGAAACCCCAGGAGTCGTTGACCGTCAGGCACAACTCCCAAGGCCCGTCCGGGGCTTGCAGCGGCACCCCCTGCTCGGGCGTCGCGTAGTCGCCGTAGCTGAGCATGCGGGCGTTGAGGACGGTGTCGGGATTGCCCGCGAGGATCAGCTCGGCCAACTCCCGCATGCCCCACTGCTCTTCGCTGCGCTCCCACTCGCCGTCGAACCACAGCAGGTCGGGCCGGAAGCGGTCGACCAGCTCGCCGACCTGGCCGTCGCGGTAGGCGAGATAGCGGGCCCAGGCGGCCGGATCCTCGTGGCCGGGCCGTGCGGAGGCGTACAGGTTGGCGCGCATGTCCGTGTCGGGCGGGTGCGGGTGCACCGTGCTGGCGTAGTCGGGGTGGTTCCAGTCGGAATGCGAGTAGTACAGGCCGACCTTGAGACCTTCCTCGCGCAGCGCCTCGGTGTACGGCCCGATCAGATCCCGGCCCGCCGGAGTGCGGCGGACCACGTCCAGGTCACCGTGGGCCGTGTCCCACAGGGCGACACCGTCGTGGTGACGGGCGGTCAGTACCGCGTACTTGGCACCCGCCCGCGCGAACAGCCCTGCCCAGGCCTGCGGTTCATACCGTGCGGCGGTGAACCCGTCGAGCTGGCGCATGTACTGATCGTGCGGGACCTTGCCCGTGTAGAACGACCAGGACTCCGGCACACCGTCGACGGCGTAGATCCCGTAATGGATGAAGATGCCCAACTTGGCATCGCGGAACCAGGGTTGCATCGGCATGCCGCAAAGCTAGGCCGGAGAGCGGCGGGCACGCGTGGGCGGTGATCACCACTGCTGGTCCATTTTCACCATCGCCACGCCGCTGCGTAGGCGCACGCCATCACCGAAGGTCCCGAAAGCCGCCCGGCCCGGGTTCGGCCGCTACCGCTCCTCGGCCGGCCGGTCACCGTCACGCGGAGGATCATCACGGTCGCTCTCGGTCGGCGGTGCCGGGCGCAGCCCCTTCGTCGCGCCCCTCAGCCGACCGAACGTCCGCTGCAACGACGACCCGGCGGACTGCGGAGGCAGCCCGGACGCGGCACCGGCGGACTCGCGCAGCGCGGCCAGCGCCTCGTTGGCCCGGTCCGCGGACTCCCGGTACAGGTCGCGGGACTTGGTCATCGCCTCCAGCGCCTCGGCGTACATGGCCACGAGCCTGCGCTCCCGGGCCAGTTCCTCCTCCAGCGTCATCAGGCTCCACCGCTCCCGCAGCGCGGTGACGGCCTCCTCGCCGCCCTCCGGCAGCGGACGCGCGGAAGCGGCGTACCGGCAGAGCACATCCACGAGTTCGGTGGGCTCGGAGCCGTCGAGGAAGACGCTGCGCACGGAGAACTCGCGCACGTCGTACGACGGAGCCACAGGGCTGGTGGGCAGCACCACCGCACCGCCGCGCGGCACCTGGAAGTCGAACTCGCGCAGCAACGCCCAGTTGACGGAGCGTAGTTGGTCGGGTGTGGCCCGGTGCTCCACCACGCGGTCCCGAAGGCTCGCGGGCAGCAACCGTGCCAGCGGCAGCCGGCCGTGCGCGTCCGGGGTCATGGCCTCGTGCACGACGAGATGGATGCCCCAGCTTTCCTGCGCGCAGCTCCGGAACAGGCGCCGCAGATCCTTCTCGTCGTGAGGCAGCGGGTTGACCTGCCGGAAGCGCAGCCCCGGAACCGTCACATGGTCCCAGCCGGCGTCCGTGTCCTCGGGCCAGAACATGGTCGCGGGGGAGGGCCACCGGGGATCCCAGACGCGCTCCGCCTCCGCGACCAGGACCCACTCCTGACCCTCGGACGAGGATGAGGGTGAGGAAGAGGGCATGGGGGAGGCCGAGGGCGACCCCGGTTCCGGAGCGGACGGCAGCGTCAACCGGGCCCGTACGGTCACCGTCCCCTCGACCCGCCAGCGCGCCTCGAAGACCAGCTCAGGAACGGCCGGATCGTCGTTGGCGTCCGGTTCCAGGTGGTCGTCGATGACCTCGCGGTCCTTGAGCCGTTGCAACTGTCGCCGTACGACCTCCGCGGGGTCGTCGGACCCGACGTGGCGGCCGCGAGCCAGCCACACCGTGTGGGGGATCGTGGGCGAAGCTGTGGAGGAGTTCGACATAGGCCAATCTGCGGGCGGGTGCGGTGCTGACCCATCAGTATCCCCGTGGGAGATCTTGGCGGGTCAAGCGGGGGTCGAGCAGGGGGCGCAGCGTCTCGTATGCCCGATTTTCCTGCGATACCGCGCGAGCTTACGCGCGGGGTGTGATCCGTTCACTCCGGGAGGACGGGTTTCATGCGTGCAATTGACATGGCCCGGTCCTCAGAATGGTGGGGCGGACGGGACCCGCCCACCATCCGCTCGGGGCGGGTCCCGTCCGTGTGCCATCGGACCTCACCGCCCCCGACGCCTGTTCGCGGCGCCCGGCCGGGACGGGACGCCCGGATCGGGCGCGGGCGCGCTGAACCCGGCCGGTACCGGACGAGCGCTCGTCGCGGACGGCACCTCCAGGGGGACGACCGTCTCCTCGCGCGGCGGCCGGGTGCGCGGCACGGGCTTGCCGACGACGCGGGTGTGCGTCATCAGCGAGGCGCAGGCCGCGCAGACCTCGGCGAGGGTCCACACCTGGCCGACCGCGGGATCGTGGCGCAGCACCAGCAGCACCGATCCCGAGCAGTCGACCCGGGTCCCCTCGTGCGCCGCGCACCGCTGCCGACGGCAGCCGCAGGCCGCGTCGGGGCGTACGGTCGCCGCTCTGACGTGGGCCGCCGCATGGGCTTCGGCGAAGCGGCGCAGGGCCGCGAGGTCGCGCGACCGGGCCGGCATGCCGCACCCGGAGGAGCAGCTCACCGAGGCGGTGCGGTCGCGGTGACCGGTGATGCGAATAGTCCAGGTACGCCCGGGTCGACGGGCTGACGGGGCGTCAGGGTACGCGAGAGCCAAGACCACAGTTCCTTTGAGTGGAGGTGTTCACGCGGAAGAGGCGCTGAGTTAAGAACTACCCGTCGTGGGGCAGTTCACATCATTTGCGCACCCCAAGTATTCGTTCGACACCGCGATACGGTCGACGCATGGCTGACGTGCGGCTGACCACCTCCTCGTTCCTCGTCCTCGGCATCATCGACAAGCTGGGCGAGGCGAGCCCGTACGACGTGAAGACGGAGGCCGCGCGTACCGTCGCGCCGTTCTGGTCGATGCCGCACGCGCAGGTGTACGCCCAGTGCGACCGGCTGCTGGAGGCCGGGCTGCTCTCCCAGGTGCGGCGCGAAAGCGGCCGTAACCGCCGGGTGTTGACCCTCACCGGCCAGGGCCGGGCCGTCCTGAGGGGCTGGCTCGACGACCCGGAGTTCGTGCCGGTCGAGGCCAGGGAGCGCGGCATTCTCAAGCTGTGGTTCGGCGGCCGTCCCGACGTCCTCGCCCCGGCCCAGCTCGGCGAGCACGAGAAGACGCTTCGGGGCTACGAGGAACTCGCCGACGGGGTGGGTGGGTTACTTGCCCCGGGGCAGCGCGAGGCGCTGGAGTTCGGCATCCGGTACGAGCGGATGATGATCGACTTCTGGGAGTGGGTACGGCACCGCGACGAACGCGCGCAGGACCGTTGACCACGGCGGTGGCCGCCTCTACCGTCTCGATGGTCCAGACGAGACTATTGAGGGCCGGGCCGAGGCCGTGAGCCAGCAGGGGGGCCGCCGTGCGTCGTCCGACGAACAGCACCTGGCGCCGCGCCACGATGATCGCGGTGACGGTCATGTGCGTGGCGTACGCGCCGATCGCGATGACCGAACTGTGGCCCTACGCCCGCCCCGGCGCCCCCGCCCTCGGGGAGTGGGTCATGGGCCGCGTGGTCTCCCCGCGCTACGTCACCGACGCTCTCGCCGACCGGGTCGCGCCCTACCGACACAGCCTCGTACCGATGATCGTGCACTCGGTCCTCGGCGGCGCCCTCATGCTGCTCGGCCCGGCCCAACTCCTGACCGCCGCCCGCCGCCGCACGCGTCTGCACCGCACGCTGGGCGTCGTCTTCGCCGTCACGGTGTACGTCTCGATGGCCGGCGCCGGGATCTATCTCGCGCGCACGGCCCCCGAGGACGCGTTCAGCGGCCCCGCGTTCTGGATCGTGCTCGCCACCCTCATGGTCGGCACCGTCATGAGCGTGACCTTCGGCATCCTGGCCGCGGTCCGCGGATTCCTCGACCTGCACCAGCGCTGGATGCTCCTCTGCTACGGCTTCCTCCTCACCGCACCGCTGCTGCGCCTCGAATGGGGCTTCCTGCCCAGGCTGTTGCCCGGTCTGACCATGGAGCAGATCAACCAGGTGGCGATCATGCACCTGGGTTCGGTGGTCACGTTCGGCGCGCTGGTCGCCGCGCGCGCACGGGACCGCCGTACGACGGTCGAGGGCGTGTCGGGGTCCTGGGCGCCGGGGCCCGTGCTCGCCGTGGCCCAACTCGCCGGTGGGGCCGCCCTGGTGTGGATCGCCCGCTCCTACCTCGACTTCGGTGCGACCGGACGGCGACTGCTGTGGGCCTATCTCCTTCCCTACGCGGTGAGTTACGCCGTGCTGGCGATCGGCGTCCGGCGCGCCGGACGCCAGGGGCGGCCCTGGGCGCGGGAGGAGTGGCGGCTGCATCTGACCGCCCTGTGCCTGGCGCCGGTGCTGTCGGTCGGCGCGGCTCCGGTGTTCCAACGCGCCCTGGGCCTCGACCGGTTGACGGCTCTGACCGCCGGGGTCGCCATCGGCTGCGGCATGCTCGCGTTCGCCGCGACCACCGTCGTGAGCCTGCGCGTCATGAACGGCCGCCGCGAACCCATGACAGCGGTGGGTCCGTCGCTCAGTGGGGATACACGCGCGGTGGCCGCTGCCGGGGCAGTTCGTCGCGGAACTCCTCGATGAGCGAGCTCACTTGGCGGATGAGCGCGGTCTGCTCCAGCCGGTCGAGGTAGAGGTTGCGGCGGGCGAGCCCCGGCGCGTCCACACAGAAGTACAGCGCCATGAGGGGGTTGACGAACAGCTCGCTGCCACGCGTGCGTTCGGTGAAACGGACATCGCCGAAGTCCCCGCGTACGGCCGCCGCCACCGAACCGTTGACGATGCTCGGATGCTCCGGCGTGGACTCCTGGGCGTGGGCCACCGCATCGAGGTACAGCCGCCCCTCGCGGCTCTCGCGCGGCAGGGAGAACGCGCCGAGATAGGCACCCTCGCGCTCGAGAGCGGCCAGATTCTCCAGCACCAGCGCGTGGTTGACCCCGTGATACGCGTCGATGCCGAAACCGAGGCACGCCACCAGCCGCACCGGCACCTCGTCGAGCCCGTTCACCGCCGCGAGGCTGACCATGTCCTCCTCCGGAGTGCCGAGCCCGTGCTCGTCGCCCCGCATCAGGATGTCGGTGCCGCCGTCCACCAGCACGACGGCGTCGACACCGCCGAGATGCCCGATCAGCGCGCGGTACGCGTCCCGCAGCGGCCGCACACCGGTCAGCGGGAACGCGTACACCGTGGACGGCATGTCGTGCAGGTCGAGCCACCGCGCGAGAGACCGCTCGGGGAAGTAGTCGCCCCGGGCCTCCGTGCCGGGGCCGATGGCGGCTACGTCCGGGTCCACCCACACGTCCTGGTCGAGGCCGTACAGGTCGGCGAAGGACAGGTTGGCGAGGTGCACCTCCTTGCCGGCCGAGCGCAGAGCGAGGGCCAGCGGCAGCCCGGCGTAGACGTCGAAGCCGCCGCCCGCGCCGGCGACGAGGACCCGGCGCGCGTCGCGCAGCCGGGAGAGGAACGGGGGTTCGAGAAGGGAGAACACCGGAGGACGTTAACAGCCCCTTCTGCCAGCTCGGGTGGACGGACTTCGAGCCGTGGCGTACCGCTGTCGGATGCCGGGGCTTGTGTCACGCGGCCTGGCGGCGCGTTCGTGCGTCGGGTCTTCCAACGCCTGGGGACGGACGGGGTGTTGAGGCCGCCGCCGGCCAACCGGAGGGTCGGGCGCGCCGCGTGTGGATGGCTCGGAGTGCGCGGCGGCCGAGCTCCCCGTAGTCACCGGGGGGTTCGCGCGGCGGGCCGGGGCGGCGAGCCGACATGCGCGAGGGGCCCGGCGGTACGGCCGCCGGGCCCCTCGGTTCCGATGTCGCGGGAACTACGCTTACGCGCCGCTCTCCCTGAGCATGTCCTCACGCTCGACGATCTTCACGCGCTCGCGGCCCTGCGGCTCGCCCAGCGCCTTCTCGGCGGCGTCCAGCTTGTACCAGCCGTCCCAGGTGGTGAAGCGGACGTTCCGCTCGGCGAAGAACGACTCCACCGCCTCCGGGTCGGGCGAAACAGGCGTGTGCAGACGGCCGTTGGCGTGGTCGTCGAGCAGGTTCGCGACCGTCTCGTTGGCATCGCCCTTGGTGTGACCGATCAGGCCGACCGGGCCGCGCCGGATCCAGCCGGTGACGTACGTCGACTGGAGGTGCTCGCCGGTCTCCTGGATGACCCGGCCGCCCTCGTCCGGGACCGTGCCCGAGTCGATGTCCCAGGGGAGCTTGGGGAGCTTGTCGGAGAGGTAGCCGACCGCGCGGTAGATCGCGGTGACGTCCCAGTTCTTGAACTCGCCGGTGCCCTTGACGTTGCCGGTGCCGTCGAGGGCGGTGCGCTCGGTGCGCAGGCCGACGACCTTGCCGTCCTCGCCGAGGATCTCCGACGGCGACTCGAAGAAGTGCAGGAACAGCTTGTGCGGGCGGTCGCCGACATCGCGGATCGCCCAGTTCTCCAGGGTCTTGGCGACCATGTCGGCCTGCTTGTTGCCACGACGGGTGGTGATCGAGCCCTCGTCGTAGTCGATGTCCTCGGGGTCGACGATGACCTCGATGTTCGGGGAGTGGTCCAGCTCCCGCAGCTCCATCGGGGAGAACTTCGCCTGCGCCGGGCCGCGGCGGCCGAAGACGTGGACCTCCAGCGCCTTGTTGGCCTTCAGGCCCTCGTGGACGTTCGGCGGGATCTCGGTCGGCAGCAGTTCGTCGCCGGTCTTGGCGAGGATGCGGGCCACGTCGAGAGCGACGTTTCCGACACCGAGAACGGCGACCTTCTCGGCCTCCAGCGGCCAGGTGCGCGGGACGTCGGGGTGGCCGTCGTACCAGGAGACGAAGTCGGCGGCGCCGTAGGAACCGTCGAGCTCGATGCCGGGTATGGACATGTCGCGGTCGGCCGTGGCACCGGTGGAGAAGACCACCGCGTCGTAGAAGGAGCGCAGGTCGTCCAGGCTGATGTCGGTCGGGTAGTCGACGTTGCCGAAGAGGCGGATCTGCGGTTTGTCCAGGACCTGGTGCAGGGCGTTGATGATGCCCTTGATGCGCGGGTGGTCGGGGGCGACGCCGTACCGGATCAGGCCGAAGGGCGCGGGCATCCGCTCGAAGAGGTCGATGGACACGCCGGGTTCGGCGGCCACCTCGGACTTGAGCAGGGCGTCGGCGGCGTAGATCCCGGCGGGGCCGGCTCCGACGATGGCTACCCGCAGGGGGCGCGGCATGATCAGGTTCCCTTCGAGCGATGACAAGCGACTCGACGGGAAGCCTAAGCTAAGGCATGCCTAAGTCGGTATGCGGGTCCGGTCTATGACCTCATAAGGCCGACTTATGGGGTGTCCAAGGCCGGCGCATGGGCCGTGTCCGGCCGGTGTACGGACCGTACGGGGTTCCCGCGAGGGTTCCTCAGCCCGCGGGACGGATGTGCACCACGTCCTGGACGACCTCGGGCGGGGTGGCGAGCAACTGGAACATCACCCGGGCGACGGTCGCGGAAGGCAGCGGTTTCATCGCGCCCACCCTGGTCAGATAGCCGTCGGCCTCCCACACCGGCGCGGCGCGCTGCCGGTCCTCGCCGGGGAAGTTCTCGATGAAGGCGCTGTCCGAGATCGAGCCAAGGATCACCAGAGCGACCCGGATCCCGTCGCCGCGCAGTTCCTTGTGCATGGCCGCGGTGAAGCCGTTCAGGCCGTGCTTGCTCGCCGTGTACATCGCCATCAGCGGCATGTGGTCGAGGGTGATCTCGGAGGAGATGTTGAGAATGTCACCACCTCCCGCCGCCCGCAGCAGCGGCACCGCCGAGCGGATCGTGTGGATCGGGCCCAGGAGGTTGGTGCCGATGCAGGCGTGGATGTCCTCGTCGGCGGTCTCCTCGATGGCGCGGATCCGGGCCACGCCGGCGCTGTTCACGAGAATGTCCACCCGCCCGAACCGCTCCTCGACCTGAGCGAACGCCGCACGGACACTGTCCCCGCTGCTGACGTCGGTCGGGATCGTCAGCACCGACCCCGTCATCTCCAGCGCCGCCGTCTCCAGCCGGTCGGCGCGCCGGGCGAGCAGCACCACCTGCGCCCCGTTCTCGGCGAGCAGCGTCCCGACGGCACGCCCCACACCGGTCGAACCTCCGCTGATCACGGCGACCTTGCCCTGCATCGTGCCTGCCATGACGGCCTCCCCGGCGAGACGTGACGAGTTGTGACGAGACGAGACGAGACGAGACGAGACGTGGCGATGGGATGAGAGGCTACCTCTCGCCATATGAGAACGCCATATCCGCGACAGGGGAGCGGAGTTGGGCCGCCCAGCACCAGCAACAGGGCGCTTCCCTGCGGGAAACGGGTCCGTAATCGCAAGGGAGTTTCCTGATGGGAAATCGAGATTCACATCAGGAAACCCCTGGATGCTGGGAGCCTCCCATGGCGATGGACACCGCAGCCGCACCGCCCACGACCACCGGCCCCGGCCCGACACCGGCGGCCGACCCCGCACCCGACCTCGCCGCCCAAGTCCGCGCGGACGGCGTCGAGTTCGTCCTGGCCGTCTTCGTCGACCTCGCGGGCAAACCCTGCGCCAAGCTCGTCCCCGTCGAGGCGGTCGAGGAACTCCAGTCCGACGGCGTCGGATTCGCGGGCTACGCCGCCGGCGCGCTCGGACAGCAGCCCAGCGACCCCGACGTCATCGCGCTCCCCGACGCCGCCTCCTACACCCCACTGCCCTTCGTACGCCCAGGACTCGCCCTCGTGCACTGCGACCCGCACGTCGAGGGCAAGCCCTGGCCGTACGCGCCCCGCGTCATCCTGCGCGCCGTACTGGCGCGAGCCGCCGAACTCGGACTGTCCCTCGCGGTCGGCGCGGAGATCGAGTACTTCCTCGTCCACCGCGACGAACACGGCACGCTCTCCGTCGCCGACAGCCGCGACACCGCCGCCCAACCCTGTTACGACGCCCGCGGGTTGACCCGGATGTACGACCACCTCACCGCCGTCTCCAAGGCGATGAACTCCCTCGGCTGGGGCAACTACGCCAACGACCACGAGGACGGCAACGGCCAGTTCGAGCAGAACTTCGCCTACGCCGACGCCCTCACCACCGCCGACCGGGTCATCACCATGCGGTACCTGGTGTCGGTGCTGGCCGAACAGCGGGGCATGACGGCCACGTTCATGCCGAAGCCGTTCACCGACCGCACCGGTTCCGGGATGCACATGCACCTGTCGCTGTGGCGGGGGAGCGAACCCGCCTTCCCCGACGCCTCCGACACCCGGGGCCTCGGTCTGTCCCCGCTCGCCTACTCCTTCGTCGGCGGCATCCTCGACCACGCCCGTGCCCTCCAGGCCGTCATCGCGCCCACCGTCAACTCGTACAAGCGCACCGGCGCGGTCTCGACCCGCTCGGGCGCCACCTGGTCACCCCGCAAGGCCGGTTACGGCGGCAACGACCGCACCCACTTCGTCCGCGTCCCCGACGGCAACCGCGTCGAACTGCGCGGCGGCGACGGTTCCGCCAACCCCTATCTCGCGGCAGCCGCGACCCTGGCCGCCGGACTCGACGGCATCGAGCGCTCCCTCGACCCCGGCGAACCGGGAGACGCGGCGGCCACCGCCTCCCGCCCCGAACTGCCCCCGACCCTGCTGCACGCCATGGAGGCACTGGCCGCCGACCCGGTGATCGGCGGCGCCCTCGACGCGGCCGGCCCCGGCGTCAGCGCGTACTTCGGCGAGGTCAAGCGCCAGGAGTTCTTCGACTGGCACGGCACGGTCGGCGCCTGGGAGTTGGACCGCTACCTCACCGCCTTCTGACCCGTCCCCCGACCCTCGGGAGAGGAGAGCCGCATGTGCGGAATCGTCGGGCTCCATCTGCGGGAGCCCGCGCTCGAACCCCGGCTCGGTGAACTGCTCACCGCGATGCTGGGCCAGGTCGTGGAACGCGGCCCGGACTCGGCGGGGGTCGCGGTCTACGGCGACCCGCGCCTGTCGCCACCCGGGCGCGCCGTCGTCTCCCTACTGGGCGTCACCCCCGAGGAGGCGTCAACCGCCTTGCCCGACGCGGTGGTTGTCGCGGCCGACGCCACGACGGTGGTCCACGCGGACATCCCCGTACCCGAGTTGCTCGCCACCGTCGCGACCGCGCTGCCGCAGGCCACCGTCATCGGCTCGGGGGAGCGGTTCGCCGTCCTCAAGGGCACCGGGAATCCGGTCGAGTTGGCCGAGTCCTTCGGGCTCGCCACTGTGACCGGCTACCAGGGCGTCGGCCACACCCGGATGGCGACGGAGTCGGCGGTCACCCCCGAAGGCGCGCACCCGTTCTCCGTCGGCCCCGGTCAATGCCTGGTCCACAACGGGTCGTTCGCCAACCACGCCACCATCCGGCGCGAACTGCGTGCCCAGGGAGTGGAGTTCGACAGCGAGAACGACTCCGAGGTCGGCGCCCGCTTCGTCGCCCACCACCTCGCCCGCGGCACCGACCTGGAGAAGGCGCTGCGGCTGCTGTGCGAGCGCTTCGACGGTTTCTACACGCTGCTGGTCTCCACGGCCGACTCCTTCGCGGTGGTCCGCGACGCCATCGCCTGCAAGCCCGCGCTGGTCGCCGAGACCGACGCCTGGGTGGCGATGGCCTCCGAGTACCGCGCCCTGGACGTCCTGCCGGGCATCGAGCACGCCCGCATCTTCGAACCCGAGCCGGAAGAGGTGTACGTATGGCGGCGCTGACCGAGGCGGCGGTGGTGGACCTCGCGACCTCCCCCGTCCGCGATCTCAACCAGGCGCTGCACGCCCCACGACCGGCCCCGTCCTGGCGGGTGTTGAACCCCAGGGGCGCGCACAGCGTCGCCTGCGGTCTCAGGGACGAGGTGACCGTCGACATCGAGGGCCACGTCGGCTACTACTGCGCCGGCATGAACCAGCACGCCTCGGTCACCGTGCACGGCAACGCCGGAGTGGGTGTCGCCGAGAACATGATGTCCGGCACCGTCCGGGTGCGCGGCGACGCCTCCCAGTCCGCCGGGGCCACCGCGCACGGCGGACTGCTGGTGATCGAGGGCAACGCGGCCGCCCGGTGCGGGATTTCGATGAAGGGCGTGGACATCGTCGTGGGTGGGAACGTCGGCCACATGAGCGCGTTCATGGGACAGGCGGGACGGCTGGTGGTCTGCGGCGACGCGGGTGACGCCCTTGGTGACTCCCTCTACGAGGCCCGTCTCTACGTCAGAGGCACGGTCAAGTCCCTCGGCGCGGACTGCGTGGAGAAGGAGCTGCGGGACGAACACCGCGCGGAACTGGCCGAGTTGCTGAAGGCGGCGGACTTCGACGCGGACCCGGCCGCCTTCCGCCGCTACGGCTCGGCCCGGCAGCTCTACCACTTCAAGGCCGACAACTCGACGGCGTACTGAGGGAGTTGCATCCGCCATGGACAGGGACAGGGACAGGGACAGGGACAGGGACAGGGGCATGGGCATGGAGTCGGATCTCGCATCGCACGGCCTGCGCGAGTCGGCCACCTTCGACCGCGCCACCATCCACGCCATCCAACGGGCCGCCGCCACCGGCGTCTACGACATCCGCGGCTGGGGCGCCAAACGCCCCCTCCCGCACTTCGACGACCTGCTCTTCCTCGGCGCCAGCATGTCCCGCTACCCGCTTGAGGGTTACCGCGAGCGGTGTGACACCGACGTCGTCCTCGGCACCCGCAACGCCAAGTACCCGCTGCACCTGGACATCCCGGTCACCATCGCCGGCATGAGCTTCGGCGCCCTGTCCGCGAACGCCAAGGAAGCGCTCGGGCGCGGGGCGAGCGCGGCCGGCACCTCCACCACCACCGGCGACGGCGGCATGACCCCGGAGGAACGCGGCCAGTCCAAGCACCTCGTCTACCAGTACCTGCCGTCCCGCTACGGCATGAACCCCGACGACCTCCGCAAGGCCGACGCCATCGAAGTGGTCCTCGGCCAGGGCGCCAAACCCGGCGGCGGAGGCATGCTGCTCGGCCAGAAGA
This sequence comes from Streptomyces sp. NBC_01478, assembly GCF_036227225.1. Taxonomy (GTDB): domain Bacteria; phylum Actinomycetota; class Actinomycetes; order Streptomycetales; family Streptomycetaceae; genus Streptomyces. Next base: position 975,209 of record NZ_CP109444.1, on the reverse strand, counting down.
TCACCGACCGCGTGGCCGGGATGCGCACCCTGCCCGTCGGCGTGGACCAGCGCAGCGCCTGTCGCCACCCCGACTGGACCGGCCCCGACGACCTCACCATCAAGATCGGCGAACTCCGCGAGATCACCGACTGGGAGAAACCGATCTACGTCAAGGTCGGCGCCACGCGCACCTATTACGACGTGAAGCTCGCCGTCCACGCGGGCGCCGACGTCGTGGTCGTCGACGGCATGCAGGGCGGTACCGCCGCCACGCAGGAGGTGTTCATCGAGCACGTCGGCATCCCCACCCTCGCCGCGATTCCCCAGGCGGTACAGGCACTTCGCGAACTCGGCGTCCACCGCGAGGTCCAACTCGTCGTCTCCGGCGGCATCCGCACCGGCGCCGACGTCGCCAAGGCGATCGCGCTCGGCGCGGACGCGGTCGCCATCGGCACCGCCGCGCTGATCGCCCTCGGGGACAACCACCCGCGCCACGACGCCGAGTACCGCCGACTCGGCTCAGCGGCGGGCTACTTCGACGACTTCCAGGACGGCCGCGACCCGGCCGGCATCTCCACCCAGGACGAGGAACTCGCCGCCCGCCTCGACCCGGTCGAAGGCGGACGCAGGCTCGCCAACTACCTCCGCGTCCTCACCATGGAGGCCCAGACCCTCGCCCGCGCCTGCGGCAAGGCCCACCTCCACCACCTGGAACCCGAAGACCTGGTCGCCCTGACCGTCGAGTCCGCCGCCATGGCCCGCGTCCCGCTCGCCGGCACCGACTGGATCCCCGGAGCCGTACGGTGATCGCCGTCGTCGGCGCGGGCCTGATGGGCGCGGCCACGGCCTGGCAACTCGCCCGGCAGGGCCACGAGGTCACCCTCGTGGAGGCGTACGACGTCGGCCACAAGTACGGCAGCTCCCACGGCAGTTCACGCATCTACCGCCGCGCCTACGCCGACCCCCTCTACGTCCGGCTGACCGGCGAGGCCCGCGAACTCTGGCAGGAACTGGAACACGACACCGGTACCCAACTGCTGCGCATCTCCGGGGGGTTGGACTTCGGCGCGAGCCGTCACCCGGAGACCATCGCGGACATCCTGGCGGCGGCCGCCGTACCGCACGAGCTGCTGCCCGCCGCCGAAGCGACCGACCGCTGGCCGCAGTTCCGCTTCGACGGACCCGTGCTGCACCAACCGGACGCGGGCACGATCGACGCCGACGCGACGGTGGCCGCCGCCGTACGACGGGCCGCCGACCTGGGCGCCCGCGTCCTCACCGGCGTCCGTGTCACCGGCGCGGACATCCGCGACGACGGCAGGGTGGAGCTGCGCACGGACGGCCCAACTGTCGTAGCCGACACCGTCGTTGTCGCGTCCGGCGCCTGGCTGCCCCAACTCGCCGCCCCGCTGGGCATCTTGGATCCCCTCCCGCCCCTCCAGGTGACCCAGCAGCAGGTCTTCCACTTCCGCCGCAGCACCCCCGGGGCGACCGCGTGGCCGGTGTTCGTCCACCAGGACCGGCTCAACCTCTACGGCCTACCCTCCGGCAGCGACGGCGGACCGCTCCCGGCATACAAGGTCGCCCAGCACGACGAGGGCACTCCCACCACCGCCGACACCCGCACCGGAAACGTCGATCCCGCCTCCCGCGACAAGGTCACCGCGTGGGTGGAACGCACCCTCCCAGGCCTCGACCCCACACCCGTGGCCGAGGCGAGCTGCCTCTACACCACCACCCCCGACGAGGACTTCGTCCTGGACCGCACCGGCCCCTTCGTCGTCGTCTCCCCGTGCTCGGGCCACGGCGCCAAGTTCACGCCACTCATCGGCGCGATGGCCGCCGACCTCGCCCTGGGCCGCGCCGAACCCCACCCACGATTCGCGCTGGGCCGATGACCCCCGACCCGCAACTCCCGGCGAACACACGCCCATCAGGCAGAATGACCGCCATGGGCACCGACCACGACCAGGCAGCCGCACTGCCCGACCGGGAGATCACCCCCGAACAGGTCGACGGGCCGGTGGACCTGGAGACCGCGATCGCCCGCCAGGTGCGCCGCTACCGGATCGCGGCCGGTCTGTCGGTCGCGGAGATGGCGGCCCGGGTCGGCATCTCGAAAGCGATGCTCTCCAAAATCGAGAACGCGCACACTTCCTGCAGCCTCACCACTCTCGGCCGCCTCGCCACAGGCCTGAACGTCCCGGTGACGGCCCTCTTCCGGGGCGTGGACACCGAACGCGAGGCCGTCTACGTCCCCGCGGGCCACGGCGCCCAGATCATCCGCCGCGGCAGCCGCGTCGGCCACCTCTACGAACTCCTCGGCGCCCTGCGCGGCCCCCACAAACGCATGGAAGCCGTCCTGGTCACCCTCACCGAGTCCAGCGAGGTCTTCCCCCTCTTCCAGCACCCCGGCACCGAACTGCTCTACATGCTCGAAGGCGTCATGCTCTACGGCCACGGAGAGGCGGCCTACACCATGCGCCCCGGCGACGCCCTCCAGCTCGACGGCGAGGGCGCGCACGGTCCCCAGGAACTGATCGAACTCCCCGTCCGCTTCCTGTCCGTCACGGCCTATGGGGACCACGCGGCGGAGTGAGCGGCTAGGCTGCGCGGCAGAATCGGGATCGTCAACGCGCCGGTGGCTGGGTAGCGCGTCTCTCCAAGCTGCTCATGGGAGACGCCGATGGCGTACCGATCCCTTCTCCGCGTTCCCGGCGCCGCCTTCTTCCCGCTGGGGTTCCTCGCCCGCCTTCCCTACGCCACCTCGTCCCTCGCGACGCTCGTCCTCGTGCAGGCCGCCTCCGGCAGTTACGCCTTCGCCGGACTCGCTGCGGCGGCCCAGGGCATCGCCAACGCGCTCGGCGGTCCGATCTCCGGGTCCTTGGCCGACCGGCACGGCCACCGCCGCGTCGGCACGGTCACCGCACTCGCCAACGCCGCCGCCCTGACCGGCCTCATCGCGGCGAGCCACACCGGCCGCGCGAGCATGATCGTCGCGGCAGCTCTGGCAGGACTCACCCAACCCCCGGTCGGCGCCCTGGTACGGGTCCACTGGTCACGCCTGCTCCACGCCCGCGACCGGGCCGACCTCATACCCACCGCCCTCTCGTACGAGGCGACCGTCGAAGAGATCAGCTTCGTCGCCGGACCCGCGCTCGTCGGACTGCTCACCTCCCTCGGCCCGACAGCGCCGACCACGGCCGCCATCGCCCTCCTCGTCCTGGCCGCCCTGCCCTTCGCCCTGTCCCTGGCCCCAGGAGGCGCCGAGCACCGGCAGAGCTCGCACGCCCCGCGAACTCCCCTGCCACGCATGCCACTTGCCGCCATGTTCCTGGCCATGGCCGCGATGGGCGCGGTGTTCGGCGCCGCCCAGACCGGCGTCACCGCCTACGCCAACGACAGCGGACACCCGGACAGCGCCGGACTCCTCTACGCCCTCTTCGGCATCGGCAGCGCCCTGGCCGGCGCCGCCTGCGCCTGGCTCCCCGCGCGCTTCACCCTCCGCCACCGGTACCTGACCTTCGCGGCGACCCTGCTGCTGGGCACGCTCACCCTGGCCGTGGGGGACAGACTGCAGGCCCTTCCTACGGCCATGACCGTGGCCGGCGTGACCGTCGCCCCGTACCTGATCAGCCTCTACGCCCTCACCGAACGGCTCGCGCCCGCCGACCGGGCGACCGTCGCCCTGACGATCCTGTGCGCGGGCGGACCGCTCGGCACCGCGACCGGGCAGGTCCTGGCCGGGTATCTCGCCGACCGCCACGGCAGTGCCGGAGCGTTCCTGGTGCCGCCGGTCGCGGCAACGGCGGCTCTGCTGCTCGCCGTCGCGGTGTTCCTGACGGGTACCGACGTCCTCCGCCCGGGTGTTCGTGTTGCCGTCGGGTCCGGGACACCCGAGTCTGGGGGAATGGGTCGGGCCAAGGGGAGGACACACGATGGCGACGAGCGATGACACACCGGATGCCGAGCGGCGACGGCTGGCCGAGGCCGACGACTCCGGGGTGCCCTGGCGCCGTTGGGGTCCCTATCTGAGCGAGCGCCAGTGGGGCACCGTACGGGAGGACTACAGCCAGGGCGGCGACGCCTGGTCGTACTTCACCCACGACCAGGCACGCTCCCGCGCCTACCGCTGGGGCGAGGACGGCATCGCGGGCGTCAGCGACGACAAACAGCGGCTGTGCTTCGCGCTCGCGCTGTGGAACGGCCGCGACCCGATCCTCAAGGAGCGGATGTTCGGCCTCACCAACTCCGAGGGAAACCACGGCGAGGACGTCAAGGAGTACTACTTCTACCTCGACAGCACGCCCACGCACTCGTACATGAAGTACCTCTACAAATACCCGCAGACGGAGTTCCCGTACGAGGACCTCAAGGCCACCAACAGGGACCGGGGGCGCGGCGACTTCGAGTACGAACTCCTCGACACCGGCATCTTCGACGAGGACCGCTACTTCGACGTGTTCGTCGAGTACGCCAAGGCCGGCCCCGAGGACCTGCTGATCGAGATCACCGCGCACAACCGGGGCCCCGACGAAGCCCCGTTGCACCTGCTGCCGACCCTGTGGTTCCGGCACACCTGGTCCTGGGCGGGCGGCACCGCCGTCCCCTCCATCCATCAGGAACCCGGCGGCCCGCTCCGCGCCGACCACGCGGAGCTGGGCCCGCGTTGGCTGTACTGCGACGCGGACGCGCCGACCCTGTTCACCGGGAACGAGACCAACAACGAGAAGATCTTCAGCAGTTCGAACGCCTCCCCGTACGTCAAGGACGGCATCGACCGCTGTGTGGTCCAGGGCGAGACCGGAGCCGTCAACCCCGAACGGACCGGCACCAAGGCCGCCGTCCACCACGTGCTCACCATCCCGGGCGGCCAGAGCGCCACCGTCCGCCTCCGCCTCACCGCCGCCGAACTGCCCGACTGGACCGGCGACTTCGAGACGGTCATGGCCCAACGCCGCGCCGAGGCGGACGAGTTCTACGACGGCATCACCTCCGCCGACACCCCGGTCGACGAACGGCGCCTGGTCCGGCAGGCGTTGGCCGGCATGCTGTGGAGCAAGCAGTACTACTACCTCGACGTCGAGCGCTGGCTGTCCGAGCACGGCGTCGACCCGCTCGCCTCCGACCCCCGGGTGCGGAACAGCAACTGGTACCACATGGTCAACGACGAGATCATGTCGATGCCGGACACCTGGGAGTACCCGTGGTTCGCGGCCTGGGACCTCGCTTTCCACACCGTCGCCCTGTCGATGGTCGATCTCACCTTCGCCAAGGGCCAGTTGGACCTCCTGCTACGGCGCCTCTATCTCCACCCCAACGGCCAGATCCCGGCCTACGAGTGGAACTTCGGGGACGTCAACCCGCCCGTGCACGCCTGGGCCACCCTGTTCCTCTACGAGCTGGAGAAGCACCGCACCGGCAAGGCCGACCGCGCCTTCCTGGAGAACGCCTTCCAGAAGCTGATGAAGAACTTCAGTTGGTGGCTCAACCGCAAGGACACCGACGGGAACAACGTCTTCCAGGGCGGCTTCCTCGGCCTCGACAACATCGGCGTCTTCGACCGCAGCGCCCCGCTCCCCACCGGCGGCCACCTCGACCAGGCGGACGGTACGGCGTGGATGGCGCTCTACTGCCAGAACCTCCTTGAGATCGCCCTGGAGTTGGCGGTCGACAACCCCGTCTATATCGAGCAGGCACAGTCCCTCTTCGAGCACTTCGCGTGGATCGCCGTCGCCATGAACCGCATCGGCGCCGACAACGCGAGCCTGTGGGACGAGGAGGACGGCTTCTTCTACGACGTGCTGCGGCTGCCCGACGGTACGGCGACGCGGCTCAAGGTCCGCTCGCTCGTCGGACTGATCCCCCTCGCGGCCACCAGCCTGGTCGGCGGCTGGGCGGACCAGCGCTTCCCCGAACTGGTCGCGGGAGCAAGGGAGTTCATCGAGCGCCATCCGGCCGTCGAGGCCACCGTCTCCTCGCACGAGGCGCTGGGCCCGAACGCCGACGGCCGGTATCTGTTCGCCCTGTTCGGTGAGGACCGGCTGCGGCGCATCCTGTCCCGGATGCTCGACGAGGACGAGTTCCTCGGCCCGCACGGCATCCGCTCCCTCTCCCGCCACCACGCCGACCACCCGTACACCTTCGAGGTGCACGGGGAGACGTACGGCGTCGGCTATCTGCCCGCCGAGTCCGACTCCGGGATGTTCGGCGGCAACTCCAACTGGCGCGGCCCGGTGTGGTTCCCGGTCAACCTGCTGCTGATCCGCGCACTGCTCAACCTGCACGCCTTCCACGGCAGCGAGTTCACCGTCGAGTGCCCGACCGGCTCGGGCCGACAGCTCACGCTCTACGACGTCGCCCGCGAGATCGCCGACCGGCTCACCGCCACCTTCCTCAGCGACGAGGACGGACACCGCCCGGTGCACGGCGCCCAGGCCAAGTTCGCCAAGGACCCGCACTGGAAGGACCTGATCCTCTTCTACGAGTACTTCCACGGCGACAACGGCGCCGGCCTCGGCGCCTCCCACCAGACCGGCTGGACCGGCCTGTCGGCCGTCACCGCCACCCTCTTCCAGACCCTGGGCGGCGGCGAGTGGTCGGCCCGGAGCCGCGAGAGCCTGCGCCCGACCGGCGACCGAGAGGAGCCGCTCTCATGACCGCCTGGCCCGAGCACCCGGTGATCTACGAGATCAACACCATCGTCTGGCTGGGGGAGTTGAGCCGCCGCTACGGCCGCCCGATCACCCTCGGCGAGGTGCCCGCGCCCGCCTGGGACGAGGTCGCGCTCGCCGGCGTGGACGCCGTCTGGCTGATGGGCGTGTGGGAACGCAGCCCGGCCGGACTGGAGATCGCACTGCGCGACGCCTCGCTCCAGGAGTCGTTCCGCGCGGCACTGCCCGACCTCCGCCCCGAGGACGTGGCCGGATCGCCGTACTGCGTCCGGAACTACGCCGTGGACGCCTCCCTGGGCGGCCCGGAGGGACTGGCGCAGGCGCGCGCCCAACTGGCCTCGCGTGGCCTCCGGTTGATCCTCGACTACGTCCCCAACCACGTCGCCCCCGACCACCCCTGGCTGACCGAACGCCCCGGCTGCCTGGTCCAGGGCACCCCGGACGACCTGGCCCGTGACCCCGCCGCCTTCCTGGAAGCCGGCGGCAAGGTCTTCGCCCGGGGCCGCGACCCCTACTTCCCGCCCTGGCCCGACGTCGTCCAACTCAACGCCTTCAGCGAGGAGTTGCGGACGGCGGCCGTCGACACCCTGGCCTCGATCGGCGACCAGGCGGACGGCGTGCGCTGCGACATGGCCATGCTGCTGATGACCGACGTGTTCGCGAAGACCTGGGGCGGACGCGCGGGCACGGCACCGGCCGAGGACTTCTGGCCGTACGTCGTCCCGCGGGTCCGTGAGCGCCACCCCGACCTCCTCTTCGTCGCCGAGGCCTACTGGGACCTCGAATGGGCCCTCCAGCAGCAGGGGTTCGACCACTGCTACGACAAACGGCTCTACGACCGGCTGCTGCACGAGGGCGCGGACTCGGTGCGCGGCCATCTGCGGGCCGACCTCGGCTACCAGCGCGGCCTGGTCCGCTTCCTGGAGAACCACGACGAACCCCGGGCCGCCGCCACGCTGTCACCCGAGCGGGAACGGGCGGCGGCGGTCACCATCGCGACGCTGCCCGGCGCGACCCTCTGGCACGAGGGTCAGTTCGAGGGGCGACGGGTACGCCCGCCGGTCTTCCTCTCCCGCCGGCCGGAGGAGCCCGTCGACAAGGAACTCCTCGCGTTCCACCACCAGTTGCTCGCCGCGGTCGCCGCCTCCGGCATGCGCACGGGCGGCGAGTGGCAGTTGCTCGACTGCACCGGCTGGCCGGACAACCCCACCCACGAGAACCTGGTCGCCTGGTCCTGGACCACGGAGGCCGGCCGTCACCTCGTCGTCGTCAACCTCTCCGAACAGCCCGCCCAGGGCCGCGTCCGCCTCCCGTGGACGGATCTCGGCGGCGGCCCCCGCCAACTCACCGACCTGCTCGCCGACTTGACCTACGACCGGGACGGCGACGAACTCCTCGACCCCGGCCTGTACGTCGAGTTGGAGGGACTGCGCTGGCACCTCGTCACGATCGTGCCCTGATCTTGACCTGTGGCCAACTGGTGAAGGATTGACGGGAGTTGTGAAAGGTGACAAGAATTCAGCTTGCTTCGCTGTGCCTTTGCTGAGCGAAGCGCCTGCGAGCGGTCCGGTCGCGCACGCCCTCGATCGTTTCCCTTCGTGCGCCCGCCGCTCGCGCTCTGCCACCTCCCACACCTTTCACCATCGTCGAGGCTCACTTTGTCACGTTCGCACCACCTCCGATCCCTGTCCGCCCTCGCAGCCACCGCCTTCGTCGCCGCCGCCGCGCCCGTGCTCGCGGCCGGCCCGGCGAGCGCCACCGACTCCGACGCCTGCCAGTCCGCCACCGTGCAGTACCGCATCGTCGGCGCCGATGGAAACGTTGTCGGCGCGGACTGGACCTCGCAGGGCGGGTTCCTCCAGTGGGACACCATCCCCGGCACCGTCGAGGTCCGGCTGGCCCCCGACCAGAGCGTCGGTGACAGCTGCAAGTACCCCGTCTCGCTCGCCGAGTACACCGCCGAAGGCCCCAACTGGTACACCTCCGGCCACCAGGCCATGGTCGACAAGGCCACGGTGTACCTCACCGCCAAGGACGTCGCGGGCTCGCAGGACACCTGGCAGCAACTGAAGGTCAAGTCGCCCGACTGCTACGGCCAGATCGACCTGTACGGCGACGACGTCACCTACGACGGCGGCACGGGCGAGGGTCACGGTCCCCTTCCGTACCAGCCCGACAACATCATGACGCCGTACCACCTCATCGCGGCCTGGAACGGCGGCGACAAGGAGTGCACCCCGAGCACGCCCGAGTCGCCCACCCCGACGCCGACCCAGCCGGCCTCGGCCCCGCCGGAGACGCCGGGGACCCCGGCCGACAGCACGCCTCCCGCCGAGGAGTCGACCCCGCCGGCCAGCCCCAAGCCGTCGACGACACCTCCCACCTCCGCGCACGTCCCGCCGCTGACGTCGACGCCCTCACCCTCTCCGAAGGCGACGCCCAACGGTGGCAAGCAGCCGCTGGCGGAGACCGGTTCCAGCGCACCGGTCGGCCTCATAGCGGGCGGTGCCGCCCTCGTGATCGCCCTGGGCGCCGGTGGCGTCTACGCGGCCGGCCGCGCCCGCCGCTCCTCCTGACACAGGCACGCCCGGCGTGAACTGACCGCCCCGCCCCGTGAGTTGTCACGGGGCGGGGCTCACGGCCGTGGCCAGGGACGCCCGCCGATCCGCTCGATGTCGGTGTTGAAGCGTCGTAGAAAAGCCGCGAAGGCGTCGATGTCCTCGTCCGACCAGTCGTCCATGATCTGGTCCAGGGACCGGACGAGACCCTCGCGCTCCTCGTCGAGCATCCGTGCGCCCAGGTCCGTGATGCGGAACTTGCGGGCCATGCCGCCCTGCGGGTCGGGGATGCGCTCCACCAGGCCGGACCGCATGGCCGCTGCCGTCTGCCGGTTGAGCGTGGACGTGTCGAGACCGAAGGCGTCGCTCAACTCGCCGATGGACATGGGCCCTTGGACGCGGATCCGGCTCAGCAGGATGTAGGCACTGCGCTCCAGCACACCGTCCTTGCGGCGCCCGCCCTTCTGCGCGAGCAGTCCGTGCCGGCTGAGGAGCATCTGCTCGTACTCGACCTCGCGCGTGCGCCTGTCCATCGGTCCGCTGCCTCCTGCTTCCTGCCGATGCCGCCGCCGGGTCCCGCGGTTCGGTGCGGCCGGGCCCATCCTCGCACGACGTTATGCATCATCCCCATCACATGGCTGATACATACGATGTGTACGATGCATATTCCTTCACGTTCCGACTGAACAGACATGCCGAGGAGTCCCGTCATGGACGCCCCCCAGCCCTCAGCCCGTGCAGGCGGCGTGATCGCCACGCTCGCCTTCGCCGGCACCACCGCCGCGATCATGCAGACGCTGGTCACCCCGCTCATCGCCGATCTGCCGGAGATGCTGCACACCTCGTCCTCGAACGCCGCGTGGGTGATCACGGCCACCCTGCTGGTGGCGGCCGTCTGCGTGCCGGTCGTCGGCCGCCTAGGTGACCTGCTGGGCAAGCGCCGCATGCTGCTCGCCTGCTCCGTCCCCCTGATCGTCGGCTCGGTGGTCTGCGCGCTCTCCTCCTCCGTCGTCCCGATGATCGTCGGACGCGGTCTCCAGGGCATGGGCATGGGTATGGTCCCGCTGGGCATCGCCCTGCTGCGGGACGTCGTACCGCAGGAGCGGCTCAGCCCCTCCATCGCACTGGTCAGCGCCTCCATGGGCATCGGCGGCGGCCTCGGCCTGCCGATCGCCGCGGCCGTCGCCCAGTACGCCGACTGGCGTGCCCTGTTCTGGGGTTCGGCCGCCCTGGCCGCGGTCGTCGCCGCGCTGATCTGGTTCCTGATCCCGGACGTACCGGCCGCCGCCAAGGGCCAGCGCTTCGACGCCCCCGGCGCCCTCGGTCTCGCCGTCGGTCTGGTCTGCCTGCTGCTCGGCATCTCCAAGGGTGCCGACTGGGGCTGGGGTTCGGCCACCGTCCTCGGCCTGTTCACCGTCGCGATCGCGGCCTTCCTGGGCTGGGGCGTGTGGGAACTGCGCACCGGTGACCCGCTGATCGACCTGCGCACCACCGCTCGGCCCCGGGTCCTGATCACCAACATCGCCTCGGTCTTCGTCGGCGTCGGCATGTACTCGAGCATGCTGGTGGTGCCGCAACTGCTCCAGTTCCCCGAGGCCACCGGCTACGGCCTGGGCCAGTCGATGCTCGCCTCCGGCCTGTGGATGGCCCCCGGCGGCATCATGATGATGATCGTCTCCCCGCTCGGCGGAAAGCTCACCAACGCCCGCGGCCCGAAGTTCACCCTCATCAGCGGCGTCCTGGTCATCACCGCCGGCTACGCCCTGTCGATGGGCCTGATGAGCTCCGCCTGGGGCCTCATGGTCGTCTGCATCGTCATCAACAGCGGTGTCGGCCTGGCCTACGGCGCGATGCCCGCCCTCATCATGAGCTCGGTCCCCCTCTCCGAGACCGCGGCCGCCAACGGCTTCAACACCCTCATGCGCTCCCTCGGTACCTCGATCGGCGCCGCGGTGATCGGCGTGGTGCTGGCCCAGATGACCAACACGGCCGGTGGCTACACCTTCACCTCCGAGGGCGGCTTCCGCACGGGTCTCCTCATCGGCGGCGGCGTCGCCCTGCTCGCGGCCCTGGTCGCGGCGGCGATCCCGGCCGTACGCCAGGCGGCGCCGAGCGAGGAAGAGCCCGAGCGCACCGGCAAGCTGGAGGAGGCCGGGGTCGAGTCCTGACCTGGGCGAGATGAATGTACGGGGGTGCACTGCCCGGCGGCGAAGGAGCGGTCAATTGCTCCTCGGCGCCGGGCAGTTCGCTGTTCGGCCGCCAACTCCCCCGTGGGCCGGGCTCTTGGGGCGAGCCCGCCTGCCACTGCGGTCGGCGGCGGGCCTGGAGCGCGTGCAGCGTGTGCCACTCCGGCCCGCAGCGCTGTTGCCGCACCCGAGGCTCAACACCCTTGCCGGGCACGCCGATTCGAGGCGTGAGCCGACCGGGCGAACTGATTGCCGCTCACGTAGGGGTGCTACGCCGCAGCGCTCACCCCGTAGAGGGACTCAATTTCGCGGCCCGAGCCCCTGCAGCGCGTCGTTGAGCTGTGTCGCGGTGAGGGCGGGGGAGGGGAGCGGGCCGGTGGCGGGTGTGGCGCGCAGGCCGTCGAGGAGGAGGGCCAGGGGGCGGCGCCAGGCGTCGGGGCCTGCGGCCGAGGTGAGGGCGGGGACGGTACGGCCCAGTGCGGCGAGCGTGAACAGGACGTCCTCCGGGGTGACATCCGCACGGACCGTGCCCTGGTCGCGGCCCCGGCCCAGCAGCAGTTCCACGGTGCGGCGGTTGTGGGCGTGCACGGCCTGGAGCGACTCGACGCCGTCGAGGTGGGTGGTCATGAGGTCGTTCGTGCCGCGGTCGGCGGCCAGCCCCGCGAAGACGGTCTCCAGATAACCGGTCAGCCCCGTCCAGGCGTCGTCGACGGCACGCGCCTGCTCGCCCGCCGTCATCGTGCCGGTGAGCAGGTCGCGGAAAACCGCGTCGACCAGCGCGGCGCGGGTGGGGAAGTGCCGGTACAGCGTCGCGTTGCCGATGCCGGCGCGGCGGGCGATCACATCGATCGGCGCGTGCAGCCCCTGCTCGGTGAAGACGGCGTGGGCAGCCTCGATCAGCAGCTCCCGATTGCGCCGCGCATCACGGCGACGAGCAGGTGCCGGCACGTCGTTCGGGCCCGTCATCCGCGTCCTCTTCATCTTCCGAGCTGGTGGGGAGTGCTCCCCGGTAGTGATGCTATCGTCGATCCATCAAGTGGGGACCGGTCCCCATTTTGTTCGGAACGGGGGTGCGTCATGCGTGGCACGGCACTGGTCCTGGGCGGCGGTGGGCCCGTCGGCGGGGCGTGGCTGACGGGGGTGCTCGCCGGGCTCTCGGAGGCCGGCGTCGACCTCGACCGGGCCGACGTGATTATCGGCACCTCAGCGGGCGCGATCTTCGGCGCGCGGCTCGCGGCAGGCGAGGCGGCGCGGGAGATGTACGAACGTCAGGTGACCCGCGCCGACAAGGTGGAGCTGCGGGTCACCAAGGCCCAGACGATCCGCTTCCTGTGGGCGGCGCTGGGATCCCGCGATCCACAGCGCTCGGTACGACGGCTCGGCCGGGCCGCCCTCCGCGCACGCACCGGACCCGAGTCCGAACTCCTCGACGCGGTAGGGGTGTTGCTGCGCGGCGCACGGGACTGGCCGGGCCGAGCCCTGCGGATCGCAGCCGTGGACGCCGTGACGGGGACCCTGGAGACGTTCGACGCCGACTCGAAACTCCCGCTCCTCGAAGCGGTCGCCGCGAGCTGCGCCGTCCCTCTCGTCTCGCCGCCCGTCACGGCCGCGGGCCGACGCTGGATCGACGGCGGCAGCCGCACGACCGCCAACCTTCACCTGGCCGCCGGCCACCGCCACATCCTGGCCGTCGCACCGATACCGACCGCGGTCGGCCCACACCCCGGCGCCCCGCAACAGGCGGCCCAACTCGCCGCCCAGGGAGCCGAGATCACCCTCCTGACCCCCGACCGCGCGGCCCGAAAGGCGATGGGCCGCGACCTGACCGCCGACCCCCGCCGCCCGGCCGCCGCCCGAGCCGGTTACGCCCAGGGGACGGCGCTCGCGCCCGCGGTGCCTGCCGTATGGCGCGGCGGCGGGTGACCGTCCGACCCGGAGCGTCCGGTGACTCTGGGAAGGAGTGCCGTGCCGGCACCCGTCCCGCGGGGCTTGGTCTCCGACGGCCATGGCCCGACCGCCAACGCCCGGTGGCCGCCCGAGCCGACCACGCCCAGGCGGCGGCTCCCGCGCCCACGGTGCCTGCCGTATGGCGCGACGGCGGGTGACCGTCCGACCCGGAGCGTCCGGTGACTGTGCAAAGGAGTGCCGTGCCCGTACCCGTCCCGCGGGGCTTGGTCTCCGACGGCCATGACCCGACCGCCAACACCCGGTGGCCGCCCGAGCCGACCATGCCCAGGCGGCAGCTCCCGCGCACCCGGTGACCATCGAAAGGAAAGCCGTGTCGGTACCCACCCTGCAAGATCTGGCCCCCGGCGGTCATGACCTGGCCGCCGATCCCCACCTCGTCTACGCGGCCCTGCGCGAGCGGGGTCCCGTGCACCGTGTCCTGGTGCCGGGGAGTGGTGAGAGCTGGCTGGTCGTCGGCCGGGACGCGGCACGTGCCGCGCTGACCGACCCTCGTCTGCGCAACGACATCCGCCACTCCTCCACCTGGCAGGACGACGGCGGCCACGCCCTCGGCCGCAACATGCTGCAGACCGACCCGCCGGACCACACCCGGCTACGGCGGCTGGTCGCGGGCCACTTCACGCCCGCGCGGATCGCCGCCCTCCGCCCGCGCATCGTGGAGATCGCCGGCGATCTGCTCGCCGAACTGCCGGAGCACGGAACGGTGGACCTGGTGAGCCGGTACGCCCTGCCGCTGCCCGTCACGGTGATCTGCGACCTGTTCGGGGTGCCCGCCGTCGACCGTACGGTGTTCCACGCCTGGTCGAACGAACTCGTCATGCCCGCCTCGCCCGAAGCGGGCGCCTCGGCCGCCGCCGCGCTCGGCGGCTACCTGGCCGAGTTGATCCACCGCAAGCGCGGCACCGGAGCGACCGACCTGCTCGGCGACCTGGTCGCCGCGGCCCGCGAACCCGCCACCGAGTCGCCCCTCACCTCCGAGGAACTCCTCGGAATGGCCTTCCTCCTCCTCGTCGCCGGTCACGAGACGACCGTCAACCTGATCTCCGCGACCGTCCATGCCCTGCTCACCCACCCCGACCAGCTCGAACTGCTGCGCTCCGAGCCGGAGTTGGCCGGTGCCGCCGTGGAGGAGTCGCTGCGTTACCACTCGCCCGTCCACGCCACCGCGTTCCGCTTCGCGGCCGAGTCCCTGGACCTCGCCGGTACCCGCATACCGGCCGGCGACGCGGTGCAGATCTCCCTGGCAGCGGCCTCCCGCGATCCCCGGCACTTCCCCGAACCCGACCGCTTCCACGTTCGGCGTCGGGGCCCCGGACACCTCGCCTTCGGCCACGGCCTCCACCACTGCCTGGGCGCACCCCTGGCCCGCACCGAGGCCGCCATCGCCGTACGCCTCCTGCTGCACCACTGCCCCGACCTCGCACTCGCCACCGACCCCGCGACACTGACGTGGCGAACGAGCACGCTGCTGCGGGGCTTGAGCGAACTGCCGGTGCGCTTCGGGAAGTCAGGAGAGCCGGGTGGCGCCGGCTAGTCCAAGGCCAGTACACCGGCGGGCAGTCGGGGGTCCGGCCAGTGAGGTTCGGGGCGCCAGTTCCGCAGCCCCCGGTCGACGGCGAACGGCCCGACGGCCTCCCCGATCATCGCGACCGCCTCCTCGCGAGCCCTTCCCACCGCCCGATGGTCGTTCTCGCTCACCACCCCCAACCGGCGGCCGTGGGCGTACTCGTCCTCGTCCTTCCACTCCCACCGCGACAGATCGGGCGCGACCACCAGGTCCAGCAACAAATCGAAGGTGTCGAAGCCGATGGGCGTACGGCGCATCGGACGCTGGAAGTTGACGTACCAGTGCGCGAGTTGGCCCTCGCCCGTGGCGTCGAAGAACGCGTTGACGCTGAACCACGTGTCGGGCGGGACCCATTGGAGATGGGCCGTACTCCGCCAAGTCCACTGTCCGAGCTGCCAGTTGCCGCGGGCCAGGTTCGGCAGGGCGCGTAGGCGGGCGGTCTCGTCGCCCATGCGCAGCCACTCGATCCAGGTCGTCGGGACCAGCGACTCCGCGCCCGGCCGGCACCCCACGACCAGCGCCTCGGCGGTGTCCTCGACGACCCGCAACGCATGCGCACTCCACACCTTCCGCCGGAACACATCACGTCGTACGGCGGTCCCGCCCGGCTGGAACTCCCGCATACGCACCTCCGGTCGCTCGGCTGACTCATCTCTGCCCGCGCGCCACCGCCCGGAACTCCAGCGGTGTACGCCCGTCCCGCTTGCGGAAGAACTTCGCGAAGTCGGTCGGCTCGCCGAAACCGAGGGTGCGGGAGACGTCCGCCGCCGTCGCGTCGGTGTGGACGAGGAGGCGCTTGGCCTCCAGGAGGATCCGGGCGTCGAGGTACTGCTTGGCGGTCGTGCCGGTCGCCGCGAGGGTCGCGCGGGTGAGGGTGCGCGGGCTGTAGCCGAGGGCGGCGGCGTAGTCGGCCACCTGGTGGCTGGTGCGGAAGTCGCGTTCTACGGCGGCGCTGTAGCGGCGGAACGTGTCGTCGGCCGGGGCGGAGGACACCGGGTCCGGGCGGACGTGCGAGAGGCGCAGCAGCAGGACGGAGAGGAGCATGCGGAGGGTCTGGAGGTGGGCGTCGAGGGGGAGTGAGGTCAAGTCGGCGTATTCGTGGGAGAGGTGACGGAGCGTCAAGTCCGCTGCCCGGGCGTGGGGTTGTGCCGGGTGCAGCGGTGACTGGTCGTACGGGGGCTCGGCCAGGACGAAACCGGGCTGCCAGATGACGATCGTGCCCCGGGTCGTCGTGAGATCGTCGGGGACGTACTGGTGCACCTGCCCGGGCCGCACCCACAGCCAGCCGCCCGCCTCGACCGCGCAGTCCGTGAAGTCGACCCGGTGGCGCAGCGTGCCCGCGGTGACATGGATCAGGTGATGGAAGTCCGGCCGCTGCGGCGCCGACAGATCGATGCCCCGGCGCGCACCCCGGGCCAGCAGCTCGGTGAAGTCCAGGACGTCCATGCCGATCGGTGCGCTCAGCGACGGACGGTACGACACATCGGTGATCTCAAGCTGACGCTGACCGTTTTTTCCCATGGTGAGTCCCGAGCCTACCCTTGCCGGGCACCGAACCGCTCCTACGGTCGAAAGCGCAGAGACCGGACTGGGCAAGGAGCTGGCGACATGCGACTGATCGTGGGGATGACCGGAGCGACCGGAGCCGTCCTCGGTGTCCGGCTGCTGGAGCAGCTCGCCGAACTGCCCGAGGTGGAGACCCATCTCGTCCTCAGCCGCTGGGCCCGGACCACTCTTGAGCTGGAGACGGGCCGCACCGCTCGCGAGGTCGCCGAGCTGGCCGACGTGGTCCACGGCCCGGAGGACCAGGGGGCCACCATCGCCTCCGGGTCGTTCCGCACCGACGGGATGGTGATCGTGCCCTGCTCGATGAAGACCCTGGCCGGCATCCGCACCGGCTACGCCGACGGACTGATCGGCCGGGCCGCGGACGTCGTCCTCAAGGAGCGCCGCCCGCTGGTCCTCGTGCCGCGCGAGACCCCGCTGAGCGAGATCCATCTGGAGAACATGCTCGACCTCGCGCGCAAGGGCGTACGGATCGTGCCGCCGATGCCCGCCTTCTACAACCACCCCGCCTCGGTCGACGACATCGTCACCCACATCACCTCCCGCGTCCTCGACCAGCTCGACCTGCCCGCCCCCGCCGCCAGGCGCTGGGACGGCATGCGGACCGCCCGCGACGCACGCGTCCACCCCGCCGCCTGAGACGACAGTCCCCTCCCGTACGGAGCCCTCATGCCCTACGACGACCTGCGCAGCTTCCTGGACACCCTGGACAAGGAGAGCCAACTGCTGCGGATCACCGAACAGGTCCTCCCCGAACCGGACTTGGCCGCCGCCGCCAACGCGGCCGGCCGCATCGGCGAAGGCGCCCCCGCCCTCTACTTCGACAACGTCAAGGGCTTCACGGACGCCCGCATCGCGATGAACGTCCACGGTTCCTGGCGCAACCACGCCCTCGCCCTCGGACTGCCCCCGGACACCTCCGTGCGCGAGCAGGTCGAGGAGCTCGCCCGCCGCTGGGACGCCTTCCCGGTCGTACCCGAGCGCCGCGAGGACGCGCCCTGGCGGGAGAACACCCAACTCGGCCCCGACATCGACCTGTTCAAGGTCCTCCCGCTGTTCCGGCTCAACGACGGCGACGGCGGCTTCTACCTGGACAAGGCCGCCGTGGTCTCCCGCGACCCGCGCGACCCGGACCACTTCGGCAAGCAGAACGTCGGCACGTACCGCATCGAGGTCATCGGCCGCGACCGCCTCGCCTTCCAGCCGGTCCCCATGCACGACGTGGCCCAACACCTGCACGCCGCCGAGGAGTCGGGCGAGGACCTCCCCATCGCGATCACCCTCGGCAACGACCCTGTCATCACGATCGTCGCCGGCATGCCGATGGGCTACGACCAGTCCGAGTACGAGATGGCAGGCGCCCTGCGCGGAGCCCCCGCCCCCATCGCCACCGCACCGCTCACCGGCTTCGACGTCCCCTGGGGTTCCGAGGTCGTCATCGAGGGCGTGGTCGAGAGCCGCAAGCGCCAAATAGAGGGCCCCTTCGGCGAGTTCACCGGCCACTACTCCGGCGGACGCCGGATGCCGACGATCCGCGTCGACCGGGTCTCGTATCGCACCGACCCCATCTTCGAGTCCCTCTACCTCGGTATGCCGTGGACCGAGGTCGACTACCTGGTCGGCCCCAACACCTGCGTCCCCCTCCTCAAGCAGCTCCGCGCGGAGTTCCCCGAAGTGCAGGCGGTCAACGCCATGTACACCCACGGCCTCGCGGTGATCGTCTCGACGAAGAAGCGCTACGGCGGTTTCGCGAAGGCGGTCGGCATGCGCGCGATGACCACACCGCACGGCCTCGGCTACGTCACGCAGGTGATCGTCGTGGACGAGGACGTCGACCCCTTCGACCTGCCCCAGGTGATGTGGGCGATGTCCGCGAAGGTGAACCCCCAGGACGACGTGATCATCGTCCCCAACCTGTCGGTCATGGCGCTGGCGCCGGCGGCCGACACCTCTGGAATCACCAGCAAGATGATCATCGACGCCACGACCCCGGTCGCACCGGACGACCGGGGCCACTTCGACACCCCGGTACGGGACCTGCCCGAGACCCCCGAGTGGACCGAGCGGCTGCGCGCCCTCATCGCCGCCCGCTGACCCGGTCCATGAACCACCGTCAGGAGCCACCCGCCATGATCTGCCCCCGCTGCGCACACGACACGGTCGACACCGTGACCACCTCACCGGTCCCCGGCGTATGGGACGTACTCCAATGCGTCCGCTGCCTCTACATGTGGCGCACCACCGAACCCGACCGCCGCACCCGGCGCGAGGCGTACCCCGTCGAGTTCCGGATGACCCCGGCCGACATCGAGACCGCGCCGGAGGTGCCCGTCGTACCGCCGCTGCTCGTCGGCTGAACCGGCCGCCGGCCGAGGTCAGATGGCCAGGATCGCGCGCACCCGCTTGCCGCCCCCGGTCAGCGGGGTGACGTCCAGGCGGTGGGCCAGGCAGCGGACCATGGCCAGACCGCGTCCGCTCTCGCCCTCGGCCGTCAGCGGCCGTACGCGCGGCGGGGTCGGACTGGCGTCGTAGACCTCCACCGTGACGCGCTCGTCGGACAGTTGGAGGCGCAGCCGGCACTCGCCGCGGCCGTGCTCGGTCGCGTTGGCGACGAGTTCGGACACGATGAGCGTCGCGTCGTCGATCTGCTCCGCGTCCACCCGGGCCATCCGAGGGCGGGAGCGCGCGAGGAACTCCGAGGTCAGCCTGCGTGCCTGACCCGCCGACGCGGCCTCGTCCGGCAGCAGGTACTCCACGCGTACAGAACGCCTATGGGTACGCCGATGCGTACGCATGGCGGATCACTTCCCCTCCTAGGACAACCCGGTATCCCCGCGGCGGCGCCGCACCGGGGCCTCCGCACGTCGTGCGCGGCCGGTCCTCCACAGTTCACTTGCCCGGAGTCGGTGATCGGCAACCAGGCGGAGGCAGTTGGTTGTCGTCGATCGGGAAATGTCCGCTCTCGGCCTCAATTGGGTAAAGGGCCGGGCACACTGGGGGGATGGCCTGGCAACCTTGCCATGTCCAAAGGTGGGGGAGGGGCCCCTGCGGAAGGCGGCTCCCACAAGCCGTGACGCCCCTTGGAGTGGACCATGGCCGCAGCGAAGCCACAGCGCAGTCTCTCCGTGCTGACCTGGCTGCCCGCCGCGGTGATGGCGGTGGTCGCCGTCGGCGACCTCGTCACCGGCCCCGGCCTCGGATTCCTGCCCCTGGCCTCCCTCGGTCCGGCCTTCGCCGGACTGGTCGGAAGCTGGCGCCGCACCGCGTGGTTCGGCGCGGCCGCCCTCGCGCTGTGCGTCGGACTCGGCCTCTACGACGGCCTGTTCCAGGAACGCAGAGGGTTCCTGGCGATGGTGTCGGTGGTGGGCGTGACCGGCGCGGGCATCGCCGCCGCCGTGATGCGCGGCCGGCGCGAGGCCGAACTCGCCAACGTGCGATCCATCGCGGAGGTCGCGCAGCGCGTGCTGCTGCGGCCGGTGCCCCTGACCGCGGGCCCGTTGCAGGCGGCCGTCTCGTACACGTCGGCCGTCGCGGAAGCACGCATCGGCGGTGACCTCTACGAGGTGGTCGCCTCCCCGCACGGCGTGCGGGTGATCGTCGGCGATGTGCAGGGCAAGGGGCTGGCCGCGGTCGAGACGGCCGCCGTGGTGCTCGGCGCGTTCCGCGAGGCCGCGCACGACGAACCCGACCTGGTCGGACTCGGCGAGCGCCTGGAGCGCAGCGTCTCCCGTGTGCTGTCCGACGAGAAGTTCGTGACCGCCGTCCTCGCCGAGATCGGCACGGACCACGAGGTGCTCCTCCTCAACTACGGCCACCCGCCCCCGATGGTCGTACGCCGCAACGGCACCGCCGACTTCCCCACGCCGCCCGCCTACGCCCCGCCCCTCGGCCTGGGCGGTGCCCAGGGCAGCGAGAGTCCGAAACCGTTCCCGGTGCGCTTCGCCCCCGGCGAGCAACTGCTGCTGTACACCGACGGCGTCACCGAGGCCCGCGACGACCACGGCACCTTCTATCCGCTGGGCGAACGGGCCCACCTGCTGAAGGAACCCGACGCGCAGAGCGCGCTGGACTCCCTGCGCGAGGACCTGGTCCGCCACACGGCGGGCCCGCTCCACGACGACGCCGCGATGCTCCTGCTGCGCTACCACGGTCACGCGACCACCACCGGAGAGACGTCGACCGGCAGGTGAGCCCCGGCGGTCCGTACCGGTGCGCCCGCCGCTCGGGCCACTTGCTTGTTTCGTCAATCAAGTAAACTGGTGGCATGACCACGCCCGAACAGCCGCCGCGACCCATGAGCGCGCCCGAGGAAGAGCTGGTGCGCGAACTTGCCCGGGTCATGCTCGTGCTGCCCCGGGCCGTCGACGCCGACATGATGCGGGAGCAGCGCCTGCCGCTGTCCGAGTACACGACCCTCATGCATCTGTCCGAGGCCGCGGACCGGCGGATGCGCATGAGCGAGCTGGCCTCCGTCTGCAACCTCTCGCTCAGCGGCATGACCCGCATCGTGACCCGCCTGGAGACGCAGGGCCTGGTCGGACGGGAACGCTGCGCGGAGGACGCCCGCGGCTGGAACGCCGTCCTCACCGACCAGGGCCTCGCCCGCCTCCAGGAGGCCTGGCCCGCCCACCTCTCCAGCGTCCGGCGCCACGTCCTCGACCACGTCGACGCCGCCGACCTGACCCGGCTCCTCGGCGTGATCCGCCAGATAGCCACCTGAGCCACCGAGCAGACCCAAGGAGTACGAGATGACCACCCCGACCACCCCCTTCGGCATCACGCTCGGCCTGGACACCTTCGGTGACGTCACGAACGACGCCGAGGGCGCGCCGCTGACCCACGGCCAGGCCATCCGCCGCCTCGTCGAGGAGGGCGTCCTCGCCGACCAGGTCGGCGTCGACCACTTCGGCATCGGCGAGCACCACACCGAGGCGATGCCGCTGTCGGCGGCCGACGTCGTCCTCGCGGCCATCGCCGCGCGCACCTCGGCCATCCACCTCAGCTCGGCCGTCACCGTGATCAGCTCCGACGACCCGGTCCGCGTCTACCAGCGCTACGCCACCCTCGACGCCGTCTCCGCGGGCCGCGCCGAAGTGATCCTCGGCAGAGGGTCGAGCACCGAGTCCTTCCCGCTCTTCGGCTACGACCTGGACGACTACGAGGCGCTGTTCGAGGAGAAGGTCGCCCTCTTCGCCGAACTGCTCAAGGAGAAGCCCGTCACCTGGTCCGGCACCACCCGTGCCGCCCTCGACGGACTCTCCGTCTACCCGCACAGCGAGACGGGCTCGATCCCCACCTGGATCGGCGTCGGCGGCAGCCCTCAGTCGGTGATCCGCACCGCCCGGTACGGGTTCTCCCTGATGCTGGCGATCATCGGCGGGGACATAGCCCGCTTCGCCCCGTTCTCCGAGCTGTACCGACGGGCGCTCGCCGAGTTCGGCCACCCCGCGCGGCCCATCGGCGTGCACGCGCCCGGCCATGTCGCCGCCACCGACGAACAGGCGGTGGAGGAGTTCGTGCCGGCCTTCCAGGAGCTGATCCGCAGCGTGGCGCGGGACCGCGGCTTCCGCACCCCGACCCGCGAGAGCCTCATGCGGGACGTCGGCCCCGGCGGCGCCCTGCACGTCGGATCACCCGAGACGGTGGCCCGCAAGATCGCCGCCACCCTCAAGACCCTCGACGCGACCCGCTTCAACCTGAAGTACGGGATCACCGGGATGCCCCACGACACCCTCATGACCAACATCGAGCTGTACGGCACGAAGGTGGCGCCCCTGGTGCGCGAGCTGATGGCGGACTGAACGTTCGGGGACCCGGAAACTCTGTTGCGGGCCGGGGGACGGTCACCCGACAGTGGGTCCCATGACCGCTCCCACCTCGGCGCCGCCCGGCCTGAGCGTCCGTCCGGCGACCCCGGACGACGCGTCGGCGGTGTGCGCGCTGCTCAACGAGATCGACGTCCTGGAGATCGGCCGCGCGGACACCGAACTGGCCGAGATCCAGGCAGACTTGAAGCATCCCGAGGTGGACCTGGAGCGCGACTCCTGGCTGCTCTTCGAGGGTGCCCGCCTGATCGGGTACGGCCTTCTGTGGGACGACTCGGGCGGCGAGCGGATCGACGTCGACCACTACATCGTGCCCGGCCGACTGCCGGGCGCCCTGCACCTGTTCGACCTGATGGAGACCCGGGCGGCGGAGCGCGCCGCCGCCAATGGCGCGTCCCGAGCGGTGGTGCACCTGCACCTCACCCTCGCGCCCACCATGGACGTGGACGCGCTGCGCGGCCGAGGCTGGCAGCAGGTCCGCCGCTACAACGTGATGACCCGTCAACTGTCGTCCACGGCCGACCCGTTGCCACCCTCCCCGCCCGGCGTGACCCTGCGCCCCTGCCTGGAGGAAGCGGACCGCCGACGCGCCCACGCCCTGCTCCAGGAGTCCATGACCGAGCACTTCGACTTCCAGTACCGCACCTACGCGCAGTGGCTGGACGACATCGACGCCGAGCGGGTCGACTGGTCCCTGATCTGGCTCGCCCATGTCGACGGCCTCGGGGACGCCGGGCTGCTGCGCACCCACAACGACCGCGCCACCATGGCCTGGATCGGCAACCTCGCCGTCCTGCGCCAGGCCCGCGGCCGGGGCCTGGGCAGCCACCTCCTGCGCCACGGCTTCGGCCACTACGCGGCGCTGGGCCGCGACCGCATCGGCCTGGGCGTGGACACCGACAACACCAGCAACGCGCTCGCGCTGTACGAACGGCACGACATGACCCTCGACTACGGCGTCGACACCTGGGAGTTGATCCTCCCCGTCACCTCCGGATGACCTCCGTCACCTCCGGGTGAACGACGTGAAGGTGTGGCTGAAGTACCAGGTGTCCTGGGCGATCCCGGAGCAGTTGTTGGCACCGCCGGTGCCCACGCAGCCGCCGTTGTCGCGCTGAAGGGCCCAGAACGAGAGCGTGTTGATGCCCCGGGCGACGGCCCACTTCTTCACGGTGACCGCGTTCTGCGTGGTGAAGGTCTCCGCCGGACCGAAGTCGTCGATGCCGGGCATCTCGGTGACGCCGATCCTCTTCCACAGCTTCGCCGGGTTCGTCTTCGGGTAGAGCGCGGCGAGCTGGGCGTGCAGGCCGGTCGCGGCGGTCTTGGTGTCCTCCGCCATGTCGTGGGTGGCGTTGTCGTAGTAGTCGAACGTCATGATGTTCACGACGTCCACGCGCGCGCCGTTGTCGACCGCGTTCTGCAGCAGGGCCACGCCGTTGGGCGCGAGACCGGTGGTGGTGGTCGGCAGCGTGTAGGAGAACTCCACGCTGCGGCCGGTGCGTTGGGCCCAGCGCTGCACCTTCGCGATCGCCTTGTTGCGGCGGTCGATGCCGGCGGTGTTGTTGATGGAGTCGGCCTCGATGTCGAGGTCGATCCGGCTCACGCCGTAGGTCGTGACCAGGCTCTCGTAGACCTTGGCGATGGCGTCGACATCGGTGCAACTGTCGGCCAGTTCGGTGTTGGTGGTGTCCGCGCTGTAGCCGCCGAAGGACGGGATGACGTTGCCGCCGCGGGCCTGGATCGTGGCGATGTCCTGGCCGAAGGTGGACCTGTCGATCGGCTGGGCGGGCAGGCCGTTCCAGTACGCCGTGCACGAACCGGCCGCCTCGGTCTGCAGGAAGGCCATCGTGAGGTACTTGTTGCCGGAGGCCGCGGCGAGCGCGGCCGGGCTCTCACCGGTCCACGCCTCGAAGTACGGCGCCGCCACATGGTCCGGCATGGGCCGCGCGCGATGATCCGCGCTCGCGGCACCCCCGCCGAGAGCAACCAGCCCCGTGGACAAGGCGGTTACGGCCGCGCAGGACATCGACGCGCGAAGAAGCCCGGGTCGTCTCATTGACACTCCATGCTGAAAGGAGAGAAGCCGCCCCTGACCGGGACGAACAGCGACCATATTTGGACTAGACCAATCGTCTGTCAAGGTTCTTTACAGTGAACTGAACATGCCGGTGAGGGAACTCGGTGCGGGGCGCCGCGGGCTAGTGATGGTGTTCGTGCTCGTGGTCCGGCTCGTCCCGGTCCGGTGAACCGCCCATCATCCGCAGCATCGCCGGTCCGCCGCTGCGCAGGAACCGTACGACCAGACTCGCGGCCAGCAGCAGGAAGACGATGTTGAGCCAGGTCGTGTAGTTCCAGGTGATCCCGTCGTCGGGGATCTTGGCGTCGGCCTGGTCGGGGATCAACCCCAGCCCGCCGAAGGCGAATTCCACGATGTAGCCGGCGACGGCCATCGCGGCGAAGAAGGTCACCAGCAGGAAGCCGGCCGTCCGGGCGCCGTAGTACTTCCGGTAGATGTTCAGGATCGGCAGGATCAGCAGGTCGGCGTAGATGAAGGCGATCACCCCGCCGAAGCTGATGCCGCCCTTCCACAGCACCACCGCGAGCGGCACGTTGCCGATCGAGCAGACGAAGGTGGCGATGGCCACCAGCGGCCCGACGAGCGGTCCGACCAGCTTCGCGGCGAGGGGGTGGTCCGCGAGGAAGAACGTGTGCCAGAAGCTGTCCGGCACCCAGGCGGCGATCGCGCCCGCGATCAGCAGTCCGGCCACCAGATCGCGCAGGATCGCGGCCCACTCCATCACGAAGATGTGTGCGACGGACGTGAACCCGTCCCGCGAGAACAGCCGGCGGACGAAGCTCCCTTGGCCCCCGATCGACATGTCCATCGCCGCATGCCCCTCCATGGAACCGGCCACCCCGCGCTCGGCCTGCTCCTGCGCCTGGTCCAGCAGCCGCTGCCGCAGGAAGAGCCGGAACAGCACGGCGAGTACGACGATCATGATCGGCCCGCCGACGAACTCCGCGGCGGTGAACTGCCAGCCCATCAACAGGGCCAGGATCACGCCGAGTTCGACGACCAGGTTGGTGGAGGCGATCTCGAAGGCCATGGCCGCCGTGAAGTTCGCGCCCTTGCGGAACAGGGAGCGGGCGAGCGCGACCGCCGCGTACGAACAGGAGGACGAGGCGGCCCCGAGCCCGGCGGCCATCGCCAGCGTCCGCGGCCGGTCGTCACCGAGCAGCCGTACGACCGTCGACCGACGCACCACCGCCTGCACGACGGCGGAGAGCGTGAATCCGAGGATCAGTGCCCAGGTCACCTCCCACGTCATCGACCCGGCAATGGACAACGCGTGCCCGATCGCTTCCATGAACCCGCCCCTCTCTGGTGTGTACCTGGCAGGACTATACCCCTAGGGGGTATCAATGGGGCGTGGCGGGGCCTGCCGGGTGCGGCCCGTCCGGTGGGGCCCGTGCGGCCTATCCGATACGGCTCCTGTGGCGATGCAGCGCCAGGCCGCCCACCAGAGCCGCCTTCGCCACGACGACCGTCACCAGGAACCCCACGACCCAACCGGTCCACGGCGTGTGGGCCAGGGCGGTTCCGCCGAGCGCGAGATGCAGGGCTACGGCGACGGCCGCCACGCCGATGACGATGAACCTGGTCCGGCCGCCGTGCCGTTGGCGCGGTGGAACTGTCGCTTCGCCGGGCGCGTCCACGGACGTCCCGGACGGCTGCCACTCCACCCGCAACGGATCGCGCCTGCTGAACCTGCCGATGTGCGTGCTGACGAGCTCCTGCAGTCGCTCCAGGTTCTCGCGGTCGTCGGCTTCGACGCGTACCCGCAGCGTGCCGGGAACGGCCTGCAGGGTGCACTGCCCCCACGGCAGCCGCAGCGTCCCGTCGCTGTCCGTCCACTCGACCTGGATCTGGTCGGGCCCAAGATCCGGGAGCGTGTGGGTGCGCGGCCGATGGCTCAGGTGGCGGCCCTTGTTGTCGAAGTGCTTGCAGAGTTGCGCGAGGTAGCGGCCGGGGCGGTCGGTGGCGATATGTGCTTCGGCGGTGAGCATGGGTTCGGTTCCTCGGTTCGGTCGGGCCCGGGGTGGGGCTGAAAGCTTTATCGATACACGGTGTCGCTGTCAATGCGTACTGTCTCGATGGCGGCGAGGCGTATGCTGAGGCCGTGCCGAAGCTCTGGAACGAGACCATCGAGGAGCACCGTCGCGCCGTACGCGACACGGTGTTGGAGACCACGGCGGTGCTGGTGACCGAGCGGGGGCTGCGCGCGGTGACGATGTCGAAGATCGCCGAGGAGAGCGGGATCGGCCGGGCCACGCTGTACAAGTACTTCCCGGACGTCGAGTCGATCATGACGGCGTGGCACGAGCAGCAGATCGCCGGGCACCTCCGCGAACTCGCCGAACTCCGGGACGGCGCGGGCAGCGCGGGTGAGCGGCTGGGAGCGGTACTGGAGGCGTACGCCTTCATTCAGCAGCGACGTCACGGCCATGGACCCGAACTCGGCGCGCTGCTGCACCAGGGCGCCCACGTCGTCGGCGCCGAGCAGCACCTCCACCGCCTCCTCCGCGACCTCCTGGCCGAGGGCGCACAGGCCGGCGACATCCGCGACGACGTCTCCCCGGACGAACTCGCGACCTATTGCCTGCACGCCCTCGCCGCGGCGGGCGTCCTGCCGTCGAAAGCCGCGGTACGACGACTCGTGTCGGTCACGGTGACGGGGCTGCGCCCGGCGGTGGGATGACGGGACACCCGGGTTTCGACGTGCGGTTGGCGCGGTTGGCGAGTCATCGGCAACTGGACGTCGTCGACCTGTCCCGCTCAGCGGGCATCCCGCAACACGAACTCCGGGCGGTGTTCGACGGGGCGGTGCCCGGCCCGTCGCTGCTGCGGAGGCTCGCGCCCGCGTTGCGCCTGCACGTCGCGGATGTGTTCGTGATCGCGGAGGTGGTGGTGCCGGACGATCTGGCTCCCCTGGAGGAGAAGGCGGGATGGCCCGGACGTTTCTCTGCCTGACGGGCCGGTACCGGGCCGCGTCCACGTACGGGGCGGTG
This sequence comes from Streptomyces sp. NBC_01478, assembly GCF_036227225.1. Lineage (GTDB taxonomy): Bacteria > Actinomycetota > Actinomycetes > Streptomycetales > Streptomycetaceae > Streptomyces. Next base: position 947,814 of record NZ_CP109444.1, on the reverse strand, counting down.
GGCAACGGCCGCAAGGAACTCACCCCCGACCCGCTGATCGACTTCGCGACAGTATGGGGAATCCCCGCCGACACCCTGTCCGTCCTCACCGGCGTCGACCTCCCCGAAGCCACCCCACCGTCTGACCCGGCGGCGGCCGACGTGGCCGGACTGCTCTGGGAGGCCCGGCGCCTGACCCTCGATCAGATACGGCGAGTCGGCGACACGGCGAGGGCCATGCCGCGCGCATGACGGAAGGCGAGCGGCGGAAGACCGTTCAACCGATCGGTTGAACGCGAGTTCAACCTCTTGCGCACCCCTCGCTCCGTACGGACGACGCGAACGGCCCCTGGGCGGCTGAAGAATCACGAATGACCATGGCGCCGGGCTTTCGTTTGTGCGGCCCATGGCCTCACCCCCATCAGAGAGGCCCCACAGCGTGTCCAGCTTCCTCAGCAGACGACGTGTACTTGCCGGCGGAGCCGGTGCCGCCCTCGGGACTAGCGTGCTCGGTGCCACGGCCACGACCGCCGCCGCTGCCCCGTCCCGCCGGTCCTCGCGGGAGGAGACCAGGACGATCGACGATCTGTACCGGGCCGCCCTCGCGGACGGCGGCAAGCTCGTGATCTACGCCGGGGGTGACACACCGACCCAGCAGGACGCCACCAAGGCGGCCTTCAAGAAGCGTTTCCCCGACATCGATCTGACGCTGATCGTCGACTACAGCAAGTACCACGACGTGCGCGTGGACAACCAGTTCGCGACCGACACCCTGGTACCCGACGTCGTACAGCTCCAGACCTTGCAGGACTTCACACGCTGGAAGGAGCAGGGCCGCCTGCTGCCGTACCGGCCGGCCGGGTTCTCGAAGGTCTACGACAAGTTCAAGGATCCCCAGGGCACTTGGGTCGCCATCGGCGCGATCGGCTTCAGCTTCCTGTACGACGTCGCCGCGGTGGGTTCCGATGCTCCCAGGACTCCGCTCGATCTGATCGACCCCAAGTGGAAGGGGAGGATCGCCTCGTCCTACCCGCACGACGACGACGCGTCCCTCTACCTCTACACGCTGTACGCGCAGCGGTACGGCTGGGAGTGGGTCGCCGCGCTCGCCGGACAGGACGTGCGGTTCGCCCGGGGCAGCAACACCCCGGGCGACGCGGTCCGCGCCGGGCAGAAGGCGATCGGTGTCGGCTCGTCGGGCTCGCTGGTCTCCTCGTCTCCCGTGAAGTGGGTCGTCCCCGACGGCCATCCCTTCATGGCCTGGGGCCAGCGCGCCGCGATCCTCAAGCAGGCCAAGAACCCTACGGCCGCCAAGCTCTACCTCAACTGGCAACTGTCCGACGCCCAGCAGGGGGCGTCCTTCAACGGCTGGTCCGTGCGGACCGACACCACGCTCCCGACGGGCCTGAAGCCGATCTGGGAGTACCCGAACGCGAACATCGACGGCTTCCCCCGCTTCATGGCCGACCGTGCGGCGGTCGAGCGCTGGAAGCAGACCTTCGCCCTCTACTTCGGCGAGGTGAAGGGCGATCCCTCGCCGGGCTGGCTGGGGCTGCACCCGGGGGCGTGACGGACCCCACTGTTCACACTGTTCATACAGGTGGTCGATAGACTCGGGAGCCCTGTCCGGATCTTTCGTCCCAAGGGGATCTGCCGTGTCCGCACGTGCTCCGCTGACCGCTCACGGCAGCCGGCCCACCCTGGAACACGTGTCCCATCTCGCGTTCTTCCTCGTCGTCGGGGCGGGCTTCGTCCGGCTCGCCGTGCTCGACATCCCGTTGTGCTGGTACATCGTGAGCGTCAGCGGAGCGCTGGCGCTGGTGTACGCGGCCGGGCTGACGTGGTGGGACCGGCTCGGGCCGCTCGGCAGGCGCGCGTGGGTCCCCGTACTGGTTCTGCTGTGGACCGCTCTGACCTTCCTCACCCCGGCACCGCTGACAACCGCCTATGTGTGGTGCGCCGTTCCGCTCGCCTGCGTCGCCCTGCGGGTGCTCGGCCGGCGGGCCGCCGTGGTGACCGTGGCCGTGATCACCGTCGTCCTCGTCGGGGCGCTGGTGCGGTCCACGGGCCGGTTCGACCCCGAGGTCGCGCTGGTGCCCGTCGCGGCGGTGTGGGCGACCGTCGCCCTCTACCGGACCCAGCAGCGGGACGCGGCCGTCCGCCAGCGGCTCGTGGAGGAACTGCGGGACACCCGGGACACCCTCGCCGAGCAACAGCGGCAGGCCGGCGTGCTCGCGGAGCGCACCCGCATCGCCCGCGACCTGCACGACACCCTGGCCCAGGAACTCGCGGGCAGCGTCATGATGCTGCAGGTCGCCGAGCGCGACTGGGACGAGCGGCCGGACGTGGCACGCACCCGGGTCCGAGCCGTGACCGACGGACTCGGCGCGAATCTGGCGGAGACCCGGAGGATCATCCGCGACCTCACTCCCGCCGCCGTCGCCGAGGCGGGCCTGGAGGACGCACTGCGACTGCTGTGCGCCCGGTCGCGGACGGAGGGCGCCGGAGCCAGGGTCCGGTTCCGCACGGTGGGCGCGGACCGGCCGGTACTCGACGACCACACGGCCACCACCCTCTTCCGCGTCGCCCAGAGCACGCTGGCGAACGTCCGCGAACACGCCCGCGCGGGAACCGTGTCGGTCACCTACCGACGGCACCGGGACCGGGTGGAACTCGAAGTGAGCGACGACGGGCTGGGCTTCGACCCCGCCGCGGCCCTCGCGGCCGGTGCCCGCGCGGACCGCGGCTTCGGACTGCCCGCCGCCCGGGCGCGATTGCGCGAGTGCGGCGGCGACCTCGACGTGAGCAGCGTGCCGGGCCGGGGGACCAGGGTCCGCGCCACGGTGGCCGCCCGGCCCCTGAGCCGACCGGTCGCCCCCCTCACCGCGGCGAGCACCGCATGACCACCGGACCGCTCCGCCTCCTGGTCGCGGACGACCACACCGTCGTACGGGCCGGACTGCGCGCCCTGCTCGACGGCGAACCGGACATCGACGTGATCGCCGAGGCCGGCAGCGGCGAGGAAGCCGTACGCCTGGCCGCGCAGTTGACGCCCGACGTCGCGCTGATGGATCTGCGGTTCGCCGGGCCGGGGAGCGGGATCGACGGCGTCGAGGCCGTCCGCCGGCTCGCCGTGCGGGCGCCGGGCGTGGCGGTGGTCATGCTGACCAGCTATGCCGGACGAGCCGATGTCGTACGGGCGTTGGAGGCGGGCGCCCGTGGCTATGTGCTGAAGGCGGGACCGCCGGAGGAACTGTTCCAGGCGGTCCGTACGGCCGCCGCCGGCTCGGTCGGGCTGGCGGCGGACGTCGTCGGCGAACTCGTCGGCCAAGTGGTCGACCCCGCCCAGGAGTTGACCCACCGCGAGGTCGAGGTCGTCCGGCTGATGGCCGAGGGCCACAGCAACCGGGCCATCGCCGAGGCGTTGTTCCTCAGCGAGGCCACGGTCAAGACCCATCTCGTGCGGATCTACCGCAAGTTCAAGGTCGACAACCGGGCGGCGGCCGTGTCGGAGGCCGTCCGCCGCGGGCTGCTCGAACTCACCTGACGGGCTGCCGTACGACGGCGACCTCTCGGGGCGAGAGGACGGGGAAGCCGTCCTCACCCGCGCTGCCGACCAGCAGTTCCCCGGACAGTCCGGTCAACGGCACCGTCCTGTCGGTGCGGTTGACCAGGAACAGGTAGCGGCTGTCGGTGTTGCGGCGCACGGTCAGTTCGACATCTCCCCTGACGGCGTCCGGGAGTTCACTGCCGACACCGGCGGGCGCGAGCAACTCCGGGAGCAGCGAGGCGAGTCCGTCACGGCCCAGTCGCGTGGAGACGTACGCCGCCGAACCCCCGCCCACCGTACGGCGGGTGACGGCCGGGCGCCCGGCGTACGTGCCGCTGCGGTAGTGGGCAAGCACCTCCACCTCGGAGTCCGTCACCGCGATCCGGTCGGTCCACAGGGAGCCCGTGGCGGCGCCGTCGAGGTCCAGCTCGACCGTGTCGCCGTCGAGCAGCGGGCCGAACTCCTCGATGCGGATGCCCAGCAGATCGCGCAGGGCGCCCGGGTAGCCGCCGAGCCAGATGTGGTCGTTCTCGTCGACGACACCGGAGAAGTACGTGGAGACCAGGTGACCGCCCTGCTCGACGTACCGCGTGAGCTCCTTGGACAGGGCTGCCGGGATCATGTGCAGCACCGGCGTGATCACCACGTCGTAGCGGTCGAGGGCGGTCTGCGCGGTGACGATGTCGGCCCGGACGCCGAGGTCGAGGAGGGCGGAGTACCAGTCCAGCGCCTCCTGGCGGTAGTCGAGCCGGTCGGTGGGGTGCGAGTCCTGCTCGCTGGCCCACCAGGACTCCCAGTCGAAGACGATGCCGACCCGGGCCGTCTCCCGGTCCGTGCCCGCGACGGGGGCCAACGTCCGCAGGGTGCGGCCGAGTTCGGCCACCGCGCGGAAGACCTCGCTGTCCTCGCCGGCGTGCGGGACCATCGCGGAGTGGTACTTCTCGGCGCCGGCCGCCGACTGACGCCACTGGAAGTAGCAGACGGCGTCGGCGCCGTGCGCGACGTGCAGCAGGGAGTCGCGGGCCAGGTCGCCGGGCCGCTTGGCCACGTTGACCGGCTGCCAGTTGACGGCGCTGGTGGAGTGCTCCATCAGGAACCACGGCTTGCCGGCGGAGATGCCGCTGACGAGGTTCGCGGAGAAGGACAGCTCGTCGCGGTCCTGCGAACCGGGCAGGACGTAGTGGTCGTTGGAGACGAAGTCGATCTCGGCGGCCCAGTCCGCGTAGTTCATGCCCTTGGTGTTGCCCATCACCATGAAGTTGGTGGTGACCGGAACACTGGGCGTGATCTCGCGCAACAGGTCGCGCTCCGCGCGCAGATGGTCCTTGAGCGCGTCCGAGGAGAAGCGCTTGAAGTCGAGTTGCTGGGTGGGGTTCGGGAAGGACGCGGCCAGCCTGGGAGGCAGTATCTGCTCCCAGTCGCTGTACCGCTGGGACCAGAAGGCCGTGCCCCAGGCCTGGTTGAGCGTGTCGACCGTGGTGTAGCGGGCGCGCAGCCAGTCGCGGAAGGCGCGGGCCGCGTCGTCGGAGTAGTCGTAGACGTTGTGGCAGCCGAGCTCGTTGGAGACGTGCCAGGCGACCAGCGCCGGGTGGTCCGCGTAGCGTTCGGCCAACTTCCTTACCAGGCGCAGCGCGTGCTCGCGGAAGACGGGCGAGGTGGGACGCCAGTGCTGGCGGCCGCCCGGCCACAGGGTCTCGCCGGCGGCGGTCACCGGGAGGATCTCCGGGTGCTCCGTGCTCAGCCACGGCGGCGGCGACGCGGTGGCGGTGGCCAGGTCGACGCCGATGCCGCCCGCGTGCAGCAGGTCCATGATCTCGTCGAGCCAGCCGAAGTCCCACTCGTCCCGGGCCGGTTGGATGCGGGCCCAGGAGAAGATCCCCACGGAGACGATGTTGACGCCGGCCTCGCGCATCAGCCGGATGTCCTCGTCCCACACCTCGCGCGGCCACTGCTCCGGGTTGTAGTCGGCGCCGTAGGCGAGACGGGGGGTGGCGGCACCGTCCGGCCCGTGCCGCAACTGGGACAGGAGGGTGGAGATCATGATGGTCCTTCCGGTTACTGCACAGGTGCTGCGAGATGCGGGGTGGATTCCGGGCGGCCGCCGCCGAGCGCGTGCTGCTCGGCGGCGGCTCCGGGGGAGGTGCCGGTTACTTCGAGCGGGTCACTTGTTGACCGTGAAGCCCTGCTCGTTGCCGTACTTGACGGAGGCGTCCTGCCAGCTCTTCAGACCCTGAGCCAGCGTGGTGCCCGAGATGTAGGCCTTGCCGACGGTGTCGTTGAAGATCGAGTTGGCGTATTGCTGGAAGGGCAGGTACGACCAGTCGGAAGCGACCTCGGCCGCGGACTCGGCGAAGATCTTGTTGGCCTGCTGGCCGCCGAAGTACGGGAACGCCTTGTTCTGGAACGCCGCGGACTGCTGCTCGGCCTTGGTCGCCGGGAAGGCGCCCTGGTCGACACGGGTCTGGACACCGGCGCCGGCGTTGGCGTACTCGACGAACGCGTAGGCGAGTTCCTTGTTCTTGCCGAGCGTCGGCAGGGCGAGGGACGAACCGCCGTTCTCCGCGCTGGCCTTGCCGCCCGCGGTCCACTGCGGCATCGGGGCCGCGCGCCAGTCACCGGAGGCGCCGGCGACACCGCTGACGAAGTTGGCGGGCATCCAGGCGCCGGTGGTCAGGGTGGCGATGGTGCCGTCACCGAGACCCTTGTACCAGTCGTCGGTCCAGCCGTTGATCGGCGAGAGGAGCTTCTCGTCGATGAGCTTCTGCCAGGTCTCCGTGTACTTCTTGGCGCCCGCGTCCTCGAAGTTGACCGTCACCTTGGTGCCGTCGACCTTGTAGGGGCGCGAACCGGCCTGCCACAGCATGCTGGTGGTGAAGCCCGCGTCACCGGCGTCGTTGGCGATGTACGCCTTCGGGTCGGCCTTGTGCAGCTTCTGGGCCGCGACGACGTACTCGTCCCACGTGGTCGGGACGGCGATCTTGTACTTGTCGAAGACCTTCTTGTTGTAGAACATCGCCATCGGGCCCGAGTCCATCGGCAGGCCGTAGACCTTGTCGCCGTCGCTCACCGCGTTCCACGGACCGGCCGTGTACTTGGAGGCCAGCTTGTCGGCGCCGTACGGCGTCAGGTTGGTGAGGCCCTTGGTGAGGGAGTACTGGCTCAGCGCGAAGTACTCGACCTGGGCGACGTCCGGGACGCCCTTGCCGGCCGCGATCGCGTTCGACAGCGCGGTGTAGTGCTTGTCACCGGAGCGGTCGCTGACCAGGTTGATCTTGACCTTCGGGTACTTCTTCTCGAAGTCGGCGGCGACCGTCTTCAGCGTGGGCTCCCAGGCCCAGACGGTGACCGAGCCGCCCTTCTTGAGGGCCGCCTGGATGTCCGAGGCGGAGACCGCCTTGGTGCTGGAGCTGTCGTCGTCCGAGCTGCCGCACGCCGTCGCCCCCAGGGAGAGGACGGAGAGGACGGCGAGGCCGCGCAGCAGGCGGCTGGTGGTTCTGCGCATGGAGGTGCTTCCACTTCTTCGTGGGTGGGACTTCTTGAGGGTGGGTTATTCCTTGACGCTTCCGGCGGCGAGTCCGGACTGCCAGTACTTCTGCAGCAGCAGGAACGCGGCGATCAGCGGCACGATGGTGAGCAGCGAACCCGTGATCACCAGGTTGAAGATGACGTCACCACCGATCGTCTGGGCCTGGGAGTTCCAGGCGTCCAGGCCCAGGGTCAGGGGGTACCAGTCCGGGTTCTTGATCATGATCAGCGGAAGGAAGTAGTTGTTCCAGGTGGCGACCGTGGTGAACAGCAGCACGGTCACGACACCGGGGGCGAGCAGTGGCAGGGAGACCTGGAAGAAGGTGCGGATCTCGCCCGCCCCGTCGATCCGGGCGGCCTCCAGCAGTTCGACGGGGATGGCCTCGGTGGCGAACACCCACATCAGGTACAGGCCGAACGGCGAGACCAGCGAGGGGATGATCACCGCCCACGGGGTGTCCGTCAGGCCCATCTTGCTGAACATCAGGAAGGTCGGCACCGCGAGGGCCGTGCCCGGGACGGCGACCGCACCGATGACCACCGCGAAGATGCCGCGCTTGCCGGGGAAGTTGAACTTCGCCAGCGCGTAACCGCCGAGGATCGACAGGAAGGTGGCACCGCCGGCGCCGAGCACGACGTACAGCAGGGTGTTCAGCAGCCAGCGGACGAAGATGCCGTCGTGGTAGGTGAACGTGTCGTGGATGTTCGACCAGAGGGCGAAGTGCTTGGCGAACCACAGGCCGTTGGAGTCGGCGAGTCCCGCCTGGGTCTTGGTCGCGTTGATGACCAGCCACAGCAGCGGCACCACCGTGTAGACCAGGATCAGACCGGTGAGCACGGTCAGCAGGATGCTGCGCTTGGGGCGCCCGGGGGAGTGCTTCTTGCGGGGTGTGCGCAGCCGGGGCGCGCCCTTGTGACCTCCGCCGGACGGCGCGGGCGCGGAAGGGGAGGCGGTGGTGACGGGGGTGCTCATGGCTCAGGCTCCCTTGCGCATGCCGCGGAGCTGCACGACGTAGGCGATGATCATGGTGATCAGTCCCATGATGATGGCGACCGCCGCGGAGTAGTTGTGCTGCTGTCCGTTGAAGGACAGCGAGTACGTGTAGAAGTTCGGCGTGTAGTCCGTCGTGATGGCGTTGCGCGCCAGCGGACGCAGGATGCTCGGCTCGTTGAAGAGCTGGAAGCTGCCGATGATCGAGAAGATCGTCGCGATGACCAGGGCGCCCCGGATCGCGGGGAGCTTGATGGCCGTGATGACGCGGAACTGCCCGGCACCGTCGATCTCCGCCGCCTCGTACAGCGAGGTCGGGATGACCCGCAGCGCGGAGTAGAAGATCAGCATGTTGTAGCCGACGAACTCCCAGGTGACGATGTTGCCGATCGACGCCAGCACCAGGCGCGCGGAGAGCGGGTCGGGCAGCGTGACGTCGAACGCGCTGTTGATGTCACCGACCAGACCGAACTGGGTGCCGTACATGAAGCCCCACATCAGGGTGGCGACCACGGCGGGCACGGCGTACGGCAGGAAGATCGAGATCCGGAAGAAGTCCCGGCCGAAGAGCCGGCCGCTGTCCAGGGCGAGCGCCACGAACAGGGCGATGCCGAGCATGATCGGAACCTGGATCACCAGGAACAGCGAGACCCGCTCCAGGGAGGACCAGAACTGGTCGTCCTGGAAGGCCTGCTTGTAGTTGTCCAGGCCGACGAAGTGGTTTCCGCCGATGAGCTGGTCGCGGAAGAGGCTGAGATAGATCGAGTACGCGATCGGAGCCAGGAAGACGAAGGCGAAGACCACCGCGAAGGGTCCGATGAAACCCCACCCTGTCCAGGATCGTCGGTCCCGTTTCTCCGACGGCCTGTTGGGAGGCCGAGTCGCGGCCGCAGGGGGCTGAAGCGTCGTCATGTAGTTCCTCGCTCGTCCATCTCGGAACCGGCGTCACACGCCGTCGCGATGGTTGCGTAAACATCCAGGTCGGGGAGGGCCTCGGCCTGTTATGTTTACGTAAACATCTGATGGCGGCATGTCTACACTGCCCCAATGTCGGTGGTCAAGGGCCGTTTGGTGAAACGTGCCCGAGGCAATCGGATCGATAGGGGAAGGAGACGGGTGGACACAGCGCACGGTGCCTCGGCCGGCACCGAGGAGCCCCGTAGACGCACCGGGAAACGGACCACGCGGCGCGCCCCGAGCGCGTCCATGGCCGACGTGGCACGCCTGGCCGGCGTCTCCTCGCAGACCGTGTCCCGGGTGTCCAACGGTTACGCGGGTGTGAACGAGGAGACTCGGCAACAGGTCCTCGCGGCCATGAAGGAGCTGGGCTATCGGCCCAACAGCGCCGCCCGCGCGCTCAAACGCGGTGAGTTCCGCACCATCGGCGTGATCACCTTCAACCTCTCCACCACCGGCAACATGCGCACCCTGGAGGCGATCGCCACCTCCGCCGCGCACGAGGGCTACGCCGTCACGCTGCTGCCGGTCGCCGTGCCCACCCAGGACGAGGTGCGCGGCGCCTTCTCCCGGCTGGGCGAACTCGCCGTCGACGCGGTCATCGCGATCATGGAGGTCCACCTCCTCGACGCGGCGACCATCTCGCTGCCGCCCCATGTCCAGGTCGTCGTCGCCGACTCCGACGCGGGCGACCGCTACAGCGTGGTCGACACCGACCAGAACGGCGGTGCGCGGGCCGCCGTACGCCATCTCCTCGATCTCGGCCACCGCACGGTCTGGCACCTGGCGGGCCCCCAGGAGTCCTTCGCGGCCCAGCGCCGCGCCGACGCCTGGAGCGCCGAACTCGCCGACGCGGGACGGCCGGTGCCCCCCGTCGTACGCGGCGACTGGTCGGCGGAGTCCGGCTACCGCGTGGGCCTGGAACTCGCCCAACAGGCCGACTGCACGGCGGTGTTCGCGGCCAACGACCAGATGGCACTGGGCCTGCTGCGGGCCCTGCACGAGCGCGGCCGGCGCATCCCCGAGGACGTCAGCGTCATCGGCTTCGACGACATCCCCGAGGCCGGTTCCTTCCTGCCGCCCCTGACCACCGTCCACCAGGACTTCGCCGAGGTCGGACGGCTGTGCGTGGAGGGTGTCCTACGGCGGATGCGGCAGCGGGGCGACGAACACGGCACCACGCTCGTGCCCACGCAACTCGTCGTACGCGACAGCACCGCACCGCCCGCCGCACACACGCCCGGCCCCCCTGCCTGAGCAGGAGGGCCGGGAGGTCGGATCGGTACGGCTCAGGCCGTCGTCTCCGGGCGGCCGGGGCGCGACCAGTGCGTGTGGAAGCTGCCGGTGCGGTCCGTACGGCCGTAGGTGTGGGCGCCGAAGAAGTCGCGCTGGCCCTGGAGCAGGGCCGCCGGCAGCCGGTCGGCGCGCAGCGTGTCGTAGTGCGACAGCGCGGCGGAGAACGCCGGGACGGGGATGCCGCGGCGGGCCGCCGAGGCGACCACCTCACGCCAGGGGACCTGCGCGTCGCCGATCTCCCGCGCGAAGGTCTCCTCGCCGAGCAGGCTGACCAGACCCGGGTCCGTCGTGTACGCGGCCCGGATGCGGTCGAGGAAGGAGGCGCGGATGATGCAGCCGCCGCGCCAGATCCCGGCGACCGCGGCGAGGTCGATCGACCAGCCGAACTCGGCCGCCGCGTCCTGGATCATCTTCCAGCCCTGGTCGTAGGCGATGACCTTCGAGGCGTACAGCGCCTGTTCCACCTGGGCGGTGAACCGGTCGGCCTCGGTGCGGCTCAGCGGGGGAGTGGTGCCGCCGGGCAGCCCGCGGTAGGCCGCGCGCAGGTCGCCCTGGCTGGAGGAGGCACGGGCGAAGGTGGCCTGCGCGATCGCGGTGACCGGCGAACCCAGCTCCAGCGCGGTCTGCACGGTCCAGCGGCCGGTGCCCTTCTGCCCGGCCGCGTCGGTGACGATGTCGACGAAGGCCTTCCCGGTCTCCGCGTCGGTGTGGGCGAGGACCTCGGCGGTGATCTCGATCAGGTAGGAGCCGAGCCGCCCCTCGTTCCAGCGGCGGAAGACGTCCGCGATCTCGGCGGGGGTGTAGCCGCCGACCTGGCGCAGCAGGTCGTACGCCTCGGCGATGAGCTGCATGTCGGCGTACTCGATGCCGTTGTGCACCATCTTGACGAAGTGCCCGGCGCCGTCGGTCCCGACGTGCGTGGAGCAGGGCTCCCCGTCGACCTTCGCGCTGACGGACTCGAACATCGGACCCAGCACGGCGTACGACTCCGCCGAACCGCCGGGCATGATCGACGGCCCGTTCAGCGCGCCCTCCTCGCCGCCGGAGACACCGGCGCCGACGAAGTGGAGGCCCTTGTCGCGCAGGGCGGCCTCGCGGCGGCGGGTGTCGGCGAAGTGCGCGTTGCCGCCGTCGATGATCATGTCGCCGGGCTCCATCAGCGCGGCGAACTCGTCGATCACGGCGTCGGTGGCCGGACCGGCCTGCACCATGATCATCAGGCGGCGGGGCTTCTCGAGCGCGGCCACGAACTCCTGTGCCGTCTCGGCCGGGACGAAGGCGCCCTCGTCGCCGTACTCCTTCATCAACTCATGGGTGCGGTGCGGCGAGCGGTTGTGGACGGCGACCGTGTAGCCGTTGCGGGCGAAGTTGCGGGCCAGATTGCGGCCCATCACACCCAGGCCGGTGACGCCGATCTGCGCGGTGGCGTCGGCGGCTGGGCTGTTCGGTGCGGATGCGTTCATGGGGTGCCTGTTCTCCGAGTCGGTGACGTGGCTGGTCGGCGCTGGGCGCCCATGTCCGCAGGTACGTGTGTGATCACGAATTGACTCGAAGTACGGGAGCCCGATTCGTAATTCGTTCCGGCGCCGCGTCGTGGGCGGCACGTGTGACCTGGCAGCGGACGGTGTCCCTGCCGGTGGCGCGACCGACTCCGGACGCGGAGCGCGCTGTCGTCGCTAGCGGGCGCCTGCGAGGGCCGGAGCCTCCAACTTCAGGGGCAGGGGCCGTAGTTCGGTCCGGCGCGGGCGGTGCGCCGCGGTCCGTGCGGGACGGTGATGTGGCCCCGCGGGGCGCAGGGGGCTTGTCCGCACCGGCACCGGCACCGGCGAGAACACCGTCCCGGCCGCCCTCTGCTCCGGCACGGCCGTCCGGTCGCGACCGGTGGCGAAGACGTACAGGCGCAGCAGCAGGAAGCGGGCGAGGCCGGCGAGTCCCGAGGCGCCGAGGTAGACGAACTGCTCGGTCAGCATCCCGGGCGACGACTGCACCAGGTGCAGAACGAACATCGCGGCGCAGGTCACGACGTAGGCCACCGCGGCCGAGCCCGCCGACTGCCAGTGCTCGCGCCATCCGGCGGACCGGCCCGACCCGAAGGTGAAGCGGGCGTGCAGTTCCGTGCACAGGAGGGTGGAGACGACGGTGATCAGCGCGTTCGCCAGCGCCCAGGGCATCTGCTCGGCCAGCAGCGCCACGGCGCCGCTGGAGAGGACCCCGACACCGCCGCCCAGTACCACGAACCGGGCGAAGGAGGCGAGCGGACCGGGGGCGGCCGGGGTCCGGGGCGCGTCGTCCATGGCGGTCTCCATCCGCTCCGTACGCTGCGCCTCTGTTCTGCGGCCGCGTAAGTTTGCTTGACTTACTCAACTATACAGAAGTGCTTGAGTTACGCAAGTACATTGCCGGAGTGGGGGAGCCCGCGAAGCGCCTCGCACAGGCGGACTACGTACAATGCGCGCTGATCATGGGTGACTTACTGGTGAGATGCGCGACGTTCAACGTGCTGCACGGTCGGGAGATCCAGCCGGACGGCCGCCCGAAGACGGCTGCCCCCGGCGATCCCTCGGCGCCCCTCGCCGAAGCCGTCGCGTCCCTGGACGCCGATGTGGTGGCGCTCCAGGAGATCGACTGTCTCCAGGAGCGGTCGGGCGGTGTCGACCAGGCCGCGGTCGCCGCCGACGCGATGGGCGCACGCGACTGGCGCTACGCGACGGCGCTGCACTGCCGTTCCGTACCGGGCCGGGGCTGGGTCCTCGACCCGGCCGAACCCGGGATGCGCGTCTACGGCCCCGGGGTCGGGCGGCCCGAAGTCCCTTCGCACGGGCTGGCGTTGCTGTCGAGGCTGCCGGTCCACGAGTGGCGGGCGCTACGGCTCCCGCCGGCGCCCTTCGGTATGCCGCTGCGGGTCGCCGGGCGGGCCACTCCGGTGCTGGCCAGGGATCAGCCCCGGGCCGCCCTGGCCGCCGTACTGGAAGGTCCGCAGGGCCCGTTCACCGTCGTGGCCGTGCATCTCTCGTTCGTGCCGGGCTGGAACATCGGCCAACTCCGCACCGTGCGCCGCTGGATCGCCGATCTGCCCCAACCCCGGGTGGTGATGGGTGACTTCAACCTCTTCGGTGCTCTTCCCCGGCTCACCTTGAACGCCACCGCGCCGCGCGGCTGGCGGAGTTCGGTGCGGCGGGCGACCTTCCCGTCGCACCGGCCGCTCGTCCAGCTCGACCACGTCATGACGACGGGGCTCGCCGAGGACGCGGTGGGGACGGTGGCCGTGCCGAGGTCGGGAATCTCCGATCACCGGCCGCTGGTGGTGGAGCTGTCGCTCTGAGTCAGTTCCACAGGGGGTAGGTCACGGTGTGCTGGAACTTGTCCGGCCGCGCGCCGGGATACGTCAGGGTGATCTCGCCGTACTGCCGCACCTGCGGATGCCGCTTCCAGGTCTGCGTGGAGTCGAGCCGGACGGTCACCGGGAACGAGTGGAACTTGCCCACCGCGCAATAGGGCTTGCAGTCGTTCACCACGTTGACACCCGTGGCCGTCGCGGAGTTGGCGTTCCACTCCGTCCAACGCAGCGATGTGAGGCGGCTGTTGCCGTCGCCGCAGGCGAGCATGAAGTCGGTCGGGCGCACCTCGGGATGCCACAGGCAGTCGACCAGCACGGGGTCCTGGAGCTGCCGGTGGGCGGTCGCCGCGGCCGGGGCCGCCGACGAGGTGGCGACGGCCGGCCCGAGCAGGGCGGCGGCACAGAGCGTCACGACGCCCACCATGGTGTGTTTGTACATGTCCGCTCCCGGCCGCCTGTTCGTCCTCGTCGCCCCGCACCCGCACCGGCGGTGGCCCGCCTGCCGGGGCGCGGTCGTCGTGTCCCTCTCGACGCTACGACCGTGCCCCAGGATGCACCACTCGTACGGGCCGACGACGCGGTTGGCCGGGAGTGTCCCGAGGTGTGCGGTCAGGGCCGGGAAATGCCCGGCCCCGACCGGATCAGGCGGGTCGTACGGCGCCCCGGATGGCGGCGGAACCGGCGTAGAAGATCGACTCCTCGCGGATCGGCGTGCCCGGGCTCGGCGCGTGGATCATCAGGCCGTTGCCGGTGTAGAGACCGACGTGGTCGATGCTGTCGTAGAAGAAGATCAGGTCGCCGGGGCGGATGTCCGTGAGCGGGACGAGCGTGCCGGCGCCGGACTGTTCCTGGGCGGTGCGGGGGAGGATGACGCCCGCGGCCTTCCAGGCGGCCTGGGTGAGGCTGGAGCAGTCGTAGGCGTCCGGTCCCGCCGCGCCCCACAGGCACGGCCTGCCGATCTGCGCGCGGGCGAAGGCGAGCGCGGTGGCGGTCTTGCTGTGCGTGCCGGCGTCCGGTGCGGCGGGGACGGCCGTGGTGGTCAGCGGGCTCATGGCCGGGGCCGGGGGAAGAATGATCTCCGGAGCCAGGGTGGGCGCGACCGCCGGGGCCGCGGCGAAGGAGACCTCGGGGGCGGGGGCGGGCGGCTGCCATTCCTGCTGCGGCGGGCGCCAGTCCGGTTCCGGCGTGGTGTACCAGGTGGGCTGGCCGGCGGGCTGCTGGGGCACCATCGGGAGCTGGCCGGTCGACCAGGGCTGCTGCTCGGTGACCGCGGGGAACTGTCCGGTCGCCCAAGCCGGTTGCTCGGTCACCATGGGCATCTGTCCCGTGGACCAAGCCGGCTGTTCGGCCGCCACGGGCATCTGCCCGGTGGACCAAGCCGGTTGCTCGGTGACCACGGGCATCTGCCCGGTCGACCAAGCTGGTTGCTCGGTCACCATGGGGAGCTGGCCGGTGGACCAGGTGGCCTCAGGGGCGGACCAGGACGGCTCCGGGGGCGGCCAGGTGGCGCTCGTCGGGGCGGGCTCGGTGCGCGGTGCGGCGATGTACGGGAGCAGGTCCAGGCTCGCGGTGAGCGGGTCGAAGGCCGGCGCCGGGGCGAACTGCTGTGGCGTCACGACGGGCGTGGGCGGCACCTCGATGGCCGGCACGGGCGGCAGGTCGAGGACGGTCGCCTGAGGCATCTGAGCCATCGAGGGCTGAGTCATCTGGGTCTGAGCCGTCTGAGGCGACTGGGGTGCCTGCGGTGCGGCGGGAGGCAGCGCGGCGATGGGACCTGCAGTCAACTCCGCGACAGGGGCCGCGAGTTGCGAGGCGGCGAGCTCCGGTACGGCGGCGGTCCCCGCGGTCAGTTCGGCCACGGCGCGGCCGGCGCCTTCGGCCTCGGGGCGTCGCTCGGACCGTTCGGGCCGGGACTCCGCCGGGCGGGCGGGAGTCCTGCGGGGCGGCAGGATCGCCGGTACGGTCGGGCCCAGTTGAGCGCGGGCGCGGTCGAACAACTGCCGGGTGACGGCGTCTTGAGCGGGGTCGGAAGGACGCGACGCGCTGGGGCGGGGCTCGACGCGCTTGCGCGGGTTCCCGGACATCGCACGCGTGGCGTTGTAGTTTCCGGTGGCCGTCTCGGCCCTGTCGTACAGGGAGTTGATCCGCCGCTGGACTTCGTCACGGCTGGGTCGGTCTTCCACGGTGGGGCCACTGCCTCCGGTGCGCGTACCTCGTTCTGCCGGCATGGCAGACGTGCTCCTTCCGTATCGCGCCTACCGAGTTAGCTGTCGGGTTCGGGCGGCGATCACGGAAGGTTTGCCCTACGGCCCTTGCCCGGAAGGGCGGTTGGGCCGATTCACCCCAAGTCGGTTGGGTCCCCGGTTCCGGCTGCCGCGAGCGGCACGCCGGATTCGGCGCAAGCCGCGCGGCCCGGCGCTGATCGCCGGAGTAGGTCGTACGGCCTGAGCGTCAACTTAGCCAACGTGTGTGCCTCGTGTGAAGGTTGAAGCGCGATATGTCCGATACGTTTTTGTGACCTTTACCTCGCCCAGATACTTCACCTGGTGCGTCGAGGGTTCATGGGCCCGCCGGGCCGGGTGATCCATATGAGGTCGCTATGAATTTTTGGGACGGTTGAACACACCGGGGTTCGGTTCCGTATTGGGTCGGGGGATTTCCATGCCGGGACGATCCGGGCCGACCGATACGTGTAGGAGCAACTTCCTTGGCACGCAACACGCGCAGACGCCCCACAGGCGCACGACGCGCGACGATGGCAGCAGTCGCCCTGATGCTGGGCGGCGGAGGACTGGTGGCGGCGAACGTCTACGCGTCGGCGTCCGAAGGCGGCTGGGGCGGTGACTCCTCCCAGCAGGGTTCCCCGGACGCGGCGTCGGACGGCGCGACGATCGACTGCCCGGACGTGGGCACCCAGTTGACGACGGTCCCCGATGAGGCGAAGACCGAGGTCGACACCCAACTCGCGCTTCTGGACCAGCAGATAACCGAGGCCTACCAGAAGTTGAAGGACTCGACTGAGTCCATACGCCAGGACGCGTCCTTCGCCGACAACGCGATCATGAATCCGTTGAAGGAGAAGCGCGCCGCGACCATCGCCCGGATCGACGACGCCATCGCACGGGTCGGGGACCGCCCCGAGGGACTCGACGAACTGGCCGGCTGCACGCTGATCGCCCCGACGAACGGCGACCAGAGCGGCGGCGACGACCAGAGCGGTAGCGCCGACCCGACCGGCCAGGACCAGCAGCAGGGTGACGGCCAGGGCCAGCAGGGCAACCAGCAGTCCACCAACGGGCCCGTCGCCTCGGACTACGCGGACATCACCTCCGTACAGCCCAACGTGAACGCCCCGCAGGAACAGGCGAACGCCTCCCGCGGCACGTTCGTCACCGCGTGCGGCGTGAACGAGAACGGCCTGTTCAACTCCGACAACGTGATCGTCGCGCCCGGTGTCACCAACGGCGCCCACCACTTCCACGACTACATCGGCAACCAGTCCAACAACGCCTTCGCCAGCGACGACGTTCTGGCGAAGGCCGACACGAGCTGTGAGAACCCGGGCGACAAGTCCACTTACTACTGGCCCGTGTTGCGCCTCCAGAACGGCAAGCAGGAGCAGGACGCCGACAAGCCCGGCGGCGGCACGGAGGGCAACTCCGGTCAGATCGTGACGGCGAAGGCAGCCACGCTGACGTTCGTGGGCAACCCGCAGAGCAAGGTCGTCGAGATGCCGCGTCTGCTGCGCATCATCACCGGCGACGCGAAGGCCTTCGTGAACGGCCCGGCCAACGCCAACGCCTCCTGGAGCTGCACCGGGTTCGAGGACCGGCAGCTCAAGGACAAGTACCCGCTGTGTCCGGCGGGCAGTGACGTGGTGCGCACCTTCAAGTTCCAGAGCTGCTGGGACGGCCGCAACATCGACAGCGCCAACCACCGCACCCACGTGGCCTTCGAGGCCGCCGACGGCTCCTGCCCGGCGGGCTTCGAGGCCATCCCGCAACTGGTGCAGCGGATCGTCTACGACGTCGACGCGCCGAGCCTTCAGGACGGCGGGAAGACGACCCCGCTGTTCGCGGTGGACTCCTTCCCCGAGCAGCAGCACAAGCCCGTCACGGACCACGGTGACTTCATCAACGTCTTCGACGAGGGCCTGATGAAGGACATGGTCAACTGCATCAACAACGGCGAGAAGTGCGGCGCCGGCACGGACAACGACCCCGGTTCCGGCGGGGGTTCGGGTTCCGGCGGTGGATCGGGTGACGGTTCGGGCGGCGGCTCGGGTACGGGCGGCGGTTCGGGTGAGCCGCAGGAGTCCCCGTCGGCGACCGACACCGCCACGGCGGCTCCCACCGACACCGCGTCCGACGAGCCCGGCGGCAACGGCGGGAACGGTGGCAACGAGGGGAGCGGCGGCAACGGCGGCGGCAACTCCGGTCACCAGCCCTCCGCGGATCCCGCGACGAGCGCGCCGGACACCGGGGCCAATGCCCCCGAGCCCACCGACACCCAGACCACCGACCCCGGAGATCTGACGACCGCCGTGTCGGTCCCCAAGGCCGACACGAAGACCGAAGGGTCCAAGTCGACCGAGACGCAGGGGAGTTCGGACAACGGCTCCGGCGGCCAGGTCGGCAGCCCCGTGACGACACCGCCCGCCTCGTCCTCGGGCGGGGAGAGCTACGCGGCCGTAGGCCCGAACCAACCGCAGGCGCAGGGCGGGCTGGCGGAGACCGGCGCGAATCTGTGGCCCGCCGTGGCCGGAGCGCTGCTGCTCGTCGCCGGGTTCGTGGTGCTGTACCGAGGCAAGCGCAGTTCCCGTTGACACAGCGCACTCTGTGACAACGACGGCCCGGCCGCCCGCAGTTGGGGGCGGCCGGGCCGTCACACGTGCAGCGTGCCCGGGTCAGACAGCCGGTGCGGGGTACGTCGGGTACTCGACCCCGGAGACGTGCTGGACCACGCGGACGACCTGGCAGGAGTAGCCGAACTCGTTGTCGTACCAGAGGTAGAGGATCGCGTTGTCGCCGTCGACCTTGGTGGCGCCCGCGTCGATGATCGAGGCGTGGCGTGAGCCCATGAAGTCGCTCGACACCGCGTCGGGGGCGGTGGTGAAGTCGATCTGCCGTTTGAGCGGGGACGTCAGCGAGACCTGGCGGAGGTGGTCGAGGACCTCGGCGCGGGTGGTCTCGCGGCCGAGCCGCAGGCTGAGGATCGCGATCGACACGTCCGGCACCGGGACGCGGATCGAGCTGCCGGTGATCGGCGCCTTCAGGTCGGGCAGCGCCTTGGCGACGGCGGAGGCGGCACCGGTCTCGGTGATCACCATGTTGAGCGGCGCCGAACGGCCGCGACGGTCGGCCTTGTGGTAATTGTCCAGCAGGTTCTGGTCGTTGGTGAACGAGTGGACGGTCTCCACATGGCCGCGCAGCACACCGTACTCGTCGGCCATCGCCTTCAGCGGCGGCACGATCGCGTTGGTGGTGCAGGACGCGCAGGACAGGATCTGCTCGTCCGGCTTGATCGTGTCGTGGTTGACGCCGTGCACGATGTTGGGGACGTCGCCCTTGCCGGGCGCGGTCAGCACGACCTTGTCGATCCCGGGCCGCAGATGCTGCGAAAGTCCTTCCCGGTCACGCCACTTGCCCGTGTTGTCGATGAGGATGGCGTCCTTGATGCCGTACGCCGTGTAGTCGACCTCGGAGGGGTCGCCCGCGTAGATCACCTTGATCTCGTTGCCGTTGGCGATGATCGTGCCGCTCGCCTCGTCGACGGTGATCGTGCCCTGGAAGGGGCCGTGGATCGAGTCGCGGCGCAGCAGCGAGGCGCGCTTCACGATGTCCTGGTCGCCGCCCTTGCGGACGACGACGGCGCGCAGCCGCAGTCCGTTGCCCGAGCCGGCCTTCTCGATGAGCAGGCGGGCGACCAGGCGGCCGATGCGGCCGAAGCCGTAGAGGACGACGTCGCGTCCCTCGCGGCGCTCGATCTTCTCGGCGCCCGTGGCACCGGCGACGGCCTCGGCGGTGAACTCCTCGACGGACAGGCCGCGTTCGTCGCTGCGATGGGTCGCGGTGAGCATGCCGATGTCGATCTGGGAGGGGCCCAGGTCGAGCGTGGTGAGCGTCCGCAGATAGGGGAGGGTCTCGGTGACGGAGAGCTCCTCGCCGTCGATCTGGCGGGCGAACCGGTGGGTCTTGAGGATGCTGACCACCGACTTGTTGACCAGGGAACGGCTGTGCAGCAGGACAGTGACGTCCCGCTCGCGGTGCAGCTTCCCGATCATCGGGATCATCGACTCCGCGATCTCCTCGCGGGTCTTCCAGTTGGTGAACGAGTCCTCGTTGACAGGCACAGGTTTCTCTTTCGAGCTAGACGGCGCTCATATGCTAACCCGCTGTTCATCTGCTGGTTCAGCAGGGGTGCCGCCCGGCCCGTGGACCGCTGTGGGAACGCCGAGAGGGCCCTGCCGACGCGCGTCGGCAGGGCCCTCTCGGTTGTTCCTGGTGTCGCTTCTACACGGGGTCCCTACGCGTCCTGGACCGCGCCGCTGCCCAGCAGCGCCGACGCGTTCTCCACCGGAGTGAGGACGTGCACGGGGACCACCTCGGGCAGGCCGTGGCAGGTGAAGCCGAGCCGGGTCATGGCCCGGATGACCTCGCCGCTGTTGAAGTCGCGGGGGTCCTGCCGGGTGATGACCTGCCCCACCTGCTTGACGGGGTAGCGGCGCCGCCCGATGGTCACGGACTCACCCGTGATCAGCTCGGGCTTGATGCCCTTCATCGTCTCCAGGACTCCCATCTTGGTGAGGTCGAAGGGATACCGGGCGATGACACAGCGCATGTTGCCTCACAGAGAGAAGGAGGATCGGGGGCCGAACGGGCGCCCGAAGGCGCCGAGTTGGTCCTCAGGCCGCAGGACCGAAGGACGACCGTCGCTGCCCCCGGCTGCTGCTGCCGCCACTGCCGCCACTGCCGCCGCGCCGCGCCGCACCACCGGCGGACCGGCCACCCTCGCCGGCCGGGCGGCCACGACGGCCCCGCGACGACGAGGAGGACGGGCTACGGCGGGTGCGCTCGCGCTCCACGACCGGGGCCTGGATGACGACCGGGACGCCGGACGGGGCCTGGGCGCCCGTGATCCGGGTCAGCTCCTCCTCGCCCGACCGTACCGAGGTCACCTCGGGGGTGACGCCGGCCGCGGTCATCAGGCGGGTGAAGTCACGGCGCTGGTCGGGGGTGACCAGCGTGACGACACTGCCGGACTCGCCCGCACGGGCCGTACGGCCGCCGCGGTGCAGATAGTCCTTGGGGTCGGTGGGCGGGTCGACGTTGACGACCAGGTCGAGGTTGTCGACGTGGATGCCGCGCGCCGCGACATTGGTCGCCACCAGCGCTGTCACATGCCCGTCCTTGAACTGGGCGAGCGTGCGGGTGCGCTGCGGCTGGGACTTGCCGCCGTGCAGACCGGCCGCGCGGACGCCGCTGTTCAGCAGGTGCTTCACCAGTCGGTCCACCGCGTGCTTGGTGTCCAGGAACATGATGACCCGGCCCTCGCGCGCCGCGATCTCGGTGGTCGCCCGCTGCTTGTCCGTGCCGTGCACGTGCAGGACGTGGTGCTCCATCGTCGTGACCGCGCCCGCGGAGGGGTCGACGGAGTGGACGACGGGGTCGGTCAGGTAGCGGCGGACCAGGAGGTCCACGTTGCGGTCCAGGGTGGCCGAGAACAGCATCCGCTGGCCGCCCGTCTGCACCTGGTCGAGCAGAGCGGTGACCTGGGGCATGAAGCCCATGTCGGCCATCTGGTCGGCCTCGTCGAGGACGGTGATGGACACGCTGTCGAGCCGGCAGTCGCCGCGCTCGATGAGGTCCTTGAGCCGTCCCGGGGTCGCCACCACGACCTCGGCACCGCCGCGCAGCGCCCCGGCCTGGCGGCCGATCGACATGCCGCCGACCACCGTGGTCATGCGCACGCTGATGGCGCGGGCATACGGGGTGAGCGCGTCGGTGACCTGCTGGGCCAGCTCGCGGGTGGGGACGAGGACGAGGGCGAGCGGCTGACGCGGCTCGGCTCGGCGGCCGGCCAGGCGGGCCAGCATCGCGAGGCCGAAGGCGAGGGTCTTGCCGGAGCCGGTGCGACCGCGACCGAGTACGTCACGGCCGGCGAGGGAGTTGGGGAGCGTCGTCGCCTGGATCGGGAACGGGACGGTGACGCCCTCGTGGCCGAGCGCGGCCAACAGCTTTGCGGGCATGTCGAGTTCGGCGAACGACTCCACGGCGGGAAGGCCGGGGGTGACCGTCTTCGGCAGCGCGAACTCGCCCTGCAGCGCGACCGGTCGGCCGCCGCCGCCCTTGGAGCGGCGCGGCGCGCTGGAACGGTTGCCGGACGGGGCCGCCGAGCGGTAGCCGCCGCTCTTTCCGGATTCCGGATTTCCATTGCGCTTTCGCGAGAAGCGGTCATTCGTACGTGCGCGGTTCAAAATGTGGAACCTTCCTTGATATGGCACGTATCAAGGAATTCCCGCGGTGAATGAACGGCGCAGAGAATCGCAAGAACGAGCCGGTGGCTTCGGCGGAATATCGCCGAAAGCATGGAAAATGCAGCGAGCTGGGGCCCGCACCCCAAGGTGCGGGCCCCAGCTACGAAGTAAACGTCGTCGTTACGCAGGAACGATGTTCTCGGCCGTGGGGCCCTTCTGGCCCTGCGCGATGTCGAAGGTCACCTTCTGACCCTCCTGGAGCTCGCGGAAGCCCTGGGCGGCGATGTTCGAGTAGTGGGCGAAGACGTCAGCGCCGCCACCGTCCTGCTCGATGAAGCCGAAACCCTTTTCCGCGTTGAACCACTTCACGGTGCCACTGGCCATTTTGTTCTCCTTCGGGGCGGTCAGCGGAGCCCACAGTGTGCGGACTCCGTGTCGCCGTGATGATCACCCCGCCGGAAAGAAACCGGACACACAAAAAAATGCTCCACCGTCCCTGGGGGCCGGTGTGGGCATCTGAAGGGTTTGGCAACCACAACTGCAACTGAGATCAATAGTAGCACGGCGCGATCGGCCGTGTGCGGTCGTTAATTTCATTTCTCATGTCGCCGACGTAGATATTGGGTTTCGCGCCGGTCGGCGCGAGACGGGTGCCTCGCCCCGCTCCGGGTATGAGAAGGAAGGCAACCCGGCAGTCAGGAGTGGTCCGTGAGCACACCCGGCGACCCGCCGACGCCCGATCCGCTCGGGCCGACGTCATTGGCCTGGCGGTACTTCAGTGACTGGCGGGGCATGCTGATCGGCCTCTGGGCCGGGTCGATGCAGAACATGCATCCCGCCCTCGGCGCCGGGGTCGAGGAACACTCCCACTTCTTCGAGGAGCGCTGGGAACGGCTGCTGCGCTCGCTCTACCCGATCGCCGGCGTGGTGTACGACGGCCCGGACGCGGCCCGTACCGCCCGCGCCGTCCGCGACTACCACGTCGGCATCAAGGGCACCGACCGCCAGGGCCGGCGCTACCACGCCCTCGACCCGGACACCTTCTTCTGGGCGCACGCGACCTTCGTCATGGTCCCGGTGCTGGTGGGCCAGTACTTCGGGCGGCCGCTGACGGAGGAGGAGAAGGAGCGGTTCTACGCCGAGAGTCTTCAGTGGTACCGGCTGTACGGCGTGAGCGACCGGCCCGCCCCCGACAACTGGGCTGGATTCACCGCGTACTTCGAGCGGATGTGCGCCGACGTCCTGGAGGACAACCGGGCGGCACGCGCCGTGCTGGACATCCGCCGCATAGGCAGGCCACCTCAACTGAGGTGGCTGCCGGAGGTGGTGTGGGGGGTGATCCGCGGGCCGCTGACCCGGCCCTTCGTCTGGCTCACCGTCGGGATGTATCCGCCCGCGGTGCGCGCCAGGTTGGGCTACCGCTGGTCGCGGCGGAGTGCGGTCGGGCTGTGGCTGCTGGGCCGTGCCGTCGCACTCGGCTGGCATCTGGTGCCGTTCGAGCGGCGCTACCACCCGCGGGCCCGGGCCGGCTGGCGGCGGGCGCGCGGTCTCGCCGTAGGACCGGTCGAGACGCCGCGGCGGAATCTGCCACCCGAGGAGCGCCGGGGCGACGGCAAGCACTACGTGCCGGATGTGCAGTCCCCGCGGAGTCTCAACCCAGGACGTCGGGTTCCTCCTCCACCACCAGGTCGGCCAGGAGATTGAAGTTGTGCCGCGCCATGTTCGCGTTGCTGAACTGCCGGTGCGCCAGGGTGACTTCCTCCTCGGTCATGATGCGCGGCCGGCCGGCCGCGTCGGCGAGGAGCTGCATCTGGCACGCGCGGTCCATGGTGATGAACCACCACGCGGCCTCTTCGACGGACCGTCCGACCGTCAGCAGGCCGTGGTGGCGGAGAATGGCCGCCCGTCGGCCGCCGAGCCGGGTGGCGATCCGCTCGCCTTCGGTGCGCTCCAGCACCAGGCCCTTGTACTCGTCGAACACGACATGGTCGTCGTGGAAGGCGCAGGACTCCTGCACGATCGGGTCCAGGAGCTTGTCCAGTGACGCGAAGGCCCTGCCGTGGATGGTGTGGGCGTGTGCCACCGCCACGACGTCCGGACGGGCCTGGTGGATGGAGGAGTGGATCCAGAAGGCCGCCTTGTTGGTCCTGCGTTCGCCCTCGACGACCCGGCCCTCCTCGTCGATGAGAAGCAGGTCGCTGACGCGAATCCTGGAGAAGTGCACCGCGTACGGGTTGACCCAGAACCTGTCGGGGAACTCGGGGTCCCGCGCGGTGATGTGTCCGGCGATGCCCTCGTCGAAGCCGTAGCGGGCGAAGATCCGGAACGCCGCCGCCAACTGCCGCTTGCGGTGGGCGCGTTCGGCCTCGATGGTCTCGCGGCTCTCGGCCAGGCGAGGAATGTCCAGTTCCTCGGCGTTGTCGAAGTCGATGTCGTTGCTGCCGGTGGTGATGGACATCGGGACGTCCTTTCCGATGCGCGGTGAATTTCTTTCAGGCTGCAACCATCTTCCGTCGCATGTCAACCTCAGAGGCAAGAAAAGTTGCCCAGGGGGCACGGCGCTCCCGCCCGTTCAGTCACCCCTGCGCCACGCGCCGAGCACCATGAGCGTCTTCGTGCCGATCACCGCGCCCGTGCGCCGGAGCCGGTCGATGACATCCCTCAAGTGCTGCACGTTGGTCACCCGGACGCGGACCAGGGCGTCGGGGTCGCCCGCGACGGTGAAGACCTCCAGGGCCTCCGGGACGCTGGTGGCGGCCATCGTGATCGCCTCGACCTTGACGTCACCGGCGAACCGCAGCTCGACGAAGGCCTCGAAGCTGGAGCCCAGCTTTCCGTGGTCGAGGGTGACCGTGTAGCCGGCGATGACTCCGACCCGCTCCAGCCGGTCGACCCGGCGTTTGACCGCGGACGGGGAGAGGCTGACCCGTTCCGCGATCTCCGTCATCGTCCGGCGGCCGTCCTCGACCAGTAGCTCGAGAATCGCGCGGTCGACGCTGTCGATGAGTTCCGTGTCAGTCGTCATGTCGCCCTCCTGGCGCCTGATTTTTGCGGAGGAGCCTGTTCTGGCTCGACTTTTTTGCATCACGTGCAAGATACCCGCAACTTAATTGCCAGCGGTGGTGTCCCGCCGGTCCACTGACAACGCCTGCAACTGGTCGGCGACCGCCGTTCGAGGGCGTGAGGAAGGGACCCAGCGGTGAAGGTTGAGCGCGAACTACCCTCCGGCGAGGCCCGGGAGCTACTGGAGCTGACGGCCGACATCGCGGACAAGGAACTCGCCCCGCGTGCGGCGCAGTTCGAGGAGGAGGGCCGCTTCCCCCGCGAGGTGTTCGCTCTCCTGGGCGAGGCGGGACTGCTGACCCTGCCGTTCGGCGAGGACGTCGGGGGAGGCGGTCAGCCCTACGCCGTCTACCTGCAAGTGCTCGAAGAGCTGGCCGCCCGCTGGGCCGCCGTCGCGGTCGGTGTCAGCGTGCACACCCTGTCGTGCCACGCCGTCTCGGTCTTCGGCTCCGCGCACCAGCGGGAGACGCTGCTGCCGTGGCAGCTCAGCGGCGCCGCCCTCGGCGCCTACTGCCTGTCGGAGGAGCACGCGGGGTCCGACCCCAGCGCCATCCGGGCCGGCGCGGCGCGCGACGGCGCGGCGTGGGTGGCCCGGGGGACCAAGGCCTGGGTCACCCACGGTGGCGAAGCCGACTTCTACACCGCCTTTCTCCGTACGTCCGCGGACCCGCGCAACGGCATCTCCTGCTTCCATGTGGACGCACGGTCGCCCGGCCTGAGCGCGGGTGCTCCGGAACGCAAGATGGGGCTGCGCAGTTCGACCACCGCGCTGATGCACTTCGACGACGTGCGCGTCCCGGACGACCGGCTGATCGGCGAGCCCGGCCAGGGCCTGAAGATCGCGCTGTCCGCACTCGACGCCGGCCGCCTCGGCATCGCCGCGGTCGCGGTCGGGATCGCGCAGGCCGCGCTCGACCACGCGGTCGACTACGCACGCGAGCGCCGGACCTTCGGCCGTCCCATCATCGAGCACCAGGGCGTGGGGTTCCTGCTAGCCGACATGGCGGCACGCACCGAGGCGGCCCGCGCCACCTACCTGGTCGCCGCCCGGCGCAAGGACGCCGGCCAGTCGTTCAGCCGCCAGGCCAGCATCGCCAAGCTCATCGCGACGGACACGGCGATGGCCGTGACGACCGACGCCGTACAGGTCCTCGGCGGCGCCGGATACGTCCGTGAGCACCCCGTGGAGCGCTATATGCGCGAGGCGAAGATCACGCAGATCTTCGAGGGCACCAACCAGATCCAGCGCATGGTCATCAGCCGCGGTCTCGCCGGCTCCTGAACGCGCCGCGCCATCAACCAACACACCTCGTTTCCAGCGAACTTGAGAAAGGCGGACACCGTGGCACCACACGATGCTGTTGCCGTCATAGCGGGCGGCGGCTCGGGGCTGGGGCGGGCGACCGCACACCGGCTGCACCGACAGGGCCGTACCGTCGTGCTGTTGGACCTTCCCGGCGGCCAAGGGGAGGCCGCTGCCGCCGCGTTGGGGGAGCGCGCCCACTTCGTCGCGGCGGATGTGACCGATCCGGGCCAGGTCCGGGAGGCCTTCGCCTTCGCGGCGGGCCGGGGGGCGGTGCGTACGGCGGTCAACTGCGCCGGAATCGCGACGCCCGGCCGCATCCTGGGCCGGAAGGGAGCGCTGCCCGCCGAGGACTTCCGGCGCGTGGTCGAGATCAATCTGCTCGGCACCTTCCACGTGCTCGCCGCCGCTGCCGCCGTCATGGCCGACAACACGCCGGACAACGGTGACCGGGGCGTCATCGTCTGCACCGCGTCGATCGCCGCCTACGACGGCCAGATCGGCCAGGCCGCGTACGCGGCGAGCAAGGGCGGGGTGGTCTCGCTGACCCTGGCAGCGGCCCGGGACCTCGCCGACTCGGCGATCCGCGTCGTCACGATCGCGCCGGGGCTGTTCGACACCCCGCTGCTGTCGGGCCTGCCCGAGCAGGCGCGGACCCAACTCGGCGCCGCCGTACCGCATCCGTCCCGTCTCGGTTCGCCGGACGAGTACGCCGCCCTGGTCACCCACATCCTCGACAACCCGATGCTCAACGGCGAGGTCATCCGCCTCGACGGCGCCCTGCGCATGCCCCCGCGCTGAACCACCGTACCGACACGGCCCGTTGACCCGCGCTCGACGCCGAGAGCGTCGCCCGGGAAGAGAACCGGAAAGAGAACACCCATGGCACACGCCGTACAACTCCCGCCGTCGGAGACCCCGTCGGCCGAGCCGCCGATACAACTGCTCGATCCAGCCGGGAACTTGAGCACGGACGAGCGGCTTCCGCTCGACCCGGCGGCCGTCGACCTCCCCGCCCTCTACCGCGACATGACACTCGCCCGCCGGCTGGACACGGAGGCCATCGCCCTGCAACGGCAGGGGGAGTTGGGCCTGTGGCCCTCGCTGCGCGGTCAGGAGGCGGCACAGGTCGGTGCCGCGTACGCGCTGGGCGGCCGGGACATGGTCTTCCCCACCTACCGCGAGCACGGTGTGGCGTGGTGCCGCGGCCTCGACCCGGTGTCGCTCCTCGGACTCTTCCGGGGCACCACGCTGGGCGGTTGGGACCCCTACGCACACCACTTCAACCTGTACACGCTGGTCATCGGCGCGCAGACCCTGCACGCGGTGGGCTATGCGATGGGCCTGTACCGGGACGGCAGCACCGGCTCCGGCGACCCCGACCGCGACACGGCCGTGCTGGCGTTCCTCGGCGACGGCGCGCTGAGCGAGGGCGAGACGAACGAGGCCTTCGTCTGGGCCGCCGCCCAGAACCTGCCGGTGGTCTTCTTCTGCCAGAACAACCAGTGGGCCATCTCCGCGCCGTACAGCGTGCAGAGCCGGATCCCCGTGGCCCGACGCGCCTCCGGGTTCGGCTTTCCGGGCATCCGCGTGGACGGCAACGACGTCCTGGCCTGTCTCGCCGCCACGCGCCAGGCGCTGCACCAGGCACGAACGGGTGGCGGCCCGACACTGATCGAGGCCGTCACCTATCGCGTCAACGCCCACACCACGGCCGACGACGCGAGCCGGTACCGGACCGCCGAGGAGACCGAGGACTGGACCGCCCGGGACCCGCTGGAGCGGCTGCGCGCGCATCTGGAATCCGCAGGCGCACTGACCGACGAGTACGTCACCGACCTCGAACAGCGCGAGCGGGACCTGGCCGAACGGCTGCGCGCCGGCTGCCGCGGGCTGGCCGACCCCGACGCGTCCTCCCCCTTCGAGCACACCTACGCGCGGATGCCCGCCGATCTGCGCCGACAACTGCGCGAACACCTGGAGTTCGTCTCCACCGGCCCGCAGGACGGAGAGCGGACATGACCGTCTCCATGGTCAAGGCCCTCAACGACGGCCTGCGCCAAGCCCTAGCCGACGATCCCCACGTCCTGCTCATGGGCGAGGACATCGGCCGGCTCGGCGGTGTGTTCCGGGTGACGGACGGACTGCGGAAGGAGTTCGGCGACCTGCGGGTGGTCGACACCCCGCTCGGCGAGGCAGGCATCGTCGGAGCGGCGATCGGACTCGCGATGCGCGGCTACCGGCCCGTCTGCGAGATCCAGTTCGACGGCTTCTTCTACCCGGCCGCCAACCAGATCATCACCCAACTCGCCAAACTCCGGCACCGCTCGGCGGGCCGCATCTCCCTGCCCGTCGTGATCCGCATCCCCTACGGCGGTGGCATCGGCTCGATCGAGCACCACTCGGAGTCGCCGGAAACGTACTTCGCCCACACGGCCGGGCTGAAGGTCGTCACCTGCGCCACCCCGCACGACGCCTTCCACATGATCCAGCAGGCCGTGGCCGACGACGACCCCGTGGTGTTCCTCGAACCCAAGCGGCACTACTGGACCAAGGGAGAGGTCGGCCCGGCCCCGGAACTCCCGCTGGAGCGGGCCGTCGTCCGCCGCGAGGGAACGGACGTGACGCTGATCGCCTACGGCCCGACCGTGCCGGTCGCCCTGGAGGCGGCCGACGTCGCGGCGGACGAGGGCCGCAGCGTGGAGGTCGTGGATCTGCGCAGCCTGTCGCCGTGGGACATCACGACCGTCCGCGCGTCCGTCCACCGCACGGGACGAGCCGTCGTCGCCCATGAGGCCGCCTTCTCCCACGGGTTCGGCGCGGAGGTCGCCGCACGGCTGCAGGACGAGGAGTTCCACTTCCTCGAAGCACCCGTCGTCCGGGTCACGGGCTACGACACCCCCTACCCGCCCAGCCGGCTGGAGTCGGACTGGCTTCCCGGTGTCGACCGGATCCTCAACGCCATTGACCGCAGCCTGAGTTACTAGAAGGGGCCCTGTCGTGACGAGCCCACAGCAGTTCCTGCTCCCCGACGTCGGCGAGGGTCTGACGGAGGCGGAGATCCTCGCCTGGTCGGTCCGGCCCGGTGACGTCGTCGAGGTCAACCAGATCATCGTCGAGGTGGAGACGGCCAAGGCCGCCGTCGAACTTCCCTCGCCCTACGCCGGTGTGGTCAGCGCCCTCCACGCGGACGTGGGCGACCTGCTCGCGGTCGGGCGGCCGCTCATCACGATCGACACCGGCGCACCGGGAGAGGCGGCGGGCGGTGCGCCGGAGAGCCCGGCGGCGCGGCAGCCGGAACCGGAACAGGCGGAACTGCTGGTCGGATACGGTCCGCAGGGCACCGGCACCGGCCGTCGCAGAAGGCGCCCCGCCCACGCACCCGGCCCTGTGCGAGGCGACGCCCCGAACCGAACCGCAGCCCGGGCGGCGGCCAAACCGCCGGTCCGCAAACTCGCCAAGGACCTCGGGGTCGACCTGACGACCGTCGTCCCCACCGGCCCCGGGAACACCATCACCCGCGAGGACGTCCACGAGGCCGCCCGAGGCGCGAGCCCGCAGTCGGCTCCCGCCCCAACCCCTGACGTGGCTCGGACCTCCGAAACACGCATACCGATCAGGGGAGTTCGCAGGCACACGGCCGCCGCCATGGTCGCCTCCGCCTTCACCGCACCGCACGTCACCGAGTTCATCACCGTGGACGTCACCGCCACCATGCGCCTTCGCGAACTGGTCGCCGGACGAAGGGAGTTCCGCGAGCTACGGGTGACGCCTCTGCTGTTCTTCGCCCGGGCCTTCCTGATCGCCCTGGCCAAGACCCCTGAGGCGAACTCCCGTTGGGACGAGCAGGCGCAGGAGATCGTCCTGAAGCACTACGTCAATCTCGGGGTGGCGGCGGCGACGGACCGTGGTCTGGTCGTGCCGAACATCAAGGGCGCGGACCGGATGTCGTTGCACGAACTGGCCCGGGCGCTGGCCGACCTCACCGCGACCGCCCGCGCCGGCCGCACCTCCCCTCAGGACATGTCGGGCGGCACCGTCACGCTGACCAATGTGGGGGTGTTCGGCGTGGACACCGGTACGCCGATTCTCAACCCGGGAGAGGCCGCCATCCTCGCCGTCGGCGCCGTCCGCCGTATGCCCTGGGTCGTCCGGGACGAGAACGGGGACGAGCGCGTCGAGCCCCGGTGGGGCACCCAACTGGCGCTCTCCTTCGACCACCGGCTCATGGACGGCCGCCAGGGGTCCGAGCTGCTGGCCGATACCGCGCAGATCCTGCACGAACCAGGGCTGGCGATGCTGTGACGTCGGCCGTGCGGCAGCGGAGCTCTTGGCCTGTGAGGCAACTTATTTTGCCCATGAGGTTGACTTGGGTGGGCTGGGACGTGACTCTGTGGGAAGGACCGAGGGGTTCTGGAGTCACAGGAGGAGCGGGCCATGGCAACGTTCGTACTCGTACACGGTTCATGGGGCGGCGGCTGGGTGTGGGGCCGGTTGCGCCCCGTGCTGGAGAGCGCCGGGCACCGCGTTCTCACGCCCACCCTCACCGGCCTCGCCGAGCGGCGCCAACTCTCCTCGCCCGACATCGGGTTGAGCGTCCACGCGCGCGAGATCGCCGAACTCCTGGAGTTCGAGCGGGTGGAGGACGCGATCCTCGTCGGGCACAGCTACGGCGGGATGGTGGTCACGGGAGCCGCCGCGCTCGCCCCCGAGCGGGTCGGGCAGGTGGTGTACGCGGACGCGTTCGCCCCCGTGACCGGTGAGTCGGCGTTCACGATGCTGCCGTGGCTGGAGCCGGCGTTCGCCGAATCGCCGGGGCCGGCCGAATGGGAGGTGGCACCGCTCGACCCCGGGTTGCTCGGTGCGGACGACGACGGGGTGGCGTGGCTCTCGGGCAGGCTGACACCCATGCCGCGGTTCACCCACGAGGAGCCGCTCGGTCCCGGCAGCGAGGACGTGCTCGCCGACAGGACGGTCACCTACATCTACTGCGCCGATCAGGCCCTCTTCACCGACATCGCGGCTTCGGCGGAGAAACGGGGGTTTGGGGTCGTCGCACTGTCCGAAGTCACCCATGTCGGCCTGCTGACGAACCCGCACGTACTTGAGCGGGAACTGCTGAAACTCGTATAGGCGACCCGTACGGACAGCGAGGGCGGGAGGCCTTCCGATGTACCCGACAGGCCCGCTCTATTGCCTCAGAGGCATGTTAGTGTGCGGGAATGCCGATCGAGGACACTGATCTCTGGGTTGCCCAACGCCTCAAGGACATGCGGGGCGAGCGGGGCATCACCCTGACGACACTGGCCGAACAGACCGGCATTTCCTCGGCGCATCTCTCGCGCCTGGAGAAGGGTGTACGCAAGCCGTCCATCGGCAGCCTGCTGCAGATCGCCCGCGTTTACGGCGTATCCATCAGCGAGTTGGTGCAGGAACCCGATCAGGACGACTTCCATCTGGTGCGCGCCGGCGCGGCGATGACGCGCGACGGACAGGACGGCCGTTACACCGTACTGAGCGGGCCTCGGGAAACCATGTCCGTCATCCGGGTCGAATTGGCAGCCGGCAAGAACACCAAGACCGCCCGGCACGTGGGCGAAGAATGGCTGCATGTGCTGTCCGGGGCGATCACTCTCGATATCTCGGGTGTTTCGCTTCAGCTCGACACCGGTGATTCGGTGCACTTCGATTCGTCGAAGGAGCATCGTCTCACCAACAAGGACGATGCCGTCGCGACCGTGCTGATCGCGTCGACAGCGGCAACTGTTCCGATGCGGCACCCCATCCCCGCGTCACGTCGCAATGCGGCGGACTCGCGCTGAGCTTCGCGTGAACGCGCAGGGTGCGCATCGTTGATTCCAGGAAGAAGAAGGAAGACTCACGATGACGTCACCCGTTGCGCTGAATCCTGCTGAACTCCCGCCCCTCACCGGCGTGATCTCCCACGGCATGGCCGTTCCCGACCTCGGGCTCATCTACACGTCCGGCCAGGTCGCATGGGACGCCAAAGGGCAACTCGTCGGCCGGGGAGATCTGGCGGCCCAATTCACCAAGGCCTACGAGAACATCGACGCCGTTCTTGCCGCGGGCGGCTCCAGCCGTAGCAAAATCATCAAGGAGACGATCCATCTCGTCGGGTACGACACCGACAACTCGGCGGAATTGATCGCGCTCATCGCCAACTGCCGGGGGACGGGACAGACGCCGCCCGCGAGTACGTGCGTGGGTGTGGAGACTCTCTTCGCGGAGGGATATCTGGTCGAGATCGAGGTGGTCGCGACCTTGTGAGGGGTCGCTTCCGCCGGCCGGCGCCCGGCGACAGGCGGCGCGGGTAGCATCGATCGGTGACCAAGACGCCAGGCGCTGCCCGAACCAAGGTCGGTATCACGCTCGATCGTGTTGTCGGGGCCGCGTTCGAGGTTCTGCACCGGGACGGCATCGCCAAATTGTCCGCACGGGCGATCGCGGCCGAACTCGATGTCCGGATGAACACGGTCATGTGGCACATCCGGACCAAGGAACGGCTGCTCGGCCTGATGGCGGAATCCATCATGGGCGAGGTCGAGCTGGACAACCTGCACGGCGACTGGCGTGAGCAAGTGGCCGAACTGCTCCGGCGCCTGCGGCAGGCAATGCTCGGACACCGGGACGGCGCCTTGCTCGTCGCCGGAACCTTTCCCGTCGAACCGAACACGCTGGCCTTTTCCGAACGAGTGGTGACGATCCTTTTCGAAGGCTGCCCCACCCGTAAATCGGCCGCGTGGACGTCCTGGAGCCTCTTCTATTTCACGCTCGGGCTCGTCCAGGAGGAACAGGCGACACCGGCCGCGTTCCACGACCGCCTGCGGGAATCGGTGGACGACCGGCGTTTCCCCGGCCTCCATTCGGTGCTGGAGGACTACGTCTCGATCGACTACAGCGAGCGCTTCGACTTCGGGATCGAACAGATCCTGCACTCCGCCCCGACCACCAGACCTCGGCCGCACGCCGGGAGTTGACGGTGTGTCGGGGCGCCGAAGCGGTCGCTGCACTCTGATCGAGGACGGACCGTCGCGCCCTAGGATCCGAACGCGACGGTGGACACCTCGTCCCAGGCTCGCCACTCGTCGAGCCGGGCCTGGTACTCCTTGGTGATCAGTTCCAGCGGGCCCTGGCCGAAGAAGATCCGCAGGGGCGGCTGTTCCGCGTCCACCACGGTGAGAATCGCCGCCCGCGTCGCCGTCGGGTCGCCGCGCCGGGCGGAGATCCCCGTCATGGCCGCGCGGAAATCGTCGTAGGCCGGAAGGCGCTCGGCCCGCACCGCGGAGGGCCCCGCCCAGCCGGTGTCGTACCCGGCCGGCTCGACCAGGGTGACGTGGATGCCGAAGCCCTTCACCTCGGCGGCGAGGCTCGCGCTGAAGCCTTCCAGGGCGAACTTGGACGCGTGGTAGAGGCCGAGTCCGGGCAGTGAGGTGACGCCGCCGATGGAGGACACCTGGATGATGTGGCCGGACCCGCGGGCGCGGAGGTGGGGGAGTACCGCCTGGGTGACCCACAGCGCGCCGAACAGATTGACGTCGATCTGCTCGCGGGCCTGCTGCTCGGTCACTTCCTCGGTCATGCCGAACAGGCCGTAGCCCGCGTTGTTGATGACGACGTCCAGGCCGCCGAAGGTGTCCACCGCCTGCCGCACGGCCTCGAACGCGGCCGTGCGGTCGGCGACGTCGAGGCGGAGCGGCAGGACCGCGTCGCCGTACTTCTCGACCAGGTCGTCGAAGGCGGCTGCGGAACGGCTGGTCGCGGCGACCCGGTCGCCGCGTTCGAGCGCGGCTTCCGCCCATTCCCGGCCGAATCCCTTCGAGGCTCCGGTGATGAACCATGTCTTCGCCATGATCTCTTCTCCAGGGGTGCGAGCTCTTGTTCATTGACCAACACGACCAGTGAACTTGGTCAGTGACCAAGATGTCAACTCGCGATGCCCCCCTTGTGCGGTGACCAAGTAGTGCGTTACGTTCTTGGTCGACGACCAAGGTGATGGTGGATGCGAAAGGACCGTTCCCGGCCATGAGTGCGACTGAGCGTCATCGGGATTTCTTCCACGGCATGTACACGTGGCTGTCCGGACTGTGCGACGCCGAGAATCACGGCACCCTCGACGACATCCACCGGTTCTGGGCGGACGACGCACGCATCGTCACCGGTGGCCAGGTCAGGGCGGCCGGAATCGAGGAGCTGCGGAAGCACTTCGGGATCTATCCCGAGCAGTACGCGGAGGTGGAGATCCGGGAGCCGTACTACACGTACCTGGAGTCGGGGGACGACGTCGTCATCGAGTACGACATCCTGATCCGCGGGCGAGACCAGGAAGGTGCCGCGGACGGTAGGCAGGAATTCCGGGTGATGGCTGTCTTCTCGCTGGCCGACGGCAGGATCTCTCACATGCGCCAGGTCGCAGGCGTCAGGGCGGGAGACGCCTGACCCGAAGCGCATGCACAACGTGCCCTGATCCGTGCCCCGTTGGGATGCGGGCACGGATCAGGGCATCGGTTCAGGACTTCACGGGCTTGCCGCGGCCCCAGGCCCAGGCCAGTCGGTCGGCGCCGGACTGGTTGGTGGTGACCAGCCAGGGACGGGTGGCGTCGCCGATGAGCTTCTGGATCGAGTACGTGTCGTCGGTGCGCAGGCCCGGCCAGTACACGGACCCCATGCCCAGCTTGCGGAAGGTGTCGGTGTCGGCCTGGATGAAGTTGACCGAATTGTCGGCGGGAGTCGGCACGTTGTAGTCGAGGCCCGTGGTCATCGGGGCGCCGAACTCGTCGGCCACGGTGCGGTTGGCGCAGTCACCGAGGCGTACCTTGAGGTCGCTCACCCACTGGTCGTAGGTGGCGTAGTCCTTCCAGAAGCCGTAGTGGTGGAGGGAGAGGTAGGTGCCCTTCAGGCGCGGGTCGGCGCAGACCGTGGTGACGTGGTCGTTGTAACCGGCGCCGCTGACGAAGACCCGGTTGCGCGGCACCGAGGGATACGTGTCCAGCCACTTCGCGGCGAGATCGGCCCACTCGGTGTCGGTGTAGCCGTGCGGCTCGTTCATCGGCTCGAAGTAGACGCGCTCGTTGTGCCGGTAGGCCTTCACCACGGTGTTCCACATGGGCCAGTACGTGGCGGGGTCGTCGATGTAGCCGTCCTTGTTGGCGCCCGTCCCCTCCCAGTACGAGACGATGACCTTGAACCCCTGTGCCGTCGCCGCGTCGATGACCCCGCGGTAGGATTTCCAGTAACTGCCGTTCACCGTGTACGGGTTGATGGGCAGCCGCACCGTGTTGGCGCCGAGGTTGGCGCGGAACGCCGCGATCACCCGGGTCGCCTTGGCGTACGTCTGCGCGTAGCTGTCGGAGAGCGACAGGCCGGACAGGACGACCGGGTCGTCGGCGTAATTGTCGCGCGGGTCGGCCCAGTTGACGCCCTTGAACTGGGACGTGTTCGTGCTCGGCGCGGCGGAGGCGGGGCTGCCGGCCAGCGTGGTGCCGGTCACCGCGGCGATCGCGACGGCCACGAAGGTGGCCCGCAGACGGGTTCTGGCGGGGATGGTGCGCATCGACTTGCCCTTTCAGGAATGGCGACTCGGCGCATGGCGAGGCCAGCGCGCGGCTGAGCGGCCGTCGGAACAGGTGCCGGGCGGGACGGATGACGTCGGCTCGTCGTCCCAAAGCCCGGTGGGCTCGGTGGAGTTGGGGGAGTGATGGCGTGGTGGGCGCTGCTCGCCGGTGGCCTCCTCCCCTCCCTCCGTCACCGGCCGCGCGGGGATGTTTGCGTAAACACGCTGCTCCATCCGGATGTTTACGCAAACATGGCGGCGCCGGAATCGTGGCATCCGGCACCGCCCTCGTCAAGGTTTCCCGCACGTAACGCCGTTGGGCCCGCACGTAACGCCGCCCGCCCCCAGGTCGGGGCTACGGCTTGATGCCCACCCCGGTCCACAGGCTGACCTTGGCGTCCGTGGGCGCGTCCGCCTCGTCACGGTCCTCGCTCACGGGGTCGGGGCGCCAGCGGTGGCCGACGGCGAGACCCGGGTCGAGCAGATCGAGCCCGGTGAAGAAACGCGCGACCTCGTCCCGGGTACGGACCTTCACCGGTGTCCCGCCCTCCTCGTAGATCGCGACGACCTTCGCCCAGGGCTCGGGGTCGAAGTCCGCGGTGACGTGGCTGATGGCCAGGGCGCTGCCCGAAGGCAGGACCGACATCAGACGGTCCACGATCCCGTACGGGTCCTGCTCGTCGGTGACGAAGTGCAGCAGCGCGTTGAGGGACAGCGCGATCGGCTGGTCGAAGTCGAGTATCTCGGCGACCTCGGGCGAGTTGAGGAGCGTCTCGGGGTCGTTCACGTCCGCCTGGACGTACGCGGTGCGGCCCTGCTTGGTGCTCCGCATCAGGCGCTCGGCGTACTTGAGGACCAGGGGGTCGTTGTCGGCGTAGACCACCTGGGCCTCGGGCACCACGGACTGGGCGACCTGGTGCAGGTTCGGCTCGGTGGGGATGCCCGTGCCGATGTCGAGCCACTGGCGGATGCCGTGCTCCCGGGCGAGGGCCCGGGTGGCCCGGTGCATGAACGCGCGGTTCTCCCGGGCGGCCACGAAGACGCCGGTGAAGACGCCCGAGACCGCCTCGGCCGCCTGCTTGTCGACCTCGAAGTGGTCCTTGCCGCCCAGGTAGTAGTCGTACATGCGGGCGGAGTGCGGCCTGCTGGTGTCGATCTCCCGTGCGGCGTGGGCGTTGGTCATGCTCTCCCTCTCAAGTGGTGTGCGTCGGTGTCTCGGGCAGGTCGCAGCCGGGCAGGCTCCGGTTCCCCACGCCCGTGGTGTGGTTCAGCCGGCCATCAGGTGGTCGGCCAGTCCTCGCTTGACCCCGTCGACGAACGCGGCCATCTCCTGGGGCGTGTAGATCAGCGCGGGTCCGGCGGGGTCGGTCGACTGGCGCAACGCGATCCGCCCGTCGGCCAGTTGCTTCGTCTCCACGCACTGACCCCCGTTGGGACCGCTCCAGGGGCACTCCCAGCCCTGCTCGCCGAGGCTCGACGCGGGCATCCCGTTGTAGACCTGGTCGTCGGTGGTGGTCATGAGTACTCCTTGCGCATGCGGTTCAAGAGCGCCTTGCTGTCCGCGGACGAGGTCAGCAGCGACATCCTGTTGTGCGCTTCCAGGTGGGCCACGACATCGGATCGCTGGTCCAGGTACATGGAGGCGGAGAGGATCTCGCTGTAGACGACGTCGGGCAGCTCCGGTTCCCTGAACCGGAAATAGGTGAAGGGTGCGCACGCCCCGACGTGGGCACCCGCCGAGAACGGGACGATGTCGACACTGACGTGGTCCAGTTCCGAAACCTCGAGGAGCCGGTCTATCTGGTCCCGCATGACCGCGGGACCGCCCACCACCCGGTGGAGCACGGCTTCTTCCAGCACCGCCCACAAGGTGGGCGAGTCCGGCCCCTCCAGCAGACTCTGCCGGCGCAGACGTAACTGCACCCGCCGTTCGAGGTCCTCGTCGTTGTCGTTCGGGAAGCCGCCGCTCAGTACGGCTCGCGCGTAGTCGTACGTCTGGAGGAGGCCCGTGACGTAGTGGGGCTCATAGGTGCGCAGGGTCCTGGCGCCGGTCTCCAGGCTCACATAGGCGGTGAACCAGCCGGGCAGCACGTCGCGGTAGGCGTGCCACCAGCCGGGTTCGTTCGCCCGGTCGGCGAGGGCGACGAACTCCTCGATCTCCTGGCGGTCGGCGCCGTAGGTCTCCAGCAGCTTCTCGACGTAGAGCGGTTTGAGGCCGACCTCGGCCTTCTCCAGACGGCGGATGGTGAGGGAGGTCACCCGCAGGGCCTTGGCGGCGTTCTCCAGGGACACGCCCGCACCCTGTCGCCGGTCCTGCAGCCGCCGGCCGAGGATCATGCGGAGAACGGTGGGTGCACCGGTGCCGGTGCCCGAACGAGCCTCGCTCACGCCCAACCTCCTGAGGGACTGTCACCGGCCTTAGTCTGACAGCGACTTGGTGATGCCGCCAGACAGAAACCGTCGTTCTGAAATTATCAGGGAGTCGGTTGCAGCTTGAACTGAGCTATGGGCATAGTTACTTGTGTGAGCGATCTAGGCCGCACGCCGGAACCCCCAAGTCCGGCAGGCCGGTTGCTGATGCTGTGCGTCTCCCGCCTGCGCCCGCCCCCGATGGAAGGCGAACCACCGTGTCCCCCCACACGACTCCCTCCCCGCAGCTCTTAGACGTCGCGAGCCCTGACCTGGCGCACTGGCTGGAGCTTCCGGCACACCGCTCCGGCGTCCGGACCGCCCGGCACGTCATGGGCGCGCACCTGGCCAAGTGGGGCCTGCCCGAGGAGGTGCGCGACGACGCGGTGCTGCTGATCTCCGAGTTGGCGACCAACGGGGTGTGCCACACACCCAGCGCACGGCTCCTGTGCGGTGTCGGGATCGTCACCGACCGTAGTCTCCGCATCGAGGTCCACGACCACGACTACACGGGCGGCGACCTCTCCCGCTGTGTGCCGTGCGCCGACGACGAGAGCGGGCGCGGACTGTTCATCGTGCAGGCGATCGCGGACACCTGGGGGGTCGACAGATCGACGCTCACCGGCGGCAAAGCCGTCTGGGCCATACTGTCCACCGGCTATTGAGGCCGGACACGTGGAGGGGGCGAGGACGCCCGCGGCCTGTTCAGGTGGTCGCGGGCGTCAACTCGGCCAGCAGCAACGTGCGGTCGTCCGCCCCGGGCGTCGCGGACGGGGCGCGCAGCAGCCGCGCGCACAACGTCGGGAACCCTTCCGGGCCGTCGGCCCGGGTGGGCTCGGCGGCGGCCGTGTCCAGGGCCCGGGCCAGACCGGCGATCTCCTGGTCTATGTCGGCGTGCCGCGACTCGACCAGCCCGTCGCTGTACAGCAGGAGCAGGGCCGGTTCGTCGATGGTCAGCACCGTGGCCTCGTAGGTGCCCGCGCCGAGCCCCAGCGGCAGTCCCGCGCTGGCGAGCGTGACCGGCAGGGCCGGTCCGTCCGGGCCGCGCAGCAGCGGCGGCGGGTGGCCGGCGCCGACCAGGGTGCAGGAGTGCGCCCGGGCGTCCCACTCGGCGTAGATGCAGGTCGCGAACGACGCGCCCGGGGTGTCGTAGGCCAACTCGTCGAGGCGGCGCATGAGTTCGGCCGGCTCCATGTCGAGCCGGGCCAGGGTGCGCACCGCCGTACGCAACTGGATCATGGCCACGGCGGATTCGGGGCCGTGGCCCATCGCGTCGCCGACGACCAGGCCGACCCGGCCGCCGGGGCGGGGCAGGACGTCGAACCAGTCGCCGCCGATGATGTTGCCCTGGCCTGCCGGGAGATAGCCGTGGGCGATGCGGCAGCCGGGGAACGCCTGGGCCGGGTCCGGGAGCAGGCTGTTGCGGATGGCCAGCGCGGTGCGCCGCTCGCGTTCGTAGCGGCGCGCGTTGTCCAGGGCCACGGCGGTCCGGGCCGCCAGCGACTCCACGGCCACCGCCTCGCCGGGCAGGAACGGATCCCGCTCCGGTCCGCGCGTGCAGGCGATGAACCCGACGGTGGCGCCCCGCAGTTGGAGCGGCACGACGAGGAACGACGCCGTGTGCAGCAGATCGTCTATCCGCTGCGCGTCCCCGCCGGCAGAGGCCAGCAGCCGATCGGAGGTGTGCTGGTCCACCCCGTCGAGCACCTGCGAGTGCCCGGAGGCGAGGGCGCGTGCGTACGGAGTCTCGCGGGGGAAGACGACCACCTCGCCGACCGGCAGTACCCCGTCCCAGCTCTCCGGCGCCTCGGCGCCCACCCGCACCGCCAGCCGACGCGCCTCGATCTGCGGCGGATCCACGGAGGGATACGCGTTCTCCTCCAGCACCCAGCGCTCCAGCAGATACACCGACGCCGCGTCGCAGAACCCGGGCGTCAGCGCGTGCACCACATGGCTGCCGGTCAGCCGCAGGTCGAGCTCGGAGCCGATCACGTCCGCGGCGGGGGCGAAGGCCGGCCTGCGGCGTGGGGGCCCGGCGGGGAGTGCGTCACGGTGGTGACTGCGCGGTTCGTTCCGCAGGGTCGTGCCTTTCCGGGTGGGGACCGGCCGCGTGGCGTGGGGGGACAAGCGGTCTGCCGTGCTTTCGGCGGCAACTATATGATGACGCGTCAAGGATCTTCGGGCGAAGGGGAGTTGTGGT
This sequence comes from Streptomyces sp. NBC_01478, assembly GCF_036227225.1. Classification (GTDB taxonomy): domain Bacteria; phylum Actinomycetota; class Actinomycetes; order Streptomycetales; family Streptomycetaceae; genus Streptomyces. The sequence goes on along the minus strand of NZ_CP109444.1, from coordinate 907,157 downwards.
GCCGGACAGTGGAGGCCTGCCGCAGGGGATCGATCCGCACAAAGCGAGTGTCGCCCGAATGTACGACGCGATGCTGGGCGGTGAGCACAATTTCGCCATAGACCGCGAGGCGTTGGCCGCGTTCACGGCGATCGACCCCCAGGTTCGCACCCTGGCCCGCGCCAACCGAGACTTCCTCGGCCGGGCCGTGCGCTTCCTGGTCGAGTCCGGGGTACGGCAGTTCATCGACCTCGGCTCGGGCATTCCCACCCAGGGCAACGTCCACGAGGTCGCGCAGGCGGCCGCCCCCGGAGCGCGCGTGGTCTACGTGGACAACGACCCGGTGGCCGTCGCCCACAGCACCTCCCTCCTCGCCGACAACCCGGACGCGGACATCGTCGACGGCGACATCCGCAGACCGGCCGACGTCCTGTCCGCGCCGCAGCTACGGAAGTTGATCGACTTCGAGCAGCCCGTCGCCGTACTGATGATCACGATCCTGCACTTCGTCACGCCCGCGGAGGACCCGGCCGGCATCGTCGCCGCCTTCCGCGACGAGCTGCCCGGGGGCAGTTGGCTCGCGCTGAGCCATGCCACGAACCAGGACCGCCCCGACACCGCGGCGGCCGTGGGCAAGTTGTACAGCTCCAAGGCCACTTCACCCGTCACCGCCCGTTCCCACGACGAGATCCTCGGTCTGTTCGACGGCTTCGACCTCGTCGCGCCCGGTCTGACCTATGTCCCCCTGTGGCGCCCGGACCCGGCGGACGAGATCCCGGAGAACCCGTCGGAGTACTGGGTCTACGCGGGAGTCGGCCGCAAGAACGCCTAGACCGCGGGTACTTCGATGGGTCCTTCGACACGGAGAACGAGGTGCGCGCCCCGAATCTCTCGGCATCAGGGGGAATGAGCCGCGAGAAGCGGGGCAGGGGCCTGAAGACAGAAGTTCCTTCGGACGAATGGGGTGGGCGACATGGCAGCCGTGACGGCAGTGGAGGTACACGCCACGGCAGAGCAGCGGGTGACGGCCGGGGGGCCTCTCCCGCTGATCGCGGAGCCGTCGAAGGTGAGCCCGAAGGACGCGCGTGAGCTGTCGCGCCAGTTCTTCGACCGGCTGACCTCGCTGGAGGAAGGCACCCACGAGTTCCAGTACGTGCGCAACACCCTGATCGAGATGAACCTCTCCCTCGTGCGCTACGCGGCCGCGCGCTTCCGCAGCCGTAGCCACGACGAGATGGAGGACATCGTCCAGGTCGGCACGATCGGACTCATCAAGGCGATCGACCGGTTCGAGCTCTCGCGGCAGGTGGAGTTCACGTCGTTCGCCGTCCCCTACATCGTCGGCGAGATCAAGCGCTTCTTCCGCGACACCAGTTGGGCCGTCCATGTGCCCCGGCGGTTGCAGGAGGCCCGGGTCGAGCTGGCCAAGGCGACCGAGGAACTGCGCTCCCGCCTCGGCCGTACGCCCACCACACGGGAACTGTCCGAGCTGATGTGCCTGACCGAGGAAGAGGTCATCGAGGCCCGCAAGGCGTCCAACGGCTACACCTCCTCCTCGCTGGACGCGGCACTCAGCACCGACGCGGGCACCGAGGGCGAGACCGTGCTGGCCGATGTCATCGGTTCGGACGACCCGGGGCTCGAACTGGTCGACGACCTCAGCTCCTTGGCCCCGCTGATCGCCCAACTCGACGAGCGCGAGCGGCAGATCATCCACATGCGCTACGTCGAGGAGCGCACCCAGGCCGAGATCGGCGAGGTGCTCGGCATCTCCCAGATGCATGTGTCCCGGCTCATCAGCCGGATGCTCCGCCGGCTGCGCGCGGGACTGCTCGACCCCGCGGTCGCCTGACGGGCCGCTCCGGCCCAACAAGCCGGGTTGTTGGGTGACTTCACCCTCCCCGGATGTCCGTTCCGCGGCATCCTCGTACTGTGGCCGGGCCGGCACCTCAGGTGTCGGCCCGGCCGTCGCGGGGTTGCCGGAAGGGGGAGTTGTGGCGTGGCGGAGTGAGGAGTTCGGGGAGTCCCACGAGGGCATCGTGGGGGCGGTCCTCGCCGACGGCAGTGAGCCGAAATCCGTGTATCTGGATGTGGGCAGCGGCAGTTGTGGCTTCGAGACGCGTGAGTGGTGGGCCTACAACGGCTGGCTGGGCCGGCCGAAGGCGGCGGGCTGGCGGGCTTCCTGCGCGTGCGGCTGGCGCGGGGAGAGCCATCCCATCGACTGGGACCGGGTGGAGGACCACGATCTGGACGATCTGGACACCTCCGACGCGTACGACGACTGGTGGGAACACATCAACGCGGTCGAACGGCGTACGGTCCCGCTGCCGGAGCAACTCTCCGATCTGATGGAGCAGTTGGAGGAGCGGCTCGACGCGCTCGCGGACACTGCGCCGGTGGCCGCGCTGAAGGCGGTGGCCATGCTGGAGCGCATGGCGGGGCGGGTGGGCAAGGAAGCGGCCTACGGTGCGCAGGCCGACGACATGTCGGACGAGTCGCTGGGCAACGCGCTCGGACTGAGCGCGAGCATGGCCCAGTCCCGGCTCGACCGTTACCTGCGTCCCCACTGCTGACGGACGGCGGCGGACGGACCGTGGTGGCTCGGCCGCCGCCCGCGGTGCCGTGACGTGAGGGGGCCGAGGGCGCGTGCCAGACTGGACGTACCGCTCGCCCCCGCTCCGTGTTCCCGCACTTCACCGAGGTTGTCCGTGACCAAGCCCCCGGCCCGTGTCCCCCAGCGAAGCAACGCGCGCTCCAACCGGGAACGCATCCTGGCCACGGCCCGCCGGGAACTGGGCCGGAACCCGGACATCACCCTGGAGGAACTCGCGCGCGCCTCCGGTGTCGTACGACGCACCCTGTTCGGGCACTTCCCCGGCCGGGAGGCGCTGCTGGAGGCGCTGGCCGAGGAGGCGTCGGAGGCCTTGCTGGGCGTGCTGCCCGCCGACCCGGCACCGTCCGGTCCGGAGGCGGAGCCGGCCGAGCGGTCGTTCGCGCGCTTCGTGCTGTCGCTGTGGACCGTGGGGGACCGCTACCGGCTCCTCCTGGCGCTGGCCCGCCGTGACCTGGGCCAGGAGCGCGTCACCGAGATCCTGGCCCCGGCCCGCCGCGCGGCCGCCACCATCCTGGACCGCGGTCAGCGCGACGGCGTCTTCCACACCCAACTGCCGCCCGCCGTGCTGAGCGCAGGACTGGAAGCCCTGACGATCGCCCTGCTCGAAGAGGTCAACTCCGGGGAACTGGAGGACGACGGGACCCGTGCGGCGACCGCCGCGCTCATCGCGGCCGGGGTGCCGGAGAAGCAGGCACGGGTCGTGGTGGACGAGGTCGGGCCTGTGGCGGGCTGAGTATCAAATGCCTTGCCCGTACGGCGAGTTGGTCTGCGCGTCCCCGCTCCGCGAGTTGGTCTGCGCCCCTCCGCTCCGCGAGTCGTCGGCCGACCGGAAGGTGACCGACTCGCCCGTCAGCCGGGCGACCAGTCCGCTCTCCGTGGTGGTGACCGACCGCAGGTGCAGGCCCTGAGGGATGTTCCGGAGCTGGATCGGCCGCTCGAAGACCCGGCCGAGCGCCGCTCCTGCCACCCCGGGCAGCAGACCGCCCGTGACCTGGAAGTCCTTGAAGGCGATGCGGTTGCCGGACAGCACCGAGACGGTGGCCGTGACGGTGACGGCGTCGCCGGTGGGCAAGGGGACCCTCGCGCGCACCTGGTCGGGACGGGTGCCCCGGGAGATCTCCGGCCCCAGGGCGTCGGACATGTCCGGGTAGGACAGCAGGGCGGTCGCCTCCGCCGAGCGGGCCAGCGCCTCCGTGTCGTCGTCGGACTTCCTCAACTCCGCGAGGCGGAGGGAGAGTTCGGACACCGGCAGCGGGCCGGTGGCATCGCCCGCCGGTATGTCGTGCGCGGTGATGTCCACGTGCCGCAGGGTGCCGGAGATCAACTGCGTCAGCACCGGGAAGCCGCGCACATGGACCTCCGGCGCCGAGGGAGTGCGCATGCCCTCCTGGAACGCCTCGGCCGTACATGACTCCACCCGCGCCCTCGCGAGGCGGTCGACGGTGACGGGCACGAGGAGCAGCGCGAGCAGTGCGCCGACGGCGATGACGACCGGTCGCCGGTTCCGCCGGGGCGGGCGCGCGTCACCGGGCTCGTACGCGGGGAACGTGGCGTCGGCATGGTCGTACGGGTGCATGGGTCTCCTTCAGCGGGACGGTCGCAGGCGGTGGACCGTGGTGGCCGCGAGGTCGGGTCCGACGCCCGCGGCGATCAGGGCCGCGGTGGCGGCGGCCGTGCCGTCGTCGGTCCAGCGGCCGGAGTTGACGCAGTCGAGCAGCGACAGCACGAGTGCCTCCACGGCCCTGGTGAGGGGGACGGGCGGGACGGCGGTGTGGAAGACGCCCTGGCGCTGGCCCTGGGCGAGGATCCCGGCGACGGTGTCGCGGGCCGGGCCGAGCAGTGTGTCGACCGCGTCGGGGCCGAGGTCGCGGTGGGCGAGGGCGATGAGCACGCGGTAGCGGTCGCCGACCGGCCAGAGCGTGAGGACGAAGCGGGCCAGGGCGGTCGCGGCGTCGGGCGTCGGCGACCGGCCGACGGCACTCGCACGCCGTACCGCCTCCCCGGCGTCCGCCGCGAGGCCGTGGACGAGCGCGGCCCGCCCCGCGAAGTGCCCGTAGAGGGTGCGCCGCGCCAGGCCCGCCGCCTCCGCGATGTCACCGAGGCTGCTGTCGGGGTCGCGGCCCAGTTCCCGCCGGGCCGTCTCCAGGATGCGGGCGCGGGTGGCGCGCGCCTTGGCGCTGCTGCGGCCGGTCACATCGACACCTCCTGGCGGGGCTGATCCGTACCGGCATAGTTGCACATCGATGGGCAATAAAATAACCTGCACATCAGTGAGCAATTAATGTCCTCCTAGGAGCTTGCGATGCCGCTCTTCGCCACCACACCCGTCGACAGGATGACCGGGCCGTACGCACGGCGATGGTCCGCCCTGATCGTGCTCTGCCTGAGCCTGCTGATCGTGGTCATGGCGAACACGTCGCTGATCGTGGCCGCCCCGGACATGACCACGGACCTGGGCCTGAGCAGCAGCGATCTCCAGTGGGTGATCGACGGCTACACCGTCCCGTACGCCGCGCTGATGCTCGTGCTGGGCTCGATCGGCGACAAGTACAGCCGTCGCGGCGCGCTCGTCACGGGGCTGGTGATCTTCGCGGTCGGGTCGGTGACGGGCAGCCTGGTGCACGAGACGGGGCTGGTCATCGCGGCCCGCGCGGTCATGGGCGTGGGCGCTGCGGTGGTCATGCCGGCCACGCTGTCCCTGCTGGTCGCGATCTTCCCCAGGCGCGAGCGGGCGCGGGCCATCACGGCCTGGACCGCGACCTCGGGCCTGGCCATCGCCGTCGGCCCGCTGGTCGCGGGCTGGCTCCTCGAGGAGCACGCCTGGGGCTCCACGTTCCTGATCAACGTCCCCATCGCCGTCGTCGCGGTGGTCGGCGCGCTGGTCCTCGTACCGCCGTCCAAGGCGGCCGCGATGGGCCGTATCGACTACGTGGGCGGTCTGCTCTCGATCGTCTCGGTCGGCAGCCTCGTCTACGCCATCATCGAGGGCCCGCACTTCGGCTGGGGCGCGGGTCCGGTCACCGCGGCCGTCGTCGCCGCCGTCGGCCTGCCCGCCTTCGTGGCCTGGGAACTGCGCCACCCGCACCCCATGCTCGACGTCCGCAAGTTCGCCCACCGTCCCTTCAGCGGCTCCATGGCGGCGGTCCTGTTCTTCTTCTTCGGGACCTTCGGCGCGATCTACTACGCCACGCAGTTCCTCCAATTCGTCCTCGGTTACAACGCGTTGGAGACGGGCGTACGACTGCTGCCGCTGGCCGGTGCCGTGTTCGCCGGCGCCGCGGTCACCGGGCGGCTGACCCCCAAGCTGGGCATGAAGCCGATGGTGGTGACCGGCATGGTGCTCGGCACCGCGGGCGTCCTGCTGCTCACCCAGGTCGACAAGACCTCCACCTACGGCGACTTCCTGCCGACGATGCTGCTGCTGGGCTTCGCGATCGGGCTGAGCGTGTCCCCGGCCACGGACACGATCATGGGTTCCTTCCCGGAGAGCGAGCTGGGTGTCGGCGGCGGCGCCAACGACACCGCGCTGGAGCTGGGCGGCTCCCTCGGTATCGCCATCCTCGGCTCGCTGCTGGGCACCACCTACAAGGACCGGCTGACCGACCTGGTCGGCGGCCACCTGCCCGCCGCCGCGCTGGACACCGCCAAGGACTCGGTCGGCGGCGGCCTGGCGGTCGCCCAGCAGATCGCGAAGACACCGTCCGCCGGACCGCAGCAGGCACAGGCCCTGGTCGACGCCGTGCACGAGGCCTTCGCCCACGGTGTCGCCCAGACCAGCCTCGTCGGCGGGATCATCATGGCCGCCGGCACACTGATCGTCCTCGCGGTGCTGCCGGGGCGGCGCGATGCGGCCAAGGCAGGGGCCGAGGCCGATGCCGGTGCTGGTGCCGAGCCGACGGTGGCTGAGGAGGAGGCCGGCCGTGAACAGGAGCACGGGGAGTCGACGGCGGCGGAGGCCGGCCGCGAGCAGCAACATGCGGAGCCGACGGCGTAGGAAACCGGTCGCGATCAGGGGCATGCGGTGCCGGCGGCGGAGTCCGGCCAGGGCCAGGGGCCTGCGGTGCCGATGACGGGAGTCGGCCGTGACGACGAGCACGTGGTGTCGACGACGGGGCGGATGGGGCCACGGGCATGCGGTGTCGGCGGCGGAGTCCGGCCGGGACGAGAGGTCTGCGGAGCCGATGACCGCAGTCGGCCGCGACAAGGAGCACGTGGTGTCGTCGCCGGAAGCCCTCCGCCACCAGGGCATGCGGCGCCGACGACGGAATCCGGAAGCGACCAGGAGCACCCGGCGTCGGCGGCGGAGGCCGTCCGAGGTCAGGAGCGGCCACCGCGCCTCGGGTGCCGCGCTCACGGTGCACGCGGACTCCGTTCAGAAGTCTCGTGCGGACGCGGCCCCTTCCGTGTCGGCGTCCGGGGGCTCTCGCAGGCCGGTCGGACCATCGTGCATAAACTGGACGAGTTCCGCCTCGGCGCACGCTCCCTCGCCCGGGCGGAGAACAGCGGCCCCGCATCGAGCGGTGCCGGCGTCGTCGCCGGCTGAAGCCCCTTACGAAATCGACGGTCCTGCCTGTGCACGCTCCGGACACCACCGCCATCGAAGCGGCCGACGCGGCGCCGCACCGCACCCGACGCTGGCTGCGGCCGGTGGTGATCGCGGTCCTGCTCGTGCTGTTCGGCACCGAACTGGTCCTGGGCTGGCCGTCGTTGGCCGCCGCGCTGTCGCAACTGCGCGCACCCCGGCTGAACTGGTTCGCCGTCGCGCTCGTCGCCGAAGTGGCCGCCATGGGCTGTTACGCGCGCATGCAACGCCGACTGCTGCGCTCGGCCGGGGTGATCGTGCCGATCCAGAAGCACGTCGCCCTGGCCTACGCCGCGCACTCGCTCAGCGTCACCCTGCCCGGCGGCCCGGCCTTCTCCACCCACTTCAACTACCAGCAGATGCGCCGCTTCGGAGCCACGCCCGCCGTCGCCTCCTGGTGCATCGCGCTGTCCGGCCTGCTCTCCGCGGCGGCCCTGGCCGTCGTCACCGCGATCTCCGCGATCGCCTCCAACGGCAGCCTCCAGTGGCACAGCCTCCTCACCCTCGGCCTGGCCGTCCTGCTGCTCACCGTCGGCATCCGCCGCATCACCCGCCACCCGGAGAAGGTCGAACCGGCCACCCGCGCCGCGCTGGCCAGGGTCAACCGGCTGCGGCACCTTCCCGAGACCCAGGGCCTCGACCGCGTCCGCGGCTTCGTCGAGCAGCTCCGCACCGCCCGGCTCGAACCCCGGCACGCCGTCGCCGCCGGTGTGTTCGCCGTACTCAACTGGCTGCTCGACGCGGGCTGCCTGTGGCTGTGTTTCCACGCCATCAGCGACACGCAGATCAGCAGCGCCCAACTGCTGCTCGCCTTCTGCGCGGGCATGGCCGCCGGGACACTCACGATCATCCCCGGAGGCCTCGGCCTCATCGACAGCGCGCTGATCCTCGGACTGGTCACGGGCGGCGTCGCGACCAGCACCGCGATCGCCACGGTCGTGCTCTACCGGATCATCAGCTTCGGGTTCATCATCGGCGTCGGCTGGATAACGTGGCTGGTCATCCGCCGCCACAACCGCCGGGAGCCCGCTGTCTAGCGGAGCCGGACCCTCAGGCCCGCGCGCCGCCGTCGACCCGCAGGACCGTGCCGGTCACGAAGGACGCGCGGTCGCTGAGCAGCCAGGCCGCGGCCTGCGCGATCTCGTCGGGGTCGGCCGCGCGGCGCAGCGGAGTGTGCGCCGTGAGGCGGTCCTGGAGGCCGGGGGACTCCGCCTCCCAGGCCCGGATCATCTCGGTGAGGGTGTTGCCGGGGGCGATGGCGTTCACGCGGATGCCCTCCGGGCCGTAGGTGACGGCGGCCGACTCGGTGAGGCTGTTGACCGCGCGCTTCATCGCGCCGTAGGCGGGCAGTTCGGGGTTGCCCGTCAGGCTGCCGACGGAGGAGTTGTTGACGATGGCGCCGGTTCCGGCGGTGGCCCGGATCGCTGCGACCTGGGCGACCATGGCGAGCCAGACACCCTTGAGGTTCACGTCGTAGACGTGGTCGAAGTCGCTCTCGGGCAACTCGTCCATCGGGCCGGGGTGTTGGATCGTGGCGCCGTTGTTGAAGGCCACGTCGAGTCGGCCGTACAGGTCCACGGTCCGGTCGACGGCCGTGCGCACGCTGGTCGCGTCGGCCAGGTCGCACACCACGTGATCCGCGATGCCGCCTGCCTCCCGGATCTCTTCGGTGACCGACTTCAGTTGGGACTCCGTGCGGGCCGCGAGCAGTACCCGGGCGCCTTCTCTGGCGAACAGCCGTGCCGCCGCCGCGCCGATTCCGCGTCCGGCGCCGGTGACGAAGGCGACCTTGCCGGACAGCAGGCCGAGGGAGGGAGGAGTGGGTGTGTTGTCCATGGCGGTGAGCCTGCGCCGGTCCGTGGAGCTCATCCAGGCATCGGCAGTACCTGGCTGGAGAGGCCGACGCCCGTACACACTGGGGGTGTGGACCGACGAGAACTGGGCGACTTCCTGCGCAGCAGGCGTGAGCGGATCACCCCCGCCGATGTGGGGCTGCCGGCCGGACCGCGCCGCCGTACCCCCGGGCTGCGACGCGAGGAGGCGGCGCAACTGGCGTACATCTCGACCGAGTACTACACACGGCTTGAGCAGGCCAGGGGCCCGCATCCGTCGCGCGAGGTACTGGCCGGGCTCGCCCGGGCCCTGCGCCTGACGGACGCCGAGCGCGACCACCTCCACCACCTGGCGGGCGTACCGCCGGGCCCGCCGCCCGGTCCCTCGCGCGAGGTGCGGCAGAGCATCCTCGATCTGGTGCACCGGCTGCCGCAGGCCGCCGCGTTCGTGGTGTCCGCGACGTACGAGGTGATCGCCTGGAACGACCTCGCCGCCGCCCTCATGGAGGACTTCTCGGCCCTGCCGCGCCGCGATCGCAATCTGGTGCGCCGGGTCTTCCTCGGACCGCATCCGGACGGGGAACGGCTGTACGGAGTGTCGGACGCCGACGGGTTCGCCCGCCTCGCGGCCCAGGATCTGCGCGCCACGGCCGCCCGCTACCCCGACGACCCGGAGCTGACCGAGCTGGTGGGTGAACTCCTCGCCGGGAGCGAGGAGTTCACCGAGTTGTGGAACTCCCACGACGTGGCCACCGCGCCCACCTTCCGCAAGACCTTCCAGCACCCGCTGGTGGGCCCGGTCACCGTCAACTGCGATGTCCTCGACATCGCCGACCGGGACCAGAGGGTCGTGATCTACACCACCGTCCCCGGCTCGCCGTCCGAGGGCGCCCTGCGGCTGCTGTCGGTCATCGGCACCCAGCGGATGGACATCGCTCCCTGACCCGGATCAGCCCTCCGCACCCGCCACCAGGTCCAGCGCGATGTCCGTGATCATGTCCTCCTGGCCGCCGACCATCGCCCGCCGCCCGGCCTCGACCAGGATGCTGCGCGTGTCGAGGCCGTAGCGGGCCGCCGCGGTCTCGGCGTGACGCAGGAAGCTGGAGTAGACGCCCGCGTAGCCGAGGCTGAGGGTCTCGCGGTCCACCCGTACCTCGCGGTCCTGCAGCGGTCGTACGAGATCGTCGGCCGCGTCCATGAGGGGGAACAGGTCGCAGCCGTGCTTCCAGCCCATCAGGTCGGCGACCGCGACGAACGCCTCCAGCGGACAGTTGCCCGCGCCCGCGCCCTGGCCCGCGAGAGACGCGTCGACCCGTATCGCGCCGCCCTCGACCGCGACGACCGTGTTGGCCACGCCCAGCGCGAGATTGTGGTGGGCGTGGATGCCCAACTCGGTCTCGGGGGCGAGGACTTCGCGGTACGCGCGGAAGCGGTCACGGACCCCGTCCATCGTCAGCCGGCCCCCGGAGTCGGTGACGTACACGCAGTGGGCGCCGTAGGACTCCATCAGCTTGGCCTGGCGGGCGAGTTCGGCGGGCTCGGCCATGTGGGACATCATCAGGAACCCGGCCACGTCCATGCCCAACTCCCGCGCCGCCGCGATGTGTTGGGCGGAGATGTCGGCCTCGGTGCAGTGCGTGGCGATCCGCACCGAGCGGATGCCCAGGGCGTGGGCCTGCTTGAGGTCGTGGACGGTTCCGATGCCGGGCAGCAACAGGGTCGTGGGGATGGACTGTTGTACGGCGTCGGTGACGGCCTCGATCCATTCCCAGTCGGTGTGCGCGCCGACGCCGTAGTTGATGCTGGAGCCCGACAGACCGTCGCCGTGCGCGATCTCGACGGCGGCCACGCCCGCCGCGTCCAGGGCGGCGGCGATCGCGCGGGCCCGGTCGACGGTGTAGCGGTGCCGCACGGCGTGCATGCCGTCCCGGAGGGTGACGTCCTGGACGTAGAGCGACGGGGTCACTTGGCGGTCTCCTTGGTGGTGCGGGCGGCCATGCGTTCCGCGGTGCGCAGGGCGGCCGAGGTCATGATGTCGAGGTTCCCGGCGTAGGCGGGGAGGTAGTGGGCGGCGCCCTCGACCTCCAGGAACACCGACACCTTGAGCAGGTCGGCCGTGCCCGGCGCGAGGGTGCGCAGCGGGTCGTCGGCGGCCACCTTGTCGTACTGCACCTTCTGCTTGAGCCGGTAGCCGGGCACGTACGCCTGGACGCGGCCGACCATCTCCTCGACGGACGCCGTGACCGCCTCGGTCGCGCAGTCGGAAACCAGGCAGTGCACGGTGTCCCGCATGATCAGCGGGGGTTCGGCCGGGTTGAGGACGATGATCGCCTTGCCGCGCGCCGCGCCGCCGACCGCCTCGACGGCCCGGGAGGTGGTCTCGGTGAACTCGTCGATGTTCGCGCGGGTGCCGGGGCCGGCCGAGCGCGAGGCGATGGACGCGACGATCTCGCCGTAGTGGACCGGCGAGACCGCGCCCACGGCGGCGACGATCGGGATCGTGGCCTGGCCGCCGCAGGTGACCATGTTGACGTTCGGGGCGTCGAGGTGGGCCTCGCCGTTGACCGGCGGGACGACGTACGGGCCGAGGGCGGCCGGGGTGAGGTCGACGAGGGTGCGGCCCAGGGGCCGTAGGACCTCGTCGTGGTGGCGGTGGGCGCCGGCGGAGGTCGCGTCGAAGACGAGGTCGACGTCGGTGAACTCGTCCAGTTCGACCAGTCCTTCGACGCCCTCGTGTGTCGTGGCGACCTTGAGGCGGCGGGCGCGGGCCAGGCCGTCGGAGTCCGGGTCGATGCCGGCCAGTGCGGCGATCTCCAGGGTCTCCGAGAGACGCAGGACCTTGATCAGGAGGTCGGTGCCTATGTTGCCGGAGCCGATGATGGCGACCTTCGTGGTCACTTTCCGTCCTCTTCCGTTTCCGTGGTGAAGCGGACCCGTACCGAGCCCAGGTCCGAGATGCGGGCCTCGAAGGCGTCTCCCGGGGCGGCCGGGATCATCGGGCCGAGGGCGCCGGTCAGCACCAGGTCGCCCGCGCGCAGCGGGTCGCCCCGTTCGGCGAGGGCCGAGGCCAGCCAGACCGCCGCGGTGAGGGGGCTGCCGAGACAGTCGGCGCCGGTGCCCTCGGAGACGGTCTCGCCGCCCCGGCTCATGGTCATCGTGACGGCGCGCAGGTCCACGGCCGTCAGCGGTACGGGGGTGGCGCCCAGCACGTACAGACCGCAGGAGGCGTTGTCCGCGACGGTGTCGACCAGGGAGATCTCCCAGTTCCGCACCCGGCTGTCGACGATCTCCAGTGCGGGCAGTGCGAAATCGACCGCGCGCAGCACGTCGACGATCGTGCACTCGGCGTGCGGCAGGTCCCGGGCGAGGACCAGCGCGACCTCCGCCTCGACCTTCGGCTGGAGCAGCCGGCCCAGCGGCACCTCGCCGCCGTCCGGCACCGCCATGTCCGCGAACAGCGCGCCGAAGTCCGGCTGGTCCACGCCCAGTTGACGCTGCACGGCGGGGGAGGTCAGGCCGATCTTGCGGCCGACGATCCGGCGGCCGGCGTCCACACCGCGCCGGACGTTCAGTCGCTGCACGGCGTAGGCGGTCTCCAGGCCGCCGCCGTCGAGCAGATCGCGCACCGGCGGACAGGCGACCCCGGTACGGGTGGCCTCCGCCAGCAGGTCGGCGGCCTTGACCACGGCCGGGGACACGGCGTCCGGACGGGCGCCGTCGGGCTCGGTGGACACGGGTTACCTCCTGGGGGAGCGGCGGTGCTGGGACACCCATCGGTATAGACAGCATCCCCGCAAGGGGACAATGTTTGTTCCGTGACACGGAACAACGCGAGCGGCAGCATGCTGGAGAAAGCCGCGCTCATCCTCGACTGCTTCAGTCCGAGCGGCGGACCGTACCGCCTGTCGGAACTTTCGCAGCGCACCGGACTGGCCAAGCCCACGGTCCACCGGCTGGCGGCCGACCTGGTCGAGCTGGGCTGGCTGGAGCGCTCGGGTCCGCGCTATCTGCTCGGCGCGAAGCTGTTCGAGCTGGGCTCGCTGGTGCCGCACCGGCGTGATCTGCGCGAGACGGCCCTGCCGTTCCTCCAGGACCTGTTCGAGGCCACCCGCGAGACCATCCACCTCGGCGTGCGCGAGGGCATGGAGGTGGTCTACCTCGAACGCATCCACGGCCACGAGGCGTTGCGGCTGCCCTCCCGCATCGGCGGCAGCCTGCCGCTGACCTGTACGGCCGTCGGCAAGGCCCTCCTGGCCTTCTCCGGCGCCGAGTTGACGGAGGATGTGCTGTCCCGGCCGCTGCCGAGCCTCACCCCGCACTCGATCACCGACCCGGCCCGGCTGCGCATGGCCCTGGAGAAGATCCAGGTCTCCGGTCTCTCCTACGAGGAGCAGGAGGCCGCGGAGGGAGTGAGTTGTATCGCGGCCCCGGTGTTCGCCGGTGACACCGCGGTCGCCGCCCTCTCCGTCGCCGTACCGCGCGCCCGCTTCAGGCCCGCCCAACTCGCCCCGGCGGTAAGGACGGCGGCACTGGGGCTGTCACGCGTGCTGCGCGGCGGAGGGGCAGCACGGAACCCACTGTCCTCGCGGTGAACCCGACCGTACACTGACAAGTCACGGTAACGGGGGCGAAGGTGTTCGGGGGGAGAATCATGTCCAGTGATCAGTACGGCAGTTATCAGGGGTTCGCCGTCCCACCCATGCCGACGGCTCCGCCGCCCGCGCCACCGGACGGACTCAGATCCGCCGTGGTCGGACTCCTCAACCTCAGTGGTCTCGGGCTCGGTTACGCGCTGACGCGCCGCTGGCTGCTGATGGCGGCGTGCTGGGTCGCGACGATCGTGCTGCTGCTGGTGGCGCTGCCCGCCGACCCGGACGGCGTCTCCGGTGTCCTCGTCACCCTGTACGTCGTGTTCCTCGTGTTCGCCGCCGTCCACGGCGCGTTGGTCGGCCTGCGCACCCGCATCGCCTGGACCGCGCCCCTGCCCCTCGCACTCGTGTTGGCCCTGGTCCTGCTCGCCGTACCGGCCGGGGGAGTCGTGCTGTACGACAACGCCCGCGACGAGGCGACCGAGCAGATGCTCCTCGACCGGCTGGAGACGGCCGACCAACTCGTGGCGGAGAACGGGACGTTGCCGTTCTCCACGGCCGAACCCCGCTACCGTCAGGCGCTCGCCGTCTACGACGATCTCAGCACCGCGCACTCCGGTTCGCGGGCGGCCGGCAAGGTGCCCGACCGGCTGAAGACGTTCTACACGACGGTCGCCGGCGCCTACACGCAGAAGAACTACTGTGACGCGATACCCCAGTTGAAGTATCTGCGGACCGTCCCCGGCACCATCGGCAAGAAGCAGTTGGGCACGCTGACCACCTGGCCGGACGACCGGCTGGCCACCTCCCTGTACGAGTGCGCCTCCACCGCGCTCGGCACGCGGAGCGCGGACTGGCCGACGAACTTCGGGTACCTGCTGACCGCGTTCCCGCAGTCCTCGCAGGCCAAGCAGGTCGAACCGGCCGTCAAGTCCGCCGTCGACAAGACCGCCCAGGGGGTGCGCGGCAGTGAACCCTGCGCGGCCGTCGAGCAGTTGACGAGTCTCTCCGGGCAGATCGGCAGCCTCCAGGGCGAGCAGGCGGGCGTGGCCGACGCGCTCGGCGCGGACGCCCGACGGGCCGACAGCCAGGCCGCCGCCGGTACCTACCAGTGCGGTGTCTCGCAGTACAAGGACGCCGACTTCGACTCGGCGCTCACCACGATGAACGACTTCGTGAAGGACAACCCGCACGACAAGAACCGGACCCTGGCCAAGAAGATAGCGATCGCCGCCGAGGTGGCGCAGACGGTCCCGGCCGCGGGCAAGAAGCTGCCGACGACCGCGTCCGGCGGCAGCATCTCCGTCACGGTCAAGAACGACAGCCCGGACGACATCACCGTCCTGTACACCGGGCCGGTGACCGGAAGCTTCAGCCTCAAGGGCTGCGGAAGCTGCACCACGTACTCCCTCACCACCACCCTGTTGTCCGGCTTCAAGCCGTGCAGCTCCGGCAAGAACTACCCGCAGAAGACGATCAGTCTGCCGACCGGCACGACGTACTTCGTGCACCGTCCCGACAGTTCCAGCGCGACGCCGGCCTCGGACACGGCCAAGCTCAGGTCGGGCTACATCTACACGGAGTGCGCCTACAGCACGGGAGCCTTCGGCACCGGCTGACGTAGCGGACCGGGCATCGACCGGGCTTTGACCGGACTGTGAGAGGGGGGCGTCCCGGCACTTCGGTGCCGGGACGCCCCCCTCTCACAGCAGGGTCGGTGCGTGGAACGCGCCGAGGCCGGTGGTCAGGTCGCGGTCCAGCCAGTAACGGCGCGGTTCGGTGAGCATCACGGCGACGCTGACGCCGAGGAGGCCGGGGACGCCGGCCAGTTCGTCGTCGACGAAGCGCGCCAGGGCGGTGCGGTCGGTGACCAGGCCGGTGGCCAGGACGGACATGTCGCTGGCGACGTGCGCGGCGAGCCGTGTCTGGGGCAGCCGGTCGATACGGCGCATGACGTCGGGGGTCGCGCCCGGTGCCACCCGCAGCCGGAGGATGAACGCGGTCTGGAAGCCCAGCCACTCCGACACGATCTCCAGCCGCGGCTTGACCCACCCCTCGTCCAGGACCCGGCGGACCACCCGGTGCGCGGTGGAGGTGGCCAGGTCGGCGGTCCGGGCGATGCTCGCGGCGGACGCGCGGCTGTCCTGGAGCAACCGGGCCACGACACCCCGTTCGGCCTCGCTGAGCGGCTTCGCGGGGGGTGTCGCGGTCGCCGTGCCCTCGGGGCGGGCACCGGCGAGCTTCAGCAGGTCGGCCCGCTCGCTGTCCGTGAGGAACTGCGGGTCCCAGGTCCTGCCCCGGCGCAGCGTGCTGAGCGCGGGCAGGGCGTTGACACGCCGGACGCCGGGGACGGAGAACAACCGGTCGATCGCCTCGCTGGTGGCCGCCTCGGACGGGGCGTGCACGACGGCGTAGAGCGGGTAGTCGCCCGAGATCTGTGCCAGCAGTTGGAGGTGGGGCAGGTCGCGGAGGCGGTGGAGGACGGCGAGGGGGCTCTCGCCGGTGATGTCGAGGAAGACGTGGACGGGCATCGCCGTGGAGTGGATGCCCCAGTCGGCCTGCCCGATCACGCGCACCATGCGTGCCTCGTGCAAGCGGTCGTAACGGCGTTTGAGCGTGCTGGCGTCGGCGGCCAGGATCTCGCCGATGTCGTCCCAGGTGGCCCGGGGCGCCAGATGCAGCGCGCCGATGAGGCGCCGGTCGAGCTCGTCGAGGAGAGGACGGGTCATGACCTCACTCTAAGGTGCCGTTTAATCCCACTGTTACCTCTGAGGTGTAGAGAATCTCTCATCCGAATGCCATTGTTCGCAGGAACATCCCCCCATCGCGCCAAGAGGTACCGATGAGTGTCACCTCCGCTCAACCTCAGCCCCCGTCCACCGAGCCCCGGTCGAGAGTCCTGCGCACCGCGTTCCGGGGCCTGACGGCGATCGAGAAGATCGGCAACAGACTCCCCAACCCCTTCTGGCTGTTCTGGATCCTCGCGGGGCTCGTCGCCGTCCTCAGCGCCGTCCTGTCCGCGACCGGCCTCAGTGCCCTGCACCCCGGCACGCACGAGACCATCACGGTGCGGAACCTGCTCAGCAAGGACGGCCTCACCATGGCCGTCGAGGGCGCCGTCGACAACTACGCGGCCTTCCCGCCGCTGGCCACCATCCTCACCGTGATGTTCGGCATCGCCGTCGCCGAGAAGAGCGGACTGTTCTCCGCCCTGCTGCGCCGCATGGTCGCGCGCGTGCCGGGCAGGTACCTCACCTTCGCCCTGTCGATGACGGCCATGGTCAGCCATGTCGCCGGCGACGCCGCCTACGTCACCCTCATCCCGCTCGGCGCCCTGGTCTTCCGCGCGGCCGGCCGCAGCCCGGTCCTCGGCTGTGTCGTCGCCTACGTCTCGATCGCCGCCGGGTACGACGCCTCCCCCTCGCTCACCACCACCGACGTCCTCCTCTCCGGGATCTCCACGGCCGCCGCCCACACCATCGACGCGCACTACGTCGTCACCCCGGTCGCCAACTACTTCTTCGGCCTCGGCTCGTCCGTCCTCGTGGCCCTCGTGATCACCCTCGTCGTCGACAAGGTCCTCGCCCGCCGCACCGACCTGGAACCCGACGAACCGATCGCCGCTCCCGACGCGGAGGAACTCGCGGAGATCGAGATCACCGACCGGCAGCGGCGAGCCCTGCGCACGACCGGACTCGTCGCCGTCGGCTTCCTCGCGTTCCTCGCGGCGGCCATGATCCCCTCGGCCTCACCCCTGCGCGGCGAGGGCGGCGGCATCGTCAACTCCCCGCTCATCGGCGGCATGGCGCTCGTCCTGGGCGTGTTCTTCGCCGTGCTCGGCACCGTCTACGGCCGGATGACCGGCACCTTCACCGCCGCCCGCGACAGCATCGGCGCGATGGTGGACGGCACCCGCTCGATGGCGCCGATCCTCGTCCTGTTCTTCGCGATCGCCCAGTTCCTCGCCTACTTCAAGTGGACGAACATCGGCGACATCCTCGCCGTCAAGGGCGCCGAGACCCTGCGCGACCTGCACCTGCACGGATGGACGGTGCTCGTCGGCATCGCCGTACTGATCACCTTCATGAACCTCGTCATCACCAGCGGCTCCGCATTGTGGGCCCTGGCCGCGCCGGTCCTCGTCCCCATGCTGATGCTCATCGGCATCGAGCCCGAGACCACCCAGGCCGTCTACCGCGTCGCCGACTCCGTCACCAACTGCGTGACCCCGATGAGCCCCTACTTCGTCATGGCCCTGGGCTTCATCCAGCAGTACCGCAAGTCCGCCGGCATCGGCACCCTGGCCTCCTTCACGATCCCGATCGCCGCCGTCGTCTGGGTCGTCTGGGTCGCGTTCTTCGTGGCCTGGTACCTGCTGGGCATCCCGCTCGGCATCGGCTGAACCTGCCCCCACCGTCGTACAAGAAGGCAGATCATGACCGCGTCACCCGCATCCGCCGCCCTCACCACCCGCGCCCAGGACGTCTCCGCGCAGATCGTCGAGGACATCCTGACCCTCGTCCGCCACGAGACCGGCAGCTACGACCTTCCCGGCCTCGCGACCGGTCTGGACCTGCTGCGCGAACTGACCGTCCAGCGGCTCGGCCGCCCCGACCACGAGCAGCGTCACCCCGGTGGCGAGTGCGGCGACACGCTCACCCTGACCTACCGCGGCACCGGCGCCGGGCATGTCGCGCTCGTCGGGCACTACGACACCGTGTGGCCGACCGGGACCCTCGCCGGATGGGAGCAGCTTGGGCCGTCCGAGGACGGGCGGGCGCGGTTGAGCGGACCCGGCATCTTCGACATGAAGACCGGCCTGGCGCAGGGGATCTGGGCCCTGAAGCTGGCCCGGGAGAGCGGCGCGCCCCTGCCCACCGTCACTTTCCTCTTCAACGGCGACGAGGAGATCGGCTCCCTGTCCTCGCGGCCGGTGATCGAGGAGGTCGCGCGGAAGGCCGACGTCACGCTGGTCCTGGAGCCGAGTGCCCACGGCGCGGTCAAGACCGCCCGCAAGGGCACCGGGATCTTCCAGGTCACCGCCACCGGTGTCGAGTCCCACGCGGGGCTCGCGCCGCAGGACGGGGCGAGCGCGATCACCGCGCTGTCCGAGTTCGTGGTCGCCGCCGCGGCCGTGGCCGCCCCGGACAGGGGCACCACGATCAACACCGGGCTCATCAAGGGCGGTTCGGCCATCAACGTCGTCGCCGGGCGGGCGACGGCGGGCGTCGACATCCGGGTCAGCAGCGCGGCCGAACAGACCCGTGTGGACCAGGAGTTGGACGCCATCAAGGTCAGCGACCCACGCGTCCGCATCGAGATCGACCACGCCTGGAACCGGCCGCCGATGACCTTGAACGCCGCCTCCGCCCCGCTCCTCGACCTCGCCCGCGAGGTCGCCCGCGAGCAGGGCCGCGACGCCCTGCGCGACACCGCCGTCGGCGGCGCCAGTGACGCCAACTTCGTTGCCGCGCTGGGTCTGCCGGTGCTGTGCGGCATGGGAGCGGTCGGCGACGGGGCGCACGCCCAGGGCGAGTTCATCCTTCCCGACACGGTGCCCGCGCAGACCGCTCTGGTCGCGGGCCTGCTGGGACGACTGGCGGAGCCGTTGCGGGGTTGACCACGATCGGCCCGAACATCCGAGGGTGTCCAGGGTGGGGCGCGTCATGGGACCGACCCCTGACCGGGGACAATCGGTGCCATGACGGACGGTACGGACGGCAGGGACGACTCCGCGAACCGCTTGGCCAGGATCGAGCGGCTGCTGGAGGACGGCCGTCGCGATGTGGTGCCCGCGTGGCGGCGGGTGACGCGCGGGGAGACGCGGTTGGCTGTGTCGGCCGTGATCCTGGTGGCGGTCGCCGTGCAGTTGATGCTGCCGCACCGGCTCGCCTTCCGGCCGTACTGGCTGCTGCCGGTACTGGAACTCGCGCTGATGGTCGGTCTGTTCGTCGCCAATCCCCGGCGGATCGAGCCCGGCACGCGGTGGCTGCGCTGGCCGAGCCTGGTCCTGACGGGGGTCATCAGCCTGGCCAATACCTGGTCGGCGGTCCGGCTGGTGGTGGGTCTGGTCAGGGGCACCGAGGGCCTGGACGCCGGACCGCTGCTGCTGAGCGGCGGGGGCATCTGGCTGACGAACGTCATCGTGTTCGCCCTCTGGTACTGGGAATGGGATCGCGGCGGACCCATGGCGCGGGTCATGGGCGACCACCAGTACGCCGACTTCCTCTTCGTCCAGATGCAGAGCCCGGAGACCGCGCCACCGGACTGGGAACCGGCGTTCCTGGACTACCTGTACCTGTCCTTCACCAACTCCACGGCCTTCAGCCCGACCGACGTGATGCCGCTCTCGCGCTGGGCCAAGATGCTGATGATGGGCCAGTCCTCGGTCTCCGTGTCGATCGTCGTCCTGGTCGTCGCGCGGGCGGTCAACATCCTTCGCTAGCAACGGAGTCCGGGCAGCGGACGGCGACGCCGAGCACGCCCTTCCCAAGGCCTGCTCGACGTCGCGGTCCGACTCCTGCCGATCCCGCGGGATCAGCAGGCGCCCTCGTCCTGCCAGGGGCCCCACTGGGAGGCACCGGGCACCTCGTTCTGGGTCCACCACTTGGCCACCCAGTTGTGGCTGCCGTAGGACACCTCGTTGCCCTGCGTGTAGACGGCCGTGGAACTCCACGCCGTCTTGCACGTGCCCGGGGTGGGCGTCGGAGTCGGGGTCGGTGTGGGCGTCGTGGTCGGCGGGGTCACGCCCGCGAACTGCACCGAGTACTTGGCGAAGTCCCACGCGTTCTGCGCCACGCTGGAGCAAGTCCCGGACGTCGTACCGCCGTTGTCGACCGGGCTGCACTGGCGGTCGCGGTTGAGGGACCAGAACGTGAAGCGGTCCATGTTGTGGCTGGTGGCGTAGTTCAGGACCGTCTGGAAGTCGGCCTGGGTGAAGTACTCGCCGGTGTCGCTGCGCCCGTTCATCCCCGAGAAGCCCTCGTGGGCGTACGCGGTCGCCTGGTCCCAGCCGAACGTGGACTGGAGGATGGAGTTGAAGTTGGTGAGCGCGCTGGTCTGCGAGGCCGCGCCGTTGAAGCCGCCGTCGAACGGCATGATGGAGAAGTTGTTCGGCGTGAACCCCTGCGACTTCGCCTCCAGCAGCATCTGCTTGCCGAACCAGCCGGTGCCGTCCGCCGTACCGGCCGTGGTGACGGAGACGTACAGGCCCGCGTTGTTCTGCTGGAGGATCTTGGCCGCGCCGATCTCGTTGTGGATGGCCGCGGTGTTCTCGTACTCCGGCTCCTCCAGGTCGAAGTCGATCGCGTGCAGGCCGTACTTGGTGATGACCTGCTGGTAGGCCGCGGCCGTCGAGGCCGGGTCGGAGCAGGCCTGGCCGAGCTTGGTGCCGCCGTAGCCGCCGATGGAGACGGAGACGTCGCCGCCCTTGGCGCGGATCGTGTTGATGACCGACTGGACGGCGGTGTCCGAGGAGACCGGTGAGGTGCCGCCCCAGGTGGGGGTGCAGCCGCCGCCGTTGGGGGCGAGGACGAAGGCGAGCTGGAAGGCCTTGAGGCCGGTGGCGTCCATGATGGTGCCGGCGTCGGGCGGGTTGTTGTCCGTCGGCATCAGATAGGGGGCCGCGGCGTACCAGCGGTTGCTCAGCGCGGTGGCCGCGCTGGTCGCGCCCTGGGCGCTGGTCGCGATCAGCGCGGTCGTGCCCGTGGCGGCGAGCGTCACGGCGGCCGCCGCGCCGAGACATGCGCGAAGACGTGTCACGTTGTGCCTCCGGTGGGAGTGGGGGAGGCAATCAGCTTCTGGCGCTGTCGCGGCCACGTCAATGGATTGGACTGGACCAAAGTGCTCTTTGGACTAGACCATACAATTTCTTTACCGTCGGCCCGGCGGAGCGCGTCGCGCGACACGTTTGCGACTAGTGTCCCGGCTCACATGGCGTTACAGGGGCGGCGCCGACACCATGGTGCACGTCACCGGCAGGCTGAAGGGATCGGGAATGTTCCGCAAGGTGCTGGTCGCCAACCGTGGCGAGATCGCGATCAGGGCGTTCCGCGCCGGCTATGAGCTGGGCGCGCGCACGGTCGCCGTCTTCCCCCACGAGGACCGCAATTCGCTGCACCGGCTCAAGGCCGACGAGGCCTACGAGATCGGTCAGCCCGGGCATCCGGTCCGCGCCTATCTCTCGGTCGAGGAGATCGTCCGCGCGGCCCAGCGGGCGGGAGCGGATGCGGTCTATCCGGGCTACGGGTTCCTCTCCGAGAACCCCGAACTCGCCCGCGCCTGCGAGGAGGCGGGCATCACCTTCGTCGGTCCCAGCGCCCACATCCTGGAGATGACCGGCAACAAGGCCACGGCGATCGCCGCCGCCCGCGCGGCCGGCGTACCGGTGCTCGGCTCCTCGGCGCCCTCCACGGACGTCGACGAACTGGTGCGCGCCGCCGAGGAGATCGGCTTCCCGGTGTTCGTGAAGGCCGTCGCCGGTGGCGGCGGACGCGGTATGCGCCGGGTCGAGGACCCGGCCACCCTCCGCGAGTCCATCGAGGCGGCGGCCCGCGAGGCCATGTCCGCGTTCGGCGACGCCACGGTGTTCCTGGAGAAGGCCGTCGTCGACCCCCGTCACATCGAGGTGCAGATCCTCGCCGACGGCGAGGGCAACGTCATCCACCTCTTCGAGCGCGACTGTTCGCTGCAACGCCGGCACCAGAAGGTCGTCGAGCTGGCCCCCGCGCCGAACCTCGACCCCGAACTGCGCGACCGCATCTGCGCCGACGCCGTCCGCTTCGCCCGCGAGATCGGCTACCGCAACGCGGGCACCGTCGAGTTCCTCCTCGACCCGCACGGCAACCACGTGTTCATCGAGATGAACCCGCGCATCCAGGTCGAGCACACGGTGACCGAGGAGGTCACCGATGTCGACCTGGTCCAGGCGCAGTTGCGGATCGCCTCGGGGGAGACCCTGGCCGACCTCGGCCTCTCGCAGGAGACGGTCACCCTGCACGGCGCGGCCCTCCAGTGCCGTATCACCACCGAGGACCCCGCCAACGGCTTCCGCCCGGACACCGGCCGGATCAGCGCCTACCGCTCGCCCGGCGGCTCCGGCATCCGTCTCGACGGCGGAACCACCCACGCGGGTACGGAGATCAGCGCGCACTTCGACTCGATGCTGGTCAAACTCACCTGCCGGGGACGGGACTTCACCACCGCCGTGAACCGCGCGCGGCGTGCGGTGGCCGAGTTCCGGATTCGCGGTGTGGCCACCAACATCCCGTTCCTCCAAGCGGTGCTGGACGACCCGGACTTCCAGGCCGGACGGATCAACACGTCGTTCATCGAGCAGCGCCCGCATCTGCTGACGGCCCGTCACTCCGCCGACCGCGGCACCAAGTTGCTCACCTACCTCGCCGACGTCACGGTCAACAAGCCGCACGGTGAACGCCCCGACCTGATCGACCCCACCACCAAGCTGCCGCCGGTCCCGGCCGGCGAACCCCCGGCCGGATCACGGCAGTTGCTCGCGGAACTCGGCCCCGAGGGCTTCGCCCGCCACCTGCGCGAATCACCGACCATCGGCGTCACCGACACCACCTTCCGCGACGCCCACCAGTCGCTCCTCGCCACCCGCGTCCGCACCAAGGACCTCCTCGCGGTGGCCCCGGTGGTCGCCCACACCGTTCCGCAACTGCTCTCCCTGGAGTGCTGGGGCGGCGCCACCTACGACGTGGCGCTGCGCTTCCTCGCCGAGGACCCCTGGGACCGGCTCGCCGCGCTGCGCGAGGCCGTTCCCAACATCTGCCTCCAGATGCTGCTGCGCGGCCGCAACACCGTGGGCTACACGCCGTATCCGACCCAGGTGACCGACGCCTTCGTCCAGGAGGCCGCCGCCACCGGCATCGACATCTTCCGCATCTTCGACGCGCTGAACGACGTGGGCCAGATGCGCCCGGCCATCGACGCCGTACGCGCCACCGGAACGTCGATCGCCGAGGTCGCCCTCTGCTACACCTCGGACCTGTCCGACCCGGGCGAGCGCCTCTACACGCTCGATTACTACCTCCGGCTGGCCGAGCAGATCGTCGAGGCGGGAGCTCACGTCCTCGCGGTGAAGGACATGGCGGGTCTGCTGCGCGCACCCGCCGCCGCGACGCTCGTGTCGGCGCTGCGCCGCGAGTTCGGCCTCCCGGTGCACCTCCACACCCACGACACGGCGGGCGGCCAGCTCGCCACCTACCTCGCCGCGATCCAGGCCGGCGCGGACGCCGTCGACGGCGCGGTGGCCTCCATGGCGGGCACGACCTCGCAGCCGTCGCTGTCGGCGATCGTCGCCGCCACCGACTACTCCGACCGCCCCACCGGCCTCGACCTCCAGGCCATCGGCGACCTGGAGCCGTACTGGGAGAGCGTCCGCAAGATCTACGCCCCCTTCGAGGCGGGCCTCGCTTCACCCACCGGGCGCGTCTACCACCACGAGATCCCCGGCGGCCAGCTCTCGAACCTGCGCACCCAGGCGATCGCGCTCGGCCTCGGCGACCGCTTCGAGGACATCGAGTCGATGTACGCCGCCGCCGACCGCATCCTCGGCCATCTGGTCAAGGTCACCCCGTCGTCGAAGGTCGTCGGAGACCTCGCCCTGCACCTGGTCGGCGCCGGTGTCAGCCCCGCCGACTTCGAGGCGTCCCCCGACCGCTACGACATCCCCGACTCCGTGATCGGCTTCCTGCGCGGCGAGTTGGGCACCCCGCCCGGCGGCTGGCCCGAGCCGTTCCGCACCAAGGCACTCCAGGGCCGCGCCGCCCCCAAGCCCGTACAGGAACTCTCCCCGGAGGACCGCACGGCCCTCGACAAGGACCGCCGCGCCACCCTCAACCGCCTGCTGTTCCCCGGCCCGACCCGCGAGTTCGAGACCCACCGCCAGACCTACGGCGACACCAGCGTCCTGGACAGCAAGGACTTCTTCTACGGCATCCGCCCCGGCAAGGAGTACACGGTCGACCTGGAACCGGGCGTCCGGCTCCTCATCGAGCTGGAGGCCGTCGGCGAGGCCGACGAACGCGGGCTGCGTACCGTCATGTCCGCCCTGAACGGCCAACTCCGCCCGGTCCAGGTGCGCGACACCGCCGCCGCCTCCGACATCCCCGTCACCGAGAAGGCCGACCGCGCCAACTCCGGCCATGTGGCTGCCCCGTTCGCGGGCGTGGTCACCCTCGCGGTCGAGGAGGGCGACGAGGTGGAGGCCGGCGTCACCGTCGCCACGATCGAGGCCATGAAGATGGAGGCGGCGATCACCGCGCCCAAGTCCGGCCGGGTCTCCCGCCTCGCCATCAACCGCATCCAGCAGGTGGAGGGCGGCGACCTGCTCGTCGAACTGAGGTAGACAGGACAGCGACAGGCCGCTTCACCGGTGACCGGATCGGTCCGGTCCCGGACCCGATGCGGCCTGTCGCCGCCCCGCCCGCACGGCGCAGTCTTGGGACATGACCCGAGCACTGATCGTCATCGATGTCCAGGAATCCTTCCGCGCCCGCCCGCTGTGGGAGACCATCTCCGACCCGAAGATCGCCGAACAGGCCGACCGCCTGGTACAGCTCGCCCGCCGGGCCGGCGACCTCGTGGTGTGGGTACTGCACACAGATCCCGGCAGCGGTGGCGTCTTCGACCCGGTCCTCGGCAGCGTCCGCCTCATCGACGGACTGGAGCGTGCGGAGGGCGAACCGCTTCTCCACAAGACCTCGCACAACGCCTTCACCACCACCAACCTGCAGCAGATCCTCACCGAGCACGGCGTCCGCGAGCTCACCATCTGCGGCATCCGCACCGAGCAGTGCGTCGAGACCACCACCCGCGTCGCGAGCGACTTCGGCTACCGGGTCACCTTCGTCACCGACGCGACCGCGACGAACCCCATCGCGCACCGCGACGCCCCCGCCGACCAGACCGTCGCCGAACTTCTGGCCGACCCCCGCACCCTCCCTGCCGAGGAGATCATCCGGCGCACCGAGTACGCCCTCGCCGGCCGCTTCGCCACCATCGCGACGGTCGACGAACTGGAAGCCGCCGCGGCACATCAGGCATGATGACCGGATCGTGAGCCACGTCGTCTTCTTCCTGGTACCCGGAGTCCACCTGCTGGACCTGGCCGGCCCCGCGCAGGTCTTCTCCACGGCGGCCGACTTCGGGCACCCGTACACGCTCTCCTACGTCGCCGAGCAGCCCCAGGTCACCAGCGCCCAGGGGCTGCCGCTGGCGGCCGGGCTCGACTGGCCCGAGCTCGGTCCCGAGGACCTGGTCGTGGTGCCGGGATGGCGTGCCGTCACCCTGGCCGGCGCACCCGCCATCGGCGCTACGACCCTGGGCGTCCTCCGGGACCACCATGCCCAGGGCGGGACGGTGGCGAGCGTGTGCGCCGGAGCCGACGCGCTCGGCCGGGCCGGACTCCTCGACGGCCGCCACTGCACCACCCACCACGACGTCCAGGACGAACTCGCCCGGCGCCACCCGAAGGCGACGGTCGTCCGCGACGTCCTGTTCACCACCGACGACCGGGTCATCACCTCGGCCGGCATCGCCAGCGGCATCGACCTCGCCCTGCACATCGTCGCCACCCGGCACGGTCCCGCCGTGGCCGCCCAGATCGCCCGCGACATGGTCGTCTACGCCCGCCGCAACGGCCACGAGCCGCAGACCAGCGCGATGCTCCGGCACCGGTCCCACCTGGACGACACCGTGCACCGCGCCCAGGACCTCATCGACACCCGCTTCGACGAAGCCCTGCCGCTGCCCGCCCTCGCCTCGGCCGTGGGCGTCAGCGAACGCACCCTCACCCGCCTCTTCAGCCGGGCCACCGGACTCACCCCGCTGCGCTACCAGCAGACCCTGCGCCTCGAACGCGCCGAGCACCTCATCAGCCACGGCGCCACGATCGACGCCGCCGCACGCTCGGTCGGCTTCGAGGACCCGCGCATGCTGCGCCGACTGCGCGCCCGCAGCCAGTAATTGACGGGTGGTGCGGCGGGGACGCTGTTAGGTTGCCGGGTCGACGACCGACCGGCTCGCCCCCAGGAGTACCCAGTGATCCCACCCCGTCTCGCTCCGCTGCTCGACCAGTTCGACTTCGCGTGCGAGCGCCTGTCCGGCCGTATGGCAGGGCCCGTCATGGACAGCGGCGACGGGACGGAGACCCGGGTCGGGCCCATGACCGACGCGGAGTACTTCTGGGAACCGGTGCCCGACTGCTGGTCGGTGCGACGGCGCACGTCCGGTCCCGGAGTACGAGCAACTCTCCTGGCGGGACAGGGTGATTGGGGACGTGACGCCGCCGGCTACCCGCACCCCTGGCCCCCGCCCTTCACCACCCTCGCCTGGCGCCTGAGCCACCTCACCGAGATGCTGACCCTCCGCGCCGACCACACGGCCGGCAGCCGCACGCTGACCCGCGACGACCACCCCGTCACCGGCGACGCCGCCGGCGCGGTCGCGGCCTTCGACGCCGCTGCGGGCGCTTGGCGGAAGGCGCTGTTGAGCGTCGACGACACCGCGCTCGACACCGTCGGGTACTGCACCTATCCGCACGGCAGCGACGCGGAGGAGCCGTTCATCGACATCGTGTGGTGGGTCAACCAGGAAGTGCTGCACCACGGAGCCGAGATCGCGATGCTGCGCGACCTGTACCGAGAGCGCGGCTGACTGTCACAGGACCGCTCCCATCCGCCAGGGGACGATCGCCTCCGTACCGAACCCGAGCGCCTCGGACTTGCTCTCCGCGCCGGAGGCCAGGTCCACCAGGGCCTCGAACAGGGCGGTGCCGTAAGTGAGTTGATCGGCGCTGCTCATCGAGGTCCGCCGCCAGGACCGAATCACGCGGGGTCCGGGCTCCCGGCGAGCACGACCGACACGGGAAGGCGTCGCACCCCGTGCATCAGCAGGCCCGGCGCCCACTCCAACTCGGCGGCGTCCACGGCAAGTTCCAGACTCTCGACGCGCTCCAGCAGCGCGGTGATCGCGACCGTGGCCTCCATCCTCGCGAGCGGCGCCCCCAGACAGTGGTGGACGCCGTGTCCGAACGCGACATGGCCGGCCGACCGTCCGAGGCGGAAGGAGTCCGGCTCCTCGAACCGTGCGGGGTCCCGGTCGGCCGCGGCGAGGGACACCAGGAGCATGTCGCCCCGGCGCACCGGCACGTCCCCGATCAGCATGTCCTCGGTGGCGAAGCGCTCGGTCGCCGTGAGCACGGGCCCGTCGAGGCGGAGGAACTCCTCCACCGCCACGGGCACTTGGGCCGGAGCGGCTCGCAACGCCTTGAAGAGGTCCGGCTGTTGGGCGAGTCCGAGGAGTGCGGCACCGATGAGGTTGGCGGTCGTCTCGTACCCGGCGATCAGGAGCAGGAAGGCCATACCGACCAACTCCGGGTCGGTGAGCCGGTCTTCGTCGGTGTCGCCGGCCAGCGCGCTCAGCAGGTCCTGGCCGGGATCGGCACGCTTGGCCGCGATCAGCTCCGCCAGATACCCCTGCATCCACACGTACGCCTCCTCCCGGTCCCGTCCGGCGACCGGGGACACGATCTGTTCCGAGGCCCAGCGGAACCTGTCCCAGTCGTCCGGCGGAATGCCGAGCAGCTCGCAGATCACGGCGATGGGGACGCGGGCGGCGAAGCCGTCGACCAACTCCGGTGTCCCCTGGGCCAGTACGTCGTCGGCGAACCGGCCCGCGAGCTCCCGTGTGCGGGGCTGCAGGGCCTCGATCTTCTGCGGTGTGAAGGCGCGGGTCACCAGCTTGCGGAGACGGGTGTGGTCGGGCGGGTCCACGGTCAGCATGTAGTCGATCCCGACCTCGTCCCGCACGCCGCTCATCAGCCAGCCCGGCTCCAGTCCCGCGCGTTCGCTCCGCTTGGACACGCGGGGATCGGTGAGCACTTGGCGTGTCGCCTCGTATCCCGTGATGAGCAACTGCGGTGGCGCACCGGCCGGTTCGCAGCGGTGCGCGGCTCCGGATTCCGTCAACTGCCGCAGAAGCGCGTGCGGATCCGTCTGGAACCCGGCACCTTCCAGCTCCGCCCGCAGCGAACTGCCCTGGTCGTCCGGGGTGCTTGTGGTCATCGCGCTCTCCCACCCGAAGTCATTGCTTTCGTCGGCAAGCATTGTGCCGGGGGAGGGGCGTGTCAAGGCGCGCTGGGGCCGGGGGACTTGGAGCCCCGTACGGGTGCGGTTCCGCAGTCTCGACCTCCGTCGGATGACGGAAGTCGAGCCCCGCGAGCAGGCGGAACCATGGTCCCGACGCGCCCCCGATCCATGAGGAGCCGACATGCCCGACTACACCTGCACCACGGCGCGGGGAACTCTGCCCCAGGAGTCGAAGGCCTCACTCGCGGCCGAGATCACCCGGATTCACGCGGCGATCAACCATGTGCCACCGGCGTACGTCGACGTGGTCTTCGCCGAGCAGCCGCCGGAGACGTACGCAAGCTGGACGAGTAGCGGCACAGGCGGTGCCGGGTGAGGACGGCCGGGCCGCAACCGCTTGAGGCTCCTTGCTTGAGCACGCTAATCTGCACGGATGACCGCCGCCGAGGATCCCCTGACCGCGCAGGAAGAGCGTTTCTGGCGTGCCCTGATGCGTGTCATCGTCTCGCTGCCCCGTTCGCTCGACGACGACCTGCTGCGGTCCACGGGGCTGACGCTCACCGAGTACGTCGTGCTGATGAGCCTGTCCGAGGCCGAGAACCAGGAACTCCGCATGGCGGATCTCGCGGCGGCCACCGCGCTGTCGGCGAGCCGTATCACCCGCGTCGTGGACGCGCTGCAGAGCCGCGGCCAGGTCGTGAAACGGCGCTACGAGGGTGACGCGCGCGGGAATGTCGCGACCCTCACCCCGGAAGGGCGCAAGCGGCTCGAATCGGCCTATCCGGTACACCTCGCGAGCGCCCGCAAGCGGGTCATGGACCATCTCGACGGCCGGTCGCTGTCGGCCATGGTGCGGCAGTTCGAGACCGTGGTCGAGAAGTTCGACTGAACCTGAACCGGCTCCGCGCCCGGCGGGAAGAGCACGATCGCGATCCGCAGGGCAAGGAACGGCCGGAGGATCATTCCCGCCCCCCTGGGTGCCGCGCGGCGCCGTTCCGTCGGACGGCGCCACGCGGCTGTCCGTAGCCCGTGGCTCAGGCGCGGACCGCTTCGCGTCGGCCCGCGTCGTGACGGCGGCGCCGCTCCTCGAACGAGGCGAAGACCGCCGAGACGCCGTAGACGAGGCTGAACAGGCCGAAGACGGTGGCGAGGGAGACCGCGCCGATGTCCGGGCGGACGAACAGGGAGAACGCGAACACGATCGACACCGCGCCGGTCAGCAGATACAGGGTCCGCTCACCCGCCGTCTCGTCGCGCTGGAACGCCATCGCTGTCTCCATGGCGCCGGTCGTCAGTGCCCACGCGGCGATCCAGATCGTGAGCGCGAGCGCCGTGATGCCGGGCCATGCCAGCGCGACCACGCCGGCCGCCAGCGAGAGTCCGGCGAGCACCAGCCAGCCGAGGACGGGCCCGACCCTGTCGCCGGTGAAGGCGCGGGCGCTGTCCGTCGCCGCGGTCATGAACGCGTAGACGGCGAAAAGGACGACGAAGGCGCCGACGGTGATGCCGGGCCATGCGACGGAGACCACGCCGAGGGCGACGGCCAGCAGACCGCGCCAGAGGAGCACGTTGGGTGAAGTGAACATGGTCACCTTCCACAGACGAGGGTGTCGCCTCGTTCTTCGCCCGAGGCCATGGTTCGCCAGGAAGGCCAGAGTCGCGCCTTCCGGCCGCGATCTGTCATACGACTGCATCCGCTACTTCCTTACTCCTTTACCGTCGTCACAGAAACCCGTGCAGCCATCCGACCGATGCGCGGACCGGGTCGCGGCGCGAGCATCGGTGCCTTCCGGCCTTCGGCCTGTCGACAAGGAGCTGACGTGATCGGTGGGATCGAAGGCCGTGACAGCCGGCCGGTCGCGGTTCCGGTGATCGACGATCCGCCTCGACCAACCGTTCGTCGGGCGGTGGATCTGTGGCGGCTGCTGGTGTCCCTGTCCGTCCTGCTCGTGGCGGTCCTACTGGCCGTCGCCACCCGCGACTTCGTCCGCAGGGCCCAGCAGGGACTCCTCGCCACGGCGACCGCGCTGCCCGAGGCACTGCGGGACACCCTCGTGGGAACGGTGCAGGCCGTCGCCCTGCTCGCACCGGTCGCCGTCCTGGCGGTGTGGTGCGTACGGCGGCGGATCGAGCCTGTTCTACGGGTCCTGCCGGCGGCGGCGCTGGGCGTGCTGGGCGCGTGGTCGCTCACGCGTCCGGCGCTGGTGCGGGGGAGACCGGACGGATGGCCGGAGGTGCTGGACGGCCGGGACGGTCTGCTGCCGGCGGGCTGGCCGTCCGCCGTCTACCTGGCGGCCTGCGCGGCGGCGGTCGTCGCGGCCGGCCCGTGGCTGGGCGCGCGCCCGCGGCGGGCGCTGTGGTTCCTGGCCGCCGGATGCGGCGCGCTGAGCGTCGCCGCGGCCGCGATCGTCCCGCTGGACGCCGTCGCCGCACTCGCCGTGGGCGGCGCGGCCGGGTCGGCCGTCCTGCTGCTGGCCGGAGCCCCCGCCGACCGCCCGACGGCCCAGGCGGTCGCCGACGCTCTCGCGGCTTCCGGGATCCCGGTCGCCACCCTGGGTGAACTGCCGCCGGACGAACAGCAGTTGGGGGAAGGGACCGTCTACCGCGCCGTGACCACCGCCGGTTCCCGGCCGGCGGTGCGGGTGTTCGGTGCCGAGGACCGCAACCGTGACCTCTTCCACCGGCTCGCCCGGCGGACGCTGCTGCGCCATCCGGCCGACGCCACCGCCCAGTCGCCGCTCGCGGCCGCCGAGCACGAGCTGCTGATGCTCGTCTTCGCGGCCCGTACCGGCGCCCGGGTGGCCGAGCCGGTGATGGCGTATCCGGTGGCCCAGGGCGCCGCTCTGGTGGCGACCGTCGCGCCGGACTCCCGTGCGCTGTCCGCGGTGCGGGACGAGGAGCTGACCGATCAGCTCCTCGCCCGGGTGTGGAGCTCCGTGGCCCGGCTCCAGGAACACCGGCTGGGACATGGGGCGTTGCGCCCCGAGCACGTCCTCGTCGAGGCGACCGGCGAGATCAGACTCGCCGCGTTCGCACGCGGCCGGCTCAACGCGCCGCCCGACATGCTCGGCGGCGACCTCGCCGAACTGCTGGCCACCACCGCCGTACGGGTCGGCCCCCGGCGGGCCACCGCGTGCGCGCTGGCCGGGCTGGGGCCGGAACTGCTGGCGACCGCGCTGCCGTACCTCCAGCCGCTCGCCCTCATGGGACCCGCGCGGCACCAGGTCGCCCGGTACGACCAGGCCCGCGCACGGGCGGCCGGGCAGAAGGCCGGGCGGCGCACACTGCGCGCCGGCGGGCGGCCCAGCCTGCTGAAGGATCTCGCCGCCGAGGTGTCAACTGCCAGCGGTGGCAAGGCGGTTCCTCTCGCCCATCTGGCGCGGTTCACATGGAAGAGCGCCCTGGGACTCGCGGGCGCGTTCCTCGTACTCCACCTGGTGCTGCCGCAGTTGGCCAACGCCCCCGCCGCAGTGGACGCGTTGCGGGACGCGAACTGGTGGTGGGTGCTCGCGGTGCTGCCCGTCACCTTCCTCTCCCAGGCGTTCTCGACCCTGCTGCAACAGGGCACCATCCCGGCCCGACTGCCGTTCGGCCCCACCTACCAGGTGCAGTTCGCCAGTTCGTTCCTCAACCGGATCACCCCGGGCAATGTCGGCGGCATGGCGCTCAACCTCCGCTATCTGCAGAAGACGGGGATCGAGACCGGGGCGGCCACCGCCTCCGTCGGGCTGCAGAGCCTGGCCGGCGCGCTCTCCAACACCGTGGTCGCCGCCGTCTTCCTCACCTGGGCGGGACGCGGCCACGCCGGAGCGCACCTGCATCTGTCCGCCGGACGGTATGCGCTGTGGGCCGTCGCCCTGGTGCTCGCCGCCGGGGGACTGCTCGGCTTCACCCCGCCCGGCCGCCGCTTCCTGCGCGACAAGGTGTGGCCGTTCCTGCGCGCGGCCGGATCGACGATCGCCGGGCTCGCCACCGAACCGGCAAAGGTCGCCGTGGGAGCCGTCGGCGCCCTCGGACTGCCCCTCGTCCAGGTCGTCGGCCTGGCCATGAGCCTGCACGCGCTGGGCGGCGGCCTGCCCTTCGTCCAGGTCGGTGCCGCGTACATGGCGGCCCGGCTGATCGCCAACGCGGCTCCCGTACCGGGCGGGCTCGGAGCGCTGGAGGCCGGACTCGTCGCCGGTCTGACGACGCTCGGCGTGGCGGCGGGGGCGGCCACTTCGGCGGTGCTCGTCTACCGGCTGCTGACGTTCTGGCTGAACGTCCCGCTGGGTGCGCCGGCCCTGAACGTCGTGCAGCGGCGAGGCTACGTGTGACCGGTCGCCGTACCGGGGAGCCGTACGCTGGACGGGCCGGGCGGCGCCGCCTCGCAGTTCCGGGCGCGGTCACATGACCCAAGCCGCGCCGCAGGGATCCTCCTACGATTCCGCCGGTGAAGACATGGAGTGTCCTGGACGTCTGGGGAGGCGCGTGTACAAAACCGGGCTCCTCGGCCGCGACCGGCAGGTGAGGGTCCTGCACGAACTGCTGGGACGGCTGCCCGCCGCCGGCGGCGCCCTGGCGCTGCGGGGCGGCCCGGGCGTCGGCAAGACCGCACTGGTGCAGGCCCTGGCGGAGCGCGCCCGAGTGGCGGGATGGCGGTTGCTGGAGGTGGCCGGGGGTACCGACGACACCCCCTTCGGTGGTCTGCGCGAACTGCTGCGGCCGGTGCTCGGCACCGCGGAGTCGCCGCTGCCGGAACGGGGCGCCGTCCTGCGGTCGGAGCTCGACGGCGGCTCCGGACCGCCGCCGGACACCCGGCGGGTGGCCCTGGCCGCGTTCAACCTGCTCACGGCGGTGGCCGCCGAGCGGCCCGTGGTGGTCGTCGCCGACGACGTCCAGCGCCTCGACCGGCCCACCCGGGACGTGCTGGCGTTCATCGCCCGCAGGGTGGACGACCAGCCGGTCGTCGTCCTCGCGGCACTCCGCGGCGCACACACCCTGCCGGGCGTGCCCGCGCTGGACGTGCCCGTACTGGACGCGCCCTCGGCACGACGGCTGCTGGCCCGGCACGCGGCCACATTGCCTCCCGCCGTCCGCGAGCGCATCCTCGGCGAGGCGCTCGGCAACCCCCTCGCCCTGGTCGAACTCCCCACGGCATGGCGCCCGTTGGGGGCACCGGGATCATGGACCCACCTGCCGGTGAACGCCACGTTGGAGACGGCGTTCGCGGCCGGGCTCGGCGAACTGCCCGACCAGGCACGGGATGCCCTGCTGGTCGCGGCCGTCGACCAGGCCGGAGACCTCTCGGAGATCCTGGCGGCCGCCTCCGTCCTCACCGGGAGCACGCTCGCGGTGGACGTGCTCGACGGCGCGGTCGCGGCCTCGCTGGTACGACTCGACAGGACGACCCTGCGTTTCCGCCATCCCGTGGTGCGTTTCGCGGTGCTGGGGGCGGAACCGCAGACCCGCCGACAGGCCGCCGACGCGGCTCTGGCACAGGTGCTGGCCGACCAGCCGGACCGGCGCACCTGGCACCGGGCCCAGTCCGTCAACGGCCCCGACGACGAACTCGCGGACGAACTGGCCGACGCCCAGGCCTCGTTGCTCAGGCGGCACGGAGCCGCCGCGGCCGTCCGCGCGCTCGAACGCTCGGCCCAGCTCACCACGGACTCCGTCACCCGGGGGCACCGGTTGCTGGGCGCGGCCGAGCACGCGTACGGCCTCGGCCGTGTCCGGCTGACCCACTCGCTGATCGAAGCGGCGGAGCATCAGCGACTCGGCACCGCCGATCGGGCGAAGGCCCGGTGGCTGCGGGAGATCTCGGACGCGGAACCGCAGTTGGACTCGGCACGGGCACAAGTGCCGCCGGACATCGGGGAGTTGTCGGCGGGCGATCCGGAACTGGCCCTGGACCTGCTGCTGAGCGCGGCACTCCACGTCCACCGCACCGGCGCCGACCCCGCCGCGCGGGCCGGGGTCGTCGAGGCCGCCGAGCGGCTCACCCCCACGAACGACCCACGCCGGCTCGCGGCCCTGGCGCTCACCGAACCCGTACGCCACGGCCGGGCGGTGGCCGACCGGCTGCCGTCGCACGAGACGGACCGGTACGTCCACGACGCCGATGGAACAAGGGTGTTGGGCATGGCAGCCCACGCGATCGGCGATCCGGTCCGCGCGGTCGAGCTGCTCGGCCGGGCGGCACCCGTTCTCCGCGCGCAGGGCCGACTCGGCCTGCTGGCGGAGACCCTCCTCACCGAGGCCGCCGACCAGTTGCTGCTCGGGGACTGGCCGCGCGCCACCCGGCTCACCGAGGAAGCACGCGGGATCGTCGCCGAGACCCGCCAGCCGGCCATGGTCGCCGCACTCGCCGGCACCGACGCCATCGCCGCCGCACTGCGCGGACAGGCCGTGCGGGCCCAGGAGTTGGCCGACACCGCGGCGGCCTGGCAACGCCCCGATCTCGTCCCGACGCTACGGCTGGCGCGTGGTGTGGCCCACCTGGGGGAGGGCCGGTACGGCGAGGCCTACGACGAGTTGCGGCCCCTGCTCGACCTGCCGCCCGAAGGGCTGCGACGGCAGGGCTTCGCCGCCCTGACGCCGTTCGTCGTGGCGGCGGACCGCGGCGGCGACCGCCAGGAAGCCGCGCGTGTCCTCGCGGCCGTGGAGGAGGCCGCACAGGTGACTCCGGCCCCGCTGCTGCACATCCAACTCCCTTACGCGCGGGCCGTGTTCGCCGCGGACGCGGCGGCCGAGGGACTGTACCTGGCCGCCTTGGACCGTGACCTGTCCCGTTGGCCGCTGGTCAGGGCGCGGATGGAGCACGCGTACGGACACTGGCTGCGCCGCCACCGCCAGGCCGCCCGGTCCCGTGCGCTGCTCCTCTCGGCGCGGACCGCCTTCGACCTCGTCGGAGCCTCCGACTGGGCGGGCCACAACGCGCCGGCGGGAGCCGACACCCCGCTTCCGTCCGTCGCCGAACTGCTGTCGCCCCAGGAGACGTTGATCGCCCGACTGGCCGCGGAAGGGCTCTCCAACCGGGAGATCGCGGAACGGCTGTACCTGTCGCACCGTACGGTCGCCGCCCATCTGTACCGGGCCTTCCCCAAGCTGGGAATCACCTCGCGCGGCGAACTGGCCCCACTGCTGCGGCCGCCCGGTGCGGACGGCCCGGCAGCGGGATGACGCCGGGACGGAGTCAGCCGCGCCGCTGTCCGGGGGCACGGGGCGGCCGCACCAGCGCCCTGCGCTCCCCTTCCGACAGGCCGCCCCACACGCCGTACGACTCGGGGCCGTTCATCGCGATGCGGGCGCACAGCTCGATCACCGGGCAACGCCCGCAGACGGCCCGGGCCTTCTTCTCCCGGGCCCGTTTCCGGGGGCCGCGCTCGCCGGGCGGGGAGAAGAAGACGGAACTGTCCATGCCCCGGCAGAGGGCGTGCTGCTGCCAGTCCCAGTAGGCGAG
This sequence comes from Streptomyces sp. NBC_01478, assembly GCF_036227225.1. Lineage (GTDB taxonomy): Bacteria > Actinomycetota > Actinomycetes > Streptomycetales > Streptomycetaceae > Streptomyces. The sequence continues at coordinate 871,007 of NZ_CP109444.1, read as the reverse complement.
GAAAGGGCGGTGCCGGGGGATCATGACGCCGCCTCCGCCCCAGGGGCCGTCGGCGTCGGCTCGGTGTCGTTCATCTTCGCCCGGTTCTGCGCCAGGAGTGTCCGTACGTCCTGTTCGACCCGCTCGGCGTCGAGCCCCAGGACATGGCCCATGTGGGCCGACCACACCTCGGAGCGGATATTGGTCTCGAAGTCCAGATCGGCCCGCACCTTCTCGCGGAGCGCCTGGCGGTTCTGGCTCACCATCACGAAGGTCGACAGGAAGATCGCCTCAAGGCTGACGATCATCGTGAGCAGTCCGAAAGGGTAGGGGTCCCAAACCGCGGACGGGCCGAACAGCCCCTCGTTGCAGGTGATCCAGACCGCGAACCACAGCGCGTGCAGATACACGAACCGCATGGTCCCGGCGAAGGTCGTGATCGCGTCCGCGATCCGGTCCTGGGTGCCGCGCATCCGCGCGAGCACGGCCTGCTCGTTCGGAAGCCGTATGTCCAGGCCATTGGTTCCAGGGGGCACGGGCACTCCTCGATCCGGTGCACACGACAGACGCCCGTCAGCGTAGGGACGGGCCGGGCGGCTTCCTTGGGTCAAACGACTGCGGTCAAGGCCGCACCGCATGGCTGTACGCCGTCCATTGAGTCGATTGACCCAAGCGGGCCGGGCGGCGCGACGGAAGAGTTGCGGGCAGTTCAGGCGCGTACCCCGGTACCCCGCGTGAACGAGCAGCACGTATCCGTCAAGGAAAGGGATCACCATGTCGGACCCGACGCCGCAGAAGAACGCCACCTCGGACGGCCCCGCCGGCCGCCTCGCCGAGCTGTCCCAGAAGGCCCAGGATGCCCAGCGCACCGTGGCCGCGACCGTCGCGGAGGACCGGCAGAAGCTGGCCGTCGCGGTGGCCGACGCGAAGGACAGGGCCGAACAGGGCGCGCAGCGGCTCCAGTCGAGCGGCCGGCGGGCGAAGGCGAACGTCACCGGAAGCTGGAACCAGGTGCAGACCTCCTGGCAGGACCACGTGGGCTCGGTCCGCGCGAAGCTGGAGGAACGGAAGACCGAGCGCGATGTGAAGCGGCTGGGCCACGCCGCCGACGACGCCGAGGACTACGCCGCCGACGCCGTCGGGTTCGCCATCGCGGCCGTGGAGGAGGCGGAGTACGCCACGCTGGACGCGGTGCTGGCGAGGGTGGAGGCGGACGAAGCGGCCGAGGCCGTGCAGTAGCCGTCGGCTTCCGACGCGTCCGCGGGTGCGAGCGGCCGGCCGGGGCAGCGGGTCGTGGGACACCACCCACGGCCCGCTGCCCTTCGGCGGGCGGTAGCGCGCGGTGTGGGCGGCCACCGTCCTCGGCGCCGAATGCTGTGACCGGGAACATCGACCACCGCTCCTCGATCGGCGACGATCTTGCCGGAGAGGGACAGCACGCCCGATCCCTCTCACCGACCCGACATGGTTCTTCGGGCAAGCGACGTGACGGAGGGAAGTCGGTGACCTCACGGCCTGGAGCGGAACTGGTCGGTCGCGCGGCCGAGTTGCGGCTGCTGGACTCGCTGGTGGCCAGGCACGACGGAGTTCGGCCCGCCCTGCTGCTGCGCGGCGGCCCGGGGGCGGGCAAGACCGCGCTGCTGGACGCCGCCGCGGCACGGGCCACAGCGACCGGAACGCGGGTACTGCGGGCCGTGGCCGTGGAGTTCGAGGCCGAGATGGCCTACGCGGCGCTGCACCAACTGCTGTACCCGCTGCGACGGCACGCCGAGCTGCTTCCCGGCCACCACCGTGAGGTCGTCGCCCGGATCTTCGGACTCGCGCCCGGACCGTCGCCCGACCCGCTGGCCGCGGCGACCGCGGTCCTCGCGCTGCTCGGCGAAGTCACCGTCGAGCGGCCGCTGTTGATGATCGCCGACGATGTGCCGTGGACCGACCCGGCCAGTGCGACCGCGCTGGGTTTCGTCGTCCGCAGGATCGGCGACCACCCGATCGTCTTCCTGGCCGCCGCACGGACCGGGGCCGACAGCTTCTGCGACCGACTCGACATACCCGTACGGGAGACCCGGCCGTTGGCCGAGCGGGCGGCGGCCGAGTTACTGGACGCCCGGTGGCCCGGACTGGGGCCCTCGGTACGGCGCCGGATGCTGGCCGAAGCTGCGGGAAACCCGCTCGCGCTGCGGGAGTTGCCGGCGGAGCTGAGCGGCCCGCAGCGCTCCGGCCACCTCCCGCTCCCCCCGCTGCTGCCCCTGTCCGGGCATCTGGAGGAGGCCTTCGCCTCCGCCGTCGAAGGGCTGCCCGCGACGACCCGGACGGCGCTCCTCCTGGCCGCCCTCGATGCCGAGATCGGCCCGGCCGTGATCCGCAGGGCCCTGGGGGACTGCGACACCCTCGACGCCCTCGCGCCGGCACGGGAGGCCGAGCTGCTCCACGCCGACTCGACCGTCGGCCGTATCTCCTTCCGCCATCGGCTGACCCGTGCCGCGATCGTCCACCGGGCGACCCCCGGCGAACGCCGCCGCGCGCACCACTGTCTGGCCGCCGCCCTGGCCGACGCACCCGAGCGCCGCGCCTGGCATCTCGCCGAGGCCACGACCGGACCGGACGAGACACTGGCCCGCGCCCTGGACGAAGGGGCCCTGCCCGCCTGGCGGCGCGGCGACGAACCGGCCGGGTCCGAGCGGTGGCGCGGCAACGCGTCCGCCGCCGTGGCCGCGCTCAAGCGGGCCGGCGAACTCAGCCCGCACCCGGCCGACCGCTCCCGCCGCCTGGCCGAGGCCGCCTACTTCGCGACCTTCACCGGCCAACTCGACGACGTACCAGGGCTGTTGACCGACGCCGCACGGGCCGCCGACCCACCGACCGCCCTCGTCGCCGCCACCACCGCCCACCTCCTCACCCACGACGAGGGCGACCTCGACGCCGCCCACCGCCTGCTGGCCCGGGCCCTCGACGACACCGCCGCCACCGGCACGGACGACGCCCGGGACCACGCCGGCATCCTGTACGCGCTGCTGCTCGTCTGCCTCCACACCCTCGGCCCCGAGCCGTGGCAGCTCCTCAGGACCGCGCTGGACCGGTTCGAACCGACCGCGATGACACCGATCAGACTCTGCTACGAGGCGTACGCCGACCCCGCACACGCCTCCGACGCGTTGCGCAAGGGCCTCGCCGACGCCTTCGCGGCGCTGCCCGCCGACCCGGCGCCCTGGGAACTGATCCCCCTGGCCTTCGCGGCGGTGGCGATGGACGCCCTGTCGGACCACCGGTACCTGGTCTCCCGCACGGTCGACCGCGAACGCGAGGGCGGCGCCGTCGCCATGGCCGTCCCCGCGCTGCTGCTGCTCTGCCACGACTCCTACGCCCACGGCCGGTGGGACGAGGCCGAGCGCCTGGCCCAGGAGGGGCTGGACCTGGCGGCCGCCCACGGCTACCGCTTCTGGGAGCGGCAGATCCGCGCCCTGCTCGCGACGGGCGCGGCGCTGCGCGGCGACGCGGACCTCGCCCGCACCCGCAGCGAGGAGACCACCACCTGGGCCGCGCCCCGCGGCATCGAGGTGACGGAGGCCTACGCCCGGTCGGCCCGCCACCTCGCGGCCATGGGACAGGGCGACTACGAGGAGGCCCACGTCCAAGTGGGCCGGATCGACCCGGCCGGCACGCCGAGCGCGGGCATCCCGGGCCGATGGCTGGTCCTGGACCTGGTCGAGGCGTCGGTCCGCACCGGCCGCACGGACGAGGCCCGCGACCAGGTCGTCGCCGCGCGGACGGCGGGCATCCACCGGATCTCCTCGCGCACCGCGCTCGGCTGCGCCGGAGCCGAGGCGGTGGCCGCCGACGAGAACGCCGCCGGGCCGCTGTTCGAAGCGGCCCTCTCCCTTCCCCACGCGGCCCGCTGGCCGTGGGAACACGCGCGCATCCAGCTCGCCTACGGACAGTGGCTGCGCCGCGCCCGCGACCACCACGCCCGCCGGTATCTGAGCTCCGCCCTGGAGACCTTCGACCGGCTCGGCGCGCAGGCCATGGCACAGCGGGCCCGCAACGAACTGCGCGCCACCGGAGTCGTCGCCACCGGCGCAACCCCCGGCGTAGCCGCCACCCGGGCCGCGGCCCTGACCGTGCAGGAGCGGCAGATCGCCGAGCTGGCGGCCGTGGGCCTGACCAACAGGCAGATCGGCGAGCGGCTGTTCCTCTCCCACCGCACGGTCGGCTCCCATCTGCACCGGCTGTACCCCAAGCTCGGCATCACCTCACGCGCCGCGCTCCGTGCCGCCCTGGAGGCGATGTCCCCCCGTGCGGCGGCGCGGGCGGCGGGTCCGGCGGTACCGTGGAACGAGCCCCTCTGATCGGTGGAACCAGCCCCTCTGATCGGTGAGACCGGAGAAGACAAGTGGTCGACAAGGAGATCAGAGCCCTGGCGACCGCGCTGCTCGAACGCGTCGGGGAACTGGCGAAGGAGATGGCGGCGCGGATCCGCGCCGGCTCACGGGAGTACCACTACGACGCGGTGCCCGAGGCGGATCTGGAGGAGGCCTGCCGGACCCACGTCGGCAACGCGCTCCAGGCCCTGACCGGACAGGTACCGCTGGACACCGAGGCCGCGGCCGACATCGGCCGCCGACGGGCCCGGCAGAACGTGCCGTTGCCCAGCGTGATGACGGCCTACCGGCTCGGCGTGCGGTACTTCTGGGAGACGGTGGTCGCCGAAGCGACCACAACCGCCCTGGTGGGCAACGACGTTCTGGTCGCCGCGGCCTCCGCCATGTGGGAGATCCAGGACGGCATCACCGAGGCCATGGTCTCGGGCTACCACGACGCGGTCGCCCAGCGGCTCCTCGCCGGCGACCAGGAGCGTTCGGCGCTGGTGGAAGCGCTCCTGGAGGGCAGGAGCATGGACGCCGACGCCGTGTGGTCCGCCGCCGAGGTCCTGGGCGTACCGCGCGAGGGCCCGTTCGTCGTGGTCGCCGCGGAGGTACCCGGGATCGGCAGGCAGGCGCTGCCCGACATCGCGGCTCTCCTCACCCGGCGCGCCGTCCGGTCCGCCTGGCGACTGCGCCCCGAACTGCAGCTGGGCATCGTGCACTTGCGCACCCCACGGGACCTGCGCACCCTGGTCGAGGTGCTGCGGGACCGCGCGGAGCGGCGCGTGGGCGTGAGCCCCTCCTACGGCGACCTCGACCGCACCGGCGACGCCCTGCGCTTCGCCAAGGTCGCCCTGCGCGGGGGCGACGCGGGCAGCAGTGCCGTGACCGTCTTCGACGACTCGCCGCTCGCGGTCGCCACCGCCGGCGCACCCGACGTCATGGCCCGCGTCGCCTCCAAGGTCCTCGGTCCGATCGAGGCCCTGCCCGCCGACGAACGCGCCCTGCTGCTCGACACGTTGGAGGCCTGGTTCGACCGCGGCGGCTCCGCCGAGGAGGCCGCCAAGCAGCTCTACGTCCACCCCAACACCGTGCGCACCCGCCTGCGCCGCATCGCCGAACGCACCGGCCGCTCACTGACCGACCCCCGGGGTATCACCGAACTCGCCCTCGCCCTGCGGGCCCTGCGGCAGACTCCGGGGCCCCCGACCCCGGAGTCGTAGCGCCGACCGCTGTGCGGCGCACGCCGTCCCTAGGCGGCGGTACCGCCCGCGTAGTCGCTCTTGAACGTGGTCTCGATGGTGGTGGCGACGGACTGGGCCACCCCGGTGCCGGTGAGGATGATGCCCAACTCGCGGTTGTTGGACAGCGAGTTGCTGCTGATGTTCATCGAACCCGCCTCCACCTCCTGGGTGGACAGACCGTAGTCGGCGACCATGGCCTTGGCGTGGATGTAGAAGCCGTTCGGGTCGGAGTAGCCGACGACCGTGCCGCCTGCCGCCTTGACCGCGGACACCTCGCTGGCATAGCTCGACGGCGTCTCCAGCACCACCCGTACGGTCACGCCCGCCTTCGCCCTGGCGACGATCGCGTTGACCACCGTGCTGTCGCTGAACTCCAGTTCCTCGACGTCCAGTGTCGTGGTGGCCGCGTTGATCACGGTCAGCAGTCGGCTGCGGGAGTCGGTGGGGGACCAGAGCAGATGGTCGCCGTCGGTCGGGGTGATCGAGGTTCCGGCGTAGTCCGCGTTGAACACCTTCTCGATCGCGGCGACATCGCGGGTGTCGTCGGTGAACACGCCGTAGTCGCGCCCGGTCGAGTAGTACTGCGAGGTCAGATTGCCGGTCAGGACAAGGGACTTGGTGGCGTCCACGGTGATCGTCTTCTGGTGCGTGTAGACGAAGCTGGACGGCGACCACACCACGCCCACGCCCGCGTTCGTCAGGGCCGTGTACGCCGAGTTGTTGGCGGACTGGTGCGCGGCGTCCAGCACCACCCGCACGGTGACGCCCTTCTTCTCCAGGGCGATCAGGTCGTTGACGGCGGTGGTGTCCTCCAGCTCGTACATCGTCATGTCGAGCGAGGAGGTGGCCGAGTTGATGAAGTCGTAGATGGCCGGCTGCGTGGTGCCGGACTGCGAGAAGGCGAAGGCGGTGTACGTCGCGGCGTTGGCGGGGACAGCCGTGACGAAGAGGGTGGCACCGGCTGCCAGCGCGACACCGGCACGGCCGAGGAACGTCCTCAACATGCGTAACTCCTAGTCGAGTTGATGCCCACGTGGGGGGTGGCGGGCAGGTGCATGACACCACGCGCGTAGAACGCGGAGGAAGAGAAGCAGGGTGAACTCGCGATTACCGGCCGCGCGTTCGCGTGGACAAAGGGGACTCCGTGCAGGTGAGGGCCGGTTCATGGGGTCCCCGCGAGTTAGCAAAAACTTCGTAGCCGGCGAATTCCGGGTCGACTGCAGCGCCCCCGAAGGGGCGCGGGGCTGTGTCTATTTGAGGCTCCGCCGCGTGGGCGCGACCAGCCCCCACGGCGCGTCACTGGAACGGCGGCATATCGGGGCACTCCGTGCGGAGCGCTTAGGCTGCGCCCCGACACCCCGCACCAACCACAGGAGCGCCCCCGTGCCCAACCCCCCGTACCCCGACGCCTACAACCCCGACGAGCAACCCACCCCCCACCCGCTCCTCACCCCCGTACTCGCCCTCCTGGGCCACTGGCACGGCCGAGGCAAGGGCGAATACCCCACGCTCGCCGGTGACTTCACCTACGCCCAGGACGTCACCTTCACCCACGACGGCCGCCCCTTCCTGCACTACGAGGCCCGCGCCTGGATCCTCGACGCCGAAGGCACACCGCTGCGCCCCGCGGCACGCGAAAGCGGCTGGTGGCGCCTGCAACCCGACGGCCGGATCGAGGCCCTGATCACCCAGCCGACCGGCATCGCGGAGATCCTCGTAGGAACCGCCACCGGCGACACGGTCGACCTCGCCACCCACGACGTCGCCCTCACCCCCACCGCCAAGAAGGTCACCGCCACCCGCCGCCGCTACACCCTGACCGACGACACCACGCTCGCCTTCGAGCACGATCTGGAGGCCGTGGGGGAGCCGCTGCAACACCACCTCTCGGCGCGGCTGCGACGTACGGCCTGAAATGAGCTGATCAGCAAGCCTGTTCACAGCGTTGCTTTCGGAATATCCGGTCGTTGATCTCCCATGCAGTGAGCGGTGCCCGAGCGGCATGGAGGCGTGGATCGACAGTGGTGCCCGGCGGCCTCCCGTGGGCAGGCGAACGGAGAGCCCTGTGCGCATGAGTGACCTTCAGCGGTGCGAGATCCGGCCCGGACGACTCGTCGAGTGGACGCTGCACCCGGCGGCCGTAGGAGCTGCGCGGGCCCTCCCGGACGACGCGCGGCCACCGGCGTACGTGCAGGAGTCCCACATCCGTACGGCCCGATCGGTGCGCGAGGACGGACTGTTCGTGCCGACCTGGCTCGGTACCGCCTTCGACATGCCGGGGCGGATCGAACTCGACGTGCTCCAGGGCGCGTTGCGGTCCTGGATGCTCCGGCACGAGACGCTGCGCAGCGGCTTCCGGTGGGCCGGTGACGAGATGCGCCGCTTCACCCTGGACGCCGAGGCGGTGGCCCTGCACCGCGAGGACGTGGGGGAGTTCGCGGACGCGGGGACGCTGACCCGGTACCTGCAGGACCGCTTCGATGTGACGGCGGACGCGCTCACCTGGCCCAACTTCCTTTTCGCGGCGGTCGTGCGCGACGACGGCACGAGCGTCTACCTGGCGTTCGACCACAGCAACGTCGACGCCTACTCGCTGCACCGCATCGCGGGCGAGGTCCACGAGCTGTACGCGGCCGGCCTCGCCGGGAAGTCGGTCGAGTCGGCGCCCGTCGCCAGCTACATCGACTTCTGCGCGGGCGAACGCACGGACGCCGACCGGATCGACGACACGCACACCGTGGTGTCCCGTTGGCGGGAGTTCATCGCCCGCTGCGACGGCAAGCTGCCGAACTTCCCCGTCGATCTCGGCCTCGACCCCGAAGGGCCGCTGCCCACCCAGAAGTTCCTCCAGGAGATGCTCGTCGACGACACGGACGCGGCGGCCTTCGAGGCGTACTGCCGCCCGTACGGCGGAAGCCTCGTCGGCATCCTGGCGGCCGTCGCCCTCGCCGCCCGCGAGATCAGCGGCCTCGACGTGTACCGCACCGTCGTCCCCTTCCACACCCGCGCCAAGTCCCGCTGGGCCGACTCCGTCGGCTGGTACGTGGGCGGCGCGCCGATCGAGATCCCCGTCCAGCACGCTACCGACTTCGACCACGCCCTGCGCATGGTCCGCGCCACCCTCCGCGAGAACCGCCCACTGGCCCGCATGCCCATCGCCCGCGTACTGCGCCTGCTGGGCGCCGACTTCAGGCCCACGTCACCCGACCTGTACTCGATCGTCTCCTACGTCGACTCGCGCGCCCTGCCCGGTTCGGAGCGCTGGCAGGAGCTGAAGGCGTACGGACTGATCCGGGTGTCGTACGGCGACCAGGTGTGCGCGTGGGTGACCCGGGTCCACGAGGGCCTGCAGTTCGCCTGCCGTATCCCCGACAACGTCATCGCGGACAAGAACATGCGGCTGTGCGTGGAGCTGGTGCGGGAGCAGTTGGTCGCGGTGGCCCGGCGGGCGTTGGCCGTGCGTCTCTAGCCCCTCCACATACGGCTGTTGTGGCCGCATTCGACTTGGGGCACGGGTACCGACGGGCGTACCCGTGCCTCATGTGCCTCACTGCCCCATGTCCGAACAAACATGTGCTGCAGCACCGTTGACCGGCCGGACGGACGGGACCTACGTTCTTTGCAACGCGAAAGCGCTTGCCATGTCGTCCGTCCCCCCACCCTCCGCCGGACCGGGTAACAACTCCTGACCTCAGACAACGATGTCCACGCCCCACTCAGGAGGCATCGCCATGACGCCACCCGGTTTCCGGAGACGAGCTGTCCTCGGCGCCGCCGCGGGCGCCCTGTTCGCCCCCCTCCTCGTCGGCTGTTCCGACGGGCGCTGACCGCGCTCGCGGCGGCGGGACTCGTCGTCGCCCTGCGCGCCGCCGCCGATCCGCAGGCGGCGCGCGGCCGGCGCCCGGCCCTGGACCGGGCCGCGACACGCTCCGTCGCCGATCCGATGGGCTCCGCGCTGATCGCTGCGGCGGTCGGGCTGTGCGTCGCGTTCCTGTGGATGCTGCCGCTGCTCGCCCTGCTGCTGCCCGGGCCGCTGGCCTTCGCGATCACGGCCGTGGAACTCCGGATCGAGCCTCCCTCCGGCACGGATTCAGCAGGGTGACGAGCGTGGCGGGATCCCGTCGGAGCCTGTCACCGAGCCCGCTGGTCGCCTCCCGCGCGCGCTTCTACCGTCGAGGGACAGGCCGGTGATCGCCGGCCTCCCTCTGCGGAAGACGCCTTATGCACGTCCAGATCGTTCTGTTCGACGGCTTCGACCCGCTCGATGTCGTCGCCCCCTATGAGGTCCTGTACGCGGGCGGCAGCGCCTCGGGTGGTGCCGTGACCGTGGAACTGGTCTCGGCCGAAGGCCCCCGGGACGTCGTCAGCGGTACCGGTGGTCTGATGCTGCGGGCCACCGGCGCACTCGACCCCGCCCGCTCCGGCCTCGTCCTCGTGCCAGGAGCCTCCGGCCGGGTCGGGGAACCGGGCGAGGTGCCCGACGTCGACGCCGACGACGAACAGGACTGGCAGCAGGACGAGTTCATCCCCGTCCTGCTCGGACGCACCCTGACCACCGGGCTGCCCGGTCTGCTGAAGTCCGCCATGGACAATCCGCGGATCACCATGGCAGCGGTCTGCGGCGGCTCGCTCGTCCTCGCCATGGCCGGGCTCATCGAGGGACGCAACGCCACCACCCACCACCTCGGCCTGGACCTGCTCGAAGCCACCGGCGTGCACACCGTCCACGCCCGGGTCGTCGACGACGGCGACCTGGTCACCGGCGCCGGCGTCACCTCCGGCCTCGATCTGGGCCTCTACCTGCTGGAGCGCGAGATCGGTCCGCGGACCGCCCACGCCGTCGAGGAACTCTTCGCCCACGAGCGCCGCGGTACCACCTGGCGGGCACGGGGTCCCGCCCCCGTCACCCTGTGACACCCGATCGACCCCCGTACCGACTCCACGACTTCACCGGCAAGGAAGAACCACCCATGTCCATCGAAGGCGTCTGGGACCTGACCATCGCCACCCCCGTCGGCCGTATCAAGCCCGTCGTCGAACTGCGCCGGGAGGGCGGGAAGTTCACCGGCTTCGCGCACGGCACGGGCGAGGAGGTCACCCTGCGGGACGTCGTCGTCGACGGCGACCGGATCACCTGGAAACAGGCGGTCACCAAGCCGCTGCGCCTGAACCTGACCTTCACGGTCACCGTCGAGGGTGACACTCTCACCGGCACCTCGAAAGCCGGTCGCCTCCCCGCCTCGAAGGTCACCGGACGGCGCCGACCGGGGCCATGAGCCGTGCCGGACCCGAGCGCAGGACGCGACAGGCGACGCGCGACCACGTCGAAGAGCCGCTGTCCGATCTACACGCCGCCCTGGCGGGCCGCCGCGAGCGAGTCCCAGCCGCTCCACGCGGGGATCGCCTCGCACGCCTCCCGCCAGGCGGACGGGACACCGCCCGTGCCGGTGCGGGCCGCGACGACACCACCCGCGATCGCACAGGTGGTGTCCCGGTCGCCCCACCCGGCGACGGTCTGCCACAGCGCCTCGGGCAGGTCGTCCGGATGCCCCGCGGCGGACCACAGGGCGAACGGCACGGTGTCCGGAGCCGAGATCAGCGTCCCCGAACCCAGCACGGACGCCGCGTGCCGGACCGACGTCCGCTCGGAGAAGTTCGCGGCGACCAGCAGGCCGGAGCGGACATCGCTCTCCGGCACATGCGAGGCGACCTCCCGCAGGAACTCGGTGCGTGGCGCGGCCTGTCGACCCTCCCCGGCGGCCGCGAGCGCGGCGGCGACCGCCACGGCCACCGCCCCGGCGACGGCCTCCGGATGGGCGTGGGTGGCCAGCGCGGACAACTGGGCCTGCTCGGCGGCGACCGCGAGATCGTCCCGGAACCAGGCGCCCAGCGGCGCGACCCGCATCGCGGCACCGTTGCCGTAGGACCCCTGTCCGCCGAACTGCCCGGTGGTGACCGCCCGCCAGTCCTCACCGCCGCCGATGCGCCGCAGCACGCCGTGCATGGACGGGCCGTACTTCCGCCCCGGCTCCCGCTCGTACTCGGCGGCGAACTCCCGTGCCAGCGCGTCCGGTCGGACCTCGCCGTGGGCCACCAGATGCGCGAACAGGACGAAAGCCATGGCCGAGTCGTCCGTCCACAGCCACGGCACGGGGCGCAACTCCCGCGCGGCCCACAGCTCCTGGGCCGGCTCGTCGGAGCGCGTGAACCAGCCGTCACCGAAGGCGTCCCCGATCACCAGCCCGTCGAGGGAGGCGTGGGCGTGACGCGGACTGCTCATGGTGGGGCTCCTGACAATGATCGGCGGGCTCGGCACATCGTAGTTAAGGTGCGGGAATGGAACGGGTCTTGGTGGTCGGGGCGACGGGCGCGGGCAAGTCCACGCTGGCCCGAGGCGTGGGCGAGCGGCTGGAGCTGCCGTACCACGAGATGGACGCCCTGTACTTCACCGGCCCCGGCTGGGCCGTCAACGAGCGCCTGACCGACGACGTTCTACGGCTCACCTCCGCACCCCGCTGGATCATCGACTCGATCGGCGCGCCCGAAGTCCGCGATCTGCTCTGGGAGTTGGCCGACACGGTGATCTGGCTGGACTACACGAAACGGGTGATCATGCCACGCGTCCTGCGCCGCTCGATCCGGCGCACGGTCACCCGCGAGAGCGTCTTCGGCGGCAACAGGGAGACCTGGGCCGGGTGGTTGAGCCGGGAGCACCCGGCCTGGTGGGCCTGGTCGCAGCACGCGGGCAGGCGCGCCGAGATCGAGCGCCGTACGAACGACCCCCGCTTCGCGCCGCTCAGCACACTCCGGTTCGTCCGTCCCCGCGACACCGCGGCCTGGTTCGCGTCCCTGGGGTGAGCCGTCAGAGGAACGGCGTGCCCGCGTCCAGCCCGGAGAGGACCCGGCCGTAGAGCTCCAGGTTGGTGGTCGGGTTGACGAACGAGTGCAGGCTCAGCGCGTGCAGATCGCGTACGGCCCGCTGGACGGGGACGTCCCGGTGCAGGGAAGAGGCTCCCGAGGCGGAGGACAGCAGATCCACGGCCTCCTTGCACAGCCGCGTCGAATAGCCGCTCTGCGCCCGGATCCTGGCCCGCTCCGCCTGCGTGTACGACACGCCGCTCTCGGCCACGGCCTCGATCCGCGCGACGAACTCGGCCGTCAGCAGCTCGGCGCAGGAGATCTTCAACGCCGCCTCGGCGACCTGGAGATGGGTGACGCCCGCCTCGTACTGCCGCTCGTGGAAGGTGTAGGTGATGCCCCGCCGATGGATCCGCTCGGTGAACTCCGCGAGGGCCGCCCGGGCCAGACCCAGCGCGTTCGGCGCCGTCCAGGCGCAGAACAGCAGCAGGACCGGCATCCGGTAGAAGAGGTCGTCGGCGTTGGCCTTCGAGGCGAACTCGCCCGTCAGCAGAGGTCCGACGGGCAGGACGCGGTGCGCGGGCACGAACACGTCCCGTGCGACGACGCTGTTGCTGCCGCTGCCCGCCAGCCCCGAGACGTACCAGTCGTCGAGGATCTCCAGATCGGACATCGGAACGGCGGTCCACAGCAGCTCAGGTGGCCCGCCGTCGGACGCGACCCGGGTCGTCAGCAGATGCCAGTCGGCGTTCTGGCAACCGGTGGCGAAGGCCGACGTGCCGTTGAGGAGATAACCGCCGTCCGCCGCGACCGCGACGGCGTCCGGGACGAGCGTGCCGCCGATCCGCACGTCGGGACCGGTGAAGATCTCGTCCTGGGCCTCGTCCGGGAAGAGCGAGGCGATGAACGAACAACCCGCCTGGATCAGCGCCATGAAGCCGGTCGAGCCGCACCCGGCGGCGATCTCGCCCAACACCTCGACCTGCGTGCTCAGCCTGCTCTGGTAACCCCCGTACCGCCGGGGGACGTTCATCCGGTACACCCCGGCGTCCGTCAGCGCCGACACCACGTCCTCCGTCACCCTGCGCTCCTGCTCGGTGCGCAACGCGCGCTCGCGGAGGAGGGGTTGTATCGCCCGTACGCGTTCGACGAGGCCGGCATCGGACGGGGGCGGAGCCATGGGCGACCTCCGAGCACTACGGGCCCTCACCGTGACGCGGATCGCACACGGTGTCAACGCCCGTGCTCAGGAAGGTGAGTTGAGGGAGCGGTAGAAGTCGAGGTGGCTACGGGCCGCGGTCTCCCAGGTGTGGCGGGCGGCCAGCTCCCGTCCGGCCGATCGTCGCGCCGGGTCCTCGACGGCGAGGGCGTGACCGAGTTCCGCGGCGAGCTCCTCGGGGGTGGCTCCGAAGCGCGCGGCGGGCCCGAACACCTCACGCAGCACCGGCAGATCCCGCACGACCAACGGAACACCCGCCGCCAGCGCCTCCATCGCCGCGAGCCCGAAACCCTCCTTCAGCGAAGGGAACGCGAACGCGTCCGCAGCCGCGACCAGGGACGGCAGCCCGCCCTCGTCGACCTGCCCCAACACCACCGGATCCACGGCGAGTTCGGCGGCCCGCGCCTCCCAGCTCGCCCGGTAGTCGCGGTAGTCGAACAGCGTCTCCCCGCCCGCGATCACCAGCCGGACCTCGGGACGGTCGGCGCGCAACAGGGCGTAGGCCTCCAGCAGGTCCAGTGAACCCTTGCGGGGTTCGATACCGCCGACGGTGAGGACGTACGGTCCCAGACGGGAGCGCCAACTCGCCCGCGCGGCAGGGTCGGTGGCGGCGAAACGGTCGTAGGCGACCCCGTTGGGGATCACTCGCGCGTCGATGCCCCACCCGTCGGCCAGCTCCCGCGCGACCGCCCCCGACACGCACACGTGCGCGTACGGCTCGACGATCGCCCGCTCGTGGCAGGCGGCCAGTTCGGGCGTGGTGAAGTGGTCGAGGTGGTGGACGGTGCGGACGCAGCGGCCGGCCGCGTTGGCGCTGATGCAGTCCTGGGCGTGGACGACGTCGTAGGGCGTGGGGTCGAAGGCGGAGCGGAGGACGGCGATGGAGCGCAGGATGCGTGCGCCGACCGTCTCGCCGGGCGGGCCGTCCGGGAACGGCACGATCTCGACCCGTACCGCCGGGTTCACCGGGCGGAAGAAGCCCGCGTCGCCGCCCCGGCCCAGGGTCCACACCGTGACGTCCTCGCCCAGCGCCGCGAGTGCCTCCGCGAGGGCGAGGGTGTGGACGACTCCGCCGCGCGGCCTGGTCGAGTAGCTGAGCAGGGCGATCTTCACGTACGGGACTCCCGGTAGGCGTCGGGGCGGCGTTCGTCGAGGTGGCGCAGGACACGGCGGGCCCGGTCGGTCTCGGCGGCGACGTCGATCTCGGCGACGGCGAGTCCGGCCTTTGACCAGGTGCGGGCGAGGATGTCGCCGCCGGGCCCGACGACCTTGGCCTGGCCGAGGAAGCGCATGCCGCCCATGGCGCCGGTCTGGTTCGAGGAGGCGAGGACGACCTGGTTCTCGGCGGCGCGGGACTGGTCGTAGAGGTCGAAGAGCCGGGCCTGGCGGTCCTGGGCCATGCGCGGGGCGCGGTTGGTGATGCTGGTGGGCCAGGCGGAGAGGCAGGCGAGGATCTCGGCGCCGTCCAGGGCCAGCGAACGGGCCGACTCCGGGAACGTCTTGTCGTAGTCGATGAGCATGCCGAGCCGCCCGACAGGGGTGTCGAAGGCGTCGAAGCGGTCGCCCGCCGTGTACGCGGCGACCTCGCCGGCCGGGAGGTGGACCTTGCGGTGCCGGCCCAGGATGCCGTCGCCGCTGACGCAGACCGCCGCGTTGTAGCGCTCGGTGCCGCCGTCCTCGCAGTAGCCGACGCACACCACCATCTCCGCTGCCAGGCGGGCGACTTGGAGGATCAGCGGGTCGTCCGGCTTGAGGGCCGGGGGCAGGGTCTGGGGGTCGGGGTCGCGGAGATCGGCGAGATAGCCGCCGAGGGTGGCGTCGGGCAGCACCAGCAGCCCGGCGCCCTGGCCGCGGGCGTCGTCGACGAGTTTGGCGACGCGGGCCAGGTCGAACTCCAGGTCGCGGCCGAAGTGGGCGGCCGCGGCCGCGATCCGGATGGTGCTCATGCGGTGACTGCTCCCGGGGCTGGTCCGTAGGTCTCGGGCCGCCGGTCGCGCAGGTGTCCCATCGACCGGCGGGCGGTCTCCAGGGCCTGTGCGACGTCGAGTTCGGCGACGGCGATGCCGGCGGTCACGCCCGTGTCGGCGAGGATCTCACCGCCCGGGTCGACGACCTTGGCACTGCCCACGAAGCGTAGCGACCCGAACGTGCCCGACTGGTTGGCGGACAGCCACACGATCTGGTTCTCCAGCGCGCGGGCCCGGTCGAACAGGTCGAAACGCCGCTTCCAGCGGTCCTTCTCCAGGTCCGCGCTCGCGTTCGTCCGCGCACCCGGCCAGGCCGACACGCACACCCCGATCTCGGCACCGTCCAGCGCCAGGGCCCGGGCCGACTCCGGGAACGCCTTGTCGTAGCAGATCATCATGCCGATCCGGCCGACCGGGGTGTCGAAGGCGTGGAAGCGGTCGCCGGACGCGTAGCTGGCGTCCTCGCTGAGCGGCTGGTGGACCTTGCGGTGGTTGCCGAGGACGCCGTCGCCGGTGACGCAGACGACGCTGTTGTACTGCCGTCCGTCCTCGGCGGCCTCGCAGTATCCGGCGACGACCGTCAACTCCCCGGCCAGGGCGGCGAGTCGGCGGATCTCCGGGCCGTCGAGGGCGAGTGCGGGCGGGCCCTCGTCCAGGGCGCTGTCGTCGTCCAGGCTGAGCAGATAGCCGCCCAGGCACGCCTCCGGCAGCGCGAGAAGTCGCACTCCCTGCTCGCCGGCCTCCTTGATGAGCCGTTCGGCGATCGCGAAGTCCTCTTCGAGGTCGCGGCCGAACTCGGCGGCCACGGCCGCCATCCGCAGCGTGCTCATGCCGTCCCCATTCCGGTCACCGTCGAGGTGACCGCTTCGGTGATCTCTCCGTCCGGCCAGCGCAGCCGGACCCCCTGACCGGCCGTCAACTCCCCGCACACGGCGCCCGTCGCGGGCCCGGCCGGCAGTGCCGCCGCGTCCGGCTCGTCGGCGGTGAGCATCCCGAAACCCGGGAAGCAGGTCAGCCAGTCGCCCATCGAGGCGTCAGCGGGACGTGGTACCTCGGCCATGTCGAGCACCGCACCGCAACCGCTCGCCTCGGCGAGCATCCCCAGTGTCCCGGCGATCCCGGCCATCGACACGTCCTTCGCGGCGGCGGGCCGTGCGACGGCCACCGCCCTTGTCATCGTGCGCAGTTCGTCCGTACGGCGCCGGGTGGTCGAGTCCCACTGGCGGCCCCGGTAGCCCGCGCGCCAGTTGCCGCCGAGGTCGGCCGTGAGCCGTACGGCGTGTCCGGGCCGTCCTCCGCCACCGGGCACGGGCCGGTCGGTGCGGCCGAGCGCGGTCACCGACAGGGCGGCGGGGACGCCGAGTTGGGTGTGACCGCCGAGCACCGGGACGCCGTAGGCCTGTGCGGCCCGGGACAGTCCGGCGAGGACCAGCGCGGCGTGCGCGGCGTCGCGTGCCCCCACCGCGTCCAGCAGCCCGACCGGTGAAGCGCCCATCGCGGCAAGGTCGTTGACGTTCACCAGGACCGCGCACCAGCCCGCCCACTCCGGGTCCCGCTCGACCATCGACGGCACGATCGCGTCGCACGCGGCGATCACATCGGTGCCGGGGACGGGCGCGCCGTCGTCGCCGACGTAGCCGGGCGGGGCGGGGAGGGCGGCGAGCAGGGGGCCCAACGCGGCCTTCGCTGCGGCGACTTGGGCCGCTATCCGGTCGATGGGCCACCGCATCAGGACGTGCGGGGTGCCGGCGACTTCCGTGGTGCGCACGGATCGCCAGCCGAGCCGCCGGAACAGCACCTCGTTGCGGGCCTGCACGGTCGCGTCGAACCGCAGGACGCCCTCCGCCTCGGCCCGTGCGCAGGCCGCCCTGACCAGTGCCGCGCCGATCCCCTGCGGGCCACGGGCGCGCGGGGCGACGACCAGTCGGCCGCCCTGCCACCGGCCGAGGTCGGGACCGTCGTCGACCGGGCCCAGCCGCACCCCGCCGATCACCGTGCCGTCGGGGGCCCGGGCGACCAGCACGACGGTGCGGGCGTCGGCGTCACGGTCGTCGAGGTCGTCGCCGGTGAAGAGCCCCTGCTCGTGGACGAAGGTCTCCGTGCGCAGCCGTCGGTAGGTGGCCAACTCCGCTTCGTCGGCGGCCTGTTCGATGTGGAACGCGGGGCGGCGGGCGAGGGTGCTGCGGTCGCCGAGCAGCGCCAGGATGTCGACCGGCCCGTCCGTCACGAGGGGTGCCGCGGAGCCGTCCAGGTACATGGACATCACCCGCCCGCCGACTGCAGAACACTGCACGCGCCGCAGGCCGCGCAGCCCGCCTTCTGGTCGGCGCCTGTCATCCCGGCGGCGCGAAGTTTCGCCGCGACGCCCTCGGTGACGTACGTCAGGAGTTCGGCGCTCGGTGCCGGAATGCCGTCGCGGGCCGCGAGCGTGCCGGCCATCGGACGGAACGGGACGACGAACGGGTACACCCCTCGGTCGATCAACTCACCCGCGCCCGCGATGAGTTCGTCCGGGTCCTCGCCGAGCCCGACGAGCAGATACGTGGAGACACGGTTCGGCCCGAAGACCCGCACCGCCTCGTCCCAGGCGGCCTCGTACTCGGCCATGGGGACGGTCGACTTGCCCGGCATCCAGCGCCGCCGCACCTCCTCGTCGAGGGACTCGACGTGGATGCCGATCGCGGTGGCACCGGCGTCGTGCAGTTCACGGATCCAGGCGAGGTCGCCGGGCGGTTCGCACTGCACCTGGATCGGCAGGCCCGGGGCCGCTTCGAGGACGGCGCGCACGGAGCGGACGAGATTGCGCGCGCCCCGGTCGGGGCCGGTCGTCGTGCCCGTGGTCATGACCATCTGCTTCACGCCGTCCAACCGGACCGCCGCTTCGGCGACTTGGGCGAGCTGTGCCGGTGTCTTCGCGGCGACCGCCGCGCCCGAGCGCAGGGACTCCTCGATGGTGCAGAAGCGGCAGCGGTCCGACTCGGCGTAGCGGATGCAGGTCTGGACGACGGTGGTGGCGAGGACGTCGGCGCCGTGGAGACGGGCGATGTGCTCGTAGGGGATGCCGTCGGCTGTGGTCAGGTCGTAGAACTTCGGGCGGTTCACGGCGGTCAGGGCGAGCCCGGTGTCCTGGTCGCCCAGCCACACACTGCCGTCGCGGACGAGGTAGGGGCTGGCGGGGTTGGTGGGCAGCGCGGCGTTGGCACCGTCGACGAGGACGTGACCGTCGCCGCTCGGACCCGCGCCGTCGGGCCGCCGTACGGGGGCGTCCAACGCGACGCCGTGCAGGGCGAGTTCGGCGCGGGTCAGGATGCGCACATCCACCGCCGTACTCGTCGATTCGGTGCCAACGCTCACAGCGGCCCCCTTAGAGCTGGTAGGTCGAGTTGATGATGGCGCCCTTGCGCGCGTAGTGGATCAGCGCGTCCTGGACGTCGAGCGGGTGGGTCGGGATGACGCCCTCGATGAGGTCCTCCTCGCGGGCGCCGTGCAGGGAGAGGCCGAAGCGGCAGCAGAAGACCTTGCCGCCCTCGGCGATGAACGTCTTGAGCTGGTTGTTGATGTTGTGCTCGCCGGGGAAGGCCGAGTTGCCGGTGGTCGGGAAACCGCGCGTGGCAAGGCAGTTGAGGGAGCCGGGGCCGTAGAAGTAGATGGCCGTCTCGAAGCCCTTGCGCAGGGCGCGGGTCGCCTGGAGGACGGCGACGAACGACACCGACGACTCGTGGGCGATGCCGTGGACGAGCGTGAAGTAGGTCTCGCCGTCCTCGGCCTTGTAGTCGGGGAACACCTTGGTGGCGCCGTAGATGCTGGTGCCGTCGGGGAGGGACGGGTGGGGGATCTCGTTGAGGGACTGCTGCTCGATCTCGCTGAGTTCGACGGTTTCGGACATGGCTGTCTCCTTGTGCGTGCCGGACTGGAGAGGGGAGGTCGGTCAGTCGTAGAGCGCGGCGAACGTGTCCCTGAAGACCAGGTCGCCGAGTTCGCCGCCGCCGGTCGCTTCGGCGAGGCGGGCGTATTCACCCGTGAAGTCGCCCCACGGCTGGTCGCTGGCGAAGAGCACCCGGTCGTGGCCGATACCGCGGCGCTCGATCTCCCGGGCCAGCCAGCGGGGAGTGAAACCGATGGCCCAGGAGAGGTCGGTGTAGACGTGCTTGCCGGCGGTGATCCAGTCGAAGAACCGGGAACCGGCGAGCTTGATGTGGCCGCTCATCCCGCCGCCGAAGTGCACGAGATGGACGGGGACTTGATCGGCGTACCAGTCGACCAGGTGGCCGACCTCGTCGATGTCGGAGGCGGCGCCGGGGGAGGTGTGGACATGGACCACCAGCCCGTGCCGGGCGGCCTCCGCGAAGATACGGTCCAGGTGGGGGCGGCAGGCCGGGTCGGTGGGGCGTCCGCCGAGCAGGAAGCTCAGCTTGAGGGCCTTCACGCCCCGTTCGCCCGCCAATTCCAGGGCCTGTGCGGTGCGTTGCTCGTCCTCGGGGCGCGGGGAGACCCACAGTCCGGCCCGGATGCGGTCGTCGGTCTGGGCGGCCTCGATCGCCAACTCGTTGAAGGAGAAGGCGATCGCGGGGTCGGGGACGCCGTAGTTCGGGATGACCAGGGCGCGTTCGGTGCCCTCCGCGTCCAGGTCGGCGACGAGCTGCTTGACGGTGGCGCGGGCGGTGGTGTCGGGGTTGACCGGCGGGCCGCCGTAGAAGGGGTAGGCGGGCAGGACGCCGATGTGGCGGTGTGCGTCGTAGACCATGGTGTTCCCGTTCCTCAGCCGATCGGGAGGGCGGAGGCGAGTTCGGTGGGGGCGCCGGTGAGGGTGCCGCAGACGTCGGCGAGGCGGCGCGAGGCCTCGATGTGGTTCGCGAGGAACTCCGCGTCCCTGCCCACCGCTTCGAAGCGGCCCGAACCCCACGAGTGCTGCCAGGGCAGGCCCAGGAAGTACAGGCCGGGGACGCTGGTGGCGCCGCGCCAGTGCATCGGGTAGCCGCGGCCGTCGAAGACCGGTGCCTCGATCCAGCGGTGGTCGCGGCGGAACCCGGTGGACCAGACGACGGACGTGATGTCGGCCTGGACCAGGTCGAGTTCACGGGGCTGGTCGTCCGGCTCCCACACCGGTACGTAGCGGGGCTCGTCCGGTGCCGCGATGCCCTGCGCGGTGATGTGGGCGTCGATGGCGTCCTTGATGCCCTCCGCGACGGCGTCCGCGTGGTCCAGGTTGACCTTGAGGTCGTCGGCGAACTCCAGTGCGCCGCCGCCGACTTCGGTGAGCCGGCCGTACAGCCGCATACCGTCGCGGGCGAAGGCGCGCAGGTCGATGTCGCGGCCTCCGTCCCGTCCGGTGACGTAGTGGTTGACGCGCATCCGGACCGCGCCGGCGTCGTCGAAGTCGTCGATGCTTTTCGCGTAGTGGCCCATCTCGTCGAGCCAGGCCACACAGTCGCGGCCGCGGTAGAAGCGGGCGACACGCGGCGCGCTGCCCACGGCCAGATGCACCTGGCGTCCGGCGAGGTGCAGGTCCTCCGCTATCTGGCAGCCGGACTGGCCGGTGCCGACCACCAGGACGGCGCCCGGGGGGAGTTGGGCGGCGTTGCGGTAGCGGGAGGAATGGACCTGGGTGACGGAGTCGGGCAGTCGCTGGGCCATCGGGGGGAGGGAAGGGGTGTGGTAGGGGCCGGTCGCGATCACCACCTGGTCGGCGGTGAAGTCCCCTTCGGTGGTGGCGAGTTCGAAGGCTCCGCCCGGGGAGCGCCGCAGCCTCGTGACTCTCACGCCCTCGACCAGTGGCGGACGGAAGTGGGCGACGTAGCCCTCCAGGTACCGCACGATGTCGTCGCGGACCATGAAACCGTCGGGTTCGTCACCCCGGTAGGGGTAACCGGGCAGCCTGCACTGCCAGTTGGGGGTCACCAGACAGAAGGAGTCCCAGCGGCGCTCACGCCACTCGTGTCCGACCCGGTGGGCCTCGACGACCACGTGGTCGATGCCGCGTTCGCGCAGTTCGTGGCTGACCGAGAGACCCGCCTGACCGCCACCCACCACGGCCACCGGGAAGTGCGCGCCGGCCAGCCGTACGGCCGGGCTCATCGCGGACTCCCGTCGGCGCCGAGGAGCGACTCGACCGTGACCTTGGCGCCGCCGACGTCGCCGTACGAGGCCGCCGTCCGTTCTATGCGCGCCAGTTGGTCGGAGGCGCCGGTGCAGTGGAAACCGAACTTCTCCCGCACTCGCTCCCCGGCGATACCGAGGGCCGTACGGCTGCGCTCGACGAATTCGGCGAGCTCGTATTCGGCGCCCGGGGTGAAGTAGTCCTCGACTATCGTGGAGGGGGAATAGCAGCGCTGGGTCAGACCGTCCGGCCAGCGCACATCGAAATACATCTCGGGCATGACATCCTCCATGCCGCGCGCCGAGGTCCTGCCACCTCGCCGCTCTCCATGGCGACCAACTTCAGCCCTGGGGATTTCCGAACGAAGTCATCGGGAACAAAGGGGAGTTGCGAAAACCTCACCGTTGCCCCAGGGGCAAGGCGGCTATTCGTCGACCCCCGTCGCGGTCGCCGCGGACGGCCACTGCGCGAGCGAGATCATCCCGAGCACCCGATGTATCAGGTAGAAGGCCAACGGCAGTTCGGCGAAGACCGCGAGGGCCGCGGCCGACCAGACGTCCGCGGTGCCGATGGCGAGCGACACGTCGAACCACGCGTCACAGATCAACAGCGCCGCCGAGGAGACCGCCGCCACGATGACCGCCCGGTGCCGCCGCCAGCCGAGCAGTGCGGTGGCCGCCATCGCGAGCACGAGCAGGACGTCGAACCCGACCCAGGTCGTCCGCCACTGGTGGACCTCGTAGGCGGACGGCAGCGTCACCGCCAGCAGGACCGTCCAGGGGACGAGTCCCACGGCGCAGACCGTGAGCAGTTCCAGGGTGTGGCGCCGATGCCGCCGTACCCGCTCCAGTGTGTCCGGCGTCGGAGTCGGGGCCTCCGTCACCTGGCGTATGTCGGCCTTCGACGCGTCGTTCACCTTGACTGCTCCGTTCTCAGGAGTCCGGCGATGATCCGGTACCGACAGGCTAAACAGCCCTGCGCTGTGCTCTCTTCCCGAGGGGCGCGAACGCGGATTCTGTGCCTCCGGATCCCGTCAATCCGGATGGATTATCCCGATAGCGGATGAACGGGGCGGCGGGCTAGACTCGCGCAACCTACGAACCGGGGAAGGTCCGGCATGGGACGGTGGGCCGAATTCGTTCTGCGTCATCGCAAAGTGGTGGTGGCGTTCTGGGGTCTGGTGCTGATCGCCGGCATCGCGCTGGCCGGCCGGACCACGGACCGGCTGACGATCGACTTCTCCCTGCCCGGCCAGCCGGGCACCGTGACCGCGCACAAGATCGAGAAGGCCTTCGGCAGCGGCGGAGACACCAATCCGTATCTCGTGGCGGTCACCCTTCCGGCCGGACAGACCGTCACCGGTCACGAGACGGACGTCGGGCGCGTGTTCACCGCCGCGGGTACGGCCGCACCGGGACTGCGGGTGATCGACGAGGCGAACACCGGCGACAAGGCGTTCCGGACGAAGGACGACCGGACCGCCTACGCGCTGGTCTTCTACCGGTTCAACCCGTCCCCCAGCCAGACGCTGCTGACCGACCCGATCCGGACGGCGGCCGAGAAGGCCATGCCGGCCGGCGCGAAGGTCGGCGTGACGGGCGAGGACCCCCTCGCCTCCGGCGGCGACGACGGGGGCGGTCCCGGAGTGCTCGGCGAGACGCTCCTCGGCGCCGTCGGCGCACTCGCCGTCCTAGCCTTCGTGTTCGCGTCCTTCCTGGCCCTGCTGCCGCTGCTCGTCGCCGCGGTGTCGATCCTCGCGACCTTCGTGATGCTGCTGCCGCTCACCTATGCGACCGACGTGTCGTTCATCGTGCAGTTCCTGGTCGCCCTCATCGGCCTGGGCGTCGCGATCGACTACTCGCTGCTCTTCGTCACCCGCTGGCGCGAGGAGCGCGACCGCGGCCGGGACAACCACGACGCGGTCGTGGTCGCGATGGAACACGCCGGGCACGCGATCGTGTTCAGCGGCGTCACGGTGGCCATCGGCCTGCTCTCCCTGGTCGTCCTGCCGGTCCCGTTCCTGCGCAGCATGGGCTACGGCGGCGCGCTCATCCCGCTCGCGAGCGTGCTGACGACGCTCACCCTGACCCCCGCGATCCTCGGCGGCATCGGACCGAAGGTCGACTGGCCGAAGATCCGGCACGAGAACCGGGCGAGCCGCTTCTGGAGCCGCTGGACCGCCGCCGTCGTACGCCGCCGCTGGATCGCGGCCGGCGCCGCGCTGGCCGCGCTCGCGGCCCTGGTCGGCGTCTTCCTCGGCATCAAGATCGGCCTCGCCTCCTCCGAATCACTGGCCAAGAACGGCTCGGCCTACGACACCCTCCAGACCCTGGAGCGCGGCGGCGTCCCGACCGGGGCGCTGACCCCGATGGAAGTCCTGGTCAGCACGGACCAGGCGAAACCGGTCGCCGCCGCGCTCGCCAAGGTCGACGGCGTGAGCAGCGTGTTCGTGCCGACCGGGACCGCGGGCAACCGGGGCGGGCAGAGCATCGTCGTCGTCATCCCGGACACCGAGACGGTCAACTCGCAGAGCGTCGACGTCGTCAGACGGGTCAAGACCGCCACCGAGCACCTGCCCGGAGCCGTCGGCGTCGCCGGGGTCGGCGCCGCCCAGATCGACTTCCTGCACGCCGTCTACGGCAACTTCCCGCTGATGCTCACGATCATCGCGCTGCTGACGTACATCCTGCTCGTGCGCGCCTTCCGCTCCCTGCTGCTGCCGCTGAAGGCGGTCCTGCTGAACCTGATCTCCCTGGCGGCGACCCTGGGCCTGATGGTGCTGTTCTGGCAGGACGGCCATGGTTCCGACGCGATCTTCGGCATCGCCGCCACCGGGGCCGTCACGTTCTGGATCCCGATCATGATCTTCGCGTTCCTGTTCGGGCTGTCCATGGACTACGAGGTGTTCATCCTCTCCCGCATCCGCGAGGAGTACGACGCCGGCCTCTCGACCGACGAGGCCGTCGTCGAGGGCATCGGCCGCACCGGCCGGCTGGTCACCAGCGCCGCACTCATCCTCTTCCTCGCCTTCGCCGCGCTCGCCTCGGGACCGGGCACCGACCTCAAGACCCTGGCGACCGGCCTCGGCATCGGCATCCTGCTGGACGCGACCATCGTGCGGATGCTGCTCGTCCCGTCCCTCGTCTCCCTCTTCGGCGGCTGGAACTGGCACCTGCCCGCCTGGGCGGCCCGCCCGCTGCGCGTACAGCCCTCCTCCCCGCACCCGGAACGGACCGAGCCGACGTCACCCACTGGCTGAACCCCCGCCCCAAGGCGCCCTGTCGAAGCGGAACGGCATGAGGACGTCGGGTCGGTGACCGGTACGGACGTATGCGGCGAGGGTGCGGCCGGTGACCGGGCCCAGCGTGACGCCGAGCATGCCGTGTCCGGTCGCCGCGAACGCGTTGTCGTGCCCGGGAACGCGGTCGACGACCGGGAGCCCGTCGGGCAGGAAGGGGCGCCCACCGACCCAGGGATCGCGGATGAGGCTGACCAGGTCGTCCGGGTCGTCGAACCAGCGGCCCAGATACTGCCGGCTGGCGAGCGCGACGGCGACGATCCGGCGCCAGTCGAGCCGGTTGTTGTTGCCGCTCAGCTCCATCGTGCCGCCGATGCGGGTGGTGGCCCCGATCGGCGAGGCGACGGCCCTGCGTTCGCCGAAGTACAGCGTGTGCCGGGGCGCCGGATCCAGGTCGACCGAGAAGCTGTAGCCCTTCCCGGCCTGCAACGGCAGAGGACGGCCGAGCGAACCCAGCAGGTCCGAGGAGCGCGTGCCGGCCGCGATGACGGCGGCCGAGCACGGGATCTCGCCGGTCGCGGTGCGCAGCGCGGTGACCCGGCTCCCCTCGGTACGGAACCCGGTGGCCTCCGTGTTCTCGTGGATCTTCACCCCGGACGCGGTGAGCGCCTCGCCCAGGGCGCGGGCGAACGCCTCCGGATCGACCACACCCTCGCCCTCCACGAGATAGGCCGCGCGGACCCGGTCGGACAGCGCCGGGTCGAGGAGGCGGGCCTCGTCGCCCGTGACCACGTCGTCCGGCATCGGATAGCGGTCGTGCGCCATCTGCCGCTGGACGGCGAGATGGTGCCGGGCCTCGGCGGGGGAGAGAAACGCGTGCACCATGCCGGGCCGGGTCAGGCCGGTCTCGACCCCGGCCGCCCGCAACCCGTCGAAGAGGTCGAACGTGGAACGGTTCAGCTCGGCGATCGCCGTGTAACCGCGCCGGAACGCGGCCGGGGTGCTGCTGCGCCAGAACCGCCACAGCCACCGTACGAACGCCGGATCGGGCAGCGGCCGTAGATACAGGGGCGAGTCCGGGCGGCCCAGGGAGCGGAGCGCGTAGCGCACCACGCCGGGCGCGGGGACCGGGGTCGAATGGCTGAGGCAGACCCAGCCCGCGTTTCCCCGGGACGCCCCCGATCCCAGCGCGCGCCGCTCGACGACCTCCACCTCCAGGCCGGACTCGGCCAGGTAGTAGGCCGTGCACAGTCCCACGACACCGCCGCCGACCACGACGACCGGACCGCCGTGCCCGGTCATGACGTGGATCCGTAGGCGGCGAGGAACGCGCGGGTGCGGGCCTGTTCGGGGTGGTCGATGACCTGTTGCGGACGGCCCTCCTCGACGATCCGGCCGCCGTCGACGAAGACGACATGGTCGGACACCTCGCGGGCGAAGGGGAGTTCATGGGTGACCAGCAGCATCGTCATGCCGTCGGCGGCCAGTTCGCGCATCACGCTCAGCACCTCGCGGGTCGCCTCCGGGTCCAGGGAGGAGGTGGGTTCGTCGAAGAGCAGCACCTCGGGCCGGAGCGCCAACGCCCGCGCGATGGCGACGCGTTGCTGCTCACCGCCGGAGAGCCGGTCGGGCAGGGCGAGACCGCGATGAGCCACCCCGACCCGCCGCAGCAGGGCGACGGCCCGCTCCAGCGCCTCCGACTCCGGTACACCGGCCTTGCGTTGGGCGACCACGACGTTCTCCACGGCCGTGAGATGCGGGAAGAGGTTGAAGCGCTGGAAGACCATGCCGACCGTGCGGCGCAGCCCCGGCAGATCGCGGCAGACCGTGCGGCCGTCGCGGTGCACCACCTCCCCGGCGACCTCGACCGTGCCCCGGTCGGGCCGCTCCAGCAGGTTCACACAGCGCATCAACGTCGTCTTGCCGCCGCCGCTCTGCCCGATGACGCTGACGATCCGGCCGCGGTCGACCGCGAGACTCAC
The DNA here is from genome assembly GCF_036227225.1 of Streptomyces sp. NBC_01478. Lineage (GTDB taxonomy): Bacteria > Actinomycetota > Actinomycetes > Streptomycetales > Streptomycetaceae > Streptomyces. The sequence goes on along the minus strand of NZ_CP109444.1, from coordinate 844,062 downwards.
GTCGTCGAGCACGAGCCGCCCGTCGAAGGACTTGCTGAGTCCCTCGATCCGAACGACCGCTTCCGCGTGGGTGGTTGGTGTGGTCTTCGCCGTGGTGACGGGCTCGGTCATACGGCCGGCTCCTTCATGTTCGCTCCGAGGTCGGCGGCGAGCAGCGCCCCGGCCGCCCGCACCCTGCGCCGTCGCCAGGGGGAGAGGGGGACGCCCGCCCGTACCTTGCGTTCCAGCAGGAGGAGGAGCTGGGAGAGCGGATAGCACAGGGCGAAGTAGATGGCGGAGATGACCAGGTACACCTCCAGCGCACGGAACGTCGCCGAGGTGATCAGCCGTCCCTCCGACATCAACTCCGCGGCGGAGACGGTGACCAGCAGCGAGGTGGACTTGAGCAGGTCGACGAGCATGGTGTTGGTGCCGGCCAGTGCCTGCCGGACCGCCTGCGGCAGCACGATGTGGACGAAGATGCCCACCTTCCCGATGCCGAGCGCCTCACCGGCCTCGGTCTGTCCGTCGTGCACCCCGCTGATCGCGGACCGGAAGATCTCGGACAGATAGGCGGCGTAGAAGACGACGAGACTCAGGCACCCGGCGGTGAACACGTCCAGCCGGATGCCCGCCGAGGCCAGGCCGAAGTAGGTCAGGAAGATGATGGCGAGGAGCGGGATGTTCTTGAAGAGCTCCGTGTAGACGGCGGCGAGAGCACGCGCGGGCCACGCCTTGCTGAGCCGCAGCAGTGCCACGACCAGACCCAGCAGAACCGCGCCGATGAAGCTGACCACCGTGTACGAGACCGTGCGCCACAGCGCGTCGATCAGGTCGGAACGGTAGTCGGACCAGGGGACTTGGAAGAGACCCGACATGTCAGCGCCTCACTTCCCGATGGACGGCGGTGCCCAGTCGCCCGGCCGGTCCACACCGCGTCGGGCGGTGGCGACGTCGGCGGCGGGCTTGAGGAACTGCTCGGGATCTCCGCCGTACTTGGTGACGAGCTTCGCCAACTCGCCGTTCCGGTACATCGCGTCGATCTGCGCGGAGATCGCCCGCTCCAGCTTCGTCGCCTTCTTGGGGAGATAGAAGCCCGTCTGGTACGGCTCGAAGTACTGGAGAGCCGGCTTCGCCTTCACCTCGGCGGCAGTCGGCGGGGTCAGGTACTCGGTGGCGATCTTCAGGTCCGGGCGCTGCTTCTGCGCCGCGATGATGATCAGCGGGTCCAGGAAGCCGACGTCGATACGGCCGGCGCCGAGGTCGTCGAAGACGCCGTTGGCGTCCGGGTAGGCGTGCAGCTTCGCGCCGGGCACGGCCTGGATCGACTTGACCCAGACATAGCCGTCGACCGTGCCGAGGTTCCGGCCCTTGAGGTCGGCGAGCGTCCTGTAGGTCTTGCCGCTGCGGACGGCCATCGCCGGGGGCGAGTAGTACGGCGGATCGGTGAACAGCCCCTGTTTCTGCCGGTCGGCGGACCAGGCGACACCGCCGATCGTGATGTCCACGCGGCGGGACTGCACCCCGGCGAGCATGCCGGCGAAGTCCGTGACCTGGGGCTTGATTTCGAGGCCCAGCTTCTTGCCCACGTAGGTGAGGATGTCGCCGTCCAGCCCGACGATCTTCCCACCCTGCACGGTGGTGTAGGGCGCGTACGGCTGGACGGCGACCTTGAGGACGCCGGGGGTGAGCGTGCCCAGGGCGGCGGTCTTCGCGGAGACGTTCTTCGGGGCGTCGTCGCCGCCCGAACCACAGGCGGCGACGGTGGACAACATCAACGTCGCGGACAACGCCACGACGAGCGAGCGCACACGGATCATCGGCACGGGCCTTCCGTATCGGCACTGAAGAGATCGGCACTGAAGGGACCCGCCGTTCACCGCGCTGTGCCCTCGGCGGGAAGTGATTGGGCCCAAACGCTAGGCACCCACGCGTCGTGCGTCATCGTCCACTTCGTACGAAGTTGTGGCCGGATTCATGCGGTCGCCTGTACGGTGCGTCCAATCCGGCTCGCCCGCGACGGGAGGAAACCCCGTGCTCAGCCCGTCACTCGCCCAGGAGATCGCCGGGGACACCTCCGCCGTCATCGGTTTCAACGTGCTGATCACGGACGCCGAGGGGATCGTCATCGGCAGCGGCGACAGCAGCCGCGTCGGCAGCTTCCACGAGGCGTCCGTGGACGTCGTACGGACCAAGGAACCGGCCACGCACAGCGCGTCCCAGGCGCAGCAACTGCGCGGAGTGCGCCCGGGAGTCACCCTCCCGCTGATCACCAACGGAAAGGCCGTGGGCACGGTCGGCATCACCGGCACACCCGCCCAGGTGCGCCGCTTCGGCCTGCTCGTCAAACGCCAGACGGAGATCCTGCTCCGCGAGTCCGTGATGCTGCGCTCCCGGCTCCTCGCCGAACGGGCCGCCGAGAAACTCCTCGCCGACATCGCGGCCTACGACCCACAGGTCGTCGAGGGCGACTTCCTCGTGTTCCGCGCCGCCGAACTCGGCTACGACCTGCGCCTACGGCGGGTCGCCGTGGCCTTCGAGGTGACCGTGCCGCACCCCGCGCCCCGCCGGCAGGGCGGCACCCAGACCCGGGACATGGCCCTGGTCCGCTCCGAACTCCTGCGCACCGTCGGGGAGTTCTTCGCCGACCCGCAGGACATCGTCGCCTCGACCGCGCCCGGCTGGATCGGCGTCCTGCACCGGCTGCCCGCCGGACGCTCCACGACCTCCCTCGTCGCCGACTGCCGACGGGTCACCGACCTCATCGCCGCCCAGGACGGACTCGTGGCCCGCGCCGGCATCGGCGAGGCGGCCACCGCCGTCGGCGGCCTGCACGACTCCTACCAGGACGCGTGCGACGCGCTGCGCCTCGGCGCCCGGTTCGCCGACACCGATCCCGTGCACCTGATCGCCGACCTGCGCGTCCACCAGATGGTGACGGCGGTGAGCCAGTCCGCCCGCAGCCGGCTGCTGGAACTCACCGCCACCGAACTGCGCGCCCAGCCGGACTGGCCCGCCCTGCGCGACACCGTCACCGCCTGGTGCGAGAGCGGCTTCAACCTCGTCCGCACCGCCGAGGCCCTGCACATCCACCGCAACACCGTCGTCTACCGGATGAACAAGATCGAGCAGATCACCGGTCGCCCGCTGCGTGAGTACCGGACGGCCATGGCGCTCTATCTCGCATGCCTGGCCGACCGGTTGGGGCGTTGACCGGAGTCGGATCAGGGGTTCACCGTCCGGGAGCGGAGCATTCGGCCCACCTCGTCCGAGCGTTCCAGGAGCGTCGTGCGGACCACCGGGACCGCCTCCTGGGACGCCTGCCGGGCCCGCTCGATGTACGCGGCGTCGATGGCGTGCAGCGGGAAGAGACGGCTCGTGCAGCTCATCGCCGGGATCATGCCGCCCTGGTGCAGCTTCGGGACCGCCTCCAGGTAGCGCTCGGCGTAGGGCGCCAGCAACGTGTCCTGTCCGGGACGCCAGAAGGAGGCCGCCACCAGGCCGACCGAGTGGACGGGGACGGTGCGGTCCACGACCAGTTGCTGCCAGACGTCCGCCTTCGTGTCGGCGTCCGGCAGGGCGGCCCGCACGGTGAGGGCGCGGAGCCGGGCGTCGGGGTCCGGGTCACGCGCGAGCAGCCGGTCGGACTCCGAGGCGACCTCCCCGCCCAGTTCCGCCTCGCGGGCCAGCGCGCGCCAGCTCAAGTCCACATCGTCACCGGCCTGTTCGCGGAGCCAGGCGAGATCGTCCGCGGTCGTCGCGGTACGGGCCAGCCCGCGCAACGCGACCTGACGGCGGCCGGGGTCCTCGGCGAGGCTCCGGCAGGCCGCCGCCACCTCCGCCGACAACGCGACGCGCTCGGCGGGCGGCGCCCACAGCTCCGCGACGTTCGCGGCGAGGGTGATGTACGGCTCGATCACCGCGTCGGACGTCTCGGCCGTCAGCACCGCGGTGAGGCACCGCCCGGCCTCCGCCGCCGTGGCCTCGCCCGTCGTGAGCATGTCCCACACGGTGGCCGCGGCCACACCCCGGGAGATGGCCGTGGGCAACCGCGCCGCCGTACGGAAGAGGGCGTCCCTGGTCGTCGGATCCGGGCGGGTCGTCGCGAAGGTCAGATCGTCGTCGTTGACCAGGAGGACGTCCGCGCCCGACGGCAGGCCGGTGATCACGGTCCGGGGCTCCGTCACCTCGACCCGCACCAGCGCCCGGCGTTCCAGCGCCTCGCCGTTGCGGGCGTACGCGCCCACCGCCAGCACCTGGGGACGCGGGCCGTCGGCGGCCACCAGCGTGACCGTGTCACCGTCGCGCTCCAGCGAGAAGCGGTCGGTGCCCGCCGTCTCCAGCCAGGCGGAGCGCCAGGCGTCCAGGTCGCGGCCACTGGCCTCGGACAGGGCGTCGATCAGGTCCTGGAGCGTGGTGTTGCCCCACGCGTGGCGGGCGAAGTAGGCGGCCATGCCGGTCCTGAAGTCCTCTTCGCCGACGTACGTCTTGAGCTGCTGGAGGACCGACGCGCCCTTGGGGTAGGTGATGTTGTCGAAGATCGACGCGGCCTGGGCGACATCGTGGATGGGCTGGTGGATCGGGTGCGACGCGGGGCCCTGGTCGGAGAGGTACGCGCTGATCTTGCCGATCATGAGATGGCTCGCCCAGGTGTCCGTGTGCCGGGTGGCGTGCTCGGCCGACCAGTTGCAGGCGAACTCCGCGAACGCCTCGTTCAGCCACAGGTCGTCCCACCAGCGCATGGTGACGATGTTGCCGAACCACATGTGCGCCATCTCGTGCAGCAACACCCGGGCCAGCAGCAACTGTTCGGCGGGAGTGGGCGCGGCCCGCCGAAGGAAGGAGTCCGACCAGGTCACGCAGCCGTAGTTCTCCATCGCCCCGCCGAACTCGGGCACGAACACCTGGTCGTAGCGGCGCTGGGGGAACGGCATCGCGAAGGCCTCGGCGTAGAACGCGAGGCCCTGGCGGGTGAGGGTGAGGATCTCGTCGGCGTCGCGTTCGAGGACCTCGGCGAGCGAACGGCGGGCGTACAGGCCCAAGGTGTGGCCGTCGGCCTCGCGGCGGACCTCGTGGAAGGGGCCCGCGTTGATGACGGTGTTGTACGTCGACAGGGGCGGGGTGTCCGGGAAGGTCCAGCGGCGGGCCGCGGCCAGCTCCTCGACGTGCGCGTCACCTGAGTTGCTGGTGACGGTCCACGCGGCGGGGGCCGTGACGGTGAAGGCGTGCGGTGCCTTGAGGTCGGGCTGGTCGAAGCACGCCCACACGAAGCGGGCCTCGTCCGGCTCGAAGCTCATCCACACGTACACCTCGCCGTCGGCGGGGTCCGTCGCCCTGTGCACTCCCTCGCCGGTCGTCGTGTCGGCCTGGACGCTCTCGACCCGCAGCACGTTGTGCGCGGCCAGGCCGTGGAGGTGGATCCTCCCGTCCTCGGCCGGGGCGAGTTCGGTCCCGTTGAGCGTGGCGCTCACCACCCTGGCGGCACAGTCCACGAAGGTCTCCGCGCCCGGCTCGCGACAGGTGAACGCCACGGTGGACACGCACCGGACCTCCGGCCCGTCCACCAGCGCGGTCAGATCGACGTCCACGTCGTACCGCTCGACCGCGACCAGCGCGGCCCGGCGCTCGGCTTCGGTGCGGGTCAGGCTTCGGATCCCCATGTGTCCTCCCTCGGCAGACAGCGGCCGTCAGCGTACGACGGAGATCTACGGCGAGCGCAGGGGTTTTCGCGTGTCTTGACGGGTGGAGGTGCCGGCGCGGCCGATGCTCGCCCCCGCACGAGTACCGGCCGCACCGCCACCCCCGGTCTGTCACCCCCGTCCCGTCACGGTCTCCGAAGCCCCGCGCTGATCACCCGGCCCGTCTGGCGGGCGGTCTCCGCCAGCCGTTCCAGGTGGTGCGCCGGATCGGTGAGGACACACAGGGACGCCACGGGAGTACCGCGCGCCCCCAGCAGCGGGACCGCCGCACAGCACACGCCGGTCACCACCTCCTCCCGGTCGAACGCGGCACCGCGCTCCCGTATGGCCGCGGCGTCCCTCGACCAGGACGCGGGAAGCGGCCCGAGCAGGGGCGCCGGCGCGGACGTGGCCACCAGGACCTTGCCCGCCGCGGTGAACCACGGCCAGGTCATCCGGGTCTCCAGCGGACCGGGCCGCCGGGCGTCCTCGGGACACCACTCCACCATCAGCGTCTCGCCCTTCCACAGCACGGCGATGCCCACCGTCGTCCGCGTGAGCTTCGCCAGCCGGCGCATCGGTTCCCGCGCGGCGGCGCGCAGCCGGGGATGCGGCTGCCACGCGCGCCCCAGGTGGAACATTCGCGGGCCCACCCGGTAGCTCCCTCCGCACCGTTCCACCGCGCCCAGGTCCGCCAGTTGTTCCAGCAGCCGGTACGCCGTCGTCTTGGGCAGTCCGCAGTCGGACGCCAGTCTTGTCGGCCCCGCCTCCACGGCTCGCTCCACCGCCTCCAGCAGCGCGAACGCGCCTTCCAGCACGCTCCGTCCGCCGGCGTTCCCCGTGGCCGCCGGTAAGGTCTCCGGCCGCCGTACCGGCACCCTTGTCGCGGGTGCCATCACTCCTTGTGTGATCACGTCTCGCCCCCGTTTGCCTGTTGCGCAGCCGCCAGGCGACGGCCATGCCGACGTACCCGGACGGGACGCGGTCGGCGACCCGTCCGTTCCCCAGCAGATTCGCACCGGTGTGTGACGGGAAACCTTGTCGAAGGCTTGTCGCGCCGCGTACACGTCTGTGAAGAAAAGGAGGAGGCTTTGCGCAGGGGGAGGCGGACACCATGGTGGACGTGCAGTTGCTCGGGCCGGTGGAACTGTCGGCGGAGGGGCGCGCGGTGGAGGTGGGACCGCCTCAACGCCGAACCGTGATGGCCGCGTTGGCGGTGGACGTCGGCCGGCCCGTCGCGGTCGACGTGGTCATCGAGCGGGTCTGGGGTCCGCGTGCGCCGGACGGAGCGCGCGGCGCGGTGCACGCCCATGTCGCCCGGATCCGGCGGATGTGCGAGCAGGCCGCCGAGACCGCGCGGGAACCCTTGGTCCTGGTGCGCCGTTCCGGCGGCTACCTCCTGGAGGCCCGCCCGGAACAGGTCGACGTGTACCGCTTCCGGCAGTTGGTCGACCAGGCACGGGCGGCGGGGCCTGCCGACCCGGCGCGGGCGGGGCTGCTGCGCGAGGCACTCGACCTGTGGCGCGGGGAGCCGCTGTCCGGTCTGAACGGGGAGTGGGCGGCCCGGATGCGCGAGGCCTGGCGGCGTCAGCACCAGGACGCCGCCGTCGGCTGGGCCCGCGCGGAACTGCGCCACGGCGATCCCGCCCCCGTCATCGGCCCGTTGACCGGTCTGCTCGGCGAGTACCCGCTCGCCGAACCCCTGGCCGAGGCGCTGATGCGGGCCCTGCACGAGACCGGCCGCAGCGCGGAGGCCCTGGACTGCTACGCCGCCGTCCGCAAACGGCTGGCGGAGGAGCTGGGCACGGACACCGGACCGGCGCTGCGCCAGTTGCACCAGTCGATCCTGCGCGGCCACCGCCCCGCGCCGACCAGGCCCCCCGGGCCGTCGGCGGTGCTGCGCCAGACCGAGCTTCCCTCCCAACTCCCCATGTCCGTACGAGGATTCACGGGCCGGGACGGCGAACTGGCCCGGCTCGCCGCGATCCTCGCCTCGGCCGAGGGGGAGTCCGCCGCCGTGGTCATCTCGGCGGTGTCGGGCATGGCGGGGGTGGGGAAGACCGCGCTCGCGGTGCACTGGGCACGCCGGGTGGAGAGCGCGTTCCCCGACGGGCAGTTGTATGTGAACCTGCGGGGATTCGACCCACAGGGCTCGGTGGTGCCACCGACCGAGGCGGTCCGCGGGTTCCTCGACGCGCTCGGGGTACGACCGGATCGGGTGCCGCCCGGACTGGAGGCCCAAGTCGGCCTGTACCGAAGCCTGCTGACGGGCCGTCGGATGCTGGTCGTCCTCGACAACGCCCGTGACGAGGAACAGGTCCGCCCGCTGCTGCCGGGCGCGGTCGGCTGCATGGCGCTGGTGACCAGCCGGAACCGGCTGACCGGGCTGGCCGCGACGGAGGGCGCCCATCTGCTCGCGGTGGACCCGCTGACCCCGGTCGCCGCACGGAAGGTACTGGCGGAGCGGCTCGGGGCGGTCCGGGTCGCGGCCGAACCGGCGGCGGTGGCGGACGTCGTCACCTGGTGCGCGGGACTGCCCCTGGCGCTGGCCGTGGTGTCGGCCCGCGCCGCCGCGCAGCCCGGCCGGTCACTGGGCACCCTCGCGGAGGAACTCCGGGAGGCGGGCGGCCGGTTGGACGCGCTGGACGGGGGCGAGGAGTCCAGCCAGGTGCGGGCGGTGTTCTCCTGGTCCTACAGCGCGCTCAGCCCGGCCGCCGCCCGGCTGTTCCGCCTGCTGGCCCTGCACCCGGGACCCGACGTCGACCAGCGCGCGGCGGCGGCGCTGGCCGGAACACCCCCCGAACGCGTCCGCGCGCTGCTGGCCGAACTGACCGGCGGCCACCTGCTGGTGGAGCACGTTCCGGGGCGGTACGCCTTCCACGACCTGCTGCGGGTGTACGCCGGGGAACTCGTCTCCGCCTACGACGACGAGTGGGAACGCCGGTCGGCGCTGCACCGGATGATGGACCACTATCTGCACTCCGCGCGGGCCGCCGACGTCCTGGTGACCCCGCAGCCCAATCCGGTGGAGGCGCGCCCGCCCAGACCCGGGTCGAACGCCGTGGAGTTCGAGGACTACGACCGGGCGCTGGCCTGGCTGCTCGCCGAGCACCCGGTGCTGCTCGCGATCGTGCGGCACCCTCAGCCCGGCTTCGACGCCCACGTGTGGCGACTGGTCACCGTACTGACCACCTTCCTGGACCGGCACGGATACTGGCAGGCGCTGCTCACCGCCGGGCACCGCGCGCTGGCGGCGGCCGAGCGGGAGGGCGACCTGACCGGCCGGGCGGGCGCCCACCGCGGTCTCGGACTGGCCCTGGACCGGCTGAAGTGCCCGGAACCGGCCCGGGAGCACTACCTGCGCGCACTCGAACTCTTCGCCGCGGTGGGCAGCGACGCGGGCCAGGCCCGCACCCATCAGCACCTCTCGCGGATGTCGGGGGCCCAGGGCAATTACGCACTCTCCCTGGAGCACGCCTACCGGAGTCTGGAGCACTACCGCGCCGCGGGCGACCGGGCGGGACAGGCCGCCGCACTGAACCACATCGGCTGGCGGCTCGCGCACCTCGGCGACCATCTCCGCGCGCTCGCCCACTGCGAGCAGGCCCTCGAACTCGCGCGGGCGGCCGACGACGTGGACGGGCAGGCCCACATCTCCGACAGCCTGGGCTACATCCACCACCAACTGGGCCGCTACCAACAGGCGGTCGACCGCTACCGGCAGGCGGCCCAGCTCTTCCACGCCACCGGGGAGCGCCGCAGCGAGGCCGACTGCCTGATCCGCCTCGGCGACAGCCACCACGGCGCCGGCCAGTCCGACGCGGCCCACGAGGCCTGGTCCCGCGCACTCGCCATCACCGCCGAACTCGGCCTGCCCGCCGACGATCCCCTCCGTACCGGTCTCCAACAGCGGCTGGGGGACGGGGAGTTCCCGTAGCGGATCCGGATCGGTCACGGAGGCGCAGACCGAGGACGATCCCGACGGCCGCGCAGGCACAGGTGATCCACCAGGTGGAGTGCCAGTCACCGGTGCGGGTGGCCAGCCAAGCGGCGAGGGCCGGACCGACGAAACTCCCGGCGTTGAACAGTTGCTGGATCAGACCCATGGTCGCGGGAGCGGAGCCCCCGGCCGGCGTCAGCTCACCGATCATGCGCAGCAGGGTCGCCGGTATCGCACCACCGGTCAGCGAGAAGACCGCGACACACGCGAACTGCCCGGCGGTACCTGCCGGGAGGCGGTGCCAGTCGACGGCGAAGGTCAGCACGGACGTGACCGCCATGAGGACGAACGCGGGGACGAGAAGGACACGGGTGGGCAGGCCGTGTCGCACGAGCGCCGCCGTGCCGATCGAGCCGACGGCGTTCGCCGCGCCGACCAGGGCGCTGAGAACGCCCGGCCAACTGCCCGTCATCCCGCCGTCGCGGTAGATGGTGGGCAGGAACCCGACCACCGCCATCCACGGCAGCGTGTAACAGGCGAAGACGAGGCCGGCCGTCCAGGGAGCCGGTGCACGGACGGTACGGCCGATCCGCGTGAGGGCGTCGGCCGCGCCGCGCACACCGCCCGCGTCGTCACGGGGAATCCGGGCCAGGACCCACGGCAACGGCAGCAGCGCGATCACGGCCATGCCCCACCACCACACCCGCCACGGCAGCACCTGGAGCGCCAGCGCGCCGACGACGAGCCCGGCGAAGGTGGAGATGCCCTGGTAGGCACCCCAGAAGCCCATCGCCGTCGTGAACCGCCCGGGCGGGGCGGTGCGCCGGATCAACCCCGGGCCCATCACCGCCACCAGGATGAAACCGGCCCCCTCGACCGCCCGCGACACCAGCAGAGGCGCCGCCGACCACGCGAAGCCGCCGCCCGCCGAACCGAGGAACAGCAGCACCAGCCCCGCGCTCAGACAGCGCCGCTCACCGATCAGCTCGGCCAGCAGCGACACGGCAAGTCCCCCGAGCATCCCGGCCAGTTGGACGATCCCCAGCAGGGTCCCGGCCTGGACCAGACTCAGCGACAGGTCGTGCCGCAGGAACGGAACAGCGGGCGGCACCTTCCACACCTGCAACCCGGCAGCCACCCCGGCGGCAACGACGACGATCCAGGCGGTGCCGGAGGGGCGGGTCTGCTCGGCCATGGCGGGCGGTCCTTCATCACGGTGGAGAGGGGAATTCCCCACCACCTTGACCACAGGACAGGACAGCCGCGCAATACAGGCTCGATCCACTGCGACAGGTGCTCAGTCAGGCGGGAATTCGATGGCAAAATGCACACCATGACTCTGATGGACCCCCTGGACGCCCGGATCATCCTGGCCCTGGACGACGACCCGGACGCGACGATCCTCGCCCTCGCCCAGACACTGGGTGTGGCCCGGAACACCGTGCACGCCCGGCTGCGGAGGATGGCCGCCGACGATGTGCTCAAGCCCGTCAGCCGACGCGTCGACCCCGCCGCCCTCGGCTACGGCCTGGTCGCGTTCATGTCGCTCGCGGTGAGCCAGGCCGAGCCCGAGAGCGTCCACGAGGGCCTGCTCGACCTCCCCGAAGTCATCGAGGTCCACTACACGACCGGCGACGCCGACCTCCTCGCGCACGTCGTCGCCAAGGACACCGCGGACCTGCACCGCGTCACCAAGGCGATCCTCGCCATCGACGGAGTCGACCGGACCAGCACCGCCATCTCCTTGGCCGAGGTCATCCCGTACCGCCCCCGGGCTCTGCTGCGGCGGCTGGCGAAGAGCCGCGCCTAGAGATCCAGCTCCAGCACGGGGGAGAGGCAGCGGCTCACGCAGATCATCATCGAGGTGGCGGTGGGCCGTTCGGACAGCTCGATCACCGTGTCGCGATGGTCCGGGAGTCCGGCCGTGACCGGTGTCTCGCAGGTGCCGCAGTAGCCCTCCTCGCAGGAATAGGGCACGTCCGGGAACTTCTCCCGGACGACGTCCAGTACGGAACGGTCGGCGGGCACGGTCAGCCGCAGCCCCGAACGGGCCAGCACCACCTCGAACTCCCCGCTCGGCCCGCCGAGTTGTGCAGGGACCGCCTCCTCGCCCGCGGTGAAGCGTTCCACGTGCAGTGACTGTGCCGGGGCGGCTGTACGGCACAGGGCCGTCACCGCGTCGAGCATCGGCTGCGGGCCGCAGGCGTACACGGCGTGGGTGGGCGGGGCGGCGGCGAGTTCGGCTGCCAGGTCCGGGAGGCCCGCCTCGTCCTGCGGGACGAGCAGCACCCGGTCGCCGCCCAGTGCCGTCAACTCCTCGGCGTACACGAGCCGGGAGCGGTCGCGGGCGCCCAGGACCAGTCGCCAGGGCAGGCCGCGGGCGGTGAGTTCGCGGGCCATCGGCAGCAGCGGGGTGACGCCGATGCCGCCGGCCAGCAGGAGATAGCCGGGCGCGGGCACCAGCGGGAATCGGTTGACCGGCCCACGCACCTCCAACTCCCGCCCCACCAGGGCGGTTTCGTGGATCTCCCGGGAGCCGCCACGCCCGTCGGGCGCGCGGTGCACGGCGACCGTCCACGTCTCGGTGTCGGCCGCGTCCCCGCACAGCGAGTAGGCCCGCCGCAGTCCCGAGGGCAGGGTCAACTCCACGTGCGCGCCCGGCTCCCAGGCCGGGAGTGCGCCGCCGGCGGGCCGGGTCAGGCGTAGTTCCAGCACCTCGTGGGCGATCCAGCGGGCCTGTCGGACCAGGAGCCGCTCGGTGTTCGCGCGGGGGGAGCCGAGGTCAGAAGACACGGAAGTACTCCCGTTGTTCCCAGTCGGTCACCTCTTGGCTGAAGCGGTCGATCTCGGCGCGCTTGATGCCCGTGTAGTAGGAGACGAAGTCCTTGCCGAGGCGGGTCGCCAGCGCCTGGTCCGCCTCCAGCGCGTCGAGGGCCTCGCCCAGCGAACGGGGAAGGGGTTCGGCGTTGGCGGCGTACGGCTCGTCGGCCGCGGGGCCCGGGTCGAGGCCGCCCGCGACCCCGTCGAGACCGGCGGCGAGCTGGGAGGCGAGGTAGAGGTAGGGATTGGCCGCGGGTTCCCCGATCCGGTTCTCCAGCCGCGCGCTTGACGGACCGTCACCCAGCACCCGCACCATCGCCCCGCGATTGTCGCTTCCCCACACCGCACGGTCCGGCGCCAGCGACAGGGAGCGAAAGCGCTTGAAACCGTTGAGAGTCGGAGTGGAGAGCGCGCTGGTGGCCCGCGCGTGCCGCAGCAGCCCACCGAGAAACGCGGTCCCGTACGGCGACAACGGCGGTCCGGGCGCGGTGAGTTCGCCGCTCTCCGGCGCGAAGATGCCCACGCCGTCCCGCACCATGCTCTGGTGCAGATGCCAGCCGCTGGAGAACACGCCGGGCAGATGGGGACGGCACATGAAGGTGGCGTGATGGCCGTGCCGGGCGGCGACCTGCTTCACGGCGCTGCGCAGCAGCACCATCGCGTCGGCGGTGCCGAGACCGTCGGCGGGCTGGAGGGTCAACTCGACCTGGCTCGGGCCGAATTCCACCTCCAGACTGCGCAACGGCAGTCCGAGCCCCTCGATGTTCGCGCGCAGGATGTCGAGGATGGGGTCGAGTTCGTCGTAGCGCAGCTCGCTGAGGTACTGGTAGCCGTGGTTCAGCATCCCGACCTCGGGTGCGGCGCCGGGCTGGCCCTGATCACCGGGGCCCAGACGGGGGTCGTCGAGCCGGAAGAGGTGGAACTCCACCTCCAGGCCGGTGCGGTAGGTCAGCCCGTCGGTCTGGTCGAGGACCGAGCGCAGCAGCCCGCGCGTGCACAGCGGGACCGGAGCGCCGGAGGTGAAGCGCAGATCGCACAGCAGCCAGCCCGTGCCCGGCGACCACGGCAGCATCCGGAAGGTCAGCGGGTCCGGCACCATCACCATGTCGGCGGCGCCGCGCAGTTCGGGCAGCCCGAGCGGTGTCTCCTTGGTGAAGAGCGGGAACACGGTCCGCCCGGAGGTGTCCTTGGCGAGCAGGGACGAGGCGATGCCGGTGCCGTCGCTCAGGACGTTGGTGAGTTCGCCCAGGGTGACGGTCTTGCCGCGCAGCAGACCGTGCTGGTCGGCGAAGACCAGCCGCACCACCGTCATCCCGCCGCTCTCGGCGCGCGCCTGTATCTCCCGTGCGGCGGCGGCCTGTTCGGCGGTCCACAGGCCGTGCCGTTCGATGAATCCCACGCGGCTCAGCCGTCCGTTCCCAGCGGCTGCGCCCAACTGCTGTCGGCGCGCTGCTTGTCGGTGACGGCGGCCCAGTGCTCCTGCCAGTCCTCGGTCGGGCCGATCCCGTCCAGGGCGACCGGACCGTGCAACCGGCCCGCCTCCTCGGCCGGCAGCACCAGGAGCGGATCCTCGCCGCGCTCGACGGCGGCGATGGCCTCGCCGAGCATCCGGCGGTACATCACGATGGCCTTGTCGGAGCGGCCCAGATGCTCGCGGGTCCGGTCCTGGACGGCCCCCTGCCCCTCCACCGCCCACTGGTCGTGCACGTTGATGTCGAAGCCGAGCCCGGTGTACGTCGTCGTGCGCTGTTCCACCGGGTCGTAGCCGTAGCCGTTCGCGCGGCCGAAGCGCGGCCGGTAGTCGGGCAGGGTGACCGCGCCGACCCGCTGTCGGCGCATCTCGTCCTGGTCCACCGGACCGCCGACACTGGTGAACAGGGCATACCAGTAACTGGAGTTGTTGTCGATCGGCACATGCCACTGGGTGATCGCCGTCTCCGCGTCGAGCGGGATGTGGAAGGCGTGCGGGAACACCTGGTGGGTGATGCGGACATGGGTACGGCTGCCGTCCATCGGCAGGCCCTGGGTGTCCGTGCCGTCGAGCCTGCGCCGGGCGGTGAGGCGGATGCCGTACGGGGTGCGGACGGCGTCGATGTCGGGGCGGCCGTACTCGCGCAGGACCTTCGTCATCGGGAGGTCGGTGCCCTGGGAGGCGGCGCGGAACTGTTTTCCGTAGCTGTCGGCGGGGTCCTCGTCCTGGAAGAAGCGATGGAGGTAGGAGGCGTGGGCGGGGTCGATGCCGACCTCCAGGGCCTGGAGCCAGTTGCACTCCAGCAGCCCCTTCCAGGCGAAGGCGTGGTCGGCGGGCGCCTGGAAGCAGTCCAGGGCGGGGAGTTCGGGCGGTTCGCCGGGGCCGAGGTAGCCCCAGACGATGCCGTTGATCTCGCGGACCGGGTAACTGCCCAGCCGGACCCGGGACTTGAGCGGACTGTCGACCGGTTCGGCGGGCGTGTCCAGGCAGGAGCCGTCACGGGCGAACAGCCAGCCGTGGAAGCAGCAGCGCAGCCCGCCGTCCTCCAGCCGGCCGAGCGCCAGGTCGGCGCCCCGGTGCGGGCAGCCGCGGTCGACGAGACCGAGTTCGCCGTCCTCGTCGCGGAACAGGACCAGGTCCTGGCCCATCACCTTGGGCGCCACCAGCGGTCGTGCGCCCGCGAGTTCCTCGCCGAGGGCGATCGGCTGCCAGTAGCGGCGCATCCACTCACCGGCCGGGGTACCGGGCCCGGTCCGGGTGAGCCGGGTGTTCTCTTCCTCGCGCATGAGACGCCTTTCGGGGGAGGGGAGGCGCGGTCAGCCGCAGCAGTGGTCCGGCGCCGTGGGGCCGGGCGTGTGGCAGGAGTTGGGTGCGGGCACGTCCAGGGCCGGGTTGCGGTCGAAGAAGCCGTCGGGCTCCAGACGCAGCCGCGCCTTGGCCACCGGCATCACCGGCCACTCCTCCGGGCGCGGGAAGTGGTGCGAGCCGACCGTGGCCCACAGCACGAGGTCCGTGCCGTCCAACGACCGGTTCTCCTCCTGCCACTTGTGGACGCCGTCCGCGCCCGGCTCGGCCTGGTTCGGGTACTCGCCGCCGACGAACCGCCGCTCCGCGTCGTAGGCCGTGGCCCACAACTGACGTCCCACGAACGGGGCTCGGCGGGCGCAGACGCTGTCCTCGCGCACCGGCAGCACCGCCGTGTTCTCCAAGTGCACGCGGTACGCGGTCGGTTCGCCCATCCGGTTGCGGGACTCGGTGCTCTCCACCCGCCAGTGCAGCCCGCGGGACGGATCGGTGCGCCGGGCGCCCTCCGACTCGCTGAGGATCGGCCGCAGCACGGTGCGGGCCGCGTTGCCGTACGGGTCGAGCACCGGGTCGGGCTCGTGCTCGGCGGTGACCTCGACCAGCCGGTTGGGATTGCCGTCCACCGCCATGTCGAGGCGGACGCTGAAGAAGTGCTGGTGGTTGGTGACCGCGACGTTGGGCGCGACCCGGCGCGCGTACGGCGTCGCCTCGTCCTCCTCGACACCGGTGGCGGAGAGGATGCCGGTCATCTTGATCTCCAGCATCACCGAACCGTCCTGGTACAGCGACCAGTAGAAGCCGTAGTCGTAGTTGGCCACGGTGGCGAACGCCGAGATGATCAGCCGGCGCGAACGGCGTACCTCCGTACGGCCGGTGCGGCCGTCGTGGTGCTTCCAGAGGATGCCGTCGTCCTCCTCGTGCACGCACACGGCGTTGGGGATGAGCCGGGGGACGCCGTCGCCGCCGAGCACCGCCGCGTCGAAGTACTGGATGACACCGAGGCAATCACAGCCCAGGGCAAGGGAGTTGGTGAGCGGGCCCGCGCCGTACTCGCCCCAGTCGAAGAAGTTCTTGCGGTACTGGGTGGAGGCGGTGTCGAAGTACGGGACGTACATCTCGTTGACGGCCGCACGGCGGATGACCTGCCGAGGACCCTTCCCGGCCGCGGCGAAGGCGAGGTCGTGCAGCACGAGCCCTTCACGATGACTGAAGCCGACCCGGACCGACCATCCCTGCCAGTCGATCCGCTGCCCGGTGACGGTGAAGCTCGGCCCGTCCGGCTGGACGACTTCCAGAGGCTTCAGCCCCGGTCGTTCGTCCACCGTTCCGGCCGCGAACACGCCCGATTCGTCCGACAGCGGGATCACGCCATGGTCCTCGATGTGCAGGATCTCCATGGTCTCCATGTCGATGATCGGCACCACGCCCTGTACCGGGCGGGCGTAGCCGTTGTCGTCCTCGGAGGTGCGGTGCCAGACGCTGCCCCAGGTCAGCCGGCGGCCCGCGTACTCGGGCGGCTCGAAACCGCCGATCGACTCCGGGTCCACCATCACCAGCGACACGTCGTGGATACCGCGCAGCGCGAGCGCCTCACGGAACCGCGGGTCGGCGCGGCACGCGGCAGCGGCCTGCCGCGCCTCCTCCGAGGAACAGCCCGGACTGCGGACGTCCAACTCCCGCCAGGCGGTGGTCTGCGGCTTGTCGCCGAGTTCGAGATCGACCTCGAAGGCATGGCGCGCGGAGGGGGAGAACACCACCGCGCGGGCCCGCCGGGTCTCCCCGGGTGCGGCACGGCGCGCGTGGTCCTCGTCCAGGGCCATACCCCAGAACCGCGAGTCCTCGGGTACCCGGGTGTCTGCTCTCAACACCCCTACGGCCGTGGCGAGTTCGGTGACGGTGAGCGGGTCCAGCGGATGCGGTGCGTCGGCCGGCACGGGTTCGGGGGCGAGCGTGCTCACAGGGAACTTCCTTCCAAGGTGGTGCCGCCGTCGGCGCGGGGGTCGGAGGCGCCGTCCAGTCGACCGCCGGCGGACAGTCGTACGGCCTGGGTGTGACCGGCCAGATCGGTACGGCCCGGCGCTACGACGACCGGAACCACCGACGGGATCGCGCCCGCGACGGCAGGGACGGACGCGGGTTCTGCCAGCAGTGTCTGTGTCTCGTGGCCGATGTCGCGGGCGCCGATCACCCAGCGCGGGCGGTCCAGTACGGCGGCCGGATCGGCGGCCGGGTCCATCAGGTCGGGCACGGTCTGGGCGAGGATCTGCGGCTGCGCCCGGCCACCCTGGCAACCGGCGGCGAGCAGTAGCTCGGCGGACCGGCCGAGCACCGGGCACAGGGTGTGCGGTGGCCGCAACCCGGGGCCGATGAGGGCCGGATGGCCGGGCAGCAGACTGAACGCCGAGCCGCGGTTGTGCAGCACGATGCCCGTCTCCGGGTCGCAGATGCCGGAGCCGAAGGTCTGGTAGACGCTCTGGATCAGGGAGACGGCCAGCCCGGACGCGTCCACGGCGGTGATCGCGACGGTGTCCCCGGCGGGCCGGAAGGGCGGTTCGGGAGGCTCCGTACCGGCGAGCGGGGCCGGGTGCAGCAGCCCGTCCAGGTCGAGGGGGGTGGGGCCGAGCGGATCACCGAGCAGCAAGTCCCGTGCCGCCGAGGCGTCTTGACAGCGGGCGGCCAGCACACCGGTGCGCTCCGGCTCGGGCAGTTTCGCCACCGAGGCGGCGATCTCCAGTACGGCCAGCAGGCTCGCCCCCTGGCTCGGCGGCGGCGCGGTCCACCAACGGGTTCCGGCCACGTCCAGCGTCAACGGCTCTACGTCCGCCGCCTGATGGGCAGCGAGATCGCCCGCGGTGAGTGAACTCCCGGCCCGGCGCAGCCCGTTGGCCAGCGCCTCGGCGATCGCGCCCCGGTAGAAGGACGACGGATCGTCGGCGAGCGTGCGCAGTACGGCGGCCAGCCGGGGCTGGGGCAGCGGATCGCCCTCGCCGACCGGCACGCCGTCGGGGCCGGTCAGCAGCGCGCCGAGCCCGGGGTCCGCGGCGATCTGCGGGGCCCGTTCGCGGACGGCGCGCGCCAGACCGGCCGACACGGTGGCCCCGTCCTCGGCCAGCTCGGCGGCGTCCCGCAGCGCGGCGGCCAGGGCACCGGGCGTGCCATGGGCCTCGGCGAGCGCGGTCCAGCCCGCCACCACACCGGGCACGGTCACCGTGTGCGGCCCCTGCGCGGGCATCCGCCGGTCGGCGGCGCGCAATGCCTCGACGTCCACGGCCTCTGCCGCCGCCCCCGCCGAGACGATCGCGCGCACCGAACCGCCGGGGGCGTGGACGAGGGCGATCAAGTCACCGCCCAGCGAACACTGGTGGGGGTAGACGACGGTGAGGGCGGCGGCCGCCGCCAGCGCCGCGTCCACGGCGTTGCCGCCGCGCTCGGCCGCACGGCGGGCCGCCGTCAGCGCCGCCGGGTGCGGTGCGGCCAGGATCAGCGGGGAGGCGGCTGTCATGCCTCGTCCCTCGGGAACAGCACGGTGCGCGAGGGTGCGGCCTCGGCGCCCTGGAGGGGCAGGGGGAGGGAGATCATGTCGTAGACCCCGGCGGGCGTGTGCAGGAGGTCGACGACCTCCAGGATCAACACGTCGGCTCCGCACAGGAGTTGGTGCGTCTCCCAGTGGGTGGTGTAAGCGACGGCCTCGATGCTGAGGTAGTCGATGCCCGCGGTGCGCACCCCGGCCTCGATGAGCCGTTCCGCGCCGTCCGGGGCCAGTCCGACCCACTGCCGGGCCTTCCACGGGCTGCGCAGCACACCCTCGGAATTGCTGGTGCGCAGCAGCACCCGCTCCTCCGTGCCGAGGCCGGCCGCGTCGAGATCGGCGGCGGTGATCTGTTCCTTGACGTGGGTCAGGTCGAGGACGCGCGCGGTTCCGTTGAGGGCGGACAGGTCGAGCCGGTCGACCGTCTTGCCGCCGTCGATGAAGTGGGCCGGAGCGTCGATGTGGGTGCCGGTGTGGGCGCCGATCCGCCAGCGGCTCACGTTGGACGGGTCGCCGGCGGTGCGGGACTCGACGATCTCCACCTCGGGCCGGCGGCCCCAGTGCAGCATGCCGGGATGGATGGGAACGGACACGTCGATCGCCTTGGCGAAGTCCGGAATCATGCGGCTCTCCTATTGGATGCGGATATCATGGAAGTGGATCCAAAAATGAGCGGCTGTGGACGGCTTCGGCCGCGTGGCAAACTGCTCAACCACCGCGCACCCCCCGACCGCCCCGAGAAGGGTCAGACCGACTCCGATGACGCCACAGACTGACGAGAGCCCCCTCGTCGACGACATCGCGGCCCGCATCCGCGCGCGGATCATGAACGGCGAGCTGGCGATCGGCAAACCGCTGCGCCAGGCGGCGCTGGCCACCGAGTTCGGGGTCAGCCGCACACCGGTGCGCGAGGCGTTGCGCCAACTGCAGAACGGCGGGCTGATCGAGATGCAGCCGAACCGCGGCGCCGTGGTCCGGGTGCCCGCGCCCTGGGAGGTGCGCCAGGCCTACGAGGTGCGGGCCGAACTGGAGGGCATGGCCGCCCGGCGCGCCGCGTCCCGCATCACCGAACGGGGGCTCGCCGCGCTGCGCGAGCACAACGCCGTCCTGTGCGAGGCGGTGGCGCGCGCCGCCGGTGAGGGGACGGGGGGCGGGAGCACCGCGACCAGGGCGGCGAACGACTGCTTCCACACGGTCATCTGCGAAGCGGCCGACAACCCCTGGCTGACCCGGATGATCGACCGGATCAACGAGAGTTTCCCGCGCAACGTCTCCTCGCTCGCCCTCGCGGGCGACGAGCGCCACCGGCAGCTCAACATCCGTGAACACGAGGCCGTGATCGAGGCGTTGGCCGCGCACGACGCCGACCGTGCGGACGCGTTGATGCGCGAGCACGTCATCAGCTCCGGTGAGTATCTGACGGCCTGGTACGAGCGTCGCTCCCAGACGGTGTTCCACGGCTGAGCGGGTCGTGTCCGACCCGGGGCGGCGCGTCACGGGGTTCCGCCGGGGAACAGCCGGGCCGGGGACAGGAAGTCCAGGTCCGGGCGGGCGGTTCCGCACACCAGGTCGGCCAGCGCCTCGCCGATCGCCGGCCCGAACTTGAACCCGTGCCCCGAGCACGCCGACGCCACCAGCACCCGCGGTACGCCCGGCACCTCGCCGACCAGGAAACGCCGGTCGGCGGTCATCGTGTAGAGGCACGTCAGGCTCTCGGTCACCGGCCCGGCGCCGGGCAGCACCTGGGCCACCGCCTCGGCGAGCAGGGCGAGTTCGGCGTCGGTCGCCTCGGGGCGGGCTGCCTGCGGGTCCCAGGGCGGACCGCTGTCCAGCCCTGCCTTGAGGCCGCGGCCGTCGGTCGCGGGGAACCCGTAGAGCAGGCCCTGCGGCAGATCGACGGAGAAGCTGCCCAGGCCGGACGGGCCGAGCGGGCCCGCAGGGTCGGCGGCGAAGTAGGCGTTGACGATCCGAGTGACCGTCAGATGCGGTGCAAGGGGAGGGACTTGGGCTGCCGTCCAGGGGCCGGTGCACAGCACCAGGCGCCGGGTGCGCAGGACGGCCTTGCCGGTGCGGACCACCACCTTGTCGCCGTCCGCTTCCCAGCCGAGGACGCGGGCGTGGTCGTGCATGTGCGCTCCGGCCCGTTCGGCCAGGGTCAGTTGGGCGCGAAGCGTCTCCTGCGCGTCGATGATGCCGGCGCGCGGGTCGTGCACCGCGGTGAATCCGGCCGGCAGTCGCAGTCCCGGGAAGATCCGGGCCGCCTCCTCGCCGTCGACCTGTCGGCAGCCCGGGCCGCGCAGCGGATCGGGGCGGTCCTGCGGCGCCGCGTACAACCCGCCGGTGATGTCGAGCAGTTGGGCCTTCGAGGCGCCCTCCAGCTCCGCCCAGGCCTGGTAGGCGGTGTCGACCAGGGCGTCCCAGTCGGGGTGGGGGTAGGCGCGGCGGATCATCCGGGTCGCGCCGTGCGAGGAGCCCAAGTCGTGGTGCAGGCCGTACTGTTCGAGCCCGAGCACATCGAGTCCGCGCGCGGCCAGGTGACGCAGGGCGGCACTGCCGTGCACGCCGAGGCCGACGACGATCGCGTCGTGGGTGTGGTGGGGGGTGCGTGGGGCCGCCGGTGAGGGCGCGGGCGATGGTGCGGGCGTTGCGTGACCGGTGCCCGGCACGTGGGCCTGCGGGTTCGTGGGTGTGGGCGAGATGTGGGATGTCCCGGGGGACGGCGCGGGCCCCGTGGAACCGGTGCTGTGCCCCGTGCCCTGTGTGGCTGCGAGCGCGGATGTCGTTGGCCCGACACTCGGCGCTTGGGCCGGCGAGTTCGAGTGCGCGGGTGTGGGCCGAGGTGTCGGGGGCGCAGGTGCGGTGGTTCCGGGGGCGAAGCTCGGGGCCTGAGTCTGCGAGTGCGTGGGCATGGGCGCGGTCTGGGACGACGGTGCCGATGGTGTGGGCGCTGCGGCGCCGACGCTCGGCGCCAGGCTCTGAGGGCCCGCGGGCGCGGGCTGGGGCGTGGTCCGAGACGCTGACAGCGACGGCGTGGGCGTGGGAATGACGCGATCGGCTTCCGGCTGCGCGTTGTTCTGCCGTGAGTCTCCTGCCTCGGGCTCCGCCTGGCCCCGCCCCGCGTCTCCCGTATCCGCCTCCGCGTTCCCCCGCCCCGCGTCTCCCGCCCCCCGCTCCTGCCGCCCCACACCGGAACCCGTACCGCGCCCCTGCAAGCACACGATCTCGCGTACCGCCTCCACCAGCGCGTCCAGGTCGTCCTGGTCGTTGTAGACATGGACGGAGGCTCGGACCACCTTGGTCAGGCCCCGGTGGTCCATGTCCCAGCGGCCGTGTCCTGCCGGTACCGCGATCAAGTGGACGCGGCGGTAGGTGAGTTGGCGTTGGACCTCGGAGGCGTCCAGGCCGTCGACCACGAAGGTGACGATGGCGCCGCCCGCGGCCGGGGGGTCGGTGACGTACACGCCCGGGAGTGCGGAGAGGCGTTCGCGCAGGGTGGCGGCGAGGGCTGTGAGGTGGCGTGAGACGGTGTCGACGCCCAGCGCGCCGAGGGCGGTCAGCGCGGCGCCGAGGCCGAGGCGCAGGGCGTGTGCGGCCTCCCAGAGTTCGAAGCGCTTGGCGTCCGGCACCAGTTCCCAACTGCGCTCGGCGGTCCATACGGCGCCCCGGACATCGGGCGCCTCGGGGGCGAGCCGGTCCAGAAGGGGGCGGCGGACCGCGAGCAGGCCCGTGCCGCGCGGGCCGCGCAGGAACTTCCGGCCGGTGCCGATGAGCAGGTCGCAGCCGATGGCACCCATGTCCACCGGAAGTTGCCCGAGCGACTGCGTGGCGTCCAGCAGGAAGGGGACCCCGTGGGCGCCCGCCAACGCGCCGATGGACGACGCGGGTTCGACCAGCCCCGAGGACGTCGGGACATGCGCGGCCGTCACCAGCGCGGCCGGTCCCGCCCGCAGCGCCGTCTCCAACGCCTCCAAGTCCACCGCTCCGTCAGGGCCGTTGGGCAGCAGCTCGACCCGCACACCGTGGTCGCGTTCGACCGACAGCAGATGCAGCGCGCTGCTGACATAACTGGAGCGGGCCGCCAACACCCGGTCACCGGGGCGCAGTCGAAGGGCCGACACGGCCCGCTGCCAGCCGGCCGTCGCGCTCTCGACGAGGGCGACCTCCTCCAACCGGGCGCCGAGGAGCTCGGCGGTACGCGCGTAGACGGCCTCCAGGGCCGGAGCCGCGTGCTTGGCGGCCTCGTAGCCGCCGGCCAGGCTCTCCGCGCGCAGATGGTCGATGACCGCCTCGACGGTGCCGTTGGCGAGCAGGGCCGCACCGGCCGCGTTGAAGTGGTGACCGGTGAACGAGCCCGGCGTACGGGCGCGTTCGGCCGCGACGTTCAGAGGGCGCGGGGGCGGTGGGTTCGGGGGCGAGGTGGCCGTTGTGGCCGTCACGGGCGCGCTCACAGGGCGATCGTCACGCTCTTGAGCTCGGTGAACCCGTCGACGGCGGCGTCGCCGAGGTCCCTGCCGAGGCCGGACTGCTTCATCCCGCCGAAGGCCACGGCGGGGTCGAACTCGTTGTACGTGTTGACCCACACGGTCCCCGCCTCCAGCGCGGCGGCCGTGCGATGGGCCCGGGCCAGACTGCCGGTCCACACGCCGGCGGCGAGCCCGTACTCGCTGTCGTTGGCCAGCGCGATCGCCTCCTCCTCGCTGTCGAAGGGCAGGATCGTGGCGACCGGCCCGAAGATCTCCTCCCGGGCGATCCGCATGCCGGGGGCGACCTCGGTGAACACCGTCGGCGGCACGAACCACCCCGGCCCGGGCAGCGGTTCGCCGCCCACTGCCACCTCGGCGCCCTCGGCGCGGCCCAGTTCGACGTAGCCGGTGACGCGGTCGTACTGCTCCTGCGACACCAGCGGACCGATGTTGATGCCGCCCGAAAGGCCCGGGCCGATCCGCAGCGCCTCCACGGCCGGCACCAGCCGGTCGAGGAACTCCTTGACGATCGTGCGCTCCACCAGCAGCCTGCTGCCCGCCGTGCACATCTGCCCGGAGTGCCCGAACACCGCGCGCACGGCGTTCGGCACGGCCGCGTCGAGATCGGCGTCGGCGAAGACGATGTTGGGTGACTTGCCGCCCAGTTCGAGTGTCAGCCGCTTCAACGACGGCGCCGCCGCGGCCATGATGTGCCGCCCGACCTCCGTCGACCCGGTGAAGGACACTTTGGCGACGCCGGGATGGGCGACCAGTTCCGCGCCCGTACGCCCGTCACCGGTCAGGACGTTGACGACGCCCTCGGGCACGCCCGCTTCCAGACAGAGCGCAGCCAACCGCAGCGCGGTGAGCGGGGTCTGCTCGGCCGGCTTGACCACGACCGTGCAACCGGCGGCCAGGGCCGGGGCGATCTTCCAGGCCGCGATCATGAACGGGAAGTTCCACGGGAGTACGGCGGCCACCACGCCCACCGGTTCGCGGACGCTGTACACGTGCCGGTCGGGGCCGGCCGCGTGCACGGTGCCCTCCAGCCGGGTCGGGGTGCCCGCGAAGTGGCGGATGGCCTGGAGGCCCAACTCCACATCGCCGCGGGCGCGTTCGACGGCCTTGCCGTTGTCGAGGGTGTCCAGCACCGCCAGTTGCTCGGCGTCGCGCTCCACCAGGTCGGCGAGGCGCAGCAGGACGTCACGGCGCCGCCGGGGCGGCAGCCCGCGCCAACGGCGGTCCCGGTGCGCGGAGGTGGCGGCCTCGACCGCCGCCGACACCTCGGCGGAGCCCGCCTGGACGACCGTGGTGAGCTGCTTCCGGGTGGCGGGGTCGAGCACCGATATCCGCTCCGTCGCGGTGCCGGTGGTCCACTCGCCGCCGATGAGCATGGGCTCGCACTCCGGCAGGTGGGGGATCACGATGCTGGGGTCCACGGTGTTCTCCTTCACGCCTGGCGTCCGGGACGGTGAGTGGGGTCGGGCCACGGCTCACGGACCGCCGTGGACACCGCCCGGGCGGTGGTCAGGACACAGCGGTCGAACTCCGCCTCCCCGTGCTTGGGGTTCGCGTCGGCGACATCCCGGCCCCAGACCCCGGTCTCGCTGACCTGGTCCATGCGGTAGTCCCAGAACGAGTCGACGTCGACATGGGAGGTGGCCCGCTCCATCCGCACCAGCTCCGGCGCCAGATGCAGCATCACGGACGTCTCGAAGAAGTTGGCGTGCATCAACGCCCGCCCGTAGGTGACATGTCCGTCGACCTCCGGCCCCGGGTACATCGTCACGTACCCCAACGCCCGCACGCGTGCGTCCTTGTGACGGACCCTCAGCTTCTCGGCCGACACGTCGAGCGCGCCGTTGTTCCAGATGTGCCCGTTGAGCAGTACGAACTGCCGTACTCCAGAGGCGTACAGGGAGTCGATGACGTCCTCGACCACGGCGATCATGGTCTCCGGCCGCAGCGCCACCGTCCCGGCGAAGTCGCCGTGGGACGCGGACACGCCGAAGCTCAGGGGCGGCAGGACGGGCACGCCAGTGAGTGCGGAGACGCCGAGGGCGACCGCCTCGCAGATCCGGGTGTCCACGGCCAGGGGGAGATGGGGGCCGTGCTGCTCGGTGGCGCCGACGGGGATGATGACGGCGTCCTGGGCGGCGGCCGTCGACTCCGCCTCGGGCCAGGTCAGCTCCTCCCACAGCACGGGCGACCCGGATCCGCCCAACCGGGCGGCGAGTTCGGGGACATCGAGCCCGGTGGGGACGGTTCGTCCGGACGGACCGGTGACGAAGACGGACGACATGGCTCTCCTCTCCTCGGGACCGATGGCGCTCACCATCGGCGTCGGCTCTTCTCGGGCAGCAGGTCCAGGGCGCGCAGCGGGACGGGCTCGTCCCCGTCGACCGTGGTGACCCACACGGTGGCGTCCGGGCAGTAGTCGCTGATCAGTTCACGGCACACCCCGCACGGCGCGATGATCCGGAACGATCCCGCCGGCTTGATCTGCACCGAGACCACCGAGGTGATGCTCAGCTCCGCACCGGCGGGCAGGGCGCCCCGGGCGGTGCCCATGGCCACCCCCTCGGCACAGATCGAACTGCGCCGGCAGGAACCCTCCACATGGACCCCGGTGTGCACCCGGCCGTCCGCCGTGCGGAGCGCGGTCGCGACCTCGTGACGGCCCGACTTCCAGACCCGGGCGAGCAAGTGCTGTGCGGTGGCGAGGAGTTCGACGTCGTCCTCGCCCATCGACGGCGGCACGGACACGGTTCGCGCACCCACGGCGCTCATACCGTCAGCCCCAACAGCCGGGCCATGTTGCCGCCTTCGACCAGCGCGCGGTCCTTCTCGTCCTCGACCGCCTTGGCGATCTTCATGCGCTCCAGGTCGAAGTCCGACCCCGGCCACTCGCTGCCCATCAGGATCTTCTCCGGGCCGAGCCGCGCGTAGGCGCGCTTCACGTCGCTCATCAGCGTCGCGGACGTCTCCAGGTACACGTGCGGCTGCCGTTCGGCCACGATGATCGCCTCCGGGACGTTCCAGACGGCCCCCATGTGGGCGATGATCGTGGGGACTTCGGGGTGGTCCCGGGCGATCTCCTCGATGGCCAGCGGTGCGCAGAACGCGTCGTCGAGAGCGTTGATCAGCACCAGCAGCCCGCGCCGCGCGCACGCCTCGAAGACCGGGTCCAGCAGGCCGTGGTCGGCGACGTGGTAGCCGTGCAGGCTCGGATGCAGCTTCAGCCCGACCAGGCCCGCGTCGGCCATCCGGTCGATCTCGTCGAGCGCGTCGTCGGCCTGCGGCATCACCTGCCCGAAGCCGAAGAACCGGTCCGGGTAGGAGGCCACCAGCGAGGCGATGAAGTCGTTCTCGATGCGCTGCGCGAGCGAGCACACCATCGCCATGTCCACCCCGGCCGCGTCCATCCGGTCGAGGATGCGGCGCGGTTCGAAGGGTTTGTACGGCGGCGGGGCCTGGCCCTTGCGGGCGCCGGTGAGGTAGTCGGAACGGCCGCGGACGTCCTGAGTGGTGTTGTACGCGTCGATGATCAAGGCGGTTCGTCCTTACTCGCTACTCGCGACGTGCTGCTCGCTTGAGACCAGGGGGAGATGGCAGCGCACACTGCGGCCCGGCGCGATCTCGCGCAGCTCGGGCGCGCTGGTGCGGCACCGCTCCGTGGCGATGGGGCACCGGGTGCGGAACAGACAGCCCTCGGGCGGATTCGCCGGATCGGGCAACTCGCCCTCCAGCACCTGCTGTTCGCGGGTCTCTCCGGGCCGCAGCACGGGAACGGAGGACAGCAGCGCCCGGCTGTAGGGGTGTGCGGGGGCGGCGAAGAAGTCGTCGCGGGAGGCGACCTCGATGATCTGGCCGAGGTACATGACCGCTATCCGGTCGGCGATGTGCCGTACGACGCCCAGGTCGTGCGAGATGAACAGCATCGTCAGGCCGCGGTCGCGGACCAGGTCCGACAGCAGGTTCAGCACCTGGGCCTGGATCGACACGTCCAGCGCGGAGACCGCCTCGTCGGCCACCACGAACTGCGGGGAGGAGGCCAAGGCCCGTGCGATACCGATGCGTTGGCGCTGGCCTCCGGAGAACTCGTGCGGCCGGCGACCGCCGGCCTCCGCGCCCAGACCCACCAGGTCGAGCAGTTCGGCCACCGCCTTCGCGGCCTCGGCCCGGGTGGCACCGCGCGCCCGCAGCAGGGGTTCGGCGACGATGTCGGCGATCCTGCGGCGTGGGTTCAGCGAACCGAACGGGTCCTGGAAGACCATCTGCAACTCGGCCCGGGTACGGCGCAGTTGACGCCCGCGCAGCCGGGTGAGGTCGGTGCCGTCGAACTCGATGCGGCCCGAGGCGGGTTCGATCACCCGCAACAGGGCGCGACCCAGCGTGGACTTGCCGCACCCCGACTCGCCGACCAGGCCCAGGGTCTCGCCCTGGAGGATGTCGAGGTCGACGTCGCGCAGTGCCCGGACCCTGCCGCCCGCCCGGCCCGGATACTCGACCCGCAACGCGCGGGCCTGGACGAGCGCGGCGGTCATGCGAGACCTCCCTGGGAACGGGCCGTGGCACGGGCGGGGGAGGGCAGCACACAGGCGTCGAGATGCCCGTCGTCACCGTGCCGCCGCCGCAGCACGGGCCGCTCGGAACACGCGTCGTGGACGAAGGGGCACCGGGGAGCGAACGCGCACCCGGACGGCCGGTCGACCCCGGTGAGCGGGCTGCCCGCGATGGTCGGCAGCCGTCGTACGACAGGACCGTCGATGGGTGGGACGGATCCCAACAGGCCCATGGTGTAAGGGTGTTGGGGGTGGAACAGCACCTCTTCGCGCAGGCCCTGTTCCACGATCCGGCCCGCGTACATCACGGCCACCCGATCGGCGACCTCGGCGACGACGCCCAGGTCGTGGGTGATCAGCAGGACGGAGGTGCCGTGGTCGCGCTGGACGCGTTTGAGTACGGCCAGCACCTGGGCCTGGATCGTGACGTCGAGGGCGGTGGTGGGCTCGTCCGCGATCAGTACCACCGGGTCGTTGGCCAGGCCCATGGCGATCATCACGCGTTGGCGCATGCCCCCGGAGAGCTGGTGCGGGTAGGCGCGTGCCGTGCGGTCGGGGCTTGCGATGCCGACCTCGCCGAGCAACTCCACGGCCCGGCTGGTCGCCTGACCCCGTGTCACGTCGCGGTGGGCTCGGATCATCTCGGAGACCTGGGCGCCCGCCCGGTGCAGCGGGTTGAGCGCGGCCAGCGCGTCCTGGAAGACGACCGCGATGTCCTTGCCGCGCACCCCGCGCAATTCCCGCTCCGACGCGGCGACGAGGTCACGGCCCTTGAAGACCGCCTCGCCGCTGATGTGGGTGCGCGGACCACGGTTGAGACCGACCAGGCTCATCGACAGGGCGGACTTCCCGGACCCCGACTCGCCGACCAGCGCGAGGACTTCGCCCTGGCGGAGGGTGAGGTCCACACCGTCCACGGCGGGCAGCCGGCCCGCCGGTACGTCGAACTGGACGCGCAGATCCCGGACTTCGAGCACGGGCGCGGGGGTCATGAGCCGTCGCCCACGGCCAGGGCCGCCGTGTGGATCAGGTCGGCGACGCGCTCGGGCCACACGAGAGTCGTGTAGTGGCTGCCCGGCACGTGCTCGACGGTGGCCTTCATGCGGTCCGCCATGTCGTTCTGGATCTCCGGGCGCAGCGTGCGGTCGTCGTCGGCGACCAGATACCAACTGGGCAGGGTGCGCCAGGCCGGTGTGCCCGTCGGCTGGGTGAAGATGAGGTTCTCCGCCTTGCGGCCCTCCGCCTCCACCACGGCCCGCTGCTCGGGGGAGAGGTCGGGGCCTATCTCCGCCCAGAACTCCTCGCTCGTCTCGGACTTCCACTCACCGTTCGGGCCGCGCCGCATGTACTTGGAGATCTCCGCCTCCTCGTACCGCTCGACGATCCCGCTGACCGTCTCGCCCTCGTCCGGCCCGAACGCGGCTATGTAGACAAGCCCCTTGACCCGCGGATCGCGCCCGACATTGCTGATGACCGCGCCGCCGTAGGAGTGCCCGGCCAGCAGCACCGGGCCTGTTGTCTCCGCCAGCACGGCCGCCGTGTTGGCGACGTCGTCCTCCAGCGAGGTCATCGGGTTGGTGACGGTGAACAGCCGGTGGCCGCGGGCTGCCAGCAGGGGCTGGACGGCCGACCAGGTCGTCGGTCGTCCGCCGGCACCGTGGACGAGCACGATGTCCATGCGGGTCATCCTTTCCGTAGCCGCGGATCGAGGACCGTGTACAACAGGTCCACCGCGTGGTTGACCAGGGTGAAGAGGAGCGCGATGGCGAGGGCCGCGCCCTGCACGACGGGGTAGTCGCGTTGCAGGACGCCCTGCACGAGCAGGCGGCCGACACCGGCGTACGAGAAGACCGTCTCGGTGATCACCGAACCGCCCAGCAGGGAACCGAACTGGAGCCCCAGGACGGTCACGATGGGCAGCCAGGAGTTGCGCAGCACGTGGTGGCGGACCACCACGCTCTCGCTGAGGCCCTTCATCCGGGCGGTCCGTACGAAGTCGTCGTCGAGGACCTCCAGCACCGAGGCGCGCACGATGCGGGTGATGAACCCGGCCATCGACAGCGCCAGCGTGACGGCGGGCAGGATCAGATGCTGGATCCAGGGCCACACCAGCTCCGGGCGGTTCTGCAGGATCGCGTCCAGGAGAACGAAGTTGGTGGTCGGGTTGTAGTCGAGCGAGCTGGGCAGCCGGCCCAGGACCGGGAGCCAGCGCAGCCACACGCCGAACACGACGATGCCGAGCACGCCGAGCGCGAACCACGGCAGCGAGAAGCTGACCGTGGCGACGGCCCGGGTCGAGTGGTCGATCCAACTCCCTTTGCGCAGCGCGGCGATGACCCCGGTGACGACACCGAGCAGGACCGCGATCGTCATCGCCGCGAGGGTCAGCTCGATGGTGGCGGGGAGCGCGTCGCCGAGGAGGCCCAGGACGCTGTTGGAGCCGTAGAACGAGGTGCCGAGCCGTAGGTGCACGAGGTCGTTGAGGAAGCTGCCGTATTGGACGAGGAGCGGTCGGTCGAGGCCGAGGGCCTTGTTGACGCGTGCCTCGTTCACCGCCAGTTGGGACGCGGAGAGGTTGTTGCCGCCGGCCGCGAGCGAGGTCGCCGGTGAGCCGGGGAGCAGGCGCATCGCGAGGAACACCAGGCTGGCCAGCGCGAACAGCACGACGGGGATGACCGCGAGCCGTCGTAGGACCAACAGGGCTGTTCCCGCCGCCCACTTGGGCGTGCGGACGGGGAGGAGTGCGGTGGTCACGCCGGCCCCCGTACGTCGAGTGCGTCGCGCAGGTCGTCGCCCACGAAGTTGCAGGCGACGACGAACAGCAGCGTGAACGTCGCGGGCAGGACGACCAGTCGGGGTGCCGTGTAGAGGAACTCCTGGCCCGCCTGGACCATGTAGCCCCAGTCGGGCTGCGGGGGTTGGATGCCGAGGCCGAGGTAGGAGAGGCCGGCGGCGAAACCGGCCGCGATCGAGAGGGTCATGACGACCTGGGCGAGCATCGGTCCGGCGATGTTCGGGAGGAGTTCGCGGGCGAGGATGCGCGGGGTGCGGGTGCCGCCCAGTTTGCAGGCGACGACGTAGTCACGGGCCGCCTCGCGGGCGGTCAGGGCACGGGCCAGCCGGGCCAGGCCGGGCGCGAGGGACACCCCGATGCCGAAGATCAGACTGACCGTGCCCGGTCCCGCGGCCGCCACGAGGAGGATGACGAGCAGGATGGAGGGGAACGCGAGCGCGAGGTCCACGATCCGCATCAGGATCTGTTCCACCACACCGCCGAGGTATCCGGCGAGGAGCCCGATCCCGGTGCCGACGACGGCGGCGAGCGCGGTCGCGGCGAAGGCCACGAGCAGCAACGGGCGGGCGCCGTGCACCAGTCGGGCCAGTTCGTCGCGGCCCAGGTCGTCCGTGCCGAAGAGGTGACCCGCCGAGCCCATCGGCAGCAGCGCCGACGAGGTCTGACGCAGCGGGTCCGCCTGGACGAACAGCGGCCCCACGGCAGCCACCAGGACCAGCGCGACCAGCACGAGCCACGACAGCACGGCCGGCCAGGACCGTCCCAACCGGCGCCGACGCCAGGCGGCGAGGACGGTCCGCCCGGTGAAGGGCGACGAAGGGGGCCGCACGGTCGCCACGGGTGGTGGAGCTGTCGTGGTGTCAGACACTGGCCTTCTCCATGTAACACCGGTGGTTGGCCAGCGCGGCCGTGTTCATGTGCTTCACGTGCGAGCCGCTGACCACCAGGTTGGCGAAGCAGGACAGCATCGACAGGACCATGTAGTCCTCGGCCCAACGGCGTTGGATCTTCGTGTAGGCAGCCGTGCGCTGCGCACCGAGGGGCAGGTTCTTGGCCGTGTCCAGCTCCGCCTGGAGCGAGGCGGCGTCCTTGAGCGTGTCCATGCCGGTGATCGTCGCGCCGTAGAGACCGGTGGGGCTGGCCATGGCGCCGACCATGTCGTTGGCGTCCGGGACGTAGGTGTTGCGCTCCCAGATCATCAGGTCGTGGTAGTCGTCCTTGCCGTCGAGGAGCCGGGTGAAGTAGGTGGCCGGGTCGACGGAGGTGGTGACCACCTTGAAGCCGACGTCGGTCAGGTTCTGGGCGACGATCTGCGCGGCCTTCGGGTGCCAGGAATCGCTCGCCGCCATGAGCCGGATCCGCCGGCCGCCCGCGCCGGCCTCGGCGACGAGCTTCTTCGCCTTGGCGGTGTCCTGGGTGGAGAGATCGGCGAGGCTGGTGTCGTAGCCGCTCTGCGCGGGCGGGATCGCGTAGCCCGCGGGCAGCGCCCCGACGCCGTAGAAGGCCTGATCCAGAATGGACTTGCGGTCTATCGCGAGGTTGATGGCCTGGCGGACCTTGAGCTCGGGGACGCGGCGGGCGTCGATCATCAGGATCGCGTTGGCGTTGTACGGCGTCTTGTAGACCGTCACCGAGTCGTCCTTGCGGAGCTGCGCGGCGGCCGAGTACGGGGTGAACTGGGTGGCCGAGATGTCGCCGCTGAGCAGCGAACTGACGATCGTCGAGGGGTCCTGGACCTGGCGCAGCACCAGCCGGTCGACAGGCGGTCTGCCGAGGCGGAAGTCGTCGAAGGCGGTGAGGGTGATCGACTGGCCGGAGGTGGCGGCGGAGAAGGCGAAGGGGCCGGTGCCGACGAGGTGCTTGCCGATGTCCGCGCCGTACTTCGTCAGCGCGGCCTTCGAGATGATGCGGCCGCCGATGTCGGAGAGCTGGCCGAGGGCGGTCCGGTCCGGCTTCTTGAGGACCATCTTGACGGTGAGGTCGTCCGGGGCGGTCAGCGAGGCGACGTTCGCGCCGAGGTCGGACAGCGGGCGGGTGGCGCCCTTCGGGAGCGTCTTGTCCTTCTCGTCGAACTGCCGCCCCAGGCTGGCCAGTACGTCCGCCGAGGTCAGCGTGGTGCCGTCGTGGAACTTGACGCCCTCGCGCAGGGTGAAGGTGTAGGTGAGCTGGTCGTCGGAGATCGTCCAGCTCTTGGCCAGGTCGGGGGTGGGCTCGTTGGTCTCGAAGGAGATGAAGGTCAGGCCCCGGCAGATGCAGTCGACGGCCATCCAGTCGCCCAACGAGGTGTAGAACGACGGGTCGTTGACCGCGCTGGTCGCGTCGATGGCCAGGGTCAGCGTGCCGCCCTTGCTGCTTCCCTTGGCATCGTCGGCCGCGGCGCCACAGGCGCTGAGCAGGGCGGGGAGCCCGAAGCCGACGCCCACTCCGAGGAGTCCCGCGCCCCGGAGCATGGTGCGGCGCGACGCCGTCGACGGGGCGGAACCGGGTGAGGACGATCCAGTTGACTGGTCCGGCATGTGGGCCTCCTTGGGTACCGATCCTCAGGTGTTGGATCTCAAAGTGTCAAGATTGGATCCAAAATCATGTTCACGGGCCACAGGCTGTCTCTCGTGTCCCGGGTGTTAAAGGCGTGTGAACCGAGTTGTCGGGGCGGTTCGGCCAGGACGGGCTAGGCGCCCGGCACGCCCTTGCGGCGCATCAACTCCGGCCAGACCACGGGGTCATGACCGGGGACGAGTTCGTAGCCGCGTTCTGCGGCGATGCTCTTGAGACGGCGGATGGGCTCCACCGTGCGCTCCGGGTCGACACCGATGGAGGCGCCGATCGGGCGCTCGTGCTCGATGTTCTCGGTGAGATCGGCGGCGTCGAAGGCGAACACGAAACCGCCGCCGTCCACGAGGTCGACGACGAAACTCTGGTGCCCGGGGGTGTGCCCGGCCGTCAGCACGGCGGTGACGCCGGGCGCGATCTCCGTGTCCCCGTCGGCCTGTCGCCAGTCGATGCGCGGGTCGTCGAAGTCGACGCGGAAGATGGAGTGGCGCTCGACCTCCGGCTGCCCGGAGAGGCCGTAGGAGAGTTCCTCGCGCTGCACGTGCACCGGCACCCGGCCCGCGAAGTGCTTGAGCCCGCCCGCGTGGTCGGCGTGCAGATGGCTGACGGCCACCGCGTGGATCGCGTCCATCGGGATGCCGGCCGCGTCGAGGGCCTCCTCCAGGGGCTCACCGGGACCGGGCAGGATCGGCCGGTAGTTGGGGGAGCCGTAGAAGCGGCGGCGCAGGGCCGGGTCCCGGATCAGGGCGGTGTTGAAGCCGGTGTCGAGCAGCAGCCAGCCGCCGTCGCACTCCAGGAGCACGGCCGGCACGGGTTCACGCAGGCGTTCCTCGTACGGGGCGCCGTGCACGGAGACGGACTTGGGGAGTTCCTCCCAGCCCAGCAGCAGGGGCACGATCCTGCGTACACCGTGGCGTGGTGTCATGAGGGGGGCGGGTGAGGCGGCAGGCACATGGGTGTGATCCGTTCAGGGAGCGCGGTAGTTCAGGTTCGGGTGTCGGGTCCAGGGGGCGGTCCGGGGGATCGAAGGCGGGCATCAAGGGTGAGGATCCACACTTTAAGTATGTGGATCCAAAGGGCGGTTGCGGGGAGGTGAACAAGTTCTCTCTCCCTCCGGGTGACGGGCGCGGTCACGGGTCGATGATGTCGAGGGTGACCTTGGACAGCGGGCAGCTCACGCACGCCAGCACAAAACCGTCGGCCTTCTGTTGTGGGGTGAGGCAGTTGGGCTCGTTCCGTGTGACCTCTCCGCCGCGCAGCCGCACCGTGCAGTCGCCGCAGTTTCCGACCGTGCAGGAGTACGGCATCGGCAGCCCCGCCGCGAGTCCCGCGTCGAGCAGCGTCTGACCGGGCTCGACGACCACCGTGCCGACGGGGCGTCCGTCCTCCTCCACGACCATCTCCTGCGGCACCGTTCCCACGGTCCCGGTGTCCGCTCCGCTGGTGAAGCGCTCCTGGTGCATCAGCTCCGCCGGGACTCCCCGCCCGGTCAGGACGTCCTGGACGGCGTCCATCAGAGGTACGGGACCGCAGGTGTAGTAGTGGGCGCCCGGCGCGGGGGACAGGCCGGTGATCCAGCGCCGTACGCCGTCCGCGTCGAGGCGCCCGTCCCGGTGGGTCAGGACGTGGGTGACGGACAGCCGGCCGGGGTGGTCCTTCGCCAACCGGGTCAACTCCTCGGCGAAGATGGTCTCTTGGGTGTCGCGGCTGCTGTAGAGCAGCGCGATCCGGTCGTGGCCCGGCACGGCGAGCCGGGTGCGGATCATGCTCATCATCGGTGTCACGCCGCTGCCCGCCGCGACGAGCACGATCTCGTCCGGGGGTCGCTGCTCGGCGTGGAAGGACCCCGACGGACCGCGCACCGCGAGGCGGTCACCGACCTGGAAGCTTTCGTTCGCGTGGGTGGAGAACCGGCCGCCCTCGACGCGCTTGACGGTGACCTCCAACCGGGACGAACCGGGCGCCGACGATGCCGAGTAGGCCCGTCGCACCGGGCGTCCGTCGATGTCGGCGACCAGGGTGAAGAACTGGCCGGGCCGGAAGTCGAACGAGCCCGGGTTCTCGCCCACGTCCTCCAGCACGAGGGTGACCGCGCTCGGAGTCTCGCCGCGCACCTCGGCGACACGCACCTCCCGCAGCGGATCCTCCGCCCGACCGCCGGCGACGGGACGTCCGGCGTCGGCGGGGCGGCGGCGCCGGAAGCCCCGGTGCCGGCCGCCCGAGCCGGGCTCGACGTCCTCGTAGCCCTCCTTCCGCAGTCCGGAACTGTAGAGACGGTTCAACACCAGCCGCAGTAGCCGAGTCATCCCCGGGATCGCTCCGACGGCCTTCAGCAGGAACACGGGCGGGCCGCCTTCGGCGTCGGCCGAACCGGCGGCGAGGTGCTTTCCCCCCAGCGCCATCAGGTCGGGCACCGTGCCCCGGTCGACGTGGGCGCCGGGGGCCCACGGCCGCGAGCGCGCCACGGCGTCGTTGCCGGTCACCTCGGCGTGCTCGACGTCGATGAGCAGCGCCAGGTGCGGCGGCATGCCGCGCAGGGCCATCGTCTCCAGCAGCGCGGGATCGTCGGTGATCGCGCCACGGCCGCGGACGTGCAGCACACCGCTGCGGCCCGGCACGAGCGCGGCGAACGAGAGCCGGTCGTCCCGCAGCAGGTTGTGGAGCGTGTCGGCGCGCTTGTTGCCCTTCCGGTCCGGGACGACGAGCGTGCGGCTGTCCAGCACGCGCGCCACCGCCTGCCGGTCACCGCGCGGACTCGTGTCGCTGCCACCGGAGTCGTCCCACGTGGACAGGGCGAGGAAGGGGGCCGTCGCCAGGAACTCCACGACACCGGGCCGGCACAGGGGCCCGTCCCCCGTGATCCCTGCGACCGGCTCGGACGGGACGGGCGGCTGCCACAGGCGGGACCGGAGGACGGCCTGCGCGCAGTGCACGTACGCCTCCTGGATGTCGACGGTCGTCTCCGCGCCCTTCCGCGCGGCCACCGAGCCGTTGACGCGCAGGACCTCCCCGACGCCCGGCAGGAGGAAGAAGAACGACACCGGACCGCGCGGGTCGCCGGGCCCGGGCAGCGAGAACGAGATGCGCGTGGGCGAGTGGACGCGGGCGAACCCCGGGGTGCCGCCGATGAAGGTCGTCCTGCTGGTGCCGTCGGCGTCGCGGTATCCGACGGCCGCGATCGGACACCGGGCGAGGACGGTCCGGCAGCCCTCGTCGAGGGCGCTGATCTGCTTGAGCACGATCACCGGCGCGGGGAGGCCGACCGTCGCCTCGACCTCGGCCTCCGTCGTCAGCCGACGCAGGGCGCTCAAGGGGTTCGCTTGTCGCACGGGGACTCCTCTCAGGCGGAGCCCGAGCGGCCCGGGCCGCGATCGGCCATGGCCTTGTTCTCGCAGCTCATGGCTATATTGTGAGCAATGGCTCAGCTCTTTGGCTACTCGCTTTTCGCGCCTTGGGGAGGCACCCGGATGCCGTCGGCCGACGACCGTCTTCAGCCACGTCGCAAGCCCCGCCAGGTGCGCGCCGAACTCACCCGCGAGCGCATCCTCACCGCTGCTGCTCACGTTTTCGCCGAGTACGGCTACGCCGCCGGCACCACCAACCGCATCGCCGAGCGCGCCCGCGTCTCCATCGGCTCGCTGTACCAGTACTTCCCGAACAAGGACGCCGTCCTCGCCGCGTTGCTGGTGCGGCACATCGACCGGGGTACCTGGGCGCAGGCCGACCGACTCGACCTGTCTCCCGGCACTTTGGAGGCGACGGTGCGGGCGCTGGTCCGCGACGCGGTCGACAACCACCGCGACGATCCGCAACTGCTGCGGATCATGATGGAAGAGGCACCGGTCTCGCGGGAACTGCGCGACACGGTCGAGCGGCACGGAAAGGTTCGCGTCGGTCAGGTGCGCGACCTCCTCGCCCGGCACCCGGACGTCCATGTGCGACATCTCGACACCGCGGCCGAGCTGATCGTGTTCACCGTGGAGATCAACATCCACAAGCTCATGGCCGACCCGCGGGCCATCCCGGTCGAGACGTTCGAGACGGAGCTGGTGGACATGGTCACGCGCTATCTGCGCGGCGACCAGTAGGCGGGGCGGGTGCCCGTTCCGGTCAGGATTCGAGAAGCGCGGGGCCGCGCGTTGCCCCTAGCGTGACTGCCAGGTACACCACCGTGTACCGGAAGCGGACGTACCGCTCGAAGCCTGGTTGGATCGAGCCGGGCGATGTCCGCCGAGGGACCGTCGGCGGCCCGGCGCAAACGGAGGGAAGGCACGATGAGCAAGGCCACGAGGACGGACACGCGGTCGTCCGCACCGCACGCTGCCGACAGCCATGACCTGATCCGCGTGCACGGGGCGCGCGAGAACAATCTCAAGGACGTCAGCATCGAGATCCCGAAGCGTCGGCTGACGGTGTTCACCGGTGTCTCCGGCTCGGGCAAGAGCTCACTCGTGTTCGACACGATCGCCGCGGAGTCGCAGCGGCTGATCAACGAGACGTACAGCGCCTTCGTGCAGGGCTTCATGCCGACGCTGGCCCGCCCCGAGGTCGACGTCCTCGACGGGCTGACGACCGCGATCATCGTCGACCAGCAGCGGCTGGGCGCCGACCCCCGCTCCACGGTCGGCACCGCCACCGACGCCAACGCGATGCTGCGCATCCTCTTCAGCCGGCTCGGCACGCCGTACCTCGGCTCGCCCAAGGCGTTCTCCTTCAACGTCGCCTCGATCAGCGGCGCGGGCGCGGTCACCATGGAACGCGGCGGACAGAAGGTCAAGGAGCGCCGCAGCTTCAGCATCACCGGCGGCATGTGCCCGCGCTGCGAGGGCCGCGGCTCGGTCACCGACCTCGACCTCACCCAGCTCTACGACGACTCCAAGTCCCTTGCGGAGGGCGCGATCACCGTGCCCGGGTACACGGGCGGCGGCTGGAACTCCCGGCTCTACAGCGAGTCGGGCTTCTTCGACCCGGACAAGCCGATCCGGAAGTTCACCAAGAAGGAACTCCAGGACTTCCTCCACCGCGAGCCGACCCGGATGAAGATCGCGGGCATCAACATGACCTACGAAGGTCTGATCCCGCGCATCCAGAAGTCGATGCTCGCCAAGGACCGGGAGGGCATGCAGCCCCATATCCGGGAGTTCGTGGACCGCGCGGTCACCTTCACCGTCTGCCCCGACTGCGACGGCACCCGCCTCAACGAGGGCGCCCGGTCCTCGAAGATCAAGGGCATCAGCATCGCCGACGCCTGCGCGATGCAGATCAGCGACCTGGCCGAGTGGGTGCGTGGTCTCGACGAGCCGTCGGTGGCGCCGCTGCTCACCGCGCTGGGGCAGGCCCTCGACTCGTTCGTCGAGATCGGTCTCGGCTATCTCTCGCTGAACCGGTCGGCGGGCACGCTGTCGGGCGGTGAGGCACAGCGCGTCAAGATGATCCGCCACCTCGGTTCCTCGCTGACCGACGTCACGTACGTCTTCGACGAGCCGACCATCGGACTGCACCCGCACGACATCCAGCGCATGAACGACCTGCTGCTGCGCCTGCGTGACAAGGGCAACACCGTGCTCGTCGTCGAGCACAAGCCGGAGACCATCGCGATCGCCGACCATATCGTCGACCTCGGCCCGGGCGCCGGTACGGCGGGCGGCACCGTCTGCTTCGAGGGCACCGTCGAGGGACTGCGCACCGGCGGCACCATCACCGGCCGGCACTTCGACGACCGGGCCAAGCTCAAGGAGTCGACCCGCAAGCCCACCGGCATGCTGGAGATCCGGGGCGCCGCGACCAACAACCTCCAGGACGTCGACGTCGACGTCCCGCTCGGCGTCCTCGCCGTCATCACCGGTGTCGCGGGCTCCGGCAAGAGCTCGCTGGTGCACGGGTCGATCCCGGCCGGCGGGAACGTGGTGTCGGTCGACCAGGGCGCCATCCGCGGCTCACGCCGCAGCAACCCGGCGACGTACACCGGACTCCTCGAACCGATCCGGAAGGCCTTCGCCAAGGCCAACGGCGTGAAGCCGGCCCTGTTCAGCGCCAACTCCGAGGGCGCCTGCCCCACGTGCAACGGTGCCGGCGTCATCTACACCGACCTGGCGATGATGGCCGGCGTGGCCACCACCTGCGAGGACTGCGACGGGAAACGGTTCGACGCGTCGGTGCTCGAATACCGCTTCGGCGGGCGTGACATCAGCGAGGTGCTCGCCATGTCGGTGACCGAGGCCGAGGAGTTCTTCGGCGCGGGTGAGGCGGCAACTCCGGCCGCGCACAAGATCCTTACCCGCCTCGCCGACGTGGGCCTCGGCTACCTCAGCCTCGGCCAGCCGCTCACCACCCTCTCCGGCGGCGAACGCCAGCGCCTCAAGCTGGCCACGCACATGTCGGAGAAGGGCGGCGTCTACGTCCTGGACGAGCCCACCGCCGGCCTGCACCTCGCCGACGTGGAGCAACTGCTCGGCCTGCTGGACCGGTTGGTCGACTCCGGCAAGTCGGTCATCGTCGTGGAGCACCACCAGGCGGTCATGGCCCACGCCGACTGGATCATCGACCTCGGCCCCGGCGCCGGCCACGACGGCGGCAAGATCGTCTTCGAGGGGACGCCGGCCGACCTGGTCGACGCGCGGTCGACGCTCACGGGGGAGCATCTGGCGGCGTACGTGTGCGCATGACCGTCATGCAACTCCCTTGCGCTCAAGGGGAGTTGTGCGACGCCTCACGTTTTCTTGCCGATGTCGGCGGACCGCGCCACGAACCGGGCGGCTCCGCCGGTCACCCGGAACAGGAAGCCTCCGCCGTCGTCGCTGGTCTCGAAGAACTGCGTTGAGGCGTCGAAGCTCATGAGGCGGGTGATGCCCTGCCAGGGGCGGCGCA
Source organism: Streptomyces sp. NBC_01478 (assembly GCF_036227225.1). Classification (GTDB taxonomy): domain Bacteria; phylum Actinomycetota; class Actinomycetes; order Streptomycetales; family Streptomycetaceae; genus Streptomyces. Next base: position 804,101 of record NZ_CP109444.1, on the reverse strand, counting down.
GGAGTTCCGAGCGCAGGGCGGTGCGGCCGTCGTCTCCGACGGAGGCCAGGCCGTGGGCGGCGAACCGGACGGCGTCGTACGCCTCGGCCGCCCAGGGGCCCGGCGCGCGTCCATGGCGGGCCCGGAACGCGGCGGCGAACGCCTTGGTACGGGTGTCGGCGTTCGCGTCCGTGTAGCCCGTAGCGATCCTCCAGTCCTCGCCGGCGGCCAGGAAGGGGGCGCCGAGGACGTGCTCGCTCGCGACCCGGGCGCCCCGGTGGCCGGCGTCCCGCAGCGCGCGGGCGCAGGCCGCGGCGCGGTCCGGACTCACCCCGCCGAAGAAGACGGCGTCGCGAGGGCGGGCGGCGATACGGCGGGCGACCCCGGTGAAGTCCTCGTCCGCGGCGACCTCCTCCACCGACGTCCCGCCGTCGAGCTTGCCGTAGACCGTGATGATGCGGACCGTGGCCAGACTCTCCACCTCGGTGGCCAGGTCGTGCACGACCACCGTGCGGGCGGGTTTGACGACCCGGTTCAGATAGATCACCGCCGCGAACGGGCCGACGATCTGGGTGACGCGCAGCACGAGGGCGCTGGTGGTGTTGACGACGTCGACCGCGCCGGTGTCGGCCCGGGTGATGAGCACGGTCAGCCGGGCCTTCGTACACGGCGGCAGCACCGCGGGCACGGTCGCGTTCGTGCCCGCGGCGATCACCACGGACACGTCCGGGTCGGCGGCCAGCCGCGCGGCCGCCGCGGCGGAGCCCGCCGCGGTCCCGCCGTCGTCGGCGGTGCGCAGCACGAGGTCGACGGTGCGTCGGGCGTCCTGGTTGTGCTGCTCGACGGCGAGGAGGGCGCCGCGCTTGTGGTTGGTGAAATAGGGGTCGTTCAGGCTGCCGAGCAGCGTGACCACGTGGCGGTCGCGCCGTACGGAGCCGGTGTTCGTCGACGCGCCGGCCCGGCCCCACTCCCACCACGCGCCCGCCCCGGCCACCGCGGTGACGCCGAGTGCGGCTCCCGCGACGAGCAGGCGCCGCCGGGTGGGCGAGGGCGGCGCGTCCGCGGGGGAGGTGTCGGCGAGCATGGTGGGGTCGGGAACGGGCAGGTCGAGGACGCGTGCGGCACGGGCGGCGACCAGGGCCGGCAGCCCTTCGGGCAGCCACTCGGCCACGGCGAACTCACCGAAGACGTCGCGGAGTTCACGGGCGCTCGGGCGCTGGTCCGGTTCCTTGGCCAGACATCGTCGTACGGTCCGGCCGAGGCTTTCCGGGATGCCGTCCAGGTCCGGTTCCTGCCCGACGGTCCGGTACAGCACGGCCGCGGCGCCGCCGGTGCCGAACGGCGGGCGGCCGGTGGCCGTGTGGGCGAGGACGCAGCCGAGTGAGAAGACGTCGCTGGGCGGGCCGACACTGTGCCCGCGGGCCTGTTCGGGGGAGAGGTAGCCGGGGGAGCCGACGACGGAGCCGTCCGTGGTGAGCGCGGTCGCGCCGACGGCCCGCGCGATCCCGAAGTCGATCAGCCGCGGCCCGTCCGCGGCCAGCAACACATTCGCGGGCTTCACGTCCCGGTGGACCAGCCCGGCCGCGTGCACTCCGTCCAGTGCCTCGGCCAGCACGGCACCGAGACTGCGCAACTGCGCCTCGGGCCAGGGTCCGCGCAGTGCGACGGCCTCGGCGAGGGACGGGCCGGGCACATAGGCGGTGGCCAGCCACGGGGAGCGGGCGTCGGCGTCGGCCGCGACGACCGGCACGGTCCACCGGCTGGTGAGGCGCGACGCGAGCTCGGCCTCGCGGCGGAAACGGGCGCGGAAGCCGGGGTCGTCGGCGTACTCGGCGCGGATCACCTTCAGCGCGCACCACGCGCCGTGCGGCGAGCGCGCCAGATAGACGACGCCCATGCCGCCCGCGCCGAGCCGTCCGGCGAGCCGGTGCCCGCCGATCAGGGACGGATCGGTGGGCAGTAGCCGTTCCACGCCGGCCGCCTCCGTTTCGCCATCGTTCCCGCCCGTCGGTGCAGAGCGCTGGTCAGCCCTGGCTCTGCGCCGCGCGATTCAGATCGCCGAGCGATCCCAGTTGCCGGAACCGCCCGCCGCGGACCTCGTGGACGAAGGTCTCGTCCGCCCAGCCCGTCGAGCTGTTGTCGTACTGGTGGAAGTCGCCGAAGGCATACGTGCGGGCGATGCCCTGGTACTTCACCTTCGCCAGCCGTACGGCGAGATCGGCTCGCACCGGACGCCGGCGTGCCCCGGCCGGGACCGTGCGGGCGAACTCGGCGAGCAGCATTTTCGCACTGTCGTACGCCTCGGTCGCGTGCGGCTCCGGGGTGCTGCCGTAGCGCTTCCGCCAGGCCGCGGTGAAGTCCTTGGCCCGCTTCGTCGTCAGTACGGAGGGGTCCACGGCGTCCGTGACCACGTACCAGCCCTCGCCCGCCGCGCCCGCGAGGCGCGGGAAGTCCGAGCCGTAGAGCTGGTGCTGCATCCAGCGCGGCCCGGTGAAGCCGGCCGTGGCCAGGGCCCGGGCCGTGCGGACGGTGGCGTCCAGGGGGCCCAGGTACACGAAGGCCTTGACGCCGGCGGCGAGCACCTCGCGCACCGCCTTCGGGCCGTCGTCCGTGTCCTCCGCGACGACGCGGGGCACGACCTCGCTCTTGAGGACGTTGCGCCAGTTGCTGACCACCTGGGTGCCCTGGTCCTGGACGGCCGGACCCCCGGCCCGGTCGATCACGACACCGGCCGGCACCACCTGTTGGGTGATGTAGGCGTGCAGTCCGATCCAGCCGCCCAGCGCGGCGTGGGCGGGGCCGCTCTGGAACGAGGTCTTCGGCGACGTCAGGAAGTAGTCCTGCTGGCCCGTGGTGCTGGAGACGTGGGTCAGCCCCGCCGCACCGTAGACGGCCGCGGCTCTCTGCATGGGGAGCTCGGCGACCGGTCCCAGTACGGCGACGACGTTCCGGTCGGCGGTGAACTCACGGGCCACCGCCTGTGCGGTGTCCGCGTCGCCCCGGTCGGCGAGGACCTTCACCTTCATGTCGTAGGAGCGCTTCCGCGTGGCGTTGTGCTCGGCGACGGCGAGGCGGGCGGCGCGTTCGGAGGCCCGGCTGACGGCGGCCTCGGCTGTGCCGGTGGTCGTGTGCACGCCGAGGACGTACACGGGACGCCCGACGCTCGCGACCGGTTTCTCGTCGTCCCCCGACGCCCACACCGCCGCCCCGGTCCCGCCGCCCGCGAGCAGCAGCGCGCCGCCGGCCAGCAGCAGACGGCGCCGTCCCGGGTGCCGGGTGGGGACGGCCGGATCATCCACGACCGTGGGTTCGACGTCCGGGAAGGCGAGGCTCTCGGCGGCCCGTGCGGCGACCATCCGGGCGACGGGGTCGGGGAGCCAGCCGCCGGAGGCGTCCGGAGCGTCATCGGTGAACAAGCCCCGTATGTCGTCGGCCGTGGGCCGCCCGTCCGGGTCCTTGGCCAGGCAGCGTTCCACCAGGGACCGCAACTCGCCCTCCACGCGGCCGAGTTCCGGCTCGTCGTGGACCGTGCGGTACATCAGGGCGTCCGGTGTCCCGGTGCCGAAGGGAGGCGTGCCGGTCGAGGCGTACGCCAGCACGCAGCCCAGCGCGAAGACGTCGCTCGCGGACGTGGCGGGCTGCCCCTCGGCCTGCTCCGGGGCGAGGAAACCGGGGGTGCCGACCACGAGCCCCGACGCGGTCAGCGTCGTGTCGTCGGCGGCGCGCGCGATGCCGAAGTCGATCAGGCGCGGTCCGTCCAGGGCGAGCAGTACGTTGCCCGGCTTGACGTCCCGGTGCACGAGCCCGGCCGTGTGCACGGCGTCCAGAGCCCCGGCCAGCAGCCCGCCCAGGACACGTACGGCCTGCGACGGCAGCGGGCCGTGCGCGGCCACCGCCTCCGCGATGGAAGGTCCGGGGACGAACGCGGTGGCCAGCCACGGTTCGCGCGTCTCGGCGTCCGCGTCCAGGACGGGAACCACCCAGGGGCTGTCCACCCGCCGCGCCAGCTCCACCTCCCGCGCGAACCGGGCCCGGAAGCCGTCGTCACCGGCGCCCTCGCCCCGGATCACCTTGACCGCGGCGAGTGCCCCGGAGTCGGTGCGCCCGAGGTAGACGACGCCCATGCCGCCCGCGCCGAGCCGCCGCAGCAGCCGGAACCCCGCGATGCGGGACGGGTCGGAGGACCGCAGCGGCTCGCTCACTGTCCCGCCCCCTTCGTCTTCGTCTCGGTCGGTTCGGGGGTGGCACCCGTGTCGCCCGCCTTGCCCCGGCTGTCGATGCTCGCCGCGACGAAGGTCATTCCCTTGCCCATGTCGGTGGTGACGGTGGAGTCCTCGGCCTCGGTCCGGCCCGCGCCGTGCCGCGCGGTCGCGGCCACGGTGACCGGCCCCATCCGGAACTTGTACCAGTCGAAGGGATGCGCCTTGCCGCCGTCGGTGGCCCAGCCCCCGGTCTCCGTCAGGTCGTCGTCGGAGATCACGGACCGCCCGTCGGCGAACGCGTCGGCCCGGGAGTACAGGCCGCTCACCCGGTCCGTGGCGTTCAGTTGCTGCCCGGGGCAGCGCAGCGCCTCCTCCAGCGACCCGGCCATGTCGCGCCGCGCCGCCACGACATCCTGGTGCACGGTGACGGTCAACGACACGTACACCGGCCCCTTGCCGCCCTTCGCCGGCAGCTCGTACGCCCGGGTGAGACTGGCCAGCACGGTGCCGGGCAACCCCTCGCGCCGCCACAGGCAGTCCTCGCCGAGTACGGCCCACTCGGCCGGATCGCTCTCGAAGGGATCACGTTCGCGGTAGCCGGCACCGAAGTAGTCGGGGCGCACGGTGAGTTCGCGCACGAACGCGACCGCCTCGGCCCGCGTTCTCGGCGCCCGGTCCTCGGCGAGCGTGTACGGCTCGTTCACCGGTGACGCGGAGTCCGAGGCCGAAGGCGACGCGCCGGTGCTCTTCTTCGGTGTCCCCTCCGCTTTGGGCTCGTCGCCCGCCCCGCTGCTGCACCCCGCCAGCAGCAGCACCCCCGCTGCCGCGGCTAAGACTGGTCTCCACTCGGCCATCCGTCGCTCCCGCCCCTGCGCTCGCACCCTTGCCATGAGTGTGGCGCACGCCCATGCTCTTGGTTGCCAACTACCCCTATGAACATGAGCAGTTAGGGGTTCTGACGACGGTGCGGGGTGTTCCGGTTGCGTGTCGGCGAAGTTGGCCCACCGCCGTGCCGTGGGCCAACGCCCCGAGGACCGCCTCCGGGGTGCGCAGTGTCGCCCTGACGGGCCGTGAACCGGCCTGAGCACACTGCGGGTTGTTTGTCGGAGATTTCCGGATGACGACCGAAGCGGGCCGCGGCCGGGAAGACTGGCGGTGTGTCAGAGATACGAACAGTCGTGGACCGTCTGCTGGTGCGCTGTGAGGCGCGGTGGACACCGGAGGTCGAGCGGCACCTGGCCGGCGCCGGTGCGGACCCGGACAGTTGGCTGCCCTCGGCGGCCGGGCTGCTGCGCGCCTCCTGGACCGAGGGCGGCCGGGACTGCGCGGTGGCCGCGGTGGCCGTCATGGAGCACGCGCTCGACATGGGGGAGAAGCGGGACCCGCGGCGGCCCCGCTGGGTGCTGCACCTGTGGCTGGCCGAGCGCACGCTGTCGCTGCGGTTCGAGGACCACCGGTTGTCGGACGAGACCCACCACTACCTCGCCGCCCAGACCCAGGGCCGGCCGGCCGACGATCCGGTGGCGGTAGCGGCGACCTACCCGGAGGAGCCTCAGCCCCGCCACTTCGAGCCGCCCCGGCCCTCGCAGCCGCACGCCGTACGGCTGGCCGAAGGGCTCCCGGCGGACGACCTGGTCCGGCCCTGCCTGCTGACGCGGCTGGCCCAGTCCGCGTTCTTCCGCGTGGAGTCCGGCGACACGGACGCGCTGACGGGTGCCGGGCGATGGGCCGACGCGGCGTTCGCCGGCATCACCACCGACCACCTGGAAGCGGGCTTCGTCAGTTGCGCCGTCGGTCACATGGCGCTGGCACGTCTCCGCAACAAGCCGGGTGACGCGCAGCCCGTCGAACTGGCGCTGCGGGCCGGCCGGTCGGCGCTGCGGGCGGTCGAGCACGCCCGGCGCCACGGCACCGCCCCGGTCGACGCCGAAGCGGCCTCGGCCCACCTCATGTTCTCGCTCGCCCTCACCGCGTCCGTGCCGTTCCATCCCGAGGAGGAGGTGATCGACGAGGCCATCGCCCAACTGGAGGCGTTCCGGGCCTCCGGGCCACCCGACGACAGCGGGATCTACGCCGGGAACATGCCGGCGTTGCTGGGCGCGAGGGGATTCCTCACCAAGTCGCAGGACGACCTGCGGCGCGCGGACGAGATGTGGGCCGCCCTCCAGCGGGACCTGCCGCCGGGCCACCCCCTGGCGCCGCACATCGCCGACAAGCGCACCGCGTTGGCCAAGATGGGGCAGATGCTCAAGCGGTCGCCGTTCACCGGCGCCCAACTGCTCAGGTTCGTGGGCCCGATGATGGGACCGCTGCTGAGCGGGGTACAACTGCCGCCCATCCAGATGTACGTCCCGCCGGGCCGCCCCGGAGTACGCTCACCCGGCCCCGGCCCGGCGGACTTCGCGCCCTTCACAGGCTCCCCCCGGTCCGCCTCGGCGGACGCCGGCCCCGGTCGCACCGGAGGCGCCCACCTCGTATGGCCCCCCGGGCCGCCCGCCGACGCGGGGCCCGCGGAGCCGGCCTACGCGAGCGACCTCGACGGGCTGCCGCCGGACGTCGCGGCCGCTCGAAGCGCCCTGCTGGGCTCCGGCGTCAGCGATCCGCGCCGACTGGCCCTGGCCGTCGACCAGTTGAAGGCCGTACTGGCCGGGAAGCTGCCGGACGGACAGCGGGGCTTCTTCGCCGCCACCCTCGTGCAGTTCCTGGCCGCGCAGTTCACCTTCAGCGAGCGACGCGAGGACCTGGAGGAGGTCGTGCGGTGCGGGGACGAGCAGTTGGCCCTGCTGCCGCCCACCAGCGCGCGGTACATCGAGCTGCTGTGCGCGGTGGAGATGCACCGCAGCGACTACGGAATGCTCCACCAGGACGAGGCGACCGTCACCCGGGCCTGCGAGGCGCTGGCCTGGGCGGTCGGCCGGCTGCCCGAGATGTCGGCGAGCTGGCTCGGCTGCGCCATCCCGTACGCGCACGCCCTGGCCGGTGCCTCCTGGATGCGCCGGGACGCGTCGGGCACCCAGGAGGCGATACGGCTCGTCGAGCTGGCGGCGCGGAGCCTCGAGGCCCTGCCGGGCCGGCCGGAGTACTCGCCCGAACTGGCCGCACTGCGCGAGCAGTTGCGCCCCGCCCTGGCGACCGTCACCGAACTGGTCCAGACCGCCCACGACGACCTCACCGGGTACCGCTACGGCGACTCCGAGCCCAGCTCCTGGGACCCGGCCACCGAACGGGTGCTGCCGCCCCGGGCCCGGTTCGAGAACGCGCGGACCGCGCTCGACTCGGCGGTCAACAGCCGGAACTGGGCCCGGGCCACCGACGCCGCCGAGGCCGCGCTCGAAGCGCTGCCGCTGATGGTGTCGCAGGCGCTGCACCGCGACGACCGCCAGAGCGTCCTGCGCACCGCGCTGCTCGGCCGCCGCTATCCGGGCCCGGGCGGCACCGGCGGCACCGGGGACCTCCCGGACCGGATCGCCGGGACGAGCCTGGCCCGTACCGCGTGCGCGGTGGCGCTCGCCGCGGGCCGCACGGAACAGGCGGCGGCCCTGCTGGAACAGGGGCGGGCCGTGCTGATGGGCCAGGACCTCCAGGCCCGCAGCGACGACGCCGACCTCGCCGCGGCCCATCCGCAGGTGGCCCGCGAGTTCACCGCCCTCGCCCGCAGGCTGCGCCAGACGGAGATGCCGAGCTCGTCGGACGGGCCCGGCGAAGCCGCGCGGATCCGGGAGCAGCACGCGGTGACCGAGGAGTGGCAGCGGCTGCTGGCCCGGATCCGGGGCCTCCACGGGTTCGAGCACTTCCTGCTGCCGCCGAGCGCCGAGCAGATGCGGCGCGAGGCGAAGGAAGGGCCGATCGTGCTGATCAACATCGACCGGCTGCGCTCGGACGCCCTGGTCGTCACCACCGGGGGCATCAAGCTGGTGCCCCTCGATGTCACCGAGGGGCGGCTCGCGCTCGCCGCACGGCAGTTCCTCGCGGCGGTCTCCGTGGACGGCGGCGACTCGCGTGCCCGGCGCAAGGAATCCGCCGAGACCGTGTTCGACACCCTCGAATGGCTCTGGGACACCATCGCGGAACCGGTGCTGGACGCGGCGGGCCTGACCCGGCCGATCCCCGGGGGCACCCCGCGCGGAGCCGTACCGAGGCTGTGGTGGTCGGCGTCCGGGCCGCTGGCCCATCTGCCGCTGCACGCGGCCGGGCATCACCGGGCGGCCGAACTCGCCGAAGGGCGCTCGGTGTTGGACCGCGTCGCCTCCTCGTACACACCGAGCATCAGGGCGCTGCGGCACGCCCGGCAGGCCACGGCGGCGGGCGGGGACGGCGGGCCCTTCCTGGCGGTACGGCAGCCCACCGGTGCCGGCGGCCTGGACGGCGCGTCCGTGGCGGAGGTGGAGGCGATGGGCCGCACTCTGGGCCGCCTGCGGATCGTGCAGGGCGCCGACGCGACGATCCGACGGGTGCTCGGCGAACTGTCCTCGGCGGCCACCGTGCACTTCGCGTGCCACGGCCTCAGCCATCCCCAGGACCCGTCCAAGAGCCATCTGGAACTCGCCGACGGGCAGCTCAGTGTGCGGGACGTGGCCCGCGGCCATCTGCCGCACGCCCGGCTCGCCGTGCTGCTGGCGTGCCACACCACCCGCACCGACCGCCTCCCCGACGAGGCCGTGCACGTGACGTCGGCGTTCCAGACGGCCGGGTATCCGCAGGTGGTGGGCGCACTGTGGGAGGCGACGGACCTGGTGTCGGTACGGCTGACGGACCGTCTCTACCGCGACCTGCGGACCTACGGCGGCGGCCTCGACGTCACCGACACCGCGCGGGCCGTGCACGGGATCGTCCGGGGCCTGCGGGAGCGGCACCCCGGCTCGCCGCGCGTATGGGCGCCGTACGTCCACACGGGGCGTTGACGGATGACGACGAACGAGGGGAAGGAACAGGGCGTGAGCACAACGGAGGGGGCGGCCATGATCGACCGCGAGACGGCCGGCGAGGCGAGTCTGGCGCTGCGGCTGATGCTGAAGGAGTGGCGGCTCACGCCTGAGGCGTGGGCGGAGGTCGCCGAGGTGCTGGACATGCTGTCGGCGGCCGTCGCGGCCGGAAAGGCGGCCAAGGTCGCCGAGCTGACCGGCGAGCTGGACGAGTGGTCGGGCGGCAGGGTCACCCGGATCACCGCGGACGACAGGGTGCCGCTGCCCGAGCCGGAGCGGGAACGGGTCGTCGCGCTCGTGCACGCGCTCGCCCCGGACTCCCCGCCCGACGACCGGCGTCCCGCACCCGAGCCCGCCGAGCGGACCTGACGGCCCGCCGATGCTGTCGGTACTCGCCAATGTCGCGGTCGGTCTGCTGACCAGCCTCGTCGGTCTCGGCCTGGGCACGCTGTGGGAGCGGGGACGGCGGAGGCGGGCGCTGTACCGCAGGGCCGCGTTCTTCGGCACCCGGCCCGGCGAGCACTGTGTGATCGTCGTCGGCACCAAGCACGGGCAGCCGGGCACCACCCAGCAGCGGGACCTTCGGGCTGTCGTCGAACTGACCGTGCTGCTCAGCGAGTTGGGATGCCGGGTGAGTGTGGAGTCCGGCGAGCTGCGCGGCTCGAACGGCGACCGCACCGAGTTCTGTGTCGGCGGGCCGATCGGCGGGTCCAATCCCCGCACCGGCGGACATCTGACGGCCCATCTGCCCGGGGTGCGGATCATCCCGTTCAGCGACCGCCGCGACTCGGTGGCCATCGCGGTCGGCGGGGAGCGCTACTACTTCGACCGGGGGCACCAGGAGTACGCGGTGGTCGCCAAGTTCACGCCGCCCGAGTCGAGCCGCCCGGTGGTGCTGGTGTGCGGACAGAGCTCGGTGGCGAACCAGGCGGCGGTCCACTTCCTGCGGCGGGAGTACGCGCAGGTGGTCCGGTCGGTGGCGTCGACCGACCAGTACTGCCTGGTGGTGAAGGTCTCCGACATCGGCGTCTACTCCTTCCACCGGTCGGTGCTCGAACGGGACGTGTCGGCGGAGGCGTTCGCCGCCGTCGGCTGAACACCCGGACAGGACAGGCCTGTTCACGGGGACGAGCACCCGGTCCCCTGCGCCGGGTGCTCGTCGGACCGCCGGGACCGAAGGCCGCTCGGTGCGGCCGCTCAGATCCCCGTGTACTTCATGGACGGATCGAGTTCCGTCAGCTCGTCGACGAACCGGCGGATCTTGCGGTTCGCCTTGATGCCGAAGGCGGCGAGGTTGCGGCCGACACCCAGCGCGATCTCACGGTGGGCGCCCCGGTCCCACATGTACATGTGCACCGCGGACTTCTGGATCTCCGCTCCCCGCCCGCCCAGCAGCGCCATCACGCTGAAGTCGGGCCGGTCCTGGGCCACGGTGTCGAAGACCGAGCCTCTGGGCCCCTCGAAGGTGGTGCCCGCGCCGGTGATGTTCTCGCTCCACCAGCTCACCCGCATCGCACCGCGGAAGACGTCGGCCGCCTCCGCCATCGAGAGCTGGGTGATTATCTCCACCGGAGTCTTGGCCATGCCCTGTACTCCCTACTTGTCCTCGAAGACCTTTTCGTTGAACCGGTGGCGCTGACCGCTGTCGAGCCAGTTCTTGCAGGCGGGGTTGCGGCACTCGTAGACGATCCACGAGCCCATCGGCTGACGCTGCTCGCTCTTGACGGTCATGCGCTGCCGGCAGACCTGGCAGTTGAGGCCTTTGGCCATGTGTCTCTCCTCGGGGGGCGGCCGTCTCACAGGCGGGACGGCGGCAGGGGGATGAACGGACGCAGTTCGTCGGCGACCCAGTGCACCGGTGTCTGGAACGCCTCGCCGACCCGGGTGTACAGCTCGTGCAGGGTGTCCGCCGACATCCACTCGAAGCGCGCCCGGGTGGGATCGGTGTCGCTGGTCGGCGCGTCCACCACGGTCACGAAACGGCCCTCGCGCGCGGCGGTGACGTAGAGGACGTTGGAGTTCGAGGCCTCGGTGATCCGCGCGATCTGGCGCAGTTCCCCCGGTGCGAGGGCCGGGATGTGTGCCGACTCGGGTGTCGGACGGGGCCGGCCCACGAGCCAGGGCTCGGAGCGGTTCTCCTGCCAGAACAGCCAGTCGGCGGCGGACAGCCGGTTGCTCGGCACCCCGTTCGCGCGGAAGAACTCCAGCGCGGCCATCCGTACGGTGTCGTAGGCCGGGCTGGTGAAGTCGGAGCCGACCAGGTTCCACACCGTGCGCGCGGCCCCGAACAGGGCGAAACCGCCGGCCGGCAGCACGGCGTCGGCCAGTGCGCGGGCGAAGCCCTGCGGGTCGGACTGCGCGAACGGCAGGTAGGGCGCCTGGAGTTCGCCCCATACGTCCGAGGCGTCGATGTCGGTGCCGACCGGGTCGAACTCGAAGCGGCCGAACCGCTCCATCCGCGACACCACGTCGCCCGGCAGTCGTGCGGCGCGGGGCGTCCTGGGGAACAGAGCCATGGTCCTCTCCTGGAACAAGAGTGGGAACCGGCCGATGCGGACGCACCGGAGCCGGGCGCAACCTGTGTAACAAGGCCCGGAGTTCGCACTCAACAGTTCTCCGGCGAACCGGACGATCTCCGGAAAACCCGGACGGCCGGCGGGCGGGAGAACAAGACCGGAACGACGTGTCCCGCCGTGTGCGAGACTCGGCCGCGACATCGGCGGCGACGCCGTTGCCCGGCAGGGGGGTTGCGCAGGATGGGGCGTCCGCAGAAGGAGATCGTCCTGGACGGGTCACCGGCCCGGCTCTTCGCGTACTGGCTCCGCGACCTGCGCGGATCGGCCGGACTGACACTGGACCAACTGGCCCGCCGCACCGGGTACGGCAGGACGACCGTCAGCGACGCCATGCGGGGCGAGACCCATCCGACCCGCCCGGTCACCCTGGCGATCGTCGGCGCCTGCGGCGGCGATGTGCCGCAGTGGGGCGAGTACTGGGCGCAGGTGCGCCGGGCCCTGGACCCCGACTCCCCGGACGGTGCCGACGGAGTCGTCCCGCCGCCCTGGGACGCTCCGGCGGGCCGCGTGAACGGAGCACATGCCGAGCGGTGCCCGGCGGACTGCGCGCGCACCGAACCGCACGGCTGGTACACCGAGTCCGTGTCCACCCGGCTCCGCCTGGACACCCCGACGCCCGAGGCGCTGGAGCGCCGGATCGTGGTCGCCACCTGCGACGGCCTGGCCCGGATACCGGTCGGCGTCAGCGTGCCCCGGCGCGCCGGTGACACGACGCCCCGGCACGAACTGGAGATGTCCGTCGTCCAGGGCGGCCGGCTGGCGGACGGCGGGCCGCAGTACGAGAGCTACTTCGAACGGTTCCTGGTCCTGCCAGCACCGATCGCCGCCGGCACCCGGCACGTCTACGAACTCCGGCTGCGCATCCCGCCGGACCAGCCCATGGCACCCCACTTCGTGCACGTCCCGCTGACCCGCAGCGAGCACTTCCGGCTACGGGTCGGCTTCGACCCGGCGAAACCGCCGCGCACGGTGTGGCGGCTGGCCGGCGTGCCCACCGCCGTCATCTACCAGCAGGACCCGGGCACGCCGACCCTGCGCCCCGACGAACACGGGCTGGTGGACGTCGAGTTCGGGGCCATGAAGGTGGGTTACGGCTACGGGCTGAGCTGGCTGGAGGCGGGCACCGGAGGATAGTCCGCCGCCGCGCACAGCTTGCCGCGGACCGGCTCGGCGTCGGGGTGGTGCAGATCCTCGAAGAGCGCGAGGGCCTCCTCCCACAGGGCGCGCGCGACCTCGCCCCGGCCGAGCGTCGCATGGGCGTCCCCGAGGTGCTCCAACGCGTGGGCCTCGCGGAACCGGTCGCCCAGGGCCCGGTCCAGGTCGAGGGAGACCTCGTAGTGGCCGATCGCCGCGGCGGGCCGGCCGAGCCCCTGTTCGGCGCGGCCCATGCCGAAGAGGATGCCCGCCTGTCCGTCGAGGTGACCGAGCCGGGTGTAGAGCTCCAGGGCGCGGTGCGCGTGGTCGAGGGCGACGGTGTGCTCGCCCAGTCGCTCCCACTGCTGCGCCACGGAGGTGAGGCCGTCCGCGAGGGCGACGGGGTCCTCGGTGCGCTCCGCCATGGCGAGGGCGAGCCGGGCGTGCGGCATCGCCCTGCGGGGATCGCCGCAGGAGCTGTACACCCGGACCAGCGAGAGCCGTACCGCCCGTACGCCCTCCGCGTCGCCCAGCGCACGGCAGGCGCGCAGGGTCGCGTACAGCAGGTCGAGTGCCTCCCCGGTGCGGCCCAGCCGGGAGAGGGCGTCGGCGAGCCGGCGGGTGGCGGTGGCGTGGGCGGCGCGGTCCCCGGCCCGGTCCGCGGCGTCACGGGCCAGCGCGTGCACGGCGGCCCGCTGCGCACGGCGGCCGGAGCGGCGCAGGTGGAGGGCGCAGGCGTCGGCCAGCCGCCAGGCGTACGGCTCCAGGCCCGGGGTGGCGGTGGCCTGGACCATGAGGGCCTGCAGCGAGGACAGTTCCGACTCGAACCAGCCCGTCGCCGAGGCGTGGTCGCCGATCGGCGGCTGCGCGCCGGTGATCCTCGGGGCTCCGCCGGGTGTCGGACGCCAGGGTTCGAGGTGGTGGTCGGCCAGGCGTGCGTTGTCCAGGTAGTGCCGCAGCAGCCGTTCGGTGCCGTCCCGGCGCTCCTGCGGCGAGCCGCCGTCGAGGAGTTCCACGGCGTAGAGCCGCAGCAGGTCGTGCAGGGTGTAGCGGCCGGGGGTGTGCTGGCGGACGAGGTGGGCGGCGGTGAGGGTGTCGAGCAGGGCGAGGGGCGGGTCCGCGTCGCCGATGAGGCCCGCGCAGGCGGCGGCGTCGATCTCGGGTCCGGGGTGGCAGCCCAGCAGCCGGAAGAGCCGGGCGGCCGGCGCCGGCAGCAGCGTGTACGAACCGTGGAACACGGTCCGCAGATCGACATCCGCGTCCTGCACCCCGAACAGGTCCAACGGCGCCCGGGCGCGCCGCAGTTCACGGACCAGGGCGCCCACGGAACCCGCCGGGGCGGTGGCCGTACGGGCGGCGGCGACGCTCAGCGCCAGCGGTAATCGGGCGCACAGGTCGACCAGTTCGTCCACCTCGCGCGGCTCCAGGGCGATCCGCTCGGCGCCCATCTGCCGCTCCAGGAGGGTACGGGCGGCGTAGCGCGGCAGCACGTCGAGGGCGATGCGCAGGGCGCCTTCGCGGATGACGAGGCCGTCGAGGCGGTTGCGGCTGGTGACGACGGCGACGGAACCGGCGTCGGTGGGCAGCAGCGGCCGTACCTGGTCGGTGGAGCGGGCGTTGTCCAGGACCAGCAGCACCCGGCGGCCGGTCAGCAGTGTGCGCAGCAGTCCGGAGGCCACGGCGGTGTCGGTCGGGACGGCGGCCGGGGTGACACCGAGCGCCTGGAGGAAACCGTGCAGGGCTTCCCCCGGGTCCATGACCGCCTCGTCGCCGAAGCCCCGCAGATTGACGTAGAGCTGGCCGTCCGGGAAGAGGTGCTGCGTCCGGTGCGCCCAGTGCAGGGCGAGCGCGGTCTTGCCGACGCCCCCGGTTCCCTCGACGACGGCGACCCCCGCCCGGCCCGGCGCGGAGTCGGCGGACGGGTCCAACAGCGCGTCCAGCCGGACGAGTTCGGCGTCCCGGGCGACGAACACGGGGTGGCTCAGCGGAAGATGGCGGGGGACCGCGACCGACCCCGGCGACCGGCGGGCGGAGCCGCGGGCGGCGATGGGGCGCAGCCGTCGGGCGGCGTCGACCTCGTCCCGCAGAGTGGCGAGCCGCCCCGCCTCGGGTCCGTCGACGCCCAACGCGGCGAGGAGCGCGTCGAACACACCGGTGCCCGGCAGAGTCGTGCCGTTGAGATACGCGTACAGGCTGCTGGCGGACACGTTCAGCCGCCTGGCGAGTTCGCGACGGTCGAGCGCTCTGCCGAACCGTTTCTCGGCCCGGACGACAGCGCGGGTCAGTTCGACCGCCAGCCGCTGTCCCAGTGCCTCTCCGTCGTGGCCGGGCGGCCAGGGAGCTTCGTTCACCACCGTTCCTCCGCGGGGACGTCCACGGATCCGCACCGCACGGATCCAGACGTTTCCAGTGTGTTCCAGGACCCCGGACGGCCGGACGGATCCGCGTGTTTGCCTGCGGATTCCACGCCGAGGGGATACCGGCCCCCGGCCGGCCGCAGGAGGACGACAGCCGTGCAGACCCACTGAACGCCCCTCAGCCGCACATGACTCCGGCCCTCCACGTGACAGGGGAGACGTGGAGGGCCGGTCGCGGGTCAGGCGGATCCGTCGGGGCGAAGGCAGTCCAGCACGGCGGTTGCGGCCGTCTCCCAGGAGCAGCGGGCGGCCATTTCCCTCCGGAGATCGGCGGCTTCGCCGAAGGCGGCCGGCAGGTTTCGCATGACGGCATGAATGGACTTCTCCCACGACCGGACGTCCACATCGAGGTCCCGTGTCGTGGCCGCCACATCCACCACGGCCTGGTGGGCGACCGGCAGCCCCTGATCGAGCAGCAGTACGCCGAGACCGCTGCGCCCGCTCACCAGCACGGGCACCCCGGCGGCGATCGCCTCCAGACCGACCAGACCGAACGCCTCCGCCCGGGAGGGCATGAGGACCAGACTCGCCCGCGCCACGTCCTCCATGATGTGCCGGGGATCCGCGGAGAACGGACGAAGCGCCACATCCACCGCAGGGGTGCCGATCCACTCCTCCACCTGCGCGCTCAGCACCCGGGACGTCCGGTCGGGCACGCCGCGGATCAGCAGTTCCCAGGAGCCGTGCTCCGCCCGCGGCGGTACCGCCGCCCCCAGCGCCCGGCAGGCGATGTCGAGCCCTTTGAGCGGGGCGTCGTCCAGCCTGCCCATCATCAGGATCTGCGGGATCTCGTCGATGCCGGGCGCCGTGGCGGCGGGCCTTCCGTCGAATCCGGGGTCGACGCGCAGCAGGGGGGCCAGCTTCCGGGTGCGCAGATGACGCCGCATGGTCCTCGCCAGCCGGGGGCCGACCGCCACCGAACGCAGGGCGTCCTCGCAGAGTTCGAGCTCCCGCTCCGTGCGTTCCTGCGCGCGGACCGCCAAGTCGGCCTCCGCCAGCGGCTTCTGGGCCTCCGCCCGGTCCGGTTCCACGTGCAGGAAGTGCAGTCGCCCCGCGCCCGGGAAATACTCCTTCACCTGCGCCCGGGCGGCCAGCCCCATGTCCCTGCCGTGGCCGATGACGAGGTCGGGCTCGAATCCATCGGTGAACGGCGGCCGCAGGAACAGCGACTCCTTGCCCTGGACGCCCTGCCGGGCGGCGTCCACGAGGAGCACGTGGTGGTCGGCCGCGTCCGCGCGCTCCTCGGGACTGGAAGACACCACCAGGACACGGACGTTCGCACCGGCCTCGGCGAGTGCGATGCACAGCCCGCGGTTGAAGGCGCTCAGGCCACCGTGGGCGGGGAACCACTCGTCGACGACGGCCAGCACCCGATCCGGTCCCGCCGCCCGGGGGCTCCGCTCCGGTGCCGGGGCGCGCACCGGTTCCGCCGGGGTTGGTACCGGCTCTGCCGGGCTCCGCGTAGGTTCCACCGGGCTCGGTACCGGCTCCGCCGGGCTTCGCGTCGGTACCGCCGGGCCTCGCACCGGCTCTGCCGGGCCGGCCAGTTCCCGGAGGGCGAGGAGGTCGTCCAGCCGCCGGACGAACGACGAGCCGAACCGCCGGTCCGCCCCCAGCACGGCCTCGCCGTCGAGACCCGAGTCCTCCAGCGCTTGCCGGGCGTTCCCGCGAAGCGTCTCCACCATCCGCCGCATGAACCGGAGTTCGGCCTCGGCGTCCGCCAACTCATAGGGCTCCGGGCCCCAGTACGGCAGCCGCACCTCGGCCAGTGTCCCGCCCTGCCCCGCGGCCCGCGCATCGCCCAGCGCGTGATGCGTCGCCCACTGGTGACGCAGGGCGGTCATGTACATCAAGTACCGGACGAAGTGCGGCATTCCGGATCGGTGGTCGTCCGACCACGCCCAGGCCCCGAGCCGCGCGTCGGCGTCGGCCCGCCCCAGCATCCGCAACAGCCGCCACCGCTGCGACTCGTCGCCGCCCGCCGGCTCCGACAGATCGACGTCCCCGGGTGTTCCCTCCGGCAGTTTCCCCAACTCCAGTGTCACCGCGCCCAGATGGCACGCCCCGAGCGGCCCCACGATCGTCTCCGCCCGCTCACGCAACCCGGACCACTCCCGGTCCGGACCGGCGCCGAGGAGCACCGACAGATTGAGGATCTCCCCGTGCCGTCGCAGCACCGCCTGGTCGAGCAGGTCGGCGGACTGCACACCCGCCACCACGACCGAGCCCCGCGGGGCAGAGGCGAGCAGGGGGTCCGGCACCCGGACCGGCAGCGCCGCGTACAACTCCCCGTCCGCGTGCTGCAGTTCACGAAAGCGCCCCCACATCGCCCGGACCGAGGCCGTTCCCTCCTCGGCGCGCCCACCGTGCAGCGGGACGAAGACGTGAACCGCGACCTCCTGCTCCGTGACCTCACGCCCCGTCACTTCTCCCTCGGCCACGTACCGATACACCCCCGCCTCGCGTCGCCACTCCCGGCGTTCTCGCTCCGGTCGAGCCCAGGCAGTCTAGGGCGGATTCACCCGGAACGAACATGGATGCCGCATTGCTCACGCGGGCCCGGGAGTTGCTCCTCGACATCTCCCTGGGACTGGCCCTGGCCCTGGCTGACGCAGTACCGGACGAGGCGCTGGCCTCGCTCAACTCCCCGAAGGCCGGGCCGCGTTGGGCGCCATGACAGACGACACCGAGCTGCTGCGGGAGAGGTCGTTTCGACCGCGTGCCGGGCGGCGGACCGGGCCCAGGGCGACCCGCTGACCCGGATCATGCGGAGGCGGCGGCCGGGGCGGCGCGGGAGAACCCTGGACGGAGCGGCTGAGCCGTGGGCCACGCCACGCCCCGCCTCCCGCCCCGTGGCTTTCCGCGGGTCCGGGGACCACGACCAGGGTGTCCCACCGGTGCGACCGAGGGACCGCGCGCGGGACCGTGGCAGCAGGTGACGGTTCCGCAGTGTGAACGCAGGGGCCGGGCCCTGGACGGCAGGAGTGATCGCGATGGCGAGGGTTCTTTTCGTGCTGACCGGAGCCACGTACTGGGTGCTCAAGGACGGCACCAGGTACGCGACCGGGTACTGGGCCGAGGAATTCGCGGCCCCGTACAAGCTGATCACGGAGGCGGGTCACGACGTCGTGGTCGCGACACCGAACGGCGTGACACCGAACGTAGACATGATGAGCCTGCGCCCCTCCATGACGGGCGGTGAGCAGGGCGCCCTCGACCTGGAGGAGATCATCCGGTCCGCGGAGGTGATGCGGCGACCGCTCCAGTTGTCGGACGTCCGTGTCGAGGACTACGACGCGGTGTACCTGCCCGGCGGCCACGGCCCGATGGCGGACCTGGCATGGGACGCCGACGTGGGCCGGATCCTGACCGCGCAGCTCGCCTCGGGAAGGCCGCTCGCGATCGTGTGTCACGGCCCCTCCGCGATCCTCGCCACGCGGATCCACGGCGTGTCGCCCTTCAAGGGCTACCGGATGACGTGTTTCACCAACGACGAGGAGGAAGGCGTCGGCCTGGCCTCCAGGGTGACCTGGCTGCTGGAGACGGAGCTGAAGGACAAGATCGGCGTCGAGTTCAGCCGCGGCGAGATCTGGAAGCCGTACATGGTGGAGGACCGCAACCTCATCACCGGGCAGAACCCCGACTCGGCCGCGGTCCTCGGTGAGCGGCTGCTGGAGTTGCTGAAGTAGCGCTCTCGCGCCTGACTGGTCCCTGGGCGAGAGGCGGTGTCTCCCACCTGCGAGGAAACCGGTCGTGGCGCCCACGACGACCGGCGGTCGAACCTGATCGGGGCCGCCCTCCCGCGGGCGGCACCCCCGGCACACCCAGAGGCAGGACGGTACACATGATCAACAGGCGAGCCCTCGGCAAGACCGTCGGAGCCGGGACCGCGGCCGCGTCCCTGACCGGCTGGCTCAGCTCGTCCCCCGCGTCCGCCGCCCCTTCCGCGCCGGAGGCGTCCCCTGCCGGGCAGGCGACGGGCCGTACGTCCTTCGAGTCGCTGAAGCAGGTCAGAGCCGGTGAGCTGAACATCGGTTACGCGGAAGCCGGTCCGGCGAAGGGCCCGGTGGTCGTCCTGCTGCACGGCTGGCCGTACGACATCCACAGCTATGTCGACGTCGCACCCCTGCTGGCCGCCGAGGGGTACCGGGTGATCGTGCCCTACCTGCGGGGCTACGGCACCACCACGTTCCGGTCGGCGAAGGCCTTCCGCAACGGCCAGCAGGCGGTGGTGGCCCTGGACATCATCGCCCTGCTGGACACCCTGCGGATCGAGAGGGCGCTGCTCGCCGGCTTCGACTGGGGAGCGCGGACGGCCGACATCATCGCGGCGCTGTGGCCCAAGCGGTGCAAGGCGCTGGTCTCGGTCAACGGCTACCTCATCACCAACCGGGAGAAGAACAAGCAACCGCTGCCCCCGGCGGCCGAGTTGGCGTGGTGGTACCAGTACTACTTCGCCACCGAGCGCGGTGAGCTGGGTCTGAGCCAGTACGGGCACGACTTCGCCAAGTTGATCTGGCGCAACGTCTCCCCGACCTGGCACTTCGACGACGCCACCTTCGACCGAACCGCGAAGGCCTTCGAGAACCCGGACTACGTCGGCATCGTGATCCACAACTACCGCTGGCGCCTCGGCCTCGCCGCGGGGGACCCCCGCTACGACGGCATCGAGGCCAAGCTCGCGGCCGGGCCCGCCGTCGCCGTGCCCACGGTCACCCTCGACGGTGCGCTGGATCCCTTCACCCCGGCGGGCGACGGGAGCGCGTACCGGGGAAAGTTCACCGGCCCCTACGACCACCGTGCCCTCGACGGCATCGGGCACAACGTGCCCCAGGAGGCTCCGGAGGCCTTCGCCCGTGCGGTCCTGGACGCCGACCGCCTCTGACCCGCGGGCCAGGGGGACTCCCTGGCGCGAACCGGGGCCGTGGCGGTGATTCTGGTGGTGTCGGAAGTTCGTCCGAGAACGGAGGCGCATGCCATGGACATGAAGCTCGAAGTCGTCGTGGTGCCGGTCGGGGACGTGGACCGGGCCAAGGACTTCTACACGGCGCTGGGCTGGCGGCTCGACGCCGATGTCGCCACCGGTGAGGACTTCCGGGTGGTCCAGGTGACCCCGCCGGGCTCGCCGGCCTCGGTCATCTTCGGTACCTCGGTCACGTCCCAGGCACCGGGCTCGGCGCAGGGCCTGCACCTGGTCGTGGACGACATCGACGCCGCCCACGACGAACTCAAGCGGCTCGGCGCCGACCCGAGCGACGTGTTCCACGACGAGGGCGGCGTCTTCCACCACGCCGGGACCGACGCCCGCGTGCCCGGCCCGGACCCGCAGCGCAGCAGTTACGGCTCGTTCGTGTCGTTCGGTGACCCGGACGGCAACGGCTGGATCCTCCAGGAGATCACCAACCGGCTCCCGGACCGCGTGGACCCGGCGGCCACGACATTCGCCTCGGCCGGGGACCTGGCGGCCGCACTGCGCCGCGCCGCCGCCGCGCACGGCGAGCACGAGGCGCGCACCGGCGCGGAGGACCCGGACTGGCCCGACTGGTACGCCCGGTACATGGTGAGCGAGCAGGCGGGTACCGAACCGCCGTCCTGAGCACGCGCGCGTCCGGTCGGCGGTACCGGGGACTGCTCGCGGAGCGGGTACGGAACGGTACGGGCAGAGCTGGTCGCCCACCTCGGCGAGGCCACCCGGGAGCGGCGGGTAGCCGTCGACGCGCTGCTGGTCCGGGCCGGTGAGGTGACCAGACGAGGTGGCCGCAGGCGAGGAGGACACACGGATGAGCCACGACCATGACCATGACCATGACTACGACTACGACTACGACGTCATCGTGATCGGCGGGGGATCGCCCGGCGAGCACTGCGCCGGCGCCCTGGCCGACGGCGGCCTGCGGGTCGCGCTGGTGGAACGTGAACTGGTCGGCGGGGAGTGCTCGTACTGGGCGTGCATCCCGTCGAAGACGCTGCTGCGCCCGGGCGAGGCCGTGCACGGTGCCCGAGAGGCCGCGGCGAGCGCCCAGGTCGACGTCGAACAGGCCCTGGCCTGGCGGGACTTCATGGTGTCTGACTACTCCGACGCCGGGCAGGAACGCTGGCTGGCCGACAACGGCATCGATCTGCTGCGCGGCACCGGCCGACTGGCGGGACCGGGTGTCGTGGAGGTGGCCGGAGCCCGGCACACCGCCGAGCACGTCGTCGTGGCCACCGGAGCGGCACCGATCATGCCGCCGGTCCCGGGCCTGGCCGAGCTGACCGGCGTATGGACCAACCGCGAGGTGACGGCCATGAAGGCGGTCCCGCGCCGGCTGATCGTGCTCGGCGCCGGCCCGGTCGGGGTGGAGATGGCCCAGGCCGTACGCCGTCTCGGCGGCGAGGTGGTCCTCACGGCCCACGGCCGGTTCGTCCTGCCCCGCGAACCCCGGTCGCTGGGCGAGGCGCTCGGCGAGGTGCTGCGCCGCGACGGGGTCGAGCTGGTCCTAGGGCCGGGAACGGTCGCCGCCCGGCGTGCGGGCGAGGACTACGTCCTGACCCTCGACGACGGACGGGAACTGCGCGGCGACCACCTCCTCGTGGCCACCGGACGCCGCCCACGCGTCGACGACATCGGCCTGGACACGGTGGGCGTGAAGGCCGACGAGCACGGCATTCCCGTCGACGCGCGCCTGCGTGCCGCCGAGCGGCTGTGGGTCGTCGGCGACGCCACCGGGCTCTGGATGCTCACCCACGTCGGCAAATACCAGGGCGAGATCGTCGCCGCCAATATCCTCGGCGAACCCCGCGAGGCCGACTACACGGCCGTACCCCGCGTGGTCTACACCGACCCGCAGGCGGCGTCGGTCGGCGCGAACGAGGCACGGTTCAGCGCCACCGTCCCGATCTCCGGGGTGGCCAAGACCGCGGCCTACACCCGTGCCTACGCCGACGCGAACGGGTTCCTCACGCTGCTCAGCGACGGCCGGGTGATCACCGGCGCCCACGCGCTCGGCCCGGAGGCGGGGGAGTGGCTGCAACAGGCGACCCTCGCCGTCCGCGCCCGCATCCCGCTGGACGTACTGCGGGACACGATCCAGCCGTTCCCCACGTTCTCGGAGATCTACGTCGCCGCGCTCAAGGACCTGCACGAACAGATCCGGGCCGCGGACGGGAAGGCGCCGGCGTGACGCGTTACCGCACGCTGAAGGTCGACGACCTGGAGATCTTCTACCGCGAGGCCGGCCCCGCCCGACCGATGGCGCCTGATCGCACCCGACCACCCGGGGTTCGGCCACAGCAGCGCTCCCGCGCCGACCGAGTTCGCGTCGAACGCCGCACACTCCTCGTGCAGGACTGCGGCGGACCGGTGGGATTCCGCATGGCCATGGCCCGCCCGGAGCGGCCTGCGGCGCTGATCATCCAGAACGCCGTGGCCCACGAGAGCGGGCTGGGACCGTTGTGGCGGACACGACGCGCCTTCTCGGCGATCGCGCCGCCCATGAGCCCGAGCTGCGGGAGAACTTCCTGTCCCTGGCCGCGCAGCGGATCCGGGCCTTCCTGACCTCCGTGGCCTGAAATTCTCCGTCCGTGGCCTGACCCGCCACCTGCGGCGAGACCGCGAAGGGTGGCTTTACCCCGCCAGGATTCAGGGTGCGGTCCCACCCCTGTAGCGTGCAGGGTGAACAGGGGGCAGACCGCGACGAAGGCGGGCAACCGTGGCCCATGTGGAGCACAGCTCACGGGACGGGGCAAAGAACGGCCTGCTCGGCAGACGGACCGAGTGCGCCCTGCTCGACCGGATGATCAGCGCGGCCCGCACCGGGGAGAGCAGCACGCTCCTGGTCCACGGCCCACCCGGAGTCGGAAAATCCGCCCTGCTCGACTACGCGACCCGGGCGGCGGCCGACCTGCGCGTGCTGCACGCCGTCGGCATCGAATCCGAGATGGAGCTCGCGTTCGCCACCCTGCACCAGGTGTGCGTGCCGTTGCTGGAACGTCTGAAGAACCTTCCCCGGCCGCAGTGCGCCGCACTGGAGACGGTGTTCGGGATACGCGCGGGACCCCCGCCCGATCGATTCCTGGTCGGAACGGCGGTCCTCGGCCTCTTCTCGGACGCCTCCGAGAAGCACCCGCTGCTCTGCCTGGTCGACGACGCGCAGTGGATGGACCGGGTCTCGGCGCAGATCCTGGGTTTCGTCGCCCGGCGGCTGCTGGCGGAGCCGGTCGCCCTGGTCTTCGGGGCCCGTGAGGGACCTGAGGACCTGCTCGGACTGCCGGAGCTGGAGCTCACCGGGCTGCGCGCCGCCGACGCCCACACCCTGCTCGACTCGGTCACCCACACCCGGCTCGACCAGGACATCCGCGACCGCCTGGTCGCGGAGACCAAGGGCAATCCCCTCGCCCTCCTCGAACTGCCCCGCGGGCTGAGCGTCACCCAACTGGCAGGCGGACTGGGCCTCTTGACGGGCGACACGCTGCCGGGCCGTATCGAACAGAGCTTTCTGAGCCGGATCGAGGCGCTCCCGGACGAGACCCGGCTGCTCCTGCTGATCGCCGCCGCGGAGCCGGTCGGCGACCCCGCCCTGGTGTGGGCGGCGGCCGAGCGGCTCGGCGTGACACCGCGGACGGCTCTCGTGGGCGGCACGGACGGGCTGCTGTCGTTCGACATCCGCGTCACGTTCCGCCACCCGCTCGTCCGGTCGGCCGTGTACCGGTCGGCGACGGAGGAGGACCGCCGGGCCGCGCACCTCGCCCTGGCGGAGGCCACCGACCCGCGGACCGACCCGGACCGACGTGCCTGGCACCTCGCGTCCGCCACCGCGGGCCCTGACGAGTCCGTCGCCGCCGAGCTCGAACGCTCCGCCGACCGCGCGCGGGCACGCGGCGGCCTGGCCGCCGCGGCCGCGTTCCTGCAACGGTCCGTGGCACTCACCGGCGACACGTCACGGCGCGCCGAACGCGCCGTGGCGGCGGCGGACATCAGCCTCCGGGCCGGCGACCTCGACGCCGCCCGGCGGTTCGCCGACATCGCGGACCAGTACGCCCAGGGCGAGTTCCCCCGTGCCCGGGCCCAACTCGTACGCAGCCACCTCACGTTCGCCGCCGGCCTCAACCAGGAGGCGCCACCGCTGCTGCTGACGGCCGCACGGCGACTGGAGCCCTTCGACGAGGGCCTCGCACGCGAGACCTACCTGATCGCGTGGGGCACCTCGGCACTGGTCGCCGCGGACGCGGACAGCCTGATGGCGGTCTCCCGGGCGATGAGAGCACTTCCGGCGGTGACGGGAACCCCCCACGCCCTCGATCTCGTCATCGAGGCCTGTGCGCTGCTCGTCACCGAGGGCCGCGCCGCCGCCGTCCCCGCGCTCCGGCGGGCGGTCGCGGCGCTCGAGGACCTTCCCGCGTCCGACGTCCTGAAGTGGGGCTGGGTGGCCAACGGTGTCAGCGCGGCCGTCTGGGACGACCGGGCCATGCGCAGCATGTACAGCAGAGCCGTCGAGGTGGTGCGCACCGCGGGTGCTCTGGCCGAACTCCCTTTCTGTCTCGCGTCGTTGGGCATGGCGACCACCTGGACCGGGGACCTCACCGCTGCCGCGTCGATCGTCGAGGAGGCGGACGTCGTCGCCGCGGCGACCGGCATTCCCCTGGCGCCGCACGTCGAACTGCGGCTCGGCGCGCTGCGGGGCCGTAGCGCCGAGGCCGAGGCCCTGATCGCCGGCACGATCGAAGAGGCCGGTGCGAGCGGCCAGTTGATGGGAGTCGCGGCCGCCCACTGGGCCGCCGCCGTCCTCTACAACGGCCTCGCCCGCTACGACCAGGCCATGCCGGCCGCCCAGGTCGCCAGCCGGATCGCCGAACTGTGGGTCTCTGTCTGGGTGTTGCCCGAACTCGTCGAGGCGGCGGCGCGCATCGGCGAGGACGAGGTCGCCCGTGACGCGCTCGCCCGGCTCACGGACGCCGCGGAACCGTGCGACACCGACTGGGCACAGGGAATCCTGGCCCGCTGCCGTGCCCTGCTCAGCACCGGGGCACCCGCGGACCGCCTCTACCGCCGGGCGATCGAGCGGCTGGGCCGGACACCGCTGCGCCCCGAACTGGCCCGGGCACACCTGCTGTTCGGCGAGTGGCTGCGCCGGGACCGGCAGCGCAGCGACGCGCGGGGGCATCTCCGTACGGCCCACGAGATGTTCGCGTCGATCGGCATGGAGGCCTTCGCCGAACGGGCCCGCCGCGAACTGCTCGCCACGGGGGAGACCGTCCGCAAGCGCACGATCGAGGCCTCGTCGAGCGACGAACTGACCCCGCAGGAGCGGCAGATCGCGTCGCTCGTGCAGAACGGCTTCTCCAATCCGGAGGTCGGGTCCCGGCTGTTCCTGAGCCCGCGCACCGTCGAGTGGCACCTGCGGAAGATCTTCACCAAGCTGTCGATCACCTCCCGCAGACAGCTCCGCGACGTGCTGCCCCGCGCCGAGTACGAGGCCACACCGGAGTGAGGGCTCAGGGGATCAACTGCTGGCCGCCGTCGATGTCGTAAGTCGCCCCGGTGAGTGCCGTGTTGGTCATCAGATGGAGGGCGAGCGAGGCCACGTCCGACGGGCCCACGACCCGCCGGATCGGCAGCGTGGCGCGCAACTCGGCGCGGCGACGCTCCAGTTCGTCGCCGAGCAGGCGGGCCGACAGCGGGGTGTCGACGAACCCGGCGGCGATGGTGTTGACCCGCACCGGGGCGATTTCGAGTGCCGCGTCGGCCGTGATGGCGGGCAGGGCCGCCGCCGCGATGGCCGCGAGACTCAGCCCTGGGCCGGGGCGGCGGGCATGCGTGCCGGTGATGTACGTCAGCGATCCGCCGGGGCGGACGCGTGTCGCGCACTCCCGCGCGACGCGCAGCGATCCCAGCAGATGCTCGTCGAGGACGCTTCGCGCCAGGTCGAAGTCCATGTCGACGATCGGAGAGTAGAACGGTCCGCCACCGGCGACGAGGACATGGTCGACCGGAGCGGGCAGCTCCGTGAAGAACCGGTGCAGCCCCGCGGCGTCCCCCAGATCGAGTCTCGCGGCCGACGCGCCCAGCTCGTCACGCGCGGCGTCGAGCCGTGTCCGGTCACGACCGGTGACGACGGTCTTCGCGCCGGCCGCGTGCGCCTGGCGCGCCGTCTCCAACCCGATGCCGGAGGTGCCGCCGATGACGACAACGGTGCTTCCTGAGAGATCGTTCACGGCGTGCTCCGTCGTGTCGATGGCTGACGTGATGGCGATGTCGGCCGGGCGGCGGGGGAGCGCGGCACGTCCCGCATCTGCCCGGTTCCGGCGGCCTGCCGCAGGCCGAGATCCCGCCCGGAGCCCGGGTCGTCGTCGTGACCAGGTACTCCATGTCGGTTCTCCTCGCCCATGGCCCCCTCCAGGATCGGCCGGGCGGCCGCTCGCGCCCGTGGTCCTCCCTGGCCCACGGCGGACCAGGGGGTCGCCCGTCCCCTGCCGCTCGTCCCGGAACGGACCAGTGAGTTCCACGGGCGCGAGGGCCCCCGACGCCGCGGGACGGTGGACGAAGAGCCACCCACCGTCCCGCGAGCCGCAGCGCCAGGACGACGAAGACGGCACTGCGTGACCCCGCGTGGCCGATCGAGGGAATCGGAATCGCCATGTCCAACCACTTCAGTGCGGCCTATCTCAAGTTCCCCGGCGACGACGCGCGCCTGGACCTGACCGACCTGTTCGCCTTCCCGGCGTCCGGCGACACCGGCAGAACGGTGTTGATCATCGACGTGAACCCGTTCACGACGGGCCTGAGCGCGACCCCGCCCTTCCTGATGAGCGCTGAGCTGCACCCGGACGCGGTGTACCGGATCAACATCGACAACGACGGCGACAACCAGGCCGACGCCGCCTTCTCGTTCGTGTTCACGGAGGCGAGCGGCGGCGGGCAGACGGGCACGGCGTTCTACGCGACCGGCGCCGACGCCCGCAGCGCCGAGCCGCGCGGTGAGGTGCTCGCGCGTGCCGTACCGGTCGGCTTCGACGCGTCGGCGCGGCCGGTGCGCGCGGGCCGCTGCCGACTGTTCACCGGCGTACGAAGCGATCCGTTCTTCGCCGACGCCGAGGGCGCCCTGCACGGCTTCGAGTGGACGGGACAGGACGCCTTCGCCGGCAAGGACGTGCAGTCCATCGCGCTGGAGGTGCCCGACGACATGCTCGGCCCGGAACCGGTGATCCACCTGTGGGCGACGGTCAGCGTGCGCCGCGACGGCGCGCTCGTGCAGGTGGACCGAGGAGGGCATCCGACGATCAACCCGTTCATCAATCCCGAGTACGCCAAGGACGCGTACAACACCGGGCATCCGACGGACGACGTGGCGAATTACCTGGAGCCGTGGACGAAAATCCTTGAGGGGAACGGCTATCCGTCCGCCGAGGCGCGGGCGGCGGCCGCCACCGTCCTGCCGGACCTCCTGCGCTACGACCGCCGGCTACCGGCCGCCTATCCCAACGGGCGTGCTCTCACCGATGACGTCTTCATCGCCCGGATGGCCTTCCTGACCAACGGAAAGATCACCGAGGGCGGGGTGCCCTCGCATGACGACCTGCCGGCCGAGTTCCCTCACCTCGGGCCTCCGCACAGGTAGTCATGCCTCATCCGAGCGAGACCGGCCGGCAAGGGCCGTCCGCGCCGTCACCACCCGGAGGGCCGTCATGGACACCCCCGTCAACAAGGTCGCCGTCATCACCGGCGCTTCGCAGGGCATCGGCGCCGGTCTGGTCGAGGCGTACCGGAAGCTCGGCCACCGCGTCGTCGCGACTTCGCGCGGAATCTCCCCCTCCGAGGACCCGGACGTCCTCACGGTACGGGGCGACATCGCCGATCCGGCCACGGCCGAGCGAGTGGCCACCGCGGCGATCGAACGGTTCGGCCGGATCGACACCCTCGTCAACAACGCGGGCCTCTACCTCGCCAAACCGTTCACCGACTACTCCCGGGAGGAGTACGAGACGGTCATCGGCGTCAACCTGACCGGCTTCTTCCACATCACCCAGCTCGCCGTCCGGCAGATGCTGCGTCAGGGCACCGGCCACATCGTCCAGATCAGCACCAGCCTCGCCGACCACGCCAACTCCACGATCCCTTCGGTGCTCGCCTCCCTGACCAAGGGCGGGCTGCAGTCCGCCACCAAGGCGCTGGCGATCGAGTACGCCTCCCGGGGCATCCGCAGCAACGCGGTCGCGCTGGGCGTCATCCGGACCCCCATGCACCCGGAGACATCCGCGAGTCTCGCCGCGCTGCACCCGCTCGGGCGGATGGGCGAGGTCACCGATGTCGTCGACGCGATCGTCTTCCTGGAGAACGCGACCTTCGTCACCGGCGAGATCCTCCGCGTCGACGGCGGCCAGAGTGCCGGACGGTGAACTCCCGTTGGTGGAGGGCTTTGTGAGCAGTAGTGGCGAAGTATCGATTCGGCTAACACCTATCCAGGTTGTGCAGGAAATGTGTGTAAGCCGTGATTGAATCATGCACAACTCGGCCAGGTGGCCAGATCTCGACCGCGCGGTTCCCCGTGTCCTGTCGCTGATCAGCAGGATGTCCGCGCGCTCGCGCAGGTCAGTCCGCCCGGCCGAGCCGGTACGTACGTGCGGCAGGGGCGGGAGTGGTCGATCCGCGCGCGCCCCTGCCGTAGCGCACCCTGTGTCGCCGCGCCCTTCCCGACCGGAGGTCCGGACACCGGCCCGTGCCCGGCGTGGCCCGCGACTGTCCGCGGACCGCCGGACGGGAGCGTGCGTCACGCCAGCGTGCCGGCACACCGCGACTGCGCTGCCGTCCGCCGGCACGTACGTGAAGGGAACCGCCGATGACCGTCACAGCCACCGCCGCCACCGTCTCCGACTTCTACTACGGCGCGGTGACCCCCGTCGCCGCCTACTTGATGGCGTGCCTGGGAGCGGCCCTCGGGCTGCGCTGCACGACCCGTTCGCTGCGCCGTCCGCAGCACAGAGCCCGCTGGCTGGCGCTGGGCGCCGTCTCGATCGGCTGCGGCATATGGACCATGCACTTCATCGCGATGATCGGCTTCAGCGTCGAGGGCGCGCTGGTCAACTACGACACCACGAAGACGATCCTGAGCCTCTTCGTGGCCATCGCGGTGGTCGCCATCGGGGTGTTCCTCGTCGGCTACCGCGGTGGATCCCCGCTGAACCTGGCGGTGGCCGGCACGGTCACCGGGCTCGGTGTCGCGGCCATGCACTACCTCGGAATGGCCGCCATCCACACGAACGGCACCCTCCACTACGACACCCTGACCGTGCTGCTCTCCATCGTGATCGCCGTCGGCGCCGCCACCGCGGCGCTGTGGGCGGCCGTCTCCATCCACGCGCTGTGGGCGAGCCTCGGCGCGAGCCTGGTGATGGGCGTGGCCGTGACCGGCATGCACTACACCGGCATGGCCGCGGTCTCCGTCCACGTCACGAACCTGGCCGGGGCCTCGCAGTCCTCGGCGGACCTGGTCGCGTTCCTCCTGGTCATGCTCGCCGGCCCGCTCGTCGTCCTCCTGGTCGCCGCCGTGATCGTCATGTTCGACCCCGACATGATGATCGGCGAGGCCGAGGCGAAGATGATGGAGCCCGTGGCCCCGCTGTTCGGCGGTGACTCGGTCTTCCCGCCGAAGCAGCCGGCTCAGTCCGCTCAGGCGGCCCAGCCGTCCCAGGGTCATACCTCCTGGTGACCTGACACGACACCCGCGCGCGGGCGGCGCGGTTTCCCGGACGTCGTCCAGGGAGGCCGCGCTGTCGCCCTCCGCGAGAGCCGCCGGTTCGCCCGCGGAGCGGACGGTGATCGAAAATCGGTGGCCACCCGGACCCGCCCGGCCCCACGCTGGGCATCATGGAAGAACCGCACCGCCGGATCCGCGCACTCCACTCGGAGTCCACGATCACCGTCTACCAGGCGTACGCCCCGCTGATCGGCCTGCGCGCCGCCCGCGAGGGCCGCTTCCCCGCCGTGTGGAAGCGCGACCGGATGACCTGGATCAAGCCGTCCTTCCTGTGGATGATGTACCGCTGCGGCTGGGGCACGAAGGAGGGCCAGGAGACCGTCCTCGCCGTCGAGATCACCCGCGACGGTTTCGAATGGGCCCTGCGCCATGCCTGCCTGTCGAGCTACGAACGCGGGCTGGACCCCGACCTCGCCACCTGGCAGCGCCGGCTCAAGCGCTCGCCCACCCGCATCCAGTGGGACCCCGAACGGGACCTGCACCTGCGCCCCTTGCCGTACCGCTCCCTGCAACTCGGCCTCTCCGGCGAGGCCGTGGGACGCTACGCGGACGAGTGGACGGTCGGGATCCGCGACGTGACCCCGCTCGCCCACGAGATCCACGCGCTCGTCCGCGACGGTGACCTCGAATCGGCGGCACGGCTGCTGCCCCAGGAGCGCCCCTACCCCACCGCCGACGGCCTGCTGTCCCACCTGCGCGCCTGACGTCGTACCGACTCGCTTGCTACGACGGCCCGTTGGGCCCCGTCTGGGAGATCTCGGGCGTCCCCGCGGGCGTGGGGGGCCGGTCCGCCGGCGACGGTTCCGGGTCGGGTTCGGTCCGGTGGCCGCCGCGCAGCGCCGAGGCGACCGCGGAGACCAGGGCCATGCCCGCGGCGACGCCGAAGACGATGGTCAGACCGTGGTGGAACGGGCCGGAGACAAGCCGGGGGAAGAAGGTGTGACCGGTCAGGACGGCGCGCTGGGCGGCGGTCACCTGGTCGAGGGTGCCGTTGGACGCGAGCAGGTGCTGGATGGGGTTGTTGCCGAGAAAGGTGGCGAACAGCGTGCTCACCGGAGGCAGCGACGCGGCCTGCTCGGCGGCGCCGGCCGGCACCCCGTGGGCCTGGAGCCCCTTGCTCAGCGTCGCGGGCAGCGAGGACGCGAGCCCGGACACCATCAGGGAGAAGAACACCCCGATGGACAGGGCGGTGCCCGAGTTCTGGAAGGTGGAGCGCATGCCCGAGGCGACACCCCGGTACTCGCTCGGCACGCTGCCCATGATGGACGAGGTGTTGGGCGCGGAGAACATGCCCTGGCCGAGACCGTTGAGCAGCAGCAGCGCCGCGAACATCCCGTAGTCGAAGTCGATGGGCAGCGCCAGCAGACCGAGGAAGGAGAGCGCCACGACGACCAGCCCGACCGTCGAGAACATCCGCGCGCCGAACCGGTCCGAAAGGTAGCCGGACACGGGCCCGGCGATGAGGAAGCCGACCGTCAGCGGAAGCATGAAGATGCCCGCCCACAGCGGGGTGTCCTCGTAGTCGTAGCCGTGCAACGGCAGCCAGATGCCCTGGAGCCAGCTGATCAGCATGAACTGGAGCCCGCCGCGCGCGATCGCGGTCAACAGGGCGGCCAGGTTGCCCGCGGCGAAGGCACGCACCTTGAACAGGGCCAGGTTGAACATCGGTTCGGCGATGTGCGACTCGACGTAGCAGAAGACCAGCAGCAGGACGACGCCGCCGATCAGACCGCTGAGCACCCACGGGTTCCCCCAGCCGGTGGCGCTGCCGCCGTAGGGCTGGATGCCGTAGGTGATGCCCGCGAGGAGGATTCCGGCGCCCCCCGCGAAGGTGAGGTTGCCCAGCCAGTCGATGCGGCCGGGGCGGCCCGCCGAGGTCTCGCGCAGGCTCAGGTACGACCAGATCGTGCCGGTGATGCTGATCGGCACGCTCACCCAGAACACCGCGCGCCAGTCGACGACGGCCAGCAGACCACCCGCGAGCAGGCCGAGGAACTGGCCGGCGAGCGCGGTGATCTGGTTGATGCCGAGCGCCATTCCGCGCTGCCGGGCGGGGAAGGCGTCGGTGAGGATGGCGGCCGAGTTGGCGGTGAGCATGGAACCGCCGAAGGCCTGCACGACGCGCCACAGGATCAGCCACATCGCCCCCGCTCCCGCGCGGAACGGGTCGAGGGACAGCGCGACGGACGCACACGCGAAGATCAGGAAGCCGATGTTGTAGATCTTCACCCGGCCGAACATGTCACCGAGCCGCCCGAGCACGACGACCAGTACCGCCGAGACCAGCAGATAGCCCAGGATCATCCAGAGCAGATAGCCGATGTTGCCCGGCGCGAGCGGATCGAGGCCGATACCGCGGAAGATCGCCGGCAGCGAGATGATCACGATCGAGGCGTCCATCGTGGCGATCAGCACGCCGAGGGTCGTGTTCGACAGCGCGACCCACTTGTAGTTGGGCCCGGGAGGAGTGTCCTTACGACGTCCCGAGCGCACGGCACGCAACAAGGGCGGCCGAGCACTGTCGCCGGGTATGTGCCCTGTCCCGCTCACAGTCGCTCGGCCAGTCGGTCGAGGAGAGGCAGGGCCGACGCCAGGGTCGCGCGCTCCTGCGCGGTGAACTCGTCGAGGACTGCGCCCAGTCGGTGCACCGACGCGGAGCGCCGCTCGTCCAGCACGGCACGTCCCTCGTCGGTGATCTCCAGGATGCTGCGCCGCCCGTCGGCCGGATCGGGGCTACGGCGGACCAGCCCGCGCTGTTCGAGCAGCGCGAGCGTGCTCGCCATGGCCTGCGGGCGGACCCGCTCCGCCTCGGCGAGGGACGTCGGCGACTCGGCGCCGTCACGGGCGAGCCGGGCCAGGACCGAGACTCCGGAGAGCGACACATCGCCCACGGCGTGCGCCTGGCGCAGGCGCCGGGTCAACCGGCCGACCGCGAGCCGCAGTTCGGACGCGAGCCGGGCGGTGTCGTGCGGACTGTCCACCTTCATGGGTACTAACACTAGATTTATCAGCCTGGACTGCTCAACCAATTGTTAGTAAATCGAGCGAGGAGACCGTCGGTGGAAAGAGGACGCCCCGCAGGACTGTTCGTCGGGCTGTGCACCCTGGACGTCGTCCAGCTCGTGGACCACGCACCGGGCCCGAACGAGAAGCTCACCGCCCGGGACCAGGTGATCGCCGCGGGCGGCCCGGCGGCGAACGCGGCCGTGGCCTTCAGTCATCTCGGCGGTACGGCCACGTTGCTGACGGCGATCGGCCGCCACCCCTTGGGAGTGGGGGTCGCCGCCGACCTGAACGCGCTGGGCGTGACCGTGTCCGACCTGGCCGCCGGCTCGACGCGACCGCCCGCCGTCTCCTCCGTCCTCGTGACCGCGTCGACCGGGGAACGCGCCGTCGCCTCGACCAACGCGACGGCACACCGGCTCGCCCCGCCCGACGACCTCGACGCGCTGGTGGCGGCCTGCGACCTCGTCGAGTTCGACGGCCACCACATGGAACTCGCCGTCGCCGCGGCCCGTCTCGCGCGTGCCGCCGGCCGTAAGACCCTGTTCGACGGCGGCAGTTGGAAGCCCGGCACGGAGGAGCTGCTGCCGCTGCTCGACGTCGCCGTGTGCTCGGCCGACTTCCACCCGCCCGGCACCCGCACACCGGCGGACACGCTGCGCTTCCTGCGCGAACACGGGGTCCTCCGGTCGGCGGTCAGCAGGGGAGCGGAGCCCATCCTGTGGGCGGGCCCCGACGCCGAGGGCGTGGTCGAGGTGCCCGCGGTCGAGGTCGCGGACACGCTGGGCGCGGGCGACGTTCTGCACGGGGCCCTCGCCCATCACCTAGCACTCCAGGACCGCCTGACCTCGACGGGCTTCGCCGAGGCACTGCGGACGGCGGCCGCCGTGGCCTCGCGGGCATCGGCCTCGTTCGGCACGCGCGCGTGGCTGCGGGAGGGGTGACCCGGGCCGACTCGCCAAGCCTGAGAAGATCACCAGGAACGTACGCGTCACCGGACCGTACGAACCAGGGGTGGGAAACATGATCGTTGTACTGCTGCTCGGTGTCCTCGTGCTCCTCATCGGCGGGTGCGCCTGTGTGGTGTGGGCCGAGCGCGGCGGGCCCCGCTGGGCGCGTGTCGTGGCGACGGTGACCCTCACCGCGAGCGAACTGCTGCGCAGCTCCGGCAAGAACCGCCGATCGGGCCAGAACTCGAGCAGCCAGGGCGACGATTAGCAGGGCCGGGCCGCCGCGGCAAGCGCCGAACAGGTCGGGGAACGCGCCGGGACGGAACCCTGTCGCGTACCCCCAACGTGCCTAGACTGAGCCGTCGTTGATCGTTTCACCCGGACGGTCTCAGGAGGACCACATGCCCCGCACTCCGACCCGACGCACCGCTCTGCGCGGCCTGGCCGTCGCCTCGGCCGCGGTCGTCGGCTTCGACCCCTTCACCCGGAGCTGGGCGGTGACCGACTCCGGCGGACCGCTGAGCGGCGTCCCCCGGCTCGACGGAACGCTCCACACGGACGAGGCCTCGCTGACCGCCGACGCGGACGACTTCGGGCACATCGTGCACCGGCGTCCGGCCGCGGTGCTGCGGCCCGGCTCCGTGCGGGACGTCGTCGCGATGGTGCGGTTCTGCAATCTGCACGGGCTCCGCGTGGCCCCGCGCGGACAGGGCCACGGGACGAACGGACAGGCGCAGGCCGAGGGCGGCCTGATCATCGAGACCGAGCCGCTCGCCTCCATCGGCCCGGTGCGGACGGGCAGTTCACGCGTCACGGTCGGCGCGGGCGCGAAGTGGAGCGACGTCGCCAAGGCCACCCTCGCGCACGGTCTGACACCGCCCGTCTTCACCGACTACCTCGAACTCTCCGTCGGCGGCACCCTGTCCGTCGGCGGCCTGGGCGGCCAGAGCCACCGGCACGGCGCCCAGGTCGACAACGTCCTCGAACTCGAAGTCGTCACCGGAGCGGGGGAGTTGCTCCGCTGCTCCCCGACCCGACACCACGACCTCTTCCACGCCGTGCTCGCCGGCCTCGGCCAGTGCGCGGTGATCGTCGGCGCCACCCTGCGACTCGTCCCGGCCCCGGAGACCGTACGGCACTACCTCCTGCCGTACGACGACCTGCGGACCTTCCTCGACGACCAGCGGCTCCTCGCCACCGAGGGGCGGTTCGCCTACGTCGAGGGCCAGGTGAGCGCGGACACCGCCGGTGCCTTCAACCAGTTCGCCATCGAGGCCGTCGCCTACGGACCGCCGGTGGGGGACACCCCGGACGACACCGTGCTCCTGCGCGGTCTGCGCCACAACCCCGCCGGCGCCCAGATCACCGACCTCGGCTACTACGCCTTCCTCGACCGGCTCGCCCCCTCCGTCGCCGCCCTGAAGGAAGCGGGCCTGTGGGCCTACGCCCACCCCTGGCTCAACCTGGTGCTGCCGGGCCGTAGCACCGCGGACGTGGCCGGCACCCTGCTGGACGCGCTCACCCCGGCCGACCTGGGACCCGGAGTCGTCCTCCTGTACCCCCTGCTGCGCGAGCACCTGCACACCCCGCTGCTGCGCATGCCCGACGACCCGGTTCCCTACCTGTTCGCGGTCCTCCGCGCCGCGCCGCCCGAGGACACCGCGACCGTGCAACGCCTGCTGAGCGCCAACCGGTCCGCGTACGAGGCGGTCCGTGCGGTCGGAGGCACCCAGTACCCGGTCGGCTCGGTCCCCTTCGAACACGCCGACTGGAAGCGGCAGTTCGGGCCGGTCTGGCACCGGTTCGCCGAGGCCAGGAAGACGTACGACCCGAAGGGGATCCTGGTGCCGGGGCAGGGCATCTTCTGATCGTCCCCGTCCCCGTCCCCGTCCCCGCCCTAGTCCGGTGGCAGCTCCGCCAGCGCGTCGCGCAGTGCGGCGCGGGAGGCCACGCCCAGTTTGGGGAAGAGCTGGCGCAGGTGGGCGGCGACGGTGCGCGGGGAGAGGAAGAGGCGTTCCGCGATCTGCTTGTTGGTGAGGCCGGCCGCCGCGAGGAGGGCGATCTCCCGTTGCTGGGGTGTCAGTGACGCCGGGCCGGTGACCCCGGCGGCGCCGACGGACAGGCCGGTCGCCCGCAGCTCGTTGCCCGCCCGGGCGGTCCAGGGGCGGGCGCCGAGACGCTCGAACGTGTCGATGGCGTCGGCGAGTTGGGTGCGTGCCTCCGTCGTGGACTTCACCCGGCGGAGGCGTTCGCCGTAGGCGAGGCGGACCCGGGCCAGTTCGAAGGGCCAGCGGTCGGTGCCGGGGACCGCGAGGGCCTCCTCGAACAGGCCGATCGCCTCGTGGTCCACGGCCGCGAGGGCCGCCGACGCCTTCACGAGCAGGGCGAGCCGTGGCGAGATCGCGGCGATGCCGGCCTCCTGGGCCGCCGCCGCGTGAGCCGTCGCCTCCGTGGTCCGGCCCGTTCTGACGGCCGCCTCGACGAGATCCATGACGACGAACAGCGCCGGGGGGACGTGCGAGGCGAGTTCCCCCGCGCGGCTGATGGCGCACGCGTGCCGGTAGGCGTCCTCGAAGCGTCCCTGGCCGAGCGCGGCGAGCGCCCGCGCGTGCGAGGCGCACGACAGGTAGGAGCCGACCCCGCGCGGGGTCGCCCACAGGGTCATCTCGTCCGTCAGGGCGCGGGTGACGGTCTCGTCGCCGCGGGCGGCGGCGACCAGCGCACGCTGGTACAGGAACTCCGTCGACAGCAACTGGTAGCTGTGGGCCTCGCCCAGATCCCGGCCCTGTGCGGCCTGCGCCTCCAGCTCGTCCCACTCACCCGACGCGAAATGGTCCCTGCCCAGATACACCAGCCCCTGGATCTCCACGGTGAGCGAGCTGTTGTCCCGCCCGTCGCGCAGCACGCGCCGCAGCGCCGTCCGGCAGGCCGGCAACCGGTCGACGTAGAGGGAGGTCATGGCGAGCCGGATGACCCGGACCGGGTCGGCCTCCCGGTCGAGAGCCGCGATGGCCTCGTCGAGCCTCCCGAGCGCGGGCGGTGCCGTGCGGGCCGGGTCGGCCATCGTGCCGATGGTCAGGGCGAGTTGGTCCGGGACCTCCGGTTTCAGCAGGCGGAGCGCCCGGTGCAGCGGCTTCCACAGCTCGGTGCGCTGACTGCTCTGGCACAGCCAGGCGAGGGTGTACAGCGCGTCGATCATGGTGGGATCGGTGGCGTCGTACGGCTGATGCTGCATGTCGATCGCGCCGACGAGCAGCCGGTGGGCGGTGTCGAGGTCGCCCTCGCCGCTGAGGAGGATGTGGTGGGCCGCCGCGACGGCCGCGACCAGCGGTCCCGCCCGTCCGCCGTCGGCGAGGCGGGCCTCTTCGAGCAGTCGGGGCACGTCGCGCAGATCGCCGGTGAGATCCGCGCCGAGATAGGCCGCCTCGGCGATCCGGCGACTGCGCTCGTAGCCGCGTGGGCTCAGCTCGGCGGCGCGCAGCAGCGCGGCGATGGCGCCGCCCGCGTCACCACGCCGTACGGTGTCGCGCGCCACCGCCTCCAGGAGGCTCGCGACGTCCTCGCTGGGCTCGACCGTGGCATGGGCGAGATGCCAGGCGCGTCGCTCGGGGCGGTCGGACCGGTACTCCGCCAGCGCGCGATGGACCTCGCGGCGCTGTTCGCTGGTGGAGAGCGCCACGACGGCGGAGCGGGTCAGGGGGTGGCGGAACGCCAGCCGGCCGCCGGTCGCGTCCACGAGCCCGGCCCGCTCCGCGTGCGCCAGGTCTTCCATGCCGGGCCCCCGGGCGGCGGCCGACGCGAGGACGCGCAGATCGCCGGTGCCGTCCAGGACCGCGTACAGGAGAAGCAGCCGGGTCGCGGCGGGCAGCGTCTCGACGCGGGACGCGAACACGGCCTGGAGGCGGTGGCTCAACGGCAGCAGTTCGGGTACGGCGGCGCCGGAGCGCTGTGGGCCGCTGAGCGCGACGGGCAGCTCCAGCAGGGCCAGCGGATTGCCCTGCGCCTCCGTCAGCAGCCGCTCCCGCACGCGCGGGGCCAGGGCGGGGGAGCGCGCCTGGATCAACGCGGCCGCGGCCGGCGTGTCGAGCGGCTGTACGTGGTGCAGGGGGACTCCGCCGCGTTCGAAGAAGCTGCCCTCGCCCGACCGGTAGGCGCCGAGAAAGCCGACCCTGCTGCCGCCCAGACGGCGGGCGACGAAACCCAGCACCACGGCGCTGGCCCGGTCCAGCCACGGGAGATCGTCGACGATCACCAGCAACGGGCGCTCGGCGGCGGCCTGGACGAGCAGGGTCAGCGTCGCGTTCGACACCAGGAGTTGATCGGAGGGCGCGCCCTGGTCCAGGCCCAGCGCGACGCTCAGGGCGGTGCGGTACGGGTCGGTCAGGCGGTCGAGCCCGGCCAGCAGCGGCTGAAGGACCTGGTGGAGCCCCGCGAAGCTGATGCTGCTCTCGAACTCCACACCGGCGGCACGCACGACCCGCGCACCCGCGCCGTGGGCCTGTCCGGCCGCGGCGTCCAGCAGCACGGTCTTGCCGACACCGGCGTCCCCGGACAGCAGCAGCGCCCCGCCGGAGACCATGGCCTCGTCGACGAACCCCCGGACCAGCCCGAGGTCGTGATCACGGCCGATGAGCGTCTCCGCCGGATCCGTCCGCGGAGACCCGTCCCCGTCCATACGCATCTCCCTTCCGAGCTCGGAACCTTACGCCTGGCCTGCGCTCTCACCGCATGAACAGACCGCCGTTGACGTCCAGCGTGGCACCGGTGATGTATCCGGTGTCGTCCCCCGTCAGGTGTCCCACGAGCGCGGCCACCTCCTCGGGCCGCCCGAACCTGCCCACGGGAATGCGCTCGGCGGCCCGCCGCAGCGCCTCGGCGGGCAGCTCGTCCATCACGGGCGTCTGTACGGCCGCGGGAGCGACGGCGTTGACGGTGACGCCGTGCGGAGCGAGTTCCTGTGCGAAGACCTTGGTCAGCACCAGCACCCCCGCTTTCGCCGCGGCGTAGTGCGGGCCGGCGACCAGTCCGCCCTGCTGCCCCGCCAGCGAGGCGAGGTTGACGACACGCCCCCAGCCGCGCTCCCGCATAGCCGGGGCGCAGAGCCGGGTGAGGACGAGGACGCTGCGCAGGTTGGTGGCCATGAGGGCGTCCCACTCGTCGAGCTCGACGTCCCACACCGAGCCGGGTGCCGTGCGCGCCGCGTTGTTGACCAGGACGTCGGGGCTGCGCCACGCCGAGGACACCGCCCGCACCGCGCGCCGTGTCTCCTCGGGGTCGCCGACGTCGGCGTGCACCGCCATGGCCGAATCCCCTTGAGGATCAAGGGTTTTGGCCAGGGCCCGCGCTCCGTTGCGGTCCTGGTCCAGCAGTGCCACCCGCAGACCGCGCCGGTGCAGTTCCCCGGCGATCGCGGCGCCGATGCCACGGGCGGCGCCGGTGACGAGAGCGACCTTGCGGTCCGCCGTCGGTCGGACCGGGCCCGTTGACGGTCGGGGTGCACCCACCGGTTCGGGTCTCCTTCGCTTGCGCTGCCGGGATCGGTCGTCATCGGTATGTCGGTACGTCGGTATGTCGGTACGGGGATCAGACGACGTCGGTGTGGGGG
The DNA here is from genome assembly GCF_036227225.1 of Streptomyces sp. NBC_01478. Classification (GTDB taxonomy): domain Bacteria; phylum Actinomycetota; class Actinomycetes; order Streptomycetales; family Streptomycetaceae; genus Streptomyces. The sequence continues at coordinate 764,581 of NZ_CP109444.1, read as the reverse complement.
AGCGGCCGGCCGAGCAGGACACGGCCGTAGAGCTCGCGGCTGGTCTCGACGCTCAGTGCCGCGTGGCGGGAGGCCGTCCCGATGTCGCGCCAGGCGCGTTGCAGCGGTGAGTCGTCGGAGAGGCTGCTCGCGCCGGCCGTGTCGAGCAGGAGGCTGACGGCGTCGCGGGCGCAGCGCATCGCGTGGCTGCCGTCCATCCGCAGTCGCGCCCGGGTCTCCAGGTCGGGGCGCCGTCCCTCGCGCGCGGCCTCGTCGATCTCGTCGGCCGCGCGCCGTACGTGCAGTCGGGCCGTGTCGATCAACGTGGCGGCCTGGGCGACGTTCAGTTGGTGAGGAGCCGCATCCGCCGTGTGGGAGTGCAGGGGGGAGACGGACCGCTTGCCGCCCGCGAGGTCCCGGACGACCAGTTCCAGGGCGCCGCGGGCGATGCCGACACCCGTGCCGACCAGCGGGAGGTTGATGGACAGTGGGAAGACGACCCGGGCCTCGCCCGGATGACGCCGGACGCCGATCCCCTCGGCGATCTCGGCGAACGACACGAACCGCTCGTCCGGGACGAAGAGGCGCTCCGCCAGGGCCGTACGGCTTCCGGTGCCGCGCATGCCGGCCATGTGCCAGGTGTCCGCCACCGTCAGTTCGGCCGCGGGGACGAGGGCCAGCCCGCGCTCCGGCCGGCCGCGGTCCTCCCGAACGATGCCCAACAGCACCCAGGCCGCGTGGTCGATGCCGGATATCCACGGCCACCGCCCGCCGAGTTCGAGACCGCCGGGCACCGCCGTGACGGAACCGGAAGGATTGGCGGCCCCGCAGAGCAGGACATCGGGATCCGACGTCCAGACCGCGCCGCGCACCTCGTCGGGCAGTTGCGAGGCGAACAGCGCGGCCCCGTAGGCGATACCGACGAGCCAGGAACTCGACGCGCATCCCGCGGCCAGCTCGGCACACACGTCGACGGCGGTGCGCACGCCGGCGCCGTGGCCGCCGTAACGGCGCGGGGTGCCCAGGGTGAACAGTCCGGCCTCGCGCAGCGCCTTCACGCTCGGCTCGGCCAACGTGCGCTGCTGCTCGGTCTGTTCGACGTGGGCCGCGACGACCGGCGCCACGAACCGTGCCACATGGACGAGTCGGGCCTCGGCGGCACCCTGCGGTAAGCGATCCCGGTCGTACGGGTGAGTCATCGGGGGTCCCTTCAATGGCGTCTGATCCACGACGGACAGTGCTGCTCCGAGCGCGATCGGACCGCCGCGCAACAACATCATCTTACCTGGAGATGATTCCTCCGGATAAGCTGACGGCGGCGTCCGGGCTTGCGGCCGTTCTTGTCGCACCCGCCGAACTGGCAGCCGTCCAGGTCGAGTTGGTGCGGTGGACCCCGAACACCCGGACCTCGAACGCAAGGGAGAACACGTGAAGGTTGTCGTGGTGGGCGGCGGCGTCGCCGGTCTTGTCACCGCTCTGAGTCTGCACGCCGCGGGGATGACTCCGCTCGTCTGCGAGTCCGCCCGGGAACTGCACGCGGTGGGCGTCGGCATCAACCTGCTTCCCCACGCCGTACGCGAACTCACCGAACTCGGGCTCGGCGATGCCCTGGAGGCCATCGCGCTGCCGCCGGAGCGGCTGGTCTACTGCGATCGTCGGGGACGCCGGATCTGGGAGGAACCGCTCGGTCTGGCGGCCGGCTACCGGTGGCCCCAATTCTCCGTCCACCGGGGCAAGTTGCAGATGCTGCTGTTGGACGCGGTCCGTACCCGCATCGGCCCCGACGCGGTCCGCACCGGCATGGCCTTCGAACGATTCGAGCACCAAGAGCCGGGCGTGGCGGCGCAGTTCGTCGACCGCCGCACCGGCGCCTCCGTCGTGCTCGACGCCGATGTCCTCGTCGGCGCCGACGGCATCGACTCCCGGCTGCGGGACCGACTCCACCCCGACGAGGGGCCGCCGCGGGGCAACGGCGTCCAGATGTGGCGGGGCCTGAGCCGGTACCCGCACCTCCTCGGCGGGCGGGCCATCGTGGTGGCCGGCGGTCGCCCCGGGGACAAGTTCGTCGCCTACCCCGTCGCCGACCCGGCGGTCGAGGGCGGCCCCACGCTGATGAACTGGGTGCTGGAGGTGATCCGTCGACCGGAGCGCGGCGAGGAACTCGACCGCTCCCACCGCCCGGTCCCGATGGACGAGGCGCTGGCCGGGCTGGCCGGCTGGGAGCTGCCCTGGGTCGATCTGCCCGAACTGATCCGCGGCTCCACCGGCATCCACGAGTACCCGATGGTGGACCGGGACCCGCTGCCGCGCTGGAGTTTCGGCCGGGTGACGCTGGTCGGCGACGCCGCCCATCCCATGTACCCCATGGGCATGAACGGCGGCTCCCAGTCGATCGTCGACGCACGTGTCCTGGCCTGGGCGCTGTCCCGGCACGACGATCCCGTACGGGCCCTGGAGGAGTACGAGCACCTGCGCCGCGAACCCCTGAACCAACTCGTGCTGGCCAACCGCGAGTCGGGCCCGGAGAAGATCATCGCCCTGGCCGAGGAGATCGGCGGCCCGGTGTCCGCGGAGCAGGCGTCGGCTGTCTCCCAGGGGTACAAGGAGCTTGCCGGGTGCACGACCGCCGTACTCAACTCCCGGGAATCCTGGTCGGTTTCGCCGGTCGGCTCCTGAGAGCGGCGGTCGGTGCCGCTTCCGTCACGGCTCTCCTGAACGGGACTTGGTACGCCTGCTCAGTGTGCCTCCTCATGCCTGCGTCGCAGCGGAGCGTTCCCGCCGCCCGCCGCGGTGGTGCCGCGCGCCGCGGCGCGGGCCGGGCCGTCGGGGATCGTGAAGGCGAAGACGGCGGTGGCCGCGGCGAGGACGGCCAGCGTGAGGTAGGCGTGCTGGTAGGCGGAGACGGGCGGATTCGCCGCGGCGGTCGTGGGCGTGCTCAGGACCAGGGCCGTGGTCACCGCCGCCGGTGCGAAGGCGCCGCCGGTCTGCCGTACGACCGTGTTCAGCGTGGAGGCCTGGGCCAGGTCCTTGCGGGAGAGGGTCGCCAGCGAGGCCACCGTGGTCGGCATGAAGACGCCGCCCATGCCGACGCCGAGCAGGAACATGTAGCCGCGGAAGGTCCACAGGCCCGTGTCCTGGTCGCAGGTGGCGAGGAGCAGCAGGACCGCGCTCACCATCGCCAGACCGCTGCCGATGATGATCCGGGGGCCGACCCTGGAGTAGAGGATCCCGGCGATCTGGACGGTCAGCAGGACGCCGAAGGCCTCGGGGAAGGTGCTCGTGCCGGACTCCAGCGCGGAACGGCCCTGCCCCTGCTGGAGGAAGAGCGGGCCGAGGTACATCGCGCCGAGGATCGGCACCAGGCCCACCAGATTGATCAGGTTGGTGTCCCGGAAGAGCCGGTCCGCGAAGAGGCGGAGTTTCAACAGCGGCTCGGAGACGCGTAGTTCGAAGACGACGGCGGCGGCGAGCAGGACCGCGCCCAGGACGAGGGCGGTGACGACGGCGGGGGAGGACCAGCCGCGGTTGGGGCCCTCGCAGACGCCGAACATCACGCCGCCCAGCGCCGCCGCGCTCAGCAGCAGCCCGGTGAGGTCGAAGCGGCCGGGCCGGTGGCCGCGGTACCCGGCGAGGAACAGCGCCCCGAACAGCACGGCGGGCAGGCCCAGCGGCAGGTTGACGTAGAACACCCAGCGCCAGGACAGATGGTCCACCAGCAGTCCACCGAGCATGGGGGCGACGGCCGGGGCTATCTGCTGCGGGATGATCATGTACCGCGAGATCCGCACCTGCTCCCAGGAGTTGAAGGTGCTGTAGAGCAGCGACGACGCGGCCGGGAACAGTACTCCGGCGGACAGGCCCTGCACGGCGCGGGAGGCGACGAGCTGGCCGAGGCCGGCCGCCGCGCCGCAGAGCAGCGACGAGGCGAGGAAGGCGCCGAGGGCGGTGAGCAACACGCGTTTGGCGCCGAACCGTTCGACCAGCCAGGCGGAAGCGGGGATGGCCATGGCCAGGCAGACCGGGTAGACCACGACCACCCCGTCCAGGGCGGCCGTCGTCAACTGGAACTGGCGGGCGATCGACGGGAGCGCCACGGTCGTGATCGCACCGTCGACGATCGCTATGAACGTCACGCAGACACACATGACGGGGACGACCAGCCGCTGGCCGGGGCGCAGGCGGGGCGGTATGCGGGGGACAAGAGAGACACGGGGGACGGGAAGGCGTCGGAACGGCAGCACATGCTGAGCATACTCACTATGTGAGTGCTCATTGCCGTCGGCCGGCTCGTACAATCGGCCCTCACCGCGGAACGGGGAACGCCATGGCAGTGCACGGCAGCAGCGACATCCTGGTCGACGAGCTCTACGAGACGACGCACCAGTTGCGCCAGTTCGTTGAGACCCGGCTGCGGGCGGGCGGGGCCTCGGTCGCGCGGCTGCGTGCCCTGCGGATGCTCGCGCTGACCGAACAGCCCCTCCGGATGCGGGACTTGAGCGAGATGACCGGCGTCGCGGCACGGACCACGACCAGCATCGTCGACAGTCTGGAACGCGACGGGCTGGTGGAGCGCGTACGCCATCCGCACGACCGCCGCGCGTTCCTGCTGCGCCTCACCGACAAGGGCCGGAAGTGCCACCGCGAGGCGGAAGAGGTCGACGGCCGCGCACTCGCGGAGGCGACGGCCGAGCTGGACGCGGAGGACCGGGCGCAGTTGCGGACCCTGCTGGCGCGCATCCGGAAGGCGACTTCCTGACGCCGGTTCGGCCACCTTGAGGCCCGCCTCGGCGGCGCGCTGCCGGGGTACCAAGTGGAACCCCCCGTGCGGGAGCCGGTGTTTCCTACACCGGCGTATGGCCCTCCAGGTAGGTGCGCACGGGCGCCGGCAGTCCGGCCGTGATGGCGTCGGCGAACGATGCCCAGCGCACCTGCCCCGCGGTGAGCTGAGCCTCTCCCGACGGGTCGTCGCTCAGCAGTTGGCACACCACGGCCGGGCCGCCTCCGGACCCGGACTCCAGAAGGCTTGTGCCGTCCACGAGGAAACCGGTGAGTTCGTACACCGCCCGCGCCGCGGTGGCCTGGGCCGTCTCGGCCTCCTCGGGGACACCGGACGGCAGGCTCCACCCGCCCTGCACGTCCACCAGCAGCAGGCGTCCGTCGTTCACGACGACCGCGTCCACGGCACCCTCGGCGGCCTGTTCCAACGTCATGTCCCAACTGTCCCTTCACACAAGGAGCGACCGCCCGTCCGGCCACGTCCGAGCCCCTTTCCTACCCGGGACGCACCGGTTCACGCGGTGCGCACCCGGCAGGTGGGTGCCCGCGGGATTCCGGGCACCATCGGAATCCGCAAGGCCACCGGCGCTGCACGGACTCCCGCCCGTCCCCCGGGTTCGTCGGCCGCGGTCCCCGACTCGCCTGTTTGCCGAGCCGGTTGGACCCGGCCGCCGGAGCGGCGTCCGCCGGCACGGGCGGACCCGTCGTGCTCGTCACCGCAGTCGGCGGTCCGGCCGGCGTCGGCAGGACCGAACCGGCACTCCAGTCGGCCCGCGCCGCGTTGCCCCTGCCGACCCCGGCGTTCGCGGGTCACGACGACGAACTGGCGGCCCTGAGCGCCTTCTTCGCGCGGGACACGCGGCAGGGCAGTCCCGTGGCGGTCATCGGTGGTGGTCGGCGGCGGCAAGACGGAACTGGTCCTGACGGCTGCCCACCGGGCCCTCGCCCAGGGCCGGTTCCCCGGCAGGGTGCTTTCGCCGACGTGGTACGGCTGCACGGTTCCGCGCTGCTCGGCGGATTCTTGCGGGCGATGGGCCTGAACTCGCCCGCGACGGCAGCCCGTTGCTCATCGTCCTCGACGACGTGACGCACCCCGACCAGCTCTCCGGACTCCTGCCGGACCCGACCCCGGCGACCACGATCGTCACGACACCGGTGCACCTGGGCGGTCTGGGCACGGACCGCATGGTCCTGCGTCCGCCGGCCACGGCCGACGCGACACAGCTCCTGCACCGCGCCGTGACGATGGCCACCCCGACGACACCAGGATCCTCGACCAGCCCGAGGACGCCGCACGCGTCGCCGACCTCTGCGAGGGCCTGCCGCTCGCCCTGCGGACCGCCGCGGTACTGCTTGCCGAGAGCTCGCACCGCCCGCTCGCGGCCCTCGCCGACCCGCGCACCCGCCTGGCCGAACTCACCCACCCTGACCGGGACTTACGCGCCCGCCTCGACGCCGCCCCTGCCCGCCTGGACCCGGCACTTCGTGACGGACGGGAACCGGGACCCCCTGCCAAGCGTTCCCTCCTTGCGCAGGAGTGGTGACGCCCCGTCAAGGATGGTGCCAGATGGACCCGGTGTCGGTAGGACTGCTCGCGTCGCTGGCCGGCGGTGCGGGCGGCGAGGTGGGACGACAGGTGTGGACGGGCCTCACGACTCTCGTACGGCGGCCGTTCCACCGCGGCGACGACAGCGCGGGCGGGCCGGTGCCGGGCGAGGACGAACTGGCGCGCCTGCGGCAGGCCCCCGGGGACAGGACCCGGGCCCACGCGCTGAGCACGGCCCTGGCCGTACGCGCGGCACTGGACCCCGACTTCGCCACCGCCCTCGCCGCCTGGCACGAACAGGCGAAGCTGGTCCGCACCGGCGACGGCGCGGTCAACAACTCGATCAGCGGGGGCAGTTACTACGCTCCGGTCCTCATGGGCCGCGACTTCCCGAACGCCACCATCACACCATCCCCGCCACCACGGCCCGACGAGGCGGACGCGAGGGAGTGACGACCGGCGCCTCACCGGGCTGACGGCAGCCCCCTCGGTTTCTGCCACGGCAGCCTCGCATCAGGACATGGCCGACAACACGGCCCGACCCCGCCCTACGTTGGGCCCATGATCCGCCGCTCTTCCTCGCCCCGTTCCCTCTCGCCCACGGCCCCCGGCACGACACGTCCACCGCTCAGTCCCAGTTGGTTCGCGGCCGTGATGGGCACCGGCATCGTCGCCAACGCGGCGGCGACCCTGCCGCGGAGCCTCCCCGGGCTGTCGGCCGCCGCCACGGTCGTCTGGGTGGGCGCCGTACTGCTGCTGGTCGTGCTGGCCGTCCGCTGCCTCCGGGACCGGGCGCTGCGGTCGCACGCGGCCGATCCGGTCGTGGCCCAGTTCTTCGGCGCAGCGCCGATGGCACTGCTCACGGTCGGCGCCGGGACGCTGCTGCTCGGCCGCAGGGTGATCGGGCTCGACGCCGCGCTGGACGTGGACCGGGTGCTGTGGTCGCTCGGCACCGTACTCGGCCTCGCCACCGCCTGCGCGGTGCCGTATCTGATGATCACCCGGCACCGTTTCGCGCCGGACGCGGCGTTCGGCGGCTGGCTGATGCCGATCGTGCCGCCGATGGTCTCCGCCGCGACCGGCGCCCTGCTCGTCCCCCACACCCCGGCCGGCCAACTCCGGCTCGCCCTGCTCCTCGGCTGCTACGCGATGCTCGGCCTCGGCCTCGTCGCCGCCCTACTGGTCCTGACCATGCTCTACGGCCGCCTCGTGCACCACGACGCACCCACCGGCGCCATGGTGCCCACGGTGTGGATCGGCCTCGGGGCCCTGGGCCAGGCGGTCACGGCACTCGGCGCCCTGGCCACGGCCGCACCGAGCGCACTGTCCGCGCTCTACGCCCGGGGCGCCGAGGCCCTCGCACTGCTGGGCGGCGTCCTGGTGTGGGGCTTCGCCCTGCTGTGGCTGGCGCTCGCCACCGCCCTGACCGCGCGGACGATCCGCGCCGGGCTGCCGTTCGCGCCCACCTGGTGGTCGTTCATCTTCCCGTTCGGCGCGCTGGTGACCGCGACCAGCACCCTCGCGGCGCGCACCGGTTCGGTGCTGTTCGTCTGGCCCGCCGTCGTGTTCTACGCGCTGCTCGTCCTGGCCTGGACCGTCGTGGCCGGCCGCACCCTGCGCCACGCCGCCACCCGGACCGCCCCTTCGGCGCCACGGGAACCGAGCAACTCCCTCGCCTGATGTGGCTAGTTGACGGGGCCCTTGCGCAGCGCCGCGAGGCGGGCCATCTGCTCGCCCATGCCGCGGGTTCCGGTCAGCGGGGTGAGGGCGTGCGGCCAGACGGAGTGGACCAGGCCGACGTGCCGTGCGCCACCGAGGGCGACGACGGGGTCGAGGAGCACGATGCCCCGCAACGCGGCTTGTTCCAGAATGAGTTGGGACGTCACGGAGTCCGCCGCACCGTGCGGGGTGTCGTACGGCTCGACGACGTCGTCGAGGTCGAGCAGGCCGTAGCGCGCGGAGAGGATCAGCAGCCGGTCGGGGCGCAGCGCCTCGGCCGCGCCGAGGCACGCGCGGTGGTACGAGCCGATGTACAGGTCGGAGGCCCGTGCGGGCCGGTCCAGTTTGCGGCTGCCGCACGGGATGACGACGAGTTCCGGCTTGAGGAGGTCGAGATGGTCGTAGGCGGTCATGCCTGTCCGTCCTGTTCTGTTTCTTCTTCTCTTTCTCCGCTGTTCGCGGTGGCCCTGCCCGCGCCGGTCGTCCGGAAGCTGCTCCGGAACGCGCCCGGTGTCACCCCCAGGTGCCGTACGAAAGCCCTGCGGAGCGACTCGGCCGAGCCGAACCCGGTGCGTCGCGCCACCACCGGCAGCGGGTCGTCGCCGGTCTCCAGCAGCACCTGGGCGGCCTCCAGCCGGACCTGCTCCACATACCGGGCCGGGGTGGTGCCCACCTCTTCGTCGAAGAGCCGGCTCATGTGGCGGACGCTGAGGCCGGCGTGGCGGGACATGGTGGCGAGCGTGTGCGGGGCGCCGGGGTTCTCGGCGACCGCGTCCAGTACGCGGCGGAGCGTCTCCTGGCGGGAGTGCGGGACCTGGGAGCGGACGCTGAACTGGGACTGTCCGCCCGGTCGTTGCATGAAGACGACCATGTCCTTGGCGACCGCCCGGGCCACCCGCGCACCCCAGTGCTCCTCGACCAGCGCCAGGGACAGGTCGATGCCGGCGCTGACACCCGCAGAGGTCATCATCGGCCCGTCCCGCACGAAGACGGCGTCCGGTTCGACCCGCACGGACGGGAAACGCACGGCCAGTTGGCGCGACTGACGCCAGTGGGTCACGGCACGGCGGCCGCGCAGCAGCCCGGCGCCGGCCAGCAGAAACGCGCCGGTGCACACCGACGCCGTACACCGTGCCAGGCCGTGCAGCCTCCGGACGGCCTCCAGGAGCGCGTCGTCCTTGAGCAGCGTCTCCCATTCCGGACCACCCGGGACCACCAGCACGTCGTACGGCTCACGCACGTCGTCGACGCGGACGTCGGCGCTGATGCGGGTCCCGGCGGAGGTGATCACGGCCGCCCCGTCCTCGGACGCGATCCGTACGCGGTAGCGTCCGCCGAGGTCGTTGGCCGAGGTGAACACCTCGATCGGGCCGGTCACATCGAGCAGCCGTACGCCCGGGAAGACGAGGACGGTGACGGTGAGGGGACCCGCTCCGGGACGGTTGTGGTTCATCGCACGCCCAGCATGAGTCCACGGTCGGCGCCGATGCCATGACCGGCTTCCTCCCTGCTGAGAGGCGATGCCTCGCAGCGGGCTCCCGCCGTTGGCGGAGCCGGTCCCCCCGCATCAGGACGGTCGCCCGCCGAACTGCCAGTTGTGCACCTCGATGTCGGCATACCGGTCCCGGGTCAGCACGGCGCGTGCCGCTTCCGGGTCCGGCGCGCGGAGCAGGGCCGCCGTGCCCAGCCACGCGGCACCGTCGTCGGACAACAGCGGCCCGTACGCGATCAGTTCGTCACGACCGGGCGGCACGGACAGGTCCACGGCCTGCCCGGCGCCGAGACCGAGCACGAGGTACCGGTCGCCGCCGGTCCGGCCGCCGGGGAAGTCCCACATGGTGCGGCCCAGCACATTGCGCCAGCGTCGCAGCAGGACGTCCCGGTACACGCCCGCCTGGTAGTTCGGCTCGTCGAAGGCGAACGCGCGGGCGGCGGCCGGATCGGGCAGATCGAGGATGTGCACGCTTCCGGTGGGGGTGTCCCCGTCGTCGGCGAGGGTCGGGCCCCGGGCGATCAGCTCCTTCGCGTACCGGTCCATGTAGGACCAGTGCTCCTCCACCAGTTCGTCACGCAGAGCGAGGGAGCCGGGCCGGTCGCGGTGATAGCAGAGGAACTCCATGCCCAGAGGATCTCCCGCCGAGTGCCACCGGGGCGAGGGGTTTCCCCGGACCGGCTCTGATCAGGCCGCGGTGATCACGAAGGGTCCGAACCCGCTCCCGGCCCACCGCCCGCATCGCGCTCGCAGGTCGTGAGGAAGTCGATGAGCGCCGCGTTCACCTCGGCGGGGCGTTCCTGCTGGGTCCAGTGTCCGCAGCCGGGCAGTTCGACGGGCGGGCACACCAGGCTGGGCATGACGTTCGGCAACTGGTCGATGAGGTCGCGTGTGCCGGGGAAGGCGGGCACGAGGTCGCGGTCGCCGAAGATGTAGAGGGCGGGGCGGGTGACGACGGCGTTGTTCCACGGCGCGGTCAGGTCCCAGTTGCGGTCGAGGTTGCGGTACCAGTTCAGGGCGCCGGTGAAGCCCTTGGCGAAACTCTCGGTCAGCTCGTCGAGATCGTCCTCGGTGAGCCACTCCGGCAGCACCTCGGGGTCCTCCATGGCCGCGAGCCAGCCCTTCTCGGGGTCGACCAGCGGCTGCATGATCTCGCCGGAGGGCGAGGCCGAACCGGAGGCGGAGTAAAGGAACTTGCGGAGCGTGGTGCGGGTGTCCCGGGCGAACTCGGCGTCGGCGACCCCGGGTCGGCCGAAGTAGTTCCAGTAGAAACGGCCCTCGAAGATCTCCTGCATCATGGCCATCGGACGCTGCGTCCCCCGGTACGGCGGCGGCACGCTCAGCCCGGCCACCCCGAGCACCACGTCAGGCCGTAGCAGCGCGGTGTGCCAGGCGACCGGCGCGCCCCAGTCGTGTCCGACGACGTACGCCTTCTCCTCGCCCAACTCCCGGATCAGGCCGACGACATCGCCGACCAGGTGGAAGATGGTGTACGCGTCGACCTCGTCCGGATGATCGCTGCTTCCGTATCCGCGCTGGTCGGGGGCGACCACCCGGAACCCCGCGTCGGCCAGCGGGCCGATCTGACGGTGCCAGGAGTGCCATGACTCCGGGAAGCCGTGCAGGAGCACCACCAAGGGGCCCTCGCCCTGCTCGGCGATGTGCAGCCGGATGCCGTTCACGTCCACGAATCGATGCGTAACCATGCGAACGAGGCTACGTGTGGTGATCGTCGGGCCGCGTCGCGGGTTTCGGCCTAGCGACCGGGAGGCTGTGCGTCGTTGTCCTGCTCCTGGTAGGAGTAGCGCTGCTCTTTCCAGGGGTCGGCGATGGTGTGGTAGCCGCGCTCCTCCCAGAACCCGCGCCGGTCCTCGGTGAGGTACTCGATGGCGCGCAGCCACTTGGGGCTCTTGTAGCCGTAGAGATGCGGCACGACCAGGCGCAGCGGGAAGCCGTGTTCGGCGGTGAGGGGCTCGCCGTTGTGGTGCGTGGTCAGCAGCGTCTGCGGGGCGGTGAAGTCGGCGAGGCGGAGGTTGGTGGAGTAGCCGTACTCCGCCCAGGCCATGACATGCGTGACCTCCGGCGCGGGCGGCACCAGGTCCAGGACGGCGGTCGCGGGGATGCCGTACCACTCGTGGTCGGTGGAGGTGGGGCCGGACGCGCAGTGCAGGTCGGCGACGACCGTGACATGCGGCAGGGGAGCGAGTTCGTCGAACGTCCACCTGTGCTCGGCGCCGTCGGCGGTGGCGCCGTGGACGCGCAGGTTCCAGCGCTCGGGGCGGAAGCGGGGGACGGGCCCGTAGTGCGAGACCGGCCATCCGTGCACAGGGCGTTGCCCGGGCGGGACGGGCCGGGACGCGTCGGCGGCGGCCTCGGCCGTGTCCTGTCGGTCGCTCGCCACGGGTGACGTCCCTTCTTCGCTGGTCTCCGGGTCACAACTGCCTGTCCCGGCAGCGTAGGCGCTCACGCGGAACGGGGCCGACGGCGGGTCCCGCTCCACGTCCGTGCGCCGCCGCGCGGGGGAATTCCGGCTACGGCGCCCTGGCCCGGCCCGCGTCAGACGGTCGCCAGGGACACCTCGGTCGACTTGATCAGCGCGACGACCTGTGAACCGGTCCGCAGCCCCAGGTCGCCGACCGCGTCCTTGGTGATCGCGGCGGTCAGCTCGCCCCCGTCGACCGTGACCTTGACGACGGCCATCGCCCCGCCGGTGGCGACATCGCTGACCGTGCCGGGCAACTGGTTGCGGATGGACAGCCCCTCCACCCGGCCCGTGGCGAGCGCGACCTCGGTGGACTTCATCATGGCGCGCACGGCCGTGCCCTCGGCGAGCCCCAGGTCCTTCACGGCCTCCAGCGTGATCGCCGCGGTGAGGTCCTGGCCGCCGTCGAGGCGCACCTTCACGGTCGCCATCACCGCGCCGGGCATGACGGCCGTGACGGTGCCGGGGATCTGGTTGCGGATGCTCAAGCTCATGACGGAACGCCTCACAGAGAAAGGTCTGGATTGTCGGACTTGTCGCCAACTGTGCGTCCACAAGCTAGCCGCTCCGGCCACGCCCGTCACCGACCCCGTCGCATCCGCCACCTGGGAGTTCGCCGCAGCCTGGCAGATGAGGGAAACCGCTATGGCTGCCCCCTCCGCGGGAATCCCGTTGCCGACAACGATCTACCTGGCTAGGTTCGGCCCATGGCTGATGACGAACCCACGCGGGCCGCACGCCTGCTCGACGCCCAGGCCAAGGCCGCGCTGCTCTTCGCGGAGATCGAGGAGCGCGGGCTCGTCGCGCCCGGCGAGGGGGAGCGGGCCGTCAGCGACCGGATCCGTGACCTCGCGAACGAGATGTTCGGCACGACCCGGCACTGGCACAAACGGATCATCCGCTCGGGACCGAACACGCTCGCGCCGTACAAGGAGAACCCGCCGGACCGGGTGATCGGCGCGGACGACATCGTGTTCGCCGACTTCGGGCCGATCTTCGAGGAGTACGAGGCCGACTTCGGCCGGACCTTCGTCCTGGGCGACGACCCGGTCAAGCACCGGCTGCACGACGACCTCCCCGAGGTGTTCGCGGCCGGCCGGCGCTTCTTCGAGAACGCTCCGGACATCACCGGCGAAGTCCTGTACACCGAGGTCGCCCGCCTTGCCGACAAGGCGGGTTGGGAGCTCGGCGGCTGGCACGCCGGGCACCTCGTGGGCGAGTTCCCGCACGAGACGATCGAGGGCGCCCACGTCGAGTCGTACATCACCCCCGCCAACGACACACCACTGCGCCGCACCGACAAGGCCGGCCGCGACTGCCACTGGATCCTGGAGATCCATCTCATCGACCGCCAGCGGGGATTCGGCGGATTCCACGAGGAACTCCTCACCCTCTGAGGGCGGGCCCCTTCCCGAAGTCCGGCCGCTGTCCCCATAGTTGATCTATGGGAACGGTGACCGCGCTGTACCGGTATCCGGTGAAGTCGATGCTGGGTGAGGCCGTGATCGCCGTCGCGGTCACGGAGAACGGGCTGGCCGGGGACCGGGTGTACGCCGTCCTCGACGGGACGGGCGCGGTGGGCAGCGCCAAGCACCCCCGGAAATGGGGCGAGTTGCTGCGCTGCCGGAGCCGCCTCGACGACTCCGGTGCGGTCCGTGTCGTCCTCCCGGACGGCACCGCCCTGCCGGTCGAGAACCCCGGCCTGGACGTGGAGTTGTCCAAGCTGCTGGGCCGGCCGGTCACCGTCTCCGGCGTCGTACCGGAGCACAGCCGGCTGGAGCGCGCCGTGCCCGACTACGAAGGCGGTGTCCCGGACGTCGTACGGGAGTCGGCGACCGTCGACGCGACGGGGGAGAGCATCACGACGGGCGGTGTCGCGCCGGGGACGTTCTTCGACTTCGGCCGCGTCCACCTCGTCACCACGGCCGCCCTCGACCGGATGCGGGGTGTGTATCCGGCCGGGGACTTCGACGCGCGCCGCTTCCGGCCGAACCTCGTCGTGAACACCCTTGGCGGGCCCGGTTTCCCGGAGGACGCCTGGGTGGGGTCGCTTCTGCGCGTGGGGGAGGCGCTGTTCCGCGTGCTGGTGCCCACACCGCGCTGCGTGGTCCCCACCCTCGGCCATGACGAACTCCCGCCGGACCCGGGCCTCATGCGTGCGGTCGCCCGCGAGCACCGCATCCCGGTGTTCGACCTCGGCCGGCTCTCGTGCCTCGGTGTGTACCTGGACGTGGTGGAGACCGGGGTGGTGCGGGTGGGGGACCCGATCGCGGTGGAGGATGCGGCCGCCTGACCACACCCGCACGGGGTCAGCCCTCGGCCTTGCCCAGGCGGTACTTCAGGTGGGTGGCGAGCGGTGTCTCGACCACCCTGACCGGCTCGACGCGCCGCGGCCCCGGGCCCGGTCCTTCGAAGAGCCGCAGTCCCGCGCCGAGGAGCGCGGGCACCACATGCAGTTGGAGTTCGTTGATAAGGCCCTCGGCAAGGTATTGCCGCACCGTGCTCGCGCCGCCCGCGATGTCGACGTTCCGGTCACCGGCGACCGCCTTCGCCCGGTCGAGCGCGCTGTGGATGCCGTCGGTGACGAACGTGAAGGTCGTGCCGCCCTCTTTGACGAGGGTCGGTCGGGGGCGGTGGGTGAGGACGAAGACCGGGGTCCGGAAGGGCGGGTTGTCGCCCCAGAACTCCGCACCGGTGTCGTACATCATCCGGCCCATCACCACCGCTCCGGTCGCGTCGAACCACTCGCGCATCAACTCGGAGTCGCGGTTCTCCACCCCGCCGGTCATGCCCTGGCGCTCCCGCCAGCTCGCGAGATTGTGGATCCACTCGAAGAGCGGCTCGGCGCCGTCGCCGCCCGGGTTGTCGACGGTCACGTCGGTGCCGGCGATATAGCCGTCGAGGGAGATCGCCAGATCCGCGGTCACGGTCATGAAGGTGCTCCTGAGTCGTGGAGGTACTGCTGCTTCCACTCTCACGTCGATCGGGAACCGGCGCATTCGACATGCCGCCCGTCCCTGCTCGGGCCGTCGCGGCAGCGGTCGGTGGGGCCGGCTACACGTCCTCGTCGAGATGCCGGCGCAGGCGCTCCGTGACGGCCGGGATCTCACGGCGGAACGCCGCCTGGTCCAGGCCGTCGTCCGCGACCACGGCGAGCAGAGCCCGGTCCCCGACGGCCGTCACGATGACATGGCCCGTGCTGCACCGCGCGCTGATCTCACGGAGGTGCCCGGTGCCGCCCTGGTCGGCGAGCCGGTGGCCGAGCGCGAGGGTCGCCGCCGCCACCGCGGCCATCGACTCGGGATGGGTCTTGGTCGTGTCGCTCGCCACGACGAGCCCGTCACTGGTGGCCAGCGTGGTTTCGGTGACTCCCATTACGTTGTCCCGCAGGGCGATGAGGAGGTCGGTCACGGGGTCGCTCATGGCGTCTTCTTCCTGTTGGCGTGCAGGCGGTGGGACAACGAGGCAGCAGAGGAGCGCGGTGGGGGCGCGGCCGGGGCAGGGCGGTTCAGTCGTGGGGCCGGTGAGCCGGCGCGGAGTTCCGGCCGGGAAGGCGACGCGGGAGCGATGCGGGGTCGAGCGCGGCGGGCGCCACCACGGAGGGTGCGATACGCGGTGCCGTGCTCGGCCGCCGGTCCGTCGAGGGTGCGTACGGCCGGACGAGACCGCGGTCCAGCAGGTGTCGTAGGTCGAGCATGACGGCGAAGAGACCGCGGCCGAGGGCGAAGGCGATGTCCCTCGCCGTTCTCCGGCCGTCCGCGGTGGCCAGGACGTCCTGGTGCCGGGCGGGAAGTCCGCCGACGGTTCCGGGGAGGGGCGCGGTGGTCGCCGGCTGCATCCGGGTGCGGGCGAGGGCGGCGGCCGAACCGGGCTCCCCGGCCAGCAGGTCGATGCGCCGGGACACCTCGCCGAGGAGCCGCTCGGGGGTGACACCGGCATTGCGGTACAGCGTCGGCACGGGGTCGGTCACCTCCCAACCGTCGGGTACGGCGAGGGAGAGCGCGAAGGCGGCGTCGAAGAGCGCGCTCAGGCTGATGACCTCCAGCTCGCCGGCGCCGACGAGCCCGCGGTCCACGAGTTCGGCGGCGAGGCGTTCATGGCTGGTGTCGGAGGCGCGGACCGCCGACCACGCCTGCTCGTCGATCCGGCCCGACCTGAGCAGCAGCCCCTCGATGCCCGGGGCGCCCGGGGTCTCCATGGCCACCACAAGTCCGTCCCGCACATGGATCGAGCCGCCCGGGGTGCCGGTGACGACCACGGTGCACGAGCGCCGGCGGTTCCGGAGCGTGGCCAACAGGGCGGGAACGTTGCGGGAGTCGGCGAGCGGTTCCTCGGTGCCCTCCGTCATGCCAGCAACTCGTCGGCGTGCCGGTTCAGTTCGCGCAGCGCCCAGGTGAGGTTGGTGAGGTCGCGGTCGACGGTCGCGCACAGCAGCAAGGGATCGCCCTGCCGCGGGAGTCGGATCGTCACGAGATGCCGGGTGGAGGTGGTCACGATGACGCTCTCCAACTCCCCTGCCGCGCCTGCCCGAGTAAGGCGGGTATGGGCCAACTCCGCTATTTCGCCGGAGTCCTGACTGCCGCTCACATCACCGGACTCCGCATAGGAAAGGCCGGTGACGGCATCGAGCACGGCGGCTCCGCTGATACCGGGCGTGGTCAGGGCGCGGCCGAGTGCGGCGTCGAGCGATGACAAAGGTCCCCCCTTCAGTCACTCCGGCGAGCAGACTACTTTATTTGCCAACTATCGCAACTCTGACCAAAGATGGTGTTGTCTGTTACCCGCACGGTTCGCATTGAGACCGTTTTCGTGGCGAGATACCGAATCTTGCCGGGTCGTGAGGGGAACGAGGCAACACCACATGAACATTGAGGCGACGCTCAAGGAAGCGATGACTATCGACGGGGCCCTGGGGGTGTCCCTGGTCGACTACGAGAGCGGCATGACGCTGGGGGCGCTGGGCGGCGGCCCGCATCTGGACCTGGAGGTCGCGGGGGCGGGCAACACCGAGGTCGTGCGGGCGAAGCAGCGCACGCTGAAGTCCATCAACGTGGACGACCGGATCGAGGACATCCTGATCACCCTCGGCAAGCAGTACCACCTGATCAGGCCGCTGGCGAGCACGCGCGGCTCGCTCTTCCTGTATCTGGCGCTGGACCGGGAGCGCAGCAATCTGGCGCTGGCGAGGCATAACCTCAAGCGCCTTGAGGCCACCCTGGAGGTATAAATATGCCTGGGCATATGACAATTGCCTAGTCGATGTCGGTCCGGTTTCGGCGGGGCAATATGCGCGCCGAGACCGGCCGGGTCTCGGGGTGCCGTATTCCGGGACTTCGCGCGGCGGTTGAAGCGGCATTAATTGTCTAGTCCACTAATGTCTAGTCCATGTTCGAGGCCTCGCCCGGCCAAGTCGCTTTTCTGTGTTGCCGGACAGACCGGCAGAAGTATCGCGGACGGGTGTTCGGCGTCGTGGAACACCTCCTGGTTACCGGCGCGCAGAGTCGTGGCCGTCGCCCTGGGTTCGCCGGTGCCCGGATTGCGGTTGTAGCGCGGGAACGCGCCGCTGGACACCTGGACGCGGATGCGGTGACCGAGCCGGAAGCGATGTGCCGTCGGCCACAGCCGCACCGTCGCGCGGGACGTCCGGTCGGCGCCGGTCAGACCGACCAGGCCGTCGCACACGTTCGTCGAGCGGCCCTTGGCGTCCACGTCGCACAGCCGGACGAACACATCCGCGTGCGGCAGGTCGGAGCGGAACCAGATCTCGGCGCTCACCTCGCCGATGACCTCGACGTCCGTTTCCAGTACGGCAGTTGTGTAGGTCAGCACGTCCGGCCGGGCTTCGAGCCCGGAGTTGTCCACGCGGCCGCCCCTCACTCCGAGGGCCAGACGCACGCCGCCGACGGCCGGGGTCGGGTCGGCCGGGTCGTAGCGGTAGCGGTCCGGCGCGGACTCGCCCGCCGTGTCGGTGGACAGGACGCCGTCCGGGTGGAGATGGAAGCGCCGCGGTGCACAGTCGGGCGGCGGCCAGGACGGGAAGTCGCGCCAGGTCTCCTCGCCCATGACGAACAGCCGGACCGGGGCACGCTCCGGCGGCCGCTCGCCGCGCGCGAGGGCCAGACCGAAGCCGAGCGCCTCGCCGGCCGCCGTGACGCCCACACCCCGGGAGGTGTGCGACCACGGTCCGACCGTGATCCGGGCCTGCCGCCCGGCCGCCACCAGGGCCTGGTGGTCGCGGAGTTGACCCGGCAGGAAGATGTCGTACCAGCCACCGACCGAACTCACCGGTACGGCGATGTCGGCCACCCGATGGCGGTGGTCGAGCTCCGCCCAGCGCGGCGTACCGGCGTCGTGGGCGAGGACGTCCTGGATGTAGTCGGAGCGGTGGCCGAGGGCGGCGAAGTCGGCCTGGTTCAGCGGTAGTTCGGACATGGCCCGACGTACCCGCCGCGCGCCCAGCAGTTGGCGCGGAACGGCCCACCGGCGTTCCTGGCCGGCGACCATGACACCCCAGCCGAACGGCGTCTCCAGCGAGAACCCGTCCGCGCGGAGGAACTCCAGGGAGAGGGCCGATTCGGACACCGCGGGGATCATCGCCTTGACCTGCGGCGGCAGTTGATCGGCGACGGCCCACTGCACGAAGCCGAGGTAGCTCATGCCGTACAGCACCATCGCCTCGCCGAACCAGGGCTGCGCGATCACCCAGTCCAGGGTGTCCAGCCCGTCCTCCCGCTCGTGCCGCATGGGGTCGAAGACGCCGCCGGAGCCGAACGTCCCGCGCGTGCTCTGGATCAGCACCTGGAATCCGCGCTCGGCCAACGGCCGGACCATCGGCACCACGGCCATGCCCGCCCTGCCGTAGGGGATCCGCAGGAGCACGGTCGGCAGGCCGTCCCCGCCGGACCTCGGCCTCCAGCGGTCGGCCAGCAGGACCGTCCCGTCGCGCATCGGCACCCGTAGATCGTGCTCGACGACCAGATCGCGGGTGAGCGGTGGAGGAAGACTCAGCAGGCATTGTGTGAGGTGGCTGCCCAGGTTCACCGGTGTCTCCTCCGTCAACTCCCGTGCCGCAAGCCGATGTTACGGCGAATCAGATCAGTCCGGCCCGGATGGCGTACGAGACGGCGTGGGCGCGGTTGCGTGCCCGCAGGCGCTTCATCGCGCCGTAGAGGATGTATCTCACCGTACGCTCGGAATAGGCGAGTTCCGTCGCGATCTCCTCGCACTGTCTGCCCTCGGCGATCAGGCGCAGTACGGCCACCTCGCGCGAACTCAGTGCCGCCCGGTCGACGGTCTGTTGCCGACGCGCGGAAGGCTTGGTCCCGTCCTCGCCCGCCACGGCGCGGACCGTGCGGACGAAGACGTCCGGGCTGCAGAAGTCCCACCACACGACGGCGCGGACACCCCGGTGCCGGGCCGTCGGTACATCGGCCTGCCAGCGCTTGCTCACGACCACCAGGAAGCGGGCGCGCGGGTCGTCGCTCAGGCGGGGGAGCAGGTCCAGGACGGAGGCGTCCGCCACGTCCACGGCGACCACGATCGCGTCGGCGTCCCGGATCCGGTCCGGCGGCACCTCGCGCAGCCGCGGCTCCATGGCGACGAAACCGGCCAGTCCGGCGCGGATCAGGGGAGCGGGCGCGTGGATCGCCACCCGCAGGCTGTCGCCGAGTACTCGCTGAGGCATGTGCCCCCCAACTCGCAACTGAGATCGTCCATGAGGTTCGGGAGGACGATGGTGTCACCGGCCAGGACCCCGGATTCGCGCCACCGGCCCCGCGCCCGCGAGCAGAGGGAAACCTGGCGCGAGTCGCCGAGGTGTCCTGACCCCGGTCCGCCACCTGATGACGGCCTCGGCCGGGAAGATCCCGTCAACTCCTGTACGGAGCGGCAAGGTTGGCGGTTTCGCCTTTCGCCGGAGACAGCGGGCACGCGACGATGCCGTAGGAAGCGCGTGCTGACGCCCTTCGTCCACCGGTTCGCTTCGCCGTCGCCGTTCCGCGCCGACGGCCCGCGTCCCCATGGCCGGTGACTGTCTCTGACAACTTCTAGCAACAAAGGTGGCCGCATGATCGCGTCCATTGCCCTGTGCGTGGGGCTCGGCCTGTTACTGCTCGGGGCCGCAGTGATCCGGCTGCGGCGCAACTCCCCTTCCACGCAGTCCCGTTCGGCGCTGTCGGGCGCAAACCGCAGGGCGCTCGAGACAGTCGCGCTGGGCCTGCGGGCCGTGGCCGCGGGACGCCCGCAGGGCGGACGCCCGCTGCCGGACGTACACGTGGTCGTCCACTCGGGGCAGCGACTGACGTTGCGGCTCGCCGAGGCGGACACGCACGCGCCGGCGCCCTGGACGGCGGACGTCTCCGGGAAGGAGTGGTCCGTGGACACGGCGAAGCTGCGGCGAGGCGGCAACGGGGGTGACGGGGCCACGCATCCGTACTCCCTGACCGTCACCCTCGGCCTCCACCGGGGCGAGCGCATGCTGGTCGATCTCTCGCGGCTGAGTGGGCCGATCGCCCTCACCGGGGACGACAACGATGTCCTGCTGCTGGCCCAGGCGCTCATCTCCGAAGTGGTCTCCGGGCCGGTCGGGACCCACGCCACGGTCGTCCTGGTGGGCTCGGCGGCCTCTCCCTCGGTGACCGACGGGCTGGGCGCGCGATCGGCCCGCCTGCACACCGCGGCCACCCGGGGCGACGCGCTGGCCGTAGGGGAGAACACGTCGCCCGGACAGGGCGGGGGAGCGTCGGCCCTGCAGACCCTGCACATGGGCCGGGACCGTGGCGCGGCGGACGTCCGAACCCATGCCCGCCGGCTCTTCGTGGTGACCGCGGCGCAGTACCGCAACGAGCGCTGGGGCGAAACCCCGTTGCGCGGGACCGACGCGCTGCTGGTGCTCGGCTACATCCCCGCCCTGGAATGGAACCTCCAGGCGAAGCCCGACGGCTCCTTGCTCACCGGCCGACTCGGTGTACCCGTCGACACGCACGTCGCCCACCTCAACTGACCTGGCGGGCAACGCCCTTGGGCCGGTGGTCCGCAGTTACGGCCGCCTCGCTCCGCCCGGGCCCGGCACGGGACCGCCGGCCCTGGGCGGCGCGCCGTCCGGCGCCAGGGCGCGGCGGGCGAGGCTGCCGTCCAGCCAGGCCGCGGCCAGTTCCACCCGGGAGCGGCACCCGGTGCGCCGGAAGAGCCGGCTGAGCCGCCGCTCCACGGTCTTCTCGCTCCACGCGAGCCGCGCCGCGATCTGCCGGTTCGTCGCCCCGTCGCTGACCATCGCGGTCAGCCGGACGTCCTCCTCGCCGAACTCGTCCCCGGCCGCACGCGTCCTCGGCAGTCCGAAGCTCCGGCGCCGCGTCATGTGACCGAGCGTCGTACGGGTGGCACGCCCGATCCCCAGCGACTGCGCGATCCGCGACGCCTCCGCCAGCCACGGCTCGGACTCGTCGCCGATCTCCATCAGGCACAGGCAGCACAGCAGACTCAGGTAGGCATCGCCCCGGCGCCGTACCGACCGGAGC
Source organism: Streptomyces sp. NBC_01478 (assembly GCF_036227225.1). GTDB lineage: Bacteria > Actinomycetota > Actinomycetes > Streptomycetales > Streptomycetaceae > Streptomyces. The sequence goes on along the minus strand of NZ_CP109444.1, from coordinate 743,072 downwards.
GCGGCCAGCGCGCTGTCCGCGTCGCCGTGCACCAGACCGCGCCCGAAGAGCATCGCCTCCCGCGTCATGGGAGAGCCCACCACCTCGTGCAGCGCCTCCAGTTCGGCCAGCGCCGCCGGCATGACCTGCGGCAGACCTGCCACCAGGGCCAACGAGACGTACCGCAACAGCACCTTCTCCGTGCCCGAGTGCAGACCCAGCTCACGAGCCCGTCGTACGTCTCTCAGCGCCCCCGCCAGCGCCTCCTCCCGCCGGCCCGACCAGTACCGCACGCCCAGCCCGGCCCACGCGACCAGCGGATGCGACACGGCCTCCGGAATCAACGCGAGCCAGTCCTGGGCGAGCCCCAACTCCCCACGCGCGCAATGGATCTCGGCCGCGAGCGCCCGGGCGGGCTGTGCGGCGCCCGCCGTCGTACCCCGGGTCCGGCCGCGCGCCTCGATCCGACGGGCGGACACCAGTGCCTGGTCCCAGTCCCCTTCGAGATAGTCGCGGACCATGGCGTGGTACCAGGCGGCGGTGCTGTTTCCCGCCCCCGTGTACCGGTCGCCGAGCACGGCGGTCAGGGCGCCGGCGAGGTCCGCGTGGACGGCCGCGGTCCGCAGCCGGTCCAGGTCCGGTGTGCGGTCCGCCCCGGCCGGCAGGGTGCGCAGAGCGTCCGACAGCTCGGCGCGACTCCCCGCCGCGGCGGCCAGCAGCCGTAGTTCCGGTACGGACGGCAGGGGGCCGGATCCCGTCCGCTGACCGGTGGTTGACGGCGGGTGGGTCTCGCTTCCCGGCCGGGGCGGCACCGGGCCGAGCCCGAACGGACCGACCAGCACGGCGAGTTCGGCCACGGCGGGCATCGGACCCCCGGCATCGACGTCAGGGATGTCCTGCGGCAACCGGTGTTCGTGCAGAGCCGCCAGAGTCCACACTTCGGCTACGTAGTCCACCGCGTCCCGGTCCCGCTCCTGCGCCGGTGTCGAGGTGAGGTGGGCGAGCAGCGGTTCGCCCAGGGCCAGCGCACCGGTGTGGTCGGCGTGGCGCAGGCTCAGTTCGGCGGACTCGCGCAGGACACCGGCCGTCCGCCGGTCGCCCGGCTCCAGGCGCCGCAGTGCCGACGCGTAGGCGCGGACCGACCGGGGCCAGTCCGCCCTTGCGTCCGCACGGGCCGCCGCGAGCAGCACGTCCACCGCGAGGACATCGTCCAGCTCGCCCCCGGCGGCGGCCACGTGTTCGGCAAGCCGCGGAAAGCAACTGCCCGCCGTCTCCGCGCCCAGCCGATCGGTCAACGACCGGGTGATCAGGGCGTGCAGCGACGACACGTCATGGTGGGTGGGCAGTGCGCGCAGCGCCGCCCCGAGCGCCGGCACGGCGAACGCCATCCGGCCGTCCCTGTCCACGGTCAGAATCCCGTCCCTGACCAGCGGGGTGACCGCCCGGTCGACAAGGCCGGCCCGGCGCGGACCCCCCGGCTTCAGCCGGAGCAGGTCGTCCAGCCGGACCTCGGCGTGCTCGACGGCGCGCGCCACCGCCGCCGCGTCGTCCAGACTGTCGGCGTCCGGCGGGGCACCGGGCCAGCAGAGCCGGCTCAACTCCGTTGTGCCGGTGGTGAACCGCAGTGCTCGCTCCGGCTCGGTCAGGCACACCTGCCCGTCGAGTTCCAGGAGGTCGCCGTGCTCGTCCATCGCGTCCAGCATCGACAGTACGGCCGCGGGGGTGCCCGCCAGCGGGCCCAGCGCGGCCAGTACCGCTGTCACGAGCGCCGGTTCGACGGGCCGCCCGAGCCGCCGTACGACGAGGGCTTCGAGGTCGGCGGGCCGCAGCGGCGGCAGTTCGAGCAGCCGGTCGGCCGCCGCCGTCAGCGGCGCGGCGCCGTCGGCTCCGGGGCGGACCGGCCGGCCGGCCATCACCATCGGCACCCCGGCCGGGCGGAAGACGCGCAGCAGCAGGCCGAGGGCGGACGCCGTCGGGCCCGGCATCCGTTCGACGTCGTCGACCACCACCGCGAAGGGGATGCGGGCCGCCGCGTCCGTGAGGATCTCGCCCAGTACGGACAGCAGCGCCAACTCGCCGTCCCGGCCGGTGGATTGCAGCCGGATCCGGCGGACTGCGCCGACCCGGACCGGGCTGCGACGGTCGTGGAACTTGGCCAGCACCGAGTGCACGCCGTCGGCCAGGGCGGCCGCACCGGGTGCGCTCCCGGCGTCGTGACAGCGCAGCCGCAGGACAGGGGCGCCTTCCCCGGCCGCCGCCCGGCGGGCCTGTTCCAGCAGGGCGGTCTTGCCCGTGCCCGGGCCCCCGACGAGCAGCAGGGTACGGGCCGAGGCGCCGGTGGACAGCAGGGTCCGTGTCACATCCCGGAGTTCGGCGTCCCTGCCGATGACAGGGTCTCCTTCCCGCACGTCCACCCCTTCCGGGTTCGGTGCTCCACGGGTGAACGGCCAACAGGGGCAGGTGAGTTGGTGGCCGGTGCGTGCGGAGCCGGCCGTCCGACGGAGACGGCCGTGTGAATGTGATCATAATGTGGATGCGGGGCCGGTTTCCGAACATACGGCCGACCGGAGGTCTCCGGGCTTGTCCTTGCCCACCCGGCCCATGTCGTCGAAGAGAGAGCGGTGGACCATGACCGTTCCGTCCGAGAACCCGTGGTCGGTGCGTGGCGGTACGGCCGCGGGCACGGGCCCCGCGACCGGCCGTCTGGTGGGCCGCGAGCGGGAGTTGGACGTGGTTCACGGTCTGTTGACGGACACGGGCGGGCCGCGCCTGGTGCTGGTCCGGGGTGAACGGGGCGCCGGGCGGAGCGTGTTCGTGCGGGCGGTCGCCGAACGGCTGCGTACGGAAGGGGCGTTGGTGCGCGCCGTGAGCTGCGTTCCCGGTGACGGCGCCCGGCCGTTCCTGCTGGCGCTGCGGCTCGTCATGGCGGTGGAGGAGCGCCGGCCCGCGGAGGCGCTGCGGGCGGCCGGGCGGGGTGACGGGACGGTGATGGCCGCGCTGCTGCGCGCCGCCCTGGCGCGGCCCGCCGGGGTGGTCGTCGTGCTGGACGACCTCCATCACGCCGACGCCGACTCGCTGGCCCTGCTCGCCGGGACCGACCTCGCGGAGGTGCCGTCCGGTGTCCGCCTGTTGGCCTCCGCCGTGGGGCGCGGGGACGGAACTCCGCTGCGACTGGCGGGCGTTGAGGGAGCCCACACCGTCGCGCTGTCCCGGCTCACCCCGGACGGGACCAGCGCCGTGGTGACGGGGCGGCTGGGAGCGGTCCCCGACACCGGTCTGGCCCGGCGGGTGCGGCACCTCACGCGCGGTCTGCCCGGGGCGGTCGACACTCTGCTCACCGAGTGGGGTCGGCAGGGGGCGATCAGGGTGGCGGACGGCCACGCCTTCGTCGGAGTGCGCACGCCGACGCCCGTGCTGCGGGACGGCGACCGGTTCCTGCGGGCGCTGGACGCGCTGGGCGAGCCGTGCCGCACGGTGGCCGGAGCGCTCAGCATCCTGTGGCCGCTCGGCGTACGGGCCGTAGCGCTGATCGCGGGGTCGGCCGGGCTGGCGGCCGGTCAAGTCCGGGACGCCATAGGAGCGTTGATCGGCGCGGAGATCGTCGAGGAACTGCCCGGTCTGGACGGCGGCGCGCAAGGGTGGACGTTCGCGGTTCCGCTGGTGGCACACGCGCTGCGGGAGCGGCTCGGGCCGCTGGAGCGCAGTCGGCTGTCCGCCACGGCGGTGGAGACACTGTGGTCGGACGCGGACGCGGCGGGCACCGCGTCCGGGGCGAGACCACCGACGACGGTCGGGCTCGACGCGGCGGACGCGGTGGCCTACCTGGCGGACCGGATCGCGGAGGCGGGGACGCTCGTCGAACGGGCCCGCGCGGCAGCCGAGTTGACGGCCGCCGCGGAACGCCTGCATCCCGACGCCGAGGGCCGGGGCATGCTCCGGTGGTGCCAGGCGGCCGGCCACCTCGTCGAGCGCCCCGCCGACCGGGTCCCGGCCCTTCAGCGGTACGCCGTCGCCGCCTACTTCGCGGGGGACTTCTGGTCCGCCCGGACCATCGCCGAGTCGATCCTGCGCAACCGCCCGGACCTCGTCGGCCCACTGCAACTGCAGGAGACCGCAACCCTGTTGACGGCGGCGACGGCCGACGACCTGGACTGGCGGACACTGTCCCGACTGGCCACCGAGCAATGGTGGGACGAACTGGCGCTCCCCGTCCTGGCCACCACGACCGGCCGCGCACTGGCCCTGTGCCTCCTGGCGCGCTGGCGTGAAGCGCTGGACCTCCTGGCCCGCACGGAACCCGTCTGGACCACCGGGATCCGCGCCCGCGCCAACCCCGCCTGCTTCCGCGACGCGGCCGAACTCGCCCTGGGCCGGCCGGAAGGCTTCAGACGCTCACTGGCCGTCCCGGAAGCGCCCCACATCGGTCCCGACCACGCGTACACCCTCACCGTCACCAAGTTCGACGAACTCCTCAACGGCGGTGACCTGCACGCCGGTGAAGCCCTTCTGGCCGCACAGGGCCTGGCTCCCGAGGTGCTGCCCCGGTCCGGCCTGTTCCTCCGGCACCAGCTCCGGGGCGAGTGGGACGAGGCACTGGAGCCGAGCCGCTGGATGCTGGCCAACAACCAGTTCCATACGCCCGCGATCGACAAGTACCTGATTCCCGCACGGACCGCCGCGATCCTCCTCGCCCGGGGCCGCGTCACGAGCGCCCGCCGTGTGATCGACAGCGTGCGCGCCCCGGAGGAGGGCCCGCCGGAGCACTCCCTGGACGCGGTCCAGGCGGCGGTGCTGCGGATCCTCGGCGATCCGGCCGGTGCCGAGCGGTCGCTGCGGCGCGGCCTGGACGCGGCGGGCGCCCACGGCCAGGTCGCCGGCACCGACGAACTCTGGGCCGCCCTGGCGGAGTTGCTCACGGAGGCGGGACGCACGGCGGAGGCGACGGCCTGCCTGGACCGCCTGGAACACATCTCCGAGCAGATGGGCACCGGAAGGACCCGGCTGTGCCACCTGCTCGCATCGGCCCGGGTCCTGCGGCAGGACAGTCCCGCCATCGCCGGGGAGCGGCTCCGGGAGGCCGTGGAACTGGCCCGCGCGCGCAGCCAGCCGTACGAGACCGCGGTGACCCTCGTCGCCGCGGCCGACGCGGGCGCGGGCCCACCCACGCTGCTGCGCGAGGCGTACGAACTGTTCGGGCGGTGCGGCGCCGCACTGGACCGCTTCCACACCCGCACCGCCATGCGTGCGGCCGGGATCACCGTCCCCGGCCGCAAACAGGCCACCGTCGAGAGCGAGTTGCTGCTCGCGACCCTGATCGCCGAAGGGTTGACGAACCGTCAGATCGCCATGGTGCTACGGCTCACCGAGGACGCGGTCGCCAACCGGCTGTCCCGGCTGTTCGCCCGCACCGGGCTGCGGTCCCGCACCGAAGTGGTCACGGCCGTGCTCAACGGCCACCGCGCTCGCGGGGTCCTCTCCCACGCCTAGGTCCGGGCACCGTGAGGTGCACGCCCTCACTCCGGCGGGACGATCGACACGGTCTTGTAGCGCAGGAACTCGTCGATGCCCGCCCGGCCGCCTTCCTTGCCGTAGCCGCTGAGGCCGAGGCCGCCGAAGGGGGTGTGCGGGAGGTTCTGCCGGGCTCCGTTGACGTAGACGCCGCCGGCCCTCAGGCGCTCGGCGACACGGTGGACGCGGGCGAGGTCCGTGGACTGGATGTTGGCGCCGAGGCCGTACGGCGTGCTGTTGGCCAGGGCGACCGCCTCGTCCTCGGTCGCGAACCTGAACACCAGCAGCACGGGGCCGAAGACCTCCGTCTGGGCGATCTCGTGGTCCGGGTCCACGTCGACGATGATCGTGGGCTCGACGAAGTTCTTGCCGGCGAGGTCACCACCGGCCCGGTTGCCGCCGAGGGTGATCCGCCCGGCCTTGTCCCGCCTGGCACGGTCGAGCATCCCGCAGACCCGCTCGACCGCGGCGGCGTTGATGAGCGGACCCACCTTGACCCCGGGATCGAACGGATCCCCCATCCGGTAGGTCGCGGCCACCTCGGTGACCCGCTCCACCACCTCGTCGTAGATGTCCTCATGCACGATCAGCCGGGTCGGCACCACGCAGCCCTGCCCGGCCAGCACCCCGATGCTGTCCCGTACGGCGCGGTTCGCCACCGCGTCGAGGCCACCGGCGTCCGGGAAGACGATGCTGCCCGTCTTGCCGCCCAACTCCAGTACGGCGGGCTTGAGTTGCTCCGCACAGGCGTGCATGATCCGGCGGGCCGCGACGGGGCCGCCGGTGAAGCTCACCTTCTCCACCTTCGGGTGGCGCACCAGGGCCTCCCCGGCCTCCGCGCCACCGCTGAGGATGCTGCACACGCCGTCCGGTACGCCCGCCTCGCGCAGGAGCCGGGCGTACAGATCCGGTGCGAAGGGCGTGAACTCCGAGGGCTTGACCACCACGCAGTTCCCGGCCGCCAGCGCCGGGATCACCTTCATGCCCAGCGACACCACGGGGCCGTTCCAGGTGACGATGATGCCCACGACGCCGTACGGCTCGGGTGCCGTGTAGGAGAAGTAGCCGCGCGTGTCGAGGGTCGAGATCAGCTCGCCGGAGAGTTTGTCGCACCAGCCGGCGTAGTAGCGGGTCCAGTTGATCGAGTTGTCGACGATCCGTTCGCCGAAGTGGGTCGGGGTGCCGCCGTCGAGCGCCTGGAGGTCGACGAACTCCTGACGGTGTTCGCCCAGCAGCCCGGCGAACCGCGTCAGGACGTCGCGCCGCGCCTCCGGCGTCCAGCGGCGCCATGACTCGGCCTGCGCGGCGGCCAGTTCGACGGCCTCGTCGATCTCGGCGGCGCCGGCCAACGGGATCGCCGCCTGGATCTCGCCCGTGTAGGGGTTGCGATGCTCGAAGACACCGCCGGACCCGGAGTCGAGAACCTTGTCGCCGTAGCGGAGTCGGACGTGCGGTGCGGTCACGGGCATGGGTGGTGTCTCCTGGGGAGTTCTTGGTCTGCGGGTGCGGCAGCGCGTGGCTCAGCGGACGGCGAAGCCCGCGTCGAGGGGCAGTTGGACGCCGGTGATGTAGGCGGCTTCGTCGGACACCAGCCATGCGACGGCGTTGGCGATGTCCTCGGCCCGGAGGATGTCGATCGGGAGGGCGTTCCGCATCTGGCTGATCGGGTTCTTCTCGCCCCTGGCGGCCTGCGCGTGGAGTTCCTCCATGACCGGGTTCTGCGTCATGCCCGACAACACCCCTGTGGGATGGATGGTGTTGACCCGGATGCGCTCGCCCGCGTACTCGTTGGCGAGCACCTGCATCAGGCCGACCAGGCCCCGTTTCGCCGCCGTGTAGGCCTGGCCGCCCGCCTTGTCGTTCGCGCCGCCCTTGAGCCCGGCCACCGAACTCGTGATGACGATCGACCCGCCGCGCTCACCGGCGCGGATCGCCGGCAGCACCACCTCGATCGTGCGCCACACGCCCGTCAGGTTCACGTCGATGATGTCGGTCCAGGTGCGGTCGCGGTCGCCGCCGGGGGAGAGCCGGATGATGCCCGCGTTCGCGAGCAGCACGTCGACCCGGCCGAAGCGTTCGACGCCGTGGTCCAGGACCCGGCGCAGATCGTCGTAGCTGCGCACGTCGCCCTTCTCGGCGACGATCGACCCGCCCGCCTCCTCGACGGCCTTGACCGTCGCCCGGAGGTCGTCCTCGGTGGCGTTCGGGTAGTCCATCGACCCGATGTCCTCGCATATGTCCAGACCGATGATGTCCATGCCCCGGGAGGCGAGTCGCACCGCGTGCGCGCGGCCCTGACCGCGGGCGACACCGGTGATGAAGGCGACCTTCCTGCCTGACTCCATGTCAGCCCCTATCGGTAGGTGACGAGTTGAGGGGGCAGGTGGGAGTGCTCGTTGAAGGTGACGAGCGTGCTGCCCCGGCTGCCCACGACGACTTTCGTGACCCCGCTGTTGACCGCCACGCGGTGCAGCGCGGACCATTGCGGCTCGCCGCCGCCCAGCAGCGACGCGGCGACCCACCCGATCACCCCCGCGCTGGTGAAGACGACAACGGTCTCCCCCGAGCCCACCTCGGCGGCCAGCGTGCGCGATGCGTCGTCGACCCGTTTCGTGAACGCGGGGAACGGCTCCGTGAACTCGTGGTCGAACTCGTTCCACGCCTCGTCGACTTCCACCGACGTCGACCACTTCGACGCGAGACGTGTGCAACGGGCCGTCTGTTGCTGGCGGTTGAGACGGCCGGTCAGGATCCGGGTCGCGGTGACATCGCGTCGGGAGAGCTCCGTCCCGAGCAGCTCGGACTGGAGCCGGCCGGTGTCGGAGAGCACGTCGTAGTCGGCCGCGCCCAGCGATGCCTTGCCGTGCCGGACGAAGAGGATCACGCCCATGGCCGCGCCCCCGCCGTGGATGTGTGGAGGCGGGCAAGTCGCAGCCCCTCGGCCTGAGTTGGTGCCTCGACGTTCCAGGCGCCGCACGAACACCAGCACCGATAGCGATCGCCGTCGGGGACGACGGCCTGGCCGTCGCAGGAACCGCCGCTGTTCGCCACGCTCGCCAGGAATTCGAGCGGCTTCTCCTCCAGCGCGCTCTCGTGGTCGTCGCCCATGCCTCACACCTCCTCGGCGGCCACGCGGAACACGGGCAGCAGCCACCCGTCGGTGATGGGATGGAAGTCGACGGTCAGCGCCAACCCGATCCGTACGTCGGCCGGTTCGACCCCGACCACGTTGGTGACCAGCCTCGCGCCGGGCGCGTCCGGCAGTTCCACGACCGCGGGGACCAGGGTCAGATCCGGCAGCCCGGGGTAGCCGTGCACCACGGCGAAGCTGTAGACCGTTGCCCGGCCGGACAGTTGGGGCCAGTCGACGGCGGTGGACCGGCACTCGGGGCAGAACGGGGTGGGCGGCAGCCGGAAGGTTCCGCAGTCGCCGCACCGCGGTGCCACCAGCCGCCGTTCCTTCGCGGCCTGCCAGAACGGCTCGGTGACGTGGTCCGTCGCGATCCGTACGACGTCCGACGGCAACGCCGTCGCGATACGCGCCCCGGTCACCGGTCGCGTCCCAGGATCAGGCCGCTGACCGGCAGGCTCGCCGGACCGCCCGTGCACAGGGCGAATTCGGCGTCGTCGACCTGGTTGATCGCGGTGCCGCGCATCTGCTCGACGCCCTCGACGATCTGGGTCATCCCGATGACGTACGCCTCCGAGAGCTGCCCGCCGTGCGGGTTCACCGCGACGGTCCCCGGTTTCCTGCGGCGGGAGTAGCGGATCGCGCCGCTCTCGACGAAGGGGCCGCCGTCGCCCTTGGCGCAGAAGCCGTAGTCCTCCAGTTGCATGAGCACCATCGGGGTGAAGTGGTCGTAGATCAGGGCCACATCGATGTCCTGCGGTGTGATGCCGGCCTGCTTGAAGAGGTGTCCGGCGATCGGTCTGTGTCCCGACGAGGTGAAGGTCTCGTCCGGCATGCCGTACCAGGAGAAGGCGCGGCCCCAGTCCCGGGTGCCGCCGTGGGCGACGGCCACCACGGGGACCGGCTTCTGGCGCAGGTCGCGGGCGCGTTCGGCCGAGGTGGTGATCACGGCGACCGCTCCCTCCGTCTCCAGGCAGAAGTCGTAGACGCAGAGCGGTTCGGCGATCATCCGTCCGGCGAAGTACTCCTCGCGGGTGAGGGGCGTCTTCTTGATCGCCTTGGGGCGGTTGAGGGCGTTCTGCCGGGTGGAGACGGCGATCTCGGCGAACGCGTTCCGGGTGGTGCCGAATCGGTGCATGTGACGGCGGGCCAGGACCGACATCAGATGGCCCGGGCCGGCCAGTCCGGACGGCTGGAGGAAGGAGCTGATCGGGGTCACCGGCTTGGCCGCGATCACCGTGCCGAGGCGTTGGCGCTGCTGTTGCAGGGCCATGACCGTGACGACGACCGAGGCGTCACCGGCGACGATCCCCGCGCGGGCGAGGCCGATCGCGCCCGCCGAGCCGCCGCCCCCGTTCGTGAGCGACGCGGAGAAACGGATCTCGGGGATGCCGAGGGTCTCCATGAAGTCGACGGACTCCATCTTGTCGCCGTAGCCGGCTCCGGCGCCCGAGTAGTAGGCGAAGCCGTCGATCTCCTCGACGGAGAGTCCGGCGTCGGCGCAGGCGGCGAGGATGGCCTCGCCGGCGAGGTGCGTGATGCTCTTGTGGGCGGACTCGCCCCGCCGGTAGTAGGGCGTGGCGCCGACGCCGACGATCGCCACGTCGCGCAGTCCCGAGTCCTGCGGCATCGGCTCAGACCCCGCTCGTGGGGACCGGCGGTACCTCGGGGAAGAGTTCGAAGAACGCGCCCTGGGTGATGCGCAGCCGGGTCGCGTCCGAGACGCCGTCGAACAGCGTCTTCAGGGTGTCCTGCGTGTGCCCGAAGGTGCCTTCCATGTGCGGGTAGTCGGAGCCGAACATGACGTTCCGGTAGCCCATCGCGTCGAACGCGGCGACCGCCGTCTCGTCGTGCTGGAAGGAGGCGTACACCTGGGTCATCAGGGTTTCCTTCGGGTCCCGTTCGAGTGTGGGGCGCACCGCCATGTGGTGCTGGCGGTAGCCCTCCCGCATGCGGTCGCCCAGGAACGGGATCCAGGTGGCGCCGCCTTCGGAGATCAGCACCTTCAACTCCGGGTGCCGGTCGAGGGCACCGGAGGCCACCAGCTTCATCGCGGCGCGCTGACCGGAGAACGTCGTCTCCGTGTAGTTCATGACCGCGCCGCCGGGGCCGCGGTGGACCAGGCCCGCGCCGCCGGTCGTCATGTCCACCGGGTCGGTGCCGATGTGGAAGGCGAGGACCATGCGGGCGCGTTCGGCGGCGGTCCAGAACGGCTCCCAGTCCGATCGGTGCCAGTCCGGTGCGCTGGGGTGCGGGGTGGTGGGCAGGAACACGGCCTTGAAGCCCTGTCCGGCGGCCCACTCCAGTTCCTCGATCGCGTCCTCGACCACCAGCGTGGACACCTGGGCGGTCACGACGTAACGGTCGGAGACCGCGGCGATCTCCTCCAGCGCCCACTCGTTGCTCGCCCGCATGCACGCCGTGAGCAGCTCGGGCGTCCGGAAGGTCGAGGACCACATGCCCAGCGACGGGAAGATCACCTCGCCCCAGACGCCCTCCTGGTCCAGATCACGCAGCCGCGCCCGTGCGTCGCGGATGCCTTGTGCCTTGCGGCTCTCCTCCAGGAACTCCCTGGCCACCGACGTCGGCAGTTTCCGACGGAACGACTGGCCGTCGACATGAACCGTCTCGTACTCCCCGTCCGGGTCCTTCTCCGACGTGGGGGTGAGGTCGGCCAGCCGCTTGGGCAATCGTGACTCCCAGAGATCGCCCGGTTCGAGGAAATGGGAGTCGCCGGAGTTGGTCCAGATCTTCGGCATCGTGTGAAGTCCTCCGGAAGTAGGGAGGGGTGAGGCCTGCGTCGGCAGGTCTTCGCATCGAACTGTTCCATCGACCGGGCCCCCTGTCCATACTTTCTAATGCATCTCCATTAGTTTTGACGTTGCGCGTGCCACACCACATCCATGAACATGAGGCCATGGCAGTGGACGAGAAGGCCGCGGGCCGCAGACGCCGGCACACCACGGGGGAGGCGACCCGTGACCTGCTGATGACGACCGCCGAGCGGCTCTTCGCCGCACGCGGGGTCGAGGGCGTGACGCTGCGGGAGATCCAGACGGAGGCGGGGCAGTCGAACTCGTCGGTCATCACGTACCACTTCGGCTCCAAGGCGGGCCTGGTCCGGGACCTGATCGCCTTCCGCTACCGCACCATCGACGCGCGCCGGGCCGTACTCCTGGAGGAAGCCCGCGCCGACGGTGTGGCCGAGGACCCCCTCGCGGCGGTGTGGCTGGTCGTGCGTCCGCTGATCGAGAGCATCGAGGCCGGCGAGATGTTCGTACCGTTCCTGGCCAGACTGGCGCCCGCGACCGCCGACGCGGAGTACTGGCCGCGGCAGATGGAGGACGCGACCGACGTACTCCAGGAGTTGGTGCCCGAACTGCTCGGCGCGCTGCCCGACCGGGTACGGCGTGGCCGCGAGGTGCAGCTCTACAACAGCGTGCTCAACCTCCTGGGCGACCACGCGCGCAACCGGCACCCGATCAGCGACGCGCAGCTCAACAACTACATCGACGGCTGGGTCGGCATGCTCACCGCGCCCGTCTCGGCGGTGACGTACGACCTCATGGAGGACGAGGCGCGGGCGAAGCGCCGACGCGGCTGACCCGGTCCCCGGCGGAGGACGCCGACCTGGTCGGGGTCGGCGGGGCGGGGGCGTCCCGGCCGGCACGGTCAATATTGACGCAGGGTCAGAAGTGCTTGGGGAGGCTGCAGTTGTGGCATACCCGGGCGCCGTTGGTTTGGGCATCGTGGCATGCTGCGGTGTCGAGACTCGCACACGTGGTCGGCGCCCGGGTCGCACACACTCGGGGCGGCGGGGGAAGGCGGTCGGATGGAGCGCTCTGCGGACGGCGGCATTCCACGTGTGCTGCCCGGCGTCAGTGTTCCGCGCTTCGTCGGCCGGGCGGTCGAACTGCACCGGCTGACGGACGCCTTGGCCCGGCCGCCGGCCACGGTTCTCGTCGAGGGCGAGGCCGGTATCGGCAAGAGCCGGCTCGTTCAGGAGGCGCTGGACGAGCCCGGTATCGCTGCCCGACGGCCGCTGGCCGCCGCATGCCCGCCGTTCCGGGAGGCACTCACCCTGGGCCCGGTCGTCGATGCCGCCCGCGAAGCCCGGCCCGATGTGGGCGAGTTGACCCTCACCTCCCTCGCCGGGGTGCTGCGGCCGCTGTTCCCCGAGTGGGGGCAGGATCTGCCGCCGGCCCCCGAGGCGCTGTCGGACGCGGGCGCCGCCCGGCACCGGCTCTTCCGCGCGCTGGCCGAGCTGCTGGACGCCATGGGAGTCGGCGTGCTGGTCCTGGAGGACGTCCACTGGGCCGACGAGGCCACTCTGGACTTCCTGCTGTTCCTCGCCTCCCGCCGTTCCCGCCGGATGAGCCTGGTGCTGACCTACCGTCCCGAGGACGTGGCGCCGGAGTCCGCGCTGATGAGGCTGACCTCCCGGCCTCAGTTCGGCGCCGGACACGTACGGATACACCTGGGCGCGCTGGACGTGCCGCAGACCGCCGAGTTGATGTCGTCGATGCTCGACGGGGAACATGTCTCCGAGGCTTTCGCGTCGTTCCTCCAGGAGCGGACCGACGGTGTGCCGCTGGCGATCGAGGAGTCCGTCCGGCTGCTGCGCGACCGGGCCGATCTGGTCCGGCGCGACGGCGAGTGGGTGCGCAGGACGCTGGCGGACATCGCTGTGCCGCCCACGATCCGGGACGCCGTCGCCGAGCGTGTCTCGCATCTCACCCCGATCGCCCAACGGGTGTTGCAGGCCGCCTCCGTGCTGGCCGAACCGGTCGGCCCGGCCGTCCTCGCTACGGTGAGCGGGCTCCTGGACAACGTTGCCGGAGGGGCCGTCGACGCCGCCGTACGCAGTGGACTGCTCGGCGAGGACCGGGCCGGCCGGGTCAGTTTCCGGCACGCGCTGGCGGCCCGCGCGGTCTACGACATGACGCCCGCGCCGGATCGCCGGGCCCTGCACCTTGGAGCGGGCCGCTCGCTGCGGGCCATGACGCCGCAGCCGGTGGCCCGGCTCGCCCACCACTACCGGGAGGCGGGGGACACCGGGCAGTGGCGCGAGTACGCGGAACGGACCGCCGACCTCGCGCTGGCCTCCGGGGACCATCGCACCGCCGTCGGACTGCTGCACGAGTTGCTCACCGGGAGCGATCCGCCCGCCGCCTCGATGGCCCGGTGGGCACAGAAGATGCCGGTCATGGCCTTCACCGGGCTTGTCAGCCGGGGCGACCTGACCCGCGCGCTGCGCAGGGTGCTGGAGGGGGAGGCACTCTCTCCGCACGACCGCGCGGCCGTCCGGACCCAACTGGGGAGGATGCTGCTGCACGCGGCCGAGTACGCCGCCGCAGCAGCGGAGTTGGAGAAGGCGCTGCCGGATCTGGCCGGCAATCCGTTCCAGGCCGCCTGGGCGATGAACACGCTCGGCAGCCCGCCGAGCACCCTGATGTCCGCCGGAGAGCACCGCCGTTGGCTGGACCGGGCGGCCGACGCGGCCCGGCTGCCGATGACGGCGGACCAGCGGCAGGCCCTGATGGTGGACCGGGCAACTTCCTTGCTGGACATGGGAGATGAGGCCGGCTGGGCCGTGGCCGCGGAACTGCCCGACACCTCGACGACCCCGGAAGGGATGATGCAGATGGCCCGCGGCGGACTCAACATCGGCAACTCGGCCATGCGTTGGGGCCGCTACGACGAGGCCAGAGCGCTGCTGACGACCGGGCTGGCCAGGGCCGAAGAACACCGGTACCAGCGGCTCCAGGACATGATCCGGGTGACGCTGGTGCACCTGGACTGGTTCACCGGCGCCTGGGACGGACTGGCCGAGCGAGCCGCCGCCCTGGCAGGGGTGGACGAGGAACCCGTGGTCCAGTTGGACGCCCTGCTGGTCACGGCCCTGCTGGACCGGGCGACCGGCGGCAGTGGAGCGGATCCCGGCCCGGCGGCGGTGGCCGAGGGTGGAACCGGGACCGTCGAGGAGCGGCTGCGCCAGGTGCTCGACGCGGGGCTGCGGCGGGGCATCGTGGATCTGCCGCTGGAGCCTTCGGCAGCCCTGGCGCGGATCCGGCTCGCCGAGGGCTCGGCCGCCGAGGCGCTGGAGCTGACGGAGGGACCGGCCGCCGTCGTGGCCCGCAAGAACATCTGGCTGTGGGCCACCGAGTTCGCACCGGTGCGGACCGGCGCTCTGCTCGCGGTCGGACGGCCGGACCAGGCACGGCAGTTCGTCGCGGACCTGGCCGAAGGGCTCGCTGGCAGGAACCTGCCGGCAGCGGACGCGGCCCTGGAGACATGCCGCGGAGTGCTGGCGGAAGGAGAGGGCCGCAACGCCGAGGCAGCCGCAGCGTTCGGCCGGGCCGTCACCGCCTGGCAGCGCCTGCCCCGACCGTACGAGGCACTGCTCGCGGCCGAACGCCGGGCCTGCTCCCTGCTGTTGGCGGGGGACAGGGATACCGGACTGGCCGAACTCGCCCGCGCGCAGGCCGGATTCACGGCTCTGGGCGCCCGGAAGGACGCCGACCGGGTGCACGTCGCGCGCCGTGCGGCCGGGGCGCCGGTACGAGAGGTGTGGCGCGGTGGGCGGCGCGGCTACGGCGACCAACTGTCCCCGCGCGAGCTGGAAGTGGTCCGGTTGATGCTCACCGGTCTGACCAACCCGGCCATCGCACGCGCACTTTCGCGTTCCCCGAAGACCATTGCCGCGCAACTGAACTCCGCGATGCGCAAATACGGAGTGACCTCGCGTACCGCACTCGCGGTCAGCCTGACACAGGCCGGAATCACCCCGACGGAAGGCGACACCACCGGCGCCGGCTCCGATCTTTAGGTCATCCGCCCCATCGCGAAGCGACCCGGCATCCGTCGATACTCAGTGCGCGCAGGGTCCGCAGGGCGGCCTGCACCTGGACATGACCGGAGAGGCGTCCATCCGTCGGATGAGCAGCACACCCCCCGAACCGACACCCCCTGAACCGACGCCCGCCGCACCGGGTGTACCCGCCGACGACACGACGGCGGACCCCGCCTGCGAGGACGACTCGTACAGCGGTTACGAACCCCTGTGATCCTGGCCCGACCGGGTCCTGAACGCGACGAAAAGGGTGCCCCTTGCTGTCCTCCAGACGTGCGCGCGTACGCGCGCCCCTCTCCCTCCTCATAGCCGGCTGTCTCGCCGCCGGAGCTCTCGCCGCGATACAGCCGGCCATCGCCTCCGCGGCCACCCCCACTTCCTCGGCCGACGCCGGCTCCTCCAAGGCCTCCGACCTGCTCAACGCCGTACCGCAGGACAACGTCCCGCAGAACTACGTCCCGGCCGGCTGCAACAACCCGAGCCTCGATGACGGCGTGGCCCAGTGCTTCGCCGACGTGCGCACCGGCTCCGACCACATCGTCAGGCCGCAGGCGACCGCGCCCCCGTCCACGGCGCTGGGCCCGGCCGACATCCAGGCGGCCTACAGCCTTCCCGCCGGAGGCGAGGGCCGGACGGTGGCGATCGTCGACGCGTACGGCAACTCCCACGCCGAGGCCGACCTGGCCGAGTACCGCAGGCACTACGGGCTGCCCGAGTGCACCACCGCCAACGGCTGCTTCCGCAAGGTCGATCAGAACGGCGGCACGGACTACCCCGCCGACGACGCGGGCTGGGCGCTGGAGACCGCGCTCGACCTCGACGCCGTCTCCGCCGCCTGTCCGGCGTGCAACATCCTTCTCGTGCAGGGTGATTCGGCGAGTCTGGACGACCTGGGCACCGCGGTCGACACCGCCGTGCGCCTGGGCGCCAAGTACGTCTCCAACTCCTACGGTCTGCCCAGCGAGGGCGCCTTCCAGACCGCGTACGACCACCACTACGACCATCCCGGTGTGGCCGTGGTCGCGTCCACCGGTGACACCGGCCATGTCCAGAACTGGCCCGCCACCAACCCCAACGTGGTGGCCGCCGGCGGCACCCGGCTGACCCGCACCGGGGACACCGGGCGCGGCTGGACGGAGTCCGCCTGGACCTCCGGCGGATCGGGCTGCTCGCTGTACGAGGCCCAGCCCGCCTATCAGCGGGGGCTCACCACCGGCTGCGACACCCGGGCGACGGCTGACATCTCCGCGGTCGCCGACCCCGCGACCGGCCTGGCCGTGTACGACACGGTGAGCAAGGACGGCTGGCTGCAGGTCGGCGGCACCAGCCTCTCCGCACCGCTGATCACCGCGATGTACGCGCTGGCGGGCACCCCCGTCGAGGGCACCTACCCGGTGACCTACCCGTACATCAACGGCTCCGGGCTGAGCGATGTCACGACAGGTTCCAACGACGACTGCGGCACGGTGGAGTGCACCGCCGGCACCGGCTGGGACGGCCCGACCGGTCTCGGCACCCCGGCCGGCGTGTCCGCGTTGGCCTTCGGCGTCCATGGAACGCTGTCCGGGCGAGTCACCGACAGCGCGTCCGGCGCCCCGCTCGCCGGTGCTGCGCTGGCCATCTCCGAGGAATCGGCGGACGGCCGGGAGTACCGCGTCACCACCGACGCCGATGGCGCGTACGACCTCCCCGTCGCGGTGGGCAACTACCGGATCACCGCCACCGACTTCGGCTACCAGGAGAAGACCAGCTCCGGAGTGGGCGTCGCCGAGAACCAGAGCACCACCGTCGACCTGACCCTGGTGAAACTCCCCACCCGCACGGTGTCGGGCACGGTGAAGGACGGAAGCGGGCACGGCTGGCCCCTGTACTCGAAGATCACCATCGACGGCTACCCGAACGGCGCCCTCTACAGCGACCCCTACACCGGCAAGTACAGCGTGGAGCTTCCGGAGAAGGCCACCTACGCCGTCCACGTGGCCCCGGTCTATCCCGGATACCGGAGCACGGACCTGAGTGTCCCGGTGGGCACGGCCGACGTACGTACCAACGTCGCGCCGGACGTGGACCTGACGGCCTGCGTCGCACCCGGCCATGCCTATCCGGCCGAGACCGGCTTCGAGGGCTGGACCGGCACCACGCCGGAGCACGGCTGGACCGTCGTCAATCACGGGACGGACGGCGCCGCCTGGGACTTCGCCGATAAAACGGTGTGGAACTTCACGGGCGGAACCGGGAACTGGGCCTCCGCGTCCCCCTACACCCGGGGCGGTGTCCCGGAGGACACCGAACTCGTCTCACCCACCTTCAGCCTGGCAGGCCAGACCTCACCCGTCCTCGGCTTCGACGCCGCCTACGCCCCCAGCAACGACTCGGTGGCCAACGTCGACCTCAGCCTCGATTCGGGCGCGACGTGGACCACGGTGTGGCACCAGGACACGGCCGAGTACCTGGGCCACGCCGAGGTTTCCCTGCCCCAGGCGGCAAACGCGAAGCACGTGAAGGTGCGCTTCCACTACTCCGGCAGCGGCCTGTCGCTCTGGCAGCTCGACACCGTCACCGTCGGCTCCTGCGCCGCCGTGAGCGGAGGCATCGTCGCCGGAAAGGTCATCGACGGCAACACCGGCGGCACCATCACGCCCGCCACCATCACCGACACCGCCGACAGCTACACGACGGCGACCACCGTGGCGACCCCCGACGACCTGGCGTTGGCCGACGGCTACTACTGGCTGTTCAGCGCCCCCGCCGGACGCCACACCTACACGACGGCCTCCGCCCGCTACACCACCTCGACCGGCACCCTCACCACACAGCCCGACAAGGTCAACCGGTTCGACCGCACGCTCAAGGCGGGCCGCCTGGCGGTGAGTTCGGGCAGCCTCTCCGTCAGCGAGACGCTGGGCGGATCAAGCAGCAAGAAGGTCACCTTCACCAACAGGGGGCAGGCGCCGCTGCACGTCAACCTCGGTGAGCAGAGCACCGGTTACACCTCACCGGCCGGTACCTCCACGACCACGTCGGACTCCTCGGCAGGCACACCGACGCTGCGCGTCAAGGGCAACTACTCACCCGGACCGATGAGTTCCACCTCCTCGGCCTCGAAGAGCCCGTCGACCGACCCGCCGGCCACGGCAGCGACCGGGCCCTGGACCGGCATCGCCGACTACCCCGAGCCCGCCATGGACAACGCGGTGGGCACCTACCAGGGCAAGGTCTACTCCGTCGCCGGAGTCTCCGGAATCTTCAACGGGCAGTACCTCGCCCACAGTTATGTGCACGACCCGTCCACCGACGCCTGGACACCCATCGCCGACCTCCCCGAGGCCCTGGAGTCACCCGGCGGGGCGTTCATCGACGGGACCATGTACGTCGCCGGCGGCTGGGCCAGGGACCATGCGGGCGCCTCGCTCTACGCGTACCACCCCACCACCGACACCTGGACCCGCCTCTCCGATCTGCCCCAGGCGATCGGCATGCCGAACGTGACCGTCCTCGACGGCAGCCTCTACGTCATCGGAGGCTGCACCGGATCCGACTGTGATGACAGTGTCAGCACGGTCTACCGCTACACCCCGGCCACCGACACCTGGACCCGCCGCGCCGACTACCCGTTCACCATGGAACGCGGGGCCTGCGCCGGCATCACCGGTGAAGTGGTCTGCGCCGGGGGCATCACGGTCGTCGGGGGAGGGGTCGCTCCCCGCACCGGACAGACCTACCGCTACAGCCCCGCCGCCGACACCTGGACCCGTGCGGCCGACATGCCCCAAGCCGGTTGGGGCGCCACCGCCAGTGGCAATGACGGCAAACTCCAGGTCGTCGGCGGCATTATCGGAGTGGACGCGGTCAACACCGCCGTCGAATACGACCCGGTGTCCAACACCTGGTCCGACCTTCCCAACGCCGGTTCCGCCATCTTCCGGGCCGGTGGCGGCTGCGGGATCTACCGCATCGGCGGCATGACCGCCGCCCACGACACCGCCACCTCGGCCGAGGTCCTGCCCGGGCACGACCAGTGCGACGGCGACGACGTCACCTGGCTGTCCGCGGACAGGACCTCCTTCGACCTCGCCCCCGGCCGCTCCACCACGGTCACCGTCCGCGCGGACGCCTCGGCCGTGGCCACGGCCGGTACCTACACCGCGCGGCTCACCTACAACACCGATGCCCCCTACGCCGGAGCATCGGTCGAGGTCAGCCTGAAGGTCACGATCCCGAAGACCTGGGGACACCTCTCCGGAACGATCACCGACCGGCGGACAGGAGCACCGCTCCCCGGAGCCACCGTCCTGATCTGCCCGCCGGCACACACCGGAACGACCGGCTGCGGCCACCTCGCGCACACCGTCCGCACCGACTCCGACGGACACTACGACCTCTGGCTGGACGCCCGCCCGAGCCCGCTGCGGATCACGGCCTCGGCGGTCGGCCACCGTCCGGTGTCCAAGGAGGTGACCCTGCTGCCGGGCCGCACCACGACGGCCGACCTGTCGCTGACCGCGACCTGACCCCGCCGCCGCTGCCGGAGTGGCCCAAGAGGCCCTCCGGCAGCGGTCGTTCGGGCACCCGTTCCGCCGGTACGTCGAGCCGCGTCATCTCGCATCACCGTACGACGTGTGCCTCGCGGAGACGGGCGATGCGGGCCTCGTCGTAGCCGATCGCGCGCAGCAGGGCATCGGTGTGCTGGCCCACGGTGCAGCCCGCCTCCGGCTTCGTCGTCGAGCGGGAGAAGCGGTTGAGCGGTGCGAGCCTGCGGTGGGCGTCGAAGACGGGGCTGACCGCGTCGACCGTGTAGCCCGCGGCGTGGAACTCGTCGCCCTGCATGTGCCGTTCGGCCGGCTCCTGGGTCACGGCGACGCAGCCGACGTCCCGCGCCGTCAGGTCGGCCTCCCACTCGGCTTTCGTCCGGGTGGCGAAGATCTTGGTGAGTACGTCCGCGAGCGCGTCGTCGGCGGCGGCACGCGCCCGGCTCGTGGCGAACCGGTCGTCCGCGAGGTCGCCGGGGTCGCCGAGCGCGGCGACGAGGGCGGCCCACTCCCGTTCCTTCGGCGCCGCGAGGAACAGCCAGCCGTCGGAAGCGGGATACATCCGGTAGAGGGCGCTGGTCCCTCGGAAGGCGGGGTCGACACCCGGGTGGGCGGGGCGCCCCTCGTAGCCGGTGTTGTGCGCGATCAGCGCCTGCGTGCTCGTGCCGAGCATGGTGGCGACGATGTCGGTCAGTTCGATCCCGCGACGCTTCGCGTAGATCCCGAGGAGCAGGGCCGAGGCGACGCCGAGGGCAGCCATCCCGTCCGACTGGACCGCCGGGACCGTCCCGCCGGCATACAACTTGCGTGCCTGGCCGAGCAGTTGGTCCCGCTCGTCCGCAGGGCGGCCCACCACCTGCGCGTCGGTCACGGAGACCCCCGATGCCGCCCCGATGGACGGCGCGTAGGCGGGCTTGGAACCGTACGGGCCGTCGATCCCGTAACCGGGAGCGTTGACGTAGACCAGATCCGGGTTGACCGACTTCAGCGAGGCCTCGTCCACACCCATCCGAGCCGCGACACCCGCCCGGTAGCACTGGAGCACCACATCCACCTGCCCGGCCAACTCCCGCAGGATCTCCAGGCCTTCGGGGGAGCGGAGGTCGACGGCGATGCTCTCCTTCCCTTGGAGCACCTTCGCGCCACCCGCCTCGGGGAACGCCATGATCGTGCGGATCAGGTCGCCGTCGAGCGGCTCGACCTTGATGACCCGCGCCCCGAGATCGGCGAGGAGCGTGGCGCCGTACGGCCCGGCGTACATGGCGCCCAGTTCGAGCACGGTCACGCCGGCGAGGGGAGGACCGCAACGGCCTTGCTGAGCAACGGAGTTGGAGGGTGCTGTGCTGCGGGCGAAGGTGCGCAGCTCCCGGGTGTGCTCGCCGAGGCGGGGTGCGCGGCGGATTCTCGTGAGGGGACGTCCGGCCGCGTGGACCAGGGTCGAGGGCTGGCGTACCGGGCCGAGGTCGGGATCGTCCACCACGACCCTGCGGCCCTCGTGGACGAGTTGGGGGTGGTCGAGCGCCTCGTCCGGCGTACGGAACTGCTCGCCGAAGACGTCCGGATTGCGGGTGAACGCCTCCTCCCACTCCTTCAGCGTCCGCTCCCCGACCTTCGAGATCATCTTGTTCCACCACTCGAAGCGCAGCCCGGGCGTCGGAAGCAGGGGAAAGCCGTCCCACCGGGGATCGGCCAACTCGGCGCTCAGGTCCAGTTCGTCCAGCCAGGCCCTCATGAGCCGTGGCGCCGTCTGCGCGAACTGCAGCCAAGTGCCGTCCGCCGTCGCGGCGATGAGCAGCGCGTACAGCAACTTGGTCTGCGGTCGGCCCTGTTGGTCGAAGGCGGCGCCCATCGGCTGGAACGCGTCCGGGAAGCGGTCCAGGACCAGCTCGTAGAACCAGTTGTACGGGTCGTACGCACCGACGGCGGTCACCAGATCGGATTCCACGAGCTGGCCCAGGCCGCTCTCCTCGCGTTCGAGCAGTGCCGCGAGGATGCCGTGGACGGCTGCCTGCGCGGCGGCGAACGACGCGTAGGGAGTGGTGACATGGGCCGGGTCCGGGCCGGTGGTGAGCTGGTGCTTCGAGTGCAGGACGCCGCTCTTGGCCAGGATCAGCGCCTCGTAGCCCTTGCGGTCGGCCCACGGTCCGTGGGTTCCCCAGCCGGTGATCAGTGCCGCGACCAGGCGCGGGTACCGGGCCGCCAACTCCTCGGCGGTGAAGCCGAGTCGAGCCGCGGCGGCCGGGCGCAGCGTGGTGACGGCGACGTCCGCCCTCGCGAGCAGGCCGTCCAGCGTCGCGCGATCGGTGTCGTCGTGGAGGTCGAGGGTGATGCTGCGCTTTCCGCGCAGCAGGCCGGGCCAGCCGGGGTTCGCGCGGAGCCGGTTTCCCTCGCGCGGCTCGACGAGAATGACGTCCGCTCCCGCGTCCGCGAGGAACTGCGTGGCCTGAGCGCCGGGCAGAGTCGTCGAGAGATCGACGACGACGAGGCCGTGGAGGGGGCCTTCGCCGAGGTCGTCGTCCTGGTCGATCCGGTCGGGCATGCTCGTCTCCCTTGGACGGTGCCGCTCCACGGCACGTTCAGTTGAACCGGGTCGTCGCGAGGATGCCGCCGTCGACCAGCAGGTCGGTTCCGGTGATGTACGAGGCCCGGTCGGACGCGAGGAACTCGATGGCGTCGGCGGTCTCGGTCATCGTGCCCTCGCGGCCGAGCGGCGACCGGCGCAGCATGGCCAACTTGACTTCACGGTGCGGGCCTTCGAACTCCAGCGCACCCATCGGGGTGGCGATCGGGCCCGGCGACATCGAGACGATGCGGGCCCCCTTCGTCCCCCACACCGCCGCACGCTTCCTGCACATGCGGAGCAGCGCGAACTTGGTGAGCCGGTAGGCCTGGAGCGAGGTCCGCTCCGGCACCAGTTGCTCCAGGCACTCGACGAAGTCCGGTACGAGCGGGTCGTCGAGTACGGCGGTGACCTCCGGAGTGGGCGGTTCGGCGAGGTGTCCGGCGGAGGAGGACACGAACACCGCGGCCGTGCCCGGCACGGCCTGTTCAAGACCCATCCGCTCGACGAGTGTCGCCCCGACGAGGTTCACCTTCAGCAGGGTGCGCCAGTCACCCATCGACGGGGACAGTGCCGCCACGTGTGCGACCGTGCGCAACCGGCCCCGTGACGCGACCAGTTGACCGAGTTCCGCGACCGAGTCGGGTTCCGTGATGTCGCACCGTGTCACCACCGCGTCGATCCCGTCCTCGCGCAAGGCGGCCTCGCGTGCCGGGTTCTTGCCGGCCGACAGGCTCGCCAGCACGAGCCGGTGGGACCGGCCCAGCCTGCGTGCCGCCGACATCCCGATACCGCCCCCGCCGATCACCAACGCGACGGGCAGGTCCGGGCGTTCGCTCGTCCCGGTCCGCAACTCACCGTCAGACTCCATACGTTGTCCCTTCTCGGCACCGAGGGCCCATCACGTCAGCGCGAACTCGGCGGAACCGTCGACCACGAGCGCGCCGTCGTCCTTGCGCAACCGGACCGCGAGCTCCACCCGCCGCTCCTCACCCTGCTCGAAGAGCCGTACGACCTCGGCCGACGCGATCAGCCGGTCGCCTCGGTACACCACCCGCGTGAAGCGGGTGCGGAAGCGCCGCACGCTCTCCTCGCCGAAGTGGTCGGTGCAGTACGCGGCGAGCCAGCCCGCGCCGAGCATCCCCACACTGAAGGCCGCGGGATACCCGGCCGTGCGCGCGAGTTCGTCGTCGTGGTGCATCGGGTTGAGATCGCCGCTCGCGCCCTGGTAGCGCACGATGTCGGTCATCGTGACGGGCCCGAACACGCGCTCCGGAAGCCGGGCACCCGGTACGAGGCCGCTCACGACGCCTCCTTGCGCACATAGGCGGACGTGTACCGGCACTCGGCGCGCAGGAGTCCCTCGGTGTCGTGGAAGGACACCAGGAAACGGACCATCACCATCGGTCCCCGCCGGCCCTGTTTGATCCGGACGTCCTGGAGGCGCTCGGAGTTGTGCAGCGTTTCCCCCGCCCGTGGCACCGGGCCGTGGAAGACGTACTCCTGCTCCAGTGAGAGCAGATTCCGTACGTCCGGTTCGATCCCGACCGTCGCGCACGCCTCGGCGACCTCGGGCGCGCGGACCGTCTCGCCGATGGTGCTCCAGTGGACCACCGTGGCCAGGAAGGTCGGCGGGATCGGGGCGTTCGGGTCGTCGAGGTAGGCGGCACGGGCCGCCGCCGTCGCGGTGGCGTACTCCCGCACCTTTCCCCACTCGATCGGCATGACCGCCATCCCCGCTCCTCACTTTCTAAGAAGTGTTCATTACCTTTTGGTTCCCGGTCAAGGCTGACCGGGCTTGAGGACGATGAACAGCCCCTCCGCCTCCGCGCAGAGCACCCCGTCGTGACGGATCTCGGCCCGGAGGACGCGCTTGCGGCCCTCCTCGCTCACGAACCAGCCGTGCACGTCGAGTTCCGCCCCGATCGGGGTGATCGACCGGTAGTCGGTGCGCAGATAGGCGGTACGGGCCCGGCTGCGGCCCGCCGAGCCCGACAGCCGGCCCAGGACCTCGTCGAAGAGCAGCGGGACGGCGCCGCCGTGGACCGCTCCGTTCCCGCCGAGGAAGTACCGGCCGAAGCGGACCGTGCCCCGGACGCTGAACCGGTCGGCCTCGTGGACCCGGAGGGCCGGTGCCATCGTCTGGCCTCGGCCCGGCATGTCGTCCCGGTGACCGAAGACCTGCTCGCGCTCGGGAACGGCCGAGTCGGCGAGCCGCTCGGTCCAGGCGCCGAGGTCGTCCGACAGCGCGGCCACCGTGCCGGGGTCCAGCTTTGCCGCCGCGACATGGTCGAGGAAGCCGCGCAGGCGCGCGATCATCTCGCTGTATCCGTCTCCGTCCGAGCCGTCGGCTCCTGTCGCCCGGGGCCATGACCCGCCCCGCGGTGTCGGCTCCGGCTCGGGGATGCCCAGCCCGAGCGCCGGGTCGTCGTACGGGCTGCTGCCGGGAAGCCGGGGCGTCCTCACACCGACCCGCTCCGCGCGGGGGTCCCGGCCGGGTGGAGTGCCCGGTGCTTCTCCTCGGGCGCGTCCTCGTTGTTCCTCATGGTCCACTCCGTCTCCCTGTCGTGGGGCCCGTGACGATCCCGGTCACGGGACGGGTTCCGGTGCCTGCTCGCCGAGATAGGCGCGCTCCAGCAGACCGGGATCCGCCGTGAGCCGGGCGGCGGAGTCGCTCAACACCGTCTCACCGTGCACCAGGACCACCGCCCGGTCCGCCACGTCGAGCGCCAGCCGGACGTGCTGCTCGACCAGCACGACCGCCGCGCCGGTGTCTTCGGCGATCCGCCGGACGACCGGCAGCAACTCCTCGACGATCACCGGCGCCAGCCCCATGCTCAACTCGTCGACGAGCAGCACTCGAGGATCCTGGATCATGGCCCGGCCCAGGGCCAGCATCTGCTGCTCACCGCCGGAGAGCATCCCGGCCGCGACCTTCAGCCGCTTTCCCAGTGCGGGGAAGAAGTCGAGCACCTGGTCCACGCTGCTGCCCCGGCGCCGCCGTGCCAGGGTCAGGTTGTCCCGCACGGTGAGCTGGGTGAACAGGGACCGGTCGTCGGGCACGAGGACCAGTCCGCGCCGGGCGGCCTCACGCGCCCGCCCGCCACGGATCGGTCGGCCGTCCAGGGCGACCGACCCGCCCAGGCGTGGCAGCAGGCCCGCGAGGGTCATCAACAGGGTTGTCTTTCCTGCCCCGTTGGGCCCCAGCAGGGCCGTGACCTCGCCGGGCGGCAGCTTCAGGTCGAAGCCGCGCACCACCGGCCGTCCCTTGGTGTAGCCCGCGTCCACGCCCTCGCACGTCAGTGGTTCCTGTCCGGTCACTGGACGACCTCCCCTCGCACCTGGTCCGTATCGGCGTGCGTCGCACCGAGGTAGGCGGTGGCGACCCGTGGATCTGCCTTGATCTCGGCGGGAGTTCCGTCCGCGATGACCTTTCCGATGTCCAGGACGACGATCCGGTCGCACACGTCGAGCACCAGCCCCATGTCGTGGTCGATGAGCAGGACCGTCACGCCGTCGGCCCGTACGGCGCGCAGCCGTTCACCGAGCCACCGGCTCTCGGAGCTGTCCAGGCCGGCCGCCGGTTCGTCGAGCAGCAGCATCCGGGGGCGGCCGGCCAGGGCGCGCGCGATGGACACCAACTGCCGCCTGCCCTGGGAGAGTTCACGTGCCGGCTGGGCCCGGAACCGGGTCAGGTGCAGCGTCTCGAACAGCCGGTTCCGCAGCTCAAGGCCCTGCATGGTGCCGACATGGTCGCCGCCGTGCAGGGCCGCCGCCTCGCCGACCAGCACGTTCTCCTCGACGCTGAGGTCCTCGTAGAGCTCGATGCCCTGGAAGGTGCGTCCGAGGCCCGCCCTCCCGCGCTGGTGCGGCTTCAGCGAGGAGATCGTCCGGCCGTCGAACTCGACTGTTCCCGTACTGCGGTTGTAGCCGCTGATCGCGTCGAGGAGGGTGGTCTTCCCGGCGCCGTTGGGGCCGATCACGCCCACGATCTCGCCGGAGCGCACCTCGAAGGAGACCGCGTCGACGGCCACCACACCGCCGTAGCGCACCCCGACCCCGCGCACCGCGAGGACCACCTCGCCCGGCTCGGGGACCGGGGGCCGGACGGCCGGTGCCGCACCGGTGAGGCCATCGGTGTCCGTCTCGTCGACGGTGGCGGGGCGGCGCAACCGCCGTAGCCGGGCCGTCAGTTCGTGGGCCGGGCCGACGACGCCCTCGGGGTTCGTGATCACGGTGAGGACCAGACCGATGCCCATGATCACGTCGTACCACTCGCCGATGGACAGGGCCCGGTCCAGGAGGACGGGCAGCAGACCGCCGGCTCCCATCACCCCGGCGACGAGGCCGCCCGACAGGGAGGTGATGCCGGCCAGGTAGGCGGTCGCGAACAGGCCGAGGCCGCCGATCGCCGTGAACATCTCGGCGTCGGCGACGGTCTGTTGATAGCCCAGCAGGGCGCCCCCGAGCCCGGCGATGAACGCCCCGATCGCGAACGCGACGATCTTCGTGCGGGCGACGTCGATGCCCGCCGCCGCGGCCGACCGTTCGTTGGCACGCACGGCGAGCATCGCGGCGCCGAGCCGACTGCGGCGCAGCCCTGCCACGCCCAGGCCGACCAGCAGCAGCATCACGAGGCAGAGCAGCGCGAACGGGATACGCGGATAGTCCTCGCCCGCCCCGATGCCCAGGTCGATCCCGAACAGGTGCGGCGAGGGCACCTTCGAGCCGCCCAGGCCGCCGTTCAGCTCGGTGTTGCGGAACCAGAACGCTTCCAGCGCCACCGCCAGCGCGACCGTGACCACCGCCGCCGGCAGGCCACGGATCCGCAGCGCGGGCAGCCCGATCACCACGCCGATGACCATCGCCGCCAAGGCCGCCAGCAACGGGGCGAACGGAAAGGGGATACCCCATTCGACGCTGAGTCTGCTCAGGCTGAACGCGCCGACCCCGGCCAGGGTCAGTTGCGCCAGCGAGATCTGCCCGGCGAACCCGGTGACGACCACCAGCGACAGCGAGATCACCGCCAGCGTCAGCGAGGTGACCACCGCCGCGCGGATGCTCCCGGTGGTCGCGAAGAGCAGGACGACACCCAAGGCCGTACTCACGACGGCCGGGACCAGGACGCGGTCGGGCCGAGGTGCCCGGCCCAAGGCCTGCTGGATCAGCGAGCCGCGCGTGGGCAGCGGCCGGCCGCGGACCACCAGGTAGGCCAAGATGACGGCCAGCGGCACCAGTTGGGCCAGCCCGGTCTGCGGCAGCCACGACCATTTCCCTTGCAGGAACTGGAGTTCCGACTGGAGCATCCCGATGACCAGACCCGCTCCCACGGCCGGGACCAGCGCCGTGAAGTTGCCGACCAGCGCCGCCGCCAGGGCCGGCACGATGAACAGCGTGTAGGAGACCGGGACCAGCGGCACGATCGGCGCGATCAGGATGCCGGACAGCCCGGCGATGGCCGAGCTGAGCGCCCAGTTCGCCACCGCGATCCGCTCCGGCGACAGACCGCTGACCAGCGCGCCCTTCTCCGACTCCGCCGCGGCCCGGGCCGCGAGACCGAACCGGGTCAGCCGGAACAGCAGCGCCAGGACGACGGTCAGTACGACGATCACCGCCGCGAACCACAATCGGTCGCCGGGGATGAGCGAACCGCCCCAGGACACCGGGTCGTTGGGCAGGATCGCCTTGACCGACACCGCCCCCGTGCCCACCGCCGCGGCGAGCACGGCCTGGATCACCAGCATCACCCCGATCGAGGCGACGGCCTTCGCCACCGGCGGCGCGGTGCGCAGCGGCCGGAAGACCAGCCCGTACAGCACGATCCCCAACAGGGCAGTGAGGACAAGGGAGATGACCACCGCCGGGAAGAGGCCGAGCGGGCCGCCGAGCCCGACCTTCTTCGGCACACCCGGCAGCGGCACCAGCAACTCGCCCTGGCGCAGGAACGCGTAGGTGTACGCGCTGTACAACGCGATCGCCCCGGTGGCGAAGTTGACCACCCCGGAACTGCGGAAGGTGAGCACCAGGGCCAGCGCGAGCGCGCCGAACACCGCACCGCTTCCCAGCCCCAGCAACAGAAACACGACGTACTGGCTCATCGGCGAGACCGTCCCTTCCGGCTGCTGCGACTACCGTGCGAACAACGGACTGGGATCGACGACCCGGATCTGCCCCACCTTGCCGTCGGACACCGTGCCGGTGACCTCCTTCGCCGAGCAGGCGGCGGGCAGCCCCGGTACCGCCTTGGAGTCGCAGGTGAACGTGATGCCGTGACCGGCGGGCAGGACGACGTCCTTCGCCGAGTGCAGCGCCGCGGTGATCGTCTTGGGGGTGACCGTGCCCGTCAGGCCGTGCAGCGCGCGCACCAGGGCGAGCACGCCCTGGTAGCCGATCGCCGCGTATCCCGTGGCCGAGGTGTCGGGGCTGTACTCCTTCATCACCTGCCGGTAGAGCCGGGCCTCGAAGTCGTCGCCGGCCACGTCGAAACTGCTGAAGACCTGCACGCCGTCCATGCCCGCGCCCACGGCCTCGACGACCTCGGGGGACACGCACGACTGGACGGTCATCCGGGCGATGCCGGCGCCGAGCGTGCCCATCGCCTGGAGCACCGAGGTGCACACCGTCGGATCCGCCACGACGGCGACGGCATCGGGCTTCTTCCGGAGCGCGGCGCTCACCTGCGGGGACGCGTCCGGTGTGCCGGCGGCCACCGTCACGATCTGCAGGCCGATTCCCGCCTTGGCGAAGACCGGCTTGCCGATGGCCTCGATGCCGCTGACCGCGGCCGGCGCGTCGATCACGAACGCGGCGACCTTCTTGTAGCCCTTGTCCTGCGCGTACTTGGCCATCGACGTCATGGTCGTCGGGAAACCGCCCGTCCAGGAGAAGGCGTTGGCGGTGGTGCCCTCGGAGTTGCTCGCCGCGATGGCGGTGGTCCAGGGGATGCCGGCCTGGGTGACGATCGGCACCATGGAGTCGCCGAGGCCACTGCTGGTCAGGACCACCGCGTCGACCTTCTGCTCGACCATCCGGTTCGCGCAGTCCCGCGCCGTCGCCGGTTCCTCCTTGGTCTTGCAGATCACGAACTCGATCGGCCTGCCCGCGATGCCGCCGAGGTTGGCGTTGGCGTATTTCATGGCAGCCTGGGCGGCTTCCCTGGTCTCGGGCTGACTGATCGCGGAGCCGCCCTCGTTGGTGATGAGGCCGATCCTGACCGGTGCGCCGGTGGCCTTCTTCCCGGGGAAGGCGCTCGCCAGCGCGGCCGGGACTTTCGTGCTGTCCGCGGCGGTGGTGGCGCCGTCACCGCCGCTGCCGCATCCCGCGAGCAGGACCGCGGCCGACACCAGCGCGACCGACGCGCGTGACCTGGGTGAGGAGATGGCTCGTCCGACCGACTCGATCATGTCTGTGTCCCAACGTGTCCGCGAGTGCCCGGCACTCGCTGCGATCAGCGACCGGTGGCGCCGTGCGGCGACGCTGCCGTCCGAGAAAGTGAAGAGAGAGCCGCGAGTGGAGGTCGAACGGCACGAGGGCCGGGCGCCGCGGCAGACCATGCCGGCCGGCGTGCCGAGGGCTTGCCGAGGTTCCACGACCGGCGACGAGACGGACCCTGCTCCGCTACGGGGAGAGGGACAGCCGATCCCCGCAAGGAGCGGCCGCAAGCAAGAAGAGTATACGTAATTGCGTCACGCTGGAATGGGTCGTGCGGGACTTGTCCATGCAGTCGGCCCCTCTTCCGGTGTGACGCCTGGAATGAGGGGCCGAAATATGGGAGCAGGCTGGTCAGTGGCCGCGGTGTACCCAGCCCGCGTCGTGCCAGTACGTCTCAAGGTTCTCCATCGGCTCGGGCCAGGTCTCGACGTAGGTGACGCCCTCGGGTCCGGCCGTCATGAGATAGGGAGTTCCTGCCTTGCTGATCCAGAACTCGCCCGGACCGATGGTCCGGCTGCCCTCTTCCCCGTCCTTGCCCCAGGCGACATGGAACTCACCGCCGAAGACGATGATCAACTCGTCGAGGTTGTGATGGTGGCGGGGGACCGCGAAGTCCGGTGCGCACCGCAGCCCGTTCAGGTTGAACGACGGGTCCACCTTCGTCGACCACCACATGTTCCCTTTGAAGGTCTGCTCCATGTCGACCGGCGCATCGGCCAGGAGTCCGCCCTCGCTCCACAGGTACGTGGGAGCGGACTGGTCGACCGGCAGCTCGATCCAGCCCTCGTCCGACAGCAGATTGAAGAACTCGATTCCCATGCCCCGATAGTGGGGACCGGGTTGGGACGTGTCATGCGTGAATCCCGTTGGCCGGGACCGGGCAGCTCCCGCCGGACGGGTCCCGATGAGCGGAACCTACCGGCGACACCGTGTCGGGCCGCGCATACGGTCGCCGCGTGACTCTTACCTTCGGTGATCTGGTGGAAGACGCGGACTGGGTTCCCATGGGCCTGGAGCAGCAGGGCCATCCCCAGTACTTCTGGAACGACGGCGGCCTGCTGCGGGACGCGCCCGTGGACTTCGCGGCGACGTTCGACGGGGCGATGTGGGTGACCACGAAGCCGATCGACGTAGCCCGCTTCAACCGCAACCCGCTGCGCGTGCGGCCGGACTTCACGGTGCCCCGGCACCACCACAACGTCGACGAGATGCTCTTCGTCTTCGCCGGCGAGTACCACATCGAGCACTACGAGTCGGGCGAACCGCAGACCGTGCGGGTGGGGCCTGGGGACGTCTTCCTCAGCCGGGCCGGCACGCCGTACACGATGACGGCGGGACCCGAGGGGGTCACCTACATCGAGACCTGGCCCAAGCCGGTGCGGGAGCTGGAGACGTACTGGCACGACGTCGGCTGGGTCCGGCGGTAGGACGCCGACACGATCGTGTCCCGGCCCCTGGGGGCCGGGACCACGGATCGGGCGTCGGGCGGATCAGTCCGTCCAGAGGAACCGGTCGGCCACCCGGTGATGGTTGTAGATGGTCATCTCCTGCTCCTCGCTCAGCCGGTGCCCGTCGAAGCTGGGGGAGTGCATGCCCACGGTCACCTCCTTGGCGTTCATCAGGTCCTGCGTGAAGATCTCGCCGAGGTCGGCCTCACGGAAGTCCTCGAAGAACTGGGGCTGGAAGTCCCGCTTCTTGCCGTAGTCGGCGACGGGCACCTGGTCCAGGCTGAAGATCTCGAAGAGGCAACTGTCCGGGTCGAGTCCGTCGGGCCGCGCCCGGTAGCCGAACACCGAACCCTGGTTGGGCAGCAGGATCGTGTTCGGGAACACGTTCCACGCCGTACCCGCCTCCGCCCACTGCTGGGGCGTGATCTCCGGCCAGTCGTAGCCCTCGGCGAGCGACAACTCCTTGTAGAGCCGGAGGTAGTACTGACCGGCGGTCATCCCCTCCGGCACCTCGGCGGTCTTCAGCGCCTCGGCGGCCCGCCAGCTCCGCTCGTTCTCCAGACCGCGCATGTCGTCGGCGATGTACTGCACGCTCAGCGCGACACTGAGCCGCTCGTCGGTCACGCCCCCCGTGCCCCGGTTGGCCGGGTCCTTGGCGGTGTCCTTCTTCTTCGGGCCGACACTCGAATAGTGCGCGTGCCGCTCGTACACGGTCGTCGGTGCCCACATCCGGTTCTCGAGTTCCTTCATCGAGGCGATGTTGGTGTTCGACTTGTCGAAGCGGTAGAGCTGCGGATGCGTTCCCGCCACGTGATACGCCTCTAGGAATCCGTCCAGCGCGGTCTTCCAGTTGCACGGCAGCAGCACGCTCTTGTGCCACCGGTACCGCATGTTCTCGAACTGGAACGGCGCGAAGATCCGCGGGATCGGGTCGAGATATTCGAGGAGTGGTTTCGCCTCGGGGTCCATGTTGATGAACACGAACCCGCCCCACTGCTCCGCCCGTACCCGCACCAGGCCCAGGTCGTCGTCCGAGCGCGGCACGAACTCCTCACGGTCCAGCACCAGCCTGATGGAGCCGTCCAGGTTCCAACGCCAGCCGTGGAAGGGGCAGATGAGCGAACCGACCCGGCCCCGGCCCCGGGCCAGCCGCGTACCGCGATGCCGGCACGCGTTGAAGTAGGCGCGGATCGAGTCCTTGCCCTCGCGCACGATCAGGATCGAGTGACCGCCGATCTCGTACTCGACGAAACACCCGACACCCGGCAGTTCCTCCAGACGGCAGGCCAGCAACCAGGTCCGCGTGAACACCTTGTCCAGTTCCAGCTTGAGGAACTCGGGGTCCAGATAACGGCCCTTGGGCACGAACGCACGCGAAAGCCGGTACTTCTCCGGGACCTTCTCGGCGGGCACATCGCCCTCGAACCACGGGACTCGACGGTCCACTTGGGGCTCAACCACTGCAGACACCGAAAACCACTCCTCCACTCGACATACGGGTACGGCTTCAGGCGGCCGCAAGGTGAGGTCAGCCGGCGTCGGGCCCGGCGACCTCGGTCCCGTCGGCGCTCCGCACCACGTGGATGCAGTTGCCCGGGCACTCGTCGGCGGCGTCGATCACATCCAGACGCAGCCGCTCCGCCACATCGGCCTGCGCGCCCTCGGGCGTCAGCAGTTCCCCGTCCTCGCCGTTCTTGACGTAGGCCAGTCCGTCGTCGCCGAACTCGAAGACAGCGGGGGCGTATTGGGTGCACAGACCGTCCCCCGTGCACAGTTTCTGATCGATCCACACCCGCACCTCATCGCTCACGAGTGTCGCCCTCCTTGTCCCTGTGGACGCCGTGCCGTCATCGCGGTGGCGGTGGAGACGACTCTCCACGCGGCGTCCGGGGCCGTCCACCGGCGGTCCCATCAGCCGGGACCGGAGCCGACGGCCCTGTCCGGAGCCGCCCTACACTCGGCCGGCCGACGGCCTCCGACGCCGTGTGACGCCACGGGCGCCGGCCACGGCCTTCTTCGCGGCACGAATGTCCGCCGTCGGCGGGGCGCCCCCATCCACTCTCCCCAGGAGGTCGGCCCGTGGCCGAGACCGTGACCACAGACATCCTCATCGTCGGCGCCGGCCCGATCGGGCTCTACGGCGCCTACTGCGCGGGCTTCCGCGGACTGCGGACCGTCCTGGTCGACGCGTTGCCGCAGTGCGGCGGCCAGATCACCGCGCTCTACCCGGAGAAGGAGATCCGCGACATCGCCGCCGTCCCCGGCACCCGCGGCCGCGACGTCGTCACCGCCCTCAAGGACCAGGCCGACGCGTACGACCCGGCCTACCTCCTCGGCCGCCAGGCCGTCGACCTCACCCACACACCCGACGGACGCCCCCAGGTCACCCTCTCCGACGGCACCACCGTCGACGCCGGAGCGGTCGTACTGACCGCCGGGATCGGCACGTTCACCCCGCGCACCCTCCCGGCCGGGGAGGAGTTCCTCGGCCGTGGGCTGACCTACTTCGTCCCGGACCCGGCCGAGCACGCCGACCGTGACGTCCTCGTCGTCGGCGGCGGGGACAGCGCCGTCGACTGGGCCCTCGCCCTGCACCCGATCGCCCGCTCGGTGACCCTCGTGCACCGGCGCGGCACGTTCCGGGCCCACGCGGCGAGCGTGCGCGAACTGCACGCGTGCGGCGTCGACATCGTCACCAACGCCCAGGTGGCGACCCTCACCGGCGACGAACTGCTGCGCCAGGCGCACCTGAAGGTCGACGGGGAGGAAGAGCCCCGGGTGCTGAAGGTGGACGCGGTCGTGGCCGCCCTCGGCTTCATCAGCAACCTCGGACCACTGGCCGACTGGGGCGTCCGACTGGAGCGGCGCACGATCGTCGTCGACACCAGGATGCGCACCACGGTCGACCGGGTCTACGCCGCCGGCGACGTCACCGCGTACCCCGGCAAGGTCCGGCTGATGTCCGTCGGCTTCGGGGAGGTGGCGACCGCGGTCAACAACGCCGCCGTCGCCCTGGACCCCGCGCTGTCCCTGTTCCCCGGCCACTCGACCGAGTCCGCCTGAGCGTCCGACTCCCTCTCGAAGAGACCGTCCTCGGGAGGGAGTTGGGCATGCGACTCGTGGCTAGCGGTCCTCGTCGGCCATGTCGACGGCGGCGATGTAGGAGAACGCCATCGACGACCCCACGGGACCGCCCGCGCCCGGGTAGATCCGGCCGGACATCGGCGCCATCGTGTTCCCCGACGCGTACAGACCGGAGATCACCGAACCGTCGGGCCGCAGCACGCGCGCGTGCTCGTCCGTCTTCAGGCCTCCCTTGGTGCCCAGGTCGGACAGCACGATCGTGGCCGCGTAGAACGGCGCTTTGTCGATCACGCCCAGGCAGGGGTTGGGCCCGTCGGTGTGCGCCCCCGCCATGTGCGTGATCATCAGGTCCCAGGGATCCTCCCCGCGGCCGAACTGCTCGTCCTTGCCATTGCGGGCGTACCCGTTGAACTGCTCGACGCTCTCGGTGAGCGCACCCTTGGGCAAGCCGATCAGCTCCGCCAGTTCCTCCAGCGTGTCGGCCCGCTTCAGGACACCCGCGGCGAGGAACTTCTCGACGTCGAACCAGCCGGGCACCTGCGGCGCGACCGGCAGCCCGGCGAACGCCCGCCTGTTGTCGAGCTGGCGCTGGTCGAACACCCAGTGCGTGGGCAGATGCGACACGTGCGAGGACCGGTGCGCCTTGAGCATCTCGTGACCGGCGCGGTCGTAGGGGAGACGCTCGTTCATGTAGCGCTGTCCGGCGGCGTTGACCCAGATGCCGCTCCAGACCGATGTGTAGAACACCGGGCGGGTGTCGGGTACGACGAGGCCCGGCGCGTACCACGACTCGTCGAGCAGGTCGGTCGCGGCGCCGATGTCGATGCCCGCGGTCAGGGCGTCGCCGGTGTTGCCCTCGCAGCCCTGGGTCCACTCGTCGGTGACCCCGGGCTGGAAGCGTTCACGCAGCGCGCCGTTGCGCTCGTAACCACCGGCGGCCAGGAGTACGCCCCGTTCGGCGCGGAACGTCACCGGCTCGCCCTCGCTCAGGGCCTCGACCCCGACGACCGCACCGTCCTCGACGATCAGGCGCTCCAGAGCGGTGTTCGTGCGCACGGTCCCGTTGCCGGTCTCCACGAACGCGAGCAGCGCACGGCCGATGAGGGCCTGCCCGCCGATCATCTCCGACGGGACCTCCACTCCCCAGCGCTCCGTCCACAGCGGCCTGCGCACCAGCGGTTCCAGCTCGCCGAGTTCGGAGCGGTCGAGGTTCTCGGGGAAGATCGTGCGGCCCTGGGGCAGGCTGCCGGGCCGGCCGGCGAAGTAGTCGGGCACGCCCTGCCAGAAGAACCGGCCGAACCGAGGGTTCCTCTCCAACTCGTCGATCAGGGTGGACCCCACCTGGAGGAAGGCCTCCCGCAGTGCGGCCGGTGAGTCGTCGCCGACGATCGCGTCCAGGTAGGGGCGTGCGAGGTCGGGGCCGTCCTCGACGCCGGCCCGCTGCTCGGCCGCGTTGCCGGGGAGCCAGATCCCGGCGCCCGAATAGGCCGTGGTCCCGCCGACGTACTCCGTCTTCTCGATGACCAGCGTGCGCAGCCCACGGGAGGCCGCGGCGTACGCGCCGACCAGCCCCGCGCCCGAGCCGACGACGATGACATCGTAGGAATCAGCCTTGCCTGCGCCGCTCATGACGGTTCCTCTCACCAGGTGTCGAGCAGGGGATGGACACGGGCCGACTCCTGCGGAGGCGGGCCGTGCCGAACGAATCAGTGCACTCGGTTCCGGCCCGCGTTCGACGCCGCCTCGAGGTGCGCGAACCCCTGGGCGGCCTCCTCGTCGAGCTCCATGACCTCGACGAAGTGGCCCAGCTCGGCTGTCATGTCGAGGTATCCGAAGCGGATGGCGCCGCTGTCCCCGTACTGCTTCCACGACCTGCCGCTCGCGGCGACGATCGCGGACGCCTCGTCGAAGTCGTCGACGCGGAAGCCCAGATGATGCAGCGTCGCCGGTTCGCCGGGCCTGACGGCGCCGCGATAGAGGTCGACCGCGCCGCCGACCGGGCGGATGATCTCCAGGTTGGTCGGACCGGCGTTGACCAGGGCGACATCGATGACCCACTCGTCGGCGGGCACACCGTCCACCACGACGAAGGTGCCGCGCGGGTCGTCGGCACCGGCGGGGGGCAGGCCGCCGCCCAGCGAGGACTTGAAGTGCTTGACGCACCGGACCGTCCCCAGCCTCGACTCCAGGAACGCGGCGGCGGCGTCGATGTCGTCCGTCACGTATCCGAGCTGCATGAAATTGCGGAAGAGGTCACTCAACTGCCGCATTCCGTACCCACCTTGCCCTGGTTGTCCCGGTTGACCACGGGGACCGACTGTCCCCCCTGGCGGCAGCGGTCGTCCATCGCTTGTCCCACCAGACGGAATCGGGCGGTGGTCGCGCGGTCCGGGCGTGGCACGCTGCGGCGATGACCACATCGAGGGCAGGGGCGGCGCCGGTGACCGTGGACCGGGCGGCGATCGAGCACCGGCTCATCACCATGCGCAAGTCGGTCGTACAGCTCGACTCGCTCGGACGGCTGGACGGCGCGCGCCTGGAGAACGACCCGGGGACGGGACTGGCCCTGGAACGCGTCCTGGCGCTCCTGAACGACCTCGCCCTCGCCGTCAACCGGCAAGTCTGCGCCGGGGTGTTGGGCGAAGTGCCGCCGCAGACACCCGCCGCCTCGTTCGGCGCGGCCGAGCGGGCCGGGCTGATCGACGCCGGACTGGCCGCCGCCCTCGCGCCGGCGGACGGACCGCACCACGTCCTGGTGCAGTTGTGTCTGGACGCGGAACCGGAGGAGGTCGCCGCGGTCGTGTCCGCCGCGCGGTCCGGATACCGGGAGTACGTGCGGCAGGTCACCGACTGGATCGCCGAGAGCACACCCGGCCCGGTGGTGTGAAGGTTCAAACGGCGGCGGCTACAGTGCGACCATGACCGAGACGCCACGCTGGCTGGATGCCGAGGAGATGCGGGCCTGGCTCGCCTACGTCGAGTTCTCCACGCTCCTCTCCGACCACCTCAACCGCCAGTTGCGGCGCGACGCGGGGATGACGCACGTCGACTACATCCTGCTGGCCCACCTGTCCTCGGTCCCGCAGGCCACCCTGACCATGTCGGAGCTGGCCGAGCTCCTCAAGATCACCCGCAGCCGGCTCACCCACGCCGTGACCCGCCTCCAGGAGGCCGGTTACCTGGACCGCTACGAGGACCCCACGAACCGGCGCAGCCAGCTCGCCGAACTCACCGCACAGGGACGCGAGTTCCTTGAACGCGCGGCCCCCGGCCACGTCGAGGCCGTACGCCGCGCGGTCTTCGACGCGCTGACGCCCGAGCAGGTACGCCAGTTCGCGGAGATCGGCGAGGCGATCAACGCCGCGCTCCATCGCGAGGAGGACGCCGGGGACGACCAGGAGGCACTGCCCTGGCGTCGGCGCTAGGGCGGCCCGGTCAACCCACGAGTTCGCGCACCAGCGCGCCGACCTGCTCCGTCTCGATCAGGAACCCGTCGTGGCCGTACGGCGACTCGACCACCCGGAGCCGGTCCGCCGCCGGGATTCCCGCCGCCAACTCGGCCTGCTGGGACGGCGGATAGAGACGGTCGGAGTCGACCCCGGCGACCAGCGTCCGCGCGGTCACCCGGCGCAGTGCCGCGCGTGTGCCCCCGCGATCGCGGCCGATGTCGTGGCTGTTCATCGCCTCGGAGAGGGAGACATAGCTGCCCGCGTCGAAACGGCGCACCAACTTGGCGGCGTGATGGTCGAGATACGACTCGACCTGGTACCGGCCGCCGTTCCACGGGTCCTCCGCGCCCTGTGCCGTACGGCCGAAGCGGACCGCCAACTCCGGCTCGCTGCGGTAGGTGACATGGGCGAGTCGTCGGGCGAGGCCGAGCCCCGCGAGGGGTCCCTGGCCGGTGTCGTGATAGTCGCCGCCGTGCCAGTGCGGATCCGAACGGATCGCGTGGAGCTGGATGTTCGCCCGCGCGATCTGCTCGGCGCTCGCCGCGGCGGTGGTGGCGAGCAGCAGGAGCGCGTCCGTCCGCTCCGGGTAGGTCACCGCCCACTCCAGCGCGCGCATCCCGCCCATGGAGCCGCCGATCACCAACGCCCAACGGTCGACGCCCAGTTCATCCGCCAGTCCGGCTTCCACGGCGACCTGGTCGCGCTGGGTCAGAAACGGGAAGCCGCCGCCCCAACGCCGCCCGTCCGGGCGGAGCGAGGACGGCCCGGTGCTGCCCTGACAGCCGCCGAGAACGTTCGGCGCGACCACGAACCACCGTTCCGTGTCCAGGACTTGACCGGGTCCGACGAGCGCGTCCCACCACCCGGGGGTGGGGTGACCGGGCTCGGCGGGTCCGGCGACGTGACTGTCGCCGGTGAGCGCGTGCAGCACGAGCACGGCGTTCGAGCCGTCAGGCGCGAGCCGTCCCCAGGTCTCGAACGCCAGCCGCACGCCGGGCAGTTCACCGCCCGCCTCCAGCGCGAGGGGCTTCTCCCGGGCGTGCCACTGACGGCGCCCGGGCGGGTGCCCCTCCCGCCAGGCCCCGGAGGCCGGCGGAAGGGGGACCGCTGACGGAGTCGGTACGGTGTTCAGGACGCGCCCTTGGCCGCGCGGAACCCGGCCTCCAGGTCCGCCTTCAGATCGGCGAGGTTCTCGATGCCGACGGACAGCCGCACCAGACCCGGCGAGGTGCCGGTCGCCGCCAACTGCGCGTCGTCGAGCTGACTGTGGGTCGTGGACGCGGGATGGATGATGAGACTGCGTACGTCCCCGATGTTGGCGAGATGGCTGAACAGCTCGACCGCGTCCACGAACCGCTTGCCGGCCTCGACCCCGTCCCGCAGTTCGAAGGCCAGCACCGCCCCGGCACCGCGCGGAAGGTAGCGCTGCCCCGCCTCGTACCACCTGTTGGACTCAAGCCCCGGGTAGTGGACGGCGGCCACCTCGTCCCGCTGCTCCAGCCATTCCGCGAGGGCCTGGGCGTTGGACGAGTGCCGTTCGATGCGCAGGCTGAGCGTCTCCACTCCTTGGAGGAGCAGGAACGCCGAGTGCGGCGAGATCGCCGGGCCGAGGTCGCGCAGCAACTGCACGCGCAGCTTGATGGCGAACGCGCCCGGGCCGAGCGCCGGCCAGTACCGCAGGCCGTGGTAACTGGGGTCCGGCTCGCTGAAGTCGGGGAAGCGCTCGGCGTGCGCGCCGAAGTCGAAGGTGCCGCCGTCGACCACGACACCGGCGATGGTGGTGCCGTGCCCGCCGAGGAACTTCGTCGCCGAGTGGACGACGATGTCGGCGCCGTGCTCGATCGGCCGCAGCAGATACGGGGTCGGCACGGTGTTGTCGACGATCAGCGGGACGCCCGCCCCGTGCGCGACATCGGCCACGCCCCGTACGTCGAGGACGTTGCCGCGCGGATTGCCGAGGGTTTCGGCGAACAGGGCCTTCGTGTTCGGGCGGATCGCCGCGCGCCAGGCGTCGAGGTCGTCCGGGTCGTCGACGAAGGACACCTCGATGCCGAACTTCGGCAGCGTGTGCCGGAAGAGGTTGTACGTGCCGCCGTACAGGGACGTGCTGGAGACGAGATGGTCGCCCGCGGACGCCAGCGTCAGGATGGCGAGGGTCTCCGCGGCCTGCCCGGAGGCGAGGGCCACGGCGGCGACCCCGCCTTCGAGGGCGGCGACGCGCTGCTCGAAGACGTCCTGGGTGGGGTTGTGGATCCGGGTGTAGATGTTGCCCGGCTCGGCCAGCGAGAACAGGTCCGCGGCGTGCTGGGTGTCACGGAAGACGAACGAGCTGGTCTGGTAGATCGGCGTCGCCCGCGCCCCGGTCGTCGGGTCCGGCGCGGCACCGGCGTGGATCTGCTTGGTCTCGAAGGACCAGGCCGAGGTGTCCGGACCTGCGGGCTCGTCCTCGGGCGTGTGACCCCCGGTGACGGAGTCGATGGGCTGGCTCATGGTTCTCCCTTGTGCGGGGCGTGCGGGTGCGTGGGACGACCGCGGGGCCGCCGTCCTGAAAAAGGCGCGACGAATACCGGCGCGGCGCGGTCGTGAAGAGGGGAATCGGATGCCGGAGCGAAGCGTCAGCTCAGGGCGGAACACCCCGTGCTGGTGACACGCACGTAGTCGACGTGGCGGCGGGTCACGAGCACGGTCATGCAGTGAGAGAACCACAGCCGGTACCGGAGAACCAGCGTGACGTGGGCAGTTGAAACACGACTGCCACAACCACGCGGGCCTCCGGCCACGTTCACCCCGTGGACGCGAGCACCGCCGTACGCCCTCCCAGCGCCCGGGAGAAGTGATCCGTGACCTGTTCCAGCGCCGTGGCCGTCGCGGGCGGGACGGTCAGCGAGCCGTCCTCGCCGACCGTGATGTCCTTGTCGAGCGTGAACCACCCCGGCACGATGTGCGAAGGCCCCATGGAACTCAGCACCGGACGCAACGCGTAGTCGATCGCCAGCACATGGGCCGTGCTGCCGCCCGTGGCCAGCGGCAGCACCGTCTTCCCGGTCAGCGCGTACTGCGGGAGCAGATCGAGGAGCGACTTCAACAGGCCCGAGTAGGCGGCCTTGTAGATCGGCGTACCGATCACCACTCCGTCCGCCTGCTCGAACAGCGCCGTGGCGGCGGCGATCGCCGGATGCCCGAAGTCGGCGCCCAGCAACGCCTGTGCGGGCAGCGTGCGCACCTCCAGCGGAGTCACGTCATGGCCTTGCCGGCGGAGCCGGTCGTCCAGGTGACGCAGGAGTCGGGTGGTGCGGGAGGTGGGGGAGGGGCTTCCGGAGACGGACAGGATCGAGGCCATGACGGGACCTTTCGAGGTCGGGGTTCAGACGGCGTACCGGGTCGGCGGAGGGACGCTCACCAGGCGCTCGACCGCACCGTGACCAGCGGCCGCAGCTCGTTGCGCAGGGTCTCCAGGAAGGTGACGACCTCGGCGGCCACCGAACGGTGCTGGAGATCGTTGAGCACGTCGTGGTGCGCGCCGTGCACGACCGAAAGCCGGGCCCGCGCAAGGGACTTGGCGGTATGCGCCAGCGCCTCGTGGTCCGCCAGGGGGTCCGCGTCGCCGACGAGGAGCAGCACGGGGACGGCGGTCTCGCCGTCGTGGGCGGCGGCGAGCACGGCCTCCGGTACGGCGGTGTCGAGCGAGCCGCGCCGTACCTCGGGGTCCTGGGTGAGGTTGCCCCGGTGGGCGGGGCAGGAGGTGCGGACGTCGAGTTCCTCGTCCCAGGTGCCGGCGGTCGCGGTGGTGCCGGGGGCCCGGCCGGGAAGGCCCGCGAGGACCACGGCGTCGGGCGGAGTGTCGAGTGCCCGACCGAGCAGCGCGGCTACGGCGGCTGCGCCCGAGTCCGCTCCGACGAGGACGAGGGGCCGTACGACACCGTTCTCGGACGCCGTGTCCTCGGCGGCTTCGGAGAGGCGGGCGGCGAGCGTGGTCAGGTCCTCGGTGTCGAGGTCCGGGGCGTCGACGACACGGACCCGGTAGGCGTCGGCGGCGAGCCGTCTGCCGAAGCGGGTGTAGGTGGCCCGGGTCTCACCACGGCCGGGGACGACGAGGACCGTGCCCCGGACGAGGAGGCCCTCGGGGCCGAAGTGGTCGCTGTACTGGGTCATTTCACACTCCTGCTGATGCGGGTTCGGCCGCCCGCGCGGGCTTCCAGCCCAACGCGGGTGCCACGTCGGTCGCGATGAGTTCGAGGGCGCGGACGGCGGCGTCGTGGTCGGAGACGGCGGGGTTGAACTGGGTGATCAGGTCCGTCGCGACGGGCAGCACCCGCTCCTGCCCGAGCGCCGCGACGATCTCCTCGGGATGGCCGTAGAAGGAGTGGAAGCGGCGCAACGCCTCTTCCTGGTCGAGGCCCTCGGGGAACGCGCCGTGCTCCGCCATGCGCAGCGCCGCACGGTG
The DNA here is from genome assembly GCF_036227225.1 of Streptomyces sp. NBC_01478. Lineage (GTDB taxonomy): Bacteria > Actinomycetota > Actinomycetes > Streptomycetales > Streptomycetaceae > Streptomyces. The sequence goes on along the minus strand of NZ_CP109444.1, from coordinate 700,657 downwards.
GACGTCGTCGCCGATCGCCGCGAGCGCGGTGCGCCGGTCCTTGGCCGGGAACACGAAGCGCGAGAGGCCGATGCGCGGTGCGTGCGGCTGGTTCCAGGCGGCCAAGTAGGCGTCGACCCAAGGGCGTTGGACCTCGTCGGTGGGGGCGTCGAAGCCGTAGGCCGCCCGGTTCAGCAGCAGATGCGAACCGCTCCGCGCCGCGTACTCGGCGCCCTGCGCGCTGAACACCCCTTGCCAGACACGGTCGTTGAAGTCGCCCGGCCTGGGCTGGATGCGGAAGCCGGCCGTGCCCACCTCGCGACGGCCGAGGGCCTGCCGCACGATGTCGAGGTTCACGCTGGTCAGTTCACGCTTGCGGGCCACGTTCTTGCCGAACGCCGCGTACTCCACCTCGCTCGATCCGCTGCCCGCGCCGAACTCCACACGGCCCCCGCTGAGCGTGTCGACGGTGGCGATGTCCTCGGCGAGCCGGACCGGGTCCTCCAGCGGAAGGACGGTGACGGCGGTGCCGAGCCGGATACGGCTCGTGCGGGCCGCCGCGTGGGCGAGGAAGGTCCAGGGGGAGGAGAGCCCGCCGCCGAGGGGGACGTGGTGCTGGGCGACCCAGCCGACGTCGAAGCCCAACTCGTCGGCCACGACGAAGAGTTCCTGGGCATTGCGGTAGGTGCGGGCGATGTCGGCGTCGCGGCCCTGGACGTGGGTGAGGAAACCGAGCCGGAAGCGTGGTCTCTCGCTCGTCATGGGGTGATGGCCTTTCGGTGCCAGGCTGCGGTGGAGACCGGGGTGGGCGTGCGTGCCGCCGTCGCCCCGGCCTGTCCCAGCGCCTGGTCGAGTACGGCGGCGGCGCCCGCGTCGGGCAGCCGGGTGCCGCGCCAGACGACGTGCTGGTCGGGGCGGATCAGGACGTTGGTCGTGCCGTAGACGGCCCGCGCCGCCGGGTCCGTGAGGTGGACGACCGTGAACGGCAGCCCACGCGCGGCGACTTCGGCGATGAAGGCCCGCTCGACGGTTCGGTCCTCGGTGAGGACCAGCAGGCCGAACGAGGTGCCGAGGCGGTCGTAGAGCGTGCCGCCGCTCGGGTCGACGGGGCCGTCCGGCGCACGGTGACCCGGGCGCGGATCGTCCTCGTACACGTCGGCGCGCCACGGCTGTTCGGTGTCGAGCCGGCCGGGTTCGTACCAGACGACCGCCGAGGCGTCGTACCGCTCGTCGAAGGCGACCCCGTCACTGCCGAACCGGTCCTGGCGCAGCCGCGCGCCGATCTCCGCCCGCCGCCGCACGGCCTCGTCGCCGAGGTCCGTGTCGTCGGGAATCCCGCCGGCCCGGATCTCGGCCAGGGTGGCCTCCGCGCGGCGCGCCCGCTCCAACGAGTGGTCGGCGACACGCCAGTTGTGCGGGCGACGCTCCTGGTCGTAGGAGTCGAGCAGGCTCGGCGGGGCGTGCCCGTCGAGCACCGCCGCGAGCTTCCAGCCCAGGTTGACGACATCGCCGATGCCCTCGCCCAGGTTGCCGCCGGGCGTGCGGACATGGGCGGCGTCACCGGCGAGCAGGACCCGGCCGCGCCGGAACGTCTCCGCGATCCGGGTGGCGTGGTAAAAAGTCGTCACGGACACCAGCTCCAGATCGATGTCCAAGCCGAACGCGGCCCGGCCGACCTCCAGCAACTCGCCCTCACTGGGCTCGTGTTCGAGCGGATACGGCCCGGCGTACACCCGCCACTCCCGCGCGCTCACGGCGGCCAGGAAGCCGGACGCGCGGGCGTTGACGACGATGTTCGTCGCGCTCGGCGCGGGCCCCACCCGGTCGGCGATGTCACCGGTGCGGACGATGAGCCGCAGCCGCTTCTCGGTGGCGTGCTCGCCCGTACGGCCGATGCCGGCCAGGCGCCGCGTGGTGCTGCTGCCTCCGTCGGTGCCGAGGACGTAGGCGGCCCGAATGGTGTGCGAGCGGCCGGAGTCGGCCTCCACCACCTCCGCTTCGACGCCGTTCGCGTCCTCGCGCAGACCGGTCAGCTCCCAGCCGCCGGACACACTGACGTGCTGCTCCGTCAGGTGGTCGAGGAACACCCGCTGGAACACGGTCTGCGGGCGGCGCAGTGCCTCGTCGGCCGAGTGCCCGGCGGTGCTCGCCCTGTCGGTGAACGAGGGGGCGGGCACCGGCACCAGTTCGTGTCCGGCGAGAGAGGTGACCAGCCGGGTCCCCCGGTGCCATTCCGGCGGGTACGTCCACGCGTCCCGGACGCGCTGGAGCAGTCCCCAGCGCCGCAGATGCTCCACGACACGCGGGGTGTGGCCCATCGCGCCGGCCCGCACCAGCGTCGCGGCCGGGGCGCGGTCGACGACGGCGACCTCGACACCGCGCGAGGTCAGCTCGACGGCCGCCGCCAGGCCGACCGGGCCAGCGCCGACGACGAGGACGTCGACGGTCGCCGGGGGAGCGGCGGCGGGGAAACGGACGGTGTGGACGTCACGGCCCCCCGTCGCCGACAGTCCGGTCATCGCGCGGCCTCTGTCCGTTCGGTCATCGCGCGGCCTCAGTCGTTCACGAGCTGGCGCTCGCGGGAGTGACGGTTGGCCGGGATCGGCAGACCGAGGTTGCCGCGCAGGGTGTCGGACGTGTACTCGGTGCGGAACAGGCCGCGCTTCTGCAGGATCGGGACGACACTGTCGACGAAGTAGGTCAGCTCCTCCTCGGTGCGGAAGGCGAGGTTGATGCCGTCGAAGGCGCGAGCGTCGAACCACTGCTGGATGGTGTCGGCCACGGTCCCCGGGTCCCCGACGAACGGCGACTGACGGAACTGGTTGACGGACTCGGCAACTTGACGCAGGGTCAGGTTCTCGGTCCTCGCCCGCTCGATGAGCTGCGAGGCGCCGGTGCGTCCGCCCTTCTCGGCGAGGTGGGCGACATCGGGGAAGGGCGCGTCCAGGTCGTGCACGCTGAAGTCGTACGCCCCGAAGGACCGGCCCAGCAGCGCGAGGTTGCGGCTGAAGTCGTCGTCCTCCTCGAAGATCTCCCGCTCGCGACGGCGCGCCGCCTCGTCGGTGGCGGCGACGACCGGGCCGCCGTGGATGAGGATCTTGACGTGCTCGGGGTCGCGGCCGTAGGCGGCCGCGCGCTTCTTGACGTCGGCGTAGTAGTCCCGCGCCGACTCCAGGGTGCCCCCGGGCGCGAAGATGCCCTCGGCGACCTGCGCGGCCAGATCACGGCCCTCCTCGGACACTCCGGCCTGGAAGATCACCGGCTGGCCCTGCGGGGAGCGGGAGAGGTTCAGCGGGCCCGCGATCTTGAAGTGCTCGCCCGCGTGGCCGAGTTCGTGCAGCTTCGTCGGGTCGAGGAAGACGCCCCGCTCGACGTCGGCGGGGAACGCGTCGTCCTCGTACGAGTCCCACAGCCCGCGCGCGGCCTGCACGAACTCCAGGGCACGGCCGTAGCGGGTGGCGTAGTCGAGGTGCTCGTCGAGCCCGAAGTTCCGCGCGGTGCCGGTGTCGAAGCTGGTCACCACGTTCCAGCCGGCCCGGCCGCCGCTGATGTGGTCGAGGGAGGCGAAGCGCCGGGCGAGGTTGAAGGGCGAGTTGTACGTCGAACTCGCCGTGCCCACCAGGCCGAGGTGCCGGGTGTGGGTGGCCACGGCCGACAACAGGGTCAGCGGTTCCAGGCGGTTGAGATAGTGCGCCGGGTAGGTCGAGTTGATGAACTGGCTGTCGACGATGAACAGGGCGTCGAACAGGGCGTGTTCGGCCGCCTGCGCCAGCCGGATGTAGTAGTTGATGTCGATGCTCGCGTTCTTCGCGACGCGCGGGTCCTTCCACAGTCCGTGCTGGCCGGGACCGCCGACACCGTAGGGGTGGAGGGCGAGGTGGAGCGTGCGGGACATGGCAGTTCCTGTTCTGTGAAGGGAAGTTGAGGGGGCGTCAGGCGCGCGGTCGTCGGGCGTGGGTGTCAGACGTGCAGCAGGGCGCGCAGGGCCTCGCGTTCGGCGCGGTCGGCTGCCGCGCTGTGCAGGGTCGGCGCGGAGCGGACGAGTAGGCGCGTGTAGACGTGCCGCGGCTGGTTGATGACGTCGGCGGCGGCGCCGACCTCGACCAACTCGCCCTGGTAGAGGACGGCGATGCGGTCGGCGACCCCGGCGACGGACCCGAGGTCGTGCGAGATGAAGACGAGGGCGACGCCGTCGGCGCGGAGTTCCTTGAGGATCTGGAGGATCTGCACGCGGTTGGCGGAGTCGAGCGCACTGACCGGTTCGTCGAGGATGACCAGCCGCGGCTCGGTCACCAACGCCCGCGCCACCGCGACGCGTTGACGCTGGCCACCGGACAACTCGCCCGGCAGCCGGTCGAGCAGCTCCTCGGAGAGCCGGACCCGGTCCAGGAACGCGCGCACCCGCGTCGCCGCCTCCTGCCGGGACACGCCCTGGATGAGCAGCGGTTCTGCCAGGGACGTCTCGATCGTCACGTCCGGGTCGAGACTGCGCAGCGGGTCCTGGAAGACGTACTGGATCACCCCTCGGCGCCGCAGCGCGCGCCACTGGCGATGGCCGTACGCGCCGACCTCCTCGCCGTCGATGACGATCGACCCGGCCGAGGCGCGCACCAGGCCGAGCGCGGCCCGTGCGAGCGTCGACTTGCCGGAGCCGGTCTCGCCGATGATCCCGACGGTCTCGCCCGGCGCGATGCTCAGCGAGACACCGTGCAGGGCACGGCGGCGGCGTCGACGGAGGCCGTAGTGCACCTCCAGGTCGGTGACCTCGAGGACGGGGTCGGTGTGCTCTGTGCTCATGCTTCCGCCTCCGCGACCTCGGTGACCTCTGCGGCGAGGAACTTGTCCAGGCCGTACTGCTCGTGCTCGGCGATCAACAGCCGGGTGTATTCGTGCCGCGGGTTGTGCAACACCTCGTGCGTCGGGCCCTGTTCGACCACCTCGCCCTGCCGCATGACGAGGACCTCGTCGCAGAGCTGGGCGACGACGGCCAGGTCGTGGGAGACCAGGACCAGCGCCAGCCCGGTGCGTTCGCGCAGATCGGCCAGCAGGTCGAGGATCTCGGCCTGGACGGTGACGTCGAGCGCGGTGGTGGCCTCGTCGGCGATGAGGACGCGCGGGTCGGCGGCGATCGCGGCCGCGATGAGGACGCGTTGGAGCATGCCGCCGGAGAGCTCGAAGGTGTACTGGGTGGAGACCAGCTCCGGGTCGCGCAGGTGCACGGCGTGGAGCAGTTCGATCGTCCGCCGGCGTGCCTCGCGGCGCTTGAGGCCCTTCTTGACGCGCAGGACTTCGGCGATCTGCGCGCCCACCCGGATCGAGGGGTTGAGATACGACGCCGGGTCCTGGAAGACCGCGCTGATCGTGGCGCCGCGCAGGGCCGTCCACCGGTCCGACGAGAGGCCGGAGATGTCCTGGCCGTCGATCTCGATCGAGCCCGCGGTGACCTCGAAGTGGGCGGGCAGGATGCCCAGCGTGGCCCGGCAGGTGAGGGTCTTGCCGCTGCCGGACTCGCCGACGATGCCGACGGAACTGCCGGGTGTGAGCGTGAAGTCGACGCCGTGGACGATCTCCCGTCCGGCCGCCCGGTCGCTGATGCGGACGTCGCGTACGGACAGGACGGGCGTCGAGGGGGCGGCCGGCGCGTGGACGGGTTCCGCGGGACCCGACGTCGCGGGTTCCGTCAGGACCTTCGTGGAGGGACTGGCCATCACGCACCTCCTGCGTGCACGTGAGCGAGGTCGGCATCGGAGTCGGTCCCGGCGAGGCGATGGGCGCGCGCCTTGCGGTTGTTGACCAGGGCGCGGCCCGCCTCGCCGGAGACGTCACGGATCGCGTCGGCGAGGAGATTGCAGGCCCAGACGGTGATCATGATCAGCAGGGCGGGGACCAGCGGTGCCCACGGCTTCTGGGTGAGGTAGCCGAGGTCCGAGGCGAGCAGGCCGCCCCAGGTGGGCGCGGGCGGCTGGACGCCGATCCCCAGGAAGGTCAGGGACGAGACGATGACGAAGCCGACACCGATGGTCTGCGCGAGCGCGACCGCGATCGGCGGCAGCACCTTGACCCAGACGTGCCGGCGCACGACCCACCCGATGGACGCGCCGGAGACGATCGCCGCCTCCACGTACGGCGAGCGGGCCACGGCCAGCGTGGCGGCGCGGGCCACCCGGTAGAACAGCGGGGACACCAGCACCCCGGTGACCAGCATCGCCTGCGTGATGCCGTTGCCGAGCAGCGCGACCACGGCGACGGCGAACAGCAGGAAGGGCAGCGCGACCAGCGTGTCGGTCAGCCGGAGGGTGATCCACTCGAAGACCCGCCCGAAGTAGACCGACAGGATTCCGGGAATCGCGCCGACCCCCAGTGCCGTGAGGGCGACCTCGAGGGCGCCGAGCACGCTGACCCGGGAGCCGTCGAGCAGTCGGCTCAGCACATCGCGGCCGAGATAGTCCGTCCCCAGCCAGTGCCCGCCCGAGGAGCCGGCGAGGGTGTCGGAACCGGTCGCCAGCGGGTCGTGCGGGGCGATGACCGGGCCGAGGAGGGCGAGCAGGGCGATCACGGTCAGGATCACCAGGGCGATCCGGCCGGACGTCAGGGAGAGCACGCGGCGCCCCATGGTCACACCCCCCGCTGCGAGGCCGGCGTCACACGCGCCAGCACCAGGTTGACGATCAGGTTGAAGACGACGACCAGGACGATCGACACCACGAGGACACCTTGGACGGCCGGTACGTCACCGGCCTGCGCGGAGTCGTTCGCGAACCGGCCGAAGCCCTGGAGTCCGAAGATCCACTCGGTGACGACGGAGGCGCCGACCAGGGTCGGGAACTTCAGACCGAGCGTGGCGAGCGCCGGGCCGAGGCCGTTGCGCAGCACATGCCCGAAGAAGATCCGTCGCGGACTCAGCCCCCGTACCACCGCGCCCGTCACGTAGTTCTCGCGATAGGCGGCGATGAGACTGGAGCGCAGTTGGCGGGCGACGTCGGCGACGACGTCGAAGCTCAACGCGACGGCGGGCAGGGTGATATGGGCGAGCCAGGGACCGAACCCCTGCGCCGCCGGGATGTATCCGGCGGACGGGAACACATGCAGTCCCACCGCGAACACCGCGACCAGCACGATGCCGACGACGAAGGCCGGCATCACCGAGATCACCGTGACGAAGCCCGTGATCGCCCGGTCGATCCACGTCGTACGGCGCAGCGCGGCGACCGTACCGAGCGTGAAGCCCGCGACCACGCCGATGAGCAGCGCGAAGATCGCCACCGACAGACTCACGCCCAGGCCGAGGCCGATGAGGGTGGAGATGTCCGCGCCGTTGGTCCAACTGGTGCCGAGCTGTCCGTGCAGGACACCGCCCAGCCAGTCCGCGTACTGCACGAGGAAGGGCCGGTTGAGGCCCCACTGCGCTTCGACTCTGGCTACCGCTTCGGGAGTTGCTTCCTCGCCCAACTGGATCCGCGCCGGGCTGAGCCCGCTCAGCGACCGCAGCGCGAACGTCACGAACGTCGCGACCAGGAACACGGGCACGAAGATCGCGATCGACCGGGCGAGGGTGACCAGGACGCGGCCCAGCGTGCGCCGCGCCCCGGTCGTGGCGCCCCGATGACGCACGTCGGGTGGTGTGGCCGGTGCCTGTGTCGTCGTCATGGCTTGCCCCCTCTCTGTAGTGGCTCTGCTTGGGAGGTGACGGAGTGTCAGTTGCTGCCGGAGATGGTCACGCCGGTCCAGTCGATGTGGGCCGGGTTCTTGGGCAGGGCGGAGATGGACTTGCTCTTGGCGATGAGGTTGGGCGAGGAGTAGGTGAAGACCAGCGCCTTGCTCAGCAGGCCGGCCCGGGTCGCCGCCTGGAGGACCTTCGCGTAGTCGGGCGAGTCCAGCGGGGTCTGGCGGACCTTGGCGATGGCCGCCTCGAAGCCCGAAGGCTCGTACGGCGAGCTGAGGTTGAGCGGGCCGTTCGGACCGAAGTGCGCGGTCAGGGTCTGCGCCGCGGAGTCACGCCCCGTCGTCCCGTACAGCGAGAACGTCAGGTCCTTGGCGAAGAACGGCGTGGCCCAGTTCTTGTCGACCTTGATGGTGACGGTGATGCCGACCTTCGCCAACTGCGCCTGGACGACCTCCGCTTGGGGATCCTCGGCCGGGATGACGAGGTTCAGCTTGAGCTGGCCCGCCTTGTAACCGGCTTCCGAGAGCAACTGCTTCGACTTCGCCGGGTCGTAGGCGTAGTGGTTCGCGGACTGCGGGTCGTAGGCCACATAACCCTTGGGGAACGGCTGGTTGGTCGTCGAGCCGTACCCGAACGTCAGCTTGTCGACGAACTCCTGGCGGTTGATCGCGTAGCGGACCGCGTCGACGACCTTGTCGTTGTTGAACGGTGCCTTGTTGACGTTGAGGCTGAGGTTGTTGGCGTTGAAGCCGGGCTGGACGAAGACGTCGAGGCCCGCCCTCTTCGCGGCTTCGGCCTGACTGGGCGCGATGTCGGCGAAGTTGTAGACACCGGTCTGGAGTCCGGAGACGACCGTCGCCGCGTCGGGGGCCGAGGTCAGCTCGACGTTGTCGATGTGGATGTCCTTGGCGTCCCAGTAGTCCGGGTTCTTCTTCAGGAGGACCTTGGTGCCCGGGACGAGCTGCGTGACGATGAACGGACCCGCGCCGACCGGGCTCTGGTCCAGCTTGGCCGGAGACGCGGCCGCCTTGGGGCTGGCGATCTGGAGCACGCGCTCGCCGAGGAGTTGGGGGATCTGGTAGTCGACCTGGCTGAGGTGGAGCACCGCGTCGAGGCCGTTGGCGTCCACCGACTTGATGGAGGTGAGGTCGCCGAAGAGCGCGGAGTTCTTCTGCTTCTGGGCGCGGACGATCGCGGCCTTCACGGCGGCGGCGTCGACCGGCTGACCGTCGCTGAACTTGAGGCCCGGGCGCAGATGGAAGGTGATCTGGTCGCCCTTGGCGTTGTACTCCCAGCTCTTGGCCAGGTCGGGCACGGCCTTGCCGGTCGCGTCCGTACGGGTCAACGACGCGTAGACCAGGGCGAGTTCGCGGAACTGGGCGCCGCTGCCGCTGACGACCGGGTCCCAGTGGGTGGGGAAGTAGGAGGAGGCCCACTTCAGCGTGGCGCTGCCGCCGGCCGTCGAGGCGTCGCCGCCGCAGGCGCTGAGGGCGGGGACGAGCACGGTGGCGAGGGCGGTCCCCAGGGCGGCGGCACGCAGCCGGCCGGAGCGGAGGGCCGGCCGAGGTCTGCGAGGCGTGAGTCGTCCGGACATCGTGATTTCTTTCTTCGAGGGCTCCCGGCCGCGCCGGGGCAGCGGAAGGAGAGCGAGGGCGGCTGACCCGCGGGTCCGGACACCGCGGACCGGGTCGACGGACATGCCGATGCGGCTTCGAGGCGCACGGGGGCATGCCGCGCCCAGGGCATGAGGCGTCGGCGGAGCACGGGAGGGAACCGGGATACGGAGGCGGAGAGACGGCGACGAAGCGCGAAGGGAGCGGCGCGGGAAGACGGGCGCCGGTCGGCGAGGCGGTGGGGCGCCGATGCCTACGGGAGCGGGGTCAGGCGCCTGTGGGCCGGGGGCGGCGGGTCAGCGACAGAGAGCGCTACAGGTGCGCCGCAGGTCCACGTAGCGGCACACCACACCGGGGTGCGTCGTGAGCATGCTGCACATCCTGGGGCCGGTCCTCGGAGACTGTCAATGGACACCAATTGGTGTCTCATTGGGCGGGACGGTCTCTGACCGCTGATCAGAGCCCTGTCAGGGCCCGGCGGGAGGGGCAGGGGTTATGGCGGGACGCGTCGCGGCCTCCTCCGGGTGCAGCCACAACGGCCCGTTGCCCGTGTCGACGCGAACGGCACCGTCCGGTGGCCATGACCCGCCGTCGGTCAGCAGGACGCGCTCCGGATCGGTCAGGGTCCGGTACCGCGCGAGCGCGTCCGCCGGGGCCGGCGTCGTGGGCGTGGGCAGCGGCGCGGGGCTGAGTTCGGTGACCGCCGAGACGTACTCCTCGTACGGCCGCCAGCCGGGAACGACGCGGTGTTCGCCGGCGGTGCGCAGGAGCAACGTCGGTAGCGCGTACCGGAGTTGACCGTCGGGGGTCTCCTTGGCGGCGCCTGGATGGGGCGAGCCGTCGGCGCGCACCGACAGCACTTCGCCGACCGGCCTGCGCGCCTCGGCACGGTCGGCCCGCACCCGCTCCAGTACGTCGTCCGACGCCGCGTCGCTCGCGAGCCGGCCGGCATCGAGGCCGGGCACCCCGGCCACCGCGGACAGCGCCGACTCGGGCGTGTCCGCCGGCTCCCCGAGTACGAACACGCTCTCCCGCAGCCGCCGTAGCACCCGGTCGGCCACCTCCGCGCCCTGGGCCTCGGCCGCCTTGGCGACCAGGGAGGCGGGCCAGGAACTCGCGGCCACACGGCTCAGGCGAGGTGCTCGCGGGGCGTGTGTGTGGGCGCTGATGTCCTCGACGTAGCGCGCGTACCAGGCGGTCTCCGCGGCGGGGTCGGGCGCGGGGTCGTCGTCGTGGTCGAAGAGGATGCAGTACGCGCGACGCCAGTGGACCTGTCCGGCAAGGGTCGCGCGCAGCCTGCGGAAGACGGGTTCGGATCCCCAGGCCCAGGGACACAGGGGGTCGGTGTACTCGACGACTTCGAGGAGGCGGGCGGGGTGTCGGTCCGGGGCCGTCATGCGGCTCCCCGGCGGCTCAACTGCCCGTCCGCCGCGCGGTGTTCGCCGGTCGTGGCGGGCAGCAGCGTGGCCAGGGTCGTGCCGCCGAGCACGGCGGCGGCGTCCGCCTCGATCCGGCGCCACACCTCGGGCAGACCGCCCGCCGGACCGGGGTAGTCGAGCCCGGCCAGCGGTTCGCCGCGCAGGGTGATCAACTCACCGTCCACGGCGCGGGCGACGTCGAGGAGCGTGATCTCGTGGGCGGGCCGGCCGAGCCAGTAGCCGCCCTCGCAGCCACGCTGGCTGCGCACCAGACCGGCTCTGCGCAACTCGCCCACCACGGACTTCAGGAACCGGAACGGGATCTGCTGCGAGGAGGCGATCGCCTCGCACGTGAGCGGACGGGCAGGTTCGCAGGCGAGCTCCAACAGGGCCCGCGTGGCGTAGTCCGCCTTCGCGGAGATATGCATGCGCACATAATGCCTGACCCGGCCCCGGTCAGGAGCGCTTCCGGCGCTTCTCCACGCACGCTCCCCTCCTACATTGCGGGAACATTGCCGCAGGTGAAGGACAATGGACACCTCTTGACATCCTTTTCGGGGCGGCTCTAGCGTCCCCCACCATGAGCGAGCCGCTGACCACCCCCGGCGAAGGTTTCCACCCCCATCTCCACGACGCCGCAGGGCAGTCGACAGCCCCCCTGCGCAGCCGTCTGCACCACATCCGCGCCGACGCCCTCGACGGTGACACGGCGCAGAGCGGCGGCATGCGCAGGTTCGCCGCGGTGAGCGGCAGGACGGTCGGCTCCGAGAAGCTGTGGATGGGCCAGACCCACGTGGCCCCCTCCACGTCCTCCTCCGACCATCACCACGGCGAGTCCGAGACCGCCATCTACGTGGTGAGCGGACACCCCGAGTTCGTCTTCCTCGACGACACGGGCGCACAACCGGAGGAAGTACGCCTGCGCACCTCGCCCGGCGACTACATCTTCGTCCCACCGTTCGTGCCCCACCGGGAGGAGAACCCGGACCCCGCCGGCGAGGCCGTGGTGGTGATCGCGCGCAGCACGCAGGAGGCGATCGTGGTGAACCTTCCGGGGCTGTATGTGCTGGGAGCCGGGGAGAATTGAGGACTGTGAGGGCTGTGCGGCGCTGACCGCCGCACGGTGTGGCTGTGAAAGTCCGCTGTGGCTGCGGAAATTCACTGGCGGCGCGGCCGGAACGGGCCGAGACTCGTGCCATGACAGACATGGCGGCGTTCCGCGACGCGGTCACCGCGTGGGCGACAGGTGGCCCCGGCGACTCCGCGCACGAGTTGGCCGCGCGCCTGCCCGTCCGTACGGCCGTCCTGCTCGAAGGCCCCAGCGACGTGGCGGCCGTCGAGGCGCTGGCGGAGCGCCGCGGCCGGAACCTGGCCGCCGAGGGGGTCTGCGTCCTGTCGATCGGCGGTGCGATGAGCGTCGGCCACTACGCCCGGCTCCTCGGTTCACCCGGCCTGGGCCTCCGCCTCACGGGACTCTGCGACGAGGCGGAAAGCCCGTACTACGCCCGCAGTTTCGAACAGGCCGGTGCGACACAGCACAGCTTCTTCGTCTGCGCGGCGGACCTGGAGGACGAGCTCATCCGCGAGCTGGGCGTGCCCCGGGTGGAGGAACTCGTCGGCGCGGAAGGCGACTTGCGCGCCCTGAAGACCTTCCTGCGCCAGCCCGCCCAGCAGGGCCGCACCCCGCAACAGCAGTTCAGACGCTTCCTCGGCACGAAGAAGGGGCGCAAGATCCGCTACGGCCGGGTACTCACCGAGGCCCTCGACCCGGCGCGCGTACCGGCACCGCTCGACGGGCTGCTGGCGAGCCTGTGACCACTGGGGAGCGCCGGATTCCGTACTGGGACGCCGTCGCGGCGACGAAGACGTTCACCCATCCACTCCATCTGCCCTGGCTCGACGGGATCAACAGGCAGGCGGCGATTCTCGACTACGGATGCGGCTACGGCCGCGTCATGAACGAACTCGAACAGCACGGCTTCGGCAATCTGACAGGCGTCGACACCTCACCGGCAATGATCGAACGGGCCCAACTCCTGCACCCCGCCCTGCACTTCGCCACCCTGGACACCCCACCGGCGCTGCCTTCCCCGGACGCCGCCTTCGACGCGGTACTGCTCTTCGCCGTGCTCACCTGCATCCCCGCCGACGAAGCCCAACGCCGTCTGATCACCGAGCTGAACCGCCTCCTCAAGCCCGGCGGATTCCTCTACGTCAGCGACCTTCTCCTCCAGGACGACGACCGCAACCGCCGCCGCTACGACCGCTACTCCGCCCAACCAGACAACTCCGGCCGCTACGGCGTGTTCGAGACCGACGACGGCGCCGTCTGCCGCCACCATTCCCGTGACTGGCTCACCACCCTGCTCGGCGGTTTCGAGGCCGTAGGTACCCGAACCATCACCGTGCCCACCATGAACGGACATGAGGCGACGGGGATCCAGATCCTCGCCCGGAAACCCGTCGCGACATGAACGCGGTTCGCACCGTGCGCGAGGGAATGGCACCAAGGGACCGCCGCGGGCAGGGGCGGTACACGCTGGCGGAGACGAGGCACGGTCGGGTCTGGGGCGTGTCGGTGTCGGTCGGTGCGTCCGGAAGAAGCCGGAACTGGAGCGGCACCGCACAGAGCGGCGAACGCGGCCTCTGTATTCCGAGAGACGGCGAGCACGCCTCGGCTCACCCCTTTCCGGCGCGGGCGAGCGCGGCTTCCGCCTGTGCGGCGAGGTCGGTGACGAGATCCGCCGCGGACGGCAGGTCGTCGATGAGGTCGACGACTTCGCCGGCCCACACGGGCAGCGGCGGTATGTCGCCCTGGGACAGGGCGAGTTGGTAGTCCTGCCGGGCGTGGGGATCGGTGGCGAGTTCGGTCTCGCGGCCGATCATGCGTCGAGGAAGGGGTGGCCGAGGGTGCGGGCGGTGTACTTCGAGGGCCAGCGGGAACCCCGGGCGATGTCGAGAATGCTGTTCCGCTCGGTGTCTCCGCCGTGCCCCTCCACGATGGCCGCGGCGGTCGAGGGGGTGATCAGGGCTTCGGTGGTGGCCTGGAAGCGGGTGCCGATGAGCGCTCCGGCGGCCCCGAGGGCGAGTGCGGCGGCCAGGCCGCGGCCGTCGGCGATCCCGCCGGCGGCCAGTACGGGCACGGGCGCCGCCAGATCCACCACGACCGGCACGAACGGCAGCGTGGAGCGGCCGTGACGGGCTCCGTGGCCGCCGCTCTCGGATCCCTGGGCCACGATGACGTCGGCGCCCAGGTCCACCGCCCGCCTCGCCTCCTCCAGATCGGTGACCTGAATGATCAGTGGCGTACCGGCCCGGCGGATCCGTTCGGCGAACGGGCTCGGGTCCCCGAACGACAGCATCACCGCCGCGGGGCGGTGTTCCAGCGCGTGCTCGACCGCGTCGACATCGATCTGCCAGGTGAGGAAGCCGATTCCCCAGGGCTTCGTCGTGTTCTCGGCGACGACGGCCAACTCGCGTGCCAGCCAGCTACGTTCACCGTTCCCACTCCCCAACAGCCCCAGCCCGCCACCACGCGAGACGGCCGCGGTCAGCGCACCACCGGCCGACCCGCCCATCGGCGCCAACGCGACCGGGTGCCGCACACCGAACAACTTCGTGAACGCCGTCGACAATGCCATGGCCACCATCATCGCCCTTTGTGGCAACGGGAGTTGAGGTGCCGCGGATTCGAGCTGTCGGTTCTCCTCGGACGCGGACGGCTGGTCCTTGGTCCTGTCCTCGGCGCCCGTCTTCGGTTTCGCGGCCTCCTGGACCACGGTCCGGGACTGCTCGACCGCCTGCGGTGCGGTTCCGTGGTCGGACGCGGCGAGCGCCGTCGTGGCCCACACGGTGCACAGGCCCGCGGCGCACACTCCACGGCCCTTCGTCATCGAACCGTGACCGACCCGCCGCGGCCCACGATCCGGCGACCGGGCCGGCCCGGTGCGACGGCGCGGTGTGCGGGGCCCGTGAATGGCGGATACTCGTGAGCGGTGGGGTACCTGGGCGTTGTGCCGACAGGAGGTGCGCGTGCGTATGCGGACACCTTGGCGCGTCCTGGCCGACCTGATCCCCACCTGGTTGCGCGACCACGACCCGGGACTCGTGGCGACCCGCCGGGCCGCGCGCACCGCGCTGGTGATGCCCGCTCTGTTCGCCCTGTGCAGTCAGGTGCTGCACTCCTCGACGATGGCGACCTACGCGGCGTTCGGGTCGTTCTCGATGCTCCTGCTGGTGGAGTTCACCGGCCCGATGGTGCAGCGCCTGCGGGCGCACGTGGGGCTGGCCGTGGCCTGGGCGGTGCTCATCTGTCTCGGCACGCTGGTGGCCCGGACGACGTGGCTCGCGGTCGCCGTCATGGTCCTGGTGGGCTTCCTGGTGCTCTTCTCCGGTGTGGTCAGCTCCGTCCTCGCGGGCGCGACGACCGCCCTGCTGCTGGCCTTCATCCTCCCGGTGACCTCGCCGGCCCCGCTGTCCCAACTGCCCGACCGGCTGGCAGGAGCGGGCCTCGCGGCGGTCGCGGCCATGCTCGCGATCTCCCTGCTGTGGCCCCGGCCCGCCGCGGACCCGCTCAGCGCACCCGCCGCCCGGGTCTGCCGCGCGGCCGCGGAACAACTGCGTACGGACGCCTCATGGCTGGCCGGCGGGCCGGACGCGGTCACCGCCCGGCAGTGCGAGGTCACCGCCGGTCAGGCCGCCGCCGCGGCGGCGGACCTGCGCACCGCCTTCGACGCCGCGCTCTACCGGCCCACAGGTCTGTCGGCCGGCTCCCGCGCACTGGTCCGCCTGGTCGACGAACTGACCTGGCTCAGCGCCATCGTGGCCGACAGCGGCCCGCCGAACGAGGACCCCGCGGCCTGCGACGCCGACGCCCACGCCGTACGACGGGCGGCCGCCACGACCCTCGACGCGGCGGCCGACGTCCTCGACGCCCCGCACAGCACGCCCGACGCCCTCCGCACCGCCCTCGCGAACCTCCGTACGGCCATGGACGGCATGGAAATCCGCGCCACCCACCGGTTGCCCGTGCACCGGCCGAAGCCCGGCACGGAGTCGGAGGTCCGCGCCTTCATCGAAACCCTCGACCTGTCGTTCCGCGCCCAGGAGCTGGGGTTCGCCACCCTCCAGATCGCCGGCAACGTGGACCTGGCCGCCGCTGCCGAGCGCCGCAGTTGGCCGGAGCGGCTGCTGGGCACGGAACCCGGCGCACTGACCCAGCCGCTGGCCTCCGCCGTCGAGCGCGCCGCCGCCCACCTGGAACCGCGCTCGGTGTGGTTGCACAACAGCCTCCGGGGCGCGCTCGGCCTCGGCATCGCGGTGGCCCTGGCGAACGCGACCAGCGTCCAGCACTCGTTCTGGGTCCTGCTGGGAACGCTGTCGGTGCTGCGTTCCAACGCGCTCAACACCGGGCAGAACGCGCTCCGGGCGCTGGGCGGCACCCTCGCGGGTTCACTCATCGGGACCGGACTGCTCCAGCTCATCGGGCACCACAGCACCGTCCTCTGGTTCCTGCTCCCCGTCGCCGTGCTCATCGCCGGCATCGCCCCGGCCGCCATCTCGTTCGCGGCGGGGCAGGCGGCCTTCACCGTCACGCTCGTCATCCTGTTCAACATCGGCCAGGACCCCGACTGGCACATCGTGCTGCTGCGGATCGAGGACATCGCCCTCGGCTGCGGGGTGAGCGTCCTGGTGGGCCTGTTCTTCTGGCCGCGCGGCGCCGCGGCCGCCGTGGACCGGGCGCTGTCGGCCGCGTACACCGAGAGTGCCCGCTACCTGGCCGACACGGTGGAGTACGCGGCCAGTCGTTGCAGCATCGGCTGCCTGCCGACCGATGCCCCGCTGGAGGCGGGCCGGCAGGCGGCCGCCGCGGCCCGTCGGCTCGACGACGCCTTCCGCAGCTACCTCGCCGAACGGGGAGCGAAGCCGGTACGGCTGTCCGACATGACCACCCTGGTCACGGGGGTCGTAGGACTGCGCCTCGCCTCGGACGCGGTACTGGAACTGTGGCAGCGCAACGGCGGTGAGGAACGGATCGAACCCGACCGGTCCGAGGCCCGGCTCACCCTGCTCGAGAACGCCGACCGGGTGGCCGACTGGTACCGCGACCTGGCCGCCGGCCTCGGCCGGCACACCGCCGTGCCCGCCCCGCTGTCACGTGACCCCGGGGAAGAGGCACGCCTGGTCCACTCCCTGCGCCGTGACCTGCGCGGCGACGACGGACACGCCACGGCGACCGCCGTCCGCATCATCTGGACCGCCGACCACCTCAATGTGGCCCGCCGCCTCCAGCCCAGCCTGGCGGCCGCGGCGAAGCCGAGCGATCCGGCCTGACGGCGCGGGCGTCGACGGCACGGGAAGGCGAGCGAGGATCAGAGCTGTGCTGCCGTACGGACCAGGCCGGCGAGGGCGACCGAGCGGCTGTGCGCGGGCCAGGCGATATGGGTGACGACCTGCGGTGCGTCGATCACGGGGACGGCGGCGTGCTCGGCCCACAACCAGGCGCGGGCGGAGTCGGGGAAGACGGCCATGGTCCGTCCGAGGGCGATCAGTTGGGCCAGTTGCGTCTGGTCGTGGATCTCGGGGCCCGGGCCGGGCGCGTACCCGCCGTGGCGGGGCCAGCGGGCGAGCGGAAGATCTGGAACGTCGGTGACGTCGGCCAGGGAGAGGGACTTCCGCGCGGCGAGGGGGTGCCCGGCGGGCAGGACGGCGACCTGTCCCTCGGTCATGAGTTCCTCGCTGTCGAACCCGGCGAGGGAGTTGAACGGCGCGTGCATGAGGGCCACGTCGGCGCGGCCGTCGCGCAGCATCTCCTCCTGCTCGCACATGCCGCTCGGCAGCACCTCGATCTCGGCGGCGTCGGGCTCGGCCGCGTAGGCGGCGAGGATCTTCTGCAGCAGCTCGTGGGACGCGGCGGCCTTCACCGCCAGCACCAGACGGTTGCGGGAGCCGCCCGGACGGTCGGCGCCACCGGCGCGACGCGTACGGCGCGCGGCGGCGGTGGCCGCGTCGAGGGCCGCGCGCCCCTCGTACAGCAGTACTTCCCCGGCACCCGTCAGGGAGACGCCCCGGCGGTTGCGTTCCAACAGACAGACGCCGAGGCGCCGTTCGAGTTGCTGGATCGCCCGGGACAGTGGTGGCTGGGCCATGCCGAGACGCTCGGCGGCGCGGCCGAAGTGCAGTTCCTCCGCGACGGCCATGAAGTACCTCAGCTCGCGGCTCTCCAGGGTGTCCATGGCGACAACCTACCTCTGTGATACCCACCGGGTATGACAGGGCACCGTATCGGTGTTGGATGCTCCCCGCGTCCCCGGGCGAACATCAACGGCATGAGCGAAACGAAGATCGCGCTGGTGACCGGCGCGAACAAGGGAATCGGGTACGAGATCGCCAACGGGCTGGGCGCCCTCGGATATCGCGTGGGCGTGGGAGCCCGCGACGAGGTCCGGTGTGAGACCGCCGTCGAGAAGCTGCGGGCCGCCGGGGTGGACGCCTTCGGGGTGCCGCTGGACGTGACCGGTGACCGCAGCGTCACCGACGCCGCGGAACTGATCGAACGGCAGGCCGGGCGCCTGGACGTTCTGGTCAACAACGCGGGTATCTCGGGGGAGATGGGCCCGGGGTGGGTGCAGGACCCGACCGCGCTCGACCTCGACCTGGTCCGCACGGTCGTGGAGACCAACGTCATCGGTGTCATCCGGGTGACCAACGCGATGCTGCCGCTGTTGCGGCGCTCGACGTCGCCACGCATCGTCAACATCTCCAGCTCCGTCGCCTCCCTGACCCGGCAGGCCGACCCGGACATCCAGATCGGCCCCGTCATGGCGGCCTACGCGCCGTCGAAGTCGTTCCTCAACGCCGTCACCGTGCAGTACGCCCGGCAGTTCGCCGATACGGACATCCTGATCAACGCCGCCTGCCCGGGCCTGGTCGCGACGGACTTCACCGGCTTCCACGGGCCCCGCACTCCGCAGCAGGGAGCGGCCACGGCGATCCGGCTCGCCACGCTGCCGGACGGCGGCCCGACCGGTTCGTTCTTCGAGGACGCCGGCGTCGTCCCCTGGTGACCCTGCACCTGTGATGCGCAGTCACTGGTGCGTGGTCACTGGTGCGTGGTCAAGCGCCGGGCTCACCCCGGGTAGGGAACGGCGTCGCGTGCCGACCGGAGTGCGACCGCCCACCAGGCCAACTGGTCGAGCACTGTCCGGGCGTAGACGGGGGATTGGGGATCGAGCGGCCGACCGTCCTGCCACGCGGTGAAGTAGTTCGGGAAGGTGAGACCGTCCCGGATCGTCACCGCGTGCAGTTCGGTCAGCACGTTCTCCAGGTGCAGCACCGCGTGCCGTCCGCCCGCGGCACCTCCGTAGCTGACGAAGGCGACCGGCTTGGCCGCCCACTGTGTGAAGTGCCAGTCGATGGCCGCCTTCAACGACGCGGGATAGCTGTGGTTGTACTCCGGCGTGACCACGACGAAGGCGTCGGCACGGGCCAGGGCCGACGTGAGTGCCGCCATCCCGGCCGGGCGAGGGTAGTCGTCGAGGGCGTGCTTCGGCGATGCCGCGGGCAGCGCCAACGGGATGTCGATCCCGGCCAGATCGACGACTTCCGCATCGAAAACCCCGTGCAGGCCGACCTGTTCGGCGATCCACGAGGCAACTACCGGGCCGAACCGTCCTTCCCGCACACTTCCGACGATGATCACGAGTTGAGGTCTGTTCTCCATGGCGACCACGATCGGACAGCACTGTGTCCCCGCCCAGACCGTGCTCAGGCTGGCCCCCGCAGGGTCACCCTGAGCACTCCGCCGGGAGCGGGCGGCGTCGTACGCTCAGGCCATGGGTTCGCCGTTGGGGGACTTCATCCGGACCGCGCGGGACAGCATCCAGCCGCACACGCTGGGACTGCCCGATCACGGCCGCCGCCGGTCACCGGGCCTGCGGCGCTCGGATCTCGCCGCGCGGGCCGGCATCAGCGTCGAGTACCTGACCCGTATCGAACAGGGCCGTGACCGCAATCCCTCGGTGGCGGTGGTGAACGCGCTCGCCGACGCACTCAGCCTCAACGCGTCGGAGCGCGACCATCTGCGCTACCTCACGAAGATCACCGGCGGCGAATGCTCCGCCCACACGCGACCCGAGCCACCGCGCCGCGAGGTCCGCCCCACCGTCCTGGAGACGCTCCGCCTGCTCGAACCGGGCATCGCCCTGGTCACCAACAAGCTGGGCGACGTCCTCGCCCACACCGGTGGCTACGAGTCGATGACGCGCGGCACCGGACTGCTCGACGCCGATCCACCGAACCTCACGCGCTACGTCTTCACCGACCCCCGCGCACGGACGTTCTTCACGGACTGGGACGACGTCGCGGACGAGCAGGCCTTCGACCTGTGGCTCGCACCGTCCGCGGGCAACTCCACGTGGTTCACCACGGAACTCGCCCGCCACGCCGGCCCCGACTTCACGAGCCGACTGAACCGGCACGTGCTGCCCCGACGTGGGGTGCTCCGCCTCAGCCACCCGACCGGGTGCGAACTCCGACTGCACCGTGAGACCCTCGAACTGCCCTCGGACGCCCAGCAGTTGATCGTCCTCCTGCCTGTGGACGACAGCACGGCCGAGGCCCTCGACCAACTCCGCCACAGCTCCCACGGCCGGCTGCGGGCCATCTCCTGACAGCCCTTCCTGTCGGCCGGGTGCTCGTTCGTGAGTGCGGGGTGACCGGGCTGAGCCCACGGGTCCGGGTGTGACGTTCAGCGATGGGCGGGCATACGCAGTGATAGTTGGCCACGTGCGACCAGCCACGAGGTCCCACAACTCGAACGAGCCGGCCCTGAGGCTGACGCCATGCGGCGTCTTTGCCCGGGTCGCCCCTGTGGGACAAGAGGTTGCACAGTTCGAAGTCGAGCCCGCTCAGCGGCTCACGGAGGTCGGATGCCCGGTGTGTCCCTTGGAGCTTCCAGGGGACCCGCGTGTGTACAGGCGCGATGGCACCTGACCCACGAGGCCCATGTACAGGGTCTTGGCGATCCGCCCGTAGTGGACGATGGCAGGCCGATCCCGCCGCGGGCTGGATCCTGACTTGAGCGGGGTGGACGAGGACACGCTGGGAAGGGCCCGCAAGACGGTCGCGCTGCCACCGGCGGCAAGAGTGCGAGGGTGTACCGGCAGGGGTTGCCGAGTTGCCCGAACCATCGCACTTCCTGCTGAAGTGGATGGTCTTCCACCGGTCGGCCGGAGCCTCGAAAACCGATGACGGCGGATGGTCCCTGATCACATAGCCTCTCCTGGCACGCACACGACAAGGGGAGGATCATGAGAGGCAGAACGGCCTGGGCCGCGGCCGGCGGGGCGGCGGCCCTGGTACTGATGACGGCGACCGGGGCGCACGCGGAGGGGCGGGGCGATGTCCGGGTGGTGAAGACCGTCGTCAACGGTGGCGGCAACGTCATCGTGGGCACGTCGAAGACGATCCGCTACCCGGTCGACATCACCGTCAAGGACAACTCGGGGGTCAAGGGGCTCACGCACGTCAGCACCTTCAACAAGACGAGCGCCTACACCTTCGCGACCTGGAACGATGATTCGTCCTGCACGAAGAAGAGCGCGACGACCTCGGTGTGCCGGGCCACGCTGACCATCGACCCCGCCTGGATCGCCGACAGTGACGACATCGACTCCAACAAGGTCGCAGGTGTCTGGCAGGTCAACGCGACCGTCAAGGCGAACGACGGCGACTACTGGATCTCCGATCACATCGCCGAGTACAAGGTCAAGCGGGCCGCCCAGCTCACCACGGTGATCACGCCCGAGAAGGTCGCCAAGGGTGCCAAGGTGACCGTCACCGGCAAGCTGTCGCGGGCCAATTGGGAGGACCGCAAGTACCACGGGTTCCCCGGGCAGCAGGTCAGGCTCCAGTTCCGGAAGAAGGGTGCCGCCCACTACAGCACGGTCAAGACCGTGACGACGGGCAGCATCGGGCAACTGACCGCCAAGGTGACCGTCACCTCGGCAGGCAGCTGGCGCTGGTACTTCCCCGGCACCACGACCACCTCACTCAAGGCGTCGACCGGGGACACGCTCAATCTGAAGTAGCAACGGGGTTCAGAGGGGGCCTGGCCGACATCCACCTCGTCGCCGTCACGCCGACGACGACGAGGTGGATGTGCGGTGGATGTCTCAGCTGCACCGCCTACTTGGAGTCCCAGCCCTCGGCGGGTGGAACGAGGGGTGATCGACGTCCGGTTCGCTCGCCCGCTGAAGTGCTGGTCGTCGTATGTTGGTACCAACTGCCTCTGGCCAAGGTGCAGTTGGGCCCGTGAGCCGGCGCGACGGCGGCTTCGGCCCTGAGGACCTCGGCGCGGGTGATGCGGCCGTCCCGGTCCGCGTCGGTCCAGCGGCGGAGTTCCGAGCGCTCGTACTCGCCGCTGGCACCGGAACCGGAGACGCCTCCCGTACGACACCGAGGATTCGGACGGCTGATGAACAGTTCCGCGGACGACGACATCCGCGCGGTGGTCGGCGCTCTGAAGCACCGAGCCGCGGCTCGGGAGGAGACGGCGCCGGCCCTCGATTCGGTCCTCGACCTCGTCGCCAACGATGAAGCAGAGATCGCGGTCGACTACCTCGTCAACACGGCCAACGCGTTCCGGCTGCCCGTGCGGCAGGACGAGTACGACCGGCTGTTGTCGGCGGCCACCCGACTGGATTACGCGGACGGTGTGACCGAGATCGATCCCACGTTGCTCCTCCCGGACCCCGACGGCACCTGACGGTGTGGCCGCGGTGCACCCAGGGCCGTTCCTCGTCATCAGCGGTCGAGGACCAGGCATGTGCTCTGCCCTTGCCGGAACGGCTGCGACTGTGGACACAGCAACAGCTCCTCGGGCCGACGATTCGGGCAACATGGCGAGGTGGCCGACCTGCTGTGGGATGACGTGAAGTGCTTCTTCGACCTGGACCTGATGGGGTCGCTGCCGGACGTGCGTGTCCCGAATGCCTCGACGGAGGACTGGCAAGCGGTTCTCGATCTTGTCGCTCAGAAGGGCTGGCAGTACCGGTACTCCGAGGGAGCGACGGTGCTTCCAGTGCCTCGGGCGGAGGCTGTGCTGTCCCGCCCGACGGACGCCGAGTGCCCGGAACTGCGGGTCTGGCCGACCGCCGATGTGCTGGCGATCTTCCGTTTCCTGGCGGATGACGAAGTCGACTTCGACCTTGATCTGCGGGAGTTGCAGGGCCAGGACCGACTTGATGTGCTCTGCGCCTTCCTGCGGGAGATCGGGCGGCGGTTGGGCAAACCGGTGCTGATGGACCCGGAGGGCGAGTACGGCCGTCCGGTGCTCGGCTTCGACGTCGAGGCCGATCGAGTCGTTCTCCTCGGGGACCCTCAAACCAGGTCGTGACTGAGGCGCCCGAAGCCCGGCAGCGGGAGCTTCCGGAGCGGCCGCGCCGGCGTCTCGGCGGATACCGCTCACGAGGGGTCAACGGTCTGCGGCAGGAGTCGGCGACAGGCGGGGGACGGACGGACTCGGCAGTCCTGACGAGAGCGGTGGGCCTGTCCAGGTCAGAGGCCGGTGCCGGGCACGAGGCCGTCGGGTGGCGGGACGCGGTCAGTCGCGCAGTCGCACGCGATAAACCCGGCGACGGCGGCGATCGTCCCCGGGATACTGGTCGCCCATGGATGAGGTCGAAGTCGTTGTCGCCCATTCCGAGCGCGCGACCCTGCGCGTCGGCGACGTGTTCCTGAAGGTGGACGCCGATCAGGCGCGCATCGACGTCGAGGTCGAGGCGATGGCCCTGGCGCCGGTCCCGACCCCGGAGGTCCTGTGGCACAAGCCGCCCGTGCTTGCCGTCGCCGCACTCCCCGGGACGACGCTCGGCCACCTCGGAGGGCCGTCGACCGGGTCGCCGGCGGCGTGGGCCGCGGCGGGCGCCGCCATCCGGAAGCTGCACGAGGCGCCGTTGCCGCCCCGACCGGGTGGGGCCGGGCGGAGCATCGTCGCGCTGGCGGCGGAACTCGACGACGAGTGCGAGTTGCTCCTGACGAGCGGCCTCCTGCCGGCTGACCTGGTCACCCGCAACCGCCGGGTCGCCGAGGCCGCGCTCCGGCCGTGGGCCCCGGCGTTCACGCACGGCGACCTGCAGATCGCGCATGTCTTCGTCGACGGCGACGAGGTCACGGGCATCATCGACTGGTCCGAGGCGGGCCAGGGCGACGCCCTGTACGACCTCGCCACCTTCACGCTCGGACACGAGGAGCACCTCGACGACGTCATCGCCGGCTACGGCACCGACGTCGACCTCGACATGATCCGCGCGTGGTGGTCATTGCGCAGCCTGCTGGTGGTTCGCTGGCTGAACGGGCACGGCTTCGACCCGTTCGCGCCGGGCTGCGAGGTCGACGTACTGCGCTCCCGGATGTGAGGCTGCGCGGGCCCGACCACGACGAACGCGTTCCGGCGCATCGAACGGGCCACCCCCTGGGGCGCGTTGCCGTCCCTTCCTCTCGATGACACGCGGTGCGCAGTCGTTACCGGCAGATGACGGCACAGCCGAGCGTAACGAACGCGTGGTGGATGTCGTCGCGGAGCTACCAGCGGATGACCACCATCCGGCGCGCCCCCTGTCAGATACCCACCGACGGCTCCCGGGGCCGGCTACGGCATGTGTGGCGATCGCCGGCTGGGTCCGCCGAGTGCGCGGCCGCCACAGAGCCGCGACGGAAGAACCGATGTCCGCCCCCTTCGCCGGAAAGCGCCGTCGAAAACCATCCGGGTCGACCGATGGCGCGCCGGGTCGTGCCCGTCGGCGGATCGCGCCCGCCCTACGGGCACGACCCGGCGTAGGCAGGGCCTTCGGGACGGTGCCGGCCGTCAGCACGCAACGTCGAGGTGAGTGCGGTGAACCGGAACCGGAACCAGTGCCATCGGACCGGGCGGGTGTCGTACCGGACGACGGAGACGGCCCGGGGCCAGGGAGTGGCGTCCCGCGCCTGCCGGTCGCCGGACCGCCCGGCCTTCGACGGGGCAGGCGTGTTCCGGCTGGAGTCGGGCCACCGGCTGGTGTCGATCAGTTCGGGACCGGGAGCGCGGCCGAGACGGATGTTGCGATGTTTCCACGGACCCGCAAGCGTCCGACTCGTCGTCGCAAGGCCGACGAACCTTCGGCTGGAAGGGCCTCGGCTACGAACTCGCCCACTATCTGACGGTCCGTGACTTCCCGGCAGTGCAGGGCATCGTGGCCCTGTTCGCCGTCGTCGTGGCGGTGACGAACTTCCTCGTCGACGTCGTCGCGGCCCTCATCGATCCCCGAGTGAGGTACTGAGCCGTGGCCCAACTCCTCGTGCGACGGCCCGCCTTGCTGCCGGACCGCCTGCGCGCACGGCTGCGCACCGGCGGCGCGGTACAGCGCGCCATGCTCCTCACCGGCGCCGTACTCACCGTGCTGTTCGTCCTCACCGCCCTCCTCGGACCATTCCTCGCCCCGTACGGCTACGCCCAACTCCAGGATGGGGGACGGCTGTTCGGCTCGCAGCAGCACCCCAGCGGCGCCCATCCGCTGGGCACCACCATCGCCGGGTACGACGTGCTCTCCCGCACGGTGTGGGGCGCCAGGACCGCCCTGGAGATCATCCTCGCCGCGCTGCTGCTCTCGGTGATCCCCGGCACCGTGCTCGGGCTGGCCTCCGGCTGTCTCGGCGGCCGCCTCGACCGGCTGCTGGTCGGGCTGGCCGACGCGCTCTACGCGTTCCCGCCGCTGCTGCTCGCCATCGTCATGTCGATCGTGATCAGCGGCGGACAGTCCAGCCTCGTCGGCGGCCTCGGCGCGGCGGCCTGCTCGGTCGCCGTCGCGTTCGTACCGCAGTACTTCCGTGTCGTACGGGCGGAAGTGACCCGGGTGAAGGCGGAGCCCTTCGTCGACGCGGCCCGGGTGATCGGCACCGGCACCTGGCGGATCATGTTCCGGCACGTGCTGCGCAACTCGGTCCGCACCCTCCCGCTGATCTTCACCATCAACGCCTCCGAGGCGATCCTCACCCTCGCCGGGCTCGGCTTCCTCGGCTTCGGCATCGAACCCAACTCGGCGTCCGAGTGGGGCTACGACCTCAACCGCTCGGTCGCGGACGTCACTTCGGGTCTGTGGTGGACCGCGATCCCGCCGGGCCTGGCCATCGTGCTCACCGTGCTCGGCACGACCCTGCTCGGCGAGAGCCTCACCGACCTCGCCGACCCGCGACTGCGACGACACGGCGGCACGACCGCGAAGGCGACCGGCACCGGAACGGACGGAGGCGCGGACGATGACTGACCTCCTGCGCATCGAGGACCTGCACGTCACCTTCGCCACGGACGCCGGCGCGGCTCCCGCGGTGAAAGGCGTGAGCCTGTCCGTCGCCCCCGGCGAGGTACTGGCCCTCGTCGGCGAGAGCGGCAGCGGCAAGACCGTCACCGCCAGGTCGGTCCTGGGGCTGCTGCCCGCCACCGCGACCGCCCGCGGCCGGGTCCTGCTCGGCGACGGCACCGCCGACCCGGCCGAGGACGTGCTCACCGCGTCCCCCGCCCGACTGCGCGCCCTGCGCGGCACCCACGCCGCGATGGTCTTCCAGGAGCCCTCCACCGCGCTCAACCCGGTCTTCACCATCGGCTGGCAGCTCACCGAGGGCCTGCGCGCCCACGGCCACGGCAGCGGCAAGGCCGAGCGCCGGACCCTGGCCGTCGAATGGCTCGACAAGGTCGGCATCCCCGACCCCGCCACCCGCGTGAACCACTACCCCCACCAACTCTCCGGCGGCCAGAAGCAACGCGCCGTCATCGCCATGGCCCTCGCCCTCGGCACCCGGCTCATCGTGGCCGACGAACCCACCACGGCCCTCGACGTCACCGTCCAGGCGGAGATCCTCGAACTCCTGCACCGCTGCCGCACCGACTTCGGCACCGCCGTGCTCCTCATCACCCACAACATGGGCGTCGTCGCCGACCTCGCGGACCGGGTGGCCGTGATGAGCGAGGGCGAGGTCGTCGAACAGGCCCCGGTCCGCGAGCTGTTCACGGCGCCCGCCCACCCGTACACCCGCGAACTGCTGGCCGCCGTACCGGTCTTCGGGGAGCAGAGCCGGACGCCGACCTCCGCGACGGGCGACGAGCGGCCTGTCGTACGGGCCGCCGGGCTGGTTGTGGACTACCCCGGGCGACTGGGCAGGAAGGGCTTCCGCGCGGTCGGCGGCGTGAGTTTCGAGATCCGGCCGGGCGAGGTGCTCGGGCTGGTGGGGGAGAGCGGCAGCGGCAAGACCACCATCGGCCGGGTGGTCGCCGGTCTGACCGCCGCGACCGGCGGTGAACTCACCGTGTTCGGCGAGCCGTTGACGACCCGCCGCCGCACCCGCGGCCGGGCCGGCCATATCGGCTACGTCTTCCAGGACCCGGCCGCCAGCTTCAACACGCTGCTCACCGTCGCCGACAGCGTCGCGGAGCCATTGGCCGTCCACCGGCGTGAACTGGGGGCCGCGGCGATCCGGGCCGAGGCCGAGGCGCTGCTGAACTCCGTTCATCTGCCCCGGAGTTACGCCGACCGCTATCCGCACGAACTCAGCGGCGGTCAGCGTCAGCGCGCGGCCCTGGCCCGGGCGCTCGCCCTGCGGCCCCCGCTGATCGTCGCGGACGAGCCGACCTCGGCCCTCGACGTGTCCGTCCAGGCGAAGGTGCTCGGCCTCTTCACCGAACTCCAGCGGGAGTTGGGCTTCGCGGCGCTGTTCATCAGCCATGCCCTCGCGGTGGTCGAGCAGGTCGCCGACCGCGTGGTCGTGCTGCACCGGGGCCGGGTCGCCGCGTCCGGTTCGACGGCACAGGTACTGGGCAGTCCACAGGACGACTACACGCGGCGGCTGGTCGCCTCCCTGCCCGTCGCCGACCCGGTACGGCAGGGCCGGCACCGGCACACCCTGGGCGAAGGAGTGGCAAGCGCATGACCGACACCGCGCAGGACCTCGTCGACGAGGTACTGAGCAGCACCCCCGTCTTCGACGGTCACAACGACCTGCCCATCGCGCTGCGGGCCCGCTCCGGCTACAGCGTCGAGGGGCTGGACGACGGCCGCCCCGACCTCCACACCGACCTGCCCAGGCTGCGCGCCGGAGGGGTCGGCGCACAGTTCTGGTCGGTGTACGTCTCCTCCCAACTCCCCGAACCCGAGGCCGTGGTGGCCACGCTGGAGCAGATCGACGCCGTGTACCGGCTCGTCGCCCGCTACCCGGACACCCTGCGGATCGCCTACACCGCCGCCGACGTCGAGCGCTCGCTCGCCGACGGACGGATCGCGTCCCTGCTCGGTATCGAGGGCGGCCACAGCCTCGCCGAGTCCCCGGGCGTCCTGCGGTCGTACGCCCGGCTCGGCGTCCGGTATGTGACCCTCACCCACAACGACAACACCAGTTGGGCGGACTCGGCCACCGACGAGCCCGGCGTCGGCGGCCTGAACGACACCGGCCGCGCGATCGTCGCCGAACTCAACCGCACCGGCGTGCTGGTGGACCTCTCCCACGTCGCCGAGTCCACCCAGCGCGCGGCGCTCGCCGCCTCGACCTCCCCGGTGCTGTTCAGCCACTCCTCCGTACGCGCCCTCAACGACCATCCGCGCAATGTCGCCGACCCGGTCCTGGAACTGCTGCGGGACAACGGCGGAGTCATCCAGCTCACCTTCGTCCCGTACTTCATCTCGGCCGAAGTCGCCGAGTGGGCACAGGAGTTGCGGGCCGAACGCGAACGTCTCGGGCTGCCCTCGCAGCCCTGGACCTGGCCGCGCGCACCACGCCCGGGCGAGGAACCGGCCCAGGTGGCCAAGGAGTTCGCGGCCGGAGTCACGGTGACCGCCGACGACGACCGGCTGCGCCGCTGGACCGAGCGACACCCGCGCCCCGAGGTGACGGTGGCCCAGGTCGCCGATCACGTCGAGCACGCCCGCGAGGTGGCCGGCCGGGACCACATCGGCCTCGGCGGCGACTACGACGGCGTCGACCACCAGCCCGTCGGCCTCGCCGACGTCTCCGGCTACCCGGTGCTGCTGCGCGAACTCGCCGGCCGCGGCTGGTCCAGGGCCGACCTGGAGGCCCTGACCGGCCGCAATGTGCTGCGCGTCCTGCGCGAGGCCGAACACCGCGCGACCGAACCGCTGTGGCCGACGGCTCCCTTGCGGTGAGTTCACGATGAGCCGCGCACGCCGATGGACCGACGCGCTGGCCCGGTGGACGCCGGGTCTGCTCGCGGTCGGCTGCTGCCTGGGCGGACTTCCGCTGCCCGCACTCGCCCCCCACGAGGAGACACCGGAGCCGTACGGAGGACT
Source organism: Streptomyces sp. NBC_01478 (assembly GCF_036227225.1). Classification (GTDB taxonomy): domain Bacteria; phylum Actinomycetota; class Actinomycetes; order Streptomycetales; family Streptomycetaceae; genus Streptomyces. Next base: position 671,655 of record NZ_CP109444.1, on the reverse strand, counting down.
GCCGTCCGGCCACCCGGAGTGTCTCGCCGCGCACATCCCGCCGACCGATGTGGAGCGGGAGTTGTGGTCCGCCCTCGGTCAGAGAGTCTGAGCGGGGTCCGGCGGTCCGCTCACGCCCGGATACCGGCGTGAGCGGACCACCGGACCGCCTTCAGTCCTGCGCCGGCGCCGGTCCTGAGATGTCGGCGGTCTCGCCGCGGCCTCCGCCGACGGACGCGGGCCGAGGGGCCGGCGACGAGGCCGTCTCGGGCGCGGTGCGCGGCTGACGGCGCGAGAGACCGACGCCGAGCAGGCACAGCGCACCCCCGGCGAGCGCCAGGCCGGACGGGAACTCTCCCAGCGTGGGCCACGCCAGCAGCACCGTGAGGGCGGGCACGATGTACGTCACCGCTCCCAGCCGCCCCGCCGGCATGTGCGCCAGCGCGTACGACCAGGTCCAGAAGGCCAACGCCGTCGGAAGCAGCCCCAGATACACCACTCCCGCCCAGGCCCCGGCCGACGCGTCGCCCAGATCCGAGACGAGCTGACCCGCGAAGGGCAGGCAGGCGACGGCACCGATCGTGCTGGCGTAGGCGGTGACCTGCAACGGTGACGCGAGGGAGAGCGCGGGCTTCTGGAAGATGACGCCGACGGCGTGACCCGCCGCCGCTGCCAGGCAGAGCAGCACACCGATGAGGGCCGAATCCCCGCCGCCGCTCGAAGCCCCGGCCAGCGCCGCGCCCACGAAGGCCACCGCGAGGCCGATGAGCAGGGGACGCGGGAACCCCTCGTGCAGCAGGAACCCGGCGAGCAGCGCCACCAGCAGCGGACCGGCGCCGATGAGCAGGGCCGCCGTCCCCGCGTCCGTGTGCTGCTCGCCCCAGTTCAGGGCCACCATGTACAGGCCGAACCAGAACACGCCCATGCCGGCGATCCCCGGCCACGCGGCACGCGGCGGCAGTCCCTCGCGCCGGAACGCCACGACGGCGAGGAGCGCTACGGAACCGATGAGGAGACGGCCGAGCGCGAGGGGGCCGGGTCGCACGCTCTCGCCGATGTGGCGGATCGCCACGAACGCCGAGGCCCACAACACCATGGTGAGCACTGCGGCGGCCAACGCGCTGGGCGGTGTCTTCGCGGTGGGCGGGGACGTCTCATGCTGTGCCATCGGGCAACTCCCTGTTCGCTCCGCGCAGGACGCGGCGGAGAATCTTTCCCGTGCTGTTGCGGGGCAACGCGTCGATGAACTCGACGTCCTCGGGGACCTTGTACGAAGTGAGCTTCGCCCCGGTGGTCGAGCGGATCGTGGCCGCCAGCGTGGCGATCCGGTCCACTCCGGGCTCGGGGACGATGTAGGCGCGCAGGCTCGTCGTGCCGTCGGCGCGGCGCACCGAGCAGACGGCGACCTCGCGGACCCCGGCGATACCGGTGATCAGGTCCTCCACCTCGGTGGGATGGACGTTGGCCCCGGCGACGATCTCGATGTCGTCCACCCGCCCGAGCAGCCACACCAGTCCCTTGGCGTCCACGCGTGCGGAGTCCCCGGTGGCGAACCACTCGTCGGGGCCGAGCCGGTGCGGCGGCAGGCCGCCCCGCTTCACACCGGGACCGATGCCGGGGCCGGAGATCTGCAACTGCCCGACCTCTCCCTCCGGTACGGGCTCGCCCGTGTCGTCGACGACCCGCACCCGGTACGGCGGAAGGATGCGCCCCAGGCTGTACGGGTGGATCTCGTCCGGGCCGTTGGCGAGGACGGCGTGCCCGATCTCGCTGGTCCCGCAGATGTTCAGCAGCCGGGGTCCGAGAACGCGGCGCAGCCTGTCCTCCAGCGGGCGGGGCAGCGTCTCCCCGGCGACCAGAGCCAGCCGCAACCGGCCCAGCAGGTCGGCCACTTGAGGGCGGGCGAGCAGCCTGGCGTAGAAGCTGGGCTGGGCGTAGAAGACGCTCACGCCGTGGCGTTCCAGGAGCTGCGGGACGTTCGTCTCGTCCGCGCGCTGCGGGCTCAGTACGACGGCCGCGCCGCGCTGCAGGGGGAGGAGGACCGAATTGCCCAGCCCGTAGGCGAAGTACATCCGCGACACGGAGTAGCAGACCTCGCCCTGGCGGAGCGCGAGGACACCGCCGATCGCCCGGTCGAAGTGCAGGGCGTCGCCGTGGGCGTGGAAGCAGAGGCGGGGTGCGCCCGTGGTGCCGGAGGTGAACACGGCGAAGGCGGGGGCGTCCGACGCGAGCGGCTCCGGGCCGTCGGCGCCGGCCGGGTCGTAGGCCTCCGTCAGTTCCCTCGGGGTCACGGCCCGGCCGTGGAACTCCGCGCGGAGCGACGCGTCGGCGACGACCAGCGAGGCTTCGGCGAGCTCCTCGCTGGAGCGCAACTCGTCGGCGTGGAAGAAGGTGTTGACCGGTACGGCCACGGCGCCGATCCGCAGGACGGCCAGGAACGTCACCACGAAGGCCACGCTGTCGGGCAGCGCCAGCAGCACCCGGTCCCCGCGCCCGACACCAAGTCCCCGTAGGGACACGGCGGTTCGGCGTACCTGCTCGTACACCTCGCCGTAGGAGTAGCGGTGCGTGCCCTGGAGGTACGCGGTCCGGCCGAGCCAGCCGCTCCGGCGCGCGAGGTCCTCAAGTCGTGCGGACAGGTTGCCAGTTGTCGGGACGGTCTCGGCCGGAGCGGTGGGCAGGTCCGTGAGGATGTCCGTCACCTGCACACTCCCTCGATCTCGACCAGCAGGTCGGGCCGGCAGACCGCGACGTTGAAATACGAGATGTCCGTGTCGGCGGGGAGCGTCGACTCGCAGATGTTCCGTACGACGGGGAGGTGCTCGGCGTCGCGTACATAGACCTTGACCTGGTCGAGGTCCTTGACGTCGTACCCGGCCCCGTCCAGGCCGTGGGCGCGGAGGTTGTCGCCGCCGACGAGCGCCTCGATGTTGCGCAGCGTCTCCTCGGCCTGGAAGGCAACGTTGTCGGCGTGCACCGTGTCGTCGCCGAGAATGCTGGCCGTGCCCGAGACGAAGAGGCTCCCCGTCACGGATCCCGGCGCGCCCGCGTCCTTCAGGAACGTGGCCCGGGCGAAACTGGGCGACTTCGGCCCGTACTGGGAGGGGTACTTGTAGGCGGGCGTCTGCCGGGGGTTCTCCAGGTGTACGGCCCGGCCCGGCTTCGCGGCCAGGAAGCAGACGTCGACGCCCGGAGAGAGGGTGCCGATGCCGGTGGCGGCCGGGAGTTGGGGGAAGCGGTCGGCGAAGGCGGCGAACGCCTCCGCGCGGCCTGTGCAGAAGTCGCGGTAGATCTCCAGGCCGTCCGCGTTCGGGCTGGTGATGCCGCCGATGAGGTTCCACATGCGGACCAGGTCGGTGTAGCCGCGCTCCCAGGCGAACTCCAGGGCGCTCTCGTACAGTTCGCGCACCTGTGAGCGGTACACCGGTTGGGGGCCGAGGCGTACCGCGTAGAAGACGTGCTCGCCGTCCTCGGCGAAGACGGCGTCGTCGGCGACGCCGGTCCGCACGGGGAGGGCGGTCCGCCAGATCTCCTCGACGGGACGGACGTGCTCGTTGGTCATATGGGTGGTCAGGAGCGGAGTGGCGTCGTCCAGGGTGGCTTCGGCAGGGGCGTCCGTGAAGCGGATCCGCCCCAACACGTTGCCGCGCGGGGCCGACGGCCCCTCCGGCGTGGCGGCGACGGGAACCAGGTCGGACCAGAGGCCCTGTAAGCGTGCCTCGGGCTGACGGTTACTCATGAATCTCCTTGTCTCAGCCGCGGCCGTCCGGGGTATGAAGGACGCGGTCAACCGGTATGCGCTGCCCGGGTGTTGCGGGACGGTGAACAAAGCACCAGGGGGTTCGGCGCGAGTTCTGTTCCTGTTGAAGAATCTCCGGGGGCGCTCTTGCCAGGCAGCCACCGACTTGCGCCAGGCACGAATACGAGGGGGAGACGAACCATGAGCATCGCTGACATAGCAGACCTGCCGGACGTCCCGCAGGCGGGCACCGCGGCAGGCGACGTGTACACGCTCGCCTTACGGAGCGAGTACGTCGATCTCCAACGGTGCGTACGCGATCTCGGCATCTCCGAGGCAGAGGCGGCCGCGGCCATCGACGATCTCCTCCGGCTGCGGCTCCTGCATCTGGTGCACGGCTGCACCTACGCCTACGTCGCCGTCAACCCGATGTCCGCCTCCCTGCAACTGCTGGCGATGCAGGACGAGGCGCTACGCCGGCGGCAGCACGAACTGGAGCGGCTGCGGCAGCAGATGCACAGCCTGCTCCCGCTGTACCGGGCCAATTTCTCGGGCGAGCCCCACCATCCGCACGTGCAACGCGTCGAGGACCCGAGAGCCGCCAGGGGCGTGCTCACCACGATCACGGTCGAGGCGAAGCGGGAGATCCTGTTCTCCCTCCCCGTCCAGGATCCGTGGGAGGAACCGGCGGACCTGGACCGCGGGGCGTGGCTGCGGAGCGCGGGAACGCGTTCCGACCTCCTCCGGGTGCTGCTGCCGGAGTCGGCCAGGTTCGACGTACGGGTGCGCGAGCGGGTCGAGACGCTGATCGCCGACGGGGGCCAGGTGCGCACGACCGTCTCGCCTCCGGCATGGCTGCTGGTCGCCGACGCCGAGGTCGCCGTGGTCCCCGCCGAGGAGGGCCCGGGGCTCAGCGTCGTCCGCGAGCGGTCCGTGGTCGCGGCGCTACGGCACACCCTCACCGGCGCGTGGGACGAGGCGCGGCCCTTCGACGGCAGCTACGACCACGACAGCGCGCGCTCCACCTCGGCCCTGATCGACGACGCCATTCTGCGCATGCTGCTCAACGGCCTTGAGGACAAGGTGATCGCCCGCCGCCTGGAGATCTCCCTGCGCACCTGCCAGCGGCGCATCGCCGACCTCATGGACGCGCTGGGGGCCAGGACGCGTCTCCAGGCCGGCTATGTGCTCGGGCAACGGGGGCGCGGCGAGGAGCGGAAGGCCGCGTAAGGGCGACCCCGGCCGGTTGTCGCGCCTTCTTGTTGCACCTTCGTGAAATGAGGCCGCAAGGCCTTGGAGAGGCGGTGACGCTGCTGCATACAGGTGCATACATGGAAGAGATCACCTACGCAGACCCCGCGGTCGCCGAAGGCATCGCCGCCATCCGCGCCGGCTCCCCGTTCGTCTACGGCCTCACCAACTACGTCGTCGCCAACCTCGGCGCCAACGTCCTGCCGGCCGTCGGCGCGGGCCCCGCCATCGGCGCCGCGGCCTCGTAGGTCAGTTCGTAGATCCAGCCCGGCCGCAGTCCGCCGTCGACGTACAGGTCGCTCCGGCTCGGCACGACGGCGACGGCCTGTGATCTCAAGTCGTGGCCCCCGCCCTGCAGTCGGGCGAATCGCCAGGCCGTCGCGGGCACGTCCTCGGGTGAACTGTGCGGGTACCGCTGCCGGGTGAGCCGTGCGGTCCGCTCGCCCGCCGCGCTCACGGGGGAGGACCTCGTGCTCGTCCAGCGCGACAGCGGCAGGGACGCGGTGAGCTCCTCGACGATGAACTCGGCTGTGGTCAGGCCGCGTACGGGCTCCGTGCCGTGCGTCGCCACGGGGAGGTCGAGCAGCAACCGCCCGTCGCCGGGCAGCAGATCGCCGTTGCCGGCGTCGGCGAGCGCCCGGGGCCGGTTCGTGTGCGGGGCGTCGCAGAAGTACTGGACGGCCCGCTTGTTCCCGCGGTTGCCCCAGTCGAAGAACAGCCGTCGGCGCCCGCCGTCGACCGGCCGCAGGATCTCGATGTCCCCGCTGAAACGCACCACGCCGTCGCTGTCGTGCGGTGCGAGGTCCAGGTCGGTGATCGAGCGGAGGACCGGTGCCTCGGGGTCCACGGAGTAGTGGGCCGTGGCGGTGAGCACCTCGTACGCCCCGCCCTCGGCGAAGCGATGACCGTCCGCGAACGGCTCCCGGTCATGGACCTCCAGCCGTACGGCGCTCATCGCGCGGCCTCCAACCGCGCCGGACGCCAGCCGAGTTCGGGCGCGACCAGATGGAGCGCGTCGTGCAGGATCTGCTCGTACTCCTCCCGCCGGAACTCGTACGGCAGCTCAAGGCGCAGCTCCGACACCGCCGGCACCACCGGGTCCGCCGCCAGTTGCTCCAGGATCTGCTCCGCCGTGCCGACCACGTCGGGGGCGAACAGGGTCCGCCTCGGGCCCTGGGGGGCCAGGGTGCGGGCGTGGCGGCTCGCGGCGTAGTCCCGGTAGCGGGTGCGGGTGGCCCGGTCGGCGCTGTCCAACGGCACGATGACGCGGCCTATCGCGACGCGGGCGGTGGGCCGGACCCGCCTGTATGCGGCGAGGAGGTTCGCCTGGGCGGTGGTGAAGTCGTCGGTGCCCTCGCCGGTGACGATGTTCCCGGACAGCAGGTTGAGGCCGTTCTCACCGGCCCAGCGGGCCGAACGCAGACTGCCGCCGCCGTACCAGATGCGGTCCACCAGGCCCGGGTTGTGCGGTTGCAGACGTGGGCGTTGGGTGTTGCCCGGTGACTGGATCACCGTGCCCGGGCCGCCGAGATAGTCGCCGCGCAGGTTGTCGACGACGCGGGCGACCCGGCCGTAGGACAGGTCGAAGGCGCGCCAGTCGCCGTCGTACACGAGGTCGCCGAGGAGTTCGGCGTGCGGCATGCCGGTGCTGAAGCCGATCTGGAGGCGGCCCCGGGACAGGACGTCGGCCAGGGCCAGGTCCTCGGCCAGCCGGAACGGGCTCTCGTAGCCGATCGGGATGACCGCGGTCCCCAACTCGACGCGCTCGGTGCGCTGTCCGGCCGCGGCGAGGAACACCGCGGCCGAACCGACGCCGTGTTCGAGGTGGCGTTGCCTGATCCAGGCACCGTCGTAGCCCAACCGCTCGCCGTACTCGAAGAGTTGGAGCGTCTCCTCCAGGCCGGTGTACGGGTCGTCGTCGGCGAAGTTGCCCGGAGTGAGGAAGGCGAGGGAGGTGATGGTCATGCGCTCTGCGTCCTCAGGTCGTGGTCGTCCCGGCGGCCCGGGATCGCCGCGAGCAGCTCGCGGGTGTAGTCGTGGCGGGGGTGCGTGAAGAGGTCCTCGGGGGCACCCGTCTCGACGATGCGGCCCGACCGCATGACGGCCACCTGGTGCGCGATCTGGCGTACGACGGCCAGGTCGTGCGAGATGAACAGGTAGGCCACTCCGGTGTCGGCCTGCAACTCGCCGAGCAGGTCGAGGACTTGGGCCTGCACGGATACGTCGAGCGCGGACACCGGTTCGTCGCACACCACCAGGTCGGGGGAGAGGGCGAGGGCACGCGCGATCGCGACGCGTTGGCGTTGCCCGCCCGACAGTTCCGCCGGACGGCGGTCCAGTGTCGACGCCGGCAGCGCGACCCGGTCCAGCAGGTCACGGGCGCGGGCGAGGCGGGAGGCGCGGTCGCCGACCTTGAAGGCGCGCAGCGGTTCGGTGATCACCTCGTCGATGGAGAAGCGGGGGTCGAGCGAGGCGTACGGGTTCTGGTAGACGAGCTGGGCGCGGCGGCGCAGTTGCCTCGCCTGGGCGCCCCGGGCGGTGGTGACGTCGGTGCCGTCGAAGAGGATCTGTCCGGCACTCGCGTCGGTGAGGCGGAGCACCAGGCGGGCGGTGGTGGACTTGCCCGAGCCGGACTCGCCGACCAACGCCAGGGTCTGGCCCCGCTGGAGGGTGAAGCTGACGTCGTCCACCGCGCGCACTGTCCGGGATTCGCCGTCCACGCGGGGCAGCCTGAACTCCTTGACCGCACCCCGGAGTTCGACGAGCGGCTCTGTCCCGGTGGGCGTGGGTGCGGCGACCGGGGTACGGGTGCGGGCGGTCGCCAGGCTCGGTGCGCTCGCCAACAGGCGGCGGGTGTACTCGTGTTGGGGGTCGTCGAGGACGTCCCGCGTCGGTCCCGCCTCGACGACCTGGCCCTGCGACATGACGACCAGGCGCTGTGCCCGGTCGGCGGCGACCCCGAGATCGTGGGTCACCAGCAGGATCGCCGTCCCCGACTCCTGGGTGAGGCCCTGGAGATGGTCGAGGATGACGCGTTGCACGGTGACGTCGAGCGCGCTCGTCGGCTCGTCGGCGATGATGAGTTTCGGGTGTGCGGCGATGGCGATGGCGATCAGGGCGCGCTGCCGCATGCCGCCGGAGAGTTCGTGCGGGTACTGGCGTGCGCGGGTGGCCGCGTCGGGCAGTCCCGCCCGGTCCAGGATGTCGATCGCCTCCGACGGCGCGGAGCGGCGGGTCGCGAGACCGTGGATGCGCAGCACCTCGGCGACCTGTTCGCCGACGCGTTTGACCGGGTTGAGCGACACCGACGGGTCCTGGGGCACCAGGCCTATCTGTGCGCCGCGCACGGTGCGCAGTTCGGCCTCCGACAGTGAGGTGAGCTCGTGCCGCCCGAAGCGGATCGTGCCGCCGTCGACGGCCGCGTTCGGCGCCAGGAGCCGGGTGACGGCATGGGCCGTGGTGCTCTTGCCGGACCCGGACTCGCCGACCACCGCGGTCACTTCGCCCGGCCGCACATCGAGATCGACGTCCCGCACCGCCCGCACGATGCCGCCACGGGTGCGGTACGACACCGACAGGCCGCGGATCTCCAGCGCGGCCCCTTGCTCGGGGTGGACCGGGTCGGTGCTCGGTGTCGTGCTCAAGTCCTCGTCCGTTCCAGGTGAGTTCGTCGGTTCGCCGGTCATCGCTGCCTGGACCATTCGCCGTCCAGCGCCCGTGCGATGCGGTTGGTGGCCAGCACCGTCGCCGCGATCGCCAGTCCGGGCAGTGCGGTCAACCACCAGGCGTTCGCCAGGTAGTTGCGGCCGTCGGAGATCAACGTCCCCCATTCCGGCGCCGGGGGCGGGGCGCCGTAGCCGAGGAAGCTCAGTGCGGACACGGCGAGGATCGCGGCGCCGAAGTCGAGGGTGGCCAGGACGATCACCGGGCCCGCCGCGTTGGGCAGGACGTGCCGGCCCAGCACCGAGTACCAACGGGTACCGCACGCGCGCGACGCCTCGACGAAGACCGCCTGGCGCACCCGCAGCACCTCCGCCCGGGTCACCCGGGCGAAGCTCGCGACGCTGGCGATCCCGACCGCGACCGCCACCTTCACCGTGCCGTAGCCCAGCGCGGTGACCAGGGCCAGGGACAGGAACAGCGCGGGGATCGACAGCAGGACGTCGACGAAGCGCATCAGCACGTCGTCGACCCAGCGGCCGACGAACCCGGCGACCAGGCCGATGAGACTGCCGACCACGAAGGCGACCGCCACCGCGATCAGCGTTGCCTTCAGGGACAGTTGGGCGCCGTGGACCACCCGGGAGAACACGTCACGGCCCAGTTCGTCGGTGCCGAACCAGTGCGCGCCGCTCGGGCCGCGGAAGTTCTGCGACGGCACTCCGGTGAGCGGATCGCGTGAGGTGAACAGTCCCGGCCAGAACGAGGCCAGTACCACCAGGACGACGACGAGGACCGACAGCAGCAGACCGGGGCGGTGCACCAGGAACCGCAGGATCTGGCGCGGGTCGACTCGGCGCCCGGCCCCGGGGCCGCCACCCGGGTCGACCGGCTGCGGCGGCGGGGCGGCGAGACCGAGCGCGGCCCCGGTGGAGTCGTCGACCAGACCCTGGCTCATGCGAATCCCGCCTTCCGGCCCGAGGCCACCACGATCCGCGGATCCAGCAGCGGATAGACGAGGTCGACGATCAGGTTCGTCACCACGAAGATCAGCGCCCCGAACACCACCACGCCCTGCACGAGGGGAATGTCCTGGGCCGTGACCGCGGCAGCCGTCACCCGGCCCAGGCCGTCACGGGAGAACACCGTCTCGACGACCACCGAACCGGCGATCAACTGCCCGACCAGCAGGCCGACCACGGTCAGCGCGGGCAGGGACGCGTTGCGCAGGGCGTGCCGCAGATGGACCCGCCAGCGGCCCGCGCCCTTGGCCCGGGCGGTCTCCACATAGGCCTGGTCCAGCGCGGTGAGCAGGCTCTTGGCGAGCACCTGGGCGACCTGCGCACCGGTAGGGATCGCCAGGGTCACGGCCGGCAGGACAAGGCCCCGCAGCCCGTCGTTGTCGAACGCCGGGAACCAGTGCAGGCGGAACGAGAACGACTCGACGAGCAGCAGCCCCACCCAGAACGTCGGGACAGACACCCCCAACGGCGGCAGCGACAAGAGGAGTTGGCGCAGCCACCGGAGCGAGGTGTAGGTCGCCAGGACCGCGAGACCGCCGCCGAGAACCACCGCGAGCAGCAGCGCGGCACCGGTCAACTGGAGGGTCTGCGGCAGCGCGTCGGCCAGCGTCGAGGACACCGGCCGGCCGGTGGAGACCGAGTCGCCGAAGTCCCCGCGCACCGCCCGGCCCAGATAGTCGGCGTACTGCACCAGGATCGGCTTGTCGAAGCCGTACTCGTGTCGCAGCGCGGCGAGTTGGGCCGGATCGACCTGTCCGGAGTCCATGCCGGCACCGGCCATCGCCGTGACCGGATCGCCGGGCAGGAAGTCGAGGACCAGGAAGGACACCGTGTAGGCGGCCCACAGCACTCCGACCGCCTGCGCGAGCCGTTTGATCACATAGCGGCGCATGGTCAGCCGATCCAGGTGTCATGGAGTTGGATCCGGCTGGAGGCGTCGAAGTTCAGGCCGTGCACCTTCTTCGACACACCGATCTGGGTCTGGAGCTCCACCACCGGCACGTAGGCGGCGCTCCGCACGAGCAACTGCTGTGCCTGCTCGACCAGTTGCTTGCGCTTCGTGGCGTCCGTGGTGGCCGCCTGACGGGTCAGCGCGGTGTCCAGTGAGCCCGCCGTGAGGCGGTAGAAGTTCGCCAGCTTCGTGGAGAAGGAACTGCGCAGGATGTCCGGGTCGGCCCGGGTGATGTTGCTCCACGCCGCGTCGAAGTCACCCGACTGGAGGGTCGGGGCGAGCTGCGTGACCTGGAGCTGCTTGAGCGTCAGGCCGACGCCGACGGCTTTGAGTTGCTGCTGGATCAGCTCCAACGCGGGCTGGTTGGTGGCCGAGTTGGGGATCCAGTCGACGGTCAGGCTCAGTTGCTTGCCGTCCTTCGTCCGGATGCCGTCGCTGCCGGCCTTCCAACCGGCCGCGTCCAGCAGGGACTTCGCCTTGGCCGCGTCGGTCGCCAGGTCCGAGGACAGGTTCGTGTAGTCCGGTGTGGTGTGCGCCAGGACGCTGGTCGCTGGCTGGGTACCGGTCGGGAACACGGTGGTCGCGATCTGCGCCCGGTCGATGGCGAACCCGATGGCCTGGCGCACTCGCGCGTCCTTCAGGGTTGGTCGTGAGTTGTTGAGCGCGAGGCCGAACACCACACCGGGGTTGGCCCGACGCTGAAGGGTGACCTGGCCGCCCTTGAGGGCCGCCTCGTTGGCCTTGCCGACGCTGCTGATCGCGTCGACCTGCCCGGACTGGAGACTGCCGGCCCGTACTCCCGCCTCGGGCACGACCTTGAAGACGATCCGGTCCAGGTAGGCCTCGCCGCTCTTGTGCCACAGCGAGGAACCCCAGGCGTATCCGGTGCGCTTGGCGAGCGTGATCGACTGGTTCTGCACGTACTGCTTCAGCACGAAGGGCCCGGAGCCGACCACTCCCTGGCTGCACTTCTGCTGCGGGGTCCTCTTCGCGCTCGCCGACGACTCGATGCCCAGCGAGTGCGTCGAAGTGGCTTGCAGGAACTGGGCGTTGGGCCGCTGGAAGGTCACCCTGACGGTGAGCGGATCGACCACGGTGGTGCTCTTGACGCCGCTCAGATAGCCCTCGGCGAGGGTCCCCAGCGCGCCGAGGTTCGGCACCGCGTCGAAGTTGTCCTTGACCACCTGAGCGGTCAGCTCGGAGCCGTCGCTGAAGGTGACACCCGATCGCAGGTGGAAGGTGAACGTCGTCGCGTCGGAGCTGATGTCCCAGCTCTTCGCCAGCCACGGCACGATCTTGCCGGTCGCCGGGTCCTGGTCGGTGAGGGAGTCCACGATCTGCCGTACCGAGTAGATGGTGTCGTTGCTGCCCACCTGCTGCGGATCCACGCAGCCGGCGTCGGAGCCCACCGCGAAGGTCAGGGTGCCACCGGACTTCGCCGGGCCACTGCCGCTGTCCGTGCCGCCCCCGCCGGAACCGCAGGCGGTCAGCAGGACACTGGTGGTCAAGAGGGCGGCCAGCGCCGCCCATCGGGTGGACCGGATGTCCGGATGTGCTCTCACGGAGAGTGCTCCTACTCGTGTCACTACGCGCGTGATGCCCACGGGCTCACGACTGCGCGCGGGCATGCGGCCCCGTTCGGCGTGACGCCGACGACGGGGCAGTGCGATTCGGGGAATCAGACGGGAGGGGGTGGTGCGGGGCGGCCGCGGAACGGGTCCGTGCGTGCGGACGGGACCGCGAGAGGCTGCGGGGATACGCCTGGGGCCGCGACAGAAGTCAGACGGACGTGGTCAAGGCGGTCAGGCGCGACACAGACAACTGGCGGAGCGCCGCAGATCGATGTGGCGGCGGCGCGAGAACCGGGAGAACACGGTCGCGGCTGTCAGGGAAGTGGTGAAGGCGCTCGGGTCACTGCTGTGTCGCACGACCGTCCTCCACATCTCCGACCCCGGCCACGGGGCCTCGCGCTTGCAGAGATCCTCGATGACCCTGCCGGGCTTTCACCTGGAGCACCCCACCGCGTCGGAGGGTTGCCGGTCAGCGAGCCAGGGCTTGACGCTGACACTCAATGCCGATCGTGATCGTACGGAGCGTTTTCGTCGTACGTCAATGGCGGGTCCGCAAGGCCGTTCGCCGGTGCGGGCGGCGAAGCCCGCCGAGGCGGCGCGGTCGTCCCGGTCGCCGTCTCGCCCGTCGGGACGCACCGTGGACGCACCTTCGAGCGTGTGCTTTGATCCGCTCATGGAGACCACTGGCCAGGCACACACGGTGCTGCTCGACCCGTTCTGGGTGAGCCGCCGCGCCGACCAGTTCGACCAGATCTGTCGTTGACCTTCGTGTGACGACCGCGGTCCCGCCCTTTCCCCACCCCGCCCGCTCTCGGCGCTTCCCACCGTTCTCTCGTCAACCGACCGTGCCCGTACGGCCGTTGGCGCGCGCAGAGCCGTGTCCGGGTCTGCTGCCGCCGCGAAGGAATCCCATGGCACAGCCCACCGCCCTCACCGTCGTCGACATCTCCCGCTTCCGGGATCCCGGCACCGACCGCGACGCCTTCCTGGCCGAACTCCGGTCCGCGGCCCACGAAGTGGGGTTCTTCTATGTCACCGGACACGGCGTTCCCGCATCCGTCCGGGACGAGATCCTGCACGCGGCCCGCGCCTTCTTCGCCCTTCCCGTGGAACCCAGGCTGGAGATCGAGAACCTCAACTCGCCCCAGTTCCGCGGGTACACACGCACCGGAACCGAGTACACGGCAGGCAGCGCCGACTGGCGCGAACAGATCGACATCGGCCCGGAATGCGAGGCGATCCCCACCGGACCGGAGGATCCCGACTGCCTCCGGCTCGTCGGCCCCAACCAATGGCCCTCCGCACTCGCGGAGTTGAGGGACACAGTGCTGCGCTGGCAGGCGGAGGCACTGCGGGTGAGCCGCGAGGTCCTGCGCGCCCTCGCCGCCGCGCTCGGCCAGGACGAGCGCTACTTCGACGAGTGGTTCGACGACGAGGCGGCCGTGCACGTGAAGATCGTGCACTGTCCGCCGCGCCCCGCCGAGGACGCCGACCAGGGAGTGGGCGCGCACAAGGACTACGGGTATCTCCCGCTGTTGCAGCAGGACGAGGTGGGCGGACTCCAGGTCCAGCGCGAGGACGGCGGCTGGATCGACGCCGTACCGGTGCCGGACGCCTTCGTGTTCAACATCGGTGAGGGTCGCCTACGCGCTGGCCTCCTGCGTCTGTGCGGGCCTGCTCACGGTGGCCCTGGTGCTGTCGAGGTTGCGCCGGGCCGCCTCCGTACCCCGACCCTCCGCAGCCGCGATTCCGACCGCAGGGAATCGCCGGGACGACCGGAGCCCGCAAGAACGGTGAGAACCGGAGACGGTGCCGTCAGGACGGCCACTCCGGTTCGGAGACGGTCGCGGCGAGTGCGTCGAGGAGCACCTGTGCGGGTTGGGACGCCGGCGGCTTGCCGTGGACCGCGGCCACGACCTGTCTGCGCATGCCGGCGATGCGGTGGAGCCGTACACCGGGGTGTCTGTTGGCGAGGAGGGTGAGGCCGGGCAGCAGGCTCACGCCGAGTCCGGCCGCCACCAGCGCCTGCACGGCGACGTAGTCATCGGTCTCGAACTCGACGATCGGCGAGAAGCCGGCCCGGCCGCAGGCCGCGACGAGATGCTCGCGGCAGCGCTCGCAGCCGGCGATCCAGCGGGTGTCGGCATAGGTGGCCAGATCGGTCGGGGGGCCGTGCCAGGCGCGGTCCGCCGGTGTGACCACGTACAGCGGCTCGTCGAGCAGCGGCGTCATGGTGGTGTCGCGGCGATCGCGCTGGGGCGGATCGCCGTGCTCGAAGATCAGCGCCACGTCGACGTCGTTGTTGCGCAGGGCGCCCAGCGCGTCCGGTGGCTCGGCCTCCCGCAAGGTCATCTCGATACCGGGGTACCGGTCGGAGACGAGCGCGGCGGCGAGCGGCACCAGAGTGGCCAGCGCCGAGGGAAAGGCGGCCAGCCGGACCCGGCCGGTGCGCAGCCCGGCCAGTTCGTCCAGTTCGGCGTGCACCGACTCGACCTGCGCGAGGATCGACTCGGCACGGTCCACGAGCAGCCGGCCGGCCTCGGTGAGGCGGATACCGCGCCCCATCCGCTGCAACAGCGGCATGCCGACCTCGGCCTCGAGTTTGGCGAGTTGATGGCTCACCGACGGCTGCGCGTAGTGCAGCGCCTCGGCGGCAGCCGTGATCGAACCCTCACGGGCGACGGCGACCAGGACACGCAACCGACTCAAGTCGATCATTTGTGAATCATAGACCGCATGGATGACAGCCTCGAAAACACGCATTGGACCATTACCGGACCTACTGCGACGGTGAATCGATAGTGGGGGCGAGAGATCTCGGCCGCACACATTCTCGTCGGCGATCTCACCCCGTCACGCGTGCCCGGCCTCCGGGCGCGGAAAGGAGATGTCGCATGACCACGGCTGTGAATCCGCCGTCGCGCTCGATGTCGGTGAGCGACAGCGCGGCGCGAACCCTCGCGAACGCCACCAAGACCGTTCCTCAGATGAGCTCCATCACGCCTCGCTGGCTGGTGCATCTGATGTCCTGGGTCCCGGTCGAGGCAGGCATCTACCGGGTGAACAAGGTTGTTCACCCCGAGTCGGTGCGCATCGAGTGCGACAACTACGACGAGTCCCCGCTGCCGGACACCTTCGTCGACTACGAGCGGGAGCCCCGGGAGTACCGGCTCAAGGCCGTCCAGACGGTCCTGGACCTGCACACCCGCATCTCCGACCTCTACTCCAGCCCGCACAACCAGACCGCACAGCAACTGCGGCTGACCATCGAGGCGGTGAAGGAGCATCAGGAGGGCGAGCTGATCAACAGCCCCGAGTACGGGATGCTGGCCAGCGCGGCGGACACCCAGCGGATCTCCACGATGACGGGGCCGCCGACGCCGGACGACCTGGACGCCCTCATCACGAAGGTGTGGAAGCAGCCGGCCTTCTTCCTCACCCACCCCGAGGGGATCGCCGCGTTCGGCAGGGAGTGCACCCGGCGAGGCGTACCGCCGGCCACGGTGAGCATGTTCGGCTCGCAGTTCCTGACCTGGCGCGGTCTGCCGATCGTCCCGTCGGACAAGGTCCCGCTGGAGAACGGCCGGACGAAGTTCATCCTGCTGCGCACCGGCGAGTCGCGCCAGGGCGTGGTCGGACTGTTCCAGCCCGGCCTCTCGGGCGAGCAGGGGATGGGCCTGTCGGTGCGCTTCATGCAGATCGACCGCAGCGCCATCGCCTCCTACCTGATCTCCCTGTACTGCTCGCTCGCGGTCCTCACCGACGACGCCCTCGCCGTGCTCGACGACGTCGAGGTCGACAAGTTCCATGACTACGCGCCGAGTTACCGGTAACCATGACCACGCCCTCACCCACCGGTAACGAAGCCGCCCCGTCATGGCTGCCGGACGAGGAGACGCTGAGCCGGATGGCCGGGGAGTTCTTCCGAGCACTCCCCGGGCAGTCGGCGGAGGCGGAGGCTCCGACTCCGGCCTTCGACGGCCGGCCGGAACGGCCGACGCCCACCGGCCTGCCGCGCGCGGATTCCTCTCCTACGACGCCTCCGGGGCCGTCGGCCGCGCAGTCCGCCCCCGCTGTGCCGACCGGTCCGCCGGCCCCCGGCCCGCTCCCTGCCCAGCCGGCCGGTGTGCCGTCGGCGGATTTCGCACCTGCGGTGCCAACTGGCCTGCCTGCTGCGGAATCCGCTGCCGCGGTGTTCACCGGCAGCCCGGCCGTGGACCCGCTTCCGCCGGTCCCCACGGGCATTCCCTCCATGGACCCGCCGCCCCCGGCGCCGACCGCCGGAATGAGCCCGCCGTCCGGGCCGCCACCGACCAGCGCCCCCGCCACGTTCATGGCCGGCCCTTATGCGGGGGGTGCGCCCGGCGCGGTGGGTGCTGCGCCCGGCGGCGCCGGACCCACCTCGGAGGCATCGGCCCCGCCGGTGGCCCCGGGGCCACCGCCCGTCCCGTCGTCGGGCGCACCTGCCCACTTTCCGGACCCCGGGCCGTACTACTTCCTCACCGAGGCACCCGGGTACCCCGCCCAGGCCCCGGAGCTCCCCGGCTTCGGACACCTCGGGCTGCCGCCCCTGCCCGAGATGGCGGCACCGACGGCGACGAACGCGCCGTACTACTTCGTCGAGGAACCGGACGGGTCCGGTGCGCCGTCGGGACTGCCGCTCGACCAGCACCCGGCCTTCGACGTGCAGGCGGTCCGGCGGGACTTCCCGATCCTGTCCGAGCTGGTGAACGGGCGTCCGCTGATCTGGCTGGACAACGCCGCGACCACGCAGAAACCGCAGGCGGTGATCGACCGGCTGGTGGAGTTCTACTCGCGGGAGAACTCCAACATCCACCGGGCGGCACACGAGTTGGCGGCGCGGGCGACGGACGCCTACGAGGGCGCCCGGAAGACCGTCGCGCGGTTCATCGGGGCGGGCTCCGCCGAGGAGATCGTGTTCGTCCGGGGCACCACCGAGGCGATCAACCTGGTCGCCAAGGCCTGGGGTCCCGCGCACATCCGAGCGGGCGACGAGATCGTGCTCTCCCACCTGGAGCACCACGCCAACATCGTGCCCTGGCAGATGCTGGCGGAGCAGACCGGAGCGGTGATCAAGGTGATCCCGGTCGACGACAGCGGCCAGTTGCTGCTCGACGAGTACACCGCGCTCCTGTCGGAGCGGACCAAGCTCGTCGCCGTCACCCAGATGTCGAACGCGCTCGGCACGATCGTGCCGGTCGAGCAGATCATCGAGATCGGGCACCGCGCCGGGGCACGTGTCCTGGTCGACGCGGCACAGTCGGTCCCGCACCTGCCGATCGACGTCAGGGCGCTGGACGCGGACTTCCTGGTCTTCTCCGGGCACAAGCTGTTCGGCCCGACCGGGATCGGCGTGCTCTACGGCAAGCGGGAGGTCCTGGAGGACATGCCTCCGTGGGAGGGCGGTGGCAACATGATCACCGACGTCACCTTCGAGAAGTCCACCTTCCAGCCGCCGCCGGGCCGTTTCGAGGCTGGCACCGGCAACATCGCCGACGCGGTGGGCCTGGCCGCGGCCATCGACTACGTCGAGCGCGTCGGCCTGCCGAACATCGCCGCCTACGAGCACACCCTGGTCGAGCACGCCACCGAAGGCCTGCGCGGTGTGCCCGGGCTCCGGCTGGTCGGCACGGCCCCGAACAAGGCGAGCATCGTGTCGTTCGTCCTGGACGGGTACGAGCCGGCCGAGGTCGGCACCGCCCTCAACGAGGAAGGCATCGCGGTCCGTTCGGGCCACCACTGCGCGCAGCCGATCCTGCGCCGGTACGGACTGGAGGCCACCGTCCGGCCGTCGTTCGCCTTCTACAACACGCACGGTGAGGTGGACACGCTGATCGCGGCGGTCCACCGGCTCGCGGACCGCCGGGGCGGGCGCCGCTAGGTCGCACGCACCTCCTGAACAACCGGTACGGCGGCGACCTGTCCGAGGTCTCCGCCGTACCGGCGCGAAGTCGCTCTGTCCGCCCGCCATTGGCAGGCTCAGGCAGCAGACCGCCAGAATCAGTCCCCCTCGTGGCGGTCGTCGGGCTAGGCGTCGTCGGGCTTTGACGTGGATGTCGCCCCGGTCGTCAACTGCGGCTGGCTGACGGGGAGTTCGTCGCGCCGGACGGGCCGTCGGAGCCGCCGGTGCTGAGCGCGGGGACGGTCTGGAAGCCCAGGTCGGCGCTGTCCCGTATCGCGTCGACGACCTGGTCGGGGGTCTCCATCTGCGGGGAGTGGCCGGTCTCGGGGAGCGGTCGGAAGCGGGCCGTGGGGATCGCGGCGGCGTAGGCACGCCCGTAGTCGACGTCGACGATCCCGTCGCTCTCGCCCCACAGCACGAGGGTGGGGACGTCCAGGGAGCCGAGCCGCTCGACGAGGGTCGCGTCGGCCATGGCGGAGCCCGCGTACACCTCGATCGCGGTCCGGTTGCCCGCGGCGACGGCCTGCGCCGCGGGCGGCAGGGTCGTGGGGTCGATACGGAAGGGATCGGGATGGTGGAAGCTGAGCTCGAAGACCTGATCCATGGTCAGGGAGAAGAAGTCGGCCACCGGGTGGCCGGGTACCTCGATCCCGACCGCGTCGATCAGCACGATGCCGCTGACGCGCGGCGACTTCAGCAGGGCGATCTCGGCGGTGATCCAGCCGCCTATCGAATTGCCGATGACGGTCACGTCCGTCAGGTCCAGATGGTCGAGCAGCGCGTCGTAGAGCGCGGCGAGGCCGGACACGGAGGTCAGTGCCTCGGGTCGTACCGTGCCGCCGAAGCCCGGGTGGGTCGGGACCAGCACCCGGACGTCGTGAGCGGCGGCGAGCTTCTCGGCGAACCCCGTCACCGACTGCGGTCCTGCCCCGCCGTGCAGCAGCAGCAACGGCCGCCCGGACCCGTATGCGGCCACCGACACCTCGACCGGGCCGACTCCGTCGACGCCGACGGTGTACTGAGTGGTGCTTGCCATGGCCTTCTCCTTGCCTTGCGGGTACGGGTGTTCAGGCGAAGTCGGTGGCCGGTTCGGTGGAGTACCGGCTCATCGCCTCGATCGTCGCTTCGGGGGTGAGCGGGCTGCCGTCGGCGATCATGTCGCGCAGGTCCCGGAAGTAGTTGACATACAGGTCCGGGGTGAAGGTGTTGAGCAGGACCGTGGTGCCGTCGGTCGGGTTGGCGAACGTGTGCGGAGCGCCGGGCGGGATCATGACCAGCGTTCCGGCGGGTGCGTCGTGCACGGTCTCGCCGACGGTGAACCGGGCCGCGCCGGACACGACGTAGAAGCCCTCGTCGTGCCGGGCGTGCCGGTGCTGCGGCGGGCCGTCGGTGTGCGGGGCCAGGGTGATCTCCCCGACACCCAGGCGATGCCCGGTCGTGCTGCCGTCTTCGAGGATCCGCATCCTGGTCGGGCCGAGCTGGATCGACTCACCGTCGTCCGGGCCGACCACTGAGACGTCCGTCATCTGACCCTCCAGAGGGGAGAGGTTGCTGTCTTCGTTGGTGTTGACTCTCACGAAGATAGGCGGTCGGAGCCTTTCGTGCAAGTCAACTCTCATGAAGAGAGCCCTCTTTCCTGGGTTGCCTCGTCGGCGGACTTCGAAGGTCGCGCCGAGGCCCATCCCGGTGATCCATTCCGGGACGGGTTCGTACGCGGTCCGCACCAAGGGTGCCCGTACCACCGCGTGCCCGATCAGCCAGGTGCGGATCTCGTGACCGCCGTTGCCCGCCTGCTCCTCCAGACCCGCGTCGCCGAGCGCCCGGAAAGCCTGACGAAAACCTCGTCGCAAGGCTGAGGTGAGCGCTGTCCCGCCGGGCTGTCCCGAACGGCCGAGCAGTGCACCGGGGTGGACCCCGCACCTGAGGTACGCCTGCGCCGAGGGCGTCGACGGCGGGGCTTGACAACGATGTCGGATGGCGCCACATTCCACCAGGCGTGAACGGGACCCGGCACACCTTCACCACGGGCCCCGCAGGCCCGCTTCAGGACGGAGCTGTCCATGATGTCCATGAGAAGAAGACCAGCGTTACGCGCGACGCGCTTCCCGCGAAGACGTCTCACCGCCATCGCCCTGGTGAGCAGCCTGGCGGCGACGATGCTGACCGGTACCGCAGAGGCGTCGGCGGACGCACCGACGAACCACCGCACCGCGTCGGTGACGTCCGGCAGCGCACGCTTCCAGATCCTGTCCCCGACCCTCATACGCACCGAGTACGCGCAGGACGGGAAGTTCGCCGACAGCGCGACGTTCAACGCGATCGGCCGCACCGCGTTCGCGCCGACCTCGTACACCTCCAGCACGTCCGACGGCTGGCTGACCATCAGCACCAGCGCGCTCACCCTGCGGTACCAGGAGGGTTCCGGGCCCTTCGACGCGCAGAACCTCTCCGTGCGGCTGTCGGCCGGCGGGTCGCCGGTCGACGCGGCGCCGTGGCAGCGGCTCACGTGCGCCCTCGGCGCCCTGTGCGAGGCCGAGCAACTGCCGCACAGCGGGCCCGGAGTCGCCTCGGACCACACCGGTTACACCGGCTCCGGATTCCTGGCCGGCTTCGAGGGGACGGGCAACTCCCTGTCGGCCGACGTCGACGTCCCCACGTCGGGGACCTACCGGTTCGACGCGCGCTACGCCAACTCCCTCGGCGGCGACGGCCAGAACGCGACACGCACCCTCACCTTGTCCGTCGACGGCGGAGCGAGCCGAACGGTGAGCCTGCCCGTCACCGCGAACTGGAACACCTGGGGCCTGGCGGGCAGCGCGGTACAACTCGGCGCCGGACACCACACCATCACGCTGACGAGGACCGCCGCGGACTCCGGCGACGTCAACATCGACAGCGTCGCCCTGGTCGACCAGGACGGCGGCTTTCCGCTGACGTCCACGACCGCGATCACGGCCTGCGGGTTCGGCGTGAACTGCGAGGCCGAGGCCGACCGCGGCTCGGGCTCGGCGATCACGGCCACCGACCACGCCGGCTACTCCGGCAGCGGCTTCGTCGCCGAACTGAACCAGGGAGCAGGCCTGTTGACCCACGTGGCCGGCGTACCGGCGGACGGCACCTACGCGTTGCAGGTCCGCTACGCCAACGCGACCGGCAGCGACGGCCGTTACCAGACCCGTACGGCCGCGGTGTCCTCCGGTGGCACCACGCAGACCCTGTCCCTGCCCGTCACCGGCGACTGGGACACCTGGAGGACCGCCTCGGTCCCCGTCATCCTCAAGGCCGGAGCCAACGACATCTCCGTCGGCTGCCCGGACACCGCGAGCTGCCACGTCAACCTCGACACGGTCTCCGTCACCGCGGCCGACTCCCCGCCCCCGCAACCGCACTCGGCGCTCGGCGGCTACCGCCGCAGCCTCGACGGCTTCAACGGGGACAACGGCACGCCGGCCACCACACCGGGCCTGCTGTACAAGGACGGCTGGTACCTGCTCGACGACACGGCCTCGGCCCTCTACGACACCGGCACCCGCCAAGTCGCCCAACGCCCGTCCCACGGCGGCGCGCCGTACCAGGACGGCTATGTCTTCGGCTACGGCCACGACTACAAGCAGGCCCTGACCGACCTGGCCACCCTCACCGGCCCGCCCCAACTGCTTCCTCAATGGGCTTACGGCGTCTGGTACTCGGAGTACATCGACCGAACCGCCGCCGACTACGAGAACACGATCCTGCCCGCCTTCCGGGCCGAGGGCGTACCCCTGGACGTCCTGGTGACCGACACCGACTTCAAGTCGCCCAACACCTGGAGCGGTTGGGAGATCGACACGTCCAAGTTCCCTGATCCGAAGGGGTTCTTCGACTGGTCCGCCGCCCAGGGCCTGCACAACACGCTCAACGTCCACCCGAGCATCCTCAGCGGCGACCCGCAGTTCGCCCAGGCCCAGTCCACCGCCAAGGGCAAACTCCGCAAGGGTGGTTGTGCCCCCGCCGCGAGCAGCGGCCCGGGGGACTGCTACACCTTCGACTGGGGCGACCCCGACCAGCTCAAGGCGTACATGGACCTGCATCGGACCATGGACCAGCAGGGCAACGACTTCTGGTGGCCGGACTGGTGCTGCGACAACTCGCAGTCCTCGCTGCCCGGCGTCACTCCCGACGCGTGGATCAACCAGCAGTACGCCACGGACGCCGACAAGACCATCGGCCGCGGATTCGTCGTCTCCCGCGCCTACGGCTCCCTCCAGGCCGGCGGCTACAGCGGCCAACAGGCGATGCCCACCGGACCGTGGGCCGACAAGCGCACCACCGTCCACTTCACCGGCGACACCTCCTCCACCTGGGGCACCCTGAAGGCGGAGGTCGGCTACACACCGGGTGAAGCGGCCGCCACCGGCCTGTCGGCGATCAGCCACGACATCGGCGGCCACAACGACACCACGAACCTGACCGGTTCGGAGACCTACACCGCCGACGGCACGACCCGCACCACGCACAAACTCCCTGACGACATGTACGCGCGCTGGGTCCAACTGGGCACCTTCCAGCCCATCGACCGGCTGCACAGCAACCACAGCGACCGGCTGCCCTGGCAGTACGGCACCGCGGCCCGCGCCTCCGCGGACAAGTTCCTCAACCTCCGCGAGAACCTGGTGCCGTACACCTACTCACTCGCACAGCAGGCGAGCACGACCGGCGTTCCGGTCACCCGCCCGATGTACCTCGAATACCCCAACGAGCCCCAGGCGTACGCCACTTCGGGCAGCGAGTACTTCTACGGCTCCGACCTGCTGGTCGCCCCCGTCACGACACCCGGTGCCACGGCGACGACCTCGGTGTGGTTCCCGCCCGGCAGCCGGTGGACCGACTACTTCACCGGGCAGACCTACGCGGGCGGCACCACCCAGAACATCACCGACGGCCTCGACACCATGCCTGTGTTCGTCAGAGCGGGCGCGGTCATCCCGACCCGCACGAGCAACGTCACGAGCAACGACAAGGCCCCACTGACCAAGGTCACGCTCACCGTCGCCGCGGGCGCCTCCGGCTCCTCCTCCCTCTACGAGGACGACGGAACCAGCGCAGGGCGCGGCCACACCGCCACCACGAAGATCCGGTACCGGGAGACCAACTCCCGGCACACTCTGACGATCGGCCCCGCGACCGGAACGTTCCACGGCCAGGTCCGAAACCGGCAGTGGACCGTCTCCTTCCTCGGCGTCACCGCCCCGAACACCGTCCGCGTGGGAGGGACCCAACTCTCCCCGCACGCCTACCACTTCGACAGCACGACCCGCACCCTGACCGTCACGCTGCCCCCGCGGAGCGTGCACGCGCCGATCACCGTGACGTGCGGCTGACCACAGCCGCCGATGCGTCACCGGGGGAGATCGGAGGACTGTTGTCGGTGCCGGCCCTCGGCGAGCACGGCCAGGGTTTCGGCCATGCCCGGCAGGAGGTCGGCCGGGATGTGGTCGAGGACCCGGCGCCGGGCGCTGGCGAGGTGGGCGGGCTGAGCCGCGTGCATGGCCCGCAGCCCGGCGTCGGTGAGGACGGCTTCGCTGCCGCGTGCGTCCTGGCCATGGCGTTCCTTACGCACCAGGCCGTGGCGGGACAGGCCTTCGATGATGCGAGTGACGCGCGGCGGGGTGACGCCGGAGGCCGCCGCGAGCGCGGACATGCGCATACGGCGGTCGGGCGCCTCGCTCAGCAGCAGCAGAACGGCGAACTCGGTCATGGTCACGCCGGTGCGGGCCATGTCCTGCTCCAGCGCGCGCGGCAGGGAGTGGACGAGACGTCCCAGGCTCTGCCACAGCAGTAGCTCATCGGCGGTCAGCGGATCACTGGTGGGGGTGGTGTCAGCGGCGGTGGGCTCCATGCGACCAGTGTATTTGACTAGTTAAGCAAGTGGTGCTGTGATGTTTGCTTAACTAATTAAGTATGAGGTGATCGCATGTATCCCCGAGCATCCGCACCGGACGGGTTCGAGCACGCCGTCGCTGATGTCGGCGACTTCGGTGGCGTCCAACTCCACTACGTCGTGGGCGGTTCAGGCCCCGCCGTAGTCCTCATCCACGGCTGGCCGTTCAGTTGGATCGAGTGGCGGGCGCTGCTGCCCCTCCTCGCGGCACGCGGCTTCACGGTCGTCGCGCCCGACCTGCGCGGATCCGGCGACTCACAGATCCCGGCCGGCCACTGGACCAAGCGCGAGGAGGCCGCGGACCTCCGCCGCCTGCTGCGGCACCTGGGCCACGACCGGGCTTTCGTGGTCGGCACCGACGTCGGCGCGATGACCGCCCACGCCTGGGCTCAGAGCTACCCCGAGGACGTGGTCCGGCTGGTGCTCAGTGAGGCGTTCCTGCCCGGCTACGGCCTGGAGGAGCGCATGAACCCCGCCACCGGTGGCTCATGGCACTTCGGCTTCCACGCCCAGAGCGACCTGGCCGCCATGCTCACCGCCGGTAAGGAGGAGCGGTACCTGTCCGGCTTCTGGTCGATGATGACCGCCGGCGGGATCACCGCCGCAGACCGCGCCGACCTGCTGCGCGCCCACACCCGCCCCGACGCGATGCGCGGCGGCTTCGAGCACTACGCCACCCTCGTCCAGGACGGGCGGGCGGCCCGCGCCGGCGACCGTCTGACCATGCCCGTCCTCGTCCTGAACGGCGAACACGGCCTGCCCCAGGACGTGTTGCTGGCCGGCGCCCGCGCAGCCGCGACCGACGTGCACCACGACACCGTCCCCGGGGCCGCGCACACCTTCGCGGCCGACGACCCTGCCTGGACGGCCGACCGGCTCGCCCGGTTCTTCACCACCACCCCCGCCACCTGAACCCCCTGCCTGAACTCCCCATCCGACCCCGTTACTTGACCCCGCCGCCCGCCCCGCGGCACGACACAGCACCCGGAGCATTTCTCATGCGGATCCTCGTCATCGGCGCCACCGGCTACGCCGGCCGCCGTGTCTCAGCCGCCCTCGCCCGCGCCGGACACACCGTCCTGGGCCTGGCGCGCGACACCTCCGCCCCCGCGGCCCGCGCCCTCACCGCGGACGAAGTCACCCTGGTAGAGGGCGACTTCACCAAGCCGGACACCTGGCGCGACCACCTCGACGGCACCGACGCGGTCGTCCACCTGCTGATGGACATGAGCGACCCCGTCGGCGGCGACCGGCGCCTGTTCGCCGAACTGCTCGCC
Source organism: Streptomyces sp. NBC_01478 (assembly GCF_036227225.1). GTDB lineage: Bacteria > Actinomycetota > Actinomycetes > Streptomycetales > Streptomycetaceae > Streptomyces. The sequence goes on along the minus strand of NZ_CP109444.1, from coordinate 646,361 downwards.
GCCCAGGAGCGCGACGCCCGCCACCGCCACCTCGTCTTCACCACCGGCATCTCCTCCTACGGCCGCACCGGCCTGCCCCTCATGGACGAGAACACCCCCGGAAACCCCGAGAGCCCCATCGGCTTCCGCTTCGCGCTGGAACGGGAGTTGGCCGCCTCGGGCCTCGCCCACACCGTGGTCCGTCCCGGGTTCATGTACGGCGGCCCCGCGAGCACCTCCATGACCGCCCAGTGGTTCGCCGCCGCCGAGGCGGGCAGCCCCGTCTTCTACGGCGACACCGCCAAGCGCTGGAGCTGGGTCCACGTCGACGACCTCGCCGACGCCTACGTCCGCATCCTCGACAACCCGGCCGCCGTGGACGGGGAGACCTTCGTCATCGCCGACGATCAGCGGCTGACCGCCCTGGACATGCAGCGCACCGCCGTACGGGCCGCCGGCCACACCGGCGAGATGGCCCTGGAGAGCGCGGAGGCGGGCGGCATGATGCAACTGGCCGCCGACCAGGACGAGTTGGTCACCAGCGCCAAGGCTCACCGTCTCCTTGGCTGGACCCCACGCCACACCTCCTTCACCGACGACCCCACCCGCCATTACCGCGCCTGGAAGGCCGCCCGGCTTGCCGAGTGACGCACCGCGGATGGCGGGCAGGGGGTTGAGCACCCCGCGCACCGGTCCCCTTCTGGCCGTCAACATGCCGAGGGAGGGCGCCGGTTTCCCGCACTCCTTGAAGGAGCATCGGAAGCTGACGATCCCCGGAGCCCGGCGGCGGCGGTGAAACCCGGCCGCCGTACGTTGGCCGGAAGCCGCCCCGCGAACTCGGCCGCCCGCTCCACGTCCTCGTTCCAGGGCGGGGCACAGAAGGCGTCGATGCCGGCGGAGTACAGGGTGGCGTACCACGAGGAGGTCGCCGACAGCCGTGATCGTCGTGCCGTTGTCGGTGCACAGCCCCGTTGGTGGCACGCGCAGTGCGGGCTGAGCTCCGGGAGCTTCCGGTGCCGGAAGACCACCGCGTGTCGCCCTTTGCGCAGGCGGTCGTGAGCACGACAGAATCGCCTCGGGCACGAGGACGGTGATCGTCGGCGCCCGCTCAACGTGATCGCGGACCACCGCAGGCCACCACGGCGTCTTCGGCATGTCGACGCCGTACCGGCCGCGCAGGAATCCACCACCTCAGTACCGGAAGGACGACATGACGGCCTCCTCCGAGGATCCGACGGCGGAGGCCGCCACGGCCCGGACCGATCAGCCCGACGCCGCGTCGCGGTCCCTGCCACGCCGGTCGAAGGGGCCTTCGGCGATCGCCGAGGCCGCCGCCGCGCTGGGGCCCGCTGCAGCGTCCGAGGCCGTACCCGACCCCGACCCGGGGTCCGTGCTCCCGCCGCCCATGTCCGCGGTGGCGGCCGAGTTCGCGGCCTTCACCGAGCGCGCGCCGGACAACGAGACGTCAGGCGGTCGTATCGATGCTCTCGCCGGGGACGTGACCGACCGTCGCGCCGACATCACGGTTGCTCCGAGCGGGCTCGCGCTCCGACCCGCACGGCGCCGCGCGATACTGATCGCCGCCGCTGCCGCCGGTGTCCTGTTGACCGGCTCCCTGTTCCTCATGGACGGCGATGACGGCAACGGACGTTCAGCGGCCGGCACCGGATCGGACACCGTGCGGGGGAGCGAACGGCAGGGGGACGTGACCGACGCGTCCGGCTCCGCCTCGCCGTCGGGTGAATCCTCCGCACTCGAAGCCGATTCCACCCGGCAGTCGAGTGGGCAGCCGACCCAAAAGACCGGTTTACCGGCGATCGGCGAGGCCACCGCCACGACGAAGGGCGACACCAAGAACGGCGGGGCGCCGTCCGGGAGTTCCTCGCCGGCCGCCGATTCCACCAACGCCGCCAAGGGCGTACTGATCCGGGGTAACGCCTCCGGCCGCTGTGTCGACGTGACCGGAGGCAGCTCGGCGGACAACACCCGCCTGCAGATCTGGGACTGCACGGGCGCCGCCCGGCAGAAGTGGACGTTCACGTCGGACGGAACGGTCCGCGCCCTGGGCAAGTGCATGGATGTCGACGGCGGTTCACGGACGGACGGCGCGTGGATCAAGCTTGTCGCCTGCAACGGCACCGGGGCCCAGCAGTTCCGGCTCAACGCCGCGCACGATCTGGTCAACGTCCAGGCGGACAAGTGTGTCGACGTCACCGACGCGGGGACCGGCAACGGCACGGTGCTGCAGTTGTGGAGCTGTACCGGCGGGGGCAATCAGAAGTGGAGTTCCGGCTGACGGCTGTGACAACTCCGGCTGAGCCAGGGTGACATGCGCCGAATAGGTCGAGGGGCTGACCTTCTTCTACGGACGCCGGACGCCGCTGTTGGGAGGCTTGCCGGAGGTGGTCGGGGTGGCGCTCGCTGGATGGGCGGGCGCCGTTCTCTCCGTCGTGTTGTCGGTTCCGGTCGGCCGGTCGGTGCTGCTGCGGCTGGTGATGGCGTTGCCCGACCCGCCCGCGGCCACGCCGCGGGTTCTGGGGGACGACGACTTCGCGACCCGGAAGGGACACGTCTACGGAACACTGCTGGTCGACGTGGAGACGCACGCACCGATCGACATGCTCCAAGGCCGCGAAGCCGGACCGTCGGCCCGTTGGTTGACAGCACACTCGAGCGTGGAGATCATCTGCCGAGATCGGTCCGGGTCCCACGATGAATGGCGCACCCGGAACAGCCTTGGCAAGGTCGCCGGTGGAGGCTGTTGACCAGGAGCGTCAGAGAGACCAAGCCGACGGCGCTGCCCGACAGTCCCGCGTGCCTCACTTGGGGTCCTTGATGTCGCACTCCGTTTCCGTGAGGGCGGTCGTGTCACCCGCGACGCGGCTGCACAGCACGTCGGGCTCGGCGATGCCGTCGCCGTTGCGGCGGACCTTCTTGAGGACGATGCTGTGGCCCGTGCGGTCGCCGTACGGCGGGGCCGTGGTGAAGTCGATCGTGCCGGTGGCCATGTTCGGGATCCGGACAGTGCGCAGGTTCACCCAGGTCAGGGCGCGACTCTGGGGCTTGTCGTCCCGGCTGGCCGCATCGTAGAGAGCCTGTGTCGCGTCGTGCGCCAGCGCGGTCTGGCCGCTGGCCAGGGCGGGGCTGTCGGGGGCCAGGTGCTGTCCCGTGACGCCCGGCAGGTGCCGGGCGACGTCCGCGTAGAAGTCCGTTTGGACGGACGCCTTCTCCAGTTCGGCCAGTGCCGCGTGGTACAGGGTGACCTCGGGTGCGACTCGGTTCCGGCCGTGGAGGAAGTCGGCCTTGGAGAGGTCGTCGCCGGTGAGGATGGCGATGGGCTTTCCGGAGCAGCCGGGTTCGCGGCTCAGTTGGTTCATGAGGGGATCGAGGTCCTCGACCCGGCCGGCGAAGTAGATCACGGATGGGACGGTGGCGTTCTGGCAGATCTGACGAGCGTGTCGGCGGAGTTCGGGCCTGCCGCCGTCGCGTTTGTAGAGGCGCGGCTTCGGCGGCACGGTGAAGCCGTGGGCCTTGAGCATGGCCTGGCCGTAGCGTGCCTGCTCCTGGGTGTACATGTCCGGGGTCTCCGTCGTGTCCCGTGCCAGCACCAGTGCGTGCTGCTGTTTGCCCTGCGTGCGCAACTGGGCTGCGATCAGGCCGAGTTGCCGTACCTGCCACTGGTCCGGGGCGGCCAGACTGAACCAGTTGGCGTACTCGTGGGGCAGATAGGTGGCGGAGTTGGTGCCGGAGACGATCGGCAGGCCGGCCTTCATGAGGATGCGGGTGGTCTCCCGACTCGACTTCAGGTCACGGCCGGCGCCTACGACCCCGACCACGGTCGGGTCGTGCGCGGCGTACGAGGCGATGGCGTTCGCCATTTCGACCTGTCGGCCCAGGTCGAGGCCGCCGTTGGCGACCAGTACGCGGAGCCTGACGCTGGAGCCCTTGTTGATGACGGCCTGCGCCAGGTACACACCCGCGAGTTCCTGGGCGCCCTTCACGAGCGAGGAGCCGTCGGGGTCGTGGCTGAGCGGTCCGGCGTAGACCACGGTGACGTAGTTGTCGGCGTGGTCGGCGAGGACGTCCGCGTTCTGCCGAGCGATGAGGCCTTCCAACTGCTGTACGGTCCATGGCGTCTCGCTCCGGCCGACGAGTGGCTTGGGATCGTCGCCCGGGTCGGCCTTGGGCAGCCAGTCGGCGAAGCGGACGTCGCCTGTCGCGACGCCGATGCACTCCGTGCTGCCGTCCGACGCCGCATGGCGCCGGGTGTCCCGGTTGGCGGTCAGTACCGCCGCCGAGCAGTACTGCTTGTGCAGCGTGTGGGCCCGCATGGCGGTGCCGGCGGTCACGACGGCGAGAATCAGGACCAGTGTGTGCAGGGACCACACCAGACGGGCGAGGGGCGGCCGGTGGGACGCCCGGAGGTGCCGGTGCCGGTCCTCGACGGGTCCGAGCTGGTCGTGCGGCAGCGGGACCTTCATGACCCAGGGCAGCACGGCCCGTTCGCCGCTGGGAGACTGCCGGGCGCGAAGGTTGCGAGCCCACTCCCGGTACAAAGTGCGCAACTGGTCGCTGAACCTGTGCTGAGAGAGCACGTGGGCAGGCGTCGTACGGACTGCACCGCGCTCGATGCGCGGCACGTCCTGAGCGTGTACCGCGGCGACGACGACCAGGGGGTCGAGCTCGCTGCGCCTGTTGCGTACGTCGTTGACCGCCCGGATCAGCTCGATTCCGCCGTTGTGCTCGTCCGCGTGAGGCAGGAAGAGCATGGGCGGGCGGGGCCTTTTGAAGCCACGCAGGTCCCAACTCCAGCGGCGGTGGTTGTCGCGCAGGTCTTCCCGCAGGGCCAGCACGCACAGTTGGAGATGGAAGTCGCCGCCCGCCTTGAGCGCCTCGGCCACGTCGTACGCCCGGGCCGCGATCGCCCGCCAGGACCGCACGGGGCGCAGCAGCGAAACCTCGGTCGGGTCCTCCCGGTCCGCCGCCCGTAGGAAGGTCGTGGTCAGGAACCAGCGGCTTTCCCGGCGCAGCCACAGGAAGATCGGTGCCCGCCCCGGCAGGACGGAGCTGAAGACCGTCAGCAGAACGAGTAGGGCGAGGCCCGCACCCACCGCCATGTACCAGTCGGTGCGGGCGAGGAGCGCGGCGAGCCCGGCCACGATGCTCGCCGGCAGGATGTGCGCCATGTCGGACAACTGCAGGCCCGGGCTCCAGCGCCCGCGGCCCTTCGGGCGCCAGCGCTGCCGGGCCAGTTGGTCGAGCAGCCGCTGCCGCTGGTCCTGCCCGGCCTCGGGGCTGCCGGGGGCGGTTGCGGGCCAGGTGTCGCCGAGTTCCGCGACCGCGTCGTCGATGGCGTGCACCAGCCGCAGCCGTGGGAACGTGTACCGCCGGTAGGCCGCTTTCGGGTCACCCCATTTCTTCGGGTCGCTCAGCGCGCGCACCATGGCCGCGGCCCGGCGGACCTCCGTGCCGCCGTCGTAGACGTTCTGCGCCACTGCGCATCGCGTGCTGTGCGCTTCCTGACCCTCATACAGTTGCTGGACCAGTTCGGCCACCGCGCCGTCGTCAGCGCTGTCCTGCGCGTGCAGGACGAATGCCGGCATCGGCGGATCGGCGCTCGTGCGGAAATCCTCGATGAGGATCTCGAGCCGATCCTGAAGGTGGACCCCGGCGTCGGTCACCGGCAGGCCGCGATGGCCCCCAGAGCAGTCCGGCACACGGCCAAAAGTCACCATGGGTAATCCCCCGTTCACTTCAAGTGACTGGAGAGATTAGCGGCTGCGGGTGGGGCCGGGTGGCTGAATCGGTGATCTAGCGACCCGTTGACTTTCGGTTGATCGATCCGGGAGGTGTGCGGGGTGGCCTACGCCGCCGACTTCGACCTCTTGGACCGTGTCCTGCGTGGTGACGACGGCTTCGTGTGGGCGGCCCCAGACGCCGGCCCGGGATCACATCAGGAACCGACGGTGGGCGGTCTACTTCGATATGCCGAAGCACGGCGGCAGTTGGCGCCAGGAGCAGCCGCTGACCAGGACGTAGATGCCGGCCGCGAACAGCCTCTCATCAGGCGTGTCCGGCGTGCCGCCGCCCTGCGGCCGTACTCTCGCCGGCGGGATCGACGGCTTCGCGATCTCCCGCAGCCCGTCCACAACAATGCAACTCCATGCACCCCGCCTTATGTACGTCCGCCTCACCAAGGAGGACACGGCCTTATGCCGAGGTGGAGACGGACTCCGGAGGTGTCCGTGCTCGAGGAAGTGTGACACCGGCCGGTGTGGGACTACTGGCGTCGGCGCCCGACTGTGTCCTCATGTCCTTCGACGGCTTCGTACGCCGCTGTCTGCGAGCCCATCCACCAAGCCGGTCGGTACGCCTGACTGCCAACGCCCGCAGCCGCTCACTACACTCCCTCGATGAACAACATACGGTGCACCCAATGCGGCGCGGTGGGACTCGAACCGGGCTTCGTCGAGGACTCCGGCCAAGGCGCCCGCGGGTTCGCGCGGTGGATCGCAGGCCCCCTTCAGCGAGGCCCCCTCGGCAATGCCAAGAGGATGGGCCGGCCGCACTGGCAGATCGATGCCTTCCGTTGCCCCACTTGCTCACACCTGGAACTGTTCGCGGCCCAGCCGGACTAGCCGCACGGTAGGCAAGTGATCACCAATGAGTAATCGTGGTGTCGGTACGTCCCAACCTCGGTCGTGCACCACGCCTTCAGGGGCGCCGGGAATCGTCCTCCGTACGGTCCGTCCGACTGGTGGTACGTCGAAGGTCGGCCGCGTACCGGCGCCCTGGCCGCGCCGCCCGCGGTCGGCGGGCGTTTTCATGAGTCTGTTCTTCTTCGTGTCGGCGTTCTTCGCCGGCCTCCTGTGACCGCCACGGCGACTGACCCACATCGGACCGAACGCCCAACTCCCGCCCCGGACCCGGCCATCAGGACCGATCCACCTCTCTGTGTCAGCCGTTGATGCCGCCTCGAGTGCCGGACGCTGCGCGTGGTGAGGTCCTGACCGCGAACACCATGCCGATGTCGCCGGCCCGCTGCACCGAGTCCTGCTCGGTGCTGACTGTGAAGCCGTGGGTGAGGAGGACCTCGCAGACCGTGTCGCGGTTGTGCTGCCAGCGCTCCACCTCGACGACGGCCTGGCGGACCAGCGGCCAATGCCGTTCCTCGATGCCTCTGAGTACCTCGAGTTCGGCGCCTTCCACATCGACCTTGAGCAGGTCGATGTGGTCGATACCCTGCTCGTCGAGCACCGATGACAGGGGCCTGACCTTCACCCGGTGCGTCTCGAGCCGCCGCAGCACCCGCAGCTTGCGGCTGATGAGAAGAGTGAGGATGGGGGCGGGTATGCGGCGCAGGACCGGTCCCAAGCCGCCCTGGCGGATCATTTCGACAACGCTCGCGGTGACCCGGCGCCGCTCGTCCTCGATGTTCCCCTGATCCCGCGAGGAGGACGAGAAGATCGTGGCGGCCGGAATGTAGCTGAAGTCGAGCTCGGCCTCATGGGACGCCAGGCCGTAGGGGAGCGCGGTCAGACGTCCGTTGAAGAACTCGCGAGCATTGAGCTCGAGTGTCGCGTGGAGTGGCGGCAGCGGCTCGAAGGCGTAGATCCGTACGTCTCCGTCCAGCCGTTCATAGACGGCGGCCGAGAACACACCGATGTTGGCGCCCACGTCGAGTACCGTCGCGCCTGGCGTGCACTCGATGCCGTGGGTGAAGTAGCCGTCCACCTCTTCGCGGAGGAAGGACGCCTCCCAGCGATTTATGCTGTGCAGTTCCATCGCGCTCATGGCCATGACAAGTTGATTTATCAGGGTCGGAGTCAACAATCCAGCCCATACTCTCTGCTTCGGCCGCGTCCCGGTCCACGGGGTCACCGGTCGACCGCAGTGGGCGCGGGGAGCAGCCGCTCACCTTGCCCGGCAGGCGATGGTCCAGTGTCCACACGAGCCAAACGAGCGGACGTATCACGCCCATCTCTCCCGCCGCCGATCAGAGTTCATGCTCACCCGGCCCGAACCGACCCGTCACGTTCGGAAAGCGGATGACGTCTGGGGTCTGTTGTGAAAGTGCTGGTCACAGCCACTCGTTGAGGACTGCGATCAGCACGGTCGCCTCGTAGCGGACCGCGAGCTTGTCATGCCTGTCGGCCCGGACCCGGTCCGGCCGTTTGCGCGGCCTGCCGACTCCGAGCCGGGGCGCCCGGATCGCTTCCAGGACCGGCTCGAACTGAGGCGAATCACCTACCTGTCCGGCGGTGATCACCACCAATGGCGGCTTCTGGCCCTGCTCGATGGTGATCCCGCCGGGCGGTTCCTTCTGGATATCCCCCTTTCGCTGCCCCAGCCGCGTGCCGGTGGGCCCGGCAGACCGTGGAGTCGACGTTCACGTCCCAGGTGATCAGGCCCTTGGCCTCCGACTCGGCCTGCAGATGAGTGACGATCCGGGCCCAGGTGCCATCGCGCTGCCAGCGCCGGAACAGGTCATGGACCCGGTCCCACGGCCCGTAGCGTTCCGGCACCTCACGCCAGGGAGCACCCGTCCGGGTCCGCCACCGTATGCCGTCCATCAGATGCGGCCGCGTCCATACCGGCGGACGGCCCGACTTGATGCCTCGCGGCAACAGCGGCTCAAGTCGGGCCCGCTGGCCGTTCGTCAGATCCCCACGTCCCACAGGCGTGATCATCAACGATCAAGATCAACTTTCGCGACAGGCACTGGGCGGCCTACGCGGTTGTGGCAATGCCGCCGTCGACGGGGATCACGGCGCCTGTCAGGTATGCGCCTGCCCGGCTGGCGAGGAACACGGTGACACCCGCCATGTCGTCGTCGCGGCCGATCCGGCGTAGTGGGGCCGACGCCGCGATCGCCTCGCCGAACTCATCGAGGGTTGCAGCCATCATCGTCGACGGGAACGGTCCCGGCGCCACGGCGTTCACGGTGACGTGCTGCGGTCCCAGTTCCTTGGCGAGCACTCTGGTGAGTTGATGCAGTGCGGCCTTGCTGCTGGAGTACGAGTAGTTGGGCCGCTGGGGGATGTGGATGGCGGCGATGCTGCCGATGTTGATGATCCGCGCGGGATCGTCGGCGGTGCCCGCCTTGCGAAGTGTGGGCAGCAGCGCCTGGACCAGCCAGAACGGCGACTTCAGGTTGAGGTCGACGACCGTGTCCCAGGCCTCGTCCGGGAACGTCGCCAGCGGCTCGTCCCACAGGGCACCCGCGTTGTTGACGAGGATGTCGAGACGCTCCGAGTCGGCGGTGACGAGGTCGGACAGTCGCCGACACTCGTCGTGGCGTGACAGGTCGGCGGGGATGGCCCGCACCTCACCGAATGTGGACAGATGTTCCTGCGCCTGAGCGCACGCTTCTGCGCTGCGTGAGCTGATGACCACGCGGACGCCCGCCTGGAGAAGGCCGCGCGCGATCATCATCCCGATGCCTCTGGTGCCACCGGTGACGAGCGCGCGCTTTCCACGCAGATCGAAAAGTTCTGCGTGCGTTGTGAATTGGTTGTCTACCACTTGCCGACTTTCTCGTTGGTCGTGCGGGTTGATGCGTCGATGCATCGGGTGTTCGGTTCGGATGTCTCGACGCTATGGCCCTGCAGTGCACTCCAAGCAAGCGGATCAGCCCCTACCCTCGCCCGTGCGACGACCACGCAGGGAGCCGACGAACACCTGCTTGTGATGGCGAGTCAGCGGTCCTTGGCCCTCGGCGGGGCGCGCCCCGCCCCCTGCAACTGGTGAAGTCCAGGGTGTCGTCGAGGGCGTCAGCAAGGGCGATGATCGCGAGCCCGATCCGGCGGACGGCCCGACTTGATGCCTCGCGGCAACAGCGGCTCGCCCCCGGTGGCGAGGGCGGTCGTGGCGATATGCGGAGGCGTGGCCACCAAGGGCTTCAGACCACGCGCGGCGCGCGGGCCGACGGTGGGCAGGACGGCCCGACATCACTCAAGCAAGTCCAGTGGTAAACGCTCTGGCCAGATGCGTTGGACGCCCCCATTGGAAGTGGTTCAAATGGGACGTCGTTTGGTCCGCAGATGTTCCGGGACGGATTCACTCGCAGCTCGGCGGGTGCAGGGGCCCATGTCTGCGGGTGAAGGTCGGAACCGCGGGCCGACCCGCTCCACCCGCGTGACGACGCAGGGAAGCCCGATCGCGCCGATGCCGGCCGGGACGAGGCATTGAGGATGCGAACCCAGGTGGTGTCGGGGCGCACGGTGCTGGCCCTTCGGGCCGGTTCGGGTGGCGGGGGACGGGCGTCCTGCTGTTTGGGAGGAGCCCCTGAGGCGTGTCGGAGGTCTTGCCCAGTCCTCGAAAATACCCCCCGGGGTACTCGTGCTACCGTCGGAGACATACCCCGGGGGGTAATTCGCACTGGGAAGGGAGTGCCTCGTGTTCTTCGTTGACACGATCGAGGTGTCAGGGCTCGGCAACCGGAGCTATCTGGCGGGCGGTGAGCGGGCGGCGGTGGCGGTTGACCCGCCCCGTGACGTGGACCGGGTGATTGCGGCAGCGGCGCGGCGCGGCGTGCGGATCGCGCAGGTCGTCGAGACGCACGTGCACAACGACTACGTCAGCGGCGGACTGGAACTGGCCCGGCTCACCGGTGCCGCCTACCTCGTTCCTGCCGGGGCCCGCGTCTCCTTCGCCCGGGTGCCGGTGCGCGACGGCGACCGTACGGAGATCGACACCGCCGCCGGGCTGACCCTGCGCGCGCTCGCCACGCCCGGCCACACCCCGCACCACACCGCCTACGCGCTGGAGGAGAACGGCGAGGCCGTCGTGGTGTTCACGGGAGGTTCGCTGCTGATCGGCACCGTCGGCCGTCCCGATCTCGTGGAACCGAGGCTGACCGGGCATCTCGCCCGCGCCCAGCACGCCTCCGCGCACCGGCTGGCCGCCGAACTGCCCGACGACACCGCCGTGTTGCCCACCCACGGCTTCGGCAGCTTCTGCTCGTCCTCGCAGGCGGAGGGCGGTGACACGACCATAGGCAAGGAGAGGGCGTCCAACGAAGCCCTCACCCGGGACGTGGACGACTTCGTCGCCGCCCTGCTGGCCGGCCTGGACGACGTTCCCGCGTACTACACGCACATGGGTCCGGCCAACGCGGCCGGACCGGAGCCGCTCGACCTGACCGCGCCCGCCGTGGCGGACGCGGCGGAGATCGCCGCGCGACTGGCGGCGGGGGAGTGGGTGGTGGACCTGCGCAACAGGGTCGCCTTCGCCGCGGGACACGTGCCCGGTGCGTTCAACTTCGAGGCCGAGGGGCAGCTCGCCACGTATCTCGCCTGGCTCATCCCGTGGGGGAAGCCGGTCACGCTGCTCGCCGAGTCGCCCGGGCAACTGGCCGCCGCCCAGCGCGAACTGGTGCGCGTGGGCATGGACCGCCCGGCCGCCGCGGCCACCGGCGAACCCGGCGGCTGGGTCCGGGAAGGAGAGGAACTCGCTTCCTTCCGGCGCGCCACGTTCGCCGATCTCGCCCGGCGCCACCCGGCGGAGGGCCTCGTGGTGCTCGACGTCCGGCGTGCCTCGGAACGAGCCGGCGGATACATCGAGGGCTCGGTCCACATCCCGGTCCACGCCCTGCACCGCCGCCTCGACGAGGTCCCCGCCGGTGAGGTGTGGGTGCACTGCGCGGGCGGGATGCGCGCCGCCATCGCCTCTTCCCTGCTGGACGCGGCCGGTCGTGAGGTCGTCGCCGTGGACGACTCCTTCGACGCGGCCGATCGGGCCGGGCTCACCGTACGGCGGACCTCCTGACGGCGCCGGTCGCCGCAGCGGTGGTGCCGATCTTCCGAACCGACACGGGAAACAGAAGCGAGAAACCGGGATGAGCAATGTCCGACGAGGCCCAGGCGGCCCGGGCCGGATCGACGTACAAGAGGCGGCCCTGCGCACCGGCCACGGAAAGAACGGGAACGCCGACGCCGTACTGCTGGATGTCCGTGAACCCCACGAATGGCAGGCGGGGCACGCCCCCTGGGCCGTTCACCTGCCCCTGTCGGCGTTGGCCGCCGGAGCCGGGCTGCCCGCCGAGGTACAGGCGCGGCCCCTGGCCGTGATCTGCCGCTCGGGCAAGCGCTCCCGGCAGGCGGCCGAACTGCTGGCCGCCCGGGGCGCGGAGGTCGTGGACGTGACCGGCGGCATGCTCGACTGGGCCGGGGCGGGACTGCCGGTGCTGGACGCGTGCGGAGGGAACGGCACCGTCGCGTGAGCACTCTCATACTCGCCCTGGCCGCCGGCGCGGTCATCGGTCTCGCGCTCGGCGCGCTCGGGGGCGGCGGCAGCGTGCTGGCCGTCCCCGCCATGATCTACCTGCTCGGTTTCACCCCGGTCGCGGCCACCACCGCGAGCCTGGTCATCGTCGCCGTCACCTCGGTCACCGCCATGTGCGCGCACGCCCGCGACGGGAACGTCCGCTGGCGTACGGGGCTGCTGTTCGCGGCGGCCGGGATCGGCCCGGCGATGCTGGGCGGCGCACTCGCCGGACGTGTCCCGCCGGCCGTACTCACGGCGGCCTTCTCGGTGGTGGCGGCCGTGGCCGCACTCCGCATGCTGCGAAGCCGCCCGCCGGCGGACACCCCCGCGCCGGTACGGCCAGGCCGGGCCGCGGCCGCGGGTGCCGGGCTCGGCGCGGTCACCGGCGTCCTCGGTGTCGGCGGCGGCTTCCTCGCCGTACCGGCGCTGGTGAGCGTGCTCGGCCTGCGGATGCGGAACGCGGTGGGCACCAGCCTGCTGGTCATCACCGTCAACTCCCTGGCCGCGCTGACGATGCGCGCGGGCACGGCCGACGGACTGGACTGGGCGGTCCTCGGCCCCTTCGCCGGGGCCGCGATCCTCGGTGCGTGGGACGGGAAGCGGCTGGCCGCGAAGGTTTCCGGGCACACCCTGCAGTGGATCTTCGGCCTGGTCCTGCTGGCCGTGGCCGCCGTCATGCTGATCGACGCGGCGATGTGATGCGCAGCGGTGGACAGTCCCGGGCGAGCCCTACGCCAGGGACAGAAACAGCTTCTCCAGACGGGCGCGCATCTGCTGGGCGTCCTCACCGTTCTTGCGGCCGGACTCGATGTCGGTCATGCACTGCTGCATGCCGGTCGCGATGATCGCGAAACCGGCACGGTCCAGAGCGCGCGAAGCGGCGGCGAGCTGCGTGATGACGTCCTCGCAGTCGCGCCCCTCCTCGATCATCCGGATCACACCGGCGATCTGACCCTGCGCACGGCGTAGACGGTTCAGCACGGACTTCAGGTCCGCACCCTCAAGCTCCAGCTCCACGACCACTCCTCCATCAATACCCCTAGGGGTACTGTACGTCCCGGTTCGGGACGACGGCGAACAGCAAAGGATCCCTGCCGTGACCATCCCTCCCACGCCCGTCACCCTCGCCACCGCCCAGGCCCGCACCCGGCTCCACGAACTCACGGTCATCGACGTGCGCACACCCGCCGAATACGCGGCCGGCCATCTGCCCGGCGCCCTGAACATCCCCCTGGACCACGTCCGCCGCGCCCTGACCGAGATACGCCACGCCGCCGAACACCGCGACATCCTTCTCGTGTGCGCCTCCGGCCCCCGCTCCGAGAACGCCCACAGGCTGCTGTCCGAACACGGCATCCCCACCGCCACCCTCGGCGGAGGCACCGGCGCCTGGGTCGCGGACGGCCACGACCTGCACCGCCCCACCGCCTGCTCCGCCACACGTGCCATCTGGAGCATGGAACGCCAAGTGCGCTTCACCGCCGGCATGGTGGTGCTTCTGGGACTCCTCCTCGGCCTGCTCGTGCACCCCGCCTTCCAGCTCCTCGCCGCCGCCATCGCGGGCGGCCTGGTCTACTCCGCGCTCACCAACACATGCGGCATGGCAGGCGTCCTGGGCAAACTGCCCCACAACCGACCCCGCGCGACCGATCTCGAAGCCACGCTCGCCGCCCTGCGAATCCGCTGACCGGTATCCCAGGGCGCGTGCCCCGCAGGCGCTCTGGCCGGTGACAACTCCCGGATGCACTGGACGTCGTTGTGGCCGGAGATGTCGAGGCTCTTACCGATCCAGCCGTTGCACCGACTGGCGGATGACCAATTGAGTTCCGAGCACCACGTGCTTGTTGCCGGTGAGCGTCTCCGTGCGTCCCAGGACCATCCGCACGGCGGTGCGCGCTGAGGACATCGGTGTTCTGCCACGACAGGCAACTGGTCACCTCGGCCGGATCGTACGTAGCCAGTGCGAGGTATCCGTCGGGACGCACGAGGAACAAGCCCTCGTCGTAGTCTCGCAGGAAGGGGCGTCTCGTCAGCTCAACAGGGCGTCACGGGCTAGGAGTTGACTATGGGAGAGCTGGGCGGGCCGGGTGTGCGGGACACGGCCATGAGGCTGCGGGCGATCGGCGACGAGTTGTCGGACCGCTTCTACGAGCGGGCCGACGTGGTGCGGACGCTGGTGGTCACGTTGTTGGCCGGACAGCACTCGCTGCTGCTCGGCCCGCCCGGAACGGCGAAGTCCGAGATGGCCCGGGAGCTCACGGGCAGGTTCGAGGGGGCGTCCTACTGGGAGATCCTCCTCTCGAAGTTCACCGCGCCGACGAGGATGTTCGGCCCCGTCGACGTCGCGGCGCTGGCCCGGGGCGAGTACCGCCAGGTGTACGAAGGCCGTGCCACGACCGCGCATGTCGCGTTCATCGACGAGATCTTCAAGTGCTCCACGGCAGCGCTGAACGAGACTCTGGGCTTTCTCAACGAGCGGATCTATCACCCCGAGAGCGGCGGCGAGCCGATCCGCTGCCCCCTGATCGGGGCCATCACGGCGAGCAACGAACTGCCCAGCGGGGACGACACGGCCGCGATCTACGACCGGCTGCTGGTGCGGATCGAGGTCGGGTACCTGGAAGACCCCTCGAACTTCGCCGCGCTGGTCCGCTCCGCCGTCAGCCGCCCGACGGCCCCGACGCGGACCACGGTCGAGCTGGCCGCGTTGCAGCACGCCGTGACCGAGGGTGTCCCGGCCGTGGACGTGCCCGACGTGATCGTGGATGCGGTGTGCACTCTGCGGGCCGCCCTGCGCCGCAGGGAACTCGTCGCCTCCGACCGCCGCTGGCGGCAGGCGGTGGGCCTGCTCCAGGCGTCCGCGTACCTCGACGGCCGCCCGGCGGTCGCCGAGACCGACCTGTCGGTGCTGACGCACGTGCTGTGGAACTCGCCCGCCGAACGCCCCACCGTCGAGCGCGAGGTGCTGCACCTGGTCAACCCCGATGCCAAGGAGGCACTCGACCTGGCCGACACCATCGACGAGTTGGAGGCCCAGCTCGACGCCATGGCAGGGCAGTCCCGCGAGGCGCTGAGCGAGTGGGTCATCAAGAAGGCCCACAACCAGCTCGCCATGGCGGGGAAGCGGTTGGAGAAGCTCCGCGAGGAGGCGGCGGGCGCCGGCCGCTCCACCGTGGCCATCGACGGGGTCGCCGGCCGCCAGCGCGCCGTCCGCGCCCGCGTTCTCACCGAGGCCCTCGGCATGGACGCGAGCATGGTGCAGGCCCAGCTCTGAACACCGGGGGGTATCAGGACCATGGGCAGGAGCAGGACACCGAGCACACTCGACGAGCTGGCAGGCCGGGCCGGGAGCTGGCTGGGCCGGTCCGCCACCGCGTCCGAGCAGCACACCACGGCCGTGGTCGCGGACCGGTTCGACCGGTTCACCTGGCAGGACACCTATGGGCAGTCGGCCGGACTGCGGGACCTGGCCGAGGAGTTGAACCAGCGCTACGACCACACCACCGACCTCCTGACCGACGCGTTCCTGGCCGCCTACAAGGTCAGACCGCAGGTGCGTGAGCGCGAGGACATGGACCCCTCCCGACTGGTCAATCACCAGGTCATCACCGCGCTCCTGGACTCACCGGAGTTCGCCGAACTGCACCGGGAGACGGCCGGCGACCCCTACGCCGCCGCCATGGCCGTACTCGCCCAGGCCGCCGCGCTGCGCCGGATACTGGAGCGCTCCCGGGATGCCCGGGAACAGGCCGTCCAGGCGAAGAAGGCCCGGCAGGCCGCCGAAGGCGCGGCGACCGCCGTGGGCGAGGTGCTCCAGGAGGCTGCCGCAGAGGCCGGCGGGGACGGCACCGTGCCGTCCCTCGCCGCCGTTGCCGTACAACAGGCGATCGAGGCCGTCGGCGCCGCCGAGGCCACTGCACGGCAGGCCGCCCGGGCCGCCGCGCAGGCCCTCACGGCGGCGGCCCCCGGTATCCGTGCCGCCGCGCGGAACGCGGTGGCGAAGGCCGCCGGGGCCGCGCGGGAGGAGAGCGCGCTGATGCGGGCATGGGGAGTCGGCCCCGGCGAACTGGAGCGGATGCCGTTCGACCAGCGGGCCCGGCTCGCCGAGCGGCTGCGCACCGGCCGGCTCGCCGAGTGGGCCGAACTGATCGGCCGTTTCCGGCAGATGGCCGCCGGCGAGCGCGCCCGCAAGGTCGAGAACGCCACCGGAGAACTGGTCGGCGTCACCCTGGGCGACGACCTCTCCCGCGTCATCCCCTCCGAACTGGCCAACCTCGGCCTGCCCGCACTGCGCGCGGTGTTCGCCGCGCGCTACGCCGCCGGTGAGTTGATGCTCTACGACAACCAGGGCGAGCAGAGCACCGGCCGGGGCGCCGTCATCGCGTGCGTCGACACCTCGCACTCCATGTACGAAGCGGGGCCCGGCGGAGTCACCCGGGAGGCGTGGGCCAAGGCGTGCGCCCTGGCGCTCCTCGACCAGGCCCGCCACGCGGGGCGCGACTTCGTCGGCATCCTGTTCTCCGCCGCCGACAAGCTCCAGGTCTTCCGCTTCCCGGCCGACCGGCCCGCAGGCATCGCCCAGGTCCTCGACTTCGCGGAGACCTTCCTCGGCGGCGGCACCAGCTACCAGCGCCCGTTGTCGGCGGCCGGCGAACTGCTGGAGGCGGAGTTCAACGACACCACCCGCACCCGCGGCGACATCGTGATGCTGACCGACGACGACTGCGGCGTCACCGAGACATGGATGCGCGGCTGGAGCGAGGCCAAGCACCGGCTGGGCTTCCGCGTCTTCGGCGTGGCCATCGGCGCCCCGCGCGTCGCCGAAGCCGACTCGGTCCTCGACGTCCTGTGCGACAACCTGCGCTCCATCGAGGACTTCACCGACGTCCACGCGGCCGCCGACCTCTTCCGCGTGATCTGACCCGGGCCTCCTCCCCGTTCGGCGGTGCCCTGCGCGCGTCCGCACTCTCGAGGGCCATGAAGGCCCAGCGGGACCGGGAGATCCTGGAGCAGGAGCGGTTCTCGGTCAAGGTGTCTTCGGGGGCGGGATGCCCGCCGGGCTGTCGTCTGCCGTGCCGGCGGACTCGGTGGATGAGAGTGCGGCGAGGAGCCGCAGTTTCTCGTCGCTGTCGCTGTTCTTGTCGGGGTAGTAGACGACGAGGATGACGTCGTCGACGGGGAGTTTGTCCCGGTGGAGGCGTAGTTCACCGACGACGGGGTGGTGGACCGTGGTCGTGCCGCCGTCGAGACTGCGGACGTCGTGGCGGGCCCACAGCGTACGGAACCGCTGGCTGGACAGTGCGAGTTCTCCGACGAGTTCGACGAACCGGGGATTGTCGGTGTCGTCCCCGATGGTGGTGCGAAGAGCGGCGATGAAGTCGGCGGTGGCTTTCGTCCAGTCCTGGTGGAAGGCCTGTTCCTCGGGATCGAGGAGGAGCGAACGCAGCCGGTTGTGGCCGGGCCGCAGCCGGGGGGAGAGTGCGACGGCCATGGGATTGGAGGCCAGGACGTCGAACGCGCGCCCTTCGACGAACGCGGGGATCTGAAGGTGGGCGAGCAGCTCGTGCACCCGCGCCGGTACGTGCTCGGGCCGCTTGCGATGGGGTGCCCTGGGGCGTGCCGTCGCGAGGCCGAGCAGATACGTCCGTTCGATGTCGTCGAGCTCCAGGACGCGCGCGAGTGATGCGAGTACCTGGGGCGAGGGGTTCTTGTCACGGCCCCGTTCCAGGCGCAGGTAGTAGTCGGGGCTGATTCCGGCGAGCAGGGCGACCTCTTCACGGCGCAGGCCGGGCACGCGGCGGTTGCCACCGGGCGGGAGTCCTGCCTGTGCCGGGGAGACCAGCTCACGCCGGGCACGAAGGTAGCTGCCGAGCCGGTTGCCGGATTCCTCGTCCTTCATACCGACACCGTAATGCGGTGCGCGTGTCCCAGCGGGGGCCCTGTCAGGACCAGGGAAGACGGGGGCTCTGCCTCACCCGGCGAATGCCGTCAAGGCTGTGGTGACACCGTTTCGAAAGAGACGGAGACCATCGCTGTCCGCGCCGGGCTCGAACACCGTCGGCGCTCTGAACTGAAGGGAAGATCCCGTGGATCTCTCCAACCGCACCGTTCTCATCGTCGGCGGAACCTCGGGCATCGGGCGGGAGCTGGCCCACCGGTTCGCCGCGGCGGGCAGCATCGTGGCCGTCGGCGGTCGCAGCCCGGAGGCACTCTCGGAACTCGCCGGGGAAGGGTTCGGCACGTTCGGTATCGACGTCACGGACAGCGCCTCCGTCGCAGCTGCCCGTGCTGCTGTGCTCGCCCGTTACCCCGAGCTGGACACCGTGGTGACCATGTCGGGGGTCATGCTCCTGGAGGACCTGCGCGACCCCGCGCACTTCGAGGCTGCGGAGACGACGATCGACACCAACCTGCTCGGCACCGTCCGAGTCATCGACGCCTTCACCCCCCACCTGGTCCGGCGCGGCGCCGGCACCTTCATCACCGTCACCTCCGGAATCGCCTTCCTGCCGTTCCCGCCCATGCCCAGCTACGCCGCCTCGAAGGCCGCGGTGCACGCCTACTCGGAGGCACTGCGCGCGCAGCTCGACGGCACCGGTGTCGGCGTCGTCGAGCTCGTCCCCCCGGCCGTCGCCATAGCGGGTCAGGAAAAGGTGAACCCGCGCGCGCTGCCGCTCGACGACTTCGCCACCGAGGTCATGCACCTGCTCTCGGAGAACCCCACCCCGCACGAAGTCCTCGTGAAGGGCGTCCACATGCACCGCTGGGCCGAGCGCGACGGCACCTACGACGACCTCGTCGCACAGCGCTCCCAGGCCCTGGCCATGCTTCCCGGCCGCGCAGGCTGACACCCTTCCCCGCCGGTAGCCTCCTCGTTCGTCGCCCCCGAGCGGCCAACGGGCACCGATCGCAAGGCGTCGGGCCGAGGAGATCTTCGAAGACCCGCCACGGTGCCCTGACACATGACGCAGAGGGCGGCGCATCCCCCCGATGCTGCCGGCCCGCTCCCGCCACGCGTCCGTCCGCTCCCTGGAGCGGTATGCGTCGGCGTCGACGCGGTCGTCCGGCACGTCGCCGAACGCGGCCCTGCCGCCCGGGGTGGATCTCAGATCCAGGTGGGCACGTGCCCCTCGGTGTAGCGGGCGCCGAAGCCGCCCTGAGGCAGGATCTCGTCGATGGCCTTGAGGTCGGCGTCGGTAAGGGTGAGGTCGGCGGCGCCGGCGTTTTCCTCGATGCGCTTCGGGCTGCGGGTGCCGGGGATCGGCACGATGTGCTGGCCTCGGGTCAGGAGCCAGGCCAGGCCGAGTTGGGAGACGGTGGCACCCTTGGCCGCCGCGAGCTCGGCGAGCTTGCCCACGGCTTCCACGTTCTTCTCGAAGTTGCCCGGCTGCCAGCGCGGATCGACGTTGCGTATGTCGGTGGCTTCGTACTGGTCGGCGGGCTTGGCGGTGCCGGTGATGAACCCGCGGCCGGGCGGCAGTTCGACGCGGTCATCGCCGGCACCGCCTGGCACTGGGTGGCCCCCGTCGCCGGCGCGGCCAAGGCGGCCCAGGTGCTCCGGCCCGGCGGCCGGCTCGCCCCCTTCCACCACGTCCCCCAGCTCCCGGCCGAGGTGATCGACGCCCTCGCCGAAGCCCTCCAACGGGTCGCCCGGTTCCGCACCCGGCTCGACGAGGAGTTCGGCCGGGCGACGTCGGCGCGGGACAAGCTGCGCCGCCTCATCGAGGTCCAACTCCCGCTCGCCGCAGACGACATCGACGAATGGTCGGTGTGGATCCAGTTCTGGAACCAGGCGATGCTGGAGCCCCTTCTGCGCCCCGCGCAGCGCCGGATCTACTCGGGCTGGTACCGGGTCGTGGTGGACGTGCTGCACGAGTGCCGGTCCGAGGGTCTGGCACCGGAGGCGGACATCGAGGCCCTCGCCGACCGGTTCACCGCGATGGTCGACGGCCTCGCGATCCAGATCCTCGCCAACTCGACCGACATGCAGCCGGACCGCATGCGTGCGCTCCTGCTGCACGCCTTCGAACCCCACCTCGACCTGACTGATCAGCTTTAGCCGCCCTCTTGAAACACCCGCGGCTCCCGAGCCCCCGATCTGCCTACTGCCGCCCCGATGCCGGGCTCGCCGGTCGGCGGCACCGTCGTCCGCGTGCTCGACCCGGCGCACGTCCGCGAACTGGCGCCGGTACTGGCCGAGTTCACGCGCCGTACGCCCCGGCGGACACCGCGTGATCTCGGACGCCCACCTGCTGGTGCCCCACGTTCGGCCGACCCTGCGCCACCCCCTCAGCCCGTACGGCCGCCGGTTCCCTCCTCGCCGGCGAGGTCAACGACCCACGTCAGCGGGCAAGTTGGCGGCAGAGCAGGGCCGCTGGGCCCGGCGAGCTGCCGGTGCGGTCGGTGTAGGCGATGCCCGCGGCGTACTCGTCGTCGGCGCACTGGCCCTTGTAGTCGCCGACGGCGAAGTCACCGCCGCCGGCGCCCCCGGGCCGGTTGTCGGACCGGTCGAACCACACGGTGCGTCCCGCGCCCGCCAGCGCGACACCGGCGGGAGCGCAGAGGGCCGTCGACGTCCGCACACCCCGGTGGCTGTAGCCGATGAGGAACTGGCCCTGGGCGCACTGGAGTTTGGTGTATCCCGAGGCCCAGTCGCCGCCCTGGGGGACGTTGCGTTCGTCGGTGACGACCGACTGGGCGCCGTCCGCGGCACGGAGGCCGCCCGCGGTGACGTCCGTGCACAGCCCCCGGCCCGAGGTGTTCCCGAGACCGATCAGCCGCAGGCCGTCCGGGCAGGCCGCCTTCGAGGCTCCCGGGTCCCAGTCGCCGGTGGCGCGCACCCGTACGGACTCGACGTGATCGCCGTGGTCGGTGGCGAGCATCTGCCAGGCGGGGACCTGGGCGACCGGACCGGTGAGCGAGGCGGCGGACATCAGCCGCTGCCACCCGGCGCCGCGCCAGTCCGCGTCGTCCAGCAGGCCGTGCCGGGTGCCGTCCGTGTCGTAGCGCAGCAGGGCCCAGTCGTCGTGGCCCTGCCAGCCGACCAGGGGCCAGTAGGCGAAGTCGGCGTCGTGGTCGGCGAAGTAGTCGGTCACATTGCCGAACCAGGTGCGTGCCGCAGTGCCGGTCTCGCCCGCCCCGATGCCGAACTCACTGATCCACACGGGGGCGGTGTAGTGCTTGCCGTCGTCCTGGGAGACGAAGAACGCCTCGTCGTACAGGGCCTGGAACAGTGCGTCGCGGCTGAGGTCCTGGTAACGGGGGTCACTGGTCTCGCCGATGCCGGTGGCACCGCTGTGATGGGGGCCGGTGTAGCCGTAGAAGTGGGCCGAGTAGACGAGTTTGTGGGCGGCCACCAGGGTGTGCGACAGCGTGCGCGCGGGGGTGAGCAGGGGGCGGCCATGGGCGAATCCGTCGATGGGCAGGCCCGTCCAGTTGATGCCCTCGATGACGATGAGCAGGTTCGGGTCGGCCTCGGTGAGGATGCGGTCGGCGGCGAGTTGGGCAGCGGCGTACCAGTCGTGCCCGTCGCCCCCTCCCCAGTTCGGGTCGTCCCAGACGTCACGGCGCACCTCGTTGTAGAGGTCGGCGCCCACCACACGGGGGTCGGAGGCGTAGCGGCGAGCCATGAACACCCAGTCGTCCGCCCACTGTTGGGTCGACTGGCTGCTGTTCCACCGCTCGTTGCCGTCGACCCCGCAGCACCAACGGGACGTATTGGTGTGGTTGTTCAGGATGACGGCGAAGTCGGCCGACGTCAGCGCGGAGACCACGGCGTCGAACACCCCGAGCGGCGTCCGGCCGCGCAACTGCGGGTTGGCCGCCACGGCGGCGTCCGGAACGGCGGTGGTGTCATGGATCATCTCGTTCGAGAACGGCAGCCGGATGCTGTTGATGCCCAACTGGTGGAAGTCGGCCATCAGTTGCGGCAGGGGCACGCGGTCCAGGCCCAGGGGGATGCCGTACGAGTTCTGCCCGGCGTGGTGATTGGCGCTGTCGGCCTCGCTGCCGCTGCCCGTCCAGGAGCCCTGGGCGCCGTCCCAGTTGGCGGACTTGAGCCGGAAGCGGTTGCCGTTCGCGTCGACGATGTAGCGCCCGCGCGTGGACAGGGGCGGCTGCCAGGTGCCCGCGGTGGCGGCGGGTGCGGTGGCGTCCACGGGAGCCGTCGTGGCCGCTGCGGTGGACGGGAACAGCAGGGAAACACCCATGACCAGTAGTGTCAGGTACCGGACAAGTTTCATCGTGAGGTGCCCTCCGTGCTGATGCCGGCAGATGGTGGCGCTCCCGGGATGTGGGGTAGTGGCGGCCCGGGCCCGTGGGAGACTACCCGCGGCCCGTGGACCCGTCGACGGACAAAAGCGCCCAGTCGACTTCGGCGTCCCGAAGCGGGGTGGCGGTCGCGGGCGAGGTGGATTCCGGTGGTCGGTCCGCCCGGGGTCGGCCGAGGGTGTGATCGTCCTGCGGTGACGCCGGGCTGGTCACCGTCCGCGGCGAGACCGGCAACGCCGTCACGGACTTCGCGGTCTACGGCAGTTGCTGGATCCTGGGCTTCGCGCACCACGAGGGCCTGCTCGCCAAGGTCCCGCGCTATCTCGGCGTCTCCGCCTCGACCCTGGTCATGGCGCTCGGCCTGTGGTGGGCCTCGGGCCATCTGGGTCCCGACGGCTGGGACCTCAACGACATCCCGTTCGCCCAGGCCTGCTGGTCCTTCGGGTTCGTCGTGATCCTGCTTCAGTACGCCCCGTCCTGGCAGGAACTCCCCGGCCGGCTGCGCAGGTGGGACAAGCTCGTGACGCTCTCCAACAACCGGGCCGTCACCGTGTACCTCTGGCACAACCTGCTGATCGCGGCGACCGTGCCCATCATCGACCAGGCGTACGACCTGCCCTTCATGCGGAACGACCAGGCGGCGTCGGCGCTCGACACGTCGTACAACGTCCTCATGTTCCTGCTCGTCTGGCCGCTCATCGTCCTGGCCGTCCTGGCCGTCGGATGGGTCGAGGACATCGCCGCGAAACGCCGCCCACGACTGTGGCCCAACGGCGCGACCAGGCGCGGCCGAACCGGCTGACGCGGCCCGTTCCGGCCGTACGGCGAGCAGTACCTCCCGTCCGGCCGAGTGGGGCTTACAGGTCGAGGACCGCGCGGAGGGCGTTGTCGACGAGTTCCTGCTGTTCGGGGCCGATGTTCCCGTGCGGTGTGCCGGTCTCGAAGCGGAGCGTGGAGAGCTGGAGGAGATTGACGGCGACGACGGAGGCGTCGACCGGGGTGGTCAGGTGCACGCTCATCGCCGTGTCGGGGTGCTGGGCCGGGGCATGCAGGACAAGGACGACGACCGCGCCGTAGGCGTCGGCAAGTCCGTCGAGGCTGACGACGAGAACGGTGCGGGTGCCTTTGCCGGTGTCGACGTCCCAGACGTCGCCCTTGCGGATGATCACAGGGCGTCGCCTTCGCCCGCCAGGTCGAGGGGGGCGATGGAGGCGAGTTTTCGCGCGGCGTCGAGAGTCATCTGCCGTCGTACGGCTCGCACGATGTAGTCGTTCAGGGACGAGGCGCCGGCGGCGGCGTCGCGCAGTTGTTTGTCCATGGCGTCGGGAATGCGCAGGGTGATGGCAGTCATGACATCAATTCTAGTGGCATGAGTGCCGTCATGGGCAGGGTTGAAAATTAGCGGGGTGGGCGGCACTGCGCCACCCCGCTCGCCTTCTGGAGCCCGCACATGTGACGGAGCAGGTGTGGTGCGAGGGCCGGATCACGCCGGATCACGGATGAACCGGCCCTCGCATCAGGCCTGGCCGAGGACGATTGTCAGCAGTAGAGGTTGCTGCCGGGGCTGACGCCGAGGATGGAGGTGAAGCGGTTGTAGGCGTCGACGCGGCTCTGGACCTGCGCGGGGTTGCGTCCGTCGCATTCCAGGGAGCCGTTGATGGAGCGGATGGTCTGGCCGAAGCCGGCGCCGTTGACCATGGCGTTGTGCGGGGTCATCGTGCCCGGGCCGGACTGGGTGTTCCAATACCACAGGCCGGTCTTCCAGGCGACGGCCGAGTCGTTCTGGACCAGCCAGGGGTTGTTGAGGAGGTCGATGCCCAGGGCGTCGCCCGCGGCCTTGTAGTTGAAGTTCCAGGACAACTGGATGGGACCGCGGCCGTAGTAGGCGGCCTGTCCGGCGGGGCAGCCGTAGGGCTGGCCGGCGTCGCAGTAGTGGGGGTAGTTGGCGGTGTTCTGCTCGACGACATAGACCAGTCCGCCGGTCTCGTGGCTGACGTTGGCGAGGAAGGCCGCCGCCTCCTGCTTCTTGACCGTGTCGGAGCCGGTGTTGGCGAAGCCGGGGTAGGCGGACAGGGCGGCGGTCAGGCCCTGGTAGGTGTAGAAGCCGTTCCGGCTCGGGAACATCTGGTTGAACTGGGCTTCGCTCACGACGAAGCCGGAGGGTGTGGTGCCGCCGCCGCTCGCGGGGGCGCTCCACTTCTGGTTGGCGCCGCCCGAGCAGGTCCAGATCTGGAGCCGGGTGCCGTTGGCCGAGTTGTTGCCGGTCACGTCCAGGCACTTGTTGGCCTGCGGATTGACGATGTCGTTGGCGGAGCTGACGGCCCACTTCTGGGCGGCGCTGCCGTTGCAGTCGTAGAGCTGGACCGTCGTGCCGTCCGCGGTGCCGCCGGAGGTCACGTCCAGACACTTGCCGAGCGCGCGCAGTGTGCCGTCACCGGGGTTGGACCAGGTCTGGGCGCTGGTGCCGTTGCAGTCGTAGAGCTGAACGGCGGTCCCGTTGGCGGAGTTCGCCCCGGCGACGTCGACGCACTTGCCGGCCAGACCGGTGATCCGGCCGTCCGCCGCGCGGGCGGGCGAGATGGCGAACAGAGCGGACAGGGCCGCGGCGAGCAGCATGACGAGGGTGAGTCTGCTCAGAACCGTGAGTCTGCGGAGACTTGGTATGGAGTGGGGGGTGACCATGGGTCTTTGCTCCTGTGGTTGAGGGGTGGTTGAGGGGTGGTTGAGGGCGATCGGCTCGCGTCGGTCGGTATGCGCGCCGGGCGTGCCGCGGTCGTCAGCCCAGAACCGTCTGGGTGACGACGATGTGTCCGGCGTCCGGGTCGAGGACGCCCCCGAGGCGGCTGAAGGCGCCGTCGGTCAGATCAAGGCACTTCGGTTCCTGCGGGGTCTGGGCGAACGTCCCGAGGTCGTTGATCCGTACGGTCAGGGAGCGGCCGTTGGCGACGTTGGTGACCTGGACACGCGTACCGAAAGGGAGTTGGGGCTGGCGTGAGAGCGAAGTGGCCGCGGTGTCCGCGTTGTTGTCGAAGACCTCGCCGCTGGCCGTGAGGGCACCTGCGGGCTGGGGACCGTAGTGCGTGGCCCAGCACTGCTCCCCAGACTGGGGCGCGGGGGCGTTCCACTTCTGGTTGGCGCTTCCGGTGCAGCTCCAGAGCTGGATGCGCGCCCCGTTGGCGGAGGAGTTGTCCGAGACGTCGAGGCACTTGTTCGCGGCCGGGTTGACGATGTCGTTCGCGGCGGTGACGGTCCAGAGCTGGTTCGCGCCGCCGGTGCAGGTCCACAACTGGATCTTGGCGCCGTCGGCGGTCGAGTTGCCGGTGACGTCGAGGCACTTGCCCAGGGCGCGGACGGTGTTGTCCGTACCGACCGTCCACTGCTGGGCGGCGGTGCCGTTGCAGTCGTAGAGCTGAACCGGTGTGCCGTCGGCGGAGTTGGCTCCGGCGACGTCGAGGCACTTGCCGGCGAGGCCGGTGATGGAGCCGGTCGCCGCGGCCGCCGGTGCCGCGGTGAGGAGGCCGATCAGCAGGGCCAGCAGGGCGAGGACGGGGGTGCCGCGTAACGCGATGCGGGGGAGGGGGGAGCGAGTGGTCATGGGGGTGTCGGGGCCCTTTCGAGCGGTTCGGCGTGTGCGGAAGAGGTCGCAGGTCTCAACTGGGCGTGTGCCGAAGGGAATTGACCACTCGAAAGTAAAAATCTAGACCAATGGGGTCAAGGTGTGTGCATGACAGCATTCGATGGCGCCGTCGCCGAGGCGTTCATGATGTCCGTGGCCGTTGTCATGAAGAGTCGTGACAGATGGCATCGCCGGCACCGCAACACGCCTGGACCCGGCGGAAGTTGATGGTCCTGGGCGGAGTCCTGGCGGCAGTCGGAACCGTGGCGAGCGCATCGCCCGCTGTCGCGTCGCCCGGCCGGTACGCGATCGGCCCCCACACTCTGCGGTTGGTGGACCGCTCCCGAGACGTGCCGGCAGTCGTCGGCGGCGCCGCCAGGATTCGGTGCGTCAAGAGATCGAGGATCCGTCGGGATCGGCGCCAGCCATCGAGTCGCGGTTCCGCGTACTTGCCGGACAGGGGATCGTGGACGTCCCCGTCGTCGGTGGTCGCTACGTGGTGAGGATCGGTTCTTGAGGTGGCAGCGTGCAGGCGGGTGCCCAGGTCAGGGGCAGGGAGGGCGCGCAGCGCCAGAGCCGTAGCCGTGCGGGCACGCCCTTGGGTGATCTCCGGATAGGCCGCGGCCGGATACCGCTCCGCGTGCTGGGCGGAAGTCTGCATGACCCCCGGATCGCCACCGCCGGAGAAGCCAAGGCGGTCCCGCCATCCCGGCCCTACGATGATCTCCAGTGTGTCCTCGCGGACGCCCGGCTCGCTCTGGATGAGTTCGAGCAGGTGACTCCGAAGGGGTGGGCGGGCTGATCGTCCAGGACCTGCCGGGTTGTTGACGGGCCGAGGCCGCGCCGAGCATCCCGCCGAGGCGACGAGCGAATGGACCGGTGCGGCCCAACGCGCCGGATCGGTACGGGTGTTGGGCCTGTGGAGCGGCGGCTTCGAGTCGCTCATCCGCTGGTGCGCTGCCGCAGGGCTGCGTGCGGGCGGAGCTCTATCCGGCCAACCCGCGCAGGAGCGTGTCGACCATCCGCTCGATCCAGTCCTCCTCGATGGGTTGCCGGATGAGCAGCGCCCTGAAGTGCAGCGGTGCGACCAGCAGTTCGAGGGCGATCTGGTGATCGGTATCGGCTGCCAGCTCATGGCGGTCGACGGCGCGGTCGACGATGACTCGGGTGACGTCGTAGCGGGTCTGCCAGAACTGGGCGCGGTTCTCGGCCAGTTGGGGATCTTCCTCGACTGATGCCATCGCATGGGCCAGTGCGGCGCCCAGCGGGGTGTTCAGGTAGGCCGCGATCAGTCGGGCCAGCGCGACCATGTCGTCGCGGAGGTTTCCGGTGTCGGGGACCGGTAGTTGTTCCTGGCTGTAGGTCAGCAGTGCGTCCAGGGTCAGGTTCTGCAGCGTGCCCCAGCGCCGCTGGATCGAGGTGGCGTGGACCCCCGAGCGCCGGGCGATCTCACTCGCCGTCAAGCCGCTCGCGCCGTTCTCGGCGAGCGCCTCCAGGGTCGACCGCAGGACATCGGCACGGACCCGCGCGGACCGGCCACCCGGACGGCGGGACGCCTCTGCCTGGTCGCTCATCTCGTTCTTGCTCACCGCACCACGTTAACGCACGAATCTTGCGTTTGTATCCGGGTGGGCGTAGCGTCCGCTAATGCAAGATATCTGCGTTAGTGGCTGTGCCGCAGAAGGAACGGAAGGAGCCGTCATGCCCTATCAATGGCCGCTGGACGCGTCGGAGCTGTTCGGCGAGCGGTATCCGCAGATGGTCAACACCGGACTGCCGGCGGCCGACGTCGACGCCGTGCGCGCCGCGGTCACCGAGATGTGGGCGGACGCACCGGGCGGGTGGGTCCGTGAATGGTCGCAACTGGCCGCGACGTACGCCGACGCGGGAGACCATGAACAGGCAGCGCTGGCCTACGGATGGGCGAAGTTCCCGACCTTGGCCGACGAGAGCAAGCGGGGCGCGCTCGCCAAGCAGCTCGAGCAGTACCGGCTCGCCGCTCCCGGTTTCGGGGTGCGGTTCCAGCGGGACGTGCTGGAACTGCCGTACCGAGGGAACACGACCAGTGTCCCGGTCCATCTGCTCGCGCCCTTCGACCTTCCCGCCGACCGGCCGGTGGTGCTCGCCAGCGGAGGCGTGGATAGCTGGAAGATGGATGTGCACGGGCTGATGGTGCTCCTCGCGACCCATCTGCGCGCCCGGGTGCTGGTGTTCGACATCGCGGGTACCGGCGAATCGACGGTGCCGATGACCGGTGCCGGCGGCGCCGAGATGGTCACCGGGCTGATCGAGCACGCCCGGTCGCTGGGCAACGGCGTGGTGGCGCACGTGGGCATCTCGATGGGCGGGTACTTCTCGGCCCGGTCGGGTCTCGGCGGTGAGGTCGACGCCGCCGTGGTGCTGGGCGGGCCGGTCGAGACGGCGTTCACCGAAGTGCGCGAGTACGCCTTCGGGATGGACGGGATCGTCGGCAACGCGATGGGCTTCGACGCGCCGCCCACCCTCGAGCAACTGGCCGAACACAGGGCGGAGTTCTCGCTGCGCCCGCTGCTCGACCGGGACCGCAACAGCCCCATGCTGGTGGTCAACGGCGCCGACGACGTCCATGTGCCCCAGCACGACACCCTGGTGTTCCAGGGCCGCCGCGACACCGTAGTGAACCTCGTTCCCGACACCGGGCACTGCGCAATGAGCAAGCTGCCCGAAGTGTTCCCGACGATCATCGGCTGGCTGGACCGCACTTTGACCGCCACCGCGGAGACGGACCGGTGAGCCCGGTGGGCTCGACGGAGGTCCTCGACGAGTACATCGCCCGGCTGAGCCGCTGGGGCCGCTGGGGCGAGGACGACCAGTTCGGCGCGCTGAACCTCGTCGGCGCCGAACAGGTTCGCGCCGCCGCCGCGCTGGTCCGCGACGGCAAGGTCGTCTCACTGACGCTGCCTTACGACCAGAACGGGCCGCAGCCCGGCGGACTGCGCACCAATCCCCATCTGATCGCCACCGCGACCGGCACCGACCACCTCGCCGGAACCCAGGACGAGGTGCTGTCCGCCCTCGGGCCCGCCGGCGGATTCGGCTTCGCCGACGACCTGGTCGTCATGGGCACCCAGTGCGGCACGCAGTGGGACGCGCTCTCGCACATCTTCTACAAGGGCCGGATGTGGAACGGCTACAGCGCGGCCGAGCACACCTCGCGCGGTGCGGCACGCAACGGCATCCAGCACTGGAGCGACCGCCTGGTGCTGCGCGGGGTGCTGGTGGACCTGCCCGCCCACTTCGGCGTCGGCAGTCTGGATCCGGGCTACCCGATCACCGTCGACGATCTCGAACACGCGCTCTCGGCACAGGGCTCCGCCGTGCGCCCGGGGGACGCCCTGCTGGTCCGCACCGGGCAGTTGACCGCACGGCGCGGTGAGTGGGGTGACTACGCGGGCGGACCGGCACCGGGACTGTCCCTGCACACGGCGCCCTGGCTGTACGAGCGGGAGATCGCCGCCGTCGCGACCGACACCTGGGGCGTGGAGGTGCGCCCGAACGAGATCGACGCCCTGCAACCGCTGCATCTGGTCGCCCTCGTCCACATGGGTCTGGCCTTCGGCGAGATCTTCGACCTCGACGCCCTGGCCGCCGACTGCGCCGCCGACCACCGCTACGAGTTCTTGCTCGCCGCCACACCGCTGCCGATCACCGGCGCGGTCGGATCCCCGGTCTCGGCGGTGGCGATCAAATGAGGCACACGAGGACGCCCGAGGACCGGCCGATCCCCTTGTGGGAGCCCGAGGAAATCGCCGACACCGGGATCGGTCTGTCCAGTTCGACCCTGCGGCGCGGGTGGGGCCAAGGCCGCCCTGCGCCTTCCTGTCGGGTCCCGGTCGTTCTACGGCCGTGGCAGGACCGCCAGGGCCGTTTCGGCGATCGCCCGAAGTGAGTCGGGGCTACCGCCGCCCTTGCCCAGCGCTTCGATGCCGCGCAGCACGGCCAGCAGGAGCCCGGCGAGCCGGGCCGGGTCCGCGTCCGGCGCGATAGCACCCGCGCGTTGCGCTCCCGCGACGCAGGAGGTGAGCAGTTCCTCGATGGCCGCGAACGTCCGGCCGGCCGTCGCCGCGACGGCCGGGTCCTGTTCCGACAGCTCGGCGGCGCCCTTGGCGAGCAGGCAGCCCCGTCGGCTGACGTCCGCGGCGGTGGCCTCGGCCACCTTCATCACATGCGCGCGCAGCCGTTCGTACGCGTCGGCGTCCGGGCCGTCGAGCGCCCGGCGCACGGCCTCGACCAGCCCGGCGCAGTAGTCGGCGTAGGTGCGCAGGAACAACTGGTGCTTGTCGCCGAAAGCGCCGTAGAGGCTGCCCTTGCCCAGGCCGGTGGCGGCGGCGATGTCGTCCACCCGCGCGGCCGCGTATCCGGTCGACCAGAACTGGTCCCTGGCGGCGCGCAGGACCTCGCTCTCATCGAAGTTTCGGGGTCGTCCCATGGTCGAACGGTAGCAATTCTTGACTGTCTCGTCCAGAACCGAGTACGTTCTGGACGAGGCGGTCAAGAAAGTCGATCGACTGTCCCGGCCATGGCTGCGAGCAGCGCAAACGCCGTTGCCCTCTCGAAAGGATCAGTGCCATGCCCTCCATGAACGGAAAGACCGCCCTCGTCACCGGAGCCTCCAGCGGAATCGGCCGGGCCATAGCCCAGCGCTTCGCCGACGACGGCGCCCGCGTCTACCTGACCGGCCGCCGCAAGGACGAACTCGAAGCCGCAGCGCAGGCCATCGGTCCCGATGCGGTCGCCGTACCCGCCGATGTCTCCCGCGCCGCCGACCTCGACCGCGTCATGGACGTCATCCGCGCCGACGGGCACCGGCTCGACGCCGTCGTGGCCAACGCCGGCCTGGGCGACGGCGCCCGCCTCCAGGACGTCACGGAGGAGCAGTTCGACTTCGTCTTCGGCGTCAACACCAAAGGCAGCCTGCTGACCGTGCAGAAGTCACTGCCTCTCCTCGCCGAGCCCGCCTCGGTGATCCTGCTGGCGTCCTCCACCATCCACCAGGGCGCCGACCGGATGGGCGTATACGCCGCCTCCAAGGCCGCCGTACGCAGCTTGGGCCGGACCTGGGCCGCGGAACTGGCCCCACGTGGCATCCGCGTCAACGTCATCACGCCCGGCCCCATCGCCACCCCCGCCATCGACCGTATAGCCGACCGACTCGGCCAGAGCGCGCAGGACTTCCACGGCGTGCTGGCCGCGGACATCCCGTTGCGCCGCATGGGCCGCCCCGAAGAGGTTGCCGCACTCGCCGCCTTTCTCGCCGGACCCGAAAGCTCCTTCATCACCGGCGCCGAGCACTTCGTCGACGGCGGACTGGTCCAGGTCTGACCAACCCTGACGAACTGCCACCTGCCCTGCCCGCGGTGGGCCGGACCGCGCCGCGGAACTTCGAACGGGTGCAGCGCGCTTTTCCCAGCCCCAGCCCCAGCCCCAGCCCCAGCCCCAGTCTGAGGTGTTGAGGTGGGGGCTGAGGACGGCTTGGACGAGGGCGCTGATGCGGGTGGTGCTGCACCGGAGTTGCGCAGGAGGCGCCAGGTCTTGAGGGTGGCCATGGTCTGTTCGCCGAGGGCACGGATCCTGGCGTGAGAGAGGTTGACGGCCTGCTGCCCTGCGGACAGCTTCTACCAGGACCCCCTCCCGGACGATCCCGTCGATCAGGGAGCCGTTCGGCGTCATCCCGTCGGCGTCAACTCCGGTAAGCATGGGCGTGTCCTCACGCAGGACTACGGGCACCTCGGGTCCAGTGCCCAAGCCGCTCGACCAGCCACCGAGTGTGACGTCGCGTCAGCGAGCCGAGCCGGCGTACCGCTCACCTTGAAGACCCCGGAGAGTTCTGGGCGGCTTTCCGCTGCTTCCACAGCACCGGCGCCCCCGCGGCCGAGCCCTGGGCCGGCACTCGCGCAGCCGCTCTGTTCGGCGGGCGCGCCGAAACTGTCCCGCTCAACCGTCACGCTGCTGTGGATCCCGGCAGGTCAGTGCCGGTGTCGTCCCGCAATTCCACCAGATTCCGACGCGCTGTGGACACGGGCCGGACCGGGGTCCAAAGATCACCTGCAGCGCTGCTTCCGACTGGCACCGCCCAAACGCTGGACAGTCGGCTCCGGCAGGACTCGAATGCCGCGTCGCCCAGCGGCTCCCGCGTTGCTCACCGCACCAGACGTCAAGGATTGGAACGTGTCATGAACCTGTATGACTCCAGCCGTCGATTGTCTCGACGCAGGCTGCTCACCCTCGCCGGCGGCGCCGCGGTGGCCACAGCGACCGGCATCGGCTTAGCCCAGTCGGCGTCCGCGTCGTCCGCGTCGTCCGCGGTGACCGGCTACGGGATCGACTATTCCGACGCGTCGCTCACCGCCGGTTCGGTCGCCGCGGCGGGCTACGGCTTCGCGTGCCGTTACCTCAGTTGGCTGCCGAACCCGAAGGTCCTCACCCTGTCCGAGGCTCAGGCCCTGACCGCGGCGGGTCTGGGCATCGTCTCCAACTGGGAGTCCGACGGGCTGCAGGACTGGCAGAGCGGCGTCCCCGCCGATCCCTACGCCCAGGGGGCCGGGCATGCCACTGAGGCGCAGCGGCAAGCGCTGGCCAACGGGATGCCGTCGTCGCGGCCGATCTACTTCAGCGTCGACTTCGACCTTCAGCCCTCGATGTATTCCGCGCTCAACTCCTACTTCGACGGCATCGCCTCGGTGATCGGCCGGTCTCGGACCGGTGCGTACGGCGGCTACCACGTGATCGAGGAGCTCTTCGACAACGGGAAGATAACCTGGGGCTGGCAGACGTACGCGTGGTCCGGCGGGAGCTGGGACAGCCGCGCGCAGTTGCGGCAGGTCCAGAACGGCATCGCGGTCGCCGGGCATGACGCGGACCTCGACCAGGCGATGGCCGCCGACTTCGGGCAGTGGGGTGGCACGGGCGGCGGCGGTGGCGGTGTCATCCTGCCGTCCTGGCCGAACATCACCGACGGCATGACGGGGCCCAGCGTGCAGGCGGCGCAGTATCTTCTGCGCTACTACGGTGCCTCGATCACCGCCGACGGCCAGTTCGGGCCGGCCACTCTCGCTGCGGCCAAGAGCTTCCAGTCCGCGCACGGCCTCGGGGTGGACGGCCAGATTGGGCCGCAGACATGGTCGGCGCTGATCGTCCAGGTCCAGGTGGGCTCAAGCGGCGACGCGGTGCGGGCCGCCCAGGTGGAGCTGAACCGGTTCGGCTACGGCCTCACTGTCGACGGCAGCTTCGGCTCCGGCACCGAAACCGCCGCCCGGGCTTTCCAGTCCGCGCACGGCCTCGGCGTAGACGGCCAAGTGGGACCGCAGACCTGGCAGATGCTCGTGGGTACCGGGAACGGCGCCTCGGGCGGTGGCACCGTCGCGCCACCCTGGCCGAACGTCATCTACGGCGACACCGGCAACAATGTGCTCGCCGCGCAGTACCTGCTGCGCTATCACGGTGCCTCGATCAGCGCCGACGGTCAGTTCGGGCCGGCCACTCTCGCTGCGGCCAAGAGCTTCCAGTCCGCGCAAGGCTTGGGCGTGGACGGTCAGATTGGCCCGCAGACCTGGT
This sequence comes from Streptomyces sp. NBC_01478, assembly GCF_036227225.1. GTDB lineage: Bacteria > Actinomycetota > Actinomycetes > Streptomycetales > Streptomycetaceae > Streptomyces. Next base: position 612,637 of record NZ_CP109444.1, on the reverse strand, counting down.
CGGCGTTGATCGTCCAGGTTCAGTTGGGTTCCAGCGGTGATGCTGTCCGGGCCGCCCAGGTGGAACTGAACAAGTTCGGCTACGGCCTTGCTGTGGACGGCAGCTTCGGCTCCGGCTCCGACACTGCCGCCCGGGCTTTCCAGTCCGCGCACGGCTTGGGCGTGGACGGCCAGGTGGGACCGCAGACCTGGCAGATGCTCGTCGGCAGTTGACCGTCGAGCCCCTCCGGTGGCGAGTGTGCGGGGCGGGGTGACCGCGACGGTTCGTTCGTCCCGCACTCGCTCGTCGCGGCGGAGACGCGCCCGCTTTCCGGAGTCTTCAAAGGTGAGTGGTGCGCTGGTTCGGCTTGCTGACGCGACGTCACGCTCGGTGGTGGGGCGTGTGGCTTGGTCCTAGACGCAAGGTGTCCGTCGTCCTGCGTGCGCTGCGGGGCGCCGGGGGCGGGGCGGAAGAGCCACAGCGGCAGTCCGGGTGCGGCGTGGTCGGCGACGATGCGGCGGGTGCCGTCGTCCAAGCGGGGCGTAGCGCTCGGGCGTCATCCACTCTTCGGCTTGCAGGTCGGCGGACACACGGGCCCCGATCTCGGTTCGCCGCGGCGACACCACAGTCGAAGTGCGAGGCAAGGACAACTTGCCGCAAGGGGATCAGGCGTGGTGGGAGGGTCACGGGGGCCGACTGGAGCGCGCGGCACGGCAAGCCGACGGCCGATCTCACGTCAGCAATTCGATCGCGTGCGCCGCGGGCGGACGGCGAGCTCCCGCAGGCCGGGCCGCTCAGCCCGGTGCTGTTTCGGTCATGAAGGGTTTGGCGTCCGCAGGTGGTGGCGAAGGGGGTGCGGCGGGCGTGTTGTCCGCCGGGCTGCCGGCGGCGCGTTCATCGTCTGGATGCGGTTGTTGCGCCCTGGTGGAACTGCGGCAGCGTGGGACGGCCGTGTCCGTCGGCGCACGCCCCGTCGGCATCTTCTGTGCGCGTCGGGGGTATGGGCTCGTGGATTCCTGCGTGAAGGGGGTGTCTGGGTCTCGGCTTTGGGGGCAGATGGCGATGGATCGGGTGTGAACGTTGCCCGGTTGTGGACCGCCGCGAGGCGCCGACCCGTGGGAGCGCCGATGTCGACCGCCGTGCCGGGAAGAGCAGTTGGAGCGGCTGGGGAAGAACCTGAGGTGGTAGGGCCGGGCGGTTCGCCTGTTCTGCCCCGCGGTACCGGGCGTGCCGCGGCGCGCATCGGTGTACTGACCGTCTGTCAGGCCGCTCTGCTGGTGGGCTTCGGGCTTCTGATCACGGGCCCCGCCCGGAACGTGTGGCCGTTGACGGTCGAGGATCACGTCAACGAGGGGTTCGAGCGGATCCGTACGGGCCCGCTCACCACCCTGTCGTACCTCGGCTCCGAGGCGGGCAACACGCTCACGGTCATCGCCGTCACCTTGGTGAGTTGCGTGGCGCTGTTGCTCGTACCCCGGCTGCCGATGTGGCGTCAGGCGGTCTTCCTCACCTTCGCCGTCTCGCTCCAGGCACTGGTGTTCCTGGCCGTCACCGAGTCGGTGGACCGGACCCGCCCGCATGTGCACCGCCTCGACGCCTCCCCGCCGACGTCCAGTTACACCTCAGGCCACACCGGCGCGGCCACCGCGCTGTACGCCGGGCTCGCGGTGCTCGTGTTGTCCCGGGTGCGCAGGCCGTGGCGGTGGCCGCTGGCCGGGCTGCTGTTCCTCCTACCGGTGGTCGTCGGTGTCTCCCGGCTCTACCGGGGCATGCACCACCCCACTGATGTGATCGGCGGAATGGCCAACGGTGCCTTGTCCCTGTTGATCGTCGGCCGTGCCCTGTTCACCGACGGGGCCGTGGTCGCCGTCCCCTCGCCGCGCACCGCACTCACCGACGCGAAAGCCGGGGTCGAGGACCGCGAGCCCGGCAGCACCGCCGTGATCTTCAACCCCACGGTGACCGGCGAGGCCGATCGGGAGAAACTGCGCCGCGTCCTCGAACAACACGGCCACCGCGCACCGGAGTTCACCGAGACCACGGCCGACGACCCAGGCACCGGTCAGGCCGCCGGCGCGGTCCGTGGCGGAGCGAAACTGGTCGTGGTCTGCGGCGGCGACGGAACCATCAGGGCGGTCGCCGACGCCCTGGCCGGCACCGGCGTACCGCTCGTCGTGGTGCCCTGCGGCACCGGGAACCTGCTGGCCCGCAATCTCGGCCTGCCGCTCACCCCCGCCGGCGCGCTCGACGCCGCGCTGTCCGGAGCTCCGCACCGCCTCGACCTCGGCCGTATCGCGGGAGACGGTCTCGCCCCCACCCACTTCGCCGCGATGTCCGGGGCCGGGCTCGACGCCGCGATGCTGGAACATACCGACGCCCGCGCCAAGTCCGCCGTCGGCTGGCTCGCGTACGTACTCGCCACCGTCGGCACGCTGCGCACACCTCGCATGCGGCTGACGGTCCGTCTCGACGACGGGCCCGTCCTGCACCGTACGGCCCGCATGGTGCTCCTCGCCAACGTCGGCACCGTACAAGGCGGTCTCACGCTGCTCCCGGCGGCCCGCCCCGACGACGGACTGCTCGACCTGCTTATCCTCGACCCGCGCGGCCCCGCCGGTTGGCTGAGCGCCCTGGGCACCCTGATACGCGGCCGCGGGCGAAGCGAGCGGCCCTCGACCCTGGACACCCTCGCCCCCGACGGCACCGGCACGAAGGGCGTACCGGTGGAGTTCCGCACCTTCCGGCGGGCCGAACTCACCTTCGCCGTACCGCAGTCGCGTGAACTCGACGGCGACCCGGTGTCCCACGGCCGGAGTCTCACCGCCGAGGTCAGCCCCGGCGCGCTGACCGTGCTGCTGCCCGCCCGGGAGAAGTGAATGGGCACCGTCACCAAGGTCCCCGAGACCCGCGACATGACCGGCGACGACCTCTCGGCCGACGAGGCCCTGGCGTCGCTGCGCCGCTACGGTCGCTGGCCGCTGCTCCGTGACTCGTTCGTCCGGTTCCGCTACGCCGACGGCTTCAGCCATTCCCGCGCGCTCGCCCTGCAGACGGTGCTGGCGGTGATCCCGCTGGCCATCGCCTTCGTCGGACTGTCCACCGCGCTGCACACGGAGAACATCGGCAGACTCGCCGAACTGACCATCCACCGCATCGCGCAGGGCCCCAGCGCCGACGTCGTCGACGACGCGCTGGACCGCGGCCGTCACAGCGCGGGCGACGGCGACCAGATCGCCCTCTGGTTCGGCCTGCTCTTCTCCCTGGTCAACGTCACCACCGCGATGTGCCAGATCGAACGCGGTGCCAACCGGATCTACGGAAACGAACGCGACCGCCCCTTCCACCTGAAGTATCTGCGCGGGCTGGTGATGTCGCTGAGCGCCGGGATCCCGCTCGGACTCGGCTTCGTCGTGATGGTGGCCGGCGGCGACCTGGCCGCCGCGGCGGCGACGGTGTACCACCTCGACGGTGACGCCAGGACCGCCTGCGAGATCCTGCGGTGGCCCTTCGGCCTGCTGCTCGCCCTCTTCTCGGCCAGCGCGATCTTCCGCCGTTCCCCCCGGCGCCGCCAGCCCGGTTACACCTGGCTGGCCTTCGGCGCCGCCGTCTACCTCGTGCTGTGGACGGCCCTGACCTGGCTGCTGAGCCTGTACCTGGAGATCAGCGGGTCCTTCGACGCGGTCTACGGCCCGCTCAGCGCCTTCATGTCCCTGTTGCTCTGGGCCTACCTGACCTCCATCGCCCTCTTCCTGGGGCTGTCCTTCGCGGCACAGTTGGAGGCCGCGCGGGGGCTGCGGCCCGGCCCGATCACAGCCGACCCGGGAGTCTGAATGGTGGTCCGTGCCACGGCGCAGCGCGTTCGTGACCTTCGTCGTCGGGCGGCCGACCGGAGATTCGGCGTCCACCTGCTCGGTTCGGTCACGGTCGCTGCCGTGGCCGCCGTCCCGTTCGGACTGTTGCTCGTCCTGGTCGAGGGGCACTGGCAGCCACTGCGTCGTCTCGACGCGGGCGCGGCACGGCAGTTGAACGAGACGGCCCTCCAACACCCGGCGTGGACGGACGTGTTGCGGTTTCTGTCCGACCGGGTGTGGGACCCGGTCACGCTGCGGACGGCCGTAGCGCTGTTGACCGTATGGCTGTTGTACCGCCGGGCCTGGCGGCTCGCCCTCTGGTCCGCCGTGACGGCCACGGCCGGCGGGCTCATCGGGCTCCTGGTCAAAGTGGTGGTCGAGCGGGCGAGACCGTCTTTGGAGGACCCGGTCGCGCACGCGCCGGGGTTCTCCTTCCCCTCCGGACACGCGATGACCGCGACGACGTCGTTCGCGATTCTGCTGCTGGTCCTGTTGCCCGTGGTGCCGCGTGCTTTGCGGGCGCTGTGCTGGTGCGTCTCGGTCGTGTCCGTCCTCGGCGTCGGTTTCACCCGGATCGCGCTCGGTGTCCATTGGTTCAGTGATGTTGTGGGCGGTTGGCTCCTGGGTCTCGCGGTCGTTGCTCTCACCAGTTGGGCCTTCGAGGCCTGGCGCGTCGACGTGGGGCGTGGACGTACCGGGGTGAGTGGGGGATTGGAGCCTGAACTTGTCGGCGTCCGGCCCGAAGCCGGCGCCTCGGGCCGGAGCGGTCACGATGGATCTGTACGGGACTGATCCGTACGGGGCTGTTCTGTACGGGGCTTGAGCCCGAGTCCGTGGGATCGCTGAACTCTGCTGTTGTGAGGGGGAGTTGGGCGGGGAGGCTGGTGGGCGGGGCATGGGGGCGCGTCGGGACGTGGCCCGGCGCGCTTGCGTCGTCCTTTTCCCCTCAGAACTACGCGTTGCGCGGCGGCAGTCGGCAGGTAGGGCGTCCGGGCCCGAATCGCGGCTCGGTAGTTGACTCCGGGAGAGATGAAACGCCTGTGCTGCGGGCGGAGTTGGCTCTCGGGCGCGCCGGTGATACCTGCCTTCTACGTCCACGCCTCCACCCTGTCGGCCGACTCCTACCACCGCGTCGCGGCCATGGGCGGCTCGGTCCCGGCGTCCACGGAGAGCGCGCTGCGCGCCGACCAGGTGACGAGGACGTGCCCCAAGTCCTGGGCAGCCGCGGCCAATTGGCCCGCGTCCTCGGCAAGCTTCTGGACAACGCGCAGCGGCACACCACCACCGCGATCACCGTGACCCTGGCCCACGCGGGCGACGACGTCGTACTCACCGTCGTCGACACCGGCGGCGCCCACACCTGACCGCACTCCCTTCCGGCCCCCGTGACACCCGCCAACCAGCTCCTGTGGCGGCACAAATCGATCGCGGCCGCCTTGGTATCGTCACGACACCGGACCACCCACCCCCACCACGGTCCGCACAACCAAGGCATTCCCAGCCGGTAACGCAGGCTTTCGAGTCGTCAGCCCGGCCCCAGTCGCCAGGATCGAGCGTGTCCGAGGCGGGGCGTGCTCTCGCATCCAGAGGCAGACCGTCATGCGCAAGTCCCGGGCCGGCTCCCGCCGCGTCACCGTGCCCCTCTCCGTCGTCCTCGCCGCGACGGCCCTCGCCGCCGTCGGCTGCTCCGGCTCCGCCACCGATGCCGACACCTCGCCGAGGACCCCGACGGCGAAGGTGTCGACACCGCCCGTCCACGCCGGTGTGGATTACCAACTCGGCGGCGCCTACACCCCGCCGAAGGGCGTCTCCGTGGTCTCCCGCGACCACACGGCCTCGCCCGCCCCGGGCGTCTACAACATCTGCTACGTCAACGCGTTCCAGGCCCAGCCGGACGCGGAGGGGGACTGGGACGCCGACCTGCTGCTGCGGGACCGCTCCGGGAAGGTCGTCATGGACACGGACTGGGGCGAGGCGATGCTCGACATCGGGACCCCGGCCAAGCGCGCGCGGATCGCGGAGAAGGTGGACGACTGGATCGACTCGTGTGCCGACAAGGGATTCGACGCCGTCGAGCCGGACAACTACGACAGCTACACCCGCGCCCCGCACGGACTGCTGACCGCGGCCGACGCCGAGGCGTTCCAGACCCTGCTCGCCCGCCACGCGCATGCCCGGCACCTCGCCATCGCCCAGAAGAACACCCTCGAACTCGCCAAGGACCGCAAGCGGGTCGGCCTCGACTTCGCGGTGGTGGAGGAGTGCGGACAGTACGACGAATGCGGGTCCTACGTCGACGCGTTCGGCGACCACGTCATCGTCGTCGAGTACACCGAGAAGGGCATGAAGAGAGCCTGTGCGGGCTGGGGCGACCGGATCAGCATCGTACGGCGGGACCTCGACGTCACCCCGGCCGGCCACGACGGATACGTCCGCGAGACCTGCGACCGCTACTGACGACTCTCCTTCAGGGGCCTGCAGTTGCGCAGCCCGAGCGCGCGGAACTGCCAGGGGCCCGGCGTCGGAAGCCGCGCCGGGCGCGGTGGGTGACGCGTGGTCTCCTGCGCGGCCGTCGCGTGGCTGTGGTACCTGGGCCGGTCCTGTGGGACCGGCCCAGGAGGCTCACTGGGTGTAGGTGTAGTGCGGACTGTCGTACTGGGGGCCGTTCTTCTCATAGGTGAACCAGTAGGTCAGGGTGGATCCGGCGGTGAGCGTGACGTTGTGCGTCCAGGTGCCGCCGGTGTTGGTCATCCGGAAGTTCTGCTGGCCGGCGTTGTTGACGAGGTAGTGCACGTCGACGTACGCCGCGGGTGTGGTCGGACGGAACGTGATCTGCGCCTGACTGTCGCTCAGGCGCGTCACGCCGGCGGTGTAGTCGGGCGTCGGCGTGCTCCCGCCGGTGCTCCCGCCGGTCGTACTGCCACTTGTGGTGCCACCGGTCGTCGTACCACCGGTGGTGCTGCCACTGGCGCCTTGCTGGTAGACCGCGAACCAGTCGACGCTCATGGCGGCACCTGATGTGATGCTGCCCGCCTGGGCGGCCGAGCTGCAGCCGCAGACCTTGTCGGGGTACGAACCGGCGATCGCCAGGTCGAAGATGGCCATGAACCCGTGGTCGACGGCGGCCTGCCAGGTGGCGACCGAAACCTGGTTCTCGTTGACGGTGAAGGTCGGATTGCCGTCGAGGTAGAAGCGGAGCTGCTCCGCGGCGGTGTTCGTGCGGTCGATGATCGCGGAGTACGTGTGGTAGCCGGTCTGGCAGCCCGCGCACGGCTGAAGATCACTGGTGATGCCGTCGGGGTCGTGGCACTCGCCCGCCCACACCCCGCAGTGGAAGGTGGTGGAGTGCCGGCTCAGCGCGTTGACGTCCTCCATGATGTCGAACTCGCCGATGCTGGGCCAGTTCGTCGCGCCGACCGGGCGGGCGGCGTCGCCCATCGCCCAGAACGCGGGCCAATAGCCCAGTCCACTGGCCGGGTTGGGCTGGAGGATGGACGCGCTCATCTGGAGCTGACCGCCGGGCGGGGCGGCGAAGTCGGTCCGCTGGGTCTCGATGCGTCCCGAGGTCCAGTGGCCGGAGCCGTCCCGGAGCGCCCGGATGACCAGGTGTCCCTGCCCGTCCTGGTACACGTTGTTCGTCGAGTCGGTGGCCGACTCGATCTCGCCCGTTCCCCAGTTGGCGGCACCTCCTGGGTATCCGGTGCCCAGGTCGTACAGCCAGTCGGCCCGGTTCAGCGCGCTGCCGGACGATCCGTTGAAGTCGTCGGAGAAGACAGTGGTCCAGCCTGCGGGAGCGCCTGGTACAGCCGCCGAGGCGCTGCCACCGGTTCCGATCAGGCCTACGAGCGTGCCGATGAGCAGCAGCAGAGCGCTGCCCAGAACGAGGGGGACGGTTCTCTGGCTGCCTGCGGGCGCACCGGCAGGTGGTGGGGAGGTTGTCATCGTGTGGGTTCTCCCTGGCGAGCTGGCGGGTGGGGAGTGGTGCAGGGGGCCTGGCTCCTGGTGGGGACTGGGAGCAGGTCGTTTCCGCCGTTCGGTCGGCTGCCCGGCACATGCGGTGCAGCGAGTTGCCGACACGGTCTGCCGGCTGATCTGAGAGCGCTCTCAGGATGATGCTGAATCTGCGGTCCTTGGTTGTCCTCCTGATTCCGGACGATCCGTCATGTTGGGTGCCGTAGGCCTGAGTCGGGTCTGGGCCAGGCAGGGATCGCCGTTCAATGCAGGAGTGTCCGGCGCGACCCTCCATGCGTCAACGGCTTCAACGTGGCGGGTTGAAAAGAAGGCCCCTTGGTGACGCCGTATGGAGTCTCGATAAAGGTCCGAACCAAGCTCCGTAGAGTTGTGGAGCGCCCTTCAACGGCTGGCTGCGCGCACTCTCACCGTGTTGAGCTGGGGTTTTGTGAACGCGGCGTCAGCAAGCCGCTCCTGTCGTCGAGTGGACGCCCCCTGACGCCGCTCGCGGACCTCACGAAGCGCCTTCAGAAGTCGAAGGCAGCCCTCGGGAGGGATCTGCCTGTGAGGCATCCGCTCCGATGCTGCTGGCGATTCGGCCCCGCCGCATGTGCCCGCCGCCCTCGATGCGGCAGTGCTCCACCGTGCTTCTGCCGGAGCAGGACGACCACACCTGTTGTACGACGCTCGACTTGACGCGGGTGAGGGGATGGTGGCATCGGCCCGTCCGTGGATGTCGAGGACCGGGACGGAGCGACGCACAGGTCGCTCTGCGGCCCGCGCATGCGCCCGCTCGTGGTCACCGAGGCCGGTAGGCGGTGGCCAGCACGGAGACGGTGACCTGGTCGGGCAGGAGGCCGTCATCGTTCAGGTCCGCACGGCTCACGTGGTGTGCGCTCGGTGTCATCGCCACCAGGTCCACGGCATCCGGTCTGGTCAGGGTCGCGTGGTATTCCACCAGTTCGGTGACGGCGGCCTTGAAGAAGGGGTCCAGCACCCGGTGCAGGCGCTGTTCCTTGGCCGGGTCGATCGTGACCATCGCGGGCAACCGGCCGCGCAGCTCGGCCAGGTGCCGCCCGGTGGGACGGACCACGATCAGCCGGCCGGTGGGGCGTAGTACGCGGTGGAACTCGGCCGGGTTGCGTGGGGCGAACACGTCCAGCACGACATCGGCCACCCCGTCGGCCAGCGGGAAGGGGCGGAAGACGTCCCAGGCCGCTGCGGCGGCCCGGGCGTGGGCGCGGGCCGCCGACCGCAGCGCGCGCACCGATGTGTCCAGGCCCAGACCACGAGCGCCGGGCAGATGGTCGAGTACGCCGGCCAGGTAGTAGCCCGTGCCGCATCCCACGTCCACAACCGTGGCCTGCTCGGACACGGCGTCGGCCGCCAGGCGGGCCGCGGCGTTGCGGATGGGCGCGTAGGTGCCGGTGGACAGGAATCGGTCCCGGGCCCGGACCATGGCCGCGTCGTCGCCGCTGGTGGCGCGGGTGCCCGCAAGCAGGCTGGCGTAGCCGTGTCGGGCGATGTCGAAGGTGTGGCCTGCCGAGCAGCGCAATGCGCTGCCGTGGGGGTGCAGGTGGCGCGTGCGGCACGTTGGGCAGTGCAGCAGGTCGAGGGAGAGTTCGAGGGCAGGGCGAAGCGACATGGGCACGAGGCACTCCTGGCAAAGGTGAAGGGAGGGACCGTGCCTGCACGCGCGCTCAGAGCGTCACTGCCTCAGGAAGGAACGGGCAGCGTTGGGAACGAGGTTCACGCAGCAGGCACACCAACGAGGGCGATGCCGTCCGGCGTCGCCCTCATCGTCTTCCGATCACAGGAAGCAGCAGTGCGGGGTGCTCATGAATGCCACGTCATGAGTCTACGAGCATCGGCTATGTCCCTCACGCCCCAACGGAGTTGGGAGACACGGGAGGCACGGCCCAGGTCGCTCGGAGAGCACTGTTGCCGATGGGAGCGACGCCGGTTCCCTTCTGCGCACCCTGCTCCGACAGCAGCGCAAGCCGGCTCCAGGCATCCACCAAGCCGATCTCCGATCGAAACTCGCCGACGTCACGCCGGAGAACTTCCACGGGCCGCCCAGTGCACCAGGAGACCGGCCTCGTGACGTCATGACGTGGCATTCATGAGCACCCCGCAGGGCCCTGGCGCTGCCTCGCCTTCAAGGCTTGACGGGATCCTCGCCGTGTCCGGTCCGTCCGCCGTGCCTCTGTCCAGGTCGTGCCGGTCGTAGCGGTGTGCCGACCCGCCGCCTGTGAAAGGAAGTTGAAGAAACTCACGTCACGACTCTTGTCACCCCAAAGGTTCATTACTTAAATCAAACCGTGAACTAAGCATGGTGTAAGGCCAGTTCATGCAGGCCCGAGCGCTGGGCAGAGCTTGCCCCCGCGTTCCGGTTCCGTGTGTCCGCTCCGCTCGTCACCCCACCCGCATGGAGTCACGGCATGAAACTCAGATCCTTGGGTGTCGCGCTGGCCGCAATGGCCGCGCTCGTCACCCTGCCCCTGCACAGCCCGGCCGCCGCGGCAGACCTGCCGCTGTCCCAGGGCAAGACGGCCACGTCGTCCTCCGACGAGAACGGGGGCACTGTCGCCGCCAACGCCGTCGACGGCAACACCGCCACCCGCTGGTCCTCCGGCGCCACCGACACGCAGTGGCTCCAGGTCGACCTCGGCTCCTCGGCCACCATCACTCAGGTCGTCCTCAACTGGGAGACCGCGTACGGCAGCGACTACAAGATCCAGACGTCTTCGGACGGGAGCACCTGGACCGACGTCAAGTCCGTGACCGGCGGTGACGGCGGCGCCGACACGCTCGACGTCTCCGGCCAGGGCCGCTACGTCCGGATGTACGGCGTCCACCGTGCCACCCAGTACGGCTACTCCCTCTGGGAGTTCCAGGTCTTCGGCAGCACGGACGGCGGCACCACCCCGCCCGCGGGCTGCGATACGGCCAACGCCGCCCAGGACAAGACGGCGACGGCCTCTTCCACCGAGAACGCCGGCACCCCGGCGTCGGCCGCCTTCGACGGCAACACCGGCACCCGCTGGTCCAGCGCGGCCTCCGACCCGCAGTGGATCCAGGTCGACCTCGGGTCGTCCCAGAGCCTGTGCCGGGTCGACCTCAACTGGGAGACGGCGTACGGCAAGTCCTTCCAGATCCAGGCCTCGACCGACGGCCAGACCTGGACGACGCTCAAGTCCGTCACCGACGGCACCGCCGGCTCGACGTCCTACGACGTCTCCGGCGAGGGCCGTTACGTGCGGATCAACGGCACGACACGTGGCACCGTCTACGGGTACTCGCTCTGGGAGATGGCCGTCCACACCGGTTCGGGCGACGGCAGCGGGCCCGTGCAGGGCGGCGGCGACCTCGGCCCCAACGTGATCGTCGTCGACCCGTCGACGCCCAACCTCCAGGCGACGTTCGACCAGGTCTTCGCGCAGCAGGAGTCGAACCAGTTCGGCACCGGCCGCTACCAGTTCCTGATGAAGCCGGGTACCTACAACGGGATCAACGCCCAGGTGGGCTTCTACACCTCGATCTCGGGCCTCGGCCTCAACCCCGACGACGTCCACATCAACGGTGACATCACCGTCGACGCGGGCTGGTTCAACGGCAACGCGACCCAGAACTTCTGGCGTTCGGCGGAGAACCTGTCGATCACGCCCTCCAACGGCACCGATCGCTGGGCGGTGGCCCAGGCGGCGCCCTTCCGCCGCATCCACGTGCAGGGCGGCCTCAACCTCGCCCCGAACGGCTACGGTTGGGCCTCCGGCGGCTACATCGCCGACTCCAAGATCGACGGTACGGTCGGCCCGTATTCCCAGCAGCAGTGGTACACCCGTGACAGCTCCGTCGGCGGCTGGACCAACGGCGTCTGGAACATGACGTTCTCCGGCGTACAGGGCGCACCGGCCACCAACTTCGACTCCGGCCCGTACACCACTCTGGACAACACCCCCGTCTCGCGCGAGAAGCCCTTCCTCTACCTGGACGGCAACGCGTACAAGGTGTTCGTGCCCGCCAAGCGCACCGACGCCCGGGGCGTTTCCTGGCCCAACACGGCCGGTTCGTCGATTCCGCTGGACCAGTTCTACGTGGTCAAGCCCGGCGCGACCGCGGCGACCATCAACACCGCCCTCGCCCAGGGCCTGAACCTGCTCTTCACCCCGGGCGTCTACCACCTCGACCGGACCATCGACGTGACCCGGGCGAACACCGTCGTCCTCGGTCTCGGCCTGGCGACCATCGTCCCGGACAACGGCGTGGACGCCATGCACGTGGCGGACGTCGACGGAGTCAAGCTCGCCGGCTTCCTGATCGACGCCGGCAGCTCCAACTCCAACACCCTGCTGCAGATCGGCCCGGCCGGCAGCTCCGCCGACCACGCCGCCAACCCGACCACCATGCAGGACGTGTTCGTGCGCATCGGCGGTGCGGGCCCCGGCCTCGCCACCAACTCCGTCGTGGTCAACAGCGACGACGTCATCATCGACCACACCTGGCTCTGGCGCGCCGACCACGGCGAAGGCGTCGGATGGGAGACCAACAGAGCCGACTACGGCCTCGTGGTCAACGGCGACGACGTCCTCACCACCGGCCTGTTCGTCGAGCACTTCAACAAGTACGACGTGCTGTGGAACGGCGAACGCGGACGCACGATCTTCTTCCAGAACGAGAAGGCGTACGACGTGCCGAACGCCGCCGCCATCACCCATGACGGCATCGTCGGCTACGCGGCCTACAAGGTCGCCGACTCCGTCACCGTGCACGAGGCATGGGGCCTGGGAAGTTACTGCAACTTCACCTCGGACCCGTCGATCGTGCAGGCCCACGGCTTCCAGGTGCCGGTCAGGACAGGGATCAAACTGCACGACATCCTGGTGATCTCCCTGGGCGGCAAGGGCCAGTACGCCCACGTGGTCAACGACACCGGCGCACCCACGTCGGGCACGGACACCGTTCCCTCGAAGATCACGTCGTTCCCCTGACAGCGACCGTGACGGCGGTCTGACCGCCGACGCGGCTCACTGACAGGACAGCGGGTGCCAAGTCCTCCTCCCGGACGGGGACTTGGCACCCGCTCGTCGCGCGCGGGGGAGCCACACCGGTTCGTCTTCGATGCCGGACGGCGCGTGAGGTGTCGGCCGGGCCTTCGGGTCCGGTCACCGGCGTCCGCAGGGGTCTGTCGGGTTGCTCGCGCGGCGCGGTCTGTGTGTGGGGCCGTGGGGTGGGGGCCGTTCCGGTGGCGTGCTGCCGGCGGGTGCGGACGGCGCCGGTGCCGGAGCGGGAGCGGTGGGCGCCGACGACGAGCCGGTACACGGTGTTGGCCGGGTCGTCGGCGTATGCCTGGATGCCGCTGCCCGGTGTGCTCGGTGGCAATCAGGAGAGAACGCCGCGGATGATGGCCCGCGCCGGGGCCACGCCCCGTATGCGGCTCGTCTGGCAGGCGGCCTGCCGCGGCCGGCTCTGGACGGCCGCTGCCGGTGCGTCACCCGGCGCCGATCGGGCCGCACATCAGGTTGCCGGGTTCGGCAGGGTCGTCGCTGGTCCAGAACTGGGTCCACAGCGCGGCGAACTCGGGGCGGCTGAGGTAGCCGTCGGCGTCCTGGTCGAGGCGGTCGAAGACACCGCCGGTCTCCACGGGCCGCCCGTGCCAGGTGTCGACGAGGCGCTGGTGCTCGCCGCGCGAGATGCGCCCGTCGGCGTTCTCGTCGACCGCGTCGAAGATGGTGTCGGCGGTGGCGGTGACGGCCTCGGGGATGGTCGGCAGCAGGTCCACCATGGCGAGGAGGTCGTCCATGTCGATCCGGCCGTCCCGGTCGGTGTCCACTGTCTCCGACAGGTGCTGCCACCAGCCCTTCAGTACGCCGTCCACGCGCGCGGCGAGTTCCGATCCCTCTCTCACGTGCGGCAGCCGGCTCCAGCGGTCCGCCAGGGACACGAAGTCCGCCTCCTCCAGATAGCCGTTGCCGTCCGCGTCGAACGCCTCGAACATGGCCCGGAGCTTGGTCCGCTGGAACTCGCTGGACATCACATGTCTCCTCACTCGCAGTACTGAGGACATGCTGTCCGCGGCCGGCCGCCCCGCAACGGCGCTCGCGCTCACCGCGGCGGGTACCCGCGCGCCCACGAGCCCGCCCGGTGCGCCGAGCGCCGGTTTGCCCACGTCGGATGGAGGACCGTTCCCTGCAACCGTCCATGCCCGCCGGGAGCCGCCGCCGATTCCGTACCCTGGCGGCATGCGCATGCGCCCCACTCTGAGCTGGACCCCCGCGGAAGCGGACCTGCTGCCGGGCACCACCGACCTGGAGCCGGTCGTCGACGCGCTGAGCGGCGGCGGTGTGCTGGTGCTCAGCGGGGCGGGCCTCTCCACGGAGTCGGGCATCCCCGACTACCGGGGCGAGGGCGGGAGCCTCAGCCGGCACACGCCGATGACCTACCAGGACTTCACCGGGAGCGCGCACGCGCGGCGCCGGTACTGGGCGCGCAGCCACCTCGGGTGGCGCACCTTCGGGCGGGCCCGCCCCAACGCGGGACATCTGGCGGTGGCCGCCTTCGCCCGGGACGCCCGTGTCTCGGGCGTGATCACCCAGAACGTCGACGGCCTGCACCAGGCCGCCGGCAGCGAGGGCGTCGTGGAACTCCACGGCAGCCTGGACCGGGTCGTGTGCCTCTCCTGCCGCGCCATCAGCCCGCGCCGCGAACTCGCCCGGCGCCTGGAGGCCGAGAACCCCGGCTTCGACCCGGTCGCCGCCGGGATCAACCCGGACGGTGACGCGGACCTCACCGACGCGCAGGTCGGGGACTTCCGCGTCGTGCCGTGCGCCGACTGCGGGGGCGTCCTCAAACCGGACGTGGTGTTCTTCGGCGAGGCGGTTCCGCCGCAGCGCGTCGAGCACTGTCGGCGGCTGGTCCGCGAGTCGACCGCGCTGCTGGTCCTCGGCTCGTCGCTGACGGTGATGTCCGGGCTGCGGTTCGTCCGTCAGGCGTCGCAGGAGGGCAAGCCGGTGCTGATCGTCAACCGGGACCCCACCCGGGGCGACCCGCATGCCCGCACCCGGGTCGCGCTGCCGCTGGGAGCGGCCCTGACGACCGTCGCTGACCGACTCGGCATCCCGGTCGGCGGGCCGACGGACTGAGCCGTTGTCCGGCGGGCGTTCGCGGGTATGGGCGCAGGGAGACGTCGTACAGAGCAGCCGATGTGATCTCCGCCAGGTCGGGTTCCAGGGCGTGGCCGAAACGGCTGCCGACGCCGTTGGTGTGGAAGCGCCGGCGCTTGCCGAGCTGGGTAGTTTCTGACCCGGGCGTATGCGCTCTGGTGTGGCGCCCGGGAGTGCGGGATCGCACCGCTGTCGACCGTGGTTCACCGGTCTTGAGGGCACGCGATGGGCGCGCTGACGGCTCGGAGGCATAGAGGGCCCTCCTGGCGGTTGGCGAGCGGCCGAGCCTTGCCGGTGAACGTTGGCCGGAAGGCCGCCTTTGCAGGAGCACGCGGAAGAGCGGGGTTCGGCGGTGAGCCGGTCAGGCAGTAGGCGGGGCCAGGCGTGGGGCGCCGTGGAAGACCTGGCTGGTGTGCCAGGCGCGGTGGCCGGCCGCGACGGGGCCGGCGGCCGACTGCGGGCCGATGACCGGGCGTCCGGCGAGTGCCACGACGTGCTCACGTGCGGCGGTGCTGTGGCCGACGAAGCGTTGTGAGACCAGGATGCGGTGGCTGTCGTCGACACCGAGGACTCCCTTGTCGAAGAGCTTGTGGTGGAGGGAGCACAGGCACAGTCCGTTGTCGACGTCGTCCGGTCCGCCGAAGGCCCACCAGCGCACGTGCGCGGCTTCCAGTCCGACGGGCACCGCGCCGATACGGCCGTCGTAACCACAGAAGGCGCACCGGTACTCGCAGGCGGTCAGCACCAGTTCGCGCATCCGCCGGTCGCGCTTCCTTCGGGCGGTGGGGAGTTGGCGGGTTTCGGCCGGTTCCAGGTCCAGGCCGACGGCTTCACACAGCTCGCTGTGGAGCGAGGGAGGGAAGTGCAGGTCGAGGAGCGATCGCGCTATTCGGTGCAGCAGTTCGGGTTCGTGCCGTAGAGCATGTCCGAGGTCGGGCGCGAGTCGGCCAGTGGCACCCGAAGCCCGGAGTTCCCGAAGGCCGCTGCCTGGGCTGCCGGGACCACGGTCGGTACGCACCTCCCATACGCCGTCGCCGACCAGGTGGTGGAAAGGGTAGGCGGGCGACGTCTTGTTGGCGGCCCGTACTCGGTCAGCAGGCGTTGCAGGTCCTCCTCCACCGCGCTGTACCGCAGCTCGCTGTCGGCGTCCTCCTGGAATCGGCCGAGGGCGTACAGGAGAAGAAGCGGCTTGTGCGGCGCCCGAGTTCCGTTTCGGGTCCACTGCCTCAGCGTCGTGGTGCGCTCGAGCCAGTCCATGACCAGTGATCGTAACCGCGATCACCCGGCCGGCGCCCTGCCGTTGCCGCCCGGCGTCGCGGGCCACGAGGGCTCCACGGTCGTCGTCGGCCTCAACCCGGCCTGACGGCCGGTGATTTCCGAGAGGGCTGGTTGCCATGGGACAGGGGATGGGGGATGGTTGCCGGACGACAACGTTTTCTATGAAGGTATGAGGTGAGGGGTTCGCCCAGCGGATCCTCGATATTTGGTGACTCCCACCAACGCAGACAGTGGCATCGACGCACCGGGCGGGTCCCTGTGGAGCAGGGCTCCCTATCCAGTCCTGGTGGCTGATCTCCAGGGCACGCTCGTCCTGGTCAACGAGGAAGCCGGGGCGCTCCTGCCCCGGGCGCGGCCCGGGGCCGCGATGGCGGACTCCGTCCCGGTGTGGCTGTCGTCGGCGCACGCCGCGCTGCGTGTTCCCCGCCAGGCCGGCACGGACCGGTCCCTTGCGGTGTCGGGCGAGGTGGACGAGCGGGTCTTCGAGGCGCACCCCACGGTCCAGGACGGCGGCACGGTGCTGTGGTGGCTGGTCGATGCCACCGATCACCGCCTGGTCCAGGAAGCACTGCGCGTGGAGCGTGAGCGGACCGCGTTCCTGGGGAGGGCGTCCAACCTGTTGCTCTCCTCTCTCAACCTCGACCGTTGCATGGACGTCGCCGCGCAGTTGGCGGCGGAACACCTCGCCGACGCGGCGCTCGTCGTCGCCCCGCTCCGGGGAACCCGGTTGCCGCTCGTGACCTGCCTGCGCGGTGAAATTCCGGTCGCGTCCCACCAGGGCGTCGATCCGAATGACGTGCCGGGTCTCGGAGAGGCGTTGCAGGGTTTCCCTCCCGTACCCACGCGGTGGGTCGACCCGTCCGTGGCGCCGGACTGGGTCGTGCCGGAGAACTTCGGACCCGTCGGTTCCATCGTGATCACACCCTTGCCCGGGCACGGCGTACCGGCCGGAGCGCTGATTCTGCTGCGGCGTGCGGGCAGCGCGGCGTTCACCGAGGAAGAGGAGATCTTCGCCCGGCTGTTCGCCGCGCGGGCCGGAGCGGCGATGTCGGCGGCACGGCTGTACGCGGATCAGTCCGCCATCGCCGACGTCCTGATGCGCGAGCTGCTCCCGCCGCCGCTCCACCAGGTGTCCGGGGTGGACTTCGCGGGCGGCTACCGTCCCTCGGAGGACCACCAGCGGATCGGCGGTGACTTCTACGACGTCCACCCGGCGATCACGGAGGGCGACCCGTCCTTGGTCGTGCTGGGAGACGTGTGCGGCAAGGGGCTGGAAGCCGCCGTGCTGACCGGGAAGATCCGCAACACCCTGCACGCCCTGCTTCCCCTCGCCGACGACCATCAGCGGATGCTCGGACTGCTGAACATGGCTCTGCTGAACTCCCACCACACGCGGTTCGCCACCATGGTCCTGGCGTCCGCCGTGCGGGAGGGCCGTTCCGTGCGGATGAGGGTGACGAGCGCGGGTCACCCGCCCCCGATGATCGTCCGCACCGACGGCACGGTGGAGGAGGCCGACACCAGGGGCACTCTGGTCGGGGCCATTCCCGACATCCACGCCAAGACCGCCGACCTTGTCCTCGCGCCGGGGGAGACCTGCGTCCTCTACACGGACGGGATCACCGAGGCCCGCGGCGGCCCGCTGGGCGACACCATGTTCACCGAGGAACGCCTGCGCCGAGCCCTTGCCGAGTGCGCCGGCATGCCCGCCGAGAGCATCGTCGAGCACATCCAGATGCTCGCCGCGCAATGGGTTGGCAGGGGGCAGCACGACGACATGGCCGTCGTGGTGGTCTCGGCGCCGCACAGCCACCATCTCAGCGCGGTGAACGGCCGTACCCGGGGCAGGTTCACCGCATGAACACCGATCTCTTCGCTACGACCTCGGACACCACGTGTCTGGTGACGCGGCTGTGGGAAGCAGCCTCCGCCGGGGACGAACACACGGCAACCGGACTTGTGCTGCGGGCTGTTGACGACGGAATGGCTCCGGAGAGCGTGCTGCTCGACATGATCGCCCCGGTCCAGGCCAGGGTCGGTGAGGAGTGGGCCGCCAACCGGATGAGCGTCGCGCAGGAGCACGCGGCGACAGCTATCAACGACCGCGCCGTGGCCGCGCTCTCCGTCCACCCGGCCGCGCGCACGGTCGCCGGCCGCGGACGGATCACGGTGGCCTGCGTGGACGGGGAATGGCACGCGTTGCCCGCCCGTCTGCTGGCCGAGGTGCTGAAACTGCGCGGCTGGCACGTCGACTACCTCGGGGCCCAGGTCCCCGCCCCGCACCTCATCGCGCATCTGCATCGCACCGGACCCGAGCTGGTCGCGCTCTCCAGCTCCATCGCGACCAGGCTGCCCACCGCGCATGCCGCGATCACCGCGTGCCAGGCCGTGGGAGTGCCCGTCCTGGTCGGCGGCACGGCCTTCGGCCCGGACGGCCGCTACGCCCGGCTGCTCGGTGCCGACGCCTGGGGCGCGGACGCGCGCTCCGCGGCCGACCAGATCCAGGGCGGCCCGCTGCCCAGGCCGGAGAGCGGCCACCAGACGATCGACGACCTGCCGCACCTGGACGACCAGGAGTACACGATGGTCACGCGCACGGGCACGCGTCTCGTGCGATCGGTGCTGCACGGTCTGGAGGCGGCTTTCCCCGCGATGCGGCAGTACAGCGACCTGCAGCGCGAACACACCGCCCAGGATCTGGCGCACATCGTGGACTTCCTCGCCACGGCCCTCTACCTCGACGACGTCGACCTCTTCACCGACTTCGTCACCTGGACCGCCTCCATCCTCACCGCGCGCGGTGTGCCCGCCAACAGCCTGCCGCCCGCATTGCACCTCCTGGCGGGCGAACTCAAGGACTTCCCCCGGGCAACCCGGATTCTCCGGCTCGGCACCGACAAGCTGGTCGCCGCCTCCGTCCCCTCCACCTCCGCCAGGAACCACCCGTGAGCAACCTCCCCTCAACCCACCTGCGTCTGACGGCCGTCGACAGCGGGACCACGGTGCGCATAGATCTGCAGGGCGACCTCGACTACGACAACGCCGACGTCCTCCTCGAGACCGTCACCCGCAAGCTGGCAGCCCATCCCCACCTGCGTGACCTGCACCTGGGCTGTGCGGGACTCGGCTGTGTCGACTCGATGGGACTCTCGACCCTGCTGATGATCCGCCGCCGCACCGACGAAGCGGGCGTGCTCCTGCACCTCGAAGAGCGCACCCCTGCGTTGAACCGGCTCCTCACGATCACGGGTAGCTTGGAGTACCTCACGGCCTTCCCCAACAGGGCCACACGCGAGACCTCCGGCTCGGGAGACTCCCGAGCGGACACGGAGGAAGCCATACCGGCCCGCCTCACCGGACCGGACAGCAGCGCCTGACCCGAACCGTATTCACCAGCGCGGAACAAGGTCGGGGCACGCCGACGGGGAGCCCATGCCACCACAAGACTCCGACACCCAGCGGCTCGCACCCGACGCGATGCCCTCGGCGAGCGATGTCGTCGAAATGCTCGACCTGCTGTGGGAGCACGCGCGCGACACCGTCACCACGACCTCGGTCTCCACCTCGCAGTTGCGCCTGATGTATCTCGTGGACCGCAATGACGGCATCCGCATGCGGGCGCTCGGTGAGCTCCTGCGCGCCGCCCCGCCCTCCGTCAGCCGTCTCTGTGACCGCCTTCAGGCGGCCGGATTCATCGAGCGCCTGCCCAGCCCCGACAGCGGACGTGAGGTGACTCTGCGTTTGACCACCGCCGGCAGGCGCCACTTGCAGCAGATCCGTGCCGAGCGCGAAGGGAAGCTGACCTCGGCCATCGAAGCGATGACCCTGGACGACCGCCTCGCGCTGGTCACCGGGCTCGCCGGACTGCACAGTGTCCTGGCCCCGGTCGGCGGCAAAGGACTCGGGCGAAGCTCCGCGGCCTGAAACGAGCCCGGTCCGTCAGTGGGTGAGATCGACGAAGCTCTTCCGTTCGGCCTGGTCAACAGTGCGTACGGTACCGGCCTGTGCGTCAGCGGATGCGCCGGCCGCGATGTGAGCGGGCACTGAGGCGGACCTGTGTGCGGACGGTGTGGGGAGCGAGGGCGCTCTCGGTCCGGTCGGCAAGGATGGTGAGGGCGGGCAGGACGCCGGCGGGGGTGGTGTCCGGGTGGAGCCACACGTGCATCCTTACCTGCAGGTGGTTGCGACGTCTCAGCAGACGGGTACGGCAGCCGGCGACTCCTGCGATGGCGACTGCCTGATGCGTGACGGCGTCTTCCAGGGCTCGGGTCCGCAGGGCGCTGTCCGGTGCGGACAGGGGCACCGTCGGGCGGGCGCCGCTGCGCAGTTGCCGGGCACACCACAGGGCGAACATGGCGGTCGTGGCGATCGAGCCCGCCAGGACCGTGGGTGTCCACCAGCCGTGTGTCCGGAGCCCGGGAAGCCGGTCCGCGTTCAGGAGCACGGCGTGCGGGCCGGGTCGGTGCCACGGTGCCGGAAGGTGAGGCGCCCAGGGCGCGAGGGTGAGGACGTGTCCCGCGATGGCGAGGAGGAGCAGTCCGACCAGGGCGAGGACGGTCCGGTTGAGGACCGTGCGCAGTCGTGGCATCAGGGGTTCGCTCCTTCGGGGACGGTGCCGGTGGGCTGTACGCCCGGCGCGTCTCTCCCGTCCGGCGCAAGTGTTGTCGCCGGATCCCAGGACGGCCGCGGTCGGACCGTGACGCGCAGCCGAGGTACGCGGCGCAGGCTGCACTCCTCCAGCGTTCGGCGCGCCGCTTCACGGGCCTTGTCGCGTGCGGTCGCGCGGTCGCCGAAGGCGAGGTGGGCCCGGACGGCGACCCGGCGCCGCCGGACGCGTACCGTGACCGCGTCGATGCCCGCCGTCGCGGCCACGGCGTCCCGCACGAGGGCCGCGACCGCGCGGCGGTCGACCGCCGCGCCCAACCGCGGGTCGCAGGCGATGGTGAGCAGCGCGCGGTGTCCAGGTGTCAGAGCCAGGACGATCAACAGCAGGCCGAGTACGGCGACCGCGCCGGAGGCGACGACGACACCAGGATCGCCGGGGCCGTGCCCCGCCGACCAGTGGAGGATCCCGGTGCGCCAGACGGCGGCCGGTCGGTGCGCGGTGTGGACCATGACCATGTCGAAGGCCAGGGCGCCGGCTGCCACGGCCGCCGCCAGCGTGACCAGTGTCATCGGCAGCCGCCGTTGTGACCACCAGCGCCGGGGTGTGCGGGTGCCGCTCGTCGCCGCCGTGCGTACGTGGGCCGGCGTACCCTTCTGCGCTGTGGCCGTGCCGTCGGCCGGCAGCGGGGTCAGGGCGGTGACGCCCACCCGCGGCCGGGCGACATCGAGGCCGGTCAACTGCCGGGTACGGGAGGCGACATGCTCCTGGAGCCGGCGTACCGCCTCGGCCACCGGGGCCGGGTAGGGCAGGGATACATCGACGGCCACGTCCGCCCGCCGCCCGCGCACGTCGGCGCTGCCTTTCGCGAGGCCGCGCACGGCCGTGGCTCCGCGGTCGGCCAGCGCTTCGCTGGCCGCCTGCTCGGCGATCCTGCGAACGGCCTTGCCCGAGACGGTTGTTGTGCCGCGCTGTGCCGCCGTGGTCATCGACGGCTCCGCTCGAAGGCGTCGCGAAGATCCTGCACTCGTCCGCCACCGTCGAACCAGCGGCCCACCGCCCACCCCAGGGCACCCAGAGCGGCCACGAGAAGGAACGCCCCGAAGCCCCCGAAGAATCCGGCGAAGGCCAACGCCATCCCGGCGGCCATCCCCACGACCGGTCTGTTCACCACGTGTTCCTTTCTCCACGACTGTCGGACCTGCTGCCAGAGGGAACGATCACTCCACCCGGGAGTCCGGGGTCTGGCTCTCGGCGTCGTCCTCGGGCAGGTGCACGTCGTTGACGGTGACGTTGACCTCCACCACCTCCAGGCCGGTGACGCGTTCCACGGCGGAGATGACGTTCTCCCGCACGTCACGGGCGACGTCCGTGATCGGGACGCCGTACTCCACGACGAGGTCCAGGTCGATGGCCGTCTGGCGCTCGCCGACCTCGACCTTCACTCCGCGCCCCACGTTCGGCCGGCCGCCCGGTACCCGGTCACGGACGGCGCCGATGGTCCGCGACAGGCCGCCGCCCATGTCGTACACGCCCGGAATCTCCCGCGCCGCGATGCCCGCGACCTTCACCACGACGACATCGGCGATCGAGGTACGGCCGCGGTTCGCGGCCGGCTGGTCGGCCCCGGCGACACCGCCGGACAGGTCCGTCATGGTCTGCGCGGGCTTGCGCGTCTGCGGGGCGGACACGTTCTGGGAAATCGGTGCGGTCTGCGTGGTCATGGCACGTCCCCTCTGCTTCGTTCAACAGGTGCTCTCATCCCGTCAGACCCTTCCTGGCCACGTCTGTGACGCGGGCGTTCAGGAAATCTCAGCCGGGTTCCGCCCGTCCGGGACTGCGCGCCCGCGCGCTCTCACGCGGGCGGGGCCTCCGGCACGGCTGCAAGCGGGGGCAGGGGAGTTGGGTGGGAGAGGGGTATCTCGTCGAGCGGGGCGGGGGCCGATACATCCAGCCGGAGCAAGGGCTGTTACACCGGAGGGCCGCTCGCGTCTTCCGGGGTGTTCGTGCCCTGGTGAGGGGAGTCGGGCAGGGGGAGTGAGAACCACACGGCCTTGCCTTCCTCGGCGAGCAAGGTGCCCCAGGTGGAGGCCAGTTGGTCGAGCAGGGCCAGTCCGCGGCCCGACTCCTCGTCGGGGCCCGCGATCCTGGCGCGGGGCAGGACCGGGCTGCCGTCGCAGACTTCGATGTGGAGTTCGTCCCGGGTGCGTCGCAGGCGCAGCCGCAGGGGATCGCAGGCGTGGCGCACCGAGTTGGACAGCAGTTCGGAGGCCAGCAGGCAGGCGGTGTCGGTGAGGGCCTCGCAGTGCCAGTCCTGCAGGGTGCGGCGCAGGAATTGGCGTCCCTCCCGCACGCTGATGGGCTGCGCCGGAAGGAGTGCGGACACGGCGGTCACCGGAGCGGGCGGGATACGGGCCAGGAGCAGGGTCACGTCGTCGCTGTAGTCCTGGGGGTCGGGCAGCAGGGCGGTGAGAACGCAGTCGGCTGCCCGCTCCAGGCAAGTGGTGTCGGCGGCGGCCTTTTCCAGGGCGATGGCGAGGGCGTCGATCTGCAGTTCGATGTCGCTGGTGGGGGTTTCCACCAGGCCATCGGTGTAGAGGGCCAGAACCGAGCCCGGCGGCACGGTCAGCCGGGTCTCCTGGTGGGGTACGTCGCCGACACCCAGCGGCACACTGACATCGACCGGGAGCCTGCGCACCTGTCCGGTGGGATCCACCACCAGCACCGGCAGGTGGCCGGCCGAGCACACGGTCAGGGCGCTCTCGTCAGGGTCCAGGACCAGATAGCAGCAGGTGACGAGCTGGTCGGGCAGTTCGCTGACGACCGCGTCCAGGGCCCGCATCAGTTGCCAGGGCGGCATGCCGGTCTTGGCCAGGGCATGGGAGGCCGAGCGGAGCTGGCCCATGACGGCGGCGGCCTCCAGGCCGCGACCCATGACGTCCCCGATCAGTACTCCCATGCGGCCGCCGCCCAGCGCGATCAGGTCGAACCAGTCACCGCCCACGCCGGGTCCCTGGCGTGCGGGGTAGTAGCGGCTGGAGGTGTCCATGCCGGGCAGTGCGGCGGGTGAGCCCATCAGGCTGCGCTGCAGGGTCAGGGCGACGTGGCGTTGCTGTTCGTAGAGTTCGGCGAGTTGGGCCTCGGCCTTCTTGCGTTCGGTGACATCGCGGATGGCCGCGGAGACCAGGGTGCCGTCCGGGGTCTCCAGGGGGCTGAGGCTGATCTCGACCGGGAACTCGCCGCCGTTGCGGCGCAGCCCGTACAGCTCCAGTCCGGCGCCCATCGGACGAACCCGCCGGTTGTCGACATAGCCGTGACGGTGGGCGGGATGGTGATGATGGAACCGCTGGGGGACGAGGATCTCCACCTGCTGTCCCAGGAGTTCTTCCCGCCGGTAGCCGAACAGGGCCTCGGTCTGCGCGTTGACCAGTTGGATGGTGCCGGTGTCGTCCACGATGACGATGGCGTCCGGAGCCGCCTCCAGCAGGGCGCGGAAGCGCGCTTCGGCGGCCTTGCGCTCGCTGACGTCCCGCACGGCGGCGGAGATCAGCAGTCCGTCGGGGGTCTGCAGCGGACTGATGCTGATCTCGACCGGGAACTCGGCCCCGTCTCGACGCAGCCCGTACAGGTCAAGTCCGGCGCCCATCGGACGGACCTGCTGATTGGTGGAGTATCCCAGGCGGTGACCAGGGTGCTGAGAGCGGAAACGTTCTGGGACCAGCATCTCGATGGGACGGCCGAGCAGTTCGTTGCGGGGATGACCGAACAAGGCTTCGGTCTGGGCATTGACCAGGCGGATGATGCCGGTGTCGTCCACGATCACCATCGCGTCGGGAGCCGCCTCCAGCAATGCGCGAAACGGTTCCTCAGCCACAGGGATCATGCTGGGGTGGGTCTGACGGCTGCCTGGTTCCATGGCATATCTCAGCATCACCAGCGCCGAGAGCGGGCACCTTGTAGCGAAGTGACCATTCGTGACCCTTTGCGTCCGTCAAAGATGCTCGCGCCGTCCGATGTGGACATCGCCCCTTGTGACCTGTCCTCCGGTCCGTACGGCACTGCGGGCGCCGGTTCCGGTGCTGACGTGGCACTTGTGCCTGGCGCCCGGTGACGGGTGTCGTGTGGTCGGCGTTCGAGGCGGAAGCCGGACGGACGCGAGGGGATGCGGCGGCGTGCCAGGGGGCCGGGGCCCTTGCCCCGGCCCCCTGTTTTTCTCCCCGTCACAGGAGTCGGGCCGCCGGGCGTTCCCCGCGGGGCGCCCGGCGCTTGGAGGGCGTCAGCTAGTGGGCATGAGGACGGTGTCGATGATGTAGACGTTGGCGTTGGCGGTCTTGACGTTGCCGCAGACGACCTTGGCGGAGTCGTTGACGGTGTAGGACTCGCCGGAGCCGGAGGTGGTGACCTTCGACTTCTCAAGGGTGTCGAAGGAGCCGTTCTCCAGGTCCTTGGGGGTCAGCTTCTGGCCTACGACGTGGTAGGTGAGGATCTTGGTCAGTTGGGCCTTGTCGTTGAGGACCTTGTCCAGGGTGGCCTTCGGGATCTTGGCGAAGGCGTCGTTGGTCGGCGCGAACACGGTGATGTTCTGGGCGTTGTTGAGGGTGTCGACCAGGCCGGCCTTCTTCACCGCCGCGACCAGGGTGGACAGTGCCGGGTTGTTGGAGGCGGCGGTGGCGACGGGGTCCTTGGCCATGCCGTCGAAGGAGCCGGCACCGCTCTTCGGGACACCGGAACAGGCCGTACCGAAAGGCTGGTCGGAGGTCGTGGCGCCGGCGCCGGTCATGCTGTCGTCGGACGCGGTCGCGGAGGCGGACGCCTTGGTGGAGGAGTCCGACTTCGCGGAGTCGCTGCCGCTGCTGCCGCAGGCGCTGAGGGCCAGCGGCAGCACGGCGGAGGCGGCAAGGACGACCGCGGTACGGCGGATACGGGTACTCATGGTGTTTCTCCTGAGGGTCGGTGCAGCCTGAGCTGCGGTGATACGGGGAAGGGGAGAAGTGGCTTGTGGGGTCAGTCGACGGTGACGATCACGGAGTGCCATCCGCTGGCGCCGTCGGGGATCGTGCGAGCACGTTTCTCGGTCTGCACCTGGCCGGTGCGGTCGGTGGCGCGGACGGTGAGGGTGTGGCCGCCCTTGGTGGCCTGCCAGGGGAAGGACCACTGGCGCCAGGTGTCCCGGGTGTCCTCGGCGGCCAGCCGGGCCTCCTGCCAGGGGCCGTCATCGACGCGGACCTCGACCTTGTCGATGCCACGGTGCTGGGCCCAGGCGACCCCGCCGACCATGACCGTCCCGGCCTCCGGCCGGGCGAACGGCTTCGGGGTGTCGATCCGCGACTCGGTCTTGACCGGGGCCATGCGTGCCCAGCCGCGCTTGACCCAGTAGGGGTCGTAGGCGTCGAACGTCGTCAGCTCGATGTCCTTGATCCATTTACAGGCCGAGACGAAGCCGTACAGGCCGGGGACGACCATGCGGACGGGGAAGCCGTGCGCGAAGGGCAGTGGTTCGCCGTTCATGCCGAGGGCGAGGAGGGCGTCGCGGCCGTCCATCACGTCCTCGACCGGGCTGCCGATCGTCATCCCGTCCACGGACCGGGCCACCAACTGGTCTGCGGGGCCACCCATCGACGGCGGCTTCACCCCGCACTCGGCCAGCAGATCGGCCAGTCGTACGCCGATCCAGCGCGCGTTGCCGACGTACGGGCCGCCGACCTCGTTCGACACGCAGGTGAGGGTGATGTCGCGCTCGACCAGTTCTCGCCGCAGCAGGTCGCCGAAGGCGAGGGTGACAGGCCGGGTGACGCCTCTGCCGTGGATGCGCAGTGCCCAGGTCGTGGCGTTGACCTTGGGCAACACGAGGGCGGTGTCCACGCGGTAGAAGTCACCGTTCGGCGTGGTGAAGGCACTGATCCCGGGAATCCGCAGCCGGGCACCTTTGGGAACGGCGGCGGCTGCGGAGGCGGGACGGGGCAGGACGACCTTGTTGCGTGAGGCGACCGCGTTCTGGCCGCTCGCCCCGTTCAGCGTCCGGCCGATCAGGCCGGCCCCGGCGGACCCGGCGGCAGCGGCCGTCGCGGCGATCACGAAGCCGCGGCGGTCCCAGCCAGCGCCGGAAGGCGCGCCTTCCGGCTCGCCCTGAACGTCTTCCTCGGACGGGACCCGTCGCGCGAGGCGGCCCACCAGGATGTAGAGCACCGCGGCTCCCGCGATCGCGCCCACCACGGAGGGCAGCGCGTCGGAGACGCTTGTCGAATCCGGCCGACTGGTGGCCGATACCGCCCCGAAAATTCCGAAGAGCAGAACACCGGCAGCACCGCTGCGCCGAAAACGCAGTGCGACAATTCCCAGCACCAGCGCGAAAAGCGCCAGCATCGCGAGAATTCCGAGCTGAAGAACCAACTTGTCATTGGTTCCGAAGTGCCGGATCGCCCAGTCCTTCACTGCGGCCGGGGTCTGGTCGATCGCCGCGCCGCCGACCGCCACGACCGGACCGGCCTGCGGACGTACCGCGGCCGACACCAGCTCAGCGACGCCGAGCGAGGCGAGGCCGGCCAGCACGCCACTGAACGCACCCAGGGGCAGGCGCGCCCGGATGAGGCGCTGTCGCGTTCGCTTCTCGTCGTCGGTCACGTGGGGAATCCGGCTCCGGAAGCCCGGCGGATTGGTCGCCCACCCGATCGGATGAACTTTTTTCCCGGACCAATCCACGCCCGAACCGGCTACGGATATGAGAAACGCCGGATTTCACTCTCTGCTGCCGGGCGAGCTTTCACGGCCGCGAGCTGATTTCGGCGTCGCAGCGGTGCCGAGTACCGGTTTCGAGATAAAACCTGGGCCTCGCGCTCGTGCCGGCCGGCGGTGTCGGCCCAGTGCGCGGCGACGCACGCGAACAGCTCGCGCAGTGGGGGCGGAGTCCTCTCACCGACGACAGCCCGCCTGCCCTGCGCGGGCAGGCGGGCTGTCGGGTGGTGCGGGTCCAGGTCTCCGACACGGGTCCCGGTTTCGACATCGATTTGGTCAGTGCGCGGTGAAGGCACCCCTCCTTCGACCTGAGTCAGGGTGGCCGCGGGCTGTTGCTGGTCGACGCGCGCTGCCGGGCGTGGGGCGAGCGGCGTGACCGCTGCGGGCACACCGTGTGGGCCGACCTGCCGCGTGGCATCGCCTGATCTCGACTCTGGGCATCCGTAGAGCACCCGTTTCCGGAAGTCGTGCGTAACGAGGGCGGCACAGCGGTGTCCAACCTTGAGAAGACCGGACGAGAGGAGCCGCCCAGTGGTGGGGGCCCGCACACAGAGCGCACCACCCGACAGCCGGGGCGACACGGACGACGCCCTGTTGGCGGTCCGGGCGGCGGAGGGCGACGAGGATGCCTTCGCCGTCCTCGTCCAGCGCCACGCACCGGCCTTGATCCGGCTGGCCACGCGCCTGCTCGGCACCCGGGTCGAGGCGGAGGACGCCGTACAGGACGCTTTCCTCAGCGCCTGGCGGAGGCTGCCGGAGTTCCACGGCCACGCCTCCTTCGGTACGTGGATGTACCGGATCGTCACCAACCGCTGCCTGAACGTGCTGCGCTCGCGCAGACCCGTGGCCCCGCTGGAGGCGGCCGGTGACGTGCCCGCAGCCGAATATGCCACGTCGCCGGCCCGGATTGCGGAGGGCCGCGACGCGGTCCGCGAGGTGCGGGAGGCCCTCGACCTGCTGTCGGTCGAGCAGCGGGCCTGCTGGGTGCTGAGAGAATTGGACGGCCGCTCCTACGAGTTCATCGCGGACGCGGTCGGCATCAGCCAGGAGGCCGTCCGCGCCCGGGTCTTCCGCGCACGCCGTTGTCTGACACAAGCACTGGGGGCCTGGCGATGACCGCCCACAACGACCCGCTCGACGACGCCCCCGGCAGCGAGGACGAACACCTCGCGTGCGGACGGTTGATCTCGTCCGTGTGGGAGGCATGGGAGCAGCAGACGGAGGATCCACATCTGCTTTCCTGCCCGCACTGCCGACGGGCCGTGAGCGAGCTCGAAGCACTGGAGACCGCCGTGCGCGGCCTCCGCGACGATGCGGCGGACCCGTCGGGCGACGACGTGGCGACGCTGACGCGACGGGTCATGGACGTGGTCCGTCTCGAACTTCGCCCCGGCCGGCCGATGCCTTTGGGTGAACCGGGGGAGGATCTGTGGATCATGGAAGCGGTCGCTGCCCGGTCCCTGCGTGCCGCGGCCGAGAGGGTGCCCGGCGTCCGGGCCGGCTCCTGCCGCCTCGTTCCCGGCCCGGACGCCGGCGAGGCAGGCGCTGTGGAGGTCCGTCTCGACGTCCACGCGCCGTCCGGGGCTGTCCTGCCGGACCTCGCGGAACAGGTTCGCCAACAGGTGTGGGCCGCCGCGGACGGTGAGCTGGGCATGGCCATAGCGTCGGTGGACATCCGTGTCACCGACCTCGTCGACACCCCGGCCGACAGCCAGGAAGGCCCCGCCTCATGACCCGGACCGCCGTTCACGCCACGCTCACCGAGGAGATCGCCCGCGCAGTGGAGGATCTGCCGGGTGTGGCGTTCCTCAAGCCGGGGCTCACCGGTCTGCTGCGATCCGCTCTGCCCCGGTCCGACCGGAGTACGGCTGCCATTTCGTCGGCAGGGGTGCGGGTGAGCAGGTCCAGCGGGGCCGAGGGCTGGTGCGTCGAGATCAGCCTCGTCGCGCTCCGCCACATGCGCGGTGTGGATGTCGCACGCGCCGCCCGGCGCGCCGTCGAGGAGCGCGTGGCCGCGCTGTTTCCCGCGGAGACGATGCCGGCGCAGGTCAGCGTGACCGTCACCGGCCTGGTCTGACCTGCTGCCTGCGTCTTCTCTGTGGGGTGGCCTACCTGTGCGGCGGCGGAGAAGTGATCATGAGCTGCAGGAAGGCGGTCCAGACGCAGGCCGCGGCTGTCATGACACGAAGTCTGCGACGGCGCGCGGGTGCGACCGGATCAGGGCCCGCTCCCACGGGAAGGGCGACCGCGACCAGGGCTCGCCCGGGTGGGACCTCGGGCGTCGCGGATACCGCCGACGGACCCGGCAGGGGTTCCGGACGGCCCTGCGGCCGGTCGACCGGCCGCGCGAGGCGGCGCCTTGCGGCCCGGCGGGGCGGGTGCACCGCTGACGGCAGGGCTGCGGTCCCCGCCGCAGCGGGGGCCAGTCCTTGGGCCAGGCCACTGAGGAACGCGGCGTAGGCGGCCCGCCGTAGGCCGGTCGGGGTGGTGCGGCCGTTTTCCCAGGAGCGCACCGTCGCCGTGGTCACGCCGAACGCCGCGGCGACGTGCTCGTCGGTGAGCTGCCAGGCGCGGCGCAACCGGGCGCGCTCCTCGGGTGCGGGCAGAGGCGCCTTTCCGTCCCGGCGGCGCGGGTGGGACGGCATGGGGTGCTGGGGCAGAAGGTTGATCGTCACGACCGTATGACAACCGGCAGCCGTGTCATGTGATCACAACGGATCCCGATTGCACCCGGATGCCGTAACGCGTGGCGACGCTCAGACGCGTCGGGTGTTCCTCACCGGTTCGACGGAAGGTCGGCCATGTGGCCAATCCGCTTTCGCGGCGGCTTCGGATTACGCGCGAGACGAGTGTCCGTGGCCGACCGGGAGGAGAAGCGATGTCACGCGTGCCAGGGAGCGGACCGCCGGAGCAGCGGGAGGCGGCCGGCGGTGGCGCACGCGGGCGGTGGAGCGTCGCCGTCGTGGGCAGTGGTGTGGCCGGGCTGACCGCTGCGTACGTCCTGAGCCGCGGCCGCCACGTCACCCTGTACGAGGCCGACGACCGGCTCGGCGGGCACGCCCACACCCACGAACCGACCTCCGGCGACGGCGTGACCCGTCGCGTCGACTCCGGGTTCATCGTGCACAACCGGCGCACCTACCCGCATCTGCTGCGGCTCTTCGACGAACTCGGCGTCGCCACGCAGGAGTCGGAGATGAGCATGTCGGTCCGGTGTGAGGGGTGCGGGCTGGAGTACGCCGGTGCCCGTGGCCTCGCGGGGCTGTTCGCCCGGCCGCGGAACGCGCTCAGCGGCCCGTATCTGCGCATGCTCGCCGAGGTGCCCGTCTTCCACCGCGCCGCGCTGCGCCTGCTTGCGAAGGAGCCCGCAAGCCCGCGCACCCTGGGCGCGTTCCTCGACCGGGAGGGCTTCTCCGCCTATTTCCGCGCCCACTTCATGACCCCGCTCGTATCGGCGGTGTGGTCCTGCGACGCCGCCACCGCCCAGCGCTATCCGGCCGTCTACCTGTTCCGCTTCCTGGACCACCACGGGATGCTCTCGGTGACCGGAGCACCGACCTGGCGCACCGTCACGGGCGGATCACGCACCTACGTCGACCGGGTCGCCGAGCGCCTCGACGAGGTGCGCCTCGCGACCCCGGTGCGCGCCGTGCGCCGGCATCCGGACGGCGTCGACATCACCACGCACGACGGCACCACGCAGTCGTACGACGGTGTCGTCGTCGCCACCCATCCGGACCAGGCGATCCGGCTGCTGGCCGATGCCACCCCGAGGGAGAAAGAGGTCCTCGGAGCCTTCCGCTACTCCCGCAACACCACACTCCTGCACACCGACACCAGCCTGCTTCCTCGCGCCCGGCGAGCCCGCGCCTCCTGGAACTACCTGATGCCGGCCTGTTCGACCGGCTCCGATCAGGTCCGCGTCAGCTACGACATGAACCGGCTCCAGCGCCTCGACGCGCCCGAGACCTACGTGGTCACCCTGGGCGGGCAGGACCGGGTGGACCCGGAGCAGGTGCTTGCCCGGATGGTGTACGAACACCCGGTCTACACCCCGGATTCGGTCGCCGCGCAGGCACGCCTGCCCGGGTTGAACACCGCCGTGACCGCCTACGCCGGGGCTTACCACGGCTGGGGTTTCCACGAGGACGGCTGCCGCTCCGGCGCCCTGGCCGCCGCGGCGCTGGGGGTGTGCTGGTGAGCGCCCCGCCGGCCCTCTACCGGTGTGCGATCAGCCACGTACGGACCGCACCGGTCCGCTACGGGTTGCGCCACCGCACGTACATGTGGCTGATCGACCTCGACCACCCGCCCCGACTCCCGCTTCTGCTGCGGCCGTTGGCGCGCTTCGACGCGCACGACCACTTCGACGGGGACCAGCCGTCCGTGCGTGCCGGGCTCGACGCCTTCCTCGCCGCGCACGGCGTGGACCTGGCGGGCGGCCCGGTCGTCATGCTGAGCCACGCCCGCGTGTTCGGGTATGTGTTCAACCCGCTGACCCTGTACTGGTGCCACGACCACGACGGCACCGCGCGGTGCGTGGTCGCCGAGGTTCACAACACCTACGGCGAACGCCACAGCTACCTGCTGTTTCCCGACGGGACGGGCACGGCGCACGCCGACAAGAAGTTCTACGTCTCGCCTTTCTTCCCCGTCGACGGCCGCTACCGCATGCGCCTGCCCCTCCCCGGCGAGCGGCTCGACCTGACCGTGCATCTGGAGCGCGCCGGCGGCAGGCCCTTCACCGCGACCGTCCGCGGGAGCCGTCACGACGTCACGCCGCTTGTGCTGCTGCGACTGGTCGTGCGCCACCCGTTCTCGACCCTCGCCGTGTCCGCGGCCATCCGCCTGCACGGCATCCGCTTGTACCTGCGACGGCTGCCCGTCCAGCCCCGCCCCCACCACCGCACCCCGGAGAACGCTTCATGACGACCGCCGAACACCGTCCCGCCGTACGGCCGTCGGCCCCGCCGTCCACACCCGCCGCCGTCGACCCGGCTCGCTGGCCCGACGTGGCCGCACCGCCGCCGACATCCAGCGCCCGCCGGGCCGTCACAGCGGCCGTGCTGCGCCACACCTTCGCACGCCTGCCGCTGTGTGTGCGGTTCGCCGACGGCACCACCGTCGGGCAGGGCGGGCCGCTGCTGGAGATCCACGACCCGACAGCGTTCCACGGCCGCGTCGGCGGCCAGGGGCTGATCGGCTTCGGCGAGTCGTACATGGCCGGCGAGTGGGACGCCCCCGACCTGGTCGCCGTCCTCACGGTGCTGGCCCACAACGCGGCCACTCTGATCCCGGCCCCGCTGCAGCGGCTGCGCGGGCTGTGGGCTCTGCGCCGGCCGCACGCCCAGCGCAACACCCCCGACGGCGCGCGTGCCAACATCAGCCGCCACTACGACCTGTCCAACGACCTCTTCGCCCTCTTCCTCGACGACACCCTCACCTACTCCGCGGCCCTGTTCCGCGCACTTCCCGCCACCTGGGAACTGCTGGCCGCGGCCCAGCACCGCAAGATCGACCGGCTGCTGGACCTGGCCGAGGTCGGAGCCGGCAGCAGGGTGCTGGAGATCGGCACCGGCTGGGGTGAACTCGCGATCCGGGCCGCCGCGCGTGGCGCCCGGGTCACCTCGCTCACCCTCTCCCGCGAACAGCGCGACCTCGCCCTCGAACGGGCCGCCGCGGCGGGTCTGTCCGACCGGGTCCGTATCGACCTGTGCGACTACCGCGAGGCCCGCGGGACCTACGACGCGGTCGTGAGCGTGGAGATGATCGAAGCCGTCGGCGCCGAGTTCTGGCCCGAATACTTCCGCACCCTCGACGACCGGCTGGCCCCCGGAGGACGCGCCGCCGTGCAGGCCATCACCATGCCGCACGAGCGGATGACGGCCAGCCGGGACACCTTCACCTGGATCCAGAAGTACATCTTCCCCGGCGGCCTGCTGCCCTCCGTGGAGGCGGTGGCCGACGCCGTGAACGACCACACCCGGCTGCGGACCGAGCGCCGGGACGGTTACGGAGCGCACTACGCCGAGACGCTGCGGCTGTGGCGCGAACGCTTCACCGAGCGGGCCGACGAGGTCGCCGCGCTCGGCTTCGACGACACCTTCCGCCGCATGTGGACCCTTTACCTCGGCTACTCCGAGGCCGGGTTCCGCTCCGGATACCTCGACGTGCAGCAGTACCTGTTCACCAAGGAGAACCCCGCCCGATGAACACCACCGCAACTGTTTCGACCGGCACCGCCCAGCGGCTCGCCGCGCTCGCCGAGACCGCGCTGGGCGGGCCCCTCCCGCTGCGGCTGCGCGCCTGGGACGGCAGCGAAGCAGGCCCCGCCGAGGGACCTGTCGTCGTCGTCCGCTCCCGGCGCGCCCTGCGCCGCCTGCTGTGGCAGCCCGGAGAGCTGGGCCTCGCACAGGCATACGTATCCGGCGAGATCGACGTGGAGGGAGACCTCACGCAGGGGCTACGCGCGATGTGGGCAGCCGCACGGGAACGCCGCCTGCACCCGCCACGGCTCGGCCTCGCCGACCTGGCCCGCGCCACCACAACCGCCGCGCTGCTCGGCGCGGCCGGACCACGGCCACCCGCCCCCGCCTCCCAGGCACGGCTGCGCGGCGGCCTGCACAGCAAGGCCCGCGACCGGGCGGCGATCAGCCACCACTACGACCTGTCCAACGACTTCTACCGCCTCCTCCTCGACGAGACCATGGCGTACTCGTGCGCCTACTGGACCAGCGACGAGCCGGACCTCACCCCGGCCGACGCCCAGCGCGCCAAACTGGAGCTGATCTGCCGCAAGCTCGCTCTGACGCCGGGCGCCCGGCTGCTGGACATCGGCTGCGGCTGGGGTTCGCTCACCCTCTACGCGGCACAGCATTACAAGGCACAGGTCACCGCCGTCACCCTGGCCAAGGAGCAGGCGGCCCACGTCCGCGAACAGGTCGCCGCGCGCGGTCTGGAGAACCTGGTCGAGGTGGTGTGCCAGGACTACCGCGACATCACGGGCGGTGCCTACGACGCCGTCTCCACCGTCGAGATGGGCGAGCACGTCGGAGACGCCGAGTACCCGGCCTTCGCCGCTGCCCTGCACCGCCTGGTCCGGCCGCGGGGACGCGTGCTGGTGCAGCAGATGTCCCGCGGGAGGAAGGCGCCCGGCGGCGGCGCGTTCATCGAGGCGTACATCGCCCCCGACATGCACATGCGCCCGCTCGGGGAGACCGTCGCCCTGCTGGAGGAGGCCGGGCTGGAGGTCCGCTCGACCGAATCGCTGCGCGAACAGTACGTCCGCACGGTCGCCGCCTGGCACCGCACCCTTGAAGACCGCTGGGCCGACTTCGTCCGGCTCGTCGGCGAGGAGACGGCCCGGGTGTGGCGGCTGTACCTGGTTGGTGGGGCCCTGGCGTTCGAGGAGCGGCGGATGGGAGTCGACCAGATCCTGAGCGTACGGCCGACACCCGGCGGGGGTGCCGGGATGCCCGCGACACCTAGGGACTGGTATACGGGGCTGGACCAGATGTGAGCGGCTTTGCCTGGGGCGCCTTCGCGGTGAATCTGGGATGGGCCGCGGCAGCCTCGCTCGCCGTCATGCTGGTGACGTTCGCGATCGCCGTACGGCGTGGTCTGCACCGGATCGTCGACGCCGCCTGGGGAATCGCCTTCACCGCGGTCGCCGTCGCGAGCTGCGTGGCCTCGGCCGGCGAGGGAGATCCGGGCCGCCGCTACCTGGTCACCGCGCTGACGGCACTGTGGGGCCTGCGGCTGGCCGGGCACATCGCCCGGCGCGGCCGCGGGCACGGCGAGGACCCGCGCTACAACCACCTGCTCGGCAAGGCCCCCGGCAGCCGGAACCTGTACGCCCTGCGCATGGTCTACCTCCTCCAGGGCGCTCTGGTGTGGCTGGTGTCGCTGCCGGTCCAGGCTGCGCAGTACATGCCCGGTCCCATGACGGCGTTCGCTGCCGCGGGCACGGCCCTGGTGGCACTCGGCGTGTGCTTCGAAGCGGTCGGGGATTCCCAGCTCGCCCGGTTCAAGGCGGATCCCTCCCACAAGGGCCGGATCATGGACCAGGGACTGTGGCGCTACACCCGGCACCCCAACTACTTCGGCGACTTCTGTGTCTGGTGGGGGCTGTACCTGATCGCCTGCGACTCCGCCGGCGCCGCCGCCGCGACGGTCGTGTCGCCGCTGGGCATGAGCTATTTGCTGATCTGGGGCAGCGGGAAGCGTCTGCTGGAGCGGCACATGGCCCAGCGGCCCGGATACGCCCAGTACGCGGCCCGCACCAGCGGCTTCTTCCCGCGCCGACCCCGCTGAGGTGCGGTGGCCCCGCCCGTTACGGCGGGGCCACACCTTTTCAGGCGGGGAAGTTCACCAGGGCGAGCGGGCTGGTGGTGGGCTGCTTCGAGCCGCCTGCGGGTTCGACGGTGACACCCATGCCCGACGCCCCGTCCACGGCCCCCTGCAGCAGGACTGCCTGGTCGCTGCGGCCGGGGTCCATCAGACCGGCGGAGCGCATGCTGCCCCCGTCGTCGAACCACAACTGGTAGACCTTCCCCGTTGGCGGATGCGCCATCCCGGCGGCGAGGAACACCGCCTGGTCCCGCTCGTGCGAGACGACCACGGTGCCGGTGGCACCGCCGGCCAGCTTCGCGACCCGGTTCCTGGCGTCCGGCGCGGCGAGTACCGCGCTGATCTGCGCCGTTCCCTGCTCGGCCCGGCGCATCTGGCCGAGCGCGTCCTCGGCCCGCTGGTGCTGCCACACCGTGGTGCCGCCGAGTGCGGCAGCAGCCGCGAGGCAGGCGGCCAGCGTCCACCGCGACAGCAGCCGAGCCCGCAGCCGCGCACGGCCGGAACGCACCGGCACCGGGGAGCCGGGGGAGTCCTGGCGGACGGTCGTGATGCGGCGCAGCACCTGCTCGCGCATCTCCCGCCGAGGCGTTACAGAGACGGCGAGTCCCAGGCGGGCCGCGGTGGCGCACAGCTCGGCGGCCTCCTGAGTACAGGGTTCGCAGTCGGTGAGATGGCGCTCGAACGCGTCACGTTCCTCGTCGGACAGGGCGTGCAGGGCGTAGGCACCGGTCATGCGGTGCAGTTCGGCGGTGGTCATGCGGTCACCCCCAGGCAGTCGCGCAGCCGGATGAGTCCATCGCGCAGGCGGGTTTTTACGGTGCCCAGCGGGAGGGCCAGTGCCTCTGAGACCTGGCGATAGGTCAGTCCGCGGTAGTAGGCCAGGGTGACCGCCTGGCGCTGGATGTCGGTCAGCGTGCGCAGACAGCGCCGCACCTGTTCCCGTTCCAGCCGTGCCTCGACCTGCTCGGTCACCTCGTCGTACTCGGGGGTGCGTTCCAGCAGGGCGGCCTTGTGGTCCCGGGCGGCGACGGCTTCCACGTGCCGGACACGGTCCACCGCCCGGCGGTGGGCGAGGGTGAGAATCCAGTTGATCGCCGTTCCGCGGTCGGAACGGTAGCGGGGAGCGGTGCGCCACACCTCCACCAGAACCTCCTGGGCCACCTCCTCCGACTGGGCCTGATCGCGCAGCACGGAACGCACGACACCGAGAACCGGGCTCACGACGGCGTCGTAGACAGACGCGAACGCAGGCTCGTCCCCCAGGGCCACACGGCCCACCAGCTCTTCCAGGTCCGGCTCCATCGATGGGTTTCTGCCGATATGTACGGCTTCTTTCACAACGCCCTCCGCGGTTGGGACATCTCCGGACGTAATCCGATCCTGAGCGGGCCGGGGATTGGTCCTGATGATGATGAAAACGCAGGTGACGCGAGCCTGCGGGTCGGGTGCAAGGCGGGCTACCCGTGGCGGGCAGGCCGGTACGGATCAGTGCGTTGACGTACCGCCCCGCGAACATCTCGGTGGCGCGGGCGCCTCTTGAGGCCGAGGGGTTGGGCGGCACGGTCGGAGAAGGCGGGACGGGATGCGATCGTGTGGTCCTGCGGGCGGTCCGGTTGCCCAACAGACCCGCTCCAAGAGCGATCCGCACCCAAACCTCTCCGCTCGATCGTCCGGAAGGAACATTCGTAGGGTAATGGCCGAAAGTATCGGTCATGCGGCTATGTCTGATTTCTCTGACGAACCGTCGAGTCGCGAGGAACGATGACGACATGGCGATGGTGATCCGGGACGAAGGGACCTCTTTCGTCGGCCGCTCGGCGGAGACCGACCGGATCGGCCCGGCGATGGGCGGAAGCCGGCTGGTCACGCTCACAGGTGCCGGAGGTGTGGGCAAGACCATGGATCTCTCACCCCTGCACAATCCGAGGCTGCTGACCGCGACCGTCGCTGACGCGCTCGGGCCGTCCGACCACACCCCGCGTCTGTAGGCGCGAATTCGGAATGTCCCATTCAGGTGTGACGACCTGGGTTTTCCCGGCTGTCTCATTTAGGGGCCGCGGCATTCCGTCTCACGATCTTGTGCCTTGTGTCCAGGTCGCCAGTGCTCAGGGAATTTCGGCGTGCTACGTGGTCAACAGGTCTCCTGTGTCGAGACGTTGCCGAGTGACATCGTCGATGCAACGGCGAGGATCCGTGCCTGTCACCCGGCCCGCGGTCACCCGGTGGCCGCCCGGATGGGATGTGCGTCTGGCCGCTTCTTAAGCGGCTGTGAGAACGGTCCGAAGTCGATTGCACGGGTTTTGCTGGTGCGCGACCATCACCGGATGGATGCAGATGTGGGCCGGGAACTGGTGCGGGTTGTGCAGACGTGTTCCGCCTGCCCGTCGCAGTGGGATGCCTGGACAGCAGACGGCCAGTACTTGTATCTCCGATTCCGGCACGGTGAAGGCTGCGTCGAGTGGCACCCTGACCCTGATACCGACACGCCGGACTCCTGGAACGAGGGTCTCTCGGGACTCCTGGTCGAATGGGACGACGGCACGGGTAGCGGTGTCATCAGCCTTGAGGACTTCCTCGCGGCAGCCGGTTTGGTACTGGCGCCTGGTGCATCGGTGAGTTGAGGTCGTGGCACGCGGTTATGTGCGGAGCCCAAGCCTGGTGGTCGCCCTCCGCGTGAACCTCTGCGCAGGCGGGCAGCCTGGCTGTCAGTCTTCTCCCGGATCGTGTGCCGGATGCCTTGGCGTCGCAAGTACGCACGGCAGGGCGCTGCCACCTCTCTGTCCGGCAGTGACGAGCAGGGGCTGCGGGCGGCAGCGTCTGTCCGTGCTCAGGTGAATCGTGCTGGTGAATCCGCTCCGCGAGCGGCCCAGTCCCTCACCTCCCGCACCATCTCCGCCAGCCGGTCGACGAGGCTCTGCCACGGGGGTTCGGCCTGGTGTTCTGGTCCCAGTCGACGTCACCCACGGCGTCGGCTGCGGCCTGGACCTGCTGCCGCAGATGTTCCCAGGTGCCGACAGCCTTTCGTCGGCCGGGACAGCAGTACTGATCCCGCTGCTCACCCTGCCTGGTCCGCCGGACGCCCCTCTGCGAAGTGCGCGGTCGCGGGCGTTGCGAGCGCTGAGGTCCTGGTCGCGTCGTGGCGGCGCCGGAACCAGCGGAAGGCTTCGTCGGCTCCCCAGACGATGAGCGGGAACAGTGCGATGACCGCGAGCTGCGCCGGGCTGAGAGCTGCCGTGCCGAAGATGTGCTGGAGGGGCGGTGCGTAGACGACCGCTGCGGTGAAGGCCAGCTCGAAGGCGATGCCCCACAGGAGCAGGCGGTTGGTCCAGATGCCGACGGTGAGCAGGGAGGCGCGGTCGGTGCGGGCGGCGAAGGCTGTGCCGATCTGGCAGGCGACGATGCCGACGAACGTGATGGTCGTCGCTTCCAGATATGCCTGGTGCAGGGTGGTGCCGCCGCCCGTGGGGTCACCTGGGTGCCAGCCGGCGTGCCACAGGGTGAAGAGGAAGCCGCCCATGACCAGGACCGCGGAGATCGTTCCCAGGAACGCCCATGCGCGGAAGAGCAGGGCCCGGTCGATGACGCCTGTCGTGCGGGGGCGGGGCGGGCGGGACATGAGTCCGGGCTCGGCGGGCTCGCGTCCGAGTGCGAGCGCGGGGAGTGTTTCGGTGCCGAGGTCGATCGCCAGGATCTGCAGGACCGTCAGCGGCAGCGGGATGTGGCCGCCGGAGAGTGCGAAGACGAGGAAGGGGACGACCTCGGGTACTGCGTGGGCGAAGATGTAGAGCACGAACTTGCGGACGTTGTCGAAGACGCGTCGTCCCGCGTCGACCGCGGAGACGATGGTGGCGAAGTTGTCGTCGGTGAGCACCATGGTGGCTGCCTCGCGGGCCACGTCCGTTCCCGACTTGCCCATGGCGACACCGATGTCGGCGTGGCGCAGGGCAGGGGCGTCGTTGACGCCGTCTCCGGTCATCGCCACCACTTCGCCCTGCGCGCGCAGGGCTTCGCAGATACGGAGTTTGGCTTCCGGTGAGGTGCGGGCGAAGACGATTTCCTGCCGTTGCGCGAGCAGTTCGTCGAGGTCTTTGTCGCTCATCCGGTCCAGCACGTCACCTGCGAGAACCGGGCTGCCGACGTGGCCGATGCCGACCTGGCGGGCTATTTCCGCGGCGGTGAGTCCGTAGTCGCCGGTGATGACGTGGATACGGATTCCGGCCCGGTGTGCGTCCTTGACGGCGTCGGCGACGCCGGCACGTGCGGGGTCCGCCATGGCGACCAGGCCGATCAGGGTCAGGCCGGATTCGGCTGCCGGCCGGTCCACCGGCACCTTCTCCCCGTGGTCCAGGACATGGCGGGCGATGGCGAGCACGCGCAGTCCGGAAGCCGCGTAGCCATCGATGGTGGTGTTCAGTTCCGCGCGCACGGTGGCGTCCAGTTCGACGTTCTTTCCCTGCGGGCCGAGGAGGTGGGTGCAGCAGGGCAGGACGGCTTCGGGGGCGCCGTTGGTGTGCACCGTGACGGCGCCTGCCTCGTCGTTCACCGTGGACATGCGCTTCAGGTGGGCGTCGAAAGGAAAGATCGTGCGGCGGGCGGCCTTGCGCTGTGCGGGCCCGACGGCCACGCCGAGGTCCTCGGCCAGGCGCAGGATCGCGAGTTCGGTGGGGTCGCCGCTGCCCTGAGGCTGTGCCGGTGTGGGTGCCTCCGCGGTGGTGCAGGCGGCGCCGCTCGCTGCGAGGACTGCCGCCTGCGGCTCGTGAGCGGCCCGGTCCGCTTCGATCTCGCTGCCCGCCAACCACAGCCGGGTGACCCGCATCCTGTTCTCGGTGAGGGTGCCGGTCTTGTCCGTGCAGATCACGGTCGTCGATCCCAGGGTCTCGACTCCCGAGAGGCGTTTGACGACGGCTCCTCCACGCGCGAGTTCCCGCACTCCCGCGGCAAGGGCCAGGGTGATCGTGGGCAGCAGTCCCTCGGGGACGTTGGCGACGATCAACCCGATGGAGAAGCTGATGGCCGCGCTCCAGCCCAGCCCGGCGGCGACGCCGATGGGCAGGAAGGCCGCGCCGATCGCGACCGCGACGACGGCGATGATCCAGGTGGCCCGCCGCACCTGCTTCTCCAGCGGGCTGCGCTCCGTGTGCACGCGCTGCGACAACGCGGCGATGCGGCCCAGCTCGGTGTACATGCCCGTCCGGGTCACAACCGCTTCCGCCTCGCCACCGCTGCAGGTGGTGCCGCTGAAGACGAGTTCGTGTGCCTCCAGAAGGGAGCCGGTCGCGTCGGACGGCTCGGGCGAGCGGGTCACGGGAAGGGATTCGCCGGTCAGTGAGGACAGGTCGAGCGTGAGGGTGCCCTCGATGATCCGGGCGTCGGCGCAGACCCGGTCGCCCTCGGAGACGATGAGGATGTCTCCGGGCACGAGGTCCTTGGCCGCGATCTCGCACCGCACCTTGTCGCGTACGACCCTGGCGGTGGGCGGCAGGAAGGCGGCCAGCGCCTCCACGGCTCGCTCGGCCTGCATCTCCTGGACGAAGGCGAATCCGGCGTTCAGGAGGATGACGGCCACAACGGCGATGGAGAGTGCGGGTGTTCCTCCGGCCCATGCCAGGACGGCGGCGAGGGCGAGCAGAATCGCCAGGGGCTGGGTGAACTGGGCGAGCAGCTCGCCCGGCCAGCGCCTGCCGCCGGATCGGGTCAGCACGTTGGGGCCGTAGACCAGTTGTCTGCGGGTCGCCTCCCGGCTGGTGAGGCCCGAGGGGGAGGTGCGCAGGTCGCGGAAGAGTTCCGCCGGCTGCCGGCGCTCGTCGGCCTGCTCGGCGTTGTCGGGCTCATCGGGCAGCGGGGCTTCTCGCTCGGCGGTGTGTGATGACCGGGTCATGAGGGGCCCTCCCGGGAAGGAACGTGCCTGAGATGGTGCGGATGCGCCTCGAAGCCGTTGTCCGTCACGGCCAACACGCCACGAGGGGACGGCTGTTGTCCTCGGCCGGTGAGCGTTCCGTCACGCGGGCCGGGGTTGGGGGATGACGACGACCGGGCAGGGCGCGTGCCGTACGCAGTGCCGGCTGACCGAGCCGAGCAGGATGCCGGTGAAGGTGCCGTGGTCACGGCTGCCCAGGACCGGGAGTTGTGCGGTGCGGGCGGCTTCCATCAGGACCTGCACGGGATGACCCTCGTCCACGCGGGGGACTGCCACGCGGCGCCCGCTTCGACGGTGCTGCCGGTCAACTCGGCCTGCGCCAGGCCCCGTCGCAGTGCCGCCCGCGAGCACGCCGAGCCGTCGACACCCACGGCGACGGCCAAGGGATTCTCGTCGGTGTGCTGAGCCATGTCGTTCTCCTGCCGGTCGGTTGCCAACAGGGCCGGCTTGCCCGAGGGCAGCGAGGGCTCGCGCCGCCGGGACTTCGGTGAGCGCCTGGGCAGATGTTCCGGCCGCTAGGGGGAGACCGGACAGACAGCTTCACGCTACGCACCCTCGTCGAACCCGTGACGGGCCATGCGGCCCTGCCTTCAGGGCCGCATGGCCCTCTCTGCGTGACCCACCTGTATCCGGGCCGAGGCGAACGAAATGGGGGACCGGTTGGCCCCTGCCTGCGCCGGAGGCGGCGAGCCATGCTGGGGAGACGGCACGAACTGCGGAGCTCTGCCTGGCCCGCCACCAAGGGGGCGTCTCGTGCCCTATCTGAGGAGCAGCACCATGGAAGTACTCATTTTCCTGATCGTCGTGGTGGCCGTACTGGTTGTCGTGGCGATCGCCATGGCCATCAAGGTCGTCAAGCAGTTCGAGCAGGGAGTGCTGTTCCGGTTCGGTCGACTGGTCGGGCCTCGATCTCCTGGTCTGCGGTTCATCATTCCCTTCGTCGACGTCCTGCACCGGGTCTCGCTGCGGATCGTCACGATGCCCATTCAGTCGCAGGGGATCATCACGCGCGACAACGTCAGCGTCGATGTGTCGGCGGTGGCGTACTTCCGTGTCGTGGACGCCGTGAAGTCGGTCATCGCGATCGAGAACGTGCACGCCGCGATCAACCAGATCGCCCAGACCACGCTGCGCAAGGTCGTCGGACAGCACACGTTGGACGAAACGCTGTCGGAGACCGACCGCATCAACCTGGACATCCGCGAGATCCTCGACGTCGCCACCGTCGAGTGGGGCGTGGAGGTCACCCTGGTCGAGCTCAAGGACATCCAGTTGCCCGACAGCATGAAGCGTGCGATGGCCCGTCAGGCCGAGGCCGAGCGGGAGAAGCGAGCGAAGATCATCAACGCCCAGGGCGAGTCCCTGGCCGCAGCGGCCCTCGGGGAGGCGTCGGACATCATGATGGACCACCCCTTGGCCCTCCAACTGCGCAACCTCCAGAGCCTGGTGGAGATCGGAGTCGACAAGAACACCACCGTCGTCTTCCCCGCTCCGCTGATGAGCACCATCGGCGAGCTCGGCTCCTTCCTCGCCCGTGAGACGGCGGCGGCCGCGTCCACGACACCGCCGCCCGCCGAGCGCATCACGACCAGCCCGGACCCCGTACTGAACGGGTCGACCAAGACCGTCTGATCAACCGCCTCACCGTGGCGGTGGCTGCCAGGAGAAACGTCCGGGCAGGCCACCGCCACAGTGACGGGGAGTGGTACTCCGGGCTGTATGGCGGCAGATGGAACAGCTCCCCCCGATCATCGGCTGACGGCGGCGGGCCTTGAACTCCTTGGCCACGTGCGCCGAGGCGTTGTCCAGTACGGCCGCTCCACCGCCCAGGCCCGCCAGGGGAGCCGACGCGGCCTCACGCGGAGCACAACGTCGCCGCGGCCGCCACCGCGTGACTCTGCGACGACAGCGCTCCCTCGGCAGGGTTCACGCCGGGGGGTGCTGCTGTGAGCCGTGCCGGAGTCGACTGTTCCTTTGAAGCGGAGGGCAGACCTGCCGCATGGCGACGCCAGAGAACCACGAACAGGGGCGAGACGCAGACGCCCGTCTGTGGGAGCACCACCTCCACACCGACACCATGGTCTTCGAGCGCGGCAACCTGTTCCTCGTCGCGCAATCTCTCCTCGCGGTGGCCTACAGCACCACTGCCACATCGGGCACCACTCACGCGGCAGCACGTGTCCTGGCCGGCTTCGGGCTCGCGCTCACCGCCATCTGGGCATATGTAGGACACCGATATCACCGCTACAACCGGGCCATCCAACGACGTACCGCCGAGCGTCTGCCGGACTACGCGGAAACCTATACATGTAGCCGCATTCCCGGCCCCAGCGCGATGCCGCTGATCGCCTACGCGCTTCCGGTTCTCGCCGCGGTCATGTGGATCGTTCTGCTCATCGTCACGTAGTCGGCGCTGCTGAGCGGCTCGGCTGAAGCTCGTTGCCGACTGTCGGATCCCTGTCCCCGGCCCGATCCGGTCCCGCCGTCCCCAGGCGGCTGTCGCTGTCCAGGACCGAATCCGGGGACTAGTGTGGGTGATGCCGCCCTGGTCCCCGGCCGCGCCGCTTCCACCGCGATGTCGCACCGGAGTACTCCGCTCACCCGCCGCAGGGCCCGTGCCCCGCTCCCTGCACACGGTGCTCCCGGGCAACCCGATGCGTCCGGCGAGGCATCTTCCTCTGCCCCGCCCTCCTCGACAGGCAAATCGAAGCCCAGGCGGTACTCATGTACGTACTGCTCCTCCCAGCGGTGCTCCCGCTCGCCCTGCTCGGCACGATGATCGCGCTGTCCTGGTGGGAAGACCTCCTGCTCGTGGGGGGCGTAGAAGCGCACTGGACGGTAAGACGTTCCACTGCGAGGTCCACGCGCC
Source organism: Streptomyces sp. NBC_01478 (assembly GCF_036227225.1). Lineage (GTDB taxonomy): Bacteria > Actinomycetota > Actinomycetes > Streptomycetales > Streptomycetaceae > Streptomyces. Next base: position 567,945 of record NZ_CP109444.1, on the reverse strand, counting down.
GACGTGCGCTCTTCCTGCCTGCGGCCAACTGCCAGGGCGCAGAGCACGACCACACAGTTCTTACGCCGCTGAAGCGTGCGCCTGCTTCAGGACTCGGCTCGACCGGGCGTGCTCGCGCACCCCGTCACATCCGTCGACCCCTCTGAGAGGAGAAGGACGCATGAACTGCTACGAGTGTCACCAGTCCGGGACGACCACTGCCGCCGTCGCCGTCTGCCGGAACTGCGGAGCCGCCCTCTGCCCCGATCACGTCAAGGTCAACCCGCAGCATCTGGAGCGGCCGGAAGGCATGGGTGTGACCACCCTCAAGCAACCCGCTCGCCGCATCACATGCCTCACCTGTCATGACGCGGAGCACCAGTTCTGACCTGGCCGCGCCACCCACCGGGCACCGGCAACGGCAGGCCGCCCGGGACGACCGAGCGACCGGAGGCAGCAAGTGAACGTCGAGGAACACGCACGGTCCGAGATGGTGCCGCAACTACGTCTGGACGAGCTGCTCGAAGAACTCCAGGTCCAGATCCGCGTGGTCCGCGGCACCCGAGGACGCCTCCACGGGCTGCTGCAGGCGATTCTCTCGGTGGGCCGCGAGCTCGATCTCTCCCAGGTGCTGCGCCACATCACCGAGGCCGCGGTGGTCCTGGTCGACGCCGAATACGGCGCACTTGGTGTCATAGGTCCCGATCAGCGCCTCACCCAGTTCCTCACGGTCGGTGTCAGCGAGGCCGAGCAGGCCCGGATCGGGGCTCTGCCCGCCGGACACGGGGTGCTCGGCGAGCTGATCAGACATCCGGAAGCGCTGCGGCTGACAGAGCTGTCACAGCACCCGGCCTCGCACGGCTTCCCCCCGCACCACCCGCCGATGCACTCCTTCCTGGGGGTGCCCGTCAGTGTCCGGGGAGAAGTGTTCGGCAACCTCTACCTCACCGAGAAACGCGGTGGTGCCCAGTTCGACAGCGAGGACGAAGCCGTCCTGTCGACCCTGGCCGTAGCCGCAGGCGTGGCGATCGACAACGCCCGCCTCTACGCGGAGGCACAGGTCAGAGAACGCTGGATGGCGGCCGGCGCCGAGCTCACCCGCGGCCTGCTCTCCGGAACCCCGGAGACGAAGGTGCTGGAGCTGATGCTGAACCGGGCACAGGACATCACCTCGGCCGATCTGGGCGTGGTCGACCTGGTCACCGCCGGAACGCGGGAACTGCGCGGGGTACTCGCGCTCGGGGAAGGTGCCGCGCTGCACCGTGGTGTGAGGCTGCCGCGCGAGGGGACTCTGAGCGGGGCGGCCCTGGCCGCAGGGCAGTTGATCGTCACCTCCGATGTGGGGAGCGACCCGCGGATCACGTACTGTCCCGAACGCTGGACGGGGCTGGGGCCCGCGGTCGCCGTTCCCATGGGTACCAGTGACGGAGATCGCGGGGTGCTCGTCCTCGCGCGTACCGCCGGGTGCCCGACCTTCACCCAGGCCGAGATCGAGCCGCTGCCCGGCTTCGCAGGCCAGGCCGCCCTCGCGCTGGAACTCGCCGACCGGCGCAGGGCCGCCGAGCAGGTGAGCCTCCTGGAGGACCGCGACCGTATCGCGCGCGACCTCCACGACCTGGCCATCCAAAGGCTGTTCGCGACGGGAATGACGCTGCAGAGCGCGCATCGCTTCGTCGCGCACCCGGAAGGGACCGAGCGGATCGACCGGGCGGTCGACGACCTCGACACCACCATCAAGATCATCCGGTCCACGATCTTCGGTCTACGGGCCCACGACAGCACCGCGATCGGCAACGGCCTGCGGGCCCGTGCTTCCAAGACCGCCGAGGAAGCCGTTCCCGCGCTGGGGTTCACTCCCTCCCTGCTCATGGAGGGACTGCTCGACACCGATGTCCCGCACACCATGGCGGACGAAGTCGTGGCGGTGCTGAGCGAAGCACTGTCGAACATCGCCCGGCACGCACACGCCTCGTCCGCGGAGATCGCACTCGTCGTCCGCAAAGAGCGGCTCACACTGACCATTACCGACGACGGCGTCGGAATCGGCGAAGGCGGACATCGCAGCGGGCTGAGCAATCTCAGCGAGCGCGCGCGGAACCTGGGCGGTGAACTCACCCTGGCCGCACCGCCCGAGAGGGGCACCCTGCTGCGCTGGGGCGTACCGCTTCCCGATCGGCGTTAGCGCGGCCCCGCGGGATCACGCGTCCTTGTGCGCCGGTCTCCGTTGCAGCAGCCGCCCACGCCGACGGCGACGCTCTGGTACGGAAGTGGCGTACCGGGGTGTGGGGCGTCGGCTGTCGGAAACCCGCGGCGATGCGAGTCCGCGGGGGACTCGCATCGCCGGGTGGTGTTCGGGCAGGACGGTTCGGGAGGTGTTACTTGGTGGCGAGGAAGAGGTAGTCCGCGGTGTAGGGGACGCGGACGGTCGGCTGTGCGGCCGGGTTGCAGGTGCCGGCCGGGGCGATGCCGCCGGCGGTGTTGAGTCGCAGGACCGAGGTGGTCTTGGACAGGAGTCCTTCACTCTTGCCGGTCTGCTGTGCGCGGAGCAGGAGTTGGGGGATGTTGCCCGTGCCGTTGTCGAACTTGTTGACGACGGTCCCGGTCACCGAGGAGCCGTCGGGGGCGATCCACTGCGGCGGGCCGGCGGGGCCGTGCTTGGCGAAGCTGTGCTGGATGTCGCCCTGGAGGGTGGCGTCGACGTTGTCCTGTGTGAAGGCGTAGGAGCCGTCGTCCTGCTTGGTGCAGGCGTAGATCTGGGCTCCCTTGACGACGCCGGCCAGCGCCGAGTGCCGGATGGCGTCGGGCAGCGAGACCGCGCCCGACAGCGCGACGGCCTGTCCGCGGACGGCGCCGCCGGGGAACTCGGCGGTGTGCAGGTTGAAGTAGAACCGGTCGGGATACGCCTTGATGTTCCGCAGCAGGTCGGCGTCCTTGACCTTCACGGTGCCGAACACGAACGGCGTGCCGCCCTTGAGCTTCTCCATGAAGAACGGGATCTTCACGTCACCGTTGGTGCCCCGGCCACCCTGGTGGAGATGGGCCATGGTCGGGGTCCCCGTACCGGTCCACGCGAACGCGAAGGACACCTCGTCGCCCTGGATACGCATGAGGGCCACCGCGCTGCCGTCCTTGTCACCAACCGCCGGTTTGCCCTTGACGGGCACCTCGTTGTCACCGGTGAGGATCGAAGTGAAGTACGTCGCCCCCGATGCGTTCTCGGAGTAGCGGCCGATGGCACCCGCCGCCTGCGCGGCACCTGCGTGCTGCGTCGCTCCAGCCGCCGGATGCGACACGTTGGCGTCGGCCGCTCCGTCCACGCCGTTGAAGGCGGTCAGGAGCAGGCTGCCGGTGATCGCGGTCGCGGCGATGGTTCCGAATCGCTTGAACATCATGTGTCTCGTTCTCCCCGTGATTGCCGATCCGCGGTCGCCCCGCGGTCGTTCTCCCTCCATCACGGGGCCCCTGGGGCGATCCCTCACCCGATGACACTCCTGAGACACGCCTGAGAAGGGACGGCATCACTGAGGACACGATCTTGACATTACGACGCACATCGACCGACCGCCGAGAGGCGCCGGCCCGGTGCCGGTGACGGCGGCGAAGGCCTCCGGCGCCGACCCGGCGCCAACTCGGCCTTGCCGCGCGGGTGGTGGGCCCCGAGACCGCAGGGCGTGGCCCCCTCCGTCCCGCGTCCGGCACATCCCCGCAACCGGACGGGCGCGGGCCAACACGTCACCGCTGTCGGTTTCGCGGCTTGAGCCGGCGCCGCCGATAGCCTGGTCGAGGGCGAGGCGGGACACACCGGGTACGTTCCATGGACACCGACAGGAATCGCCGGAGTGACGGGCAGACGGAGCCCCGCCGCGTTGGCGACCGTCCGACCCAGCCATGACCGGGAAGCGGCATTGAACGAGACCAGAACGACGCGCGAGACGGAACGCCACGGACCCGGCACGGGCCTTGGCGCGGCGCGAGCCCTGGCCCGCCTGGCCCTGCTGTGCATCGCGGGAGCAGTGGCGGCAGTGGTGGCCGGCGCCGGCCATGGGTTCATCCTGCTGCTGGGCCTGGCGGGCCTCGGGCTGGCCGGCGCGGGCCTGTGGTGGGCGCTGGCGCACCGCGGCTTCGCCCGGCTCCTCGGTGCCCTGCTGGCGATCATCGCGCCCGTCGGCGTCCTGGTGCTGTACGCCGTGTCGGGCCTGTGGGTGGTCGCGGTGATCGCCCTCGCGGCGTGGACGGCCGCGCTCGGCTGCGCGAGGAGTGCCCTGCGCCGTCTGCGCAAGCCGCACGGCATGCACACGCGCACGGTCCGCCCACCCCGCCGGGCTGTGCTGATCATGAATCCGAAGTCGGGTGGCGGGAAGGTCGGGCGGTACGGACTCGTGGAGCGGGCCGAGGCACTGGGCGCGCGAGTGATCCTGCTCGACCTCGACACGGATCCGGATCCGGTGGCACTGGCCCGGCAGGCGGTCGCCGAGGGAGCGGATCTGCTCGGTGTGGCCGGCGGCGACGGCACCCAGGCACTGGTGGCGGGAGTGGCCGCCGAACACGGTCTGCCGTTCATGGTCGTCACGGCCGGCACCCGCAACCACTTCGCCATGGACCTCGGTCTGGACCGGGACGATCCGGCGAGCAGCCTGGAGGCGCTCTCGGACGGTGTGGAACTCCGCGTCGACCTCGGAGACATCTCCGGCCGGCCGTTCGTCAACACCGCCTCGTTCGGTACGTACGCGCACATCGTGCAGAACCCCGACTACCGGGACGCCAAAGCGGTCACCGCGCTCGACCAGTTGCCGGACCTGCTGGCGGGCGAGTCGAGCGCCGAACTCATTGTCCAGACGGACGAAGAGCGGTTGGAGGCCCCACAGGCGGTGCTGGTCAGCAACAACCCCTACGCACGGGCCGACCCCCTGACCGGCGGCCGCAGGGAACGTCTCGACACGGGCGCGCTCGGCGTGATCGCGATCCGGGTCGGGGGCGCGGTACAAGCCGCCGAACTGGCACTGCTGGGGGAGCGGGCCAGCGGCATCACGACCCTGACGTCCCGCAGCGTCGTCGTGGAGTCCGACGAGGAGACCATCCCGGTGGCCGTGGACGGCGAGGCACTCGTCCTGCCCGCGCCCGTGGTGTGCACGATACGACCCGGCGCGCTGCGGGTGCGCGTGCCACGGGAACGGCCCGGGGCACCGTACGTCGCACCGACCGTCGACTGGTACCGCGTTCTGCGCCTCGCCTTCGACCGGTCGCCCCACCAACACGAGAGCCACGCCCCCGCCGCCCCCTCACGCGACAAGAACCAGGAGCAGAGCGATGATTGACGGCCGCCCTCGGCAACAGCGAGTACCACAGGGCCTGTTGCGGGATCTCGCCAGCCTCGACCAGGCGCTCTACGAGGCCGTGACGGTCACCAGCACACCGGCACTGGACTCGGCGTTGCGCCGACTGTCCGCGGCGGCCGATCATTCCAAGATCTCTTTCCTGATCGCCGCCACCCTGGCTGTGCGCCCCGGCCGCTCCCGCCGCGCCGCGGTGCTCGGCGTCGCGGCGCTCGGCGTCGCGTCCACCACGGCCAACCTGCTCGGTAAGCGTCTTGTACGGCGGCCACGCCCGCACCGTGCGGAGGACTCGCCCTTCCCCGGTCGGCACGTCCCCATGCCGGCGTCCGCCTCGTTCCCCTCCGGCCACACGGCCTCCGCCGTCGCCTTCGCCGCGGCGGTCGGGCCCGCGTTCCCGGCCGTCACGGTCCCTCTCGGCCTGCTGGCCTGTGCCGTGGGCTACTCGCGCGTCCACACCGGGGTGCACTACCCGGGCGACGTCGTCGCCGGCGCCGTACTCGGAACGGGCGCGGCTGCCGCCGTCCTCGCGGTGGCCGCACACTGGGACGGCTCGGGCGGCGGCAACGCCGGGTGGCTGACCTGTGGCTCTTCGGCCCGGTGACGGCCCGTGGTCCGGGCGCTCGGGCGTCCGGACGGCAGGCGTCTCCCGAAACGTGGATCACCCCACCCCGTAGTTGGACACGCGGCAGCCCTCCGACGGCGGGTTTTGGCTGCCGCAATTGACTGGGGGCAACGCGTCGCAGGTTCAAATCCTGTCGTCCCGACAGTGCGAAGGGTCTTCGCAGGCGAGAGCCTGTGGGGGCCCTTTTCGTAGGCCTCGCCTTCCTCTTCGGCTTCGGCGACGTCTGGACGCCGGCCCTGCGGTTGGGTGTGTCCGGATGGGGCCCCGCTCGTCGCATCTGCTGTGGATCTTTCGGTCCTGGCGCTCCTGCCGGCGGTCCGGTATCTCGCCCTCAACGTCACCGAACCGCTGCTCGCGGATGCAACTCGACGGCCTGCGCACCTGTCTATACGGGCTCCATTCCGTTCTCCGCCTGCACTTCGGCCAGGAGGAGAGCTACTTCTCACTCGCTCTCCGAGCCTGCCCGCCCGTGAGAGCCACAGGGGCAGTGATTCGGACGAGACTCAGAGGTAACTGAGAGGTCCCTGTGAAAAAGTGCCGAGGTTTCCGCAGGGTCCACCGTCCGGCCAACCCCCCCATGGAGAAAGCCCTCATGAGCCTCACCGTCGTCAACGGACTGCCCGCGCACGTCCTGTTCGTACACTTCGTCATCGTGCTCGTGCCCCTGAGCGCCCTGGCACTCGTGGTGTGCGCGGCCTGGCCCGCCGGCGCCCGACGGCTCGGCCTGCTGCTGCCGGTCCTCGCGCTCGTGACACTGGCCAGCGTGCCGGTGGCCACACATGCGGGGGAGTGGCTGGAACAGCACGTCGGCAGCGACCCGTTGGTGCGCAAGCACGCCGAACTCGGCGACGGCCTGCTGCCGTGGGCTCTCGGCCTCTTCGTGATCTCGGCCGTCGTCTGGTGGACGGCCCGCCGCTCGGCACCCGCCAAGGACGGCACGGCGGGTGCCTCATGGTCACCCTCGGTACTGGTGCGGGGCGCGGTCGTGGTTGTTTCCCTCGCTGTCGCGGTCGGCGCCGTGGTGGACGTCTACCGGATCGGCGACTCGGGCGCCAAGGCCGCCTGGAAAGACAACTACTCCAAGACGGCCACACAGAACGGCGGCTGACAGGACGGGGCCGCCGTTGGGGCCCGGCTCCTCCGGACCGGCACTCGAGTGCCAGGGCGGTAGGAACTGCGACGCCGGTCAGAAGGAAGGCTGGAACGTCCATGTGTTGGCCGGGCGCGGCGCGGTCGTCAAACGCCTCAGCGCCGTGGAGACACTCGGCTCGACGACGGTGATCTGCACCGACAACACCGGAACCGTCACCGAGAACCACATGCGCGTCACCTCCCTGTGGACGTCCGAGGGCTCCGCGGACCCGCAGGTGGCGACGCCGCAGACCGACCTCGTCGTGCGATCCGCCGCGGCCTGCACCAACGCCGAACTGCCCGGGAGCGCCACGGCCGAGGCGAAGGGGGGATCCCACCGAACTCGCCCTGCTGGAGCTGGCCGCCGCCCTCGGCCGTCCAGTGCCCCCCGACCAACGCGCCCGACAGCGCCGGACCCTGTTCCCCTTCGACTCACGGATCAAGCTCATGACCACCGTGGACGAGCAGCACGACGGGGACAGGGGCACCGTCCTCACGGTGCGCACCAAGGGCGCCCCCGAAAAGGTGCTCCCCCAGGCGCACCCACTTCCAACACTCGGGCGGCGTACGGCCGTTGACGGACGACGAGCGTGCCGCCGTGACCTTGGCCATGAACGACTACGCGGACGCCGGGCTGCGCGTCCTGGCCCTCGCCGTCCGCCAACTGCCCGCCGGGACACCCGTCCCCGCCCGGCGCGAGGAAGCCGAACTCGACCTGTGTCTGCTCGGCCTGGTCGCCATGACCGACCCTCCCCGCCCCCAGGCGGCGGCCGCGATCGCCCGCGCCCATCAGGCCGGCATCGGCGACGACAAGCCGCACGTCATCACCGGCGCCGAACTCGACCGGATCTCCGAACCGGAACTGGATCAACTCCTGGGCTCGGAAGGCGAAGTGGTCTTCGCTCGCAGCACACCGGAAGCCAAGCTCCGTATCGCCGACGCGCTGCGCGCCGAGGGCCAGGTCGTCGCCATGACCGGGGACGGTGTCAACGACGCCCCCGCACTGCGCCGGGCCGACATCGGGAGCGCCATGGGCCGCTCCGGGACCGACGTCGGCCGGGAAGCCTCCACGGTGGTGCTCATCGACGACGACTTCACCATCGTCGTCTCGGCCATCGAGGCCGGCCGCCGTTTCTACGACAACGTTCGCAAGTTCATCGTCTACATCTTCGCCCACGCCGTCCCCGAGGTCGTTCCCTTCCTGGTCTTCGCCCGCTCCGGCGGGGCGATCCCGCGCCCAGGACGTCATCACCCGGCCGATGCTCGGCCGCGCCTTTGGCTTCCTCGGACTGATCTCCGCGCTGCTGGTCGTGGCAGCCTTCCTCATCATCCTGCTGTACGCTGGCTGGCACCCGGGCGACGACGTCGGCTCGGGCAGCCCCCTCCACCACGTCCACCGGCAGGCCACCGCCATCACCTGGGTCGGGATCGTCGCCTGCCGGCTCGGCACGGCCATGGCGGTGCGCACCGAACACGCTTCACTGCGCAGCGTCGGCCTGTTCACCGACAAACCCCTCCTGGCAGCCCTCGGGTTCGCCATGGCCTTCGCCCTCGCCGGGGTGTACCTCCCCGTGGCCCACACCGTGCTGGGCACCGAAGCACTGTCCACAGGCCAATACGTGGGGCGGACCAACCTTGATGGCAAAGGCGATCACGAGCACTGTCCGGGCCGCGCGGCGCAGAAGGCCAGGTTTTCGTGCACCACAAGAAGCGGCGCCCTGGTCGAGCGCCGGCTAACCACCGATGCCCGATCACGCCGCACGCGCGACAAGCAGGAGTCGCATACGGCAGGCTGCCGGAATGAAATCTCGAACTGACGGCATGTGGTGGGGAACGGCGATCGAGGCGCCGGACCCCAGCGGCCTGGCGAGGTTCTACGCCGAACTGCTCGGCTGGCACATCGGACACGAGGAGCTGGGAACGGCCGTCGTCGCCGCCTCACCGCAGGGGCCCTTCTTCGTATTCCAGCAGGCGGACGACTATCGGGCCCCGGTCTGGCCTCCGGCCGACGGGGAGCAGCGCCCGATGATGCACTTCGACTTCCAGGTGGGCGACCTGGACTCGGCGGTCGCCGAGGCGGTCGCCCTGGGCGCCACGGTCGCGGAGTCCCAGCCGCAGGTGAACGTCCGAGTGCTCTTCGACCCCGCCGGCCACCCCTTCTGCCTCTGCTACGACGAAGGATGACCGCCTGAATCACACGTCACGGGATCCACGCCTATGGACCGTTGCTCGATGTCGTGACCCGTCGTAGACCGTAGAGCGCAGCCCCGAGGACGAGGACCACGGCGCCGGAGACGACGGTGCTCGCGGGCAGGGCGAAGGCGAGGACCGCGCAGCCGGTCAGGCCGATGACAGGGATCAGGCGGTTCGGTCGGCCCTCTTCCCCGGTGAAGGTCCAGGCAGAGGCGTTGGCGATGGCGTAGTAGGCCAGGACGCCGAAGGAGGGGAAACCGGTCGCACCGCGCACGTCCGTGGTCGCGGCGAGGACGGTGACCACCGCGCCGACCGCGAGTTCGGCGCGGTGGGGAACACCGAAACGGGGGTGGACGGCGGCCAGGGCGTGCGGCAGGTGCCCGTCCCGGGCCATCGCGAAGATGGTGCGGGAGACCCCGAGGATCAGCGCGAGGAGTGAGCCGAGCGCGGCGACAGCGCCGCCGATGCGGACCGCCGGCACCAGCCACCCGGCGCCCGCGGCACGCGCGGCATCCGACATCGGGGCGGTGGCGTCCGCCAGCCCGCGCGGGCCCGGCAACGTCAGGACGGCGACGGCGACGGCGACGAGAGCGTAGACGGCGAGGGTGATCCCGAGCGCGATCGGGATCGCGCGGGATGGTGCGGCCCGGGTCGCGGACTTCCTTGCCGAGGGTGGCGTGCGGGCGTAGCGGGCGAAGGCGAAGAAGAGCAGACCTGCGGCCCGCAGCAGTCCGCCGACGGTGGTGTCCGAGCCTGGGAGGCGACGGCGGTCGGGCAGGACGTCTTCATCCGAGTACCGCCTTCTCCGGGGCGGATCGACCGACGCCCGGGGCGCGCCGGGGCCTCCTCCGGGCCGTGCCTTGTCGAAGGGGTGCCTGTGTGAGCCGAGGGAGCCGGGCGGTCACCGACGGCAGGCGGAGGCAGGGGGATGCCGCGGTCGCGTTCGCGGTGGACGCGAGGACGGGGTCCGGGCGATGGACGAGGCAGTCTCGCCGCCCGTACCCCGTCGACGAGCGAGGCCCCGAACACCGTGCCCGGAAGCGCCGACCCGAGGCCCCGGTCGTGCCGGGGTCAGGCGATGGTGACGCTGTCGTCCAGGTAGACGTCCTGGACGGCGTGGAGGAGTTCGATGCCCTCGGCGGTGGGCCGTTGGAAGGCTTTGCGGCCGGTGATGAGGCCGGTGCCGCCGGCCCTCTTGTTGATCACCGCGGTCCGTACGGCCTGTGCGAGGTCCCCGTGGCCGGCCGAGGCGCCGCCGCTGTTGATCAGTCCCACCCGGCCCATGTAGCAGTTGGCCACCTGCCAGCGGGTGAGGTCGATCGGGTGATCGCTGGTGAGCGTGCCGTACAGGAGCTCGTCGGTCATGCCGAACTCCAGCGCACGGTATCCGCCGTTGTTCTCCGGCTGCTTCTGCTTGACGATGTCCGCCTCGATGGTCACGCCGAGGTGGTTGGCCTGCCCGGTGAGGTCGGCCGACACCGCGTAGTCCGTGCCGTCCTTCTTGAACGCCGGGTTGCGCAGGTAGCACCACAGCACGGTGAACATGCCCAGTTCGTGCGCCCGCGCGAAGACCTCGCTGACTTCCCGCAACTGGCGGTCCGACTGCTCCGAACCGAAGTAGACCGTGGCACCGACCCCGGCCGCGCCGAGGTCGAAGCACTGCTGGACGCTGCCGAACATGATCTGGTCGTGATGGTTGGGGTAGGTCAGCAGCTCGTTGTGGTTGAGCTTCACGATGAACGGGATCCTGTGCGCGTAGCGCCGAGACACGGCCCCGAGCGCGCCGAGCGTGCTGGCGACCGCGTTGCAGCCGCCTTCCAGGGCGAGTTCGACGATGTTCCTGGGGTCGAGGTAGCGGGGATTCGGTGCGAACGCGGACGCCGCGGAGTGCTCGATGCCCTGGTCGACCGGCAGGATGGACACGTACCCAGTCCCGGCCAGTCGGCCGTGGTCGAAGAGGGACTGCAGACTGCTCAGTACCCGGGGCGAGCGGTCGGTCGCGGCCACGACCCGGTCGACGAAGTCACCACCCGGCAGCACCAGATCCTCCCTGGGTATCCCCTGGGCGGTGTGGGTCAGCAGATCTTTGGCGTCGTCACCGAGCAGGCCTTGGATGTCGGTCATGGTTTCCGCCTCTCTTGTCCCCGGGTGTCGAGGACCAGCCGTTTGCCGTGCGCTCTGTCGCGCCTCGACGGACCCGCGGGATGGGTGTCACCTTCGAACCGTGTGGGGGAGCGCGCAGATTCGTACAGTCACCTCGCGGGTCCACTGTCCAGCGTGCGGCGTGGTGTGAACGCCCGGCATGGCCCGTTCGGCCCGCCACCGAGGTCGAACGGGCCATGCCCGGCGCATTCCGCGGGAGTTGGGGACCCGGGACGAATCTCCGGCGGGTGGCGCTGCGCACGGGCTCAGCCCGTCGGGACGTTCTGTTCGGCGTCGACGACGTGTACGTCGGCCCGGACCGGTCCCGTGTCCGTGGGAAGCCGCAGCCCGGTTCCGGGTGAGAACCAGTGCACCGCGTCGGCGCGCACCGCGACCCGGAGTGGGGATCCCTTGCCCTGGGTGGGGCGTCCGGGGAGCCGGACGACGACCGGGGTGAGGTCCTGGCCGAGTCTCGCGGTCGCGTGGAGGTAGGCGACGGCGCCGGTGTCCTCGACCGTGTCGACCACCATGTCCAGGGCCGGGGTCGCCAGGTCTTCGGGAGAGAGCACCTGGATCTCCTCGGGCCGGACCCCGAGCGTGATCCGCGTGGCGCCCTCGGCAGCGGCGGCGCGCAGTGCGGCCCGGGGCAACGGCACGGTCAGTCCGCCCAGTTGGGCCCCGTCCGCGGTGAGTGGCGCCTGGAAGAGGTTCATGGCGGGAGACCCGATGAAGCCGGCGACGAACGTGTTGGCGGGGTGCGCGAACACATCCTTGGGCCTGCCCACCTGTTGCAGCATTCCGTCCTTGAGGACGGCGAGGCGGTCGCCCATCGTCATGGCCTCGACCTGGTCGTGGGTGACGTACACGGTGGTGGTGCCCAGACGGCGTTGCAGCACGGCGATCTGGGTGCGCGTCTGCACGCGCAGCTTGGCGTCGAGGTTGGACAGCGGCTCGTCCATCAGGAACACCCGCGGCTCGCGGACGATGGCGCGTCCCATCGCGACCCGCTGTCGCTGGCCGCCCGAGAGCGACTTGGGCTTGCGGTCCAGGAACTCCCCCAGATCGAGGATCGTGGCGGCCTCCTGGACCCGCTGCCGGATGTCGGGCTTGGGTACGCGCGAGATCTTGAGGGCGAAGCCCATGTTCGCCGCCGTCGTCATGTGCGGGTACAGCGCGTAGTTCTGGAACACCATCGCGATGTCACGGTCCTTGGGCGGCAGATGGGTCACGTCCCGGTCGCCGATACGGATCGAGCCGGAGTCGACCTCCTCGAGTCCGGCGAGCATGCGCAGGCTGGTCGACTTGCCGCACCCGGACGGTCCCACCAGGACCATGAACTCGCCGTCGGCGATGTCCAGTTCGAGGTCGCGGACGGCCGGGCGGTCCATGCCCGCGAAGCACCGGGTCGCGTGGTCGAAGGTGACGGACGCCATGATCTCCTCCTTCGGTGAACGTCTCCCCACATCCAGCCTGGAACGGGATGTGACGCGGCGGCAGGACCAGGACGACCCGTCTCCGGTGCCGGTCGGCCCCTTGCCACCTCCATGAGCCGCACAAGGCTGGATCGTGCGGGGGTGGGAGGGGGAAGACATGTTTCGGTCCCGGGTGGTGCCGTCCCGGCCCCGGCATCCGAACACCGACACGGTGCCGCTGATCCCGGCGGCCCGCCCGAGCACGGGGGAGGACGGCTCCGCCCCCGTCTTCGTCGACTCCACCGGCCGCCGCGCTGTGCGCCGCGTACACCGGCGTACTGGCACTCAGTTTCATGGGCGCGACACCGTTCGCCCCGCGGACCGTCGTGCCCGTGCCGGGTCTGCCCTCCGAGAAGCCGGGCACCGTGCGCGAGACCCCGCTGCCGGGTGAGTCCGCGGCTTACGCGTCCACGTCACCGTCGAGGGTTCCGGGACCGTCCGCCCTGCCCACGGTCTCGTCCTCGGGCAGTGGCCGTCCCTCCGCCCCGGCGACGGATCCCGGCGCGTCGTCCACGCGCACGGGGAGCTCCACACCGATCGGCTCCTCGCCCGCGGCCGGACCGATGGACTCAGGCAGCCCGTCCGTCACCGGTCCGGAGAGTTCCGGCAGTACACCCAGCGGGTCACCGGGCACCGGTGAGGCGACGCCGAACGACGGGGAGTCGCCCGGCACCTCCAGTGTTCCGGCGGGCACCTGATGCGCGCGCGGCAACCTGGCCTTCCTACCGGGACGCAGGTGACCCGCCGCAGTACCGCGTCCCGCCCGCGGATCGTGTCCGTGCTCCTGGTACTGGCCTTGACGGCGGGGATCCTGCTGCTGCACGGCTACACGCACGGGGAGTTCGCCGCCGACCACCGGGTGCACCCACCGGCGGCGGCCGACCGTGTGCCGGGGGAGGTGCTGCGCGGCGGTCCCGTCATCGACACCACAGGGTCCCGGACAAGCAGCCACCGGCTGCCGGACCACACCGTCGCCCTCACCTTCGACGACGGCCCCGACCCGGCCTGGACCCCGCGGATCCTCACGGGCACGGTCATCGCCACCGTCATCCGCGACGGCCAACCCACCGTCCCCACACCCGGGATGCGGCTCCGGAGCGGCGACGAACTCCTCGTCGTCTCACACGCGGCCACCGAACAGGAGATCCACGCAGCCTTCCAGTGCGATGAGCCATCGAGGCGGTGGGCACGCCGGAGACCCGCGAACTCGGCACCCGTCCGGTGCGCACGGCAGGCAAGGCGGGAAGAGCCCACCCGCTTCTCGCGGATCCTGATTGCGCGGTGCGCGGCCCGAGGACCGCTTCCCCGCGTCTCTCGACGAGCTCTTCCCGTCACCTTCAGCACAGCACACCGTTCAGGCCGCCGCCAGGGCCGATCGGCCCGTGCAGGGGCCCAATCGCCCCTGCTGCGGCAAGGAGGGGAGTGCGACGCTGGCCGGGGAATCCTCCTGCCGCGCGGCTGCGCGGCACGACGAAAGGCGGTGAGGACGATGGAGCTGCCCCTGGTCGTGGGTGTCGACGGATCGGACGGGAGTCTGCTCGCGGTCGACTGGGCGGTGGACGAAGCGGCCCGGCTCGGCCTGCCGATGCGGCTGGTGTACGCGTCCCTGTGGGAGCGCTACGAGGGCGCGGTGCCGTCAGGCAGCCGGGAGCGCACCTCCGAACAGGTCATGGCGGACAACACCGTCGGATCGGCGGCTGAGCGCGCCCACCGGCGCCACCCCGAGGTGAAGGTGTCCACGGAAGTCGTCCCCGACGAAGCGATGAGCGCCCTGCTGCGGGAGGGCCACACCGCATTCGCACTGGTCATCGGAGTGCGTGGCCACGGCGAACTGACAGGTCTGCTCCTGGGCTCGGTCAGCCTGGCCGTGGCGGCCCGCGCTGCCTGCCCGGTGATCGTCGTCCGTGGGGACGAGGCCGGTCGGTCCGGCACCCACGAGCGGATCCTGCTCGGCGCCGGCGAACCCGCCGTCGGCGAGGAGGCGGTGCGGTTCGCCTTCCGTGAGGCGGAGGCACGCAAGTGCGCCCTCGATGTCGTACGCGCCTGGCGCTGCCCCGCGCACGAGACCGCCGACGACCCGCTGCTGGCCGGGGACCCTGCGCACCGCCACGAGGAGCGGGCGTCCGTCCTGCTCGACGCCCTGCTGCAACACCCCATGGCGGACCACCCCGGTGTGCGGGTGCGCCGCAGCACGGTGGAGGGGCCGGCCCGCAGGGTGCTGCTGAACCGGACGGCCGCCGCCGACCTCGTGATCGTCGGAGCCCGGCGCCGGACCGGCCACTTCGGCCTCCAACTGGGCCGCGTGGCACACACGTTGCTGCACCACGCGGACTGCCCGGTGGCCGTCGTGCCGCAGCCGGTATGACGATGGGCCGTCGACGCACCACCCCCACGTCCCGCGACCTGCTCGCTCCCGTGCTGCGGGACGTGAGGGCCGTCGTCTTCGACACCGACGGTGTGATCACCGACTCGGCCCGGGTGCACGCCGCGGCCTGGAAGACGGCGTTCGACGCCTTCCTGCGCGAACACCCGCCCGAGGATCCCGCCCTGCGCGGGCCGTTCGACATACGGGACGACTACCTCCGTCACGTGGACGGCAGGTCCCGCCTCGACGGTGCCGCCGCTTTCCTCGCCTCGCGTGGCATCGAGCCGTCGCCACGGACGGTGCGTGCCGTCGCCGACGACAAGGAGCAGTTGTTCACTGAGCGACTGCGCAGGCACGGCGTCGACGCGTATCCCGGAACCGTGCGGCTGGTGCGGGCCCTGCGCCGGGCAGGGGTCCCTCGTGCCGCGGCCTCCGCGTCCCGTCACGCCGGCGAACTGCTCACCCGGGCGGGAGTACTGGACCTCTTCGACGTGCTCGTGGACGGAGGCGAGGCGGCCCGCCTGGGTCTGCCCGGCAAGCCGCGGCCCGACCTCTTCCTGGAGGCCGTCCGCCGCCTCGGCGTCCCCGCCGGTCGTGCCGCCGTCGTGGAGGATGCCGTGGCCGGTGTGGAGGCCGGCCGTCTCGGTGGGTTCGCCCTTGTCGTGGGTGTGGATCGTGCGGCACAACGCGACACGAGCGAGAGGCTGCTGAGGCACGGCGCCGACATCGTCGTGCGGGACCTCGGTGAACTCTGCGCGGGAGGAACGCCGAACTGAGCGCCGGACCTGGGGGCGCCTACCCCGATCAGATGGTCTTGCGCCCCCAACTCGGCCCTACAAGCTTCCACTCCGTGCCCCAGGAGTCGATACGGCGTCGCTCCAGCCGGTAGCGTGCGACAGCCCCGGTGCCGAACGCCAGACCGGCGAAGGCGAGCGTGGCCGTCAGTCCCAGGACGGCGGACTCGAGAGTCGCCTCCTTATAACTCGGCGGCTCGATGGTGAAGTTGCCCGCGGAGTCCACCCAGACCACGACCTTGGCTCCGGCCTTCTGCCCCGTGTCCACCAGCGCGCTGCCCGTACGGCGGGTGCCGTCGGCGGTCGTCCAGCGGATCTTCGCCTTGGCCAGGTCGCGCGCTCCGCCGGGTGTCGAACTCGCGGGCGGGGTGTCCGTGAGGAGCACCGCCTGCACGGAGTGCCGCTCGGTGCGCTGCGCGGCGAACACCTCGTCGGCGGCGTGGAACGTCACCAGGCCGGCGAGTGCACCGCCCACCGAGATGACCGTCCACACGACCAGGACGATCCAGGCCTCGACGATGTCGTCGTGTCGGCGCAGCGGATTGCTCCGCCAGCGCCACAGCCGCTTCTTCAGATGGCTGTTCCTGCCCATGAGTCCGCACCTCCTCGTCGTGGTCTTCGTTCCGACGGTGTCAGCGGGGAACACCGGGTGGTATGGGCCGAACAGGGGCTGCCAGGTGCCCCATCGGCACCTCGTCCCGGGTCCGGACGGGCCGTTCAGCCCGCTGTGGCGGAGGCGTCGCCGGACTCCGGCCTGGCGGCCAGGGCGTTCGACAGCCGTGTGTGGATCTCGAAGACGCCGCCGAGCTGGGCGTGGCGCAGGATCCGCAGGAAACCCGTCCTGCCGGTGACGAGCCGGAGCCGTCCGCCCCGGGCTGCCGTCCGGTTCTGTGCCCGGCACAGCACGCCCAGCCCGGCACAGTCGATGAACGACACAGTGCGCAGGTCCAGTACGAGATCCGGGCTGGGGCCGACGGTCAGCATGTCCAGGCGAGCCGACAGCGGCTGCGCCGTGAGGAGGTCGATCTCGCCGGACAGTGCCACGACGGTCGTCCCGGCGATCACACGTTCCGAGGAGCGCAGGGTGGCGGTGGTGTGGATCTCGGTCATGGTGCGAGCCAACCGGCCAGATGGTCCCGAACGGAAGGGCCGACCGGACTCGTCCACCTGTTCGACCTGGGTCGTTCGGCCCTGCACGCGGACGCCGGGTCGCAACGAGCCCGTTCGGCCGGGCGATGAGGGCCGACTGGCCCAAGCCAGGACCGATGGCCCCGTACACGCTGGACAGAGGGGGTAGTAGACCGAATGGGGAAGGAACGTCATGAAGGGCTTCGTCTTCCACGGGCCGGGACAGTCCTCCTGGGACAACGTCCCGGATCCCGGCATCAAGGACGCCACCGACGTGATCGTGCGCGTCGACGCCGTCACCATCTGCGGAACCGATCTGCACATCCTCAAGGGCGACGTGCCCGAGGTGCGCCCTGGCACCGTCCTCGGCCACGAGGCGGTCGGCGAGGTCGTGGAAGCGGGCTCCGACGTGCGGACCGTACGGCCCGGGGACCGGGTCCTGGTCTCCTGCATCACTGCCTGCGGGCGCTGCGCCTACTGCCGCAAGGCCATGTACGGCCAGTGTCGCGGAGGCGGAGGCTGGATCCTCGGCCACCTCGTCGACGGCACCCAGGCCGAGTACGTCCGCGTCCCGCACGCCGACCTCTCCGTCCACCCGCTGCCCAGCACGCTGGACGCCAAGGACGCCGTCCTGCTGGCCGACATCTTCCCCACCGGCTACGAGGTGGGTGTCCTCAACGGACAGGTCCGCCCCGGCGACACCGTCGCCGTCGTCGGAGCGGGACCGGTCGGACTGGCGGCGATCGCCACCGCCCGGCTGTTCTCGCCGGAACGCGTCGTCGCCGTCGACCTGGCCCCCGCCCGACTGGACGCGGCGAAGCGGTTCGGCGCCGACGCCGTCGTGGACGCCCGCGAAACCCCCGAGCAACTGATCGCCGACCTCACCGACGGGCTCGGCGCCGACGTCGTCATCGAAGCGGTCGGCGTGCCCGAGACCTTCGAACTGTGCACCCGCATGGTGCGCCCCGGCGGCCATGTGGCCAACGTCGGCGTGCACGGCAAGCCCGCGACCCTGCACCTCGAAGACCTGTGGATCAAGAACATCACCATTACCACCGGTCTGGTCGACACCCACTCCACCCCCACCCTGCTGCGCATGGCCGCGGCCGGCCGGCTGCCCACCGGCGCGCTGGTCACCCACACCTTCCCGCTGGAGCTCATGGAGGAGGCGTACGACGTCTTCGCCAAAGCGGCCGACACCGGCGCCCTCAAAGTGGTGCTCGGCGGGACCCGGCACGAGGAAGTCGCCGTCCGCGCGGCAGGACGAAAGGACGTGACCAGCCATGCCTGACCCGTTCCCGCTGAACGTGACAGAGGGCTCACCCACAGGTGACCTCGGACGCCGGATCGCCGTACGGCGCACGGCACTTGACCTCTCCCGGGAGGAGACGGCCGCACAGACGGGCGTGGCGGCGAGCTACCTCCAGTACCTGGAGGAATTTCCCGGTGCAGCCCCTGGCCGGAGCGTTCTCCTCAGGCTCGCGGAGGTCCTGCACACCACCGTGACCGACCTCGCCGGAGGCGACAGCGACCAGACGCCCGGCCCGGGGCGAGCCGGCTCCGACCCGACGTTCACCGAACTGACCGTCCAGGAGTGCCGCGAGCTGCTGTCGACGCATGGGGTGGGCAGGGTCGCGGTACCCACCGCTTCGGGCCCCGTCATCGTCCCCGTCAACTACAGCGTGGTCGACGGGGCGATCGTGTATCGGACCGCTCCCGGTGCGATGCCGTCCCGGGCGGCTGGCTGCCAGGTGACCTTCGAAATCGACCGTATCGACGACGCGTTCAGCGAAGGCTGGAGTGTGCTGGCGATCGGCCGGGCACGGACCGTGACCGACGCGGACGACATACGGCGTCTGACGGAACACGCGTTCAGCACGCCGTGGGCCGGCGGCTCACGCGAGGAGTGGGTCCGTATCGACGCGCTGAGCCTCACCGGACGTCGGATCACCACGCGCCAGGGGACGTTCTCCGAAGCGAGCGGGACTGATGGCCCCTCACACGCCGACCCTTCGGGGCGAAACATGGAGTGACACCCACAGACCCGCGCACAGGGCGAGAGACGGACTGGCTGATGTATTCCAACGACGGATTCCGCGAACTGGAACGACACGAGTGCCTGCGCCGACTGGGGCAGGCACGCGTCGGCCGTATCGTCCACACCCGCCAGGCACTGCCCGCCGTACTGCCCGTGAACTTCTCCCTGGACCACGACGGAGCGGTGCTGCTGCGCACCTCCGCGGCCTCGGAACTGGTGCGCGCGATCGACGGCTCGGTGGTCGCCTTCGAGGCCGACGAGGTCGACGCTCTCGCACACTCCGGCTGGAGCGTCGTCGTCACCGGGTCGGCCACCGTGGTGACCGACCCGACCGAACACGAACGCCTGACCCGAACCGGCCCGCGCTCCTGGGTGCCCTCGCCCCAGGAGGTCTTCGTCCGCATCGAGCCCGAATGGGTGACCGGCCGTGAACTCGTCGGCGGGCGCTCGATGTACGGGGTGGATCTCAACCGCTGAACACCTGGACCGTACGGCCCCACAAGAAGGGGCCGTACGGCGTGTCAGCAGGTTCCCGTGGCCCCTGACCCCACCCGTCCGCACAGGACGAGCATCGCCACCGGAGCCGTTGCGCGTCTTGGCGGCCCCTTCCCGCCGAACACCGTGAGCACGCAACAGTCAGAAGGGAAACGGGACATGACTCTCCATCATGTGGTCGTCGGAATGGACGGTTCACTGGTCTCCGTCCGGGCGCTGGACTGGGCCGCGGACGAAGCCGCGCGTCGTGGCGCCGAACTGCGTGTCGTGTACGCCGTGCCCGACAGCGACGAGTCCGGGCCGGTCCTGGCGTCGGCGGTCACGCGCCTGGCCGCACGTCACCCGGAACTGTCGGTGGTGACCAGGGGCGCGGTCGGCGGTCCGGTACGCACGCTCCTGCGCGAGAGCGAGGGTGCGGACCTCACCGTCGTGGGGACCCGGGGCATGGGCGGCCTCGCCGGCCTGCTGTTCGGCTCGGTGAGCCTGCGGCTGGCCGCGCAGGTGCACAGCCCGTTGCTCGTCGTCCGCGGTGACCACCCGTGCGACGACGGACGGCCCGTGCTGCTCGGCCTGGAGGGCGACAGCGACCAGGACACGGCGCTCTACGCCTTCCAGGAGGCCGAGCGACGCGCTGTCCCGCTGCACGTCCTGCACTCCTGGACCCACCGGCACATCACCCCCGAACTGCCCTCACTGGTCCCGGCGACGAGCCCGGGCCAGGAGCAACTCGCCCAGCAGGAAAGGGCGGAGGACGCCGTACCGCGCTTCAGCCTGGCCCGGCTGAGCGAGCGGCACCCCGGCATCCAGGTCGAGAGCCGGACCGTCCGCACCGGGCCGGCGCACGCCCTGCTGGAGGCCACGCGCGACTGTGCCGTCGTGGTCGTCGGCGCGCACCACCGCACCCACCGGTTCGGCCCGCGGGTGGGTTCGGTGGCGCACACCCTGCTGCACCGCTCCCACTGCCCTGTCGTAGTGGTGCCCACCGCCAAGTGACCCGGCAGACAGGGCCGTTCGGGCCCTCGACCGGGGACCTGCAGCCCCTCTGCCGCCACCGCCCTCCGCGAGACATTGAGGGCGCAACGAGAGTCGTCGAATCCAACGCGTCGTTCCCTCGAAAGGGATGAGCATCATGGCAGTCCACAACCAACCCCAACACCACACCCGATTCCACTTCCCGACCCTGCACCGGACCGGGACGGCACAGGCGGCCACCGACACGACGACTGCGGCTACTTCGGCGCGTGCCTACGCGTTCGCGTCTCTGCGTCTGCTGACCGGGTTCGTCTTCTTGTGGGCGTTCCTGGACAAGACGTTCGGGTTCGGTTACGCGACTCCGTCGGGCAAGGGCTGGATCGATGGCGGCTCGCCCACGAAGGGTTTCCTGAGCTCTGTGGCGGCCGGTCCGATGGAGTCCACGTTCCACGATTGGGCCGGTGCCGGCTGGGCGAACTGGCTGTTCATGCTCGGTCTGCTCGGTATCGGTGTCGCGCTGGTCTCCGGTGTCGCGCTGCGGCTGGCCGCGGTGGCGGGCACGGCGATGATGGCGCTGATGTGGATCGCCGAGTGGCCGCCGGCCAAGCACCTCTCCGACGGCACGCTGAGCATGTCGCCGAACCCGTTCGTCGACTACCACCTGATCTACGCCGTCGTCATCGTCGCCCTCGCGGCGGCGGGCGCCGGCGCGACCTGGGGCCTCGGCAAGGTCTGGGCGAAGCTCCCGATCGTCCGCGACCACAACTGGCTGAGGTAACGGCCGGACGCCTGTCGCGACCGGGGCACCACCGCCAACTGGCGATGGTGCCCCGGTCGTTCGTGTGCCTCTCCTCGGCACGGGGGCCGAACGGCCGCACACAGGGACCTGTCGTCCCTTCTGCCCCAGACCCCGCAGAACCGGAGTGGAGACAGACCCGAAGGAGGCTCGCTCATGTCCGGTACCGTCACCGTCGGCCTGGACGGTTCACCCGAAAGCCTCGCCGCGGCCGACCGGGCCGCCCGCGAGGCACTGCTCCGCACCGCCGGGCTGCGTCTCGTGCGCGCCGGGGAGCAACAGCCCCGTCCCTGTGTGCCGTTCGCGTGAGAGGACGTCCCGCCGCCCGGTGCGGACCGGTCCGCGCAGATGCTGTGCCAGGTCGAAGCGGCTCTGACCCACCGTCACCCCGGCCTGCGGATCAGTGCCGACCGACTCGACCGGCGCCCGGCCACGGCCCTGCCGGCCGTCGCACGGGAGGCGGAGTTGCTGGTGCTGGGATCCGCGAGGGCTGGGCCCGGCCGCCGGACATCTGCTCGGCTCCGTCGCACTGGCCGTACTGGGCCGGGCCGAGCGTCCCATCGTCCTCGTGCCCGCCGGAGCCGGAGCCGCGGACGAGCGGGTGCCGGACAGTTCCGGGACCGCCTCCGGGACGACCCCGTACCGCGACATCGTGGTCGGTCTCGACCGCGGCGAACTCCATGACGCCGTACGGGAGTTCGCCTTCGAGGCGGCCGAGCCTCGCGCCGCCGCCCTGCGGATCGTGCACGTCGGGAAGGAGCCGTCCGGTCGGGCCGGTGCCGCCGACGAGCCGGTCCCGGAGCCGCTGACCGACGTACTGAGGGCGTGGCGGGACAGGTTCCCCGGCGTCGAGGTGATCGAGGAGGCCGTGATCGGCCAGGCCGGTTCGCACTCGGCGGACGCATCACGCGACGCCTCGGTGGTCGTCATCGGCCACAAGCGCCAGGTCGGTCCGCTCGGCGCGCTCATCGGCTCGGTGACCCATGCGGTGCTGCGCGACGCCGTGGCACCTGTAGCGGTGGTTCCCCACGACTGACGCCTGCCTCGTCGGGGCGGCAAGCGGCAGACGCACATGACCCGTGCCCGTCCGTGCGAGAGGCGGACGGGCACGGGAAGGCCAGTGTCAGGCGTCGGCCGGCTGGTCGACGGGGACGAGCAGGAGCCCGGTGACCAGGTCCGGGTGGATGCGGACCGCGTAGTCCATCGGCTGCCGCACCCAGGGGCGCAACAGCGCCTGATAGCGGGCGAGTTCCCGGGTGTCGGTGACCAGGTGGGCGTATCCCGTGACCACCACGCTCCAGCCGAGGTGTGTGTCGGGGTCGATGGCGTCGGCCTCGTAGGCCACTACTACGCCCGGGCCGTCGGCCTGGAGCGTGCGCGAGGTCAGGGCCGCGCCCTCGTGGGTGCGGATGACGATGTTCCCGTCGTCCACGATGTGGTTCACCGGGCGGATGGTCGGCAGCGCCTGCCGGGTGAAGGCGATCCTCCCCATCGGCACACTGCCCAGCAGCCGCAGTGCCTCCGCGCCGTCGATCTCGACGGTCCGGCGCGGCGGCTCTGCGGCGACCGGCTGCTCTCGGTCCGAGGCCCCGGGAGGCCTCGCGACAGGTTCTTCGTTCACTGCTCGGTGTCTCCGGCCTGCGGCCCAACGGAGCACCCGGGTGGCGGCCGATGGGTGGGGCGTCTGAGGTTGATCAGGCCATTCGAGCGGCTGCGGAGCTGGTCGGGCTAGGGCCGTTCGGCCCTGGAGCGTGTCTGATCGGCCCTTTGCCCCGGAGCCTGCCGCACGGACGGCGGCCCGTCGTCGACGCGGTATGCGAGGCCGTTGACCATTCCGGAGACCCCCTCCAGCCGCCACACCGCCCGGATCGCCTTCGGGACGTCGCTACGCCGCTCCACAGGTCCGGTCAGGGTGACCAGACCGTCGCGGACGAGCACGGTGACGGTCTCGGGGGCCAGGCCGAGAGCACCGACCAGGACGTCGTCGATCACCTCACGGCGGATGTCCCCGTCCGTGCGGAGGAAGACCCGAAGCAGGTCGCGGCGCGTGGCGATGCCGATCAGGCGGTCCTCCTCGTCCACCACAGGCAGCCGCTCGATGCCACGGCGTTCCATCACCCGCGCGGCGTCCGGAACGGGCAGCTCCGGGTGCACGGTGACCGCGGGCGTCGACATCAAGTGCTCCGCCGTGGCGATGCGACCCTCCTCGGCGCGGGCACGGCGTGCCTGCTCGCGCACCAGATCGGTCCCTGAGATCACCCCCACCACCTTGTCGTCGTGGTCGACGACGGGCACCCCACTGATCCGGTGCCGTTCCAGCAGATGGACCACTTCCCTGAACGGGGTCACGGGATGCGCCCGGACGACGTCACCGGTCATCACTTCACCGACGGTGTGGGTCTTCACGGCACTTTCCTCCTCGCCTGCGCCGGAGGGAAACGGCCGTCCAACTGCCGTGCAGGGAACGGCCGTTCCCCTCGTGCCGGGCGACGGACCGTCGCCCGGAGCATGCCTCACGGATCCTGCCGACCGTCCGCCGGGCCGCCGCGCCACGGGGGCGGGGTGGCCGACCTGCGGGCCGTGTCCTCGCGGTGCACGACCCGGTCCAGGCGGGTGCGCAGCCGGTCCTGCAACCGGTCCGCGAGCTCGTGCGCGCTCGCTTCCCGCGCATGGACGACGAGAAGATCGCTCCCCACGCGGATCTCGGCCCCGGCCGACCACGGCGGCTCGGCGTGATGCGCCGCGGCCCTGACGATCCGCACCTCGCCGCCGACGGGAGCGAGCCCCGGTCGGTCGAGGACCGCGCTCAGCTTGGCCCGCAGGTAGGTGAGCGCTTCCTCGTCCACGTCCCCCTCGGCCCGTACCTGTACGGCGGCGGGCGACGGGGTTTGGCTGCCGGTGTCCTTGAGCGTCATCTGCTCCACTCCTTTGATCGTTCGTCAGCAGCTCCAGAGTGGCCCTGGTGCCGAGGGTGCATACAGGGCCGTCTGGCCCTGTGCTCGGGCCCGTGGGTCCCTATTCCGTGTCGTCGAACCTCGAGGTGGAGCCCGGCGTCGAGCGTCGTGTTCATGTGTTCATCGCCACTCGGGCCGGTGACTGTCCGGAAAGGAGGGGCACTGATCGAGTTCTCGGTCCGGGGATGCTTCTCACGTAGGCGTGATCCCATATCCTCACCAGCTCTGGGCGGCTAACGTGGCACACGACCGGAGCGGTAGGCCTGCGGTGTATTTACGGGATCTGGAGGATCACCGGTGGGAAGCCCTGAGGAGTCCCGAGAGGCCCGGGTCCGGCTGCCGCAGCTGAAGATGGACGAGCTGCTGGAGGAGCTGCAGGCCCGTCTGGACACGGCTCGGGGTACGCGTGACCGCGTGCACAGCCTGCTGGAGGCGGTCCTCTCGGTCGGCCGGGAGCTGAACCTTGAACAGGCGCTGCACAGCATCGTGGAGGCGGCGGCGGTCCTGGTCGACGCCGAGTACGCCGCGCTCGGTGTGATCACTCCGGACGGCAAGGCGCTGTCGGCCTTCCACACGATCGGCGTCAGCGAGGCGCAGATCGCAGAGATCGGCCCCTATCCGCAGGGCCACGGCATCCTGGGCGAGCTGATCCGCCACCCCGAGCCGCTGCGGCTGACGAAGATCTCCCAGCACTCGGCCTCGTACGGCTTCCCGGCTCACCACCCGCCGATGAATACCTTCCTCGGTGTTCCGATCCGGGTGCGCGACCAGATCTTCGGCAACCTGTACCTGACCGAGAAGCGCGGCGGTGTGCAGTTCGACGAGGACGACGAGTCGGTGCTGTCCACACTGGCCGTCGCGGCCGGTGTCGCGATCGACAACGCACGCCTCTACGAGGAGTCCAGGCTGCGTGAGCGCTGGCTTCAGGCGAACGCCGAGGTCACCCACGGGCTGATGTCCGGTGGTGCGCGTACCGATGTCCTCGCCCTGATCGCCGAGCGGGCCGGCGAGATCACGGGATCGGCCCTCGCGGCGGTGGCGCTGCCGATGGAGGACACCGAGTCCCTCGCGGTGGAGATCGCTGTCGGGATGGACGCGGAGGCACACCAGGGGCTCGTCCTGTCCATGGACCGCAGTCTCATGGGGCTGGCTTTCGCCCGAGCCACCCCTGTCACCAGTGCGGACGTGGGCAAGGACGGTCGTATCTCGCTGGATCCACCGCGCTTCGGGGGACTCGGTCCTGCCGTGGCCGTGCCCATCGGTACGGCAGAGGCGGGTGTACGTGGCGTCGTCCTGTTGGCGCGGGAGGCAGGGCGACAGCCCTTCTCGGCGACGGAGACCGAGACACTGCAGGACTTCGCCGCCCAGGCGTCCGTCGCGATGGAACTGGCCGACCACCGTCGGGACGCGGCGGAGATGGCCGTACTCCAGGACCGCGACCGCATCGCCCGCGATCTGCACGACCTCGCCATCCAACGGCTGTTCGCCACCGGCATGACCCTGCAGAGTGCCGGCCGCTTCATCGAGCACGAGGAGGCCGCCGAACGCGTGGTGCGGGCGGTAGACGACCTCGACGAGACCATCAAGATCATCAGGTCTACGATCTTCGGCCTGCGGGCGCGTGATGGCGGCGCCGGGACGGGGCTGCGGGCCCGTGTCGTGCGCGCGGCCGGCGAAGCCTCTCCCGTGCTCGGCTTCGCGCCCAGCGTCCGGATGGAGGGCCTGGTCGACACCGACGTGCCGCGGGAGATCGCCGACCATGTGATCGCCGTGCTGTCCGAGGCGCTGACCAACATCGCCCGGCACGCCCGGGCCGACCGCGCCGATGTGGCCCTGGTGACCGACGGCCGCGAGGTGCGCCTGTCGGTCACCGACAACGGTGTGGGCATTCCGGCCGAGGGCCGACGCAGTGGGCTCCTGAACATGGAGGAGCGTGCTCGACAGCTCGGGGGAGAGCTGGAGTGGACCACCCCGCAGGACGGCGGCACCGTGCTCGTGTGGAAGGTTCCGGTGACCGGGAAGTAGATTCCGCTCCGCCATCGTGGATCGCTCCTCCCCAGCCCTGGCCGACCCGCGAACGGGCCGGGAACACCGGGCGTCGTGCACCTGCGGTTTCCACATGCCCGGCGCACCGGCGACCGCCGAGTGCTCTCTCCACTGGTCAGCCCTCGTACGGGCCCGAGGGACCCAGCCGCCGGGGCCGTTCGGCCTCTGCAACCCGGCTCGATATAGGGCTGAGGTGGATGTGACGGATCCGGAGAAGGCACCTGGGAGGTGCGATGCAAGCTCCCGTCACCACCTCGGTTCACACTCTGCGTACGGCACACGAGCAGTTCGTGACCGTGCCCGGAGCGTTGCCGCGGGTACGAGACCTGGTCGCCGACTCGTGGCGGCGCTGCGCGGTGCGTGGCGTACACCCCGACGGCAGCCGCTTGCCGCCGCTGCGCGCGACCGCCGCGGAACTGACCGACTACCGGTGCGCCCATCCACTGGCCGCAGTCCTCCCGCTGTTCCGGGAACTGCTGGGGGACGGTGCAGCCGACGACGGGCACGTCTTCGCGGTCGCCGACACCGACGGCACCCTGCTGTGGGTCGAGGGCGACCGCGCGACGATGGAACGTGGCGAGGGGATGCACTTCGCCGAGGGGGCGGTGTGGTCCGAGGCGCGGGCGGGGACCAACGCCCCAGGCACCGCACTGGAGTTGGGTCGCCCCGTCCAGATCGTGACCGGCGAGCACTACAGCTCCGCGGTGCACGCCTGGTCGTGCGCCGCCGCCCCCGTGCGCGACCCGTTCACCGGACGCGTCCTCGGCGTCGTCGACCTCTCCGGCGGCGGCACCATCGCCACACCGCCCGCCCTGGCCGCCGTACGAGGAGCGGCCCTCGCCGCCGAGGCGCATCTCGCCCGGACGCTGACCGTGCCCACGACGGCGCCGGTGTCCGGCGGACGGGGTGACGGTGTACGGCTGAGCGTGTTGGGCCGGGACAGTGCGCTCCTGGAGCACGGTGGCCGTGTCCTGCGGTTGAGTCCCCGGCACAGCGAGATCGTGCTGGCGCTCGCCCTGGCCGGCCATGGAGTGACGGGCGACCGGCTCGCGGTGGAACTGTCGGACCGCGAGGTTCCCTCCTCGACGCTGCGGGCCGAGATGACCCGACTGCGTGCCGTGCTCGGTCCCACCCTGCTCGGTTCCCGGCCGTACGCGCTGCTGTGCCCGGTGCGGACCGACCTCGGCGAGGTCTCCGACCTCCTCGCCGAGGGGCGGGTGGCACAGGCCCTCGCCCGATACCCCGGTCCACTGCTGCCGCGCTCCGACGCGCCGGTCGTGGTGGAGCAACGGCGGTGCCTGGAGCAGCAGTTGCGCGGTGCCGTGCTCGCTGACGGCGACCCCGGGCTGTTGCGCCGATGGGTCGCCGCGGACTGGGGAACCGACGACATCCCCGCATGGTCGGCACTCGCCCACGCCCTCCCGGGCGGATCGCCGCAGCGCGCCGCGGCGGCGGCCCGCGCCCACGCGCTGGACGCCGAGAACGCCGTTCCGCCGCAGGTCGTACGGCATGCAGCGGTGTTGCAGCGTTCGCGCTCCTAGCGTGTTGAGCGTCACCACGATCGTCGTGATGAGAACCCCGAGGGAAATGGGGACGGTCATGAAGTACCAGCCTCCGGGCCGGGCGGGCAGCCCCGTGGATGTCGCGCCCCGCTACGAGAACTTCATCGGCGGCAAGTGGCAGGCACCCACGACGGGCGAGTACTCGCCCAACCTGTGCCCCGCCACCGCCGAGCCGATCTGCGAGGTCCCGAAGTCCGGACCCGAGGACATCGAACTCGCCCTGGACGCCGCCCACTCCGCACAGCCCAAGTGGGGCGAGGCGTCCACCACTCAGCGTGCCGCCGCCCTCAACGCGGTCGCCGACGCCATCGACGCCCACCGCGAGGAACTGGCGATCGCCGAGAGCTGGGAGAACGGCAAGCCGGTCCGTGAGACCCTCGCGGCCGACATCCCCCTCGCGGCCGACCACTTCCGCTACTTCGCGGCCGCGATCCGCGCCGAGGAGAGCTCGATCACCGAGATCGACAAGGACCTGATCTCCTACCACTTCCACGAGCCGCTGGGCGTGGTCGGCCAGATCATCCCGTTCAACTTCCCGCTGCTGATGGCCGCGTGGAAGCTGGCCCCGGCGCTCGCCGCCGGCAACGCCACGGTGCTCAAGCCCGCCTCCCCGACCCCGTGGTCCATCCTCAAGCTGATGGAGGTCATCGGCGACCACCTGCCGTCCGGCGTCCTCAACGTCGTCAACGGCCCCGGCGCCCAGATCGGCAAGGCGCTGGCCACCAACAAGCGCATCGCCAAGGTCGCCTTCACCGGCGAGACCACCACCGGCCGCCTGATCATGCAGTACGCGGCCCAGAACATCATCCCGGTCACCCTGGAGCTGGGCGGCAAGTCGCCGAACATCTTCTTCAACGACGTGGCCGCCCACGACGACGACTTCCTCGACAAGGCCGTCGAAGGACTCGTCCTGTACGCGTTCAACAAGGGCGAGGTCTGCACCGCACCCTCGCGCGCACTCATCCAGGAGGACATCTACGAGGAGTTCATGGGCCGTTGCCTGGAGCGCATCCGCGCCATCAAGCAGGGCGACCCGCTCGACACCGCGACCATGATCGGTCCGCAGGTCTCCAAGCAGCAGATCGAGAAGATCGCGTCGTACGTCGAGATCGGTCTCAAGGAGGGCGCGGAACTGCTCGTCGGCGGCCACCGGCCCACCATGGAGGGGGAGTTCGCGAACGGCTACTTCTACGAGCCGACCGTCCTCAAGGGCCACAACAAGATGCGGGTCTTCCAGGAGGAGATCTTCGGACCCGTCCTCGCCGTCACCACCTTCAAGGACGAGGCCGAGGCCCTGGAGATCGCCAACGACACGCTCTACGGCCTCGGGGCCGGCGTGTGGAGCCGCGACACCGGCCGCACCTACCGGATGGGCCGTGCCATCAAGGCAGGCCGCGTCTGGACGAACTGCTACCACCAGTACCCCGCGGGTGCCGCGTTCGGTGGCTACAAGGTCTCCGGCATCGGCCGCGAGACGCACAAGATGATGCTCGAGCACTACAGCCAGACCAAGAACCTCCTGGTCAGCTACAGCGACAAGCCGCTCGGGCTGTTCTAGAGGAGCGCAGCGACATGCCCGCAACAGTCGAGTACGGCACCGTCGGGCGCGTCACCGCAACGCGTGCGGCGCGCAAGGCCATCGCGGCCCTGCGCGCCGCCCACGGCAGCCCCGTGATGTTCGTCCAGTCGGGCGGCTGCTGCGACGGCAGCGACCCGATGTGCTTCCCGGGCGGCGAATTCGTCCTGGGAGACGGGGACATGCTCGTCGGCGTGGTGGATGGCTGCACCTTCCATGTGAACGCGGACCAGTACGAGGCGCACGGCCGCCCCTTCTACGTCCTGGACGTGGAACCGGGTACGCCGGGCGGCTTCTCCCTCGCAGCCGGAGACGGGCTGCATTTCGTGACCCGGGTCAAGGCGCCCCGGTGCGCAACCACTTGAGGAGTTGATCATGAAGGCAGCAGTCGTCACCGACTTCGGGAAGCCACTGGAGATCCAGGACCTTCCCGTCCCCGAGCCCGGCCCCGGCCAGGTGCTCGTGAAGATGGAGGCCTCCGGCCTCTGCCACACCGACATCCACGCGGCCCACGGCGACTGGCCGGTCAAGCCGCAGCCGCCGTTCGTCCCCGGCCACGAGGGCGTCGGCCCCGTACAGGCCGTCGGCGCGGGCGTCTCCGCCGACCTGGTCGGCAAGCGGGTCGCGATCCCGTGGCTCGGCTCGTCCTGCGGCACCTGCCGCTACTGCGTCTCCGGCTGGGAGACCCTCTGCGAGAGCCAGGTCAACTCCGGCTACTCCGTGGACGGTTGCTACGCCGAGTACGCCGTCGCCAGTGCCGGTGCCATCGTCCGGGTCCCCGACGGCGTGTCCTCCTTCGACGCGGCGCCGCTGACCTGCGCGGGCGTCACCACGTACAAGGCGATCAAGGTCGCCCGGGTGACCCCGGCCGAACGCGTCGCGGTCTTCGGTGTCGGCGGCCTCGGCCACCTGGCCGTGCAGTACGCGCGCCTCGTCGGCGGGTTCGTCACCGCCGTCGACCTCGAACCCGACAAGCTCGGACTCGCCCACCAGCTCGGCGCCGACCTGACCGTCAACGCCCGTACGCACGACCCGGTCGAGGAGATCAAGAAGGCCGGCGGCGCGGACGTGGCCGTCGTGCTCGCCGCAGCGCCCAAGGCGTTCGAGCAGGCGTACCGGTCGCTCAACCGCGGCGGACGACTCGTCATGGTCGCCCTGCCCGCCGACGACGCCGCGATCAACGTGCCGATCTTCGAAACGGTGCTCGGCGGGATCTCCGTCATCGGCTCCATCGTCGGCACCCGTCAGGACCTGTCCGAGGTGTTCGCGCTGCACGCGGCCGGCCGCACCCGGGTCATCGCCGAAACGCGCCGTCTGGACCAGGTCAACGACTCCTTCGACGAGGTCCTCGGCGGACGGGCCGAAGCACGGCTCGTCTTCGAATTCTGACCCCGGCAACCCCGGGGTCACAGGGAGAGGCAGCAGATCATGGGAACCGTCATCGTAGGAGCCGTCCGGGAGCGGGCGCCCGGTGAACGCCGGGTCGCGCTCGTCCCCGAGGCCGTAACCCTCCTGCGCCGGGCCGGAATCGACGTCCTCGTCGAGGCCGGCGCCGGGTCCGGCGCCTGGTTCACCGACGCCGACTACACCGAGGCCGGCGCGACCGTCGTATCGCCGGAGGAGCTGTACGCACGCGCGGACGCCGTGCTGTGCGTCGGACCGCCGGACCCGGAGAGCGCCGAGGCGCTGCGCACCGGGCAGACCCTGATCGGCCTGCTCGAACCGCTCCGCCATCCCGCCCTCGTCGACGAACTGACCGGGCGCGGGGTCCGCACGGTCAGCCTCGACCTGCTGCCCCGCACCCTCAGCCGCGCCCAGTCGATGGACGCGCTGACCTCCCAGGCCAACGTCGCCGGCTACAAGGCGGCGGTCCTCGCCGCCGACTCCTACGACCGGTTCTTCCCGATGCTGACCACCGCGGCGGGCACCATGCGCCCGGCGCAGTTCCTCGTCCTCGGCGCCGGAGTGGCCGGGCTGCAGGCGATCGCGACCGCCCGCCGCCTCGGCGCCGTCGTCTCGGCGTACGACGTACGCCCCGCGTCCCGCGGGGAGGTGGAGTCGCTGGGCGCCCGGTTCCTCGACATACAGACCTCCCAGGCACCGGAACCGGGCGCCGAACAGACCGGCTATGCAAGGGAGTTGACCGAGGAAGAGCAGCAGGCCCAGCGGGCCGCGCTGAACGAGCACATCGCCCGCTCCGACATCGTCATCACCACCGCCCAAGTGCCCGGCCGCAAACCGCCGTTGCTCGTGACCGCAGAGGTCGTCGGGCGCATGAAGTCCGGCTCGGTCGTCGTCGACCTGGCGGCGAGCGAGTTCGGCGGCAACGTCGAGGGCACCGAGGCAGACAAGACAACCGTCCTCGACAACGGCGTCACCCTGATCGGCGCCGGCCGGCTGCCGTCCGCCATGGCGACCGCCGCGTCCACCGCCTACGCCCGCAACCTCGTCGCCCTCCTGCGCCACCTGGCGCCCGACGGCGAACTCGTCCTCGACCCGACCGACGAGATCACGGCCGCCCTCACGGGCGGAGCGTCACAGACAGGAGGTGCATCCTCATGAACAACCTCGACCTCCTCACCGCGATCACCGTCTTCGTGCTGAGCGTCCTGGTCGGCATCGAGGTCATCAGCAAGGTCCCGGCGACCCTGCACACCCCGCTGATGTCCGGCTCCAACTCGGTGCACGGCATCGTCGTCATCGGCGCGATGCTCATCGCGGCCGAGTCGCACACGTGGCTCGGCTATGTCCTGGCCTTCGTGGCCATGGTGTTCGGGGCCATGAACGTGGTCGGCGGCTACGTCGTCACCGACCGGATGCTGGAGATGTTCAAGGCCCGGCCGGCCCCCGGAACACCGGACAAGGTCACCGCCGGTACACGGGACAAGGAGGTGTGACCGCCATGGACACCGTCTCCAACGCCGTCCACTACGTTTTCCTGGCCGCGGCCGCCTGCTTCGTGATCGGCCTGCACCTCATGAACCACCCGCGCACGGCCCGCCGCGGCAACACGCTCTCCGCCGGGGCCATGGCCGTCGCGATCGGCGGCACGGTGTGGCTCGTCGTCCACGAGAGCCGGATCACCAGTACCGGTTGGCTCGTCCTGGTCAGCGGCGGTCTCGTCGGCGCCGCACTCGGGCTGTGGGCCGCGCGCGAGGTCAAGATGACCGCGATGCCCCAACTGGTCAGCGTCTTCAACGCTGTTGGTGGCGGTGCGGCTGCCCTCATCGCGGTCAATGATCTCCTCCAGGCCGACCATCCGGCCGCGCTGGGCGCACGCGTCTCGCTGCCGGGTGCGCTGAGCATCGTCATCGGCGCGGTCACCTTCTCCGGCTCGCTGGTCGCGGCGGGCAAGCTCCAGGGCCTCGTGTCCGGCTCGCCGGTGGTGTTCCCGGGGGCACGCCTGCTCAACGTGCTGCTCCCGGCGTCCTTCGCCGTCGGCACCGTCTGGCTGGTGCTGGCCCCGGACTCCACAACTGCCCTGTACGGACTGGTCGTTGTCGCCCTGCTGTTCGGCGTGACCATGGTGCTGCCCATCGGCGGGGCCGACATGCCGGTGGTCATCGCCCTGCTGAACGCCTTCACGGGGTCGGCGGTCGCGATGGCGGGCTTCGTCCTCGACGAGACGGCACTGATCATCGCGGGCATGCTCGTCAGCTCCTCGGGTGGCATCCTCACCAAGCTGATGGCCGACGCCATGAACCGGTCCATCATGAACATTGTGATCGGCGGCTTCGGCACCGGCGACAGCGCCCCGACGGCGGTCGGTGCGGACGGAGCACCCGCTCAGGTGCGCGCGATCTCCGTCGACGACGTGGCGATCCAGCTCGCCTACGCGCGCAAGGTCATCTTCGTTCCCGGGTACGGTCTCGCCGCGGCCCAGGCGCAACACGAACTCGGCGACCTGGCCAAGCTGTTGACCGAGCACGGCGTCGACGTCAGCTACGCCGTCCACCCGGTGGCCGGCCGTATGCCAGGGCACATGAACGTGCTCCTGGCGGAGGCCAACGTGCCGTACACGCAACTCAAGGAGATGGACGAGGTCAACCCCGAATTCCCGCAGGCCGACGTGGCGTTGGTGATCGGCGCCAACGACGTCACCAACCCGATCGCCCGCCGCCCCGGAAACGCGATCTCCGGTATGCCGATCCTCGACGTCGACAAGGCGAAGAGCGTGGTCGTCATCAAGCGCTCGATGGGGCACGGCTACGCGGGCGTGGACAACGAGCTGTACACCGACCCGAAGACCGGCATGTTCTTCACCGACGCGAAGAAGGGACTGGCCGAACTGAAGGCGGCGGTAGGCGAGTTCGTCGGCTGACGTACGACGAGAGGGGCCCCCGCGCTCGCCGGCGCGGGGGCCCCTCTCATGCTCGCCGTTCACTCCTCCGGCACCATCTCGATCGCCCCGCTCGGGCACTCGGCCATGCACAGCCCGCAGCCCTTGCAGTAGTCGAGGTCGATCGCGAATCCCTTGCCGGGACCGAGCTTGGTGATCGCGTTGTCCGGGCAGACGCCGTAGCAGTTGTCGCACTCGAAGCAGTTTCCGCACGACATGCACCGCCGGGCCTCGAACAGTGCCGTGGACTCGTCGAGCCCGTGCACCACCTCGTCGAACGTCGAGACCCGCCGGGCGAGTTCGAGCCGCGGCCTGACGGAGGCGGGTGCGTCCGCGTAGTACCAGGTGTTGAGGTTCTCGAAGTCGGCCGGGGCGTGCTTGGCGCCCGGCTCGTACGAACTCCCGCGCAGATATGCGTCGATGTGCCGTGCCGCCTTCTTGCCGTGGCCGACGGCCACCGTGACCGTGCGGTCGGCGGGCACCATGTCGCCCCCGGCGAAGATGCCCCGATGGCCCGTCATCAGTCCGCCGGCGACCTGGACCATGCCGTGGTCGACCGAGAGATCGGGCACCGCTTGCAGCAGGGACAGGTCGGAGTCCTGGCCGAGGGCGAGGACCACCGTGTCTGCCTGCAGCTCCTCGAACTCGCCCGTGGGCTGCGGGAATCCGGTCTCGTCGAGGGCCATCCGCTCGATGGTGAGGTGTCCCTCGTCGGCGTGCTTGATGGTGGAGAGCCACTTCATCCGCACGCCCTCCTCCAGGGCCTCCTCGACCTCGACGTCGTGCGCCGGCATCCGGTCCCGGGTGCGCCGGTAGACCACCACGGCGTCCGTCGCGCCCAGTCGGCGGGCGGTGCGTGCGGCGTCCATGGCGGTGTTGCCGCCGCCGTACACCGCGACCCGCCGGCCCAGCAGGGGCGGGCCCTCGCCCTCCATGCTGCCGAGGAGCGCCACCGCGTCGAGGATCTTCGCGCTGTCACCGGCGGGGATGTAGGTGCGCCTGCCGATGCCCGCGCCCACGGCCAGGAACACCGCGTCGAAGCCCTCGTCGTGCTGTGCGGCGAGCACGTCGTAGACCCGGGTGTCCAGTTCCAGCGTGACACCCAGCGCGACGATCCGGCCGATCTCCGCGTCGAGCACCTCGCGCGGCAGCCGGTAGCGCGGGATGCCGTAGCGCATCATCCCGCCGGGCTGCTCCTGCGCCTCACGGATGGTCACCTCGTGGCCGAGGAGCCGCAGATGGTACGCGGCCGACAGTCCGGCGGGGCCCGAGCCGACGACCAGGACGCGCTTGCCGGACGCCACCGACGGGGGGTCGACCGTCCAGCCGTGCTTGATAGCCTCGTCGCCGAGGAAGCGTTCGATCGAGTTGATACCGACGGCGTTGTCGACCTGGACGCGGTTGCAGGCCGTCTCACAGGGGTGGTAGCAGACCCGGCCCATGACGGCGGGCAGCGGGTTGTCGCGCATCAACTGCCGCCAGGCGGACTCGTAGTCGCCGCTCTCCGCGTGGAACAGCCACTGCTGGATGTTCTCGCCGGCCGGGCACGCCTGGTTGCACGGCGGCAGCCGGTCGACGTACTGGGGACGTTCGGTCCGCCAGGTACCGGTGTGGTTGGCCAGGCTGGATCCCACGTCCAGGGTGATCGCGAACGGTTTGTCCTTCACGGCACTGCCTCCTCGGCGAGCAGCCCGAAGCGGGCGATGTTGCGGTCGGCGGTCCGCTGGAGGTGGGCGATGACGTCCGCACGCACCTCGGGCTTGAACAGGTGTGCGTACCGCTTCTGCGGGCGCAGGTACTCCTCGACGGGGACCCGCCGCCGGATCGGCGTGACGTCGGTGACCTCGCCGTCCACGGCCTCGAACACCGGGAACAGGCCCGTCTGTTCGGCCAGCCGCGCGATGCGCACCGTGTCGTGGGACGCCGTGCCCCAGCCCAGCGGGCAGGGCACCAGCACATGCAGATAGCGGGCGCCGCGTATGCCCATCGCCCGGTGCACCTTGGCCTCCAGGTCGCGCAGCCCGGCCACGGTCGCGGTGGCCACGTACGGGATCTCGTGCGCCATCGCGATCAACGGCAGGTTCTTGCCCTGCCCGAAGGGGGCGCCCGGCTCCTCGCCGACCGCCTGGGTGGTGGCCGTGCGCGCGGCCGGGGGAGTGGCCCCCGAGCGCTGCACGCCGGTGTTCATGTAGGCCTCGTTGTCGTAACAGACGTACAGGATGTCGTCGTTGCGCTCGAACATGCCCGACAGGCAGCCGAGCCCGATGTCGACCGTGCCGCCGTCGCCGCCCTG
Source organism: Streptomyces sp. NBC_01478 (assembly GCF_036227225.1). Classification (GTDB taxonomy): domain Bacteria; phylum Actinomycetota; class Actinomycetes; order Streptomycetales; family Streptomycetaceae; genus Streptomyces. The sequence goes on along the minus strand of NZ_CP109444.1, from coordinate 531,715 downwards.
CCCAACCACCCGGATGTCGGTACGGCCCTTGGCGCGCAGCGCGGCGGCCACGCCCGCGGCGACCGCGGGTGCGTTGCCGAACAGCGAGTGCAGCCAGGGCAGTTGCCACGACGTCTCGGGGTAGGGCGTGGAGAAGACCTCCAGGCAGCCCGTCGCGTTGACCGCGATGACCTTGCCGCCGGCCGCCCGTTGGGCCGCGTCCAGGATGTAGCGGGCGCCGAGCGCCTCGCCGCAGCCCTGGCAGGCGCGGTGGCCGCAGGTCAGCGCGTTGGCGCGGGCCGGATCGGCCTGGTCGGACTGCAACTCGGGCCCCAGCAGCCGGTTTCCGGCGGCGAAGCTGCCCACTTGGTAGAACCTGACCTGTGGTGCGGCGCTCATCGGTTGCTCCCCACATCGCGCAGGATGTTCTCCGCGGACGGGCCCGACCGCCTGGTCTGTGCCATCCGCGCCAACTCCCGCTCCACCAGCTCGGTGTTGAGGTCCAGGAACGTCAGCTGCTCCAGGCGGCCGGCGACCGCGTCGTCGAACAGCCGGTGCAGCGACTCCTTGGTGATCGGGCGTCCGCCCAGCCCCGCGATCACGGTGTGACCGTCGAGGTGGATCCCGGACAGCGCGGTCCGTACGTTCGCCGACACGATCCCGCCGACGCCGACCGCCAACGCCCGCTCCAGCACGACCACTTGGCGGGCCCCGCCGAGCACGGTCCGTACCGCGTCCAGCGGGAACGGACGGAACGACGTGATCGCCAGCGCCCCGATCCGTACCCCGCGGTCCCGCATCTCGTCCACGACGTCGCACACGGTGCCGAATACCGAGCCCAGCGCCACGACGATCGTGTCGGCGAACTCGCAGCGGTAGGGATGGAGCAGCCCGCCGGAGTCACGGCCGAAGACCTGCCGGAACTCCCCGGCGATCCGCGGTATCGCGTCCAGGGCCTGCATCTGCTTGGCGTGCGCCAGATAGCGCACCTCGGTGAAGGCCTCCGGACCGACCATCGCGCCGATCGACACGGGCTCGTTCGGGTCCAGGACCTGACGCGGCTCGTACGGCGGCAGGAACGCGTCGACCTGTGCCTGCTCCGGCACCTCGATGCGCTCCCAGGCGTGCGTGAGGACGAAGCCGTCCATGCACACCATCACCGGCAGCGACAGCTCCTCGGCCAGCTTGAACGCCTGCGGGTGCAGGTCGGCGGCCTCCTGGTTGTCGCGCGCGTACAGCTGGATCCAGCCGGAGTCGCGCTGAGACATGCTGTCGCTGTGGTCGTTCCAGATGTTGATCGGCGCGCCGATCGCCCGGTTGGCGACCGTCATCACGATGGGCAGGCCGAGCCCGGAGGCGTTGTAGAGCGCCTCCACCATGTACAGCAGGCCCTGGCTGGCGGTCGCCGTGTAGGCACGGGCTCCGGCCGCCGAGGCCCCGATGCACATCGACATCGCGGCGAACTCCGACTCGACGTTGACGTACTCGCAGGGCTTCAGCGCACCGGACTTCACCAGGCGGCTGAGCTCCTCGACGATGTGCGTCTGCGGCGAGATCGGGTAGGCCGCGATCACCTCGGGCCGGCAGTACGCGACGGTCTCGGCGACCGCGCGAGAGCCCTCAGTCTGCTTGAGCATGGGCTTGCTCCTCCCACTGGACGGTGCTGACGTGGTCGTAGGCCTCCCGGGCGGCGGCCGCGTTCGCGGCTCCCAGCTCGCCGGGGAAGCGTTCCTGGACTGCGGCGACGAGCGAGTCGATCGACACGCACCCGGTGAGTGCGGCCAGCCCGCCCAGCAGGACGGCGTTCGGCACCGGCCGCCCGAAGTGGCGCAGGGCGAGCGCCGTGGCGGGGACGGTCAGGGCACGGCCGGGCGTGATGACGTCCGAGATGCCCAAGTCCCCCACGGGAAGCGGTGAGTTGATCAGCACACTGCCTCCGGGGCACAACCCCTCGAAGACGTTCACCTGGTGCAGCAGCGTCGCGTCCTGGATCACCAGCGCGTCCGGACGCATGACGGGCTCGCGCACCCGGATGGGCCGGTCGTCGATGCGGCAGAACGCCATCACCGGCGCTCCCGTCCGCTCCGAACCGAAGCTCGGAAAGGCCTGCGCGTGGCGGCCCTCCAGAAACGCGGCCACCGACAACAACTCCGCGGCCGTGACGGCTCCCTGACCGCCGCGGCCGTGGATGCGTACCTGGAACATGTCGTACTCCCTCCGGACGGTCTCCTCTTCAGTCGTATCCCAGTGCCGGGCCGACTCCTCAGGGGCCGAACGTCCCTGCTCAGGGGGCCGAGGGGGGCACGGGAACGCGGGTGAGGGCAGCGCAAGGTCCCGGTCCGGCCGGAGGCGGCCGGACCGGGACGGCCGGGTCATTCGTGCGGGACGATCGCGACCGGGCAGCGGACGTGGTGCATCACCGCGTGGTCGACCCGTCCGGTGTGCGCGCCGACCCTGGCCGGGCGGTTGCGGCGGCCGACGACCAGCAGGCCGGCGTCCGCCGTCGCGCCCTGGATCAGGTGCGCCGCATGGTCGTTCGCCACGAGCTCGTGGACCTCCACCATCGGGTACTTCTCGCGCCATGGCCCGAGGACCCTGGCCAGTTCCCGCTCGGCGTCTTCCTGCGCGCTCGTGTTCTTCGCGCCGGGCCCGGGCGAGATCGACTGCTGCCAGGCGTGCACCACACGCAGGGGCGCGAACCGCAGTACAGCGCTCTCGAAGGCGAAGGCGAGAACGTCCTCGCACGGACGCGCCGTGTCGACGCCCACCACGACCTCGCGGTACGGCGCGCGGGCCGACGGTTTGCCGTCGGAGCCGGGCATCCGCTCGCTCGCGGGGGTCTCGTCGGCCCTGACCAGCACGACCGGCCGCGTCACGCGGGCGACCGTGGCCAGTGCCACGGAACCGGCCAGGAACCCTCCGAATCCGCTGAACGCGCGGCTGCCCAGCACCAGCAACTCGCCCTCCGCGCACGCCGCCACGAGGGTGTCGGACGCGGGCCGGGCGATCTGCTCGGCGCTGAGATAGACCTGCGGATAACGCTCGTTGACCCGGTCCATGGCCTCGCGGAGGATCCGCCGCGACCAGAACCGGGGCGCCTCCAGCTCGGGCAGCGTCGACGGTTCGGGCGACGCCGCCTCCCACGCGTGCACCAGGCGCAGCGGCACACCGCGGCGCAGTGCCTCCCTCGCCGCCCAGTCGGCGGCGGCGAGGCTCTCGCGTGAACCGTCCAGTCCTACGACAACAGGACGCAGCACGGTCAACACCTCCTTGGATCGGTGGCCGCGGGCCGGTCCGCGGACCCTGTACCACCAGCGTCGTCCCGATGGCACAGCCGCAGGAGAGCCCATCGGGGCCCAGGTGGGGACCGTTCGGCCCATGCGTCCGGTGCCGCCGTCACCGAGGCTGAAGGTGTCCCGTGACAACGCCGGAGGGCACCATGCACAGCACCCCGCACATCGTCAGCGATGTCATGACCCGCACTGTCGTAGCCCTCGGCCGTGGTGCGGGGTTCAAGGACATCGTCAAGACCATGCAGCAGTGGAAGGTCAGCGCGCTTCCCGTCCTGGACGACGAGCGGCGGGTGATCGGCGTGGTCTCCGAGGCCGACCTGCTGCCCAAGGAGGCGTTCCACGACGGCGACCCGGACCGGTACTCCGAACTGCGCCGCCTGTCCGACCTGGTGAAGGCCGGGGCCGTCACCGCGGCCGAGCTGATGACCGCGCCGGCCCTCACCGTCCACGCCGACGCGACCCTGGCCCGGGCCGCGCGCACCATGGCGCAGACCCGGACCAAGCGGCTCCCCGTGGTCGACGACCAGGGCCTGCTGAAGGGCATCGTCAGCCGCTCCGACCTGCTGAAGGTGTTCCTGCGGGACGACGAGGACATCGCGGACGAGATCCGCCGCGAGGTCGTCGCCCGTCTGTTCCCGGAGTCGGTCGCACCGATCCGCGTGGAGGTGCGCGACGGCGTCGCCACCCTCACCGGCCGCATCCCCGACACCACCCTCGTGCCCGTCGCCACCCGCCTGGTGCGGGCCGTGGAGGGCGTGGTGGAGGTGGACTGCGCGCTCCTGGGGCCGCCCCGCCGTCCGGACCCCGAACCCCTCTGAGACCCGGAAGAAGATCGGCCGCCAGGGCCGACCGGGTCGTCGACGGGCCCGGTCGGCCCACGCGGGCGACGCCCGCGCGCGGGACGCTGGAAGTGGAGAAGAAAGGGAGGGACAACATGAGCGGCATGATCGAGCGGCTGCCTGGCTGGCCGGCGCTTCCCGACCTGTTCGGCTGGGTCGAGACCGGGTTCCCGGGCACGCACGCTGTCGCGGGGCTGCACCACATCCGGATCGAGGAGCACCTGGCGGACGGAACGTACGTGGTGCGGGCGGAACTTCCGGGCATCGACCCCGCCAAGGACGTCGAGATCACCGTCACGGAAGGCGTTCTGACCCTGCGGGCCGAGCGCAGTGAGGAGACCACGGAGAAGCACCGTACGGAATTCCGCTACGGCACGTTCGCCCGCGCCCTCCGGCTGCCGGCCGGCGCGCAGGGCGACGAGGCCACCGCCGCGTACAAGGACGGTGTCCTGACGATCACGGTCCCGGTGCCCGAGACGAAGGCAGGCACCCGGACCATCCCGGTGCAGCACGGCTGAGCGCGCACACACGCCGTGTCGCACCACGTGTGCGCGGCCGGGACAGGGCCCCCGGCCGCGCACACGACCCAGCGCACTCGTGCGACGAGGAGGCGGCCATGACCTTGAAGGAAGTACCACAGGCGGCACGACCCTCGGAAGTCCGCACGAGACCCGCGCTGCTCACCTTCCTGGGCGGCGTCGGGACGGTCACCGGCAGCAAGTTCCTCGTCGAGAGCGACCACGCGCGCGTACTCGTCGACTGCGGCCTCTTCCAGGGCCTCGCCGATCTGCGCCGGATGAACTGGCGTCGGCTGCCCTGCGACGCCGCCGACATCGAGGCGGTCGTCGTCACGCACGCCCACCTCGACCACTGCGGATACCTGCCCAGGCTGGTGCGGCACGGCTTCCACGGCCGCATCGTGACGACCGAGTACAGCGCACGCCTCATCGAGATCGTCCTCCGTGACAGCGCCAAGCTGCAGATGGAGGCCGCTCAGCACGCCAACGATCGCGGCTGGTCCAAGCACCGGCCCGCACAGCCGCTGTACGACGACGCGGACGTCGACCGCACCCTCAAGCTGATCGACCCTGTACGCACCGGCGAGACCACCGAACTCGCCCCGCACACCCGCCTCACGCTGCACCCGGCCGGCCACATCCTCGGTTCGGCCTGGGCACTGCTCACCCTGGAGGACGGCCACACCCTCGCGGTCAGCGGCGACCTCGGCCGCCCGGGACATCCCCTGCTACGGCCCCCGGAGCCGTTCTCCGGTGCGGACGTACTCCTGATGGAGTCGACGTACGGCAACCGACGCCACGAGGAGGACGCCGGGCGGGCCCACTTCGCCGACGTCCTGACCCGCACCCTCAGGAGGGGCGGCACGGTCGTCATCCCGGCGTTCGCCATCGACCGGACCGAGGTCGTCCTGCACGAGCTCGCCGAACTCCGCCGCCGGGGCCTGCTCCCCGCCGCCGTACCGGTGTACGTCGACAGTCCGATGGCGCTGGCCGCACTGGACGTCTACCGGGACGCCGTCACCGCCGGGGCTCCTGAGTTGCGCCCCGAGGTCACGGCCGCCGGCACGGACGTGTTGAGCCCCGAGCCGTTCCTCGCGGCCCGGACCGTCCAGGAGTCGGTCGAGATCGGCGATTCCACCGGGCCCGCCGTCATCGTCTCGGCGTCCGGCATGGCCACGGGAGGCCGCGTCCTGCACCACCTGGAACGCCTGCTGCCCGACCCGCGCAACACCGTCATGGTGGTGGGCTTCGCGGCGCGCGGCACCCGGGCCCGCGACCTCGTCGACGGAGCCAAGGCGCTCAAGATGTTCGGCGAGTACGTCCCCGTGCGTGCACAGGTCGCCGACGTACCGCACTTCTCGGCCCACGCGGATGCCGCCCAGATCATCGACTGGCTGCACGGCGCGCCCGCCCCGCACACCACCTACCTGGTGCACGGAGAGCCTGACGCGGCCGAGTCCCTGCGGGACCGTATCGACCAGTCCCTGGGCTGGACGGCCGTCGTGCCGCGCTCGGGAGAGCGGGTCCTCGTCCGGTGACGGGGTACCCCCGCTCACGTGTCAGTACGGGAGGCGCCGCCCGGACGGGGTGCGCAGGTCGAGCGGCGCGGGCCGGCGCGGAATCGAGGGGCGCTTGGTCTCCTGTATGCGCTTCATGACCGCCGCCTCCTGGATTCCCGTGGGCAGGGTGCCTCTCACCCGGCCACCGCGTATGCCCTGAGCCTCGTCCATGACCGCTCGTACGACGATGGGGCCTTGGACCCCGGTCCGTGGGCCACAACGACCACGCACCAGAGCCGACCGGCCCCGTCTCCTTCTACCCCGGACGGCACACCCCTTACCCCTCTGGCAGGAGAACCGGCCCGGACCCCAGGTCCGAGCCGTTCGGTCTTCCGGCTGTCCCCAGTGCCAGGGCGTGTTTCAGAAGTGGAGCGAACGCCGAGGACCGGTGGGGCCCGACAAACCGGTCGAGAAAGCCTTGGTGAGCTGCCACCCTGGTCGGATGCTGCTCAAGCTGACCGGATCCAGCGGCGCGGGCAAGACCACACTTGCCTTCGCCGTCACTGGCCGCCTGGACGGGGCCGTGGTGCACGAGTTCGACGAAGTCGGTGTCCCGGACCCTCCGATCCCTCCCCACTGGCGCAATCGCATGACCGAGGTGTGGGTGCGCCGCGCGCTGGAGTACCAGGTCCGTGGAATGGACCTGCTGCTGTCCGGGAACTCGCCGCTGGGCGAGGTCCTGGCCGCCCCCTCGGCCCCGTTGCTGAACGGGATCGCTGTCTGCCTGATCGACGTCGCCGACCAGGACCGGCGCGACCGACTCGCCGCACGCGACGGCGGCCGATGGGATCAGGCCGCCACCGACGCCTTCTGCGGCTGGGCCGCCTGGCACCGCGCGCACGCCCGCGACCCGCGCTTCCGGCCTGATGCGATCATCGACGGGAGCTGGCCGGAGATGGTCTGGGACCGGTGGACCATGTGGACCGCCGAGGACCCGCGATGGCGCACCCACCTGATCGACACCAGCGGCCGGCCGCTCGCGGCATCCGTGAACCAGGTCGAGCGATGGGTCACCGAACAGCGCGAGGCACACCGGTCGGGGCGACTGGCCCTGGCCCGAGGCTGGGCGGAGGGGACACCCGGCCCCACCGACCACGATGCTTGATCCACTTCTCGAACGCGCTCTAGGGGACACGACTCCCGGCCAGTGAAGGCGAGTTGACGGGTTCCGCTGACTCCTGGGACCGGTCCGCGATCGGAACGGTCACCACGGGGACGGTCGCGTGCCGCAGGCATTCGCGGCCCACCGGGCCGACCGAGGGCAGTCCGAAGTTCCCGTGCGCCTTGCGGCCCAGGGCCAACAGCAGGGCGCCGCGCGCCTGTTGGAGCAGTACGCGTGCGGGCGGTCCCTCCACCACGATGCGAAGAACGGCATCGCCGGTCCGGGGTCCCAGTGCTTCGCGCACGGTGGCGCCGAGGACATGGGCGGCCCGATCGCGCTCCTGGGCGGCCGTCGGGCCGGCCGGCACCGGAGCGTAGGGAGCGTGCCCGTTCGCGGCCGGTTCCCAGGCGTGCACGGCGACGAGGTCCGTGTGCAGGACCTCCGCCTGCTCGGCCGCCCAGCGCAGGGCCGCCATCGACGCCTCGGATCCGTCGACGCCCACCACGATGGCGTTGCCGTCGGTGTGTTCGGTCATGGCAGTCTCTCCGTTCGGCCTCTTGTCACCAGGGTGGCCCGGACACGGCGGCCGTGGCGTGGGCCGACGGGGCCGTGTCCGGGACCAACAGGCCCTTGCCGTCGGGGCCTTGAGGCCCGGGCCCGGACGGGTGTCGTGCTCAGGACGCGACTCCGGGTTCGTCACCTCCCTGGTCGAGCCGGAACGGCGGGTAGACGTCGGTGAGGAGCGCCGCGTAGGCGACCACGCGCAGCACCCACCGGTTGAGCCCGATCACCAGGTCGAACAGACCGCGCGGGTAGCGCCCGGTGGCGGCCAGCGAGACCCCGGCGAACACGGCGAGCAGCGCGATGAGGCCGCCGGAGGCCCAGGGCACCTTCAGCCCGCCGAGCAGGAACGCCAGGATCAGATAGTGCGGAACGGCCAGGAGCCACCACTTCACCAGGACCAGACCGCGGGACATCTGCTCCGGGTACGCAACGTCCCAGTGCGTCGGGTAGTCGGGCACGTCGGCGAGGGCGAAGGGCGGGTAGCGGTCGGTGCCCAGGGCGCCGTACGCGTAGTACGCCACGCGCCAACTCCAGCGCAGTACACCGGTGTTGAAGTCGAACAGCGGGCGCGGGTAGCGGCCGGTGAACAGAATCGAGAAGAAGGCCACCACGCTCGTCCCCACGAACGCCACCCACAGGAAGAACAGGACGACGTAGTGGGGGACGGCGAGCAGCCACTTCACCAGCCACAGCCAGCGTGACAGGGACGGATCGAGGTCCGCGGTCAACCGGGCGGGGTGGACCGCGGGCGTCGCTTCATTCATGGCGAACGATCCTTTCGGGGCTGGTGCGGTCAACTCCGGTAGTTCCGGTGGTCGTCGTGCTTGCCGATGTAGTGCCGTTCCTCGATGACGGCCTCGCGCTCGCCCGGCCGCAGGACAGCGCCCCGGGTGCTCATGAACGTGATGAGCCCGATGACTCCCGCCGCCATCAGCAGGAAGCCGACGACGAACGAGCTGTAGCCGAAGATCAGGCAGCCACCCAGTACGGTCGCGCCGATCAGAATGAGAGGAACCATGACCGTCTCCTTCAGTTGGACGCGCGGCGCTCCGGAGGCCTTCTCCGCGGGAGCCAGGCCATTCTTTCTCCGGCGTTACCGTGAGCGTTCCGCTCCGGTGCCCGGCGGCCCAGGGGCTGAGCGGGCAGGTGTCGGGGCCGGGTGGCCCTCGTCCCGGACGGTGGCGAGTGCGAGGGTGACGGGTGGCGCCCTGCGATGCAGGACGCCGTGGTCCGGGTGAAAGGCGGTGGGCGCGATGGAGCTGCCCCTGGTCGTGGGTGTCGACGGATCTGCCCCGAGCGTGCTCGCGGTCGACTGGGCGGTCGACGAGGCCGCCCGGCTCGGCCTGTCGCTACGGCTGGTGCACGCCTTCGTTCCGGAACGCGACCACGCTGCCCCCGCTCTGACCGGCGGTCCCGAGCCGCCGTCCGAGCGGGTTCCGGTCGAGGACGTCGTCACCGGCGCGGCGGCCCGGGCCCGGCGGCGCGATGCGGATGTGCAGGTCGATGCCGAGGCCGTCCCTGGGGACGCGCTGCCCGTGCTGCTGGAAGAGAGCCGTCACGCCTCGGCCCTGGTGATCGGTGTGCGTGGCCTAGGTGAGCTGACCGGGCTGCTCCTCGGCTCGGTCGGACCGGCTCTGGCCGTCCGTGCCCACTGCCCGGTGATGGTGGTCCGCGGTGACGACGCGGGTCTGGCCGGTCGCCACGAACGCGTTCTGCTCGGCGCCGGGGACCCTGGCACCGGCGGGGAAGCCGTGCGGTTCGCCTTCCGTGAGGCGGAGGCACGTGGCTGCACTCTCGACATCGTGCGCGCCTGGAAGCGTCCCGCGCGCAGGACCGCCGATCGCTCCCGGCAGGCGCCGGAATCGGCCCGCCGTCACGAGGCCCATGCCTCCGCTCTGCTGGACACCCTGCTGCGCGACGCCGTGCTCGACCATCCACGGGTCCGGGTCCGCACCACGACGGTCGAGGGCTCGGCCCGCAGTCAGATGGTGAAACGGTCGGCCGCCGCCGACCTCGTGGTCGTCGGAGCCCGGCGCGGGCGTCGCCCCCTCGGCCTCCGGCCGGGCCGGATCGCGCAGGCCCTGGTGCACCACGCGAAGTGCCCGGTCGCGGTCGTGCCGCTGTCCGGTGGATCCTGATGACGGATCCCGACGGACCACTGGCGTGAGGAGCCCCAAGTGACCGGCTGGACCTGGGAGTACGAGGGGTACGTGGCTGCCGACGAGCGGCTCAGGGAGTCGCTGTGCACGCTGGGCAACGGATGCTTCGCCACGCGGGGCGCGCTGCCCGAGTGCGCGGCGGACGAGGTGCACTACCCGGGAACGTATGTGGCCGGCTGCTACAACCGGCTCACCTCCAGTGCGGCAGGCCGCCAGGTCGAGAACGAGGACATGGTCAACGTGCCGAACTGGCTGCCCCTGCGCTTCCGCCTCCACGAGGAGCAGTGGCTCACCCCCGACACCGCGACCGTGCTCGGCCATCACCAGATCCTGCACCTCGACTCCGGTCTGCTGGAGCGGCGCACCCGCTACGGACTCGGCGCGGGTCGAGAGCTGACGGTGCGTCAGCAACGGCTGGTGCACATGGCCGATCCTCATCTGGCCGCGCTGCGCACCGAGTTCACGGCCGAGGGCTTCGCCGGTGAACTGGAGGTCGAGGCGGCGCTCGACGGCGATGTCACCAACGCCGGGGTGTCGCGGTACCGGGATCTGGACGGCCGTCACGTGACCCATGTGCACACCGGCACCGACACCGCCGACACGGTGTGGCTGCGCTGCCGTACCCGCACCTCGGACATCCGTATCGCCATGGCCTCCCGGCTGACCGCCGACGCTTCCGCCACCATCCGGCACGACGGCCCCCGGGTCACCCAGCGGACCCGCCTCGCCCTGACCCCCGGCCGCACCGTCACCGTCGACAAGACCGTCGCCCTGCACACCTCGCGCGACCCCGCGATCAGCGACCCCCTCTACGCAGTTCTCGCCCGGGTGGGCAGGGCGCCCGGCTTCGACGCGCTGCTCGACTCGCACCTCACCGCCTGGGACCAGCTCTGGCGCCGGGCCGCACTGGACGTCCCCGGGGAAGCCGGCCACATCCTGCGACTGCACCTCTTCCACGTCCTGCAGACCCTGTCCCCGCACACCGCCGACCTCGACGTCGGGGTACCGGCCCGGGGACTGCACGGCGAGGCCTACCGCGGCCATGTCTTCTGGGACGAACTGTTCGTCCTGCCCTACCTCAACCTGCACTTCCCGGAGGTCTCCCGCGCACTTCTCCGCTACCGCCACCGCCGCCTCGAACAGGCCTGCACCGCCGCCCGGGAAGCGGGCAGGGCAGGTGCCCTCTACCCGTGGCAGAGCGGCAGCGACGGACGTGAGGAGACCCAACGGCTGCACCTCAACCCCCGTTCGGGACGGTGGCTGCCCGACCACTCACACCTCCAGCACCACGTGGGCTCGGCGATCGCGTACAACGTGTGGCAGTACTGCCAGGCCAGCGGCGACGCCGAGTTCCTGCACACCAAGGGCGCCGAGATGCTCCTGCAGATCGCCCGCTTCTGGGCCGACTCGGCCGTCTACGACGAGCGGTTGGGCCGCCACCGCATCCGCGGCGTGGTCGGCCCGGACGAATACCACGACGCCTACCCCGACGCGTCCGGGCCCGGCCTCGACGACAACGCGTACACCAACGTCACGGCCGCCTGGGTTCTGACCCGGACCCTCGAACTGCTGCGCTCGCTGCCCGAGCCGCGCCGACGCGAACTCGTCGAGCGCACCGGCCTGGACGACGGCGAACTCGAACAGTGGGAGGACGTGTCCCGCACGCTCCACGTGCCCTTCCACGACGGCGTCATCAGCCAGTTCGAGGGCTACGGCGACCTCGTCGAGCTCGACTGGGACGGCTACCGCGAGCGGTACGGGGACATCCGCCGCCTGGACCGGATCCTGGAGGCGGAGGGCGACACCGTCAACCGCTACCGGGCCTCCAAACAGGCGGACGTCCTGATGCTCGGCTACCTCTTCGGACCGGCCGAACTCCGGGAGATCCTCGGCAGGTTGGGCCATCGGCTGGACGAGGACACGTGGCGGCGCACCGTCGACCACTACCTGTCCCGCACCAGCCACGGCTCCACCCTGAGCGGGCTGGTCCACGGCTGGGTGCTGGCCCGGGCCCGGCGCTCCGAGGCCTGGACGTACTGCCAGGAGGCGCTGCGGGGTGACATCGCCGACCTCCAGGGAGGCACCACCGGTGAGGGCATCCACCTCGGTGCCATGGCCGGCACCCTCGACCTCGTCCAGCGTGGCCTGACCGGCCTCGACACCCGCGACGACGCCCTCTGGCTGGATCCCGTGCCGCTGCCGGAGCTGTCCGAGTACGGGTTCGACCTCCGCTACCGGGGCCACTGGGGCGTGCGGCTGCGATTGGCCCACGGGCGGCTGGAGATCGCCGTACCGTCCTCGGACCGCTCCGCGATCGACGTACGGCTGCCCGACCGGACCTTCCGCGTCCAGCCCGGCGACTCGTGCCGGCTCCGCCTCCCGAACTGACCCCCGACGACGGCGACATGGGGCCGGATGGCCCCGTACGAGGCCCCGGAGGCCCCTCCCGCACGGGGCAGGCCAGGAACGACGCTGGCATCGAGGAACACACCGAGTAAGGGGAGGTGCGGATCATGCTTGCGTCCGTCATGGCCGGAGTGGACGGATCCGTGGAGAGCCTGACCGCAGCCGAATGGGCGGCGCGCGAAGCGCTGCGCCGCGGCCTGCCGTTGCGGCTCGTGCACGTGTGGGACCGGCATCCGCGTCCGGCGGAGGAAGAGTCCGAGAGCGCGGTCCAGCGGCATGTGGCGCGGAGCGCCCTGCGGCAGGCACAGGATCGGGTCCGGGCGGTGTGTCCGGACGTGCGCCTGGTCAACGAGCTGGTGGAGGGTCCCGCGATCGCGGAGCTGCTGAAGGCGGCCGAGGATGCCGAACTGCTGGTGCTGGGCTCGCGCGGCCTGAGCGGGTTCACCGGGTTCCTGGTGGGCTCGGTCGCGCAAGGCGTGGTGGCCCGTGCCACCCGCCCCGTGGTTCTCGTCCGGGCAGGCGAGACGGCAGCCGACGAGCTCCTGCCGACCGAGTACAACAGCGCCGGCCCGCGGACCGGGTACCGGGACGTCGTGTTGGCCGTCGGCCTGGACGTACCGGGCGACGCCGAGATCGAGTTCGCCTTCGAGGCGGCCCGGCTGCGCGGCGCGCGGCTCCGTGTCGTCCACGCCTGGCAGACACCCGTGCTCGGGCTCGGCCCCGGCGAGATCGACCTGCTCGACGACCCGCGTCGGGCCGAGGAGCGGCGGCACCTCCTGACCGGCGCGCTGCGACTGTGGCGCGACAAGCATCCCGACGTCGAGGTCGTCGCCACGGTGACGAAGGACCGGCCCCAGACCGCGCTGATCCGGGCCGCCTCCGGAGCGGGTCTGCTCGTCGTCGGCCATCGCGTCGCCCAGCGACCGGTCGGCCGCCGCACCGGCCCCGTGACCCACGCCGCCATCCATCACGTCGACTGCCCGGTCGCCGTGGTCCCGCACGACTGAGGATGTGATCACCGTGATGACGTACTGGAACCACCACGACATGAGCGGCTGGGACTGGTTCGCGATGTCGATCGGCTCGGTCCTGCTGTGGGCCCTGCTCGTGACCGTCGCCGTCCTGCTCATCCGCAACCTGAGCCATACCTCTCAGCGTCCGCAACCCCTCGGGTCGCCTCCGCCCGAGCAGGTGCTCGCCGACCGGTTCGCCCACGGGGAGATCGACGAGGAGGAGTACCGCAACCGACTGGCCGTCCTGCGCACGGACGGTTCCAGGCTCACCGAACACTGAGGCCGAGGGCGGGACGACGATCGACGGCACAGGCCGTCCGTCGCCCCGCCCTTCGGCGTTGTGGACTGGTCGCCGTGCCGTCCGAAGAACCGGCGGGTCCGACGGACACGGGGGCCGGTCGGTGGGGCGACGGGGTCCGTCCGGCCCCTGTGGGTGTGCGGTCGGCCGCACGAGTCTGGAGTCCAGCGGAGCGCTTCCTCCATCCAGGGAGGGTGCCTGGAGAAGGGTGGACTGTGATGAGTGGCCCGGTGGTCGTGGGAGTGGACGGTTCGCGGTCGAATCTGGCGGTGGTGGAAGCCGCCGCGCGTGAGGCCGAGCGGCTCGGAGTCGGCCTGGAGCTGACACAGGCCGTCGGCTGGCCGGCCGGAGACGGGTGGTCCGGCATTCCTTCGTGGGAGATGGGCCGGACCGCCGGGCACGCGTCGAAGGACGCGATGGCCGAGGCCGAGCGGTGCGCCCGCAGCGCCGCACCGGGCGTGCGGATCGCGCGCGAAGTCCTCGTCGGCGAACCCGGGACCGTGCTGGAGGGCGAGTCGCGCACCGCGTCACTGACCGTCGTCGGAATCAATGGCACACGGCGGTACGGCACCCTGCGCAACGGCTCGCTCGCCGGACACCTGTCCGCGCGCGTGTCCGGTCCCCTGCTGGTGGTGCGCGGCAGGCCGAACCCGGTCGGCCCGGTGCTGCTCGTGGCCCACGGCACGGCGACGCTGCGGGCAGCCGCAGAATTCGCCTTCGCCGAGGCTTCCGCACGCGGCGTGGACCTGGTGGCCGTGCAGATGCGGAACATCTCCGCCGCGCGTCCCAACGGTGGGTCCGCCCATGCCGCGACGGCGGACGGCGAGGACGTCGCGCCGGCCGGCGCCCTGTCCGCGCTGAGCGAGCAGTACCCGGACGTCGCCGTGCGCTGCCGCAGGCTTCGCGGCCGGTCCCGCCGGGGCCTCATCGAGGCCAGCGAGGACAGCCGGCTCCTGGTGGTCGGGGTACGCGACCGGTTCCGGTTCGCGCGCCTGCCGCTGGACCCGGTCTGCCAGGTGGCGCTGCACGAGGCGGACTGCCCCGTCGCCCTCGTCCGCTGCTGACCCTTGCGAACGGTCACGGGTACCAGTGACCGGTGGAACGCCACGTGGCGTTCCACCGGTCACTCTCGTTTTTGGGAGTCACCCACCTTGTCACCCACTTTGTCGCCAACAAGCTCTCGCAGGTCGCCCTCCACTCCTGATGTAATAGGTGTAGTACTGATTCATCGCTTACGTATGGAGGGGTTTTGTCTTTCAGGAACACGGCCGAAGCCGTAGGAGCGTGGGTCGAAGGTTGGGCCGTTTCGCGTGGCGCGGCCGAACCGGCGCCCTGCGCCTGGGGGTTCACCATCGATGTCGGCCTGCCCCGGCACGTCATGCGCCACGTCCTGACCACCGTCGACGAGGCGACCGTCCGCAAGATCACCGAGGACGCCACCGCCCCGGGCGTCTGGCTGAAGGCGTTCGTACCACCGGAGACGCTCACCCCTTGGCTGGCCTCCGGCTGGTCCGTGTCGGGTGGTCCCAGCTTCCTGATGTCCGCCCCGCTGGGCGCCTCCCACGCCGAGGTCCCGGACGGCTACCGGCTGCGCACCTGGAGCCGGGCCGGTGTGACCCGCGCCCTGGTGCGCACCGCGGACGGCGCCTTCGCCGCGCGCGGTCAGATCGCTGTCACCGGTTCTACCGCCGTCGTCGACCAGGTGGAGACCGACCCGGCCCACCGGCGCCGCGGTCTGGGGCGCCTGGTGATGGCTGCGCTCGCCGGTGCCGCTGCCGGACAGGGGGCCGTAGACGGCGTGCTGGGCTCGACGCTGGAGGGCCGGGCCCTGTACGAGCGAGTCGGATGGCGCGTGCTGGCCCCGCTGACCAGCGTTGTGCGGGCCCCGGACCCGGCCGGGTAGCCGTGGCGTCAGGCGTGCCGGGCGAGCCGCGCGTCTTCCCTCAGGACCTGACGCGCCGTACGGCGCGGTGTGGTGGGCCCCTGTGGGCCGTAGCCGAGTCGGAGCACCATCTGGGCGTGCGCACGCCGGCTGTCCGCGAGTTGCTCGCGCAGGTCGGGCCACTCCAGCGCCTGGTGGAGCAGGGAAGCCCGTACGCCGTGTGCGGTGGCCACCAGCAGGGCGCGTTCGAGTGCCTCGCCGGCGCGCAGCCAGTCCGTCCGGCGGTCGTGGAGGGTGGACAGGACGGCGATGGAGGGCCGTTTCTCGAAGGGGCGGGCGACGAGTGTCATGGGGTGTCGGCGGGAGCTGAAGTCCCGCATCGGGATCTGTTCCCGGAAGTCCTGCGGTCCGATCGCCTCCGGCGGCATGCCGAGGGATTCGGCGGTGGGCGGGTGGACCCAGCGGCGGCTCTCCGTGGCCCGGTCCGAGTCGGTGGTGTTGCGCTGTTCCGCCTCCCGGGTCAGCCGCAGCACCCGGTCGGTCTCCGAGGGATCGGGGAGGTCCAGCACGGCGCCTTCCGCGTGGGCGGCTTCGGCGAGTTCGGTCAGTACGGCGGAGGGCACCGGCCGGTCGGAGAACGGGAAGCGGCTGCTGTGCCGGCGCCACAAGGCGTCGTACAACTCCGGTGCCGGCGAGAACCGGGTGGTTCCGGCGAGTCGTACGGTGGCCAGCAGATCCGGTTCGTCGGGCCGGGGGAGCCGCCGGGTCACCGGCTCCCAGCCGTAGTGGGCGACCGCGACGCGCAGGTTGAACAGCGCGCAGCCGACCGAGATGTGCAGGGCGCGTCCCGACGGATCGGTGTGGCGCAGGCCGCGTTCCGCGACGGCCCTGATCTCCAGCGTGACCGTGTCCGGGTCGAGCCGGAAGCGCCAGGGCTGGGTGTTGTGGATCGAGGGCGCGGCGACGGACGCCGCGATCAGCGTCTCCAGGGTCGGGACGTCGAGAACCGTGCTGGACATGGGGTCTCCTCCCCGCCCCGCGCCCGAAAGGCGGCCGGGCTGTTGGCTGTTCCTGCCCAGCGTGGTGCCGCCGGGAGGGCCGGAGGGAGGGGCCGTACGGCCTCTGGTCGCGCCGGACGTCCCGACGCGCGGCTCAGGCGCCGGAACGGTCGCCGGACTCGGGCTGCTCCAGATGCGAGGCGAGTACGGCGGCCTGCACCCGGCGCTGGACGCCCAGTTTGGCGAGCAGTCGGGAAATGTGGTTCTTGACGGTCTTCTCCGACAGATACAGCTTCTTGCCGATCTCGCGGTTGGTCAGCCCGTCCCCGATCAGCGCGAGGATCTCCCGCTCGCGCGGGGACAGGCTCGCCAACTCCGGCGCGAGCTCCGGGGCTTGAGTGGGTTCGGCCCGCAGCGAGCGCATCAGGCGGGCCGTCGTCGCGGGGTCGAGCATCGACTGCCCGGAGGCGACGGTGCGTACCGCCGACACCAGGTCGGAGCCCTTGATCTGCTTGAGGACATAGCCGGACGCGCCGGCCATGATGGCGTCGAGCAGGGCGTCCTCGTCGTCGAACGAGGTGAGCATGAGGACGGCCAACTCCGGCATCTGGTCGCGGAGTTCGCGGCAGACGGTGATGCCGTCGCCGTCGGGGAGGCGGACGTCCAGGACGGCGACGTGCGGGCGGACCGCCGGGGCTCGTACCAGGGCGTGCTCGACGTTCTCGGCGTCGCCGACCACCGAGATGTCCTCCTCGGCGTCCAGGAGGTCGGACAGGCCGCGTCGCACAACCTCGTGGTCGTCCAACAGGAAGACGCGGATCGGGTCCTGCGCGGTGAAGGTGCGTGCCTCGGCCATCTCGACCCCTTGTTCCCCGGAATGTGAACGGACTGCGGGCCGTCCGTGAGCACGATCATCACCTGCCCGGCCCGGAAGTTCTAGGGCCGAGCGGCCCAACCGGTCCTCGCGCCGTGTCCCGACCGGCCCCCGTGCGACGGCCCGGTGGCCCCTCCCGGCGGCGACCACCCGATGGGACCTTCCTGTTGTTCTCGTCTTCATGATGCCCGTGAGGGGGTGTGACCGATGCGGAAGACCAAGCGCGTGAAGGTCCTGGGGTGGCGCTGGCGGCGCAACGAACTGCGCCGGCACAGCGACGTGGTCGAGGCATGGATCGTCCTTGCCGCCTGGGCGTTCGCGACGGCCGGAGGGGCCGTCGCCGGAGTGGCGGGCGCTCAGGCCGTCGCGAACGCCCAGGCGAAGGACGGAGCGGAGCGCCGGCCGGCCGCCGCCGTGCTGCTCCGCACCGTGCCACGCGGTGCGCGCGCCGCGGCCGACTACAACCGCGTGCGGGCGGAGGTGCGCTGGACCGACGCGCAGGGCACCGTCCGTACCGCCACGGCGGACGTGAAGGCCGGAACCGCCGCCGGCGGCACGGTGCCGGTGTGGACGGACGGGCACGGCCACCTGGTGGACGAGCCCGCGAGCCCGGCCGTGGCGACGGCACGCGTGGTGCTGGCCGGAACGGGGGCCGGACTGGCCGGCGGACTTTTCGTGCTCGCGGGCGGACGGCTGATCCGGCTGCGAGTGGAGCGGCAGGCCACTGATCGGTGGGGTGAGGAGTGGGAGCGGACCGGGGCGCGCTGGGGGCGCAGGACCGGCTGATACGACGTTGCCCCGCCAAGCGCGGTCGGCGGGCGGGGCAACGTCGTATGGGCTGAGCGCACCTCCCGCTACGCGGGACGGTCGGGCTCGTCGAGCCCGAACTGCACGTCCACGACCCCTTCGACGGCTCGCACCAACCGCGCGGCCACGGGAACCAGGGACGTGTCCCGGACCCGGCCGCCGAGCCGCACGACTCCGTCCTGTACCTCGACCCGCACCGCCGACGCCGGACCGGGGAACAGGTACGCCACCACCTCGCGGCGTACCTCCTCCGCGATCTCCTCGTCGTCCCGGAGGAACACCTTCAGCAGGTCGGCACGGCTGACGACGCCCTCCAGCCGACCCGCGTGGTCGACGACGGGCAGCCGCTTGACCTTGGCGCGTGCCATGGTCCGCGCGGCCTGCGCGAGCGTCGCGCCCGGGCCCACGGTCAGGGCGGGCGCGGTCATCAGCTCGCCCGCGGTCACCGAACCGGCCTTCGCGAGGTCGGGCAGCCGGCGCAACTGCGTGTACCGGTCGGGGTCGGTGTCGCGGAACTCCTCCTTGGGCAGCAGATCGGCCTCCGAGACGATCCCGATCACCCGCTCCGCCGCGTCGAGTACCGGCAGGGCACTGACCTTCCGCTCCTGCATCGTGCGGACGATGTCCTTGAAAGCGGCCCCTCGGCCGACAGTGGCGACGGTACGGGTCATCACGTCGCGCACGATGTGCGGTGATCCATGCATGGTCACTCCTCGTTCGTCGCGGTCCGTCGGCGAGGTCACCGCATGCTCCCGCTGCCGTACGGGGCGTACAGGTCCAGCAGCCGGGTGCGGGCCGAGCGGAGCCGGTGGGCCACGATGTCGCCCACCCACTGGGCGATGTTCATGCCGAACGCGGGATCGTCCTTGCATGCCGCCCGTACGACCGTTGCGTCGAACTCCCAGGCGCGTACCGGTGTCGTGGCCTCGGCGCCCAGATGCCAGGCGTGCGGGCCGAACAGCCAGGACCAGCCGACGAGTTCGTTGTGTCCCAGCGATTCGATGACGGCGGCGCGACGGCCGGGAACGTGCATGTCGAGGGCGATCGTGCCGGTGCGGATGATCCAGAACCGGTCGGCGCGGGCACCTTCCTCGAAGAGCCGGGTGCCCTGGGGGATCGACACCTCCCGTGCGAGCTCCATCAGCCGCTCGCGGTGCTCGACGGGCAGGGCCCGCGGCATGCTCGTGGTGGGGGAAGCGTTCATGGCGTGCCTCCAGAGAATCTTGCGGACCTACCACCTCCAGCGTGTGCCCGTGGGTCCCGCCCTGCCATGGGCCACCCGGCCCGCAGACCGGGCCGACCGGCGCCCCGGGGGAGCCCTGCGGCACCCTGTGCCGTCGTGTCTCTCGCGGTTCGATGAAAACGAGAGAAGTACTCGACGGACAGAGCTCGACACACAGAGGGGGTGGACACCGTGGGTACGACCTTGACACCGGAGTTCTGGAGGCAGTTCGCCGTCCTGCTGGTGATCGCGACCGCAGTCACCGTCGTGGTCAGCGCCGCACTCGACGCGCTGGTGCTGCGGATGCGCGCCCACCGGACACCGCAACGGCCGCCGGTCACACCGGTGGTCCGCACGCACCGGCCGACCGGGCGGACACCCGTTCACCACTGACACAGCGTTCATGCAGGGTGGCACCCGCAGCCGCCGACGTCATCCGGTGACCTGCGGGTTCGTCGCCCGTCGGAACGCAGGGGTGCTGTCGGCGGCCCAGCGGTGGGTTCGTACGATCGGACAGTGACCAAGCAGACGCAGACCACGGTGCGCACGGGGCGGAAGCAGGTCCTCGGGGCTGTCGTCTGCGGCGTGATCGCCCTTTCCCTCTTCGGCATCGCCGTCTACATGGCCGTCTCGGCCGTCGGGCGTCTGGGGCTGGTGGGGAACGAGTTGACCGTGCGGGTCACGGACTGCGACGCGTCCGCGCCGGCCACGACATCCCGGGGCGGCGGTCATCCCGACCTCGACTGCAAGGGGTTCGTGGATCCGACGCAGGCCTCCGGCGGCGGGACACGCCGGATCACGGCGACCGGCTTCTCCTCCGAGCCCGTCTTCGGCGCGCCGGTGAAAGTGGCCAAGGAGCCGTGGGGATCGTGGGTGCCGGTGGACCAGGGCGACTGGAACCGGCTGGGCCGTGCGCTCTCCCCGCTGATCCCGCTCGCTGTCGCGGGGTTGTTCGCCAAGGTGCCCGTGGCCGTCTGCCGCGGCCGGAGGAACTCCAGACGGTTGCTCGCGGGGTCCTTGGCGTAGGAGGGGACGTTCTCGAAGCCGACGTCTGCTCTGTCGGGCGGGGCCGCGCGGAATACGTCGTTGGACTTGCTGCGTCGGCCACCCGTACCGAGGTCGGCGGCACGCCGAAGTCCTCGACTTTTGCCCGCGTCGTGGTGGGGGCGCCAACGGTCGCCGGAGTCGCCCAATGCCGACGCGAGTTCGATGCCGCGGATTCTGCGGAGGCGGCCGACGAACAGCCGAAGGGCGATGCCGCACCCGGCACAGGGGAGCGGTGAGGTCGCGGAGCCGCATACGGAGCGCCGCCCAGAGGAAGCCGACGGCGTAGCGCAGCCTGCGGTGGAGAGAGGACGATGCCGTTCCCGGGATCGCCGGCCAGGACCGCGGCCCATTCTTCCCGGAGGTGTGACCGGCGCTCTCCGGCGACGAAGGAAGCGAAGTCCAGGGTCCGAAGGCATGCCCGGGCGTTCCGGGTATGTGTGCTCGTAGTGGCCTCGAGGTCGAGGCTTCCGCTCCTTGGCCTGGTGGGCCGCTTGCTGACCGACGGCGGTGAGCTCGTAGTAGTACCGCTTCGGCCGTCCCGGGTGCTCGCTCGTTTCCGCATACCGAGTCGCCCACCCGGCGTCGACCAGTCGCTCAAGGATGGGATAGACGGTCCCGGACCCGAGGCCGGCCTCCTCGCAGATCTTCGGCCCCCACGCCGGATCGTCGGCAGTGGACGTCAGCAACACCTTGATGACCTCAAGTGTCGGGCGTGTACGACATTCGGTCGGTCTTTGCACCCTTGTCCCGGAGGCCGTCTGGGAGGCCCAACCAGCCCTGTGGAAGGGGCCGTTCAGCCTGCCACCGGTGGACCAACGGCATCAGGTGACGGACGTCCCGCCGCACCAGAGTGAGCGGTGCAAGGAACGTCCCGACACCTCGAGAGGATCACGACCATGGCTGTGCACGAGCACCCGCACCGCAGCTCCGGCTTCCACCTGCCCGCGTTCCGCAGGAACGGCTCGGCGTCGGACGGCGCCGTGACGGCAGCCGCTACGACGGCCACTTCGGCGCGTGCCTACGCGTTCGCGTCTCTGCGTCTGCTGACCGGGTTCGTCTTCTTGTGGGCGTTCCTGGACAAGACGTTCGGGTTCGGTTACGCGACTCCGTCGGGCAAGGGCTGGATCGATGGCGGCTCGCCCACGAAGGGTTTCCTGAGCTCTGTGGCGGCCGGTCCGATGGAGTCCACGTTCCACGATTGGGCCGGTGCGGGCTGGGCGAACTGGCTGTTCATGCTCGGTCTGCTCGGTATCGGTGTCGCGCTGGTCTCCGGTGTCGCGCTGCGGCTGGCCGCGGTGGCGGGCACGGCGATGATGGCGCTGATGTGGATCGCCGAGTGGCCGCCGGCCAAGCACCTCTCCGACGGCACGCTGAGCATGTCGCCGAACCCGTTCGTCGACTACCACCTGATCTACGCCGTCGTCATCGTCGCCCTCGCGGCGGCGGGCGCCGGCGCGACCTGGGGCCTCGGCAAGGTCTGGGCGAAGCTCCCGATCGTCCGCGACCACAACTGGCTGCGCTGACCACAGCAGACATGGCGGGCCCTCGTGAGGGGCCCGCCATGCGGCTGCCCGTTGGGCCGAACGGCCCCTGTCGGGGACCTGCGGCCCCTGCTGCGGGAACCCCTACGCCACGAAGCTGGAATCAGACATCCGTTCAGGAGGAAGAGTCATGGTCCGCACTGTTGTCGCAGGTCTCGATGGTTCGCCCGAAAGCCGAGCCGCCGCGGAATGGGCGGCCCGTGAGGCACGACTGCTCGGCCTGCCGCTGAAGATCGTCCACGTCTGGGAGCCCGTGCCGGTACCCATGGCTCAGGCCCCTCTGCTGGGTGCGGAGACGCAGCAGCACTGGAGCGAGCGGATTCCGCGCGAGGCGGGCGAGGGCCTGCGCCTGCGCCATCCCGGCCTGGACGTGACCGAGGAGCAGGTGACCGGCTCGCCCGCGGATGCGCTGGTGGATGCGGCGAAGGGCGCCGAGCTGCTGGTCCTGGGCTCGCGTGGGCTGAGCGGGGTCGGCGGGTTCCTGGTCGGTTCGGTCGGGCTTGCCGTGGTCGCGCACGCCGAGCTGCCGGTGGTCCTGGTCCGGGCCGGCGAGCAGACCGTCGCCGCGGACGGGACGAGCCCGGCGTCCGCCACTGTGTCCCGGCCGGTGGTGCTGGGCGTCGATGCGGGCGCTCCGGCCGATGCGGTGATCGAGTTCGCGTTCGCCGAGGCCGCCCGGCGCGGCACCGCGCTGCGGGTCGTCTACGGCTGGAGTCTGCCGCCGTACTTCGCCTACGGTCTCGCGTTCGACTCGGGTCTGAACGACGGGCTGTTCCGCGAGGAGGCCGCGGCCCTCACCGAGGCGCTGCGACCCTGGCGCCGGAAGCACCCCGCGATCGAGGTCGTGCTGGAGCCCCGCGTGGGCAGTGCCGCCGACCACCTGGTGGACGCCTCCCGTGAGGCGTGTCTGGTGGTGATCGGCCGCCGGATCCGCCGTGGCGGGCTCGGCGCGCACATCGGCCCGGTCGCGCACGGCGTCCTGCACCACTCCACCGCCCCCGTGGCGGTCGTCGCCCACGACTGACCCACGACCGACTGACCCACGACCGACTGATCCACCCCCGTCCCCCTGAGGAGCAGCAGTCATGAAGGCAGCAGTTGTCCGGGCCTTCGGTGAACCCCTGGTCATCGAGGAGCGTCCCGATCCCGAGCCCGGCCCCGGGCAGGTCCGTGTCCGCGTCGAGGCGTCGGGGCTGTGCCACACCGACATCCACGCCGCCCGCGGCGACTGGCCGGTCAAGCCGAACCCGCCGTTCGTGCCCGGTCACGAGGGCGTCGGCCTGGTCGAGGAGCTCGGCGACGGCGTCACCCACCTGGCCCTCGGACAGCGGGTGGCGGTGCCGTGGCTGGGCTGGGCCTGCGGGCGGTGCGAGCACTGCCTGTCCGGCTGGGAGACGCTGTGCGAGCAGCAGGTCAACACCGGTTACGGCTGCGACGGCGGGTACGCGGAGCAGATGCTGGCCTGGGCGGACTTCGCGCAGCCGGTGCCCGACGGCGTCAGCGCCATCGACGCCGCCCCGCTGACCTGCGCGGGCGTCACCACGTACAAGGCGCTCAAGGTCGCCGGCGTGCGGCCCTCGCAGCTCGTCGCGATCTCCGGCGTCGGCGGGCTCGGCCACCTCGCGGTGCAGTACGCGAAGATCGCCGGCGCCACCGTCGCCGCGATCGACGTCACCGACGAGAAGCTCGAACTCGCCACCGCGCTCGGCGCGGACCTCGTCATCGACGCCCGCAAGGACGACGTGGGCGAGGTCCTCAAGCGGCACGGCGGCGCGCACGCGGCCATCGCGCTCGCGGTGAACGAGGGCGCGTTCGCCGCCGTCAACTCGGGTCTGCGGCGCGGCGGGAAGCTCGTCATGGTCGCCCTGCCCGCGCACGGCAGCATCCAGGTCCCGATCTTCGACACCGTGCTGAACGGCACCTCGGTGATCGGCTCGATCGTCGGCACCCGCCAGGACCTCACCGAGGTCTTCCAACTGCACGCCGCCGGACGGACCGAGGTCATCTCCGAGACCCGGCCGCTGGACACCGTCAACGAGTCCATCGACGAGGTGCTGGGCGGCGAGGTCAAGGCCCGGATCGTCTTCGACCTCACGTCGGGGCGGTGAGGGCGATGACGAAGGCCCTGCCGATCGTCGTCGGCGTCGACGGCTCCGAGCCGAGTCTGCGGGCCGTGGACTGGGCGGCCGACGAGGCCGCGTTGCGCGGACTGCCGCTGCGGCTGGTGTACGCCTCGCTGTGGGAACGCTACGAAGGCACCTCGATCGCCGACGACGTCGCCAAGCCCGACGAGCAGGTGCTGGCCGAGGACGTCGTCGACACCGCCGCACGCCGGGCACGTCGCCGCCATCCGGACCTCGACGTGAGCGTCGACGTGCTGCCCGAGGAGCCCGAGTACGCGCTGGTGCGCGAGAGCCGCAGCGCCTCGGTGCTGGTGACGGGCACCCGCGGCCGCAGCGGTCTCGCCGAGGCGCTGCTGGGTTCCGTGAGCCTGATCGTGGCCGGGCACGCGCAGTGTCCGATGATCGTCGTCCGCGGCAACCACGACAACCAGGCCCGCACCGGCACGCACGGCCGCGTCGTCGTGGGCGTCGGAGAGAAGCCGGCGGGCTCGGCGGCGGTGCGCTTCGCCTTCGACGAGGCACGGCGACGCGGGGTGCCGGTGGATGTCGTACGGGCCTGGCGCTGGCCTGCGCACGAGACCACCGACCATCCGCTGATGTCCGGAGAACCCGCCCGGCTGCACGAGCAACAGGCGGTCGAGGCGCTGGAAACGGCGCTCCAGGACGTACCCGCCGACGTCGAATCGCACCGCCGTGTCGTCGAGGGCCACACCCGGACCGTGCTGGTGGACGCCTCGCGCGACGCCGACCTCCTGATCGTCGGAGCCAGGCGCCGCCCCGGGCACTACGGGCTCCAACTGGGCCGCGTGGCCCACGGAGTGCTGCACCACTCCGCCTGCCCGGTCGTCATCGTGCCCGAGCACGCGTGAGCATGATCATCTCCAACTCCGAATGCTGACGCAGTAGTTCCGCCTCCAACGCCCCCGTTGAACCATGCCGATGACTTTCGGAACCCCCGATGAACAAGGCCGAAAACCTGGACGCGACCGCCCTGTCCGCGCTCTCCGACGAGGAGTTGCGCACCCTGGACGCGCACTGGCGGGCTGCCAACTACCTTGCCGCGGGCCAGATCTACCTGATGGCGAACGCCCTGCTCACCGAGCCCCTGAAGCCGGAGCACATCAAGCCGCGGCTGCTCGGGCACTGGGGAACCTCGCCCGGCCTGAACCTCGTCTACACCCACCTGAACCGGGTGATCAAGGCGCGCGGCCTGGACGCGCTGTGCGTGTGGGGCCCCGGCCACGGCGGGCCGTCCGTGCTCGCCAACTCCTGGCTGGAGGGCAGCTACAGCGACACCTACTCGGACGTCTCGCGCGACGGGGCCGGCATGGAGCGGCTGTTCAAGCAGTTCTCCTTCCCCGGCGGCGTGCCCAGCCATGTGGCACCGGAGACCCCCGGCTCGATCCACGAGGGCGGTGAGCTCGGCTACTCCCTCGCCCACGCCCTTCGACATGGTCGTCCGCAACGACCTCGACCGCTACCGCCTGGTCATGGACGTCATCGACCGCGTCCCCCACCTCGCCGTACGGGCCGCCGCCGTACGCCAGACCATGGCCGACGCCCGCACCCGCCACCACGCCTGGATCCGCGAACACGGCACCGACCTGCCCGAAGTCGCCGACTGGACCTGGAACGCCTGACCCGCTCCCGTACATCCCCCGCCCGGTAAAGGAGTTCACCGTCATGACCGTACGTGTCGGCATCAACGGCTTCGGCCGCATCGGCCGCACCTATCTGCGCGCGGCACTGGACCGCGCGGAGGCGGGCACCCAGGACGTCGAGGTGGTCGCGATCAACGACATCACCCCGGCCGCCACCCTCGCCCATCTCCTGGAGTACGACTCCACGTTCGGCCGCATCGGACGCGAGGTCAGCCACGACGACAGCTCGATCACCGTCGACGGCAAGCGCATCGCCGTCAGCGCCGAACGCGACCCGGCCGCCCTGCACTGGTCCGACTACGGCGCGAGCGTCGTCGTCGAGTCCACCGGCCGCTTCCGCGACCGCGACTCCGCCGCCCTGCACCTCAAGGCCGGCGCCCACACCGTGCTGCTGTCCGCCCCGGGCAAGAACGCGGACGCCACCATCGTCATGGGCGTCAACGACACGACCTACGACCGCCACCACGACCGCATCGTCTCGGCCGCCTCCTGCACCACCAACTGCGTCGCCCCCATGGTCAAAGTCCTCCACGAGACCTTCGGCATCGAGCGCGGCATGATGACCACCATCCACGGCTACACCAACGACCAGTCCCTCCTGGACGGCCCGCACAAAGACCTGCGCCGGGCCCGGTCGGCGGCCCTGAGCATCATCCCCACCAGCACGGGTGCCGCCCGCGCCGTGGGCCTGGTGCTGCCGGAGCTGGCCGGTGCCCTGGACGGCATCGCGGTGCGCGTGCCCGTCGAGGACGGCTCGCTCACCGACCTCGCGGTCGTGCTGCGGCGCGAGGTGACGTCCGAGGAGGTCAACGCGGTCTTCGACGAGGCCGCCGAGGGCCCGCTCAACGGCATCCTCCGGGTGTCGAAGGCCCCGATCGTCTCCCGCGACGTCATCGGCGACCCCTCCTCGTGCATCTTCGACCCCGCCCTGACCCAGGCACACGGCACCCTCGTCAAGGTCTTCGGCTGGTACGACAACGAATGGGGCTACACCAACCGCCTCCTCGACCTGACGGCCCTGGTCACCGACGACTGAGCACGACCGCGAGAGGCCCCGTGCGGTAGGCCTGTGTGGCGGGTTCCTGAGGGCCGAAAGGCCCCATGGTCCGCCCCCAGGCAGCCCATGGGGCCTCTCTCCGTTCCGCGGGACGCTCGAAGTGCCGAAGAATTCCGGAGGAGATTCGTGATGACGGACGACGTGCTCAACCGACCGACAGTCCACGCCCTGCTCGCGGACGGCACCACCGTGTGCATCCGTCCCGTGGTGGCGGGCGACCACGACCAACTGCAGGGGCTCTACGAGGAGATGTCCCCGGAGAACCTGCGGCTGCGGTTCTTCGGAGTGAGCCGCCGGTCCGCCGAGATGGCGGCCGACCGGGCCTGCCGGCCGCACCCCGGATACCGGGCCCTGCTGGCCGAGGCCAAGGGCCAGGTGATCGGACTCGCCGAGTACGACACCGGTGGCACCGGCACAGCGGCCGACATCTCCATCGCGGTCGCCGACGGACTGCATCACCGCGGCGTCGGAACTCTCCTCGTCGAGCACCTGGTCTCCGCCGCCCGTGCCGAGGGCATCACCACCTTCACGGCCGACGCGCTCAGCGAGAACCGCGAGATCCTGCGGCTCTTCGCCGACCTCGGCCTGCGCACCGCCCGCCGCTTCGAGGGCCCCGAGATGCGCTGCACCATCGAACTCGACGAGGACGAGAACTACCTGTCGGCCACCGAGGCACGTGGCCGCGCCGCCGACGTCGCCAGCCTCGAACCGCTGCTGCGCCCGGACGCGGTCGCCGTCGTCGGTGCCGGGCGCAAGGCCGGTTCCGTGGGCCGGGCGGTCCTGCACCACCTGAAGGCCGGCGGCTTCACCCGTCGCCTCTTCGCAGTGAACCCCGCCGCCACCTCGATCCTCGGCGTTCCGAGCTACCCGTCCGTGAGCGCCCTGCCCAGGACGCCCGACCTCGTGGTCGTCGCCGTACCCGCCGCAGCCGTCCCGGCCACCGCCGAGGAGTGCGGCAAAGCGGGTGCACGCGCTCTTCTCGTCGTCACCGCGGGACTCGACCCGGCCCAGGCCAAGGCGCTCACGGCGGCCTGCCGGACGTACGGCATGCGGCTGGTGGGCCCCAACTGCCTCGGTGTCTCCAACACCGACCCGGAACTGAACCTCGACGCCACCTTCGCCGCCAACCACCCGAACCCCGGCACCGCGGGCATCGCCGTGCAGTCCGGCGGCGTCGGCATCGCCCTGCTCGACGGGCTGTCCCGGCTCGGTATCGGCGTCTCGACCTTCGCGTCCCTGGGTGACAAGTTCGACGTCAGCGGCAACGACATGCTCCAGTGGTGGGAGAGCGACGGCACCACCGACCTCGCCCTGCTGCACCTGGAGTCCTTCGGCAACCCGCGGGCGTTCTCCCGCACCGCGCGCCGCGTGACCCGCCGGATGCCGGTCCTGACCGTCGACGCGGGCCGCACCGACGCCGGCCGCCGCGCCGCTGCCTCGCACACCGCGGCAGCCGCCACTCGCACCATGACGCGCGGGGCGCTGTTCACCCAGGCCGGCATCACCGCGACCCGCTCCGTCGGCGAACTCCTGGAAGCCGCCGCCCTGTTGCACTCCCAGCCGCTGCCGACCGGATCCCGCGTCCTGATCGTCACCAACGCCGGGGGAGCGGGTGTCCTCGCGGCCGACGCCTGCGCCGAGGCCGGGCTCACCCTGCCGACACCCACCCCCGAACTCGTCGACGACCTGCTCGCCGTACTGCCCGAGGGCGCCGCGATCGGCAACCCCGTCGACGCCACCGCGGCCGTCTCGGAGGAGCAGCTCAAGGACTGCGTGGACCGCATCATGCGGCACGCCGGCGTCGACGCCGTCCTCGTGGCCCTGGTCCCCACCGCGGTCGCCGAGGCGACCGGCGACGACCTCGTCCGCGCGTTGACCCAGGCAACGAGCCACAGGCCCAAGCCGGTTGCCGTGATACGGCTCGAACAGGCCCTGCCCGTCGAGCTGTTGCCCACCACCGACCTGCGTACCGTCCCCGCCTACGCCGAACCTCAGGCGGCGGCGCGGGCGTTGGCGCACGCCGCCCACCGTGCGGCCTGGCTCGCCCGGCCCGCCGGGACGATCCCCGACCTCGACGGAGTCGAGACCGCGCGCGCCCACACCGTCGTCGAGACCTACCTCGACGCGAACCCGGAAGGCGGCTGGCTCGGCCCGCGCGAGTGCGCCGAACTCCTCGGCTGCTACGGCATTCCCCAGCTCGCCTGGGCCTGGGCCGACACCGAGGACGACGCCGTCCTCGCCGCCGACCGGCTGCGCGGCGCCGACGGCCGGGTGGTCATGAAGGGCCACTGGCCGGGCCTGCTGCACAAGAGTGAACAGCACGCCGTCCACCTCGATCTGCGTGGCGACTCCCAAGTGCGGGCCGCCTTCCGGGACTTGGAGACACGGTTCGCCGGACTGCTGACGGGTGTGGTCGTGCAGCCGCTCGCCGAACGCGGCACCGAGCTGTTCGCCGGCGTCGTCCAGGACCAGGTCTTCGGACCGCTCGTCCTCTTCGGGCTCGGCGGTACCGCGACCGAGATCCTCGCCGACCACGCGGCCCGGCTGGCCCCGCTCACCGACCACGACGTGCACGACCTGATCACGGCCCCGCGCTGCGCCCCGCTCCTGTTCGGCGCGCACGGCAGCCGGCCCGTCGACCTCGAAGGCCTCGAACAACTGCTGCTGCGACTGTCCCGCATGGCGAGCGAGCTGCCGCAACTGGCCGAGGCCGACTTCAACCCCGTACTCGCGGCACCGGACGGAGTCTCCGTCCTCGATGCCCGCGTCCGCCTGCTGCCCCGCGGGGCGCAGGACCCGTATCTGCGCCGACTTCGCTGAGGAGGGAACACCATGAAGCACAACAAGGTCGGCTCCGTGATGACCACGGAGGTCGTCCGCGCCACCTACGGAACACCGTTCAAGGAGGTGGCACGCCTGCTCGGCGAACACCGCATCAGCGGCCTGCCCGTGGTCGACGAGGACGAGAAGGTCGTCGGAGTCGTCTCCGAGACGGACCTGATGGCCCACCAGGCCGAGACACCCGACCCGTACGAGCCGAAGAAGCGGTTCCGGTTCGCCGACCTGACGCGCAGCGGCAAGCGGCGGGCCGCGAAGGCCACGGCCCGCACCGCCGGCCGCCTGATGACCGCGCCGCCCGTCACCGTGCACGCCGAGGACACCATCGTCGAGGCCGCCCGGACCATGGCGCAGCATCGCGTGGAGCGGCTGCCCGTCCTCGACGAGGAGGACCGGCTCGTCGGTATCGTCACCCGCCGCGACGTGCTCCAGGTTTTCCTGCGGCCCGACGCCGACATCCGTGACGAGGTCGTCGCCGAGGTGCTGGTCCGTGCCCTGTGGCTGGCGCCGAGCATCATCGACGTCTCCGTGGTGGAGGGCGTCGTCACGCTCTCCGGCCAGATGGAGCGCAAGAGCGAGACGGAGATCGCCGTCTCCATGACCCGCCAGATCGACGGTGTCGTGGCAGTCGTCGACCAGCTCTCCTACCGGCGGGACGACTCGCACATCCAGCCCGAGGAACAGACCTACCGCGGTGTCACCGAGACCTGGGTGCGCCACCTGTGAACTGAGAGGAGGCGAACCGCCATGCCCACCAGCGTGCTGGTCGCCTACGGGACGACGAACGGATCGACCGCGCAGATCGCCGAGGCTGTGGCCGATGTCCTGCGCAAGGCCGGCCTCACCGCCGACCTGCTGCCCGCCAGGTCCGTCCTGGACGTGCGCCCGTACGGCGCCGTGGTGCTCGGCAGCGGGCTGTACGCCGGCCGCTGGCACCGCGACGCCCGCCGGTTCCTGAGCCGGCACGGCCGTCAACTGGCCGAGCGCCCGCTGTGGTTGTTCAGCAGCGGTCCGCTGGACGCCTCGGCCTCCGAGCGGGACATCCCGCCCGTGCGTGGCGTACGGCGTGCCATGGCCCGGCTCGAGGCCAGGGGCCATGTCACCTTCGGCGGCTGTCTTGAGGAGGGTGCCAAGGGGCGCATCGCCCAGTCGATCGTGCGCAACGGGAAGGGCGGAGACTTCCGGAACTTCACCGAGATCGAGGAATGGGCCGCGCGGATCGCCGACGAGCTGCTGAACGAGGAGGACAGGGACTGAACCGCCGTACCCCGCGGTACGGAAGGGCCCCGGCGCGGAAGCGATGCGCCGGGGCCCTTCCGTACCGCGGGCCGGTGTCACCGGTTCACGGTCAGCGGCACGGTGTCGACGGTCACCGGCCTGCCGTCCTTGGCCGACAGGAAGTACGCGGTGAGCAGACCGGGGCCGGTGCGGGCCGCCTTGTAGGGGAACGTCACGTCGAAGGTGCCGCGCGTGCCGGTGCCGGACGTGGCCTTGACCATGACATCGGCGGCGGTGCGCCCGGTGGTGTCCGTGACCTTCAGCCGGAACTGCGCCTCGAACGTGTTGGCGCTGCCCCACACCCTCAGCGGGGTGCGCGCGGTGTCACCGATCATCGGCGACTCCACCAGCACGGCGGGCGCCCGGTCCTCGAAGTCGGCCCGGCCGACCGGTCCGTTCAGGACGATGCCCTCGCCGCCGAAGGACGTGACCGCCTTGCCGTCGACCTCGAACGCGACCTTGTGGACGGTCGGGAAGCGGGTCACCGTGAACACGACCTGGGCGAGCCGCTCCCGCATCGAGAGGCTGCCGCCCCCGTCGTCGTAGCGGCCGGAGAGGTCGACCGTGGCCACGTGGTGGCGGACGACGAGGGAGCGCAGCCGCGTTCCGGACGGGACGGCGGTGGTACGGCCGTGGGCTCGCTCGTAGCGGTCGGGGCCGGCCAGCAGGGCCCGTACGGCGGCGGTGGCGGTCGCCGGTGCGGTCACGGTGCGTGGGGCGGGGGAGACCTTCTCCCCGTGCAGGAAGTACACCCCTGTACGCACACGGGTCGCCGAAGTACCGCTGGTGCCACCGGAGTTGCCGGTGGCGGGGGCCGCCGTCGTCTGCGGGGCCGTCGTCCTGGACGGGGCGGGCGTGCCCGAGGTGCCGCCCGACGTGGCCGTGCCGGTTGTGGGAGGCGAGGTCGGGGCGGTGCCGCCCTGTCCTGCCGTACCTGTGGTCGTACCGCACGCGGTGACCGCGAGCAGAGGCAGCGTCACGGCCGCGGTGAGCACGGTGGAACGGCGCCGGTGCCTGCGGGATGCGAGTGATGATGTGCTGTTCATGGCATTCTCCTCCGACACTTCCAGCGAACTCCTCCCGGTGGACGGTCACCAGTGCCGCACGGCTCGTCTCCAGGGCCGGAAGGCTCATGCGCAGGGGCCACTGGGCGAGGACCCTGAAAGGGAACGGTCGACGAAGGGGTCACCATGTCTCTGGCCTACGAACAACACGGTCGCGCGGCCCTGCATTTGGCCCACGCGGCATCCCTCGCGCCCTCGCCGCACAACAGCCAGCCGTGGTTCTTCGTCGAGGAGGGCCACGACCACGGCTTCGAGATCCACGCGGACCGCGGGCGGTGCATGGTCCTGACCGACCCGGGCGGCCGGGAGACGGTGATCGCCTGCGGGGCCGCCCTGTTCAACGCGCGGATCGCCGTGCGCAACCTCGGCTTCCGGCCCGCCGTCGACCTGCTGCCGGAGACCGGGAACCCGGCCTACCTGGCCCGTGTGGCCTTCGCCGCCCACGCCCCGGCGACCTACGACGAGGCGCTGATGGCGGGTGCGATGGCCCATCGGCACACGCACCGCGGGCCGTTCGGGGCCGAGCGGGTCCCCGAGGAGTTGCTCGACGACCTGCTGGAACACGCACGGGCCGAGGGCGCCGACCTCCAGGTGGTCGACGACCCGGAACAACTGGACCAGCTCGCGGATCTGGTGCGCACCGCCGAGAACGTGCACCGCGCCGACCACGGGCACACCGCCGAGATCACGAGGTGCGTCGGTCCGGCCGGAGTCCCGGCCGAGGCGTGCCTGTACCACCCGGACTGCGTCCTGCTGGCCGCCCGTGACTACCTGGGCCTCCTCCGGCAGTTCTCCGTCCCGCCCCAGAAATGGGTGTCGCGCACGGGCACGGTCGTCGTGCTGACCACCCCCTACGACACCCGCGCGGACTGGCTGCGCGCGGGTCAGGCGCTGCAGCGCGTGCTGCTGTACGCGGCGGCCCACGGGGTCCGGGCGGCCTTCCACACCCAGCCCCTCGAAGTGCCTGCCGTGCGCGCGGAGGTTCGTACGGGCGTCGCCTTCGGCCGGTTCCCGCAGATGGTTCTGCGCCTCGGCCACACGAACCAGACCTGGGCCACCCCACGGCGCGGGCCCGCCGAGACACTGCTCCACAGTGACTTGTCGGTCAGGTGAGGACCATGACCCCCAGCAGGCGCGGAAGGCCGGCCGAGGTGCGCTGGTGGCGGCTTCGGCCCAACCCGCTCAGGCGCCGCAGTTACCTCGTCGAGGCCTGGCTGCTGATCGCGGCCTGGGCTCTCGCGGTCGTGGCGGCGGTCGGTGCGGGCGCATGGACGGCCCTCGCCGTCGAGCGCCACGTCGACGCCCTGCGGGCCGAGCGGCACCCGGTGTCGGCCATGCTCGTCGAGGACGCCCGGCGCACCGTGGGTACGAGTGACGGCAGCGACAGCTACCGGGCCACCGTGCGCTGGATCGCGGCGGACGGCACGAGCCGCACGGGTCTGGCCCACGTGGACTCCAGCAGCAAGGCCGGGTCCACCACCCACGTGTGGCTGGACGCCCGGGGCCGTCTCGTGCCCACCCCCGTGACCGCCGCACAGGCACGGCTGGAGGGTCTGGTGCTGGCCGCATGGACCGCCGTGGGCGCCGGCGGGACGGTGCTCCTCGTGGGCCGGGGCGTGTCCGGGTGGCTGGAACGGCGGCGTTTGGAGCAGTGGGACGCCGAATGGGCGCGGGTCGGTCCGCGGTGGGGTCACAGGACCGGCTGACGAGCCCGCGGGCAACACTCAGCAGATGCGCGGGAGTTGTTCGCCGAGCGGCATCTCCACGATGCGCCGGGCACCGACCAGCGTCCGCAGGGTCACCCGCTCCCGCTGCCCCTCCCGCAGCACCTCGCCGATCCGCACCGCCTGCGCCCCCTCGGGAAGCGACCGCATCGCGGTCAGCGCGTCCTCGGCCGCGTCGGCGTCGACGAAGGCGACCAGACAGCCCTCGTTGGCGACGACCAGCGGGTCCAGGCCGAGCAGGTCGCAGGCCGAGGCGACCGCCTCGGGCACGGGAACCGCGCTCTCCTCGATCTCCACGGCGGCGGACGAGTCGCGGGCGATCTCGTTGAGCGCGGCGGCGAGCCCGCCCCGGGTCGGGTCGCGCAGCACGTGCACGGCGTCACCGAGCGGCGCCAGGGCCCGTACCAGCCGGTGCAACGGCCGCGAGTCGGAGGCGATGTCGCCCTCGAAGCCGAGGTTCTCCCGGGTGCTGAGCACGGTCGTGCCGTGCAGTCCGATCGGCCCCGACAGCAGTACGGCGTCCCCGGGGCGGGCCGATGCGGCGGAGGGGGCCAGCAGTTCGTGACGCTGTCCCACGCCGGTGGTGTTGATGAACAGCCGGTCCGCCGCGCCCCGCCCCACGACCTTCGTGTCCCCGGTGATCACGGGCACGCCCGCGTCCTGGGCGGCCTTGCCCAACGACTCCATGACGGCCCGGAGTTCGGCCAGCGGCAGCCCCTCCTCGACGATCAGCGAGACCGACAGCGCGAGCGGCCACGCGCCCCGCATCGCCAGGTCGTTGACCGTGCCGTGCACGGCGAGGGACCCGATGTCCCCGCCGGGGAAGAACAGCGGGCTGACGACGAAGCTGTCCGTGCTCATCACCAGGCCGGGGTGGCCGGGCAGCAGCGCCGCGTCCTCCAGCGGTCCGGTGCCGCCGCCGACGGCGGGCAGCACCAGTTGGTCGAGCAGCTCCCCGGTGAGCCGTCCGCCGGCGCCGTGGCCCAACAGGACGACCTCCTCCTCGTGGGCGGGGGTGGGGCACTGGATGTTCATGCCGTGCTCCTCGTGGGAGTGCGTCCGGCCGCGTGGAAGGCGGCGCAGGTGCCCTCGGACGACACCATCG
Organism: Streptomyces sp. NBC_01478; assembly: GCF_036227225.1. Taxonomy (GTDB): domain Bacteria; phylum Actinomycetota; class Actinomycetes; order Streptomycetales; family Streptomycetaceae; genus Streptomyces. Next base: position 496,764 of record NZ_CP109444.1, on the reverse strand, counting down.
GGGCGCCGAGGGGATGACGGGGGGTGCAACGGGTGCCGTACGCGGCGCAGTCGGTGGGCAGCCGGGCCCCCGTGAGGATCGAGCCCGCGATGCACTCCGGGTCCTCGACCGGGCACAGCCCACCCACGTCGAAGCGCCGGGCGGCGTCGAACTCCTGGTAATCCGGGGCGAGTTCGAGCCCGCTGTCGGGCAGCTCGCCGATCCCGCGCCAGGCCCGGTCGGTCACCCGGAACACCCGGCGGACCGCGTCCTGCGCCACGGTGTTGCCTGCCCGCCGCACGGCCCGCACGTACTGGTTCTCCACCTCGTACCGGCCCGACTCCAGTTGCCGTACGGCCATGAGAATGCCCTCCAGCAGATCCAGCGGCTCGAACCCCGTGACCACGATGGGTACGTGGTACCGGGCGGCGATCGGCTCGTACTCGTGCCAGCCCATCACCGCGCACACGTGCCCGGCGGCGAGGAAGGCCTCCACCTCGCAGTCGGGGTCGTCGAGCAGCGCGGTCATGGCGGGCGGCACGAGGACGTGACTGACCAGCATCGAGAAATTGGCCAGCCCGAGACGGGCCGCGTGCAGCACCGCCATCGCGTTGGCCGGAGCCGTCGTCTCGAAGCCGACGGCGAGGAACACGACCTCGCGGTCCGGGTGTTCGGCGGCCAGGCGTACGGCGTCCATCGGGGCGTAGACCACCCGTACGTCCGCTCCCCGCGCCCGCAGCGACAGCAGGTCGGTGTCCGTGCCGGGCACCCGCAGCATGTCGCCGAAGCTGGTGAAGAGCACTCCGGGGCGGGCGGCGACGGCCATGGCCCGGTCCAGGGTCTCCAGCGGGGTGACACAGACCGGGCAGCCCGGACCGTGGATCATCCGCATCCCGGCGGGCAACAGCTCGTCGATGCCCTGGCGGACCAGGGTGTGGGTCTGGCCGCCGCACACCTCCATGATCCGCCAGGGCCGCGTGGCGGTCCGCCGCAGCTCGTCCAGCAGCCGCCGGGCGAGTACCGGATCCCGGTACTCGTCCAGGTACTTCATCGGTGCGTGAGGTCGAGCCGGACGTCGACGACCCCCTCCACCGCCCGCACCGCGCGGGCCAGCACGGGCACGAGCGACCGGTCGGGCAGGACACCGCCGAGCGTGACCACGCCCTCGGTCACGCTCACCGTCAGGGGGGCGCCGACCGGGAGCCGGCCGAGCACGTGGTGCCGGACCGCCTCGGCGATCTCGCCGTCGCCCCGCAGGAACACCTTCAGCAGATCGCTGCGGCTGACCACACCCTGGAGCATGCCGACCGCGTCCACGACGGGCAGTCGCTTGACGTGCCGCCGCGCCATGATGCGGGCGGCCTCGGCGAGCGTGGCGTCCGGGTGCACGGTGACCGCCGGGGCGCTCATCAGCTCGGCCGCGGACACCGCGCCCGCCTTGGCGGGCACCGCCGGATCGCCGTCGGGGGCGCCCCGGTACTCCTCCTTGGCCAGCAGATCCGCCTCGGAGACGACCCCGACGACCCGGCCCTCGCCCGCCAGCACCGGCACGGCACTGACCTTCCACTGGTCGAGCAGCTCGACGATCTCCTTGAAGGGCGCCTCGCTGCCGATGGCGACGGCGGTGTGGGTCATCACATCGCTCACGGTGTACGGAGATTCAGACATCACGGCCTCCCGTGGATTCTCCTGAGGTACGGACTACCGTCAGGTCGAGGAAGTGGGTGGAGCACGAGATGCACGGGTCGTGGTTGCGGATCGCCCGCTCGCACAGAGCCGTCAACTCGTCGTCGTCCGGGTCGTGTTCGCTGATCGCCCGCTGGGCCAGCCGGCGCAGGTCGTCCTCGATCGCGCTCTGGTTCTGCGCGGTGGGCGGCACCAGCAGCGCACTGCGCACGATGCCGTCGGCGTCGATCTCGTAGCGGTGGTAGAGCAGCCCGCGCGGCGCCTCGGTGGCACCGTGCCCGACGCCCGCGACCGGCGGCACCTCCGTGTAAGGGTGCGCGGGCGGCTCGTAGCCGTCGATGATGCGCAGCGCCTCGGAGACGGCGTACACCGTCTCCACCGCCCGCACCAGGATGGACCGGTACGGGTTGAGGCACGGCGTGCCCTCGCGCGGATCGCCGAGTCCCGCCGCGACCGCGGCCTCCAGTGCCACCGGCGACAGCAGTCGGCCGCTGATCGCGAACCGGGCCAGGGAGCCGGTGAGATGCAGTCGCCCGTCCAGCCACGAGTGCAGCGCGGTGGAGTGGACCACGTGCCTCTCGGTGACGTGTGCGGTGAAGTCCCGCACGGGGAAGGAGTCGGTGGTGCCGTTGGCGCGCAGGACGGCCGGTGTGCCGCCCTCGATGGCGTATGTGTCGGGTTCCGTCAGCGCGAGCAGGTCGGCCTCGATGCTCGCGTCCGGGAACTCGAAGCCCGCGACCCAGCGCACGGTCTCCCACGCGTCGTCGAGGGCACGCTTCAACTCCTCGGTCAGCGAGCGCAGTTCGGTGCGTGCCGGGGTCCGGTGGAAGCCGCCGAGACGGACGTTCACCGGATGCACGGCCCGCCCACCGAGCAGCTCCATCAGGGAGTTGCCGGCCTTCTTCAGCCGGAGACCGCGTTCGACCTCGGCGCGGTGCGTGCGCGCCAGGTCGATCGCGCTCGGCCTGCCCAGGAAGTCCGGGGCGTGCAGGAGGTAGATGTGCAGGGCCTGGCTCTCGATCCACTCGCCGCAGTAGAGGAGCCGGCGCAGATCCCGGATCACCGGGTCGACCGACACTCCGCAGGCGTCCTCGATCGCCGCACAGGCGCTCATCTGGTAGGCCACCGGGCAGATTCCGCACACCCGCGCCGTGATGTCGGGCGGCTCGGTGTACGAACGTCCGCGCAGGAACGCCTCGAAGAAGCGCGGCGGCTCGTAGATCTCCAGCCGTGCGTCGGTGACCGTGCCGTCGTGCACATGGAGGCTGAGCGCGCCCTCTCCCTCGACCCGGGACAGCGAGCCGACGTGCAGCACACGGGATCCACGGTGCGTCACTGGGACAACTCCTTGTCGAAGGCAGGGGCGTTGAAGGTGTGGAGGTACCGCACCACGGCGTCGTCGTCGAGGCCGTCGCGGCGCAGCAGCGGGATCAGCGCCGGCAGGTTCACCGATCCGGACGGGCCGAAGCAGCCGAAGCAGCCGCGGTGGTAGGCCGGGCACAGCGCTCCGCACCCGGCGTGCGTGACCGGGCCGAGGCAGGGGGTGCCGTGGGCGACGGTGACGCAGACCGTGCCGCGCCGCTTGCACTCGAAGCACACGCTGTGGTCCGGGACGTCCGGCTTGCGGCCGGCCAGGAACGCGGTGATCACCTCGATGAGCTGCCGCCGGTCGACCGGGCAGCCGCGCAGTTCGAAGTCGACGTCCACATGGGCCGACACGGGGGTGGAGGTGGCCAGGGTGGAGATGTACTCGGGGTGCGCGTAGACGGTGCGCCGGTACTCGTCCACGTCCGCGAAGTTGCGCAGGGCCTGGATGCCGCCGGCGGTCGCGCACGCCCCGATGGTGACCAGGTGGCGGGAGTCCGCGCGGATCGTGTGGATGCGCTCGGCGTCCTCGGGTGTGGTGACCGAGCCTTCGACGAGGGTCAGGTCGTAGGGGCCGGGAGCCATCGTGCTGGACGCCTCCGGGAAGTGCGCGATCTCCACCGCGCCGGTCAGCGCGAGGAGTTCGTCCTCGCAGTCCAGCAGGGTGAGCTGACAGCCGTCGCAGGAGGCCAGCTTGAACACCGCGAGCTTGGGCAGTGGCATCTCACAACTCCCTTACGGACAGCAGGGGTTCGGCCAGGTCCCAGCCCACGACCGGACCGGCCTGGCACACCAGCACCGGACCGAGCTGGCAGTGCCCGCAGTGGCCGGTCGCGCAGCGCATGTTGCGCTCCAGGGAGACCCGGATGTGGTCGCGGGGCACACCGTGGTGGGCGAGTTCGCGGGCGGTGGCGCGGATCATCGGCTCGGGACCGCAGACGAACGCGGTCGTCCCGTCCGGGTCGAAGTGGGCCCGTCCGAGCAGTTGGGTGACCACGCCGACGTCCCCGTGCCAGTCGGCGTCGGGCTGGTCGACCGTGACGCCGGTGTACGCGGTGGCCCAGCTCTCGGTCTCCTTCCGGCCGATCAGATCGTCCGGGGTGCGTGCTCCGATCAGCACGTTGACCCGGCGGTACGCCTCCGGCTCGGCCAGCGCGCGCAGGATCAGCGGCCGCAGCGGGGCCAGTCCGATACCGCCCGCCACGACCAGCACGTCCCGCCCGCGCGCCTGCTCCAGCCCCCAACTCGTGCCGTACGGACCGCGGATGCCGACGACGTCACCGACCCGGGCCGCGCACAGCCCGTCGGAGACCGCGCCCACCGAGCGGATCGTGTGCGCGAGCCCTCCGGTGGCCTGTACGGAGCTCACCGAGACGGGGATCTCGCCGCGGCCGAAACAGTGGACCATCGCGAACTGTCCCGGCACGAAGTCCGGCAGCGCGGCGTCCATCGGTTCGAGTCGCAGCGTCACCGTGTCGCCGGTCTCCTGCCGGCGGGCGACCACGCGATGGGGGACCGGTACGGCGGTCATCGCGGTTCCTTCGTCTCGTACGTTCCGTACAGGTCGACCAGCCGGGCGCGGGCCGCGTTGAGCCGGTGGGCCAGCACCCGGCCGACCCAGTGCTCGACGACCTGGCCGAAGGCGGGGTCGTCCAGGCACATCAGCCGGACGGCCACCGCGTCGAACTCGTAGGCCCGCAGCCGGGTCACCGCCACCGCGCCCAACTGCCAGACGTACGGCTCGTACAGCCAGGACCAGCCGACGAGATCCCCGACCCCGAGCGTCTCGATGACCGGGGACCGGCGGCCGGGCATATGCATGTCGAGTGCGGCGGTGCCGTCCCGGATGATCCAGAACCGGTTGGCGTGCCCGCCCTCCTCGAACAGCCGGGCACCCGGCGGGAATTGGACCTCGCGACCGATGTGCAGCAGTCGGTCACGGTGGTCGTGGGGCAGCGCGTGGTTCATGCGGAGGGCCATCGAGGGAGGCATCAGTCCGTCTCCGTTCCGAGTTCGGCATCCAGCGCGGCGACTTCCTCCGTGATGTCGATGCCGGCCGGGCACCAGGCGATGCAGCGCCCGCAGCCCACACAGCCGGAGGAGTCGAACTGGTCGTGCCAGGTGGAGAGTTTGTGGGTGAGCCACTGCCGGTAGCGGCTGCGGGGTGTGGAGCGGACCGGCCCGCCGTGCAGATACGAGAAGTCCAGGTCGAAGCAGGAGTCCCAGCGCTGCCAGCGCTCGGTGTGGTCACCGGTCAGGTCGGTGACCTCCTCCGTGGTGGTGCAGAAGCAGGTGGGGCAGACCATCGTGCAGTTGCCGCAGGTCAGACAGCGCTCCGCGACGTCGTTCCAGCGCTCGGCGTCCAGGCTCCCGCCCATCAGCGCCCGCAGGTCGACCGGCGGCATGGAACGGCCCATACGGTCTCGGGCCGCGTCGACGGAGGCGCGGGCGGTGGCCTCCGTGACCACGTCCGCCGCGCGGTGCGGAACCTGCTCCAGCAGCCGGGCACCTTCTTCGCTGCCGACACGCACCAGGAACCGGTGCCCGTCCGCGTCGACCACCTCGGTCAGCGCGAGGTCGTAGCCGGGATCGGCGGCGGGCCCGCCGCCCATGGACACGCAGAAGCAGGTCGCGCCCGGTTCGGTGCACTCGGCGGCGATCAGCAGCGCGCGCCGCCGGCGCTTCCCGTACCCGGTGTCCTCGTGTCGGCCGCCGGTCAGGACGCGGTCCTGGATCGCGATGGCCCGCAGGTCACAGGGGCGGACACCGAGGAAGGCGTACGACGGCGGCTCGGCCTCGTGCTCGGTGAAGACCACGCGGCCCTCCGGAGACCGGTCGGCGCTCCACAGCCGCTCACGCGCGGGATGCAGATACGACTTCCAGGACTGCGGTCCCGCACTGTGCGCGAAGGCTGCCCCGTCCTCGCGGGGGACCAACCGGTAGCGTCCGGCGTCGAGTTCGACGCCCCAGCCGTAGGGGAGCGCGCCCGCCGAGCTCAGTTCCGACAGCACGATCGCGCCGTCGCGGACGGTGGGTCCTATCACGGTGCGTCCCTGTGCCGTCAGAGCCGTGACCAGGGCGTCCAGACCGTGCCGGTCGAGTACGGCGGCAGGGGCTGCGGTGGGGATCATGCCTGTCCTCCCGTTCCAGGGGTTCGTCCGAGGCGGCGCTGTGTTCCTCCACTGCCAGGTTCGGCCCCGGGCAGGGGCCGAGGGCAGGGGCTGACCGGCCCTTCCCGGGCCGACCGGCCCAAGCCGTCAGGGAAGTGGCTCGCCCAGCTCGCCCTCGACCGCGCCGGCCATCGCCCGCAGCACGTCGAGCGTGCGCCGCGCCTCCGCCTCGTCGACCAGGGTGATCGCGAAACCGACGTGCACGATGACGTACGACCCGACGTCCGCCTCGGGCGTGCAGCTAAGGCAGACCTCGCGGCGGATACCGCCGAAGTCGACCGTGGACATGAGGAGTCCGGCGTCGTCGTGGATCTCCAGGATCCGTCCAGGGATGCCCAGGCACATGTGCGTTCACCTCTCCCGGGCCAGCCGCGCGGCCGCGACCGCCGCCTGGCCGTAGCTGATTCCGCCGTCCCCGACCGGGACCTGACCGCCGACCAGTACCCGCAGTCCCTGCGCGTGCAGGCGGCGTTTCACCTCGGTCAGCAGCCGCCGGTTGACGAAGCAGCCGCCGCCCAGGCACACCGTGTGCGGCGCGCCCTCGGCCACCGCCCGTCCGACCAACTCCGCGGTGACGAGTCCCAGCGTCACGTGGAAGGCGGCGGCCAGCCGGGCCACGGGTTCCCCGTCCGCCTGCCGTTCCAGCAGGTCGGTGAGGGTGGGCGTGGGGTCGTACACCCACAGGCCCTGCGCCCGCAGGACGCGGTGGGCGAGCGGTACGGCGTGTTCGTCGCCCGCCGCCGCTTCGAGCAGGACGGCCGCCTCGCCCTCGTAACTCACCCGGTCGGCGAGGCCGAGCAGGGCGGCGACCGTGTCGAAGAGCCGTCCGGCGCTGGACGCGCGCGGGCAGTTGACGTCCCGGGCGACCATGGCGCGCACGATGTCCACCTCGGCCGGATCGAGCCGGTCCGTGAAGGACCGGGTCAGCCACGGGTAGGGGAGCGGGGAGCCCAGCGTCTCACTGCCCAGCAGCCGACCGAGGGCCGTACGGGAGGGATGGCGTACCGCCGCGTCGCCGCCGGGCAGGGGCGCGGTCGCGAACCTGCCCACGCGGCGGTAGCCGCTGAGGTCGGCGACGAGGATCTCGCCGCCCCACAGCGTGCCGTCGTCGCCGAGCCCCAGGCCGTCGTAGGCGATCCCGAGGAACCGGCCCCGCACCCCGTGCTCGGCCGCGCAGGCGGCCACGTGCGCGTGATGGTGCTGCACCGGGACGCGGCGCACCTGCTGCGCCTCGGCCCACTGCGTGGAGAGATAACCGGGGTGCAGATCGTGGGCGAGGGCCACCGGCTCGATGCCGGTGAGCCGCTTCAACCGGTCGTACGACGCCAGGAACGCCTCGTGGGTCGCCACGTCCGCCAAGTCGCCCGTGTGCGGCCCGAGATGGGCGCGGCCGTCGGCGGCGAGCGTGAACGTGTGCTTCAACTGGGCGCCGGCCCCGGCGACGGGTTCGTCCACGAGCAAGGGCAGCGGGGCCGGGGCCAGCCCGCGGGCCCGGCGGACCGTGATCCGGGTCCGGCCGGTGCACTGCACCACGGAGTCGTCGTAGCGGGAGCGGATCGGGCGGTCGTGCGTGAGGAAGCCGTCCGCGATGCCCGAAAGGACGCGCCGGGCCTCGTCGTCCTCGATGGTGATGGGCGCGTCGCCGAGGTTGCCGCTGGTGACCACGAGCGGCCGGTTCAGGTCGCCGAGCAGGAGGTGGTGCAGGCCGGTGGTGGGCAGGAACAGTCCGATCCGGCGCAGGCCCGGGTGCACCTCGGGCGCGAGCGGGTCCGTGCCGTGCCACGGCATCCGGGCGAGCAGCACCACGGGACGCTCAGGGGAGGTCAGGACGCCGCGCTCGGTGGCGCCGATCCGCGCCAGCCGGGCCGCCGTGCGGAGGTCGCGGACCATCACGGCGAACGGTTTCGTCGGGCGGCGCTTGCGGCTCCGCAGCTCCGCCACGGCCGCCGGATCGCCGGCGTCGCACACCAGTTGGTAGCCGCCGAGCCCCTTCAGTGCGACGATCCCGCCCCCGGCGACGGTCTTGACCGCCGCGCGCAGCGCCGCCTCACCGCGCAGTCCCTCCCAGGCCAGTTCCGGTCCGCAAGCGGGGCAGGCGATGGGTTCGGCGTGGAAGCGCCGGTCGGTCGGGTCGGTGTACTCGGCCGCGCAGTCCGCGCACAGCGGGAAGCGGCTCATGGTCGTGCGGATCCGGTCGTAGGGAAGGTCCTCGATGATCGTGGCGCGCGGTCCGCAGTCCGTGCAGTTGACGAACGGGTAGCGGTGGCGCCGGTCGCGCGGATCGCGCAGTTCGCGCAGACAGGCGTCGCAGACCGCCGCGTCGGGCGGGACCTCGCGGACCGTGCCGTCCGCGGGTGCGGGCGCGCTCTGCCGGACGTGGAAGCCCGGGCGGTACGCCGACTGCCGTGCGCCGTCGGCCAGTTGGACCCGGCGTACCCGGGCCAGGACGGGCGCGGCGGTGCGCAGCCGGGCCGTGAACTCGTCGATCGCACGGGGCGGTCCGGCGACCTCGCCCTCCACATGACCGTTGACGTTGGCCACCCAGCCGTCCAGGCCGAGGTCGGCGGCCGTGCGGTACACGAAGGGGCGGAAGCCGACGCCCTGGACGGTGCCGTACACCTGGAAGCGCCGCATCATCACGACCGCCCCCCGGCCAACTCGTCCTGGTGCCGCGTGAGTTCGTCCTCGACGGCCGTCACGAGCGGATCCACCGCGGCCGCGACAGCGGGGGAAAGGCCGGTGCCGAAGGAACCGTCGGCGCCCTCCACCGCGTACACGACCAGGTGGTCCGGCAGGAGGCCGAGAACCCGGGCCAGTTCGACGGCCTCGCCGAGGCCCAGCCCGTGCGAGCTGGTGGACCGCGGTCCGTCGATGCGTCCGGCGTCGAGTTCGAGCCGGTGGACGCGGCCGGGGGTGCCGGGGTGCGCGTGGGCCGCGTCGACGACCACGGCCAGGGCGGCGCTCTCCCACAGCGCGATCAGCCGGCCCGGATCACCGTCGCAGGTCGCCCACACGGTGTCCGAGTGGTGTGGCCCGGCCTCGGCCCGTTTCCGGAGCCGTTCGACCACGGCCCAGCCCACACCGTCGTCGCGCCGGAACTCGTTCCCGACGCCGATGACGGCGATGCGCGTACGCGTCCTCACACCCCTCACCGCCCCGGCCTACGACGGCACGACGGCGACAGGGCACCGCGCGTGCTCCAGGAGGGCCAGTGCGGTGGAGCCCGGGGCGGTGTGCCGTCCGAGCACCACCAGTCCGGACGTCTCCGAGGCGTGGGCCAGGGCCTCGGCCGGCGGGAACAGCAGCACGTCCTCCCGGACGTCGACGTCCGGGTACTTCCCGCGCCACGGACGCAGCGCGTCGGACAGCAGATCCTCCTCGTGGTCCTCCCAGGTGGCACGGTCCGTCTCCGACACCGACACCGGGACGGGCGACGCTGCGGCGTCCGCCGGCAGTGCCCAGGCGTGCACCGCGTGCAGGCGGACGCGGTGCAGGCGGGCTGCCTCGAAGGCGAAGCCGAGCGCACCGCCCGCCGGGTCCCGGGCGTCGACACCCACGGTCACGGCGTCGGTGTGGCCCGGGACGTCCCTCCCCACGAGGGTTCCGGGCACCAGCACCAGCGGTCCGGCGCACCCGGTGGCCAGGGCCGCCGCGGTCGAACCGAGGGGCATCCGGGTGTGCTGACCCTCACCGCGCAGTCCGAGCACGACCAGTTCCGCGTGCGCGCTCGCCGTCCGCAGCTCGGGGGCGGGCGCTCCGGTGAGGCTCACCGCGCGGACCGTCAACGACGGGTGCCGTGCGATGAGTTCGGCGACCACATGGTCCGCCACGGTGTCCGGGCGGTAGGGCCAGTGCTCCACCGGGTCCAGGTTCTCGGGCGGTGCCACATGCACCACCCGCAGGGGCAGCCCGCGCCGCAGCGCCTCGCGCGCCGCCCAGTCCGCGGCGACGCGGCTGCGCGCCGACCGGTCGACGCCGGTGATGATCACTCGTTCCATGGTGTGCCGCCCTCCAGGTCCGTGGCCCTACCACCCTGACCGTGCGGGGCGGGCGCGCGCAGGGGCCGAACGGACCCCGGTTGGAGACCTGGCGGCCCATACCTGCCCGTAGGCCGCGGGACGACGCTGGAGGGGAGGAGCAGACCGAGCGCAGGAGGTGCGGATCATGCTGCCGCCCGTCATCGCCGGAGTCGACGGTTCCGCCGAGAGTCTCGCCGCGGCCGACTGGGCCGCCCGCGAGGCGGCACGCCGCGACAGGCCGCTGCGGCTGACCCATGTCTGGAACTGGCACCCGCGCCAGGAGTACGGCGAGCCCGTCACAGCCGCGCAGCGGCATCAGGCCCGCCGCGTCCTGCGGCAGGCCAAGGCGAGGGTCCGTGCCGTTGCCCCGAACGTCCGCCCGTACGACGAGCAGGTGGAGGGTCCCGCGACCGCCGCCCTGCTGAAGGCGGCCGAGGAGGCCGAGCTGCTGGTGCTGGGTTCGCGCGGCCTGAGCGGTGTCACTGGGTTCCTGGTGGGCTCGGTCGCCCAGGGCGTGGTGGCCCGCGCCACCCGTCCCGTGGTTCTCGTCCGGGCGGGCGAGGAAGCCGCAGACGAACACCTTGCGGCGCCCGGCGGCCGCCCCTCCGTCCTGACCGGCTACCGGGACGTGGTCCTGGGCGTCGACCTCGGCGATCCCTGCGACGCGGTGATCGAGTTCGCCTTCGAGGCGGCCCGGCTGCGCGACGCACGGCTCCACGTGGTCCACGCCTGGCAGCCTCCGTCCCCGCTGGGGCTCGGCCCCGGCGAGATCGGCCTGGTGGGCGGACCACAGCGGGCCGAGGAGTGGCTCGGCTTCCTGTCCGCCGTACTCCAGATCTGGCGCGACAAGTACCCCGGCGTCGAGGTCGCCGAGACGGTTGCGGAGGGCCGGGCGCAATCCGCGCTGCTCCGGGCCGCCTCCGGGGCGGCCCTCCTCGTGGTCGGCCGGCACCTCACCGACCGTCCGGCGGGCCCGCGCATCGGACCCGTCACGCACGCCGCCATCCATCACGTCGGCTGCCCCGTGGCCGTCGTACCCCACGAGTGAGAGGCCCGAGTCCTGATGAGCGCACCGACCAAGTACGTGTACGAGTTCGCCGAAGGCAGCCGCGAGATGGCCGCCCTGCTGGGCGGCAAGGGAGCGGGCCTGGCCGAGATGACGCGGCTCGGGCTGCCCGTGCCGCCCGGATTCACCGTCACCACCGAAGCCTGCACGGCCTACCTCAAGACGGGCGAGGAGCCGCCCGAGCTGGCCGTCGAGGCGGCCCGCGCGCTGGCCGGGCTGGAGCGGACCATGGGCCGCACCCTCGGTGCCCCCGACGATCCGCTGCTCGTGTCCGTCCGCTCGGGCGCCCGCTTCTCCATGCCCGGGATGATGGACACCATCCTCGACATCGGCCTCAACGACCGTTCTGTCACGGGGCTTGCCGAGGCGTCCGGACAGGAGCGCTTCGCGTGGGACTCCTACCGGCGGCTCATCCAGATGTTCGGGCACACCGTGATGGGCGTGGACGGCGAGCTGTTCGAGCAGGCCATCGCCACGCACAAGGCACAGCGCGAGGTGACCGGGGACCACGACCTCGACACCGCCGAACTCGCCCTGATCACCGATGAGTTCAAGGCCATCATCCGCAAGGAGACCGGCGAGGACTTCCCCCAGGACCCGGCCGAACAACTGACCCGCGCCATCCGCGCGGTCTTCGACTCCTGGAACGGCGAACGCGCCCACGTCTACCGTCACCGCGAACACATCTCCGAGGACCTCGGCACCGCCGTCAACGTCCAGGCGATGGTCTTCGGCAACCTCCGTTCCCCCGTGACCTTCGAAAGCAGCGGTACCGGTGTCACCTTCACCCGCGACCCCGCCACCGGCGAACGCGGCATGTACGGCGACTACCTGCCCGACGCCCAGGGCGAGGACGTCGTCGCGGGCGTCCGCGACGCACTGCCCCTGAGCGAGCTGAAGCGGCTCAACCCACGCGCCTACATCCAGCTCAGCGATCACCTCCGCACCCTGGAGCACCACTACCGCGACCTGTGCGACGTCGAATTCACCGTAGAGCGCGGCAAGTTGTGGATCCTCCAGACCCGCGTCGGCAAGCGCACCGCCGAGGCCGCCTTCCGCATCGCCCACGACCTGCGCGAGGAGGGCACGATCGACTCGGACGAGGCCCTGGTCCGCGTCGACGGCACCGAACTGACCCGCCTGATGTTCCCCCGCTTCGACACCACCCCGGCCGACGTGCCCCTCGCCCAGGGCGTCCCCGCTTCCCCGGGCGCGGCTGTGGGTGTCGTGGTCTTCGACTCCGCCGAGGCCGTACGACGGGCCGCGGCCGGCGAGGACACGGTCCTCGTCCGCCGCGAGACCACCCCCGACGACCTCCCCGGCATGATCGCCGCACAGGCCGTCCTGACCAGCAGGGGCGGCAAGACCAGCCACGCGGCCGTCGTCGCACGCGGCATGGGCAAGGTCTGCGTCTGCGGCGCCGAATCCCTCACCGTCGACCCGGCAGCACGTCAATTCACCACGGAATCAGGCGTGTTGGTGCACGAGGGAGACACCATCTCCGTCGACGGCACCGCCGGCACCGTCCACCTCGGCGCACTCCCGCTGACCGCCTCCGACGTCGGCCGCGCCCTGGAGACGGGCACCGCGAACGGCCCGCTGACGGAGGCGGTCCTGGGCGCCCTCACCCACGCCGACTCCGTACGACGCCTCGAAGTCCGGGCCAACGCGGACACCCCCGAGGACGCCGTACGCGCCCGCAGTCTGGGCGCGCAGGGCATCGGCCTGTGCCGCACCGAGCACATGTTCCTCGGCGAACGCAGGTCACTGGTCGAGGCGATGATCCTGGCCCGCGACGACAGCGCCCGCCAGGAGGCCCTGGCAGCCCTGCTGCCCCTCCAGCGCGAGGACTTCACCGGCATCCTGAAGGCGATGGACGGACTCCCGGTGACCATCCGGCTCATCGACCCGCCGCTGCACGAATTCCTGCCGGACCGCACGGAGTTGGCCGTACGCCTGGCCCGCACCGAGCACCCGGACCCGCACGACCGCGAACTGCTCGCCGCCGTAGAGCGGATGCACGAGGAGAACCCGATGCTGGGGCTGCGCGGTGTCCGGCTCGGCTTGGCCGTGCCCGGTCTGATGGCCATGCAGGTGCGGGCCGTCGCCGAGGCCGTGGGCGCGCGGCTGCGGGCCGGTGGCCGGCCGCGTGCCGAGATCATGATCCCGCTCGTCGGGACGGTCGAGGAACTGCGGCTGGCACGCACCGAGACGGAACGGGTCCTCGTCGAGGTCCAGGAGGAGACCGGCACGACCCTCGACTGCCCGATCGGCACGATGATCGAGCTGCCGCGCGCCGCGCTCACCGCGGGGCGTATCGCCGAGTACGCCGACTTCTTCTCCTTCGGCACCAACGACCTGACCCAGACCACCTGGGGCCTGTCCCGCGACGACGCCGAGGCCTCCTTCTTCCCGCTGTACCTGGAGAAGGGCGTCTTCGCCGTGTCGCCGTTCGAGACGATCGACCAGGAGGGCGTGGGCCGACTCGTGGAACTGGCCGTCGAGGCGGGCCGAGCCGTCAACTCCCGCCTGGAGACCGGGGTCTGCGGCGAGCACGGCGGTGACCCGGAGTCCATCCACTTCTTCCACCGGGTGGGGCTCGACTACGTCTCCTGCTCGCCGTTCCGTATTCCGGCGGCCCGGCTGGAGGCCGGACGGGCGGTCCTCATGGACGTCACCGGGGGCAGCGACAGCAGGTGAGCGGCTCGGTCCCCGTGAAGGCCGTGGGCACAGGTCTCCCTGGTCGATCATGGAGCGTCGCAGCTTCGTGATCACGGGACCTGTGCCCACCTTGCGCCGAGCACGTCGGTGGCCGACGGATTCGCTCAGGCGGGGCGCTCGTCGTCGGCGGCGTGGAGGACTTCGCGGATCAGCAGGTCTAGGTCGCCGGTGGTGGTGCGGTAGTTGCACAGGGCGGCGCGCAGGACGGTGCGGCCGTGGACGGCCACGGTGGCGAGGTAGGCGCGTCCGTTGTCCTGGACGCGGCGGGCGATGCGCGAGTGGAGGGCATCAGGATCGCCCAGGTCGGGGTCGGCGATCCGGAAGCAGACGACCGGCCACGGACCGCCGGCCAGCAGGTGAAGCCGGGGTTCGGCGGTGATCCGCTCGCGCAACTGGTCGGCGAGGGCCAGGTAGTGCTCGATCAGGCCGGTGACGCCGTCGCGGCCCAGGTGGTGCAGGGTGGCCCAGAGGCCGAGGGCCCGGGTGCCGGGACGGGTCAGTTCGATCGTCGCATGGGACAGCCACGGCAGTGCGTCCGGTTCGCCGGCGGTCAGGTAGGAGGCCTGGTGGGCGAAGGCCGTGTGCAGGTGCTCGGGGTCCGGGACGAGCAATGCCCCGCACCCCACCGGCACGCTGAGGGTCTTGTGCGGGTCCACGGTCAGCGAATCGATTCCGCCGACGCCCACGTAGTGGGGCGCCAGGGTCGGCACGGCGGCGCCGAGTCCGCCCCACGCCCCGTCGGCGTGGTGCCACATCCCCACGCTCCGGCACAGGTCCGTGATCGGTTCGAGGGGATCTACGGCGCCGGTGGCGGTGGTGCCCAGCGTGGTGACGGTGCAGAAGGGCAGCAGGCCCGCGTCCAGGTCGGCGATGACCGCGGCGCGCAGCGCGGCGGGGTCCAGCCGGTCCTGCGGGTCGGTGGCGACGGGCCGCAGCCGGTGGGCGGGCAGACCGATGCAGGCGGCCGCCTTGGCGACGGACATGTGCGCCTGGGCGCTGTGGTACAGGGTGAGACGGGCGTGGTCGCGGTCGAAGGCGGCGCCGTCGGCGGAGCCGCGCCGGGTGAGGAACCAGGTGCGGGCGGTGGCCAGGGCAAGCAGGTTGGCCATGGAGCCGCCGCTGGTCAGCACCCCGCCCGCGCCGTCGGGCAGGCCCGCCAGGTCGGCGAGCATGCGAACGGTGCCGCGTTCCAGATCCATCAGGGCGTTCTCGCCCATTCCGCAGGTCGCGTTGACGGCACAGGCCAGCAGGTCGGCGACGATCCCGGCCGGTGCGGGCGGCGAGTTGACCCAGGCGAAGAACGCGGGGTGTCCGTTCCCGGTCGGGTACGGCGCGATCTCGTCGCGGACGAAGTCCAGCACCCCGCCGAACTCCCCACCCCGTTGCGGCAGTTGTCCGGTGCGCAGCCGGGATCGCACCTGCGGAGGCAGGGGACGAGTGACCGGGCTCTGGGGCAGTTCGCTCAGGTATTGGGCGGCCCACTCGGCCGCCGCCACGAGTTCGTCCCGCAGCACCTTCGCGTGGACCGCGGGTGGTTCCGGGGAGAGGCCGAACCCGCCGAGAAGGGAGGGAGCTTGGTCATCCGAACGGTGAGCCATGGCGGCGTGCGGGGCCTTTCGTCGTCACAAGACCCCCTGGTCAGCGAAGCGAGGGTCATGATCGTAACGACTGGCCACATCGGCCGACACGTGTACCGGCACAACTCGACCGGTGAACATCCGCTGCCCGTGATCAGACCCGGCTCCATTGTGGTCTCGCGCGACCTGGTTCGCCGTCGCCGCTGCTCCGAGGGCCGGCGGCAAGCCATGTGGGCCGTCGGTCGGTGACAGTTCAGAACAGCGCCGGCACAACAGCCTCGATGAGATGCGGCCCCGGCTCGGCGAAGGCCTCGCGCAACCGGTCCGTGAAGTCCTCGGCCGTGGTCGCGTGCGACGCCGGTACGCCCATGCCCCGGGCGAGGGCGACGAAGTCGAGGCCGGGCCGGGTCAGATCGAGCAGGTCGCGGTGGGCGGGGCCGTTCGCGGGCGTACCGAGGCGCTGGGATTCCATGTCGAGGATCGCGTACGAGCCGTTGGCGAAGACCACGGTGGTGATGTCGAGCTCCTCGCGGGCATGGGTCCACAGCGCCGAGATGGTGTACATGGCACTGCCGTCGGCCTCCAGGCACAGCACCGGCCGGTCCGGGCAGGCGATCGCTGCGCCGGCGGCGAGCGGCAGGCCCTGGCCGATGGCCCCGCCGGTGAGAGTGAGCCAGTCGTGGCGTGGTGCTCCCGCCGTTGCCCCGGGGAGCCAGAGACCGGAGGTATTCGCCTCGTCCACCACGATCGCTCCCTCCGGCAGGAGCGTCCCGACGACGGCAGCGGCGGTCTCGGCGGTCAGTTCGCCAGTGGGCAGAGTCGGCCGTACGGCGGCCTGGAGCACCGCGGGTGTGTCCGCGGCCAGGGTGTCCGCCAGGTCGTCCAGCGCCGCGGGGATGTCGTCGGCCGTCGTGGCCAGGGTGTGGATCCGGCAGTCGTCCGGCGTCAGCACACCGGGCAGGCCCGGGTGGGCGAAGAACGACACCGGGGCGCGGGCGCCCACCAGCACGAGGTGCCGTACGCCGTCGAGTTGGGCCGTCGCCCCCTCGGAGAGGTAGCCGAGCCGCTCCACGGCGGGCAGCCCCGCGCCGCGTTCCAGGCGGGCCGGGAACGTCTCGCACAGGAGGCGGGCACCGGTGGTGGCGGCGATCCGGCCGGCCGCGCTCAGCGCCGGTTCGCGGGTGGCTGTGCCGCCGAGGAGCAGGGCGGCGGGCTCGCCGCCACGCAGGGCCGCGGCCACGGTGCCGATCGTCTGCGCGGATACGGCGGCGGGTGGCCGGGCCGCGAGCGGCGGCGCGGGCCGGGCACCCTCAGACCAGGACACGTCGGCGGGCAGCAGCAGGGTGGCCACCTGCCCCGGTGCACCGGTCGCGGCGGCAACCGCCTCCGCCACGTCAATGCCGGCTGCGGCGGGGTCGCCGCAGCGGCGGACCCAACCGGAGACCGTACGGGCCAGCGCGTCGACGTCCGACTCCAGCGGCGCGTCGTATTTCTTGTGGAAAGTCGCGTGGTCGCCGACCAGGTTCACCACCGGGGTGGCGGCGCGGCGGGCGTTGTGGAGGTTGGCCAGGCCGTTGCTCAGCCCGGGGCCGAGATGAAGCAGGGTGGCGGCGGGTCGGCCGGTCATGCGGCCGTAGCCGTCGGCCGCGCCGGTGGCCACACCCTCGAACAGGCAGGACACGGCCCGCAGGCTGGGCTCGTCGTCCAGGGCGGCGACGAAGTGCAGTTCGGAGGTGCCGGGGTTGGCGAAGCACACCTCGACCCCGGATTTCAGGAGGGTGCGGGCAACGGCATGGGCACCGTTCACGGTGATTCCGTCCTTCACGCGCTCGGTCGGTTCGTTCCGGCTCAGTCGAAGAGGACACCGGGGTTGAGGATCCCGTCGGGGTCGAAGGCGTGCTTGATCCGGCGCATCAGTTCCACCTTGGCGGGGTCCTCCAGCTCCAGGAAGTACCGCTTCTTCGCCGTCCCGATGCCGTGCTCGCCGGAGATGGCCCCGCCGAGGTCCGTGCCCGCCCGGAACAGTCGTCGGAGGACCTCGTCCCGTCGCTGCTCGTCCGGCTGGAAGACCGCGAGGTGCACGTTGCCGTCCCCGGCATGCCCGCAGCCGGTGATGACCGATCCGCTGTCCTTGGCGATGACGTCCGCCGCGGCGAGCAGCCGGGGCAGGTACGCGCGGGGCACCACGATGTCCACGATCTCGTCGGCGCCGGCCGCCTTGGAGGCCCAGAAGGCCTGCTCCCGGGCCTCGATGAGTTGGCGTGCGGCTGCTGCGGGCAGCACGTAGACGTCGGCCGCGCCCAGGTCGAGCAACTGCCCGCCGAGCGACTCCACATTGGCGTCGAGCCGCTCGGACGACTGCTCTTCGAGGACCACGACCAGATAGGCGAGCGCCGTCTCGCGGACCTGCTCCGGGATGCCGAGCCCGAGATCCTGCCGGGCGGTCATCGCCGCCATCGTGAGCATGTCGACGTACTCCAGGGCCAGCGGATCCAGGCCCTGGGCCAGCAGGCGCGGCACCGCGCGGGTGATCTCCTCGGCCGTGGCGAAGGGTGCCAGCACGGTCGCGCTGTGCCCGGCTCGGGGCTTCAGGCGCAGGACCGCCTCGGTGACGAGGGCCAGGGTGCCCTCGGAGCCGACGATCAACTGCGTCAGGTCGTAGCCGGTGCTGGTCTTCACGTACTTGCCGCCGCTGCGTACGACCGCGCCGGAGGCCAACACGGCCTCCACGCCGAGGACATGGTGCCGGGTGACGCCGTGCCGGACGGCGTGCATGCCACCGGCGTTGGTGGAGATGGTGCCGCCGACCGACGCGCTCTGCTCACCCGGGCGCACCGGATAGCACAGCCCGAACTCGGCGGCGTGGCGGTCGAGTTCGGCCAGGGTGACACCGGGCTGGACGACTGCCACGTGATTGTCGGCGTCGATCTCCAGCACCTGGTCCATGCGCTCGAAGGACACGACGATCCCGTCCGTGCCGGGCACGCAGGCCCCGCAGAGCCCGGTGCCGGAGCCTCGCGCAGTCACGGGGACCCGCCGCGCGGCGGCGACCGCGACGACCCCCGACACCTCGGCCGCCGTGGCGGGACGCACCGCGTACCTCGGCCGTCGCGGCACGACGGCCAGTGACTCGTCGTGGCCGTACTCCTCCGGAACACCGTCCTCCGTGAGGACGTGCTCCGGTCCCACCACCTTCGCCAGGAGCGATCCGGTGTCGGTCATGATCCGGTTCCCTTCGTCGGGTTTCCCGCAGAATGCGGGAGTGGAGGCGGGCCGGGGATCAGGTCAACTGGCCTTGTCACAGGGCCAGTTGACCTTCCTGCTGCTTCCTCTCAGGCCAGCGCGGCCCTGAGCACGTCGAAGGCCGTCGCCGGATCGGCCAGAGCGTGGTAGATGCCGGGTATCTCGCGCTCGTCGAGGCCGAGGAGGCCGTAGACGGCGTGCATGGCGCCGCGCACGGAGTACTCGACGGTGAAGACCACGTCCTCGGGGATCTCCGTGAACTGGCCCAGGAAGGCGAAGTTGGCGGAGCCGCGCGGGATGACCAGGGGTCGGTCGTGCGTGGTGCGCGGGGCGAACTGGCTGCTGATGTACGGCATCATCACCGGGATCACGGTCGTGGTCGCCGCGACCTGCTCCTCGATGTCCGACAGGCCGAGGTGGCCGAGGAGTTCGGTGAGGATCTCCCGGCCCGTGGCCTCGGCCAGCGGTTTGCCGACGAAGTCGCCGTCGCGGTCGGTGAACAGGCCGTAGCCCCACAGGGTGTAGACGTCCTCGGGCTGGCCGTCGAAGTGCGGGGCGTGCGGCACGACGATGCTCATCAGCCAGTTGGAGTCCTTGAACGTCATCAGGGCGCCCGTGCCGGGGAGGTTGCCGGACAGTTCCTCGATGCGGTGCAGGAGCAGCGGGTCGCGCAGGGTGAGGGTGAACGACTCCCACTTGGCCTCGTCCACATTGCCGTTGAAGGCGGTGGGGCGGCCGAAGTCGTCGGCCTTGGTGGCGAGGGTCTCCCAGAGCCGCCAGCCGCCGTCCCGCTTGTCACGGACCAGTTCGGGCGCGGTGTCGTCGGTGCCATAGGCGGCGTCGGCGGTCATCGAACCCAGGGTCAGGAACGCGTAGTCGTCGGCGGTGAGTTCGTACGTGTCCGGTCGCCCGCCGCGTTCCAGGTGCAGACGGCGTGTGCGCCGTACGCCTTCCTCGTCGGTGGTGAAGTCGACGTCGGTGACCCGTACGCCGTACTCGAAGACCACACCTCGGGCCTCCAGCCAGGTACGCAGCGGCCGGATGACCGAGTCGAACTGGTTGAGACGGGTGCGGCGCACGCCGGCGAGGGTGTGCATGCGGGGGAACTCCTGCATGAAGCGCAGGAGATAGCGCTTGAGCTCGATGGCGCTGTGCCAGTTCTGGAAGGCGAACGTGGTGCGCCACATCGTCCAGAAGTTGGTGGCGAAGAAGTGCGGGGAGAAGAAGTCCTCGATCCTGCGGGCGCCGATGACCGCTTCGGGCAGTACCAGCAGGCGGGTCAGTTCGAGGCGGTCGCGGGTGTCGAGGCCGTAGTCGGCGGCGTCCAGGATCGTGGTGCCCCGGCCGATCAGGCGGGCCTTGGCGTCGGTGGGCCACTTGGCGTTGAACTCGGTGATCTCCTGGCGCACCGACACCGCCTTGTCGGTGAGGGTGGGGATCGTCTCCAGGAGGTTCCACAGGCAGGTGTAGGCCGCCTCCTCCAACATGCGTCCGCCGCGGGTGACGTACCCGGCGGGCTCACCGCTGCCGTCCATCGAGCCGCCGGCGACGGGGAGTTCCTCCAGGATGTGGATCTGCTCGCCGGGGAAGTCGGCGTCGCGGACGAGGAAGGCGGCGGCCGCGAGGGAGGCGATGCCGCCGCCCACGAGGTAGGCGTGGGACGAGCGCGGAGCGTCTGCCATGACGTCCCTCCGTTCTGCCGCCCGGGATGTACGGGCGGCCGACAGTGTTCAGGACCCTGCGCGACAGACACCCGGTGTGCTTCTCCGGTGTGGGGCGCGGGGTGGCGCCGGGGTGCTCGGGGCGAGCGTGGCGGCCATGCCACCAAGCCAACTCGCGGGGTGATCGCGGGGGCAGGGGCCGAAGGGCCCCGCTCACCTGCCGATCGCCCCTGGCCGGGTGGCGCGCGCTCGGCCCCGACTGCGGCCACCTCGCCCAGGCGTGCGCCGGTCCGAGGAGTGCTCGGTACCTGTGGATCACTCCTGATGGATGGAGTCAGCCGACCGACGGACTCGGCGAGGGCGTGCTGCTCGCCGACGGAGTGAGAACGACCTGCGGCTGTGTCGCGACCGGGGGCGGCGGGGTCAGATCCTGGGCCGGGAGCGTGGGCGCGGTGGTCTCCTGGACGAGGACCTGGCCGAAGTCGACCAGGCCGGTCTTCTCCAGGACCGTGAGGTCGTCCAGGTCCGTGTCGTTGGCCTGGTCGGCCAGGGCGCGGACCAGTGAGTTCCTCGTGGTGGTGCGGACGCTCGCGATGGTGGAGAGGACCTGGCCGTCCGCCGCGCGCAGGAGGTTCGTCATGTCGGTGTCGAACTGCTTGCCGCTGTCCGCCTTCAATGTGGCCATGAAGCCCTGCTGTTGTGGCGTCGGCCGATTGGGCAGGGTGATGCCCAGCCGGGCGGCGACTCCGCGGCAGGAGGCGTCCAGTGAGGCATGCCCGTCGATCAGGTGCTTCCCTGCGATCTTGACGGCTTTGGTCGTCCCCTTCCGCAACGCCATCTGACCGACGGGGTACTCCCACAGTCCGGCGGAGCGCACCTCGACCACGAAATCCCGGTCGGCTTCCGTGAGTGGTCCGGTCGCCGGGGTGGCGATGACCCGCTCGGGCGCGCTGCCGACCTTCTGGACTCCGAGCATGACGGGGTAGAGGAGCGACCCGAGGGTGAGGCTGAGCGCACCACCCACGAAGAGAGCTCCCGCCGCCCTGCGTGAAACGAGCACCATGTCTCCTGTCCGGTTCGGAAACCGCACGTACAGAAGTACGGATGCGGGGTCCCGTGGAACCTCTCGGGCTCGCAACGGGTTCGTAAAACCGATCGGCGTTCGGCATCCCGGCTGAAGGTCGCGCGGAACCTTTCCCCGCGGCCTTGCGCTCGCCGGTGTCGCGGACGTCACCGAGGTGTGGGCAGTGGTTGCTCCGGGGTGTCCGCCTGCTGGAGTTCGGCGAGGATCTGGTTCTGGCCGGTGAGGAGTTCGGTGAGGATGCGGCGTGCGGCGCGCAGGAGTTCGGCGACGTCTCCGCCGGCGAGCGCGTAGCGGACCGTGGACCCCTCCCGCATGGACACGACGATGCCGGAGCGGCGCAGGACGGCCAGTTGCTGCGACAGGCTGGACGGCTCGATCTCGATGTCGGCGAGCAGGTCCCGTACGGACACCGGCCCGTGCTGGAGGAGTTCCAGCACCCTGATGCGCACGGGGTGCCCGAGCATGCGGAAGAAGTCCGCCTTGACCTGGTAGAGGGGGACCTGCATGGATGCTCGCTCCTTGCCGGGTGGGTGGGAGTGCGGCTCGCGGTACGTGACGGCTTCCGAGGGCGGCGTCACACCACAGGCCGCCCTCGGAAGCCGATCCTTCACGCCCCTGGCCCTGCACGGGCGCACCTTGTGACCATGCTGATGTGATGAGTTGAAGAAGTCTTCACATCAAGGGCAGGCGTGGTCCCTGCACGTCAGGACGGGCTAGATCTCGATCGCCCCCTCTACGCGTTTGAGTTGGTGGCGGGCCATGGCCAGGTTCGAGCGGCCCTTGTCGAGCACGAGGTACAGGAACAGGCCGTTGCCGTTGCGGCCGGTGACCAGGCGGATCAGGTGGTACTGGCTGTCCAGCGTGATCAGGATGTCCTCGATCTGGCCCTTGAGGCCCAGCGCTTCCATGGTGCGCACCTTGGCCCGGATCACATCCGTGTTCCCGGCGGCGGCGACCGTCAGGTCCAGGCTCTTGCTGCCGCCCAGCGTGCCCAGCGCCATCCCGCTGGTGTAGTCGACGACCGCGGCCCCCAACGCCCCCTCGATCCCGGCCGTCATTTCCTTCAGCGACACTTCCACATTCGCCATTGCGCCTCCCCTTGTGTTCCGTCGGCTGCGGCGGACCGGTGCCGATCCGCCTCGGTGCCGGGACCGTACGCAGATGGCTCTGGCTTCAGGGGAGTCTCTTCGGGACTGATCCGCGACGACCGAACAACGCCACGACGGGACCTGTTGATGGTCCACAACTGCCCTGACCGGTGTGGAAGTTGACGCCTGGTCCGGCGTGAGCGGCACACCCGTCCTGCATTCCGGGGACCGTCCACGCGTCACGTCGGTGGGCCGTTCGGGACCTGACGGCCGGGACCAATGGCCCCGGGTGGGGATGGTCGGCCACTGACCACGGTCACCGCCGCCGAGAAGGATCGGGCACAGAGCGGTTCCCCGCAGCCACGCGCACAAGGAGCACCACCATGCCCAGGACCCCGAAAAGCAGTGAAGGGGCGGTTCCCAAGGCGGCACTCGGCCTCTCCGGTGCGACCGCGCTCGTGGTCGGCACCATCATCGGGACCGGGGTGTTCGCGCTGCCCTCGGCTCTCGCGCCGTACGGGCCGATCGCGCTCGTGGCGTTCGGGGTCGTCACGCTGGGCGCCCTCGCGCTGGCGGTGACCTTCGGGGCGCTGTCGAAGCGCGTCCCGGGGAGCGGCGGACCGTACGTCTACGCCCGTGAGGCCTTCGGTGAGTTCGCCGGATTCCTCAACGCCTGGTCGTACTGGATCACCGCCTGGGCGGGGAACGCCGCGATCGTGGTGGCCTGGGTCGGCTATGTCGAGGTGTTCGTCAACACCGGCCACAAGACGGCGATTTCGATAGGTATCGCGCTGATCGGGCTCTGGATACCGGCCGCGATCAACCTCACCGGCGTACGGAACATGGGCGCCTTCCAGGTGTTCACCACCGTGCTGAAGTTCGTCCCGCTGCTCTTCATGGCCACCGTCGGACTGCTGTTCATCGACCCGCACAACTTCGGTTCGTTCAACGCCAGTGGCCAGTCGGCGATGGGCGCGATCTCGGCCGCCGCGCCGATCGCGCTGTTCAGCTACATCGGCCTGGAAGCCGCCTCCGTGGTGGCCGGACGCGTCCGCGAGCCGGGCCGCAACGTCCCGCGCGCCACCATCTACGGCACCCTCGCCTGCGCCGTCATCTACATCCTGGGCACCCTCGCCGTCTTCGGTGCCGTCTCGCACGGCCAACTCGGCGTGTCCACCGCCCCGTTCACCGACGCCGCCAACAACATCCTCGGCGGCACCTGGGCCGGCGACACGGTCGCCGTCGCCGCGATCGTCTCCGGCATCGGCGCGCTGAACGGCTGGACCATGCTCTGCGCCGAGATGCCGTACGCCGCCGCCCGCGACGGACTCTTCCCCGGCGCCTTCGCCAAACTGCGCGGCGAGAACGGCGTCCCGGTCTTCGGCATCGTCGCCTCGACCGTCCTCGCCTCGCTGATCACCGTGTTCAGCTACACGCGCTTCGACGACGTCTTCACCAAGATCGTGCTGCTGAGCGTCCTCACGGCCGTGATCCCGTACCTGTTCTCCGCCGCCGCCCAGTTGTACTGGCTGCTGGTGCGCGGACACGAGAGCATCGCCGGCCGACGCCTGGCCCGCGACATCACCGTCTCCGTCCTGGCGATGGTCTTCTCGTACTGGGCGATCCAGGGCAGCGGCTACCAGACCGTCTACTACGGCCTGTTCGTCCTGCTCCTCGGCCTCCCGGTGTACGTGTGGCTGAAGCGGGGCCAGGGCGTGTACGGCGAGGAGCCGACCCCCGAGCCCGTCGGCAGGGGGAGGACCCCCGAGATCGCCGCCCCGCCGGTCAAGCGGATCTCCCGCGCGCTTCCCACCAGCCGCGCCGGGGCCTTCCTACGGAACCGCCGCCGCAACCACCGCTGACCGTGCCCCGCCTCAGCCCGCGCACCCGTACGACCAGAGGAGCAGCCCCGCCATGAACGCCACCGCCTTCCACGTCGACTCCGAGGTCGGCCGCCTCCGCCAGGTGATCCTGCACCGCCCCGGCCTCGAACTCTCCCGGCTGACCCCGCGCAACGTCGACGCCCTGCTCTTCGACGACATCCTGTGGGCCAAGCGCGCCCGCGAGGAGCACGACGCCTTCGCCCAGGTACTGCGCGACCACGGGGCCCGCGTCCACTACTTCACCGACCTGCTGGCCCAGACCCTCACCGACCCCGAAGCCCGCGACTGGCTGCTGGAGCGGGTCGTCACCCCGGCCACCGTCGGCCCCGCACTGATGGACCCCCTGCGAGAGCTGTGCATCGACCTCGACGGGGAGACGCTCGCCGCCAACCTCATCGGCGGCATCCTCAAGAGCGACCTGACGCTCCCCACACCGCACAGCCTGGTCTGGAACACCCTCGACGCCGAGGACTTCGCGCTCACGCCGCTCCCCAACCACCTCTTCCCGCGCGACAACTCCTGCTGGATGTACGACCGTCTGTCCGTCAACCCGATGGCCAAGCTCGCCCGGCGCCGCGAAAGCCTGCACGCCGAGGCGATCTACCGCTTCCACCCGATGTTCGCCGGCACCGTCACCACGCCACTCCTGGACGGCGAGGTCGGCACCCTGGAGGGCGGCGACGTCCACGTCCTCGGCAACGGTGCCGTCATGGTCGGCATGGGGGAGCGCACCACCGCCCAGGCCGTGGAGAACCTGGCCTCCCGACTCTTCGCCAGCGGCACGGCGAACCGTCTGATCGCCGTCCAACTCCCCGCCGCCCGCGCCTACATGCACCTCGACACCGTGCTCACCATGGTCGACCGCGACGCCTTCGCCATCTACCCGGGCCTCGTGGACTCCCTGCGCTCGTGGACGCTGCGGCCCAGCGACACCCGCGAGACAGGCTTCGACGTCACCCCGAACTCCGACCTCGCCGGCGCCCTGGCAGAGGCCCTGGACCTGGACAAGGTCCGCATGCTGTCCGCGCCGCAGGACATCCGGAGTGCCGAGCGCGAGCAGTGGGACGACGGCAGCAACTTCCTCGCCGTAGCCCCCGGCGTGGTCGTCGGCTACGAGCGCAACGTCACCACCAACACCTACCTCCGCAAGCAGGGCATCGAGATCGTCACCATCGCCGGCGCCGAACTCGGCCGCGGCCGAGGCGGACCGCGTTGCATGAGCTGCCCCATCGAACGCGACCCGGCCGCCTGATCGCCTGCCTCAGCAAAGGGACCACCGTCATGACCGTCGACCTGCGAGGCCGCTCCTACCTGAGCGAACTCGACTTCACCGCCCCCGAGATCCACCACCTCCTCGACCTCGCCGCCGACCTCAAGGCCGCCAAACGCAACGGCACCGAACAGCCCCGGCTGACCGGCCGCAACCTCGCGCTGATCTTCGAGAAGACCTCCACCCGCACCCGCTGCGCCTTCGAGGTCGCCGCCGCAGACCAGGGTGCCAGCACCACCTACCTCGGCCCCGGTGACACCCACATCGGCGCCAAGGAGTCCATCGCCGACACCGCCCGCGTGCTGGGCCGCATGTTCGACGCGATCGAGTACCGAGGCTCCGACCAGGCCCTCGTCACCGAACTCGCCACCTACTCCGGCGTCCCCGTTTACAACGGCCTCACCGACACCGCGCACCCCACCCAGAGCCTGTGCGACGTCCTCACCATGCACGAACAGAGCTCCAAGCCACTGCCCGACATCGCCTACTGCTACCTCGGCGACGCCCGCAACAACATGGGCAACTCGCTGCTGTCGATGGGCGCCCTGCTCGGCATGGACGTACGGATCGCGGCACCGAAGGAACTGTGGCCGGCGGCCGAACTCGTCGCCGCCTGCCGGGCGTTGGGCGAGAACAGCGGAGCCCGGATCATCCTCACCGAGGACGTCGACACCGCCGTACACGGTGCCGACTTCCTCCACACCGACGTATGGGTCTCCATGGGCGAGCCGGCCGACTCCTGGCGCAAGCGGATCGAACTGCTCCTCCCGTACCAGGTGAACGAGAAGACGCTGGCCGCCACCGGCAACCCGGACGTCAAGTTCATGCACTGTCTGCCGGCCCTGCACGACCGTCGCACCCACCTCGGCCAGGACCTCTTCGACACCTACGGACTGGACGGCCTGGAGGTCACGGACGACGTGTTCTCGTCCCCCGCGTCGATCGTCTTCGACCAGGCGGAGAACCGCCTGCACACCATCAAGGCCGTACTCGTCGCCACCTTGGAGGACTGAGCCATGCGCATCGTCGTCGCCCTCGGCGGCAACGCCCTGCTGCACCGCGGCGAACGCCCCGACGCGGTGGTCCAGGAGGCCAACATCGACCGCGTGACCACTGCGATCGCGGCCCTCGCCCACGACCACGAGATCGTCATCACCCACGGCAACGGCCCCCAGATCGGCCTGCTCGCCGTGGAGAGCGCCGCCGACCCCGCCCTCAGCGCCCCCTACCCGCTCGATCTGCTCGGCGCCCAGACCCAGGGCATGATCGGGTCCCTCCTGGCCCGCACCCTGCACGACGCCCTGCCCGGCCGCCGGATCGCCGCGCTGGTCACCCACACCTTCGTCCGGGCCGACGACCCGGCCTTCGAGCACCCCACGAAGTTCGTCGGCCAGGTCTACCCCCACGGCACCGCGTCCGCGCTCGCCCGCAAACGCGGCTGGCACATCGGCGCCGACACCACAGGCTGGCGCCGCGTGGTCCCCTCCCCGGCACCCGAACGGATCCTGGAGACCGACACCATCCACGACCTGCTGGTCAGCGGCACGCTCGTCATCTGCGCGGGCGGCGGAGGCGTCCCCGTCACCGCGGACGACGACACGGGCGCGCTGACCGGAGTGGAGGCCGTCGTCGACAAGGACCTCACGGCAGCCCTGCTCGCCGAGCACCTGAAGGCCGACTTCCTGCTCATCCTCACGGACGTGCCCTGCGTGTACTCCGGCTACGGCACCCCCGACCAGCAGCCCGTCCTCGGCGCAACCCCCGGGCAACTGCGCGGCGGCGACTTCCCGGACGGCTCCATGGGACCGAAGACCGAGGCCGCCGCCCGGTTCGTCGAGCACACCGGGGGACTGGCCGCGATAGGGGCCCTGGACGCGGCGTACGAGATCGTCCACGGCCGGTCGGGCACCCTGGTCCGCCCCGACCTGCCCGTCGTATGAGCGTGTCCCGACCGGGAAGGGCCGTTCGGCCCCCACGGAGGGTCGGACGGCCGGGATCAGGGTCTTGACCGGCCCTCTCATCGGCCGAGGTATCGCACGAGTATCGGTAGTGAGGCATTCCAGTGCGGAGCAAGGGAGAGAACCGGCGATGACGACGACAGTGGCGGCCGGAACACGCGCAACCGAGGCATGGCGCGGTTTCGCCGACACCCTCGTGGCGTGAGCGCGTCGACGTGCGCGCCTTCATCCAGGCCAACTACACCCCCTACGAAGGCGACGCGGCCTTCCTGGCCGGCCCCACCGACCGCACGCGTGCCGTCTGGGAGAAGGTCAGTGCCCTGTTCCCCCAGGAGCGGCGTCTGGGTGTCCTCGACGTCGACACGGCGACCCCTTCCACGATCACCTCTCTTGGTCGGCAGGCGGAAACCCTGCCGACCGGCCCCTCTGCAAGCCACTGTTTCAGGGCCGCCCGCTTGCTCCGGGCATCGACCTTGCGTGATCAGGCTCAATGGCCACGAAGATCTTGTGTGAGCCCGGAACTCGCGTGCGGAGCAGTGGATATGAATTTTCCCGCTCTTCCGCATCTCGCCATCTGTCTCAAGATCTCCGGCCGAGCTCTCGGCTGCCGCTGACCGGGGCTGCTCATAGTTCCTTGGCCGGCCGGTCCAGCAACCTGGCGCCGATGACGGCGGTTTGGAGCATGTAGCGGTAGGCCGGGTCGGCGGGATTGGCGCCGGTGAGCTGGTGGATGCGCTCCAGGCGGTATGTCAGGGCGCGCACGCTGAGTGAGAGGCGGCGTGCGGCTTCGGCGGCGACGCAGCCGCACGCGAAGTGCGTGGTGAGGGTGTCGAGGAGGGGGTGGACGCCACCGCGGGCGGGCCGAGGTTGTCGAGGTCCAGGCGCTCGGCCGGTTCGAGGGTGTTCAGGGTTTCCTCGTACGACTGGACGACCCCGCCCGTACCCGGCTGGGCGCGGCCGATCGCGACACGTCCGCCGTCGGTGGCGGCGCACGCCTGCTTGGCGAAGTGGGTGAGGACCTCGTCCTGGTCGCCGGGGGCTATGCACAGCATCCGGCCGTCCTTGGTGGTGAGCAGGATGCTGCGGTCGCCGAAGCGGGCGATGAGGGAGCGTTCCAACTGGCGGGGCACCGAGGCGCTTTCGTCGTAAGGTGTCGGGCCCTGCGAAACGGCGACCGCGTGCGTGTGGGAGAGGCGCAGGCCGAAGCGCTCGGCGAGTTCGGCGAGCCGGCCCAGGTCGCTGCGGGCGTAGAGAAGGTCGTCGATGAACTCCCGCCGGGCGGCTTCTTCCTGGCGTACGGCGAGACGCTGCGCGCGCTCGTAGCCCTCGGCGAAGGCGTCGACGACCTGCTGCATCGCGGCCAGGGTGCTGTCGGCGGAGCCGGGGGTGTCGGGCCACGCTGCGCGGGTGGCGGCGAGATGGGCGTTGACGAGGGTGCGCAGTCCGTGGCCGGTGTCGGTGGCCTGTTCACCCAGGGCGCGTCGGGACTCGATCTCCTCGCGGGTGAGGCGGCGGCCGGTGGCGGAGACGTCCACCAGGAGGTGGGCATAGCCGTCCAGGTACTGCTCAGATGTTTCGTGCCCCTTCACGTCACCCCTTCGCTCCTTGACGCGCCGGTGACGGTTTCTTGGCGACGACCGGCATCCAGACGTTCGTGAACTCTGCCGGGAACCGGCAGTGCGATGGTGTACCCCTGGCGTGCACGATGACTCAAGGGGAGCACGACGGACGGCCCCGCTGCCGGGCACCGGCAGCGGGGCCGACGGGTGCCCGTACCGGGATCCGAGGCGAGCCTCACCCCTCTGCGGCCCGGACAGAGATCGTCCCCCAACTCTATGAGGTCTTCGACACGCTATGAGGTCCTCGGCGGACCCTCCGCGAGAAAGGCGTGGATCCGTTCGGAGATCAGCGGCCAGTCCTGGCCGAACCAGACGAGGTGGCTGTCGGCGCGGCTTTCGAGCAGCTCGGCGTGCGGGAGGGCGGTGGCGAGTGCCCGGGCGTGCACGAAGCGCACCGCCGCGTCCTGGCGGGTGGCGATCACCAGGGCGGGCTGGGAGACCCGGCCGGCATCACCCGCCAAGTCTCCGGTCGTCGCAAGTTCCTTGAGATCACGTGTGAACCCTCGCCCCGACCGCATCCGCGAGAACAGTGCGAGCAGCCTCTCCTGGTC
This sequence comes from Streptomyces sp. NBC_01478, assembly GCF_036227225.1. Taxonomy (GTDB): domain Bacteria; phylum Actinomycetota; class Actinomycetes; order Streptomycetales; family Streptomycetaceae; genus Streptomyces. The sequence goes on along the minus strand of NZ_CP109444.1, from coordinate 466,824 downwards.
CTCCGGCCGAAGGCCCGCCACCACGTCCCGTACGGGCAGGAGGGTGAGGTCGCGCAGCAGCATCCGCAGGCCGACGTCGGGCGCGTACCGCACGAGGGAGTGAACGAGTGTCCAGGAAACGCGCTCCGTGTGCGGTGCGAAAACGATCTGGGCGCCGAGGCGGGTGCGGCGGTCGGGCCAGGGCAGCGGTCCGACGGCGCTCTGCAGGATCAGTCTTCGGACCAGGGCAGGATGGCGTGCCGCCATCGCCACCGCGGTGGGTCCACCGCCCGATACGCCGACCACCGCGGCGACTTGGGTGATCCCCAGGTGGGCGCAGAGCGCGGCGGTGACATCGGCGAACCCGCCGGCCGTTCCCCCGGTCGGGACCGGGGTGCGGCCGTACCCCGGGCGGGACGGGACAAGTACCGAACACCCGGTTTCGGTGAACACCTCCTCGCCCAGCGAGAGTCCTGCGCGCAGGTGCCCGCCGTAGAAGACCATGACCGTGGCCGGACCGCGCCGGTCGAATCGGTACTCGACGCGCCCGGCGGCCAACTCCGCCACCTCGGTGGGGTGTTCGTCCGGGCCGTGACGTCGGGCGTTGCTCACGGGGACTCCTTGCCCCGCCCGGGGGCGTGTGCGGCCGAGGACGAGCAGGCCCTGGGGGATCCGGGCCGGGCACCGTCGTCGAAGCAGCCGTCTCCTGCCCGGGACCGAGTCACCTTCGCATCGTGCCACGGTCGGCGGCCGGTGCCCCCCGACCGACCTGCTCTCCGCGTCGTAGGCCGCTGGGCAGGCCGGTTGTATCGTGCGAAGAGCCGTCCTGGCAGTGCGTCCGCATCATCCGTGCGACGGTGACCGTCGGGATTTCGGGAGCGAGACGGGAGCCGGGCGTGCGGGCGCGTGACTTGGCGGTGGAGTACGAGACGGTCGGCCTCGACAGCGACGCGATGGACGCCGCGCGTCTGATGGCCGGACACCGGCTGCCGGCACTGCTGGTGGTGGACGAGCGGGGCGCGCCGAAGGCGGTCCTGCCCGCCTCGCAGATGGTCAAGATCCTGGTGCCGGTGTACGTGGTCGAGGACCCGACGCTCGCCGCCGTGGTCGACGAACATCACGCCGACCGACTGTGCCAGGCGCTCAAGGGCCGCAAGGTGCGCGACTGCCTGTCGAAGACCGTGCCCGCGCCGCCGGTCGCCGCCCCGGACGACACCGCGCTGGAGGTGGCGGCGCAGATGGCGCGAGTACGCAGCCCCCTGGTGGCCGTCGTGGAGCAGGACGCGGCCGGTGGCCGGCTCCTCGGTGTGATCACGGCCTCGCATCTGCTGGAACGGCTGCTCGCCGCCACGTCCTGACCGGCGGCGCCAGGTGTTGTCCGGGCCGTCGCCCTCGTAGATGTCCAGGGCGCGGGGCAGACCCGGTTGGTCGAGGGTGGCCCGTGCCTGGGCACCGGCGTGGGAGACGATCATCCGGTTGCCGTGTGGCCGTGCCGCGAGAAGCGCCGTGAAGAAGGCCGCGCCATCACCAGGACTGAGGTAGGTCACCCGGCCGCCCAGGTCGACCTCCAGGACATGGGGCGGCGTCAGGAGGGCCTGCCGCAGCCTCGGCCATTGCCGACCAGACTTCCCGGCGCACCTGGACGTCACCATGGGCGTGGGCGTCCTGGGCTGCCGTTCGAGAGGCCGCCGGCCGGGTTCCCCGATCAGGGAGAAGCGGCGATCCCTCGTTGCCGGAACCCGGCAGAATCCCGCCCCGGCCAGGCTCACCAAGAGCTGTTAAAGAAGCGTCAAGAACCTGTATGGTTCCCAGCGGTGTGCCGGGAAGCCTGGTCGGCGAGCAGGGGATCACTCTCTCTTCCGACCGGGGGCGTAAGCCATGGTGCTCGTGATGGTGTTCGGGGCCGCGCTGCCCTCCGCCTCCTTCCTGTTCCTCGTCGGCGGACTTCTGGTCACCGACGGCATGCAGGTCTTCCTGCCCAAGCCGCGCGTCGACTGGAAGAACCCCGCGCGTGCGCCGGGCCCGGGCGTGCCGCCGACGGCGTCGCCGCTGTCGGGGCTCGGCACTCGTATTCCGCAGGCCGAAGAGGCGTTCGTGCGGATCGCGGTCCACGTCGCCTTTCCGATCGTCACCCACGGTTCCACGGACGTCCTGGTTGCCACGCCCGCGCCCTCGACGGCCTCGCGCGCGTCGCAGCCCGCGGGGACTCCCGCCCGGACGGTGCGGACACCTGGCACGCCGCCCCGCATCACATCACCGGCTCAACCGCCGAACCCGTCTCGGAACCCCGCGGAGGATCGTGAACGACTGGCACAGTTGGGCGGCGATCGTCGTGTTCGTCGGTGCGTACGCCCTGATCATCAGCGAGAAGATCCACCGCGTCGCCGTGGCTCTGGGCGGCGCGGGCCTGATGCTCGCGATCGGGGCGACCGACGACGTCTCGGCGTTCTACTCCGAGGACTCCGGCATCGACTGGAACGTCATCTTTCTGCTCATGGGCATGATGATGATCGTCGGCGTGCTGAAGAAGACCGGCATGTTCGAGTACCTGGCCATCTGGTCCGTGAAGAAGGCCCGGGCCCAACCCTTCCGGGTGATGGCCATGCTCGTCGTCATCACGGCGGTCGCCTCCGCTCTGCTCGACAACGTGACCACGGTGCTGCTGATCGCCCCGGTGACGCTGCTGGTCTGCGAACGCCTCGCCCTGCCCGCGGCCCCGTTCCTGATCGCGGAGGTGTTCGCCTCGAACATCGGCGGCACGGCGACCCTGGTCGGCGACCCGCCCAACATCATCATCGCCAGCCGGGCCGGGATCACCTTCAACGACTTCCTGGTCCACCTCGCCCCGCTGTCCGCCCTGCTCGTCGTCGTCCTGGTCGCGCTGTGCCGGGTCATGTTCCGCAAGACGTTCGTGTACGACGAGGACCGCGCCGCCGAGATCATGGCCCTGGAGGAGCGCGAGGCCATCAAGGACCCGCGGCTGCTGGTCCAGGGCCTGATCGTCCTGGCCCTGGTGGTGGCGGGCTTCGTCCTGCACCCGGTACTGCACTACGAGCCGAGCATCGTCGCCCTGCTGGGCGCCGGGCTGCTCGTCGCCGTCTCCACGGCCGAGACGAGCGAGGTCCTCGCCGAGGTCGAGTGGCCCACGCTCGCCTTCTTCGCGGGCCTGTTCATCATGATCGGCGGCCTGATCGACACCGGTGTGATCGACGAGGTCTCCAAGGCGCTCGCGAACGCGATCGGCACGAACGAACTCGGCGGGTCCTTGACGATGCTGGGTGCTTCCGCGGTCCTGTCCGGAGTCGTGGACAACATCCCGTACGTCGCCACCATGGCGCCCATCACCAGCGACCTGGTCCAGAACATGGGCGGTGCCGGCGACCACGTCATGTGGTGGGCCCTCGCCCTCGGCGCCGACCTCGGCGGCAACGCCACCGCCATCGGCGCCTCCGCGAACGTCGTCGTCCTCGGCATCGCCGAACGCAACCGACAGCCCATCACCTTCTGGCAGTTCACCAAGTACGGCCTGATCGTCACCGCCGTCACCGTGGCCATCTCGCTCGGCTATGTGTGGCTGCGCTATTTCGCGTCGGCCTGAGCAGGGCCGTCGCACCGACATCGATCACCACAGAGAGGACAGGGAGACACACATGGGTACTCCACGCGTGAGCAGTACGCCGTTGCCGGGGATCGGTGTCCGTTACGACCTGACGACACGTGAGCGGCGCCGTGTGTCGGTGGTCGCGCACCGGGACGGCGAGCGGACGCTGAACGCGTACCGCTCGGACGATCCGGACGCCTGCGCCCTGTCGGTGCGGCTGACCGCGGGGGAGACGACGGCGCTCATCGACGCCCTGCTGCCCTCGCACCACAGCCCGAATCTGCTGTCCACGACCGAACTGGGGCTGGTCGCGGAGCGCGTGGCGCTGTCGGCGCTCTCGTACTGGAACGGCCGCGTGCTGGGCGAGACCCGGATGCGCACCGAGACCGGCGTCTCGATCGTGGCCGTACTGCGCCGGGCCGAGGCCGTGCCGTCTCCCACGCCGGACTTCCGGCTGGCCGGCGGAGACACACTGATCGTGATCGGTACACGCGAGGGCGTCGAGTCGGCCGCGGCGATACTCGGGCGGGAGTGAACAGGTGCATTCCTCCGCGAGGTTCCTGATCGAGTTCGGCGTGATCATCCTGGCCCTGGGACTGCTGGGCCGGTTCGCCGCACGCTTCCAGTTCTCCCCGATACCCCTCTATCTGCTGGCCGGACTGGCCTTCGGCGAGGGCGGACTGCTGCCGCTGGGCACGAGCGAGGAGTTCGTCGCCATCGGCGCCGAGATCGGTGTCGTCCTGCTGCTGTTGATGCTCGGCCTGGAGTACTCGGCCAGCGATCTCGTCTCCAACCTCAAGACCCAGTACACCGCCGGTCTCGTCGACGCCGCCCTCAACGCGCTGCCCGGTGCGGCCATGGCGCTGCTGCTCGGCTGGGGGCCGGTCGCCGCGGTGGTGCTGGCCGGGGTCACCTGGATCTCCTCCTCCGGTGTCATCGCCAAGGTCCTCGGAGACCTGGGCCGCCTCGGCAACCGCGAGACCCCCGTCATCCTCGGCGTCCTGGTCCTGGAAGACCTCTCCATGGCCGTATACCTGCCGATCATCACCGCACTGCTGGCCGGCACCGGCCTCGCGGCGGGCAGCCTCACCCTGGCCGTCGCGCTCGGCGCCGCGGCCCTCGTCCTGCTCGTCGCGGTCCGCTACGGCCGCCACATCTCCCGCTTCGTCTCCAGCGACGACCCCGAGAAGCTGCTGCTCGTCGTCCTGGGCCTGACCCTGCTGGTCGCCGGACTCGCCCAGCAGGTCCAGGTATCCGCCGCCGTGGGCGCGTTCCTTGTCGGCATCGCCCTGTCCGGAGAAGCCGCGGAGGGCGCGCACAACCTGCTCTCCCCGCTGCGGGACCTGTTCGCCGCCGTGTTCTTCGTCTTCTTCGGCCTGCACACCGACCCGGCGAGCATCCCGCCGGTCCTGCTGCCCGCGCTGGCCCTGGCGGTCGTCACCGCCGGCACGAAGATCGCCACGGGATACTGGGCGGCCCGGCGCGCGGGAATCTCCGCGAAGGGCCGCTGGCGGGCGGGCGGCACCCTGGTCGCCCGGGGCGAGTTCTCGATCGTCATCGCCGGACTCGCCGTCACCGCCGGCATCGAACCCTCCCTCGGCCCCCTGGCCACGGCGTACGTGCTGATCCTGGTCATCGTCGGCCCGCTCACCGCCCGCTACACCGAGCCCCTGGCCACCCGCTTGACCGGGCGGCGGGACAAGGCCGCCCCGCACACGGGAGAAATCCCGGAGACCACGGCCGAGGAGCCGTACGAGGTGGCCTAACTGGCCCTGACAAAAGCGGTTGATCATGTGGCGGTGGGCTTGTCTGCTCGCTGGTGTGGCTGTGGGGGACTGTTCCTCATACCACCGCTGAGGATTCGGCATACTGCGCACTTCGCTCGTCCTCTTCGCGAGCGTGCAGATGGTCGCCCCGGGCCTCGGCGACCACTGGTTCAGCCGGGACTACGCGCCGTACGGCCGGCATCACGACGAGCGCGTGAAGTACCTCCTGACCGAGGCACTCCCGCTGCTCGGATTCAGGCTCCTCGGCGTCCTGTTCTGGGCGCTGGGCAGGCCGCCGCGCAGGGCGGAGACGGGCCCGCGTTGACCCGCTCCGGGTGCCTCCGTGACCTGCACCGGCTGTCAGTTCGGGTCCAGCCGGTGGGCAAGGTCGAGGGCGGTGGCGCCGGTGAGGTCTCCGACGTAGGGCCCGAGGATCTCGATACGGCCGCCGGTGATCGACGAGGTCACGAAGGGGGTGCCCCAGAGCTTGCCGTCGATGACTATGGCGATTTCGTTGCGTGGGGCCGGGGCCGACGCGATGGAGCCGGTGAGGGCGGCGAAACGGGTCCGGTCGGCGGAGTCGAGGGTCACCTCGACCCGCCAGGTGCCGTCGGCACCGCTCTTGTCGGCCTTCGCGGAGGCGACCTGGACGTCGGTCATGCCTCTGGCCCGGTCGGCCCGGACGCAGAACTCCGGGTGGGTCGCGCTCGCGGGCACGGGGTAGCCGCCGCTGCCCTGGGCGCAGGCGCGCTCGTTGGACGAGGTGACCGGCAGGAAGGCGATCAGGGCCGCCTTCCCGGTGTTCGTGGTGTCGCCCCCTGCGGCGGGCTGACCCACGTGGGCGCGCAGGGTCGCGCCGTCCGCGACGGCCACCCAGGCGGTGGCGACCGCGACGGCGGCGACGATGCCGACACCGGCACGGGCCAGCCGCTGCCGCCGCCGGGCGATCCGCAACGCGCCGTCGGCCAGGCCGACCAGATGGGCACCGGCGGCGTCACCGCCGCTCCCCCGGACCTGGGCGTGCAGGGCGTCGTGCAACGACGTTTCGTGCAGCGGGTGTTCGGTCGAGTCGTTCATGCGACGACGCCCCTTCCGGAGGCGGTGGAGGAGGCGGCCGGCTGTCCCGCCTCGGCCAAGGCGGTACGGAGAGAAGCGAGGGCCTTGTGGGTCTGGCTGCGGACCGTCCCCTGGGCGACACCCAGAATCGCGGCGATCTCCGCGTCCGGCCGGTCCTCGAAGTAGCGCAGCACGACCACCGCACGCTGGCGCTTGGGCAGCCGCCGCAGCGCGGCCATGATGTCCTGCCGCTGGACCACGGTGTCGGCCCAGTCGACGGCCTGCGCGGACGGCTGGTCCGGCAGGGTGTCGGTGACCGTCTCCCGTCCCCAGCTGAGCAGCCGGAAGCGGTCCACCTGGGCGTGGTACAGCGCCCGGCGCACATAGATCTCCGGCTGCTCCCGGTCGCGCAGCTTCGACCAGCGCCGAGCGGTGGCGGCAAGCGCGGTCTGGAGCAGGTCCCGGCCCTGCTCCCAGTCCCCGGTGAGCAGGTAGGCCGTGTGCAGCAGCGATCTCGACCGTGCCGCCACGAACTCGCGGAACTGGCGTTCCTCGTCGGCATTCAATGCGCCCTCCCTCGTTCCCCTGTAAAGACGGGCGCGGAAGGAGGTTCGACTGCCCCGCCGGCCAGACTTTTTCGCCCCCAAGCCTGCCGGGCTCCTCGCGGGGGCGACGTGACGGCCACATACGGTCAGAGCATGGACATGTACCTTGGTCCGCCTCAAAGTCGAGTACCACTCCAAGGAGCGGGAGGCGCCGCCGGTATGGCTGTGGTCCTCGAAGACCGGAGCCGCTCCGGCGGACGTGGACCGCTGGTGGCAGGGGTTCCTGAGGAGATTCGACCTGGAGCACACTTTCAGGTTCGGAAAGCAGACGCTCGGCTGGACCACCCCGAAACTGCGTACACCCGAGGCCGCGGACCGCTGGACCTGGCTCCTGGTCGTCGCGCACACCCAGCTCAGGCTCGCCCGGCCGCTGGCCGCCGGCCTCCGCCGGCCCTGGGAGAAGCCGACCAGGCCCGAACGCCTCACCCCGGCCCGGGTCCGCCGGGGGTTCAGGAACATCCGAGCCCACCTGCTCTGCCCGGCCCGTGTTCCCCAACCTCGTGGCACAGGTCCCGGACGGCCGCCCGGGACCAAGAACCGCCGTCCCGCACCCCGCTACGACGTGCGCAAGACCGTCAAACGCCCCGAGACTCTCAAGACTATCGGCGGACCCGGAAGATCCTGGTAGATGAAGAACAAGCATAAAGCATGTTGCAGAAGGCCGTGATCAGTGCATTTCCCTTGTATGGCTGGGGTTTTGAGGTTCTGACGGCCGAACTCCTGTTGCTCGGCAGGCGCGTCCTTACCGTCACTCACCAGGCCACCTGGTCCGTGCACTGTCAGGAATGCATCAAGACCGCAGCCTTCCCGGTGGTCGGGCGAGGGCAGCGGCGGGATGCTGGCCTTGCCGGCGCCGTACCGCGTCGATCCTTGTGTGGGCGGCCTCTTGGACAAGGGGCTGCCCCGCGCTCTCGTGAGGTGGTGGAGCATGCGGATGCCTCTGCGTGACCGGATCGCCCTGGCGGTTGCCCTACCCGCTCCGCTCGTCGTTGCCCTCGCCCTGGTGCCTTTCCGTACGCACATGACGTCCGCGAACCTGGCGCTGGTCCTGGTCGTGATCATCGTGGCGGTCGCCGCCCTCGGCAGCCGGGCCGCCGGCGTGCTGGCCGCGCTCTCGGCAGCGGCATGGTTCGACTTCTTCCTCACCCGCCCCTACCAGCGGTTCACCATCTCCCACGGCGACGACATCACCACCACGCTCCTGCTGCTGGCGGTGGGCGTGGCCGTCTCCCAACTGGCCGCCCACGCCCGCACCCTGAAGCTGGTGACCGTCACCGACGCGGCCCATCTGGCGCGGATCCACGAGACGGCGAGCATGGTCCAGGCGGGAGCCTCGCCGTATGCCGTGGTGGACCAGGTACGACAGCAGCTCGTCGAGATCCTGGGGCTGCGAGGCTGCCGCTTCGAACCCGGCATGCTGCTGGGCAGGCACCCTCGCCTGGAACAGGACGGCATGCTGACCGCCGCCCGGGCCCACTGGGACCTGGACAAGGACGGCTGGCCCGGTGAGGAGATCGAACTGCGTGCCTCGGTCGGAGGCCGTTACCTCGGCCGGTTCATGATGCAGCCGGAGCCCGGCACGCCACCGCCGCCGCTGCAGGCGCGTCTCGTGGCCGTGAGCCTGGCCGACCATGTCGGCGCCGCGCTGGACACCGCGGGACCGGTGCTCGACCGCTGACCATCTCCGCGGCCCGGCCGCCGGCAGGGCACGGCCGACGCGGGCCCGCCGTCACCACCCGGGTGCTTCGTCCTGGATCCTTCGGGCAGCGTTCGCGTCGTGCCGCGGTGTGAGGATCACCAGCCGGGAATCCGGTGACTCGGCGGCGTCAGCGGCGGCGGGCCTCCTCCGCAACCTCCCGAGCTTGCCCGGTTCACTGTCACCAGCCCGTCAGCAGCAGGTGGTTGAGGAGCAGGGCCAGAACGGCCTGTGCGGCGAGCCAGGCGCGAGGCCGGGGGAGGAACACGCACGCGGGGAGCAGCCACATCGCGAACGGCAGCCAGATGCGTTCCGTCTCCGCCTTGCTCATGCCGGAGAGGTCGGCGACGAGGAGGGCGAGCAGTGCGGCGAACACGAGCAGGGCGAGGCGGTGTTCGGGTGCGGCGGTACGGAGACCGTCCCGGAGGTCCCGGACTTCGGGACGTGCGGAAGCGGTGCCCGCGCGTCGCAGACCCGCCGCCGTCGCCGGGCCCACGAGCAGCGCGGTGCAGGCCAGGTTCGCCCACACCCAGTAGCTGTACGGCCGGGTCCCGCCGACGCCTTCGTAGTAGCGGGTGATCAACAAGTGGTACGCCTCCCACCAGTTGAAGCCCAGCAGCGTGAACACCAGTGGCACGACGGTGAGGCCGGCGGCGACGTAAGGGAGGGGGCGTAGCCGTCGATGGCCGAGCAGCAGTGCGGCGCCCGCGATGACCGCGAACAGCGTCAGCCCGTAGGAGAGATACGCGGTGAGGCCGAAGAGGAGACCGGCGGCGAGGCCGGCCGTGCGTGGCCGGTGTCCGGTGACCGCGAGGGCGAGGAACGCGACGGACCAGGCGGCGACCGCCGCGAAGTACCCGTCCGCCGAGGTACCCATCCAGACGGCGGCCGGTGCCAGGACCATGAACGGCGCGGCACGGCGGGCGAGTTGCTCGCCGGCGAGCACGCGCACGGTGACGAGGACCGCCGCGGCCGCCGTCGCCCCGACGGTGATGCACCAGACGCCTGCCCAGGCCCCGCCGCCCAGGCCGATCCGGTCGAGGAGGACGAAGGTGACGGTGGCCGCCGGGGGATGCCCGGCGATGTGCGCGGGCCACGGGGCGGGGGAGTGGCTGAGGATGTGGTGGGTGAAGTCGCGCAGGGTGGCGGGGATGTCGTGGAAGCGGTCGATGACCGTGAGGTATTCGTTCGTGGTCGTCAGCCGACTGGCGATGCCGCGCTGCCAGCCGTCGACCAGGGCCAGGGAGAACGTCCAGGCCATGGCGGTGCCCCAGGCGGTGAACAGCAGGGCCCGCCAGGGCAGTCGGGCGGCGAGGACCGGCCCGTACGCGAGGACGGCAACCGCGACGGTGAGCGCCGCCGGGGTGCCGGGGCCGACGTGCGGTTCCCACTGGGCGAAGACGGGTGGCCAGGCGACGAAGAGCGAATGGTCACGGCGCTGGATGGCGGTGCCGACCAGGACGGCCACCAGGACGAGGAGGGCGGCGGCGAGGGCTGCGGCCAGGTCGCGGACGAGGTCGCGTCGGCGGTCGCCCGGAACGTCACGGGGACGGTCGTCGGGACGGGTACGGGGACGGTCGCGGAGAAGATCGCGGTTCACACCGACACGCTAGGCCGGGGTGTGCCCGCTGGAGCCGCCGCTGGAGTGGACGTCAGGGTTTCGTCATGGTTTGCGAACCCGTTCGGGGGGTGTCCCCGGCCTACGGTCGGGGCATGCCACGCTCCCCCTCCTCACCCGCCTTCTGGCGCAGCCCGTTGCGCGGGCCCTGGTTCACCTCCGTGCTGGGTGTCGTGCTGCTCGTCGGGATCACCGTGCTGTTCGTGACGGGTCTGGTGTCGTACGCCGCCTACAACCCGGACCTGTCGCCGGTGAACGACCAGACCCCGGACAAGGGCCTGCTCGGCTTCTATCTCTTCTCCTGGCCCACCGACCCGTCCTGGCTGTATCGCCTCACGCAGGGTGTGCACGTCACCCTCGGCATCGTGCTGATCCCCGTGCTGCTGGCGAAGCTGTGGTCGGTCGTGCCGAAGCTGTTCGCCCTGCCGCCGGCCCGCTCCCTCGCCCACGCGCTGGAACGGCTCTCGCTGCTTCTCCTCGTGGGCGGCGGCCTGTTCGAGTTCATCACCGGCGTGCTCAACGTCCAGCTCGACTACATCTTCCCCGGCTCCTTCTATCCCCTGCACTTCTACGGCGCCTGGGTCTTCTTCGCCGCCTTCCTCGCGCACGCCGTGCTGAAGACACCCCTGGCCCTGCGCAACCTGCGCCACCTCCGAGACGAAACCCCTGTCGAGGAAAGGGAGTTGGTGTCCCCGAACCCCGCCGAACCCACCGTCTCGCGCCGTGGCGCCCTCGGTGTGGTGGGCGGCGGATCGCTGCTCCTGCTCGCCACGACGGCGGGCCGCAGCTTCGACGGACCATTGCGGGAGACGGCCGTCCTCGCACCGCACGGCGGGCCCGAACCGGGTTCCGGGCCCGGCGCCTTCCAGATCAACAAGACGGCGGCGGCGGTCGGCATCGACGCGCGGGAGACGTCCGAGGAGGCGTGGCGACTGGTGGTCGAGGGCAACGGCCGGACGGTCCGGCTGGGGCGGGCCGAGTTGCTTCAACTCCCGCTGCACAGCGCCGCGTTGCCCATCGCGTGCGTGGAGGGCTGGTCGACCTCCGACCAGTGGTGGCGGGGCGTACGGCTGCGGGACCTGGCGGCGCTCGTCGGCTATGAGGCGACCGTAGCGCCCGACGTCCTGGTGGAGTCGCTGCAGCGGCACGGGGCGTTCCGCCGGTCCGCCCTGCGTGACAACCAGGTCCGCGATCCGCGGTCCCTGCTCGCCCTGTTCGTCAACGGCGAGGACCTCACCCCCGACCACGGCTACCCGGCGCGCGTCATCGTCCCCGCGGCGCCCGGCGTACTCAACACCAAGTGGGTGGCCCGCATGACGTTCGGAGACCTGTGATGCGCATTCCGTTCAGGCGGCCGGCCCTCGGCAGCCCGCTGCAACTCCTGCTGCTGGCCTGCTCGTTCGCGCTCGCCGGGTATGCGGGGGTGCGGCTGCTCGCGGACGACTGGTTCGGGGTGGCGCTGTGGTTCGTGGGCGCGGCGCTGGTGCACGACCTGGTGCTGGTGCCGTTGTACGCGGGGGCGGACCGGGCCCTGGCGGGAGCGCTGGGTGCGGTCGGCCGCCGGACGTGGACGGTCTACGTCCGGGTCCCGGCCATGTTCTCCGGCCTCCTGCTGCTGGTCTGGTTCCCGCTGATCAGCGGGCAGGTCGCGGACCACTACAGGTCCGCCACCGGCCTCTCCGGCGACGGGTTCCTGGCCCGCTGGCTGCTGGTCACGGCGGTGCTGTTCGGGGGCTCGGCCGCGCTGCTCGTCCTGCGGTTGCGCAGGGCGAGGAAGGAGCGACCGCCGGCCGTCCACTGACCGTCCGGGCGCCACCCCGCCCGGCGGGCGTGGCGCAGCAGGGCAGGGGTGCCCAGGCGGGCCCACGGGAAGGCCGTACCGGAGGCGCCGCGGCCGTCGGCGACGTGTACCTGCACGCGTTCGTCGACGTCGACCGGCACGGTCTCGGCGATCAACAGCCCGTCGGGGGCGAGGAGTTGGGACATCCGGCGGAGCAGGGCGTGGGGGTTGCCGCCGATGCCGACGTTGCCGTCGATGAGAAGGGCGGTGTCCCAGCGGCCCTCGCCGGGGAGGGGGTCGAAGACGGACCGGCGCAGGGCCTGCCCGCCGAGGCGGACGGTGTGTGCGACGGCGGCGTCGCTGACGTCGATGCCCAGCGCTCGCCTCCCCTGCGCGGCGAGCGCCGCCACGAGCCGCCCGGGCCCGCATCCCACGTCGAGCACGGCCCCCTCGCACCGCCCCAGTACCTCCCGGTCCGCGGCATCGGCCTCGGCACACCAGCGCTCGACCTCCAGGGGCAGCAGCCAGCCGTCGGTACGGCGGAGGTAGAGGGGGCCGCGGCCGGTGCGCAGAGCGTCGGTGTACGGGTCGGCGGACCAGGGGCGTGCCGTGGCGTCGGGCGGCGCGGAGGGCAGTCGCCCGGCGGTCGGCGCGGACCGCTCGCCGAGATCCGCCTTCGGGTGGCTCGCGAGGCTCGGCGGGGGGTGGTTCATGAGGGCGGTTGCCGGGCTCCCCTTCGCTGTTGGTGCGGGACGCTCCGGCTCGTGTGCCGCGCTCACCGGGCGACTGCCGTTTGCAGCCTCGCCAGTTCCCTGGCGAACCGCCCCTCCGGTACCGCGGCGGCGACGAGTTCAGTGTCGTAGGTCGTGTCGACGTCGCGCAGACTCGGCAGGTCGCGGACGCGCAGGCCCGCGGTGGTCAGCCGGGCGCGCTGCACGGCGCCGGTGGTGGGCGTCGACATCGGTACCCCGCGCAGGAGTTCGGGGGCAGGGGCGGCGAGGCCCAGGGCCCAGAAGCCGCCGTCCTCGGCCGGTCCGAAGTACGCGTCGCAGTCGGCGAAGTCGACGGTGAGGAGCTCGGGTGTCACCTGCGGGGTGTCCATGCCGATCAGCAGCGCGGGCCCGTCGCAGCCGGCGAAGGCGGCGGCCAGCCGCTCGTCGAGCCCGCCGCCGCACTGCGGTACGACGTCGAAGCCCGGCGGCAGCCAGGGACCTGGCGTTCCGGCGAGCACCAGCACCCGTCGCCGTGCGGGCGTCGCCAGCACCACGTGCAGGGTGTCGACGAGCGACGCCTCGGCGAGCGCGGCGGCCTCCTCGGGCGTGAACGGCGGAGTCAGCCTGGTCTTCACCCGTCCCGGCAGCGGTTCCTTGGCGATGACGAGAAGGGTGGTCACAGGGAGTTCGCTCCTTGCGGTGCGGAGAAGGAGCCGGTGGCCGACACGCCCGTGGGCGCCGGGGGTTCGGCAAGGACACGGCGCATGTCCCGCACCGCCTGCCAGGTGCCGCGCCAGGTCCCGGTGACCTTGGAGGCGCCGGTGCGCGGCAGGTACGGCACGTCGTGCTCGGCGACGCGCAGACCGGCGTCCGCGGCGCGGACGACCATCTGGAGCGGGTAGCCGCTGCGACGGTCCGTCAGGCCGAGGGCGAGCAGATCCGCGCGGCGGGCGGCACGGAGCGGGCCGAGGTCGTGCAGGCGCAGTCCGGTGCGGCGGCGCACCATCCCGGCGAGCGCGAGGTTGCCGGCCCGGGCGTGCGCGGGCCAGGCGCCTCGTCCCTGCGGCCGGCGCCGCCCGAGCACCAGGTCGGCCTCACCGTCCCGTACCTCGCGCACGAAGGGCACCAGCAGGGACGGGTCGAGCGAGGCGTCGCAGTCGCAGAAGCACACGATGTCCGCGGTGGCGGCCACCAGTCCGGCGTGGCAGGCGGCACCGAAACCGCGCCGCTCCTCGTGCACGACGGTGGCACCGAGGCTATGGGCCAGTTCCGCCGAACCGTCCGTGGACCCGTTGTCCACGACGAGCGCACGCCAGCCGGCCGGGATGCGGGCCAGCACCCAGGGCAGGGCCTTGGCCTCGTTCAGACAGGGGAGGATCACGTCGACAGGCGCCGTGTCCGGTTCCGTTGCGGGGGAGGTCGTCACGGCTTTCACCCTACGGGCGAGAATCGGGCATATCGGGCTTCGGGTCCTTACGAAACGCGGACGTCGAGACACGAATACGGGTGGCGAGCGCGGCCGGTGGGACGCTGGACGGCATGCAGCAGCCGTACGAATCCCCAGCCGCCGTACCCGTCCTGAGCAGGCCTCAGGACACGATGCGCGTCCTCGTCGTGGACGACGATCCGACCGTCGCCGAAGTCGTCTCCGGGTATCTCGACCGGGCCGGATACGTCGTGGACCGCGCCGCGGACGGGCCGGAGGCTCTCGCCCGGGCCGCCGCACACTGGCCCGACCTGGTGGTGCTCGACCTGATGCTGCCGGGTATCGACGGCCTTGAAGTATGCCGCCGGCTGCGCGGGCACGGGCCCGTGCCGGTCATCATGCTCACCGCGCGCGGCGACGAGGACGACCGGATCCTGGGTCTGGAGGTCGGCGCCGACGACTACGTCACCAAGCCGTTCAGCCCCCGTGAACTGGTCCTGCGCGTCGAGTCGGTGCTACGGCGCACTCGGCCCGCGACCGCCGCACGCACTCTGCGATCGGCCGGACTCACCGCCGACCCGGTCGGCCGCCGCGCCACCAAGAACGGCGCCGAACTCGCCCTCACCCTCAGGGAGTTCGACCTCCTCGCCTTCTTCCTGCGACACCCTGGGCGGGCGTTCAGCCGGGAGGATCTGATGCGGGAGGTGTGGGGGTGGGACTTCGGTGATCTGTCGACCGTCACCGTGCATGTGCGGCGGCTGCGAGCCAAGGTCGAGGACGATCCCGGGCGGCCCCGGCTCATCCAGACGGTGTGGGGCGTCGGATACCGCTTCGAGTCCACCGGCACAGTCGGCACCGGGGAGGGCTGATCATGCGCGACATGCTGCTCATAGCCCTGTTCGCCCTCCTCGGGGCCGCCGCGGCCGGGGTGCTGGGTGTGGGCGCGCTGTGGTCGCTGCGCCGGCGTTCGCTCACCACCTCCGTCGCCGTGGTCGCGGCCGTCGCCGTGACCGCGATGCTCGCCGGCACGTTGGCCGTGGCGCAGGCGATGTTCCTCTCCTCGCACGACCTGACCGTGGTCACCACCGTCGTCGCCATGGCGGCCGTGGTCTCGCTGGCCACGGCCCTGCTGCTCGGCCGCTGGGTCGTCGCCCGCAGCCGTGAACTCGTCCTCGCCGCCCGTGACTTCGGCGACGACGGCGACTTCTTCGCCCCGCACCGTCCGGGCACCGCCGAACTGGCCGACCTGAGCCGGGAGTTGGCCGCGACCAGCGCCAGGCTCGCCGAATCCCGCAACCGTGAACGGGCGTTGGAGTCGTCCCGGCGCGAACTCGTCGCCTGGATCTCCCACGATCTGCGCACCCCGCTGGCCGGTCTCCGCGCGATGTCCGAGGCACTGGAGGACGGCGTCGCCGCCGACCCCGCCCGCTACCTCCGCCAGATCCGCACCGAGGTCGAACGCCTCAACGGCATGGTCGGCGACCTGTTCGAACTCTCCCGCATACACGCCGGGACGCTCACTCTCTCCCCTTCGCGGATGTCCCTGTACGACCTGATCGGCGACGCCCTCGCGGGAGCCGATCCGCTCGCACGTGAGCACGGCGTACGCCTGGTCGGCGACTGGATCGAGCCGGTGCCGGTCGAGGTGGACGGCAAGGAGATGAGCCGGGTGCTGGGGAACCTGCTGGTCAACGCGATCCGGCGGACACCGGCCGACGGCACGGTCGCCGTCGCCGCCGAGCGGTCGGCCGAGGGTGTCGTGCTGTCCGTGACCGACGGCTGCGGCGGTATCCCGGAGGAGGATCTGCCGCGGGTCTTCGACACCGGGTGGCGTGGCACGCACGCGCGGACCCCGCCGGCCGGGGCCGGGCTGGGGCTCGCGATCGTGCGCGGCATCGTCGAGGCGCACCAGGGGCGGGCCGCCGTACGGAACGTGTCCGGCGGCTGCCGCTTCGAGGTGACCCTGCCCATGGCCGAGGCGTGAACGCCGGAGGCGTCGTCGGCCGGCTACTGCTCCCCGCGCAGCTTCGACGTCGCGAACTCGCGCATCCCCTCCGCGAATTCGACCTCGGCCTTCCAGCCCAGCTCGGCCCGTAGCCGGGACGAGTCCGCCGTGATGTGGCGGACGTCGCCGAGCCGGTACTCCCCGGTCACCACGGGCTCGGGCCCGCCGTACGCGGCAGCCAGCGCCCGCGCCATCTCGCCGACCGTGTGCGGGTCCCCGCTGCCGGTGTTGTACGCGGTCAGCGCCCCCTCCCGGGGCTCGGACTCCAGCGCCGCCACATTGGCCGCCGCCACATCCCGTACGTGCACGAAGTCCCGCCGCTGGCCGCCGTCCTCGAACACCCGAGGGGCCTCACCACGGGCGAGCGCGGACCGGAAGAAGGAGGCGACCCCCGCGTACGGGGTGTCGCGCGGCATCCGCGGGCCGTACACGTTGTGGTAGCGCAGCGACACCGCCGAACCACTCGTCGACCGCGCCCACGCCGCCGCCAGATGCTCCTGGGCCAGCTTGGTCGTCGCGTACACGTTCCGGGGGTCGACCGGAGCGTCCTCGCCCACCAGCCCCGGCGCCAACTCCTCACCGCAGTCCGGACACCGGGGCTCGAAACGCCCCGCGTCCAGATCGGCCACGGCCCGAGGCCCCGGCCGCACCGGCCCGTGCCACTCACAGGCGTAGGAGCCCTCGCCGTAGACGACCATCGACCCGGCGAGCACCAGCCGGCGCACCCCCGTGTCGGCCATGGCGGACAGCAGTACCGCCGTACCGAGGTCGTTGTGCGACACGTAGTCGGCCGCGTCGCCGAACCCCGTCCCCAGCCCCACCATCGCCGCCTGATGACACACGGCGTCCACATCCGGCAGCACGGCCGCGACCGCCTGGGGACTGCGCACGTCGTGGCCGTCGCGCAGATCGAACACGACCGCCTCGTGTCCGCGCGCGGTCAGTGCCTCGACGACATGGGACCCGATGAACCCGGCACCGCCGGTGACCAGTACTCGCATACGCCCGACGCTAGGACCGAGACCCCGCCGCTCGGCAGCACCACGCCCGTCATGTCACCGGCCCGTAAGACCTGCGCCGAACCTCGGCAGTGCCGACCGAGACGCTCTGGTCCGTCAGCCAGGCACGGGTGCGGTCCGGTTCAACTCACTTGGGCGGCAGACTCGCGGCGAAGCCGTGCCCCTCGTCGACCCATCGGCCGAGAGCGTCGTCCTCGGCCAGGACGGAGGAGTCGACCAGGATCCAGCCGCGCATCGGGCGGCCGGTCATGTCGAAGACGCGGGTACCGGGCTGGGCCAGGGCCGCTTCGGTGTGCTCGGGCCTGACGCGCACCATGAGGTCGCCGCCGCTGATGCCCACGGCCATGTTCCCTCGGTACAGGAAGGCGATCCCGCCGAACATCCGCTTCTCGGCGATGTCCGGGTCCACTCCCAGCCGTGCGCGGACGCGTTCGGCCAGCCCTTCGTCGTATGCCATGGGGGTTTCTCATTTCGTGCCGGTGAGCCTGAGTTCGAGGTCGCGCAGATCCTTCCCGATCGAAGTGCGGACCTGGCGGGCCATCAGGGGCGCGGCCATCCGGTAGAAGCCGCCCCCGCCGCCCTGGACGCGGATACGGGCCGTCGTCCCGGTGGGATGTCCCGCTCGGTCATGGTGATGCGGCCGTAGACGTACACCGAGCCCGGGATGTAGTCCTCGAAAAAGCGGTCCTGGATCGGAACGTCGAAGTCCGCGTCGCTCAGCGTTGTGGTGGCGGTGGTCGTCATTGGCGGCACGATAGCCGCGGGCGATGGCCCGCAGGTATGGACAACTGCCGCTCGGAGGCCCGGACCCCGAACCGGGCTCCAGGAAATGAAGTAGGCGATGCCGGCCCTCCTGGCGTGGTCGTGAGGCATGCCTGCGGACCACGTACGTTCGCCGGGTTTGGTCAGAGGGCTTTTGGGCCGTGGGCGGCCCCAGAGTTGCCGGCGTTCGCTCACAGGACGGTGTGGTCGGGGTGGTCGGAGTTGCCCTTGACGAAGTTGCGCAGGGGCCCGAACCGGGCCTCGATCGGGTTGGCCCACGATGCGCTCGTCGGCTTCAGGCACAACTCGGCTTGTTCTTCCTGGCCACGCTCTGGATCGCCTTCGGCGCCGAGAGGCTGTGGTCACCGCCTTTGCGTCGGCGGGTCACCCCCAACTGGTCATCACCGAGGGATGTCGACCGAGGAGGCGCACGAGGGCCAGGAAGCGGTGGCGACCTTGAAGCGAGTGGGGCGTGCGGCAAGGCTTTCCTGCAACTCCTCCCCGCGCGCGGGGAGTTGTTACGGGATGCTGACGTGGCGGTCGAACCCCTACTGCCGCGCTCGTCTCATGGGCAACTCTGGTCCCGCCCCCACTGACTCGTGTGGTGGCGAAGGCCCGAGGAGCGTTCTATGAGCAGGCACACCAGGCGAAGGTCACCGTTACAGATCAAGCTGACAGTCGCCGGAGCGGGAATCCTCGCCGCCGCGGCGGCCGTGACGGCGGTGACTGTCGCCTCGGCGGGGGAGGCCGCGCACGGGCACGACGCAGTGAAGAAGGCCGAGGCCGGAGCCGACCATGCGGTCTTCGTGCAGGGCGACGAACTCGAGGGCAACACGATCCACGTCTTCAAGCGCGCCCAGGACGGCACACTGAGCGCGGCGGGCAGTTACGCGACCGGCGGCAAGGGCGGCGACCAGGTCGACGCGCCCACCGACTCGCTCGCCTCCCAGGGCTCACTCGTCTACGACGACCGGTCCGGGCTGCTCCTCGCGGTCAACGCGGGCAGCAACACCGTGACGTCGTTCCGGGTCGAGGGACAGAAACTGACGAACCGTCATGTTATCGGTTCGGGAGGGGACTTCCCCGCCTCGATCGCGGTCTCGGGACGCATCGCCTACGTCATGAACGCGGGCGGCGCGGGCAGCGTGCAGGGGTTCCGCCTCACGGCCGCGGGCCTGGCGCCGTTGAGCGGCGCGCACCGTTCGCTCGGGCTGGACAACAAGAAGGTGCCGCTGTTCAGCAGTTCGCCCGGCCAGGTCGCGTTCACCCCGGGCGGCCGTGAGTTGGTCGTCACCACCAAGTCCGCCAACACCCTCGAGGTCTTCCCGGTGGCACACGACGGACGGCCGGCGCGACGGGCCGTGGTCAACGACTCCGCCGGTGCCGTGCCGTTCGCCATCACCTTCGACAAGGCCGGCCGGATGCTGGTGGCCGAGGCCAAGGACTCGACGGTCAGTACGTACAAGGTGCGCGCCGACGGAACCCTCAAGGTCGTCCAGAAGAGTCTGCCCAACGGCCAGGACACGCTGTGCTGGCTGGAGCGCGCCGGGGACTTCTTCTTCGGCGGCAACACCGGCAACTCGACCGTCACCGGTTACCGCACGGACCGCCACGGGAAGCTGGCGCTCACCAACGACGTCGGTGTCGCCACCCCGCCGTCGGCCAAGTCCCAGGGCGTCATCGACCTGGCGGTGACCCGGGACCAGAAGTTCCTCTACGTGCAGAACGCGACGTCGGGCACCGTCGACGGCTTCCGCGTCGGCCGCAACGGCTCCCTGACCAAGGTCGGCACGACCACTGGACTGCCTCCCTTCGCCGAGTCCGGCATGGAGGGCATCGCCGCGGTGTAAAGAAGCGGCCATCGCGGCCAGGGCGCCCCGGACATCACCTGTCCGGGGCGCCAGGCACTGTCCGCGCGGCACGGCGTGCCCAAGCGCCGACCGGCACTCCGTGCCCGTCGGCGAAGATCCGCCGGCGCCGGCCGTTGCGGAGGCCGTAGAACGTGCCGTCGTACTTCAGGGGGAGGTCGGTGGTGTCCAGGTTCACGGTGGACGGCTGCGCGATGGTCGTGCGGTGCGGATCGGCGAGGTGCCGGCGCGTGTGCGATGTGATCGCGTTGCAGGAGGCTGGGTGACCACGTGCCGGAGCAGGCGAGTCTTTCAGTTCACGATCAGCGCCACAGGACTGATGGCGATGGCGAGCCCCTGCGTCCACGAAGGCGGTTTGGTCGAGCCGGCCGGGGTCGGGGACGCAGGGGCTCGCCATCGGCCGGTGTCCCATAGGTCGGCCTTGTCGAGCCTCTTGTCGAATGACCCGTCGTGCTGCTGGACGCGTCCGTCGAGGAATTCGATGTCCCTGGCCTGAGCCTGGGCGATCGGTCTTCTTGGAGTTGCGTCGCATACGGATCGTGAGTGATGGGGCACGGCCGACGGCAGTGACGGACTGCCGGCGGCACTCACTTGTCCGGGTGAACCGGCGACTGCCAGGGATCTTCCGGGGTTCATGTCGGCGAGCCCGGCAGTGGAAGCCGGAGTCGGCTCTCATCGCTGAAGCGCCGTTTGCGGGAGGTGCGTTGCCTGGGTCCCTCGGAGTGTCTGATGGGGCGGAACTGGGCAACGCCTACCCGCCGGGGCGGTCGACCTTGGCCCATGTGGGCATCGCCGCCGACACGACTGGCCGGTTCATCTACGTGGGACATACGGAATCGGGCCTGCGGCCGGAACCTCAGTCCGACGGCACGCCACCCAGATGCTTCGCGACTACGGGCTCGCCCGCCGGCCACGGCACCCGGCCGACCAGTGCGTCGGAAGGGACCATCTGCATCTCGTCCCAGAGGAGCCGCGCGTACTGGTCGACTTGTCTGCGGGCCTCCACGACGTTGCCTTCAGCCAGGTGGACGTCGACCAACGCGGCACGGGCTGATTCCTGCAGGGGTTCCGCGGTGATCGCCGTGTAGGCGGCGTTGAGGGCTGGTACGAACCGGCCGAGCCGGCGCAGCCGGTGGGACAGCGCGACCAGGGCGTGGATCCGCACTTGACGGATGCGCTCTCGTTCCACGATCAGCCATTCCTCCTCCCAGCCCGGTAGAAGGTCTGCGACCAGGCCTGTGGTCGCGGTGTCGTCCGGTGCGAGATCGCCGTCCTCGTTGAGCAGCCGTCCGGCCTGGCTCAGACTGTGCTCGACGTCGACTTCGACGAACGCGCTGAGGTAGACGTGCCCGCGATCGGCGTGCACGAGCCGGTCGTCGGCCTGGCGGATCCGCCAGATCGCCGTGCGCAGGCTCGCCTGAGCGCGTGGGCGCGGACCGTCGCACCAGAGTTGTTCGGCCAACGCCGTGCGGTGCGGTGTCATGCCGGACGGGCGTGACAGTGCCAGGAACGCCACCACCCGCTGGGCATGGGTCGGTAACACGACTTCGTGGTGCCCGACGTCGAGACGGAAGTCGTTGAGGAGGTGCACCAGCATGGGAGCGGAGCGCGTCGCGGAATCGGGCCAGGGAGGGTGCGCCATGTGCACCTCCTCCGCGTAAGTTCGCGGACTCTATCGTCGCACCGTGTACGCGGGCGTCAATCCACCGTGAACGCCCCACGCGTTGATGGAAGGGAGACGGGCCGTCCGGATACTCGCCGCCATGGAATCCCAGCCGTGGCGCGTCGTTGTCGTACGGGCTTGGCTGCACGACGGCAAGGTGGTCGCCGTACTGCTGGTGGGGGCCGAGCCGGGTTCGCCCGTGCCCGTGCGGCGTATCGCGGCAGGCTCGGCGGAGGAGGCCGGTGTCGTCCTCGCCGCTGTTCTGGGGGAGTTGGCGGAGGATCCCACGGACCCGGAGACGAACGATTGACGCGGTGCGCTACGGGCGTCCCGCACGCTGTCGCCCACCTCCGCGTCGGAGGGCAAGGAGGCAGGGCGATGGATGTGTTGGCCACGAGCCCGACCGCACCCGAACTGCAGTCCCCGTTCGCGGGTTTCGCCGGTCTGTCGGCGGACCCTGCCGATGTGGGCGAACGTCCACAGCCGACGACCGGTGCGGTGCTCGACTCGCCGTTCGGCTCGGGACTGCACACCGAGGAGGCCGACGCGGGCGAGGACGTGCTCACCGAACTCCTCGGCGAGCTTGCCGACGACGAGTTCGAAGACGCCGTGGCCCAGCTCGTGGACGACGCCGCCGCAGCGCACTTGCAGGGTGAGACCGCGTGGTCGGCCGGTGAGGGCTCCCAGGCCGGGTTGCAGAGCTGGGCCGAGTCGCTGGCGGAGCAGTCCGACCGGCTGCTCGACGGCGTCGCCGCCCGCCTGGAGCACGAGGATCTCACCGCCATGCCGGCGCGTGCACTCGACGCCCTGCTGGAGTCGTTGGCCCCGGCCCTGGAACCGGTCGGCCCGCGCGAGGTCGTGTTCGAGCAGTTCCTGGGAGGGCTGCTGAAGAAGGCGGGCAGTCTGGTGAAGGGCGTCGTCAAGATTGCGCAGAAGGGGATCAGCGTAGTCTCGAAGATCCTTCCGATCGGGATACTGCTCAAGAAGCTCGGCGGTCTCGTCCGGCCGCTGCTCGCGCGCGTGATCAAGTCGGCGATGAACCGCCTGCCCGCCGCGGTGCGGCCCATCGCGGAGCAGATCGCGAAGAAGCTGGGCGTCGCCGGTGGCGCGGGTGCGGCCAGGGGCGACGCCGGTGCGACCGGTACGAGTGATGCGGAGCCGTCGGCCGCCTCCCGACTCGCCGGCGAGTTCGACCGCGAGGTGGTCGGTCTGCTGTTGGCCCCCGACGAGATCGCGGCGGACGGTGTGCTCGCGGAGGCGGCCGCCGATGCCCAGGCCGAAACGCCCGACCCGATCGGTGAACTCGACGCGGCCCGCCGTGAACTGGGCCGACGACTCACCGAACTCCCCGCGGGCGCCTACCCGAAGCCGGAGATCCAGCAGTTCCTCCCCGTCGTGATGGCGGCGCTGCCGTTGATCAAGCTCGGGCTCAAGATCATCGGTCGGCAGCGGGTGGTCGACTTCATCGCCGAGCGCATCGCCGACCTGCTGCGCACCATGGTCGGACCCGGCCCGGCCAAGCAGATCGCCCGCCCGATCGTCGATGTCGGCATGAGGCTCATCGGCCTCGAAGTCCCGCCGGAGGCCGAGAGCGACGTCGCCGGGGAGGCGCTGGCCGCCACCGTGGAGACGACGGCACGCCGGGCGCTCGCGCTGCCTGCGGCAGTGCAGGACGACCGGCTGCTGCTCGACGCCGCCGTCCAGCAGTTCTTCGCCGAGGCCGCCGCCGCCCAGCTCCCCGGCAGGTTGTTACGAGCAGACCTGCCCGAGCGGGAGTCGGATCACGAGAGTGGGGTGTGGGTCCTGATGCCGCGGGCAGCCGCCCCCCGCTACCGCTTCCTCAAGTACACACGGCCGGTCGAGATCCAGATCAGCAGGCAGGTGGCACGGGCGGTGCCGTGGTCCGACGGCGGGACGCTGGAGTCGCACCTGCTCGACCGCGGCGTACGGCACTGGCCCACGGCCGCCGAAGCCCACCTCTACGAGATGCTCCCCGGTGGCCACCTCGGGCACCTCCGCCACGACGACAGCCTCCGCGGGGGCGCCGGGGAAGCGGAAGGCATCGCCGGGGAAGTGGCGCCGCTCACCCCCGAGATCGCCGGACTGCTGCTCGGCGAGCCGGGCCTGGGCCGGCCCGCGCCCGCGTCCGGACGTGGTGGGCCGGCGGTCCGGCCGGGCGCCGCTCCCGGCCGCCGGTTCGTCCGGGTGCGGCCGAAGGGGCACGTGGCAGGCCGGGTGGCAGGGCGTTCTGCCGGGCCACGCGCACGGGTCGGCGTGTACCTCGACTCCGCCGCCACCCCGCCGCGGCTCAGGGTCGCCCTGCGGCTGAGCGAACGGCAGGCCCAGGAGATGCTGGACCTGTTGACCAGGGCCGAGGGCCCGGACCTGCCCGGCGCGCTGCGCAAGGTCCAGCAGGTGCACCAGAGTTCTCTCGTGTCCAGGCTGACCGACCAGATGATGAAACGGTCCCTGCTGCCGGACGCGGCGGCCGCGCGGGCAGCCGCGGAGCATCTGGCGACGGCTGTCGACACCGGGCTCTCCGCGATGTTGCAGGGGCAGACGGCACAGCTCACCGAAGCGGTCCGCGACCCGGCCCAGGGCCTCACGATCAGGTTGGTGTTCGAAGGCGTCACGCGGGAGAGTCTGCGGGGCACGCCGCCCGAGCCGACCGTCACGGTGACTCCCGGCTGGCGCTCCGGTGGCTGAGCCGGGGGTCGACGTCCTCGCCGCCCAGCTCGCGGCGGAGCTGCGGCACTGGCGCCGGGCCGCGCATGAGCTGACCGACCTCGACATGGTCGCCGCGCCACAGGCCTGGGCCGGTCTCGAGTCCTACCTCGGCACCGGCGTCCGCGCCGGGCTGACGAGGTCGGCCGAGGCGGTGGTCACCCGCGCCGATCAGCTCGCGGCTCAGTTGCCCGGCGCCACAGCCGGAGACGATCTGGCCCGGCTCCGAGACCGGGTACTGTCCCTGCGCCAGGCATACGTCCGCGCCGAGACGGTGATCGACTTCTTCGGCGACGCCGTCGGTACGCGCACCAATCCACGCCTGGCGGAACTCCTGCGCGGCCTGGACCTGTTGGCCGTCGATGCCATGGACCGCGTCCTCGGGCCACTCGGCATCCCGGTCCCTCCGGTGCTGGTCTACCTCGACAAGGGCCTCGGAGCATCGATCCTGCGCGCCGGGATACGGCTGTGGGACGCGTCGCGCTCCCCGGCCGCCGCGATCAAGATCACTCGGCACAACCTGCTGCGGCCCACGTCGATGCTCCACGAAGGCGGCCACCAGGTCGCGCACCTGACCAACTGGACCGACGAACTCGCCACCACCCTGCACGAGGTGCTCGCGCCTGCCTCGCCGATTGCCGCGGAGGCCTGGCGCGGCTGGGCGAGTGAAGTAGCCGCCGACGTCGTCGCGTTCGTCCTGACCGGCTACGCGCCCGTACCCGCGCTGGCCGATGTCGTGGACGGCACCACCGCCGCCGTGTACCGGATGCCGCCGGGCGATCCGCATCCGATGGGCCTGCTGCGGGTCGCGTTCAACGCCGCGCTCTGCCGGTACTGGTACGGCGCCGGGGCATGGGACGACCTCGTGCGCGTCTGGCTGCACCGCCATCCCGTGCAGGCCGCGCCGCCGGAGGCCGCGCTCGTCGCGCGGGCGACGTTGCCCCTCCTCCCGGAGATCGTCCGGGCGTGCACGGAGCGGCCGATGCGGGCCTTCGGCGGCCGGCCTCTCTCGGCGCTGGCCGATCCGCGACGGGTGGCGCCCGACGAGCTGCGAAGGTTCGCCGACGGGGCCGGGGCGGCGCTGTACACATCGAGCTATCTGCAACGGCTCGAACCCATGCGGATCCTGGCCTGGACCGTACTCCGGTCGCAGCGCCCCGATGACAACGCCGACCGCGACCTGGAGACATGGCTGCGCCGCCTCGGCGCGGACCATGCGATTGCCGCAGCCTGACCAGGGAGACCAACCATGACGCAACCTCCGACGCCGCCGCCGGACCCGGCCTCCAAGCCGGCCAAGGCCCCTCCACGCAAGGCAACTGCTCGCAAGCCCACTGCCCCCAAAGCGCCGCCACCGGCCCCCGCGCCCTCGTCACCCGACATCGTCAACGCGATCACTGCACTGACGACGTTCCTGCACAAGGGCTCCCAGACACGTGACCCGCAGGCATTCAGCCCCAGGCAACTGAACATCGAGCGCGATTTCCGGGACCTGCTGGCCGGGCTCGGGCGCGGCGGTTCGGACTCGCCCGGCCGACTCGTGCGCCCGGTGCTGTCGGACGGACTCCTGGAACTCGGTGCGCCGCTCCCCGACGAAGCGGTCAGCATCGGCGGCTTCAACCGCAGCGGCAGGAGGAACCACGAAGTCTGGCGCGTGAAGGTGGCCGAGGCCACCAAGTACCCCGGTGATCCGACCCACCTCCGCCACGAAGACATCGTGGTCGACCGCGTCGTACGACTGCGCGTGTTCGACGCAAGCGGGCGGCGGATCCTGACGGGAATCCCGAAGATCGCCAACACCCCGTCCCGGCCCACCACCTGAGGAGACGACCATGTTCCGCACGCTTGCGCGCCTGCTGGCCGACTCCGGATTCGACACCAACGAGTTCTTCAGGATCCATCCGCTCCAGCTCAGCCGCTGGCTGGAGGAGGCATGGGCCGAGGGCGGCCAGGCCGACTGGCCCGGTTTCGAGACCTCCCCGACGGGTGTCACCCCGGAAGTCGTGGCCCGCGTCCAACTGCCCGGCGAAGTGAGCGGCGGGCTGCTCGCCGACCTGCGTTCCGGGATCGCGATCCCCGGTGAGTTCTCCCTGCCACCCGCACCCGCCACGGGCATCGACACCGGCGCCGCACTGCCGTGGGACCACCTGATCTACGCCTTCCTGGTCGAGAGCACCGGTGTCGCGGAGATCCTCCGGGAGGTCGTCCGCCGCTATGTGGTGGGCGAGACACTCGAAGCCGTCAGCGACACGACCTACAGTTGGGTCCGGGCCACCGAGGAGTTGTTCTTCCGCGATCCCCCGCTCTTCTCCGTCACCGGCACCACGAGCGCGCTACGACCTGATCCACTCGTCAACCGTCGCAACGCCTACTGGCGGATGTTCGCGATGGACCTCCCGCACCAGCCACGCGGGATCCCGGGTCAGCCGTGGAAGTCCGACGTCGGAGCGTCCGCGAACCTCCGGTTCGGCGAGGTGTGGATCGAACTGCTGCGCCAGGTCTGGGTCGCGTTCGTGAACGACAGCAACTCCGTCGGCGCCAACCCCACCGACGCCGGCTACATCGCCTACCTGTGCCAGACGCTCTCCGAGATGATGGGGATGCGCCGGCGGGCCGGGATGCTCGCCCGTGAGGAGTTCGGTCACGTCGTCACCATGAGCTGGTTCCACCTGCTGCTGGAGACCGAGAACGACGTGGTGCAGGACCTGCAGGCAGGGGCGGGCGCCGCCGGAAACGCCGCGGACCGGCTCGCCCGGATCGCGCAGCGGGTGGGCATCACACCCCCGCGCCGCGCCCGTGAGCTGTTCGAGCTCGCCGATCTGGTCTCGCCGGTGCTGATGTTCATCGAGGCCGGCCGGTTCAACGAGCCCAGTGATGCCGAGTTGCTGTTCCGCAGCGGCTCCCCGCAACCGGTGGTGCGCGACACCATGAACCGCATCATCGACCACTGGCAGTCCGCCACCGGGGAGCCGATCAAGGAACCGGGAGTCCGGGTGGTCAACGGCCCGCCCCCGTCGTCCTCGCAGCCCGTCCGGCTGCCGAGCGCCCATCTGCCCGCGGCACCCGACGCCGCGAGGAACAGCACGAACGGCTCCGCACCCGCGCGGCTCTGAGCCGACCGACACCCCTTGAGACCGGGAGGCGACGATGACCCGCCCGCAGAGCTGGGACTGGACCGAGTCCCTCACCGCCGATCCACCGTCCTCCGCACAGCAGCCCCCGAACTGGGTCGCCCAGGAAGTGTTCCGGCCCGCCGAACAAGGGGCCGGCAATGGGGAGTCGGGGCCGGAGATGTCCCTGGCCGAGTTCACCGCCGAGGTGCGCGACGACACCTTTGCCCCGGAGATCTCCGACGAGGCCGAGGCCGAGTCCGGGGAAGTGGAACTGGCCGAGTGGGAACTGGCCGGAAACCCGGTCCAGGACGAGGCGTTCCCGTCCGGGCTGATACTGATACCGACCACGGGTGCCACCGCCAAGGAAGCGGAACACTGGGATCCCAACGTAACCGGACTCCCGCTCTACGCCACCGGTCCGACCGTCCGCCCACAGAAGCTCGCTCCGAACTTCACCGTCGGTGAACTCGTGAGCAGTGGCGGAGCCGCCGCCGACGTCGCCAGGATCTCTCCCGCGCTGGTGCGCTGCCTGCAGGCGCTGCGCGACCGGCTGGGCAAACCCGTCACGATCAGCTCCGGGTACCGGTCCTGGGCGCGCAACGTGGCCGTGTACCACGCCCGGGGAGCCACCCCGACCCGCAGCCGGCACTGCAGTGGTCAGGCCGCCGACATCAGCGTCGCGGGCATGTCCGGACTCGACCTGGCCAAGGCCGCGCTGGACGCGTGCGGCCGGGACATCGCGGTCGGGATCGGCGTCACCTACGCCCACATGGACGTCCGCGGCAGATGGGCCCGCTGGTCCTACGCCTCAGGGGACGCGGCGAAACGCGACATCGCCGCGATCGACGCTCACCGCGCCGGGCTGGGTACCACCCCGCCCCCGACGGCAGGTTCGCCCTACGTCCCCGTCCCCCGCGGTGCACCTGGCGTCGGTGTCCCGAGCGTCGGCCCGTTACGGGCCAGGATCGCGCAGTTCGCCGAACAGGAGCGGACCCGGTGGGGAAACGGGGCCCGCGTCGAAACCGAATCAGCGATGACATCGACGCTCCAGGACTACTACCGCACCGGCGTCGGGAGCACGGTGACCGCGTCGGACCTGCAGAGCAGTTCGTGGCAGAGCGGCCATCCATGGAGCGCGGTCTTCATCAGTTGGGTGATGCGCCAAGCCGGCGCGGGCAGCGCCTTCGCCTACAGCACGGCACATCGCGAGTACGTGAGCGCCGCCAAACGCAACGCCGAGACGGGCAACACCGCCAACCCCTTCTGGGCTTACCCGGTCGAGAAGATCGCCCCCGAGGTCGGCGACCTGGTCTGCGCCGATCGGGACGGTGGCAGCGGATGCGGCGGTGTCACCTACGCGACGGTCGACAACGGCACGGCGTGGTCGACGCACTGCGACGTCGTCACCGCCGTGGACCGGGCCGGACGCAAGCTCACCGCCGTCGGCGGCAACGTCAGTGATTCGGTGAAGGCCAAGACGATCGCGATCGACGCGCAGGGCTTCGTGGTACCCCAGCAATCCGGGCAGACCTGCCGGTACTTCGCCATCGTCAAGGTTCGCGAAGGCACGCCCTCCGCACCCCAACAGGAGTCGGGACCGGCCGCACCGGCCAGCGTGCTCGACCCCGACGCCACAGCCCGGGCGATCCGTCTGAACACCTCGTACGCCACCGCTCTGCGCTGGAGCGAGCACCTCGCCGCCATCACCCGACTGATCGCATCACCCGGATCGACCCCGGCCGACGTCACCTTCGCCCATTCCGTGGCGCAATGGCAGCGCGCCCGAGGACTGACACCGGACGGGGTCATCGGACCGGACTCCTGGAACGAAATGGTGAAGGTGATCAACCGCTGACGACGGCCAGAGGCAATGCTCATGACCCTGTGAGGGTCGCTGCATTCCATGTGTGAGTGGCGGCATCGCCCCCAAGGAGCGTGTTCGCGAAGGTGGTGACCTGGCGGACGACGTCAACAAAGCGTTCGGGGTACCCGGTTGCGGCGGGACCCTGCCGACGGCGCCAGGCGGTGTACGAGGTCTGGCGACGCTCGCCGAGGTCGCTGATGGCGGTGCTGAGGGGTTTCAGGGTGATGGCGCGGTGTGCGGCGCCGGCGGTCAGCGCGGTGGTGAGTTCCCGGCCGTCGAGGTCGTTGAGGGTGAGCAGGCGGTAGAGGTTCGTCCTCCTCGCGAATGGGCAACGCCTTGAGCGTCGCGGGATCGCATACGACTCCGTCGTCGATCTCGGTGGCGGCGATGGCCGCGATCCTGTGGACGATCTCGGTTTCGGTGCCGGGGAACGAGCGGCCGAGGATGTCGATGTCGCGGGTCATCCGGCGTGCGCCGAACCGGGCGAGGAGCAGGCCCCCCTTGAGGACGAAGTGTTCGCGGCCGAGGGGCGATGCGGCCAAGCGGTAGAGGAAGCGTTCGAGGACGTAATCGACCGTGATCTCGTCCGTGGGTCGGCTGGTGCGGCGGGGCAGACATCCGATGCCGTTGATCTGTCAAGCGGCAGCGGGGCGTACTGCGCCACTACGGTCGACGGATAGGAGACCGTGGGGCGACTTGTCCCGCTGTGGGGATGTCGTCGATGAGCTCATGTCATGCAGGGCCAGGGCGGACTCGCCGCACACGACGGTGCGCGAAGCCCGCGCACACGGCCGGCAGATCCGTGTGCGCGGTCTCCGGCGAGTCTGCCCGCCGGTAGCCCCCGGGACAGGTCGTCTGTCTCTCCCGCCGCGACCAGGGACGCCAGATCACGCGGGAGAGCAGGGCCTGACGTGCCTGCGCCGTCGTGAACGTGGGGGAGAGGGAGGTCGGCCGCTGCCTCCAGGGAGCGCAGTTGATCGGCGCCGAGCTCGCAGCGGGCGTCACCGGCCCCCTTGGAGACCAGTGCCTGGCGACCGTCCGGGGCGAGAGCCCGGCGCCAGCGGTTCGCCGACATCCGCGTCACTCTGAACCGCCGGACCACCTCTGCGTCGCTGGCCCCTGCCTCAATCAAGTCAGGCGCTACGAGCCGGGGGCCCGCTCACGCCGAGCCCGCTCCTCGGCCGTCAGCCCACCGCTATCGGGGTACCTCATTCCTCTGGCACAGCGCGGCCCGCACTGACCGTCACGACCCCACGTAACCCGCACGGGGTGATCGGATCTCATATGTCGCGTGTGCGCCGGGTCCCACGTGGCCCGCCCGGAGGGCGAGGTGAGGGTGTTAGGCAGGGCGTGTGCCGACTTCCTTGATGGCCTTCGACAGTGAAGTTGGTCGTGCGCAGCGCGCTGACCTGCGTCGACTGGGTTGGATGTCAACACGGCGATCGATAGCGTGGATCACCGGGTCGGAGGAGATGCTGGATGCGGACGGTGCATGACATCTGCCGTGGGTTGGCTCTGGACGCTGCCCACGTGTCCGCGTCAGCCGCTGCGTCGGCGGGCGCGCAAGGCGTTCCAGTGCCGTAGCCGTTCGCTGATCTGCGCTTCATAGCCGTTGCGGGTGGGCTGGAAGTACGTCTCGTGGTCCATGCCGTCGGGGAAGTAGTCGTCACCGGAAAAGCCGTCGGTGGTGTCCGGGTCGTACTGGTAGTCCTTGCCGTAGCCGAGGTCCTTCATCAGCCGGGTCGGGGCGTTGAGGATGTGGGCGGGCGGCATGAGTGAGCCGGTGCGGCGGGCAGCGCGGTGTGCGGCGTTGAAGCCGCGGTAGACGGCGATGGACTTGGGTGCGGTGGCGAGGTAGACGACGGCCTGGGCGATCGCCAACTCGCCCTCGGGGGAGCCGAGTCGCTCGTACACGTCCCAGGCGGCGAGGGCCTGCTGGACGGCGTGCGGGTCGGCCATGCCGATGTCCTCGTTCGCGAAGCGGGCCAGGCGGCGGGCCACGAACAGGGGGTCCTCGCCGCCGTCGAGCATGCGGGCGAGCCAGTACAGGGCCGCGTCCGGGTCGGAGCCGCGCATGGACTTGTGCAGCGCGGAGATCAGGTTGTAGTGGCCCTCCTGCGCCTTGTCGTACAGCGGGGCCCGCTGCTGGATGTGGTGGGCGAGCCCGGCGGTGTCCAGAGGAGTCTCGGTGTCCGGGAGGGCCTGGAGCTGTTCGGCCATGTTGAGGAGGTAGCGGCCGTCGCCGTCCGCCATGGCGATCAGGGCGCGGCGGGTGTCGTCCTCCAGCGGCAGCCGGTGGCCGGTGAGCTGCTCGGCGCGGTCGAGGAGCGTGGACAGTGCGGCTTCGTCGAGGCGTTTGAGGACGAGGACCTGGGTGCGGGAGAGGAGGGCGCCGTTGAGTTCGAAGCTCGGGTTCTCCGTGGTGGCGCCGATCAGGGTGATCGTGCCGTCCTCGACGTAGGGAAGGAAGCTGTCCTGCTGGGCACGGTTGAAGCGGTGGATCTCGTCGACGAACAGCAGGGTCCCCTGGCCGATGCCCCGCCGGCTGCGTGCGGCGGCGAACACTTTCCGCAGCTCGGCCACGCCGGAGAAGGTGGCCGACACCGGTTCGAAGGCCAGGTTGCTGCCGTCGGCGAGAAGCCGGGCGATGGTGGTCTTCCCGACGCCGGGCGGCCCCCACAGGATGGCGGAGCTGAGGCGCTGCTGGGCGACCATGCGGCCCAGTGGAGCGTCCGGGGCAAGGAGGTGGTCCTGCCCGACGACCTCTTCCAGTCGGGTGGGGCGCAGGCGGTCAGCGAGGGGCCGGGCGGGCTCCTCGCCGAAGAGCGGCAGAGTCGCTTCGGTCGGTTCCATCGGTCTCTCGGGTGGTGGGAGGCGGGCGTCTGCGGATATGACGAGCCTTGCACGGGACACTGACAGGCGGGGACTCAGCCGCTCGAGGGAAAGCTCGCGGCGCTCATCGGGCACCGGGGCGGTCGCGTCGCGGCAGCCGCTTGGTGACCAGGTCGTAGGAGTTCTCGACCGCGTCGGTGACCAACCGCTCGGTGATGCCGGGACCAGGACCCAGGGAGATCCAGTGCCGTTTGTCGAGGTAGTGGCCCGGGGTGATCGAGGCGTAGCCGCGTTCTTGCGCGCGGGCGTGTTCGGGTTCGCACTTGACCGTGATGATCTGGTCGTCCGGGTCGTCGGTGACGATCAGGAACACCTTGCCCGCGACCTTGTACACGTCGAGTCCGGGAGTGAAGGGATATCCGTGGCTGACGTCGGGGAGGGTCAATGCCGCCTGGCGGGCGGTGTCCTGGAGCCGGTCGCCGGCCGCGCTCATCGGGCCGCCCACCTTCCGCTGCCGTACGCGTGCGGGTCGACGGGCTGCTCCGCCTTGGGCAGGTGAGCGACGACGAGCCGGTATGACTCGGTGACGAGCTCCCCGACGAGCTCCTTGTCGACGCCTGCCCCGCCCTCCAGCGTGATCCAGTGCTTCTTGTTCATGTGGTAGCCCGGGGTGATGTGGCTGTACTGCTCCCGCAGGGCTTGGGCCTCACCGGGTTCCGCCTTGAGGATCACGACGGGACGCCCCGGGACCTCGGTCATCAGCATGAACACCTTGCCGCGCACCTTGAAGACCTCCCATCCGGGGCCGAAGGGATGCTCCAGCGCTGCTCCGGGAAGTCCTTCGGCGCAGTCGACGGCGGTCTTGTGCAGGTCCGTTCCGTTCATGGGGCGATGCCTTCCTCAAGAGGGTGGTCACGGCGGCACGTCCCATCCTTCCCTCGAACCCGACAAGGAGGGCGGTAGGCTGCGGACACGTGATGGTCGACAAGCGACACTCCGGGCCGAACAGGCAGGCCGGACCAGATGCGGTTCCGCTGTACGGTTTCCAGCCCCCGGTCGGTACTCCCTACGGCCTTGAGGTGAGTACCGTCGAGGACTTCTTCGCCCAGCACGACGACTGGCCGTGGAACCCGCCCCGTCCGGGCCGTGCCACCTTCCACTACCTGATCCTGGTCACCGAGGGTGAGTTGCGGCACGACGTCGACTACGTCACGCGGACCGTCGCCCCCGGCCAGTGGCTGTGGGTGCGTCCCGGGCACGCGCAGTGCTGGCATCCGCCCGGCGCGGCCCGCGGCCCGTTCATCCTGTTCGAACCGGACGTACTGCGGCCCGACCTCGCCCGCCTCCTGGCCCAGCTCACCGCACACGAGGCCCCCGCCGTGCTCAGCCCGCACCCCGACGACACCGCCTGGCTCCAGCAGACGGCGCTCCAGCTCCTGGACGAACACCGCGCACTGGGGCGCCGCCCCCTCGACATCCACCACGCCCTGCGGCGCAGCCTGCTCGAATCGCTGCTGCTGCGCCTGGCCAACTCCCCGGACATCGCCCTCGATGGCACGGCCGCGGCCGGCACGGGCCGTGCCGACAGGTACGGACGCTTCCTGGACGCCCTGGAACTGCACTTTCGCGAGCTGCACCAAGCCGCGGACTACGCCGAGCTGCTCGGCTGCTCGGTCCGCACCCTCAGCCGTGCCGCCCGGGACGCCACCGGCAAGGGGGTGCGTGAACTCATCGACGAGCGGCGCCTCCTGGAAGCCCGCCGCCTGCTGGGAGCTGCCCGGTGGGATGCCCGGACGGTGGCCGTCCATCTCGGCTTCACCGACCCCGCGAACTTCGGCCGCTTCTTCCGCGACCGCACCGGTCTCACCCCGGCCGCCTTCGCGGCCCGCGCAGCGAGGACCGACGCGTGACGGATACGCGGCTGACGCCCCTTGCCCGTCAGGAGACAATGGCTGTCGTCGCAGTCTGCGCGTTGTCGCACCGCTCACCTGTCGAGAGCCCGCGCCGGATGAACTCCTCGCGGGTCGCGTTGGAGGCACGCGACACAGCCGCATGCCCCACCGACATGTCGAACCCGTGGAAGCCCGCTCTGCGGATGCTGTGCTGGGGCACCGCGATCGTGTCCGTACTCGGCGTCGGCCGTGGACACGCCGAGTTGAGCGAGGGACTGGAGCCCCGGGTTGGCGAGATCCCTGAAGTGGGCGGTTCTGAAAGGGAGTTCGGCAGGGGAGAGGGGTGGGTGCCGCCGGGGTGCCCCGTCTGTGGTCGAGCCGGTGCTGGATGCGAGGCGGTGTGCGACGCAGGGCTGTCTCGGCTCGCGGACATCGAGAGAAGTGGGCGCTTCGCCCGATGTCCGCCTCCATGCGTCAGGCCCCTGTCAGAGCGGCCGCCCCGCAGCCGATGACCGGTTCACGCGGCGCCGATGACCCCGGGGGAGACGAATCGCCTGTGCAGCGGGCAGAACTCGCTCTCCGGCTCGCCGGTGATGCCCGCCTTCTCGACCGCAGGAGCCAGCCGTTCGCTGAAGAAGGTCTGGAAGGCCTGTTCAGAGTCCCAGACGTCGGTCACGTTGAGTCCCTGGGTGTCGAACCACGCCACGTGGACCTGACCACCGGCAGGGGCGGTTTCCTCCCAACTCGCGGTGTCCCGGACGATGTTGTACTGCTCGGGGGTGACTCCGGCCCAGCGCATGAACATCACGACAGCCAATTTCCGCTCCTCGTTCGTCTCGTCTACGACCAGCCCGCACGCCGGCCCACGGCCGATCACCGGCACCCGCGAATCCGCGCTCGCCGGTCGTGGTGGCTTGAGCATCGTCCTGCGCGACAGGCACCCGGCGAAGGGCGTACAGAGGTGCGGCGGAGCGGCGGTTCACTCTTCGCGCCCGGTGGTCAACGGCCCGAACGTCCACACAGACATCCGGTGCTACGGCCCCTCCGCTCCGTCCGCCGCCGGCCCCGGCCGGCCGCTGCGGTGCCCGGGGCGGCGTCATTGGCGGTACATGACGTGCGACTCGGCGCGACCGAGGATCAGATGGATGCCATGCGAAGATCCATATCATCCCGGTACGGCCGTTCGCGCCTGCGTCTGGCCGTGGTCCTGTCCGGCATCCTCCTGACCGCGGCCGGAGTGCCCGCCACGCCCGCCGCGACCGCGGCGACGGAACCCGCGCCTGTGCGCGGCAGCGCGTACATGGGCATCGGCGTCATGGCCCACGACGGAATCACCGGTACGCCCGATGTGGTCCCCCCGGCCACACGGGCCGGGCAGACCGAGGGCGTCGACGTCTCCAGCCACCAGCGTGACGTGGCCTGGTCCACCCTGTGGAGCAGCGGCACCCGATGGGCCTACACGAAGGCCACGGAAGGCACCTCCTACCGGAACCCCTACTTCGGCGGGCAGTACGAGGCCGCCTACGACATCGGTATGGTCCGCGGGGCCTACCACTTCGCCACGCCGGATTCCGGCAGCGGCACCGCCCAGGCGGACTACTTCGTCGACCACGGCGGTGCCTGGTCCGCCGACGGCCGCACGCTTCCCGGCGCCCTCGACATCGAGTGGAACCCCTACGGGGACTCCTGCTACGGCAAGTCCGCCGCCGGCATGGTGACTTGGATCGGTGACTTCCTCGGCCGCTACCGGGCCCGCACCGGCCGCGACGCGGTCATCTACACCTCCACCAGTTGGTGGACCCTCTGCACGGGCGGCTACCGCGGCTTCGGTTCCACCAACCCCCTGTGGGTCGCCCGGTACGCCACCTCGCCGGGGACGCTCCCGGCGGGCTGGTCGGCGTACACGATGTGGCAGTACACCTCGTCGGGGGCGACGGTCGGCGATCACGACAGGTTCAACGGTTCCCCGGACACGCTGGGGGAGTTCGCAACCGGATGACGAAGCCGTCTGCCGGGCGGGCCTGAGGAAGGCTCCGTAGGCCCGCACCGGCCCGGTCCGTACCGGCCACGGCACGCTCGCCGTCGGCCGCTGCGGGGATGCGGTGGTCCGTCGAGCAGGACGGGTTCGAGGGTCTCGTAGCGGTTGCGTTCGCGTGGAATGGTCCTGCGGCCCGACAGGAGGGTGCCGAGCAGGCCGCGCAGGAAGCCTGCCGGGACGGAGACCAAGGCGGTGGTGGTGAAGGGGAACCAGGTGAAGTCGGCTTCGGGGAAGGTGGGAACACGACCCGGGATGTGGCCGCAGTCGGCTTCGTGTTCGTCGCCGACGCAGCCTCGATCGTCAGTCGAGGCCTTCGATGATGCGGAAGTCGCGCTCGACGCCGTCGGAGAGGGCGACCAGCGCCTCCTGGTAGGCCGCACTCTCGTGCGCCGCGACGGCCTGCTCGAAGCTGTCGAACTCGATCAGGACGGTGCGCTCGGCGATTCCGGCGTCATGCGCCACGACCCGACCGCCACGGGCGAGGACCCGACCGCCCCCGGCCTTGACGGCCGGAGCGGCCAGCTTGTTGTAAGCAGCCAGCTTCTCAGGGTCTGAAATGGTGCGGTAGGCGCTGACCCAGTAGCCCTTGGGCATGGAACCTCCAGTGTTGGGACGAGTGCATCTGACTTACGGGTTGGTCTCGGACGAGCGTCGGCGGGCGAGGGCGAGGCTGGCCATCGTCGTGATCGCCATCGCGGCGACGCCGACCAGCGCCGCGGTCGTGTAGGCGTCGTCGTTCGGGAAGAGGCGGCCCGTGGCGGTGCCGGCGGCCAGGACCAGACCGCCGATGGCGCTGCCCAGGGAGTACCCGACGCTGCGGACGACGTAGTTGAAGCTCATGGCGCTCGACGTCTCGCTCTTGGGGGTGACGGCCAGGATGACGCCGGGCATGGCGGCCGAGAAGCTGCCGACGCCGAAGCCCAGCACGCCCATGGCCGCGAGCAGTTCGGCCAGGTTGGACCGGGCGGTGGCGAACAGGACGAACCCGCCGCCGACGATGGCGGCGCTGCCGGCCAGGAGCAGGGGGCCGTCGATCCGTGTCCGGACCCGCGGCGTGAGCTTGCCGGCGACGAACCCCAGCACGGAGAACGGGATGAGGACCAGCCCCGCCACGAAGGTGGTCAGTCCGAAGCCGTAGCCGGCGCTGCGCGGCGTCTGCGCGTAGCGGGTGATGAGCGTGAGCAGGAGGTACATGCCGCTCCCGCCGACGAACATGGCGATGTTCGCCCCGGCGACCGCCGGGTGCCGTACCGCCCGGACGTCGACCAGGGGCGTCTTGGTTCGCAGTTCGGAAACGGTCCAGACGCAGAGCAGGAGTACGGCGGCGACGGCAAGGGGCACCGCCACGGCGAGGTGTCGGCTCCACAGGCTCCTCTCGCCGGCCAGGAACAGGACGAGGAGCAGTCCACCCGCCAGGACGAGCGCACCGGCCACGTTCACGTGAGCGGAGCGGCCTTCGGGAGCTGCGGGCATGGAGCGCCACGCGGTCACGAAGGCGATGGCGGTGACGAGCAGGCCGAGGCCGTAGGCGGCCCGCAGTCCGCCGAACTCGGCGAGCAGCGCGGCCAGCGGGTAGCCGACGCCGGCTCCGATGATGGAGACCACTGAGATCAGGGCGATCGTGGGCGCGCTGCGCTCCTCGGGAAGATGGTCGCGGGCCACGCCCATCATCAGCGCCGTGAGACCGAGTCCGACGCCTTGGGCCGCTCTGCCCACGAGCAGCCAGGCGAACGGCAGCGGCAGCACGGTGAGCGCGCTGCCGACGACGACGATCGCCAGCGTGGCGAGAATCGTGGCCCGCCGGTGCGGACCGGCTCCGAGCCGGCCGAGGACGGGTGTGGCGACGGCGCCGCTGAGCAGCGCGATGGTCAGCGTCCACTGCGCGCTGTCGAGGGAGACGTGGAACGTGGTCGCCACGCTGGTGACGAGCGGTGTCCCGAGGCTGGCGACCGCCGCCACGACCAGGGCGATGAACATCAAGGCGGGGACCAGCAGACGAGCCTCGGAACGTATCTGGGCAGTGCTCATGGGCTGGTCATGAGCCTGGGCCGCGGTCACCGGTCCGACTCCTCTCGGGCGTGGCTTTCGAGCTCCGCGAGATGCAGCAGCGCCGGAAGGGCTGCTGCCAAGGCCTCGACCTCGTCACCGGTGAGTTCGTCGATCAACCGCGCGTACGCGTCGACGCCCGCCCGGCGTCGCGTCCGGACGTACGACGCGCCGGCCTCGGTCAGGCACACCAGCGTGACCCGCTTGTCGGACGGATCGCCCTTCCGCTCGACCAGCCCGGATTCCTCCATCACCCGGACCAGGACGGTCATCGCGGGCTGGGTGACGCCCTCGGCCACCGCCAGATCGGTGATCCGTCGCGGGCCGGTCTTGTCCAGGGTGGCCAAGGTGGCGGCGGACGTCAGGCTCATGTCGCGGGGAAGGCGTCTCGCGGCCCTGGTGGCCAGACCGTAGAGGGCTGACCCGATGGCATCGGAAGCGCCGTGCGCGGTGTCTCGGCGACTCATGCCTGAAGCATAGCGGCTTTATATGAATCCTTTATGCATCTCCCGGTCGGGGTTCGCCGATACTTGATTTACAACGCGTTATTTACAACGCGTTCGCGTAAAGATGCACGGCGTCGGTTGTGATCGCCCTGTTGATCCCTTCGGAGGCGGCGTTGGTGACGCCGGTCGTGATTGCGGCGAGGATCTGCGGCCACCACGTGCTGACGTGCGTTCCTGGACGTGCTCGTGCAGCCGCTCGTTGGCGGCCAGTTCGGCCTTTCCTTGCGCGATCGAGGCACGGTAGGCGAGTTGTCCGTTGCGCGTGGGGGTGTCGCGCCGGAGTTCCCGCGAGATCGTCGGCGGCTGCCTGCCCGGCCTGCGGGCGATCTTCCGCACCCCTGAGTCCTGGACGTTCAGCAGAGCGATCTCTTCGCGCTCTCAGAAGGAGAGATATCTGTCCGACACCGGGCCGAGCTGGATTGACGGCATCCCGCCACGTTCCCGGAACCACCTACTTCCCACTGGCCCCGGGACGCCGCAGGTGGTGTCGGTTGGCGCCGTGAACGACCCGGATTGAGGCGTATGGATGTCGGTGAGTTCCGGCAATACCGGGGGACTTGCGGTGGTCAGGCCGTGTTGGAGCGGGTCGAGGTGATCACGACGGATGTGTAGGGCATGGTGGCGTGGCCGCCGAGCTTGTCGATCGCGGTCCCGGCGCTGTTCAGGACCTCCGCCATTTTGTCTGTGGGGAGTTGGGTGAGGCCGCCGAAGGTGGGGAGTTGGTCGAGCCACTCCTCTCGGGAGTAGGTGCGCTCCCAGGAGAAGCGCCACTGTTCCGGCTCGCTGAAGGAGCCGGTCTGCCGGATCCCGTCGGCGATTTTCGCGAACAGTGGCTGGTAGGCGTCCACCGCCGATCCTCTCAGCGGGCCGGGGTTGAACGGGGAATCGGGGGCGACCCGTTGGAGGGCTTCGGCGAGGGCGTCGATCACCTCGGCCGGGAGCTGGGGGACGTGGTGGAAGGGGGCGAGCCGGCCGCCGGGCCGGAGCACCTGGGCCGCCTTGGCCGCGCCGGCGACGGGGTCCACCCAGTGCCAGGCGGTACCGGCGATGACCGCGTCGAACTGCCGCCCGGCCGGCTGCCAGTCCTCGAACCTGGCGACCTCGACCTCGACACCGCTGCGTCGCGCGAAGGCGGCCATCCGCTCGTCGGGCTCGACACCGAGCACCGTGCAGCCGGCCGCCTGGAATTGCCGGGCCGCGATACCGGTCCCGGCTCCGACGTCGAGGACGTGCCGACCGGGGCTCGCCGCGATGATCCTGTCCACCAGGGCCTCGGGATACGGCGGTCGGGCGCGGTCGTAGCGTTCGGCGTCCACGCCGAACGACTCGGCTGTCTGCCGGTGGCGATGGGGCTCGGGTCCGGACTTGTCCGGCTGTCCCTGCGATAAAGTGGGCATGCGCCCACGGTAATGGGCGGTTGCCCATTTGTTAAGGCGGGGTGGCGCGGAAGGGGAGACAATGCCGTCAGGGGTGCACATCCACAACGTGCGCGGCCAGTTGTTCGAAGCCGCCGAGCGCGTCCTGCTCCGGGACGGGCCCGACGCGTTGACCAGCCGGGCGGTCACGGAGGAGGCGAACTGTGCCAAGGGTGTGCTGCACCGGCACTTCACCGACTTCGACGCCTTCCTGGCGGAACTGGTCCTCGACCGCGTCCGTGGCATCGAGGACCGAACCACGACTCTGCGTGCCGCCGCCGGCACCGGGAGCGTGGCGGACAACCTCGCCGACGCCCTGCAGGACCTGTTCGGGCCGGTCACGGTGGCAATCGTCGCGCTCATCACCTTCCGTGACGGCCTCCGCGCCCGGCTGCGCGAGGCCGGTCTGGCCGGCATCCCACTGGCCGTGCAGGGCACCGCCATGATCGCCGCATACCTCACCGCCGAGCGGGAGTTGGGGCGCCTGGCCGGTGACGCCGACATCGACACACTCGCCCCTACCCTCGTCGGGGCCGGGCACCTGCTGTTCGCCGACCGGACAAGCGCCCCACCGCAGACCGCCGCCGTCCGCAAGATGGTGACCACCGTCATCGCCGGCGCCTTGCGACCACCCCAGTCGTGACCTGAGCCCCCAGGTCGCACGTCGCCCCGCCCGCCCCTGCCCGGGTCTCATAGGCCTCCACAGCGAATACTTCGCAGGCCAAGCGCCAGATGCCTGGGGAGACCCCCGGAGCAGGTACGGCTTCGACCCGAGCAAGGGGTGGCCCTCTTCAAGGAGCGTCATCACCGGGCCCCGCAACGGCTCAACTGCTCGGCAGCGTTGCTGAAACTCACCGACATTTCTGCAGCCGACCAGGATCAAGCGTTCACGGAACTCACTGTCCCGTCTCTGTCGACCTGGCCCCCGTCTCAAGTGATCTGGTCTGATTCGCTCGTCATCTCAGATGATCTGGTTCACCGTGAGCGGCGGTGTCGGCTACAGCGGTTCTTGCTGTTCGGCCTGTTCGGCCTGTTCTGCGGGGAACAGGATGGGGCTGAGGAGGTATCGGGTACGTTCCCTCGACGCCTCGTTGGCGAGGAGGGGCGCGATGGCGGCCTGCATCGCGCCGATCAGTGCTACGAGCTCGTCCCTGCTGAGCCAGATTGCGTGCTGCCGATAGCCGACGAGGTCGTCCACGGGATCGCTGCCTTCGCGCTCCAGGTAAGCGCCGAACTCCGCGACCAGGGCGGCCATGGCGGCAGCGAATGCCCGCTCGTGGTGCTGCGGGGTGAGCGCACGCGCGGTTTCCGCGTCGATGCCCGCGCGTTCCTGCCGCAGCCGGTATCGGCGTTCGACGGCGCCCCGCACCCGCCGTTCGTCGGCGACGTCCAGGATGCCGCCCGCGGCGAGAAGGTCGACGTGCCGGTAGACGGTCGCCTTGGACACGTCCGGGATCAGAGCGCACAGCTGCCCGGTGGTCAGGACCCGCCCACCGCGCAGTGCGTGGACCACGCGGAGGCGGACAGGATGCGCCAGCAGTTCCAAGGTGTCCATGACCCAACTTTCTCACGCATGCTACCTTTCTCAAATCTAAGAAAGGTGAGGGGATGCAGACTGCGGAGGAGACCGCCGTGCTGGTGGTCGCGTGGGCGCGCGATGCCCGTTTCAGGGAGATCGCTGCGCTGTTCGCCCCGCCGTTGCGTGCCGCGCTGACCGCCGAGACACTCCAAGCGGCCTGGCTCGCCGAGACCGCGGGAACCGGTCTGGTCACGGACCTCGGCGAACCGTCGAGCGAGAGCCTGCGGCCGGACCTGATCCGTGTCAGCGTTCCCGTGGTCTGCGAGCGGGGACAGTTCACCGCCGTCATGTCGGTCGACTCCGCCGGCCTGCTGAACGGGCTGCGCCTCGCACCCCCTGCCTGCGAACCATGGACGGCGCCCTCCTACGCGGATCCGGACTCCTTCGAGGAGCACGACGTCACCGTCGGAGCCGGTGCTCTCGCCGTGGCCGGCACCGTCACCGTTCCGCGTGGCGACGGCCCGTGGCCCGGGGTCGTGCTGCTGAGCGGCGGAGGTCCCTTCGACCGGGACGCGACCAGCGGACCCAACAAGCCCCTCAAGGACCTCGCCTGGGGTCTGGCCAGCCGCGGCGTGGCAGTGCTGCGCCACGACAAGGTGACCTTCACACACGCGGCGGAGGTCGCCGCCGCAGACGACTTCACGATGACACGGGAGTACGTCCCCTACGCCGTTGCCGCCGTGCGCCTGCTCCAGGAGGAGCCGCGCGTCGATGCCGGCCGGGTGTTCGTCGCCGGGCACAGCATGGGCGGCAAGGTCGCTCCAAGGGTCGCTGAGACCGAGCCGTCCGTCGCGGGCGTCGTGATTCTGGCGGGCGACGCCGAACCCATGCACCGGGCGGCCGTCCGGGTCGTGGGCCACCTCGCCGCCCTCGCCCCAGGCCCGCACTCCGAGGCGGTCCTCGCGGAGATCACCCGTCAGGCCGCGACCGTCGAGACCGCCCTTTCACCCCGTACGCCCCGGGAGGACCTGCCCTTCAGCCTTCCTGCCTCGTACTGGCTGGACCTGCGCTCTTACGACCCGGTTGCTACCGCCGCCCGCCTGGACAAGCCGCTGCTGATCCTTCAGGGCGGCCGCGACTACCAGGTCACCGTCGAGCATGACTTGTCCCTCTGGCGAGAGGGACTGGCCGGGCGTCCGGACATCACCATCCAGATCCATGAAGCCGACGACCACCTCTTCTTCCCAGGGACAGGACCGTCGACGCCCGCCGGGTACATGGCACCCCAGCACGTCGACGCGGCGGTCATCGCGGACGTCGCCGCATGGCTGGACTGTCGGCTTCAGCACGAACCCTGCAACCGGGCGAAAACGCCCCAGGCGAACCAGATCACCTGAGACGGACACAGGTATCCCCTCTCCCCGGACCAGATCATCTGAGATCTTCAATGCCTCCCCGTCTCACTTGAACTGGTCGATCCAGGTCAGAGCCGGTCTCGGAGACCAGATCCTTTGCGACGGGACACTCACCGTCAGGCGTTGCCGCTTCCCACCGACACAATCAGACGCCCCGTCATCGCCGTCGTCCACTCTGTCAGTCGCCCCATCGGACACCTCCATGATCGAGGTGTTGCGACGACGCGTTGAATCTGCCGACGAGACGTGACGGGCGTCGGGGCCACGTGCCGCAGCGGCCGCTCAGAGGTGGCCGTCCAGGAACTTCCGTATCTCGGCGATGGTCATAGGCCCCGTGCCGTGCGCCACCGCCTCTCCCTCCTTCAGCAGGACGTA
Source organism: Streptomyces sp. NBC_01478 (assembly GCF_036227225.1). Classification (GTDB taxonomy): domain Bacteria; phylum Actinomycetota; class Actinomycetes; order Streptomycetales; family Streptomycetaceae; genus Streptomyces. Next base: position 423,528 of record NZ_CP109444.1, on the reverse strand, counting down.
GGACGGGGCTCCGGTGATCCCGTATCGCTCGGTTGCGGCCGGACACCGGGTGATATCGGCACGGACGGCCGTCAGGCGGCCCGTGTAGTCGTCGGCGATGCCACCCACGACGAGGTCCATCACCCGGCAGGGCTCGATTGCCTTGGGCCATGTCCCGGTGAAGTATGCGAGGACCGGAACTCCGCTCATCCCGAGGATGAAATTGAACTCCGCGTCCTCACGGGGTCGGTGAACCCGGTTCGCCATGGGAGCTCCTGATCTCACGTTCCGTCATTCCATCCCCATCATCCCTCGCGCGGTGCGCCAGGCCGGCCCGGGCGGTCGTCCGGTCGACCTGTCGGAAGGGAGGCACGGGGCCGTCACGGAACCACGGTGGTCCCCGGTGCGAGCGGCCCGGCCCCCCGCCCCTGGTGACCCGGCCTGGCCGCCCCGCCGGTAACCCGGATGCAGCCCGCCGCCCGCCCGTGGGTCAGCCTGTGCCAGAACAGCGCCCTCCACTAGGATTTGAAAGCCGTTTTCAGGGCGTAGCGGCCCAGATCGCCGACCAGATGCTCGATGAGTGGGCCGGTGCGCATCGTCCACCGGATCCAGTCGAGCCGTATCCGCCGTCGCGTTTGTCAGAAGCAGCGCCTCCGACGGGCTTCTCGAGGCCCAGTCCGGTCGTCACTCAACCCCCGGTCTCAGCCGGCCAATACCGCTCTTCCCCGGGCCGCAGGAGCGGCTGACGGCACCGAGAACGCGGAGCGATTCCTGGTCCGCTCACCGACGCGGTCGTGGACGGTCGAAGTACGCGTCATCTGACCCCAAGACCGACCGCCAGCGTCAGTTCGAGGACCCGGTGTGGCGACGCGAGATCCGGAAACAGCTCCCGTAGCTGCGACATCCGGTACCGGACCGTCTGGGGATGGACGAACAACGCCGCGGCCACCTCGTCCCGCCTGCCCTGGTGCAGCAGCCACTCCCGCAACGTCTCCTCCAGACGCCGTGCGGTCGCGACAGGCAGGGTCCGCAACGGTGCGAGGGCTCGGGCCCGCAGGTCTGCGAGCGCGTCCGCGTCGGCGCTCAGCACCAGCTCGGGCAGGTGGTCCTCGGTGTCGCGAATATCAGGGGAGAGGGAGCGCGCGCGTACGGCTCGTGCGTACGAGGCGGACGCACGAGTCCATGGCCGGGCCGGGCCGACCACGGCGGTGCGGTCGGTCAGCTGCCGCAAGAGATGCGTTCGGTCGGCATCGGGGACGAGCAGCACACCGGTGGCGTCCGGCAGGTCGTCGAGGACGAGGGTGCTCGGGTCGAGCGCGCGGTAGGCAGGCCGCGCCTGGGCGGCGGGCAGCAGGACCGCGGTCAGCGAAACCGGAGGCTGCCACCCGGCCCGTTGAGCAGAGGCCAGCAGCACGTCCGGGCTCGCGCCGGCGAGGAGGTCGCGGGCCAGGTGTTCGAGGTGACGCTCGAGGTCCCTGCCCCTGGCGGCCAGTTCGTCAGCGTGGCCCGCGGCGCTCGCGGCGGAGAGCTCGTCGATGTAGGCGAAGGTCAGCTCGGCGAACTTGGCGACCTCGGCGGCGGGCAGACCTGCCGGTACGGCACCCGCTGCCAGGCATCGCCAGGCCACGCGGGCGCCGACGCGGTAGGCGCCGAGCAGGGCGTCCATCGAACGGCCGTCGCGCACCTCGCCGCGGCCCAGCTCGTAGGCCGCGTCACCGGCGTCGCCGCCTGTGGCGTTCCCGCTCGCCAGGTCCAGGTAGTGCCCCAGGGCGGTGCGGACGGATCGGCGGATGGTGCCGCCCATGCGGCCCGAAAGGGCGTTGGCGTAGGGAGGGACTTCGTCGATGATCGCCTCGACGACCTCGTCGGCGGTGGCCTTCAGCGCGGCCCGCATTGCCGTGACCGTCGTCTCATCCAGGGCCAGTTCGCTGGCCCTCCGAATTGCATGACTCACGTTTTTGTTCCCTGCGAACAATTCAGCCGACCAGATTCACGTCCTGCGGTCAGGACTTTACGCCCTGAGGCGCAGCAAGCTGAAGTCATGACGAGTACAGCCCTCCGCACCAGGGCGTGGAAACTGCTGGAGATGGTCACGACGCCGCTGCTGCCGTCGGACTACCTCGACCTGGTCAGCCCGCTGCGTGCGGGCGCCGACCTGCGTGGGCGCATCGAGGCCGTGCACCCCGAGACGGGTGACGCCGCGACCATCGTGATCAGACCGGGACGGGGCTGGCGCGGCCACACGGCCGGTCAATATGTGCGGATCGGGGTCGACGTCGACGGGGTGCGCCTGTGGCGTGCCTACTCCCTCACCTCGCCGACAGACCGCCAGGACGGCCGCGTCACGATCACCGTGAAGGCGATCCCGGACGGCAAGGTCAGCAACCACCTGGTCCGCAGCGCGAAACCGGGCACGCTGATCCAACTCGACCAGCCGACCGGTGACTTCGTGCTGCCGCAGACCAAGCCCGCCAAGGTGCTCTACCTGACGGCCGGCAGTGGCATCACGCCCGTGATGGGCATGCTGCGCGACACCGAGTTCGACGACGTCGTCATGGTCCACTGCGCGCCACAGCCGCAGGACGTGATCTTCCGCAGCGAACTGCACGACCTGGTCGCGGACAAGAAGCTGCGGCTCACCGAGGTGCACACCGACACGGACGGCAAGCTCGACATCGCCCGTCTCGACGAACTCGTGCCCGACTGGGCCGAGCGCGAGACCTGGGCCTGCGGGCCCGCAGGCCTGCTCGACGCCGCCGAGGAGCACTGGAGCGAGCACGGCGTACAAGAGCGCCTGCACACCGAACGCTTCCGCCCCAGCATCGTCGTCACCGGCGACGGCGGCGAGGTCACGTTCAGCGCCACCGGCAAGACCGTCGACGCGGACGGCGCCACGCCGTTGCTGGACATCGGCGAGGAGGCCGGCGTGCTCATGCCTTCCGGTTGCCGCATGGGCATCTGCTTCGGCTGCGTCACGCCGCTCAAGGCGGGCGCCGTCCGCGACCTGCGCACCGGCGAGATCACCGAGGCCGAGCCGGGCGTCCTCATCCAGACCTGCGTGTCCGCCGCCGCGGGCCCCTGCGACATCGAACGGTAGGAGCACCTTGACCGCCACCGACCCCACCGCCCACCTGACCGCAGCGCAGATCGAGGAGCTCGGCCGCGAGCTCGACGCGATCCGCGACGAGGTGATCGCCGGCCGCGGCGAGAAAGACGCCGCCTACATCCGCAAGGTCATCTCGGCGCAGCGCAAGCTCGAGCTGGCCAGCAGGGGCGTGCTGCTGTTCTCGCTCTTCCCTCCCGCGTGGGTGCTCGGCACCGCCGGTCTGTCCGTGGCGAAGATCATGGACAACATGGAGATCGGCCACAACATCCTGCACGGCCAGTGGGACTGGATGCGCGACCCGAAGATCCACTCCACCACCTGGGAGTGGGACCACGTCTCGCCGTCCGAGCAGTGGAAGCACTCGCACAACGAGCTGCACCACACGTACACCAACGTGATCGGCAAGGACAACGACCTCGGCTACGGCATCATGCGCGTCGACGAGGACCAGAGGTGGCACCCGTTCCACCTCGGCCAGCCGCTGTGGAACTTCATCAACGCCTGCTTCTTCGAGTACGGCATCGCGGCGTACGACCTGGAACTCGGCAAGAACCTGCAAAAGCGCCGCCGCAAGAACCCGGAATTCCGCGAGCGGGCCAAGGCCGTGGGCCGCAAGATCCGCAAGCAGGTGCTCAAGGACTACGTCATCCACCCGCTGCTGTCGGGGCCGTCGTTCCTCCCCACGCTCGCCGCCACGTTCACCGCGAACCTGGTCCGCAACGTCTGGACCCACTCGGTGATCATGTGCGGGCACTTCCCCGAGGGCGTGCAGGTCTTCGAGCGCCGGTCGATCAAGGGCGAGACGCGCGGCCAGTGGTACCTGCGCCAGATGATGGGCTCGGCGAACATCAGCGGCAGCAAGGCCATGCACTTCATGACCGGCAACCTCTCCCACCAGATCGAGCACCACCTGTTCCCGGACCTGCCGAGCAACCGGTACGCCGAGGTCGCGGTGAAGGTGCGCGCGCTGTTCGAGAAGTACGAGCTGGAGTACGTCACCGGGCCACTGCCCAAGCAGGTGTTCTCCGCGTGGCACAAGGTCTTCCGGCTCTCACTGCCGAACAAGAAGCCCCAGGTCAAGACACCGGACCGCGAGCAGGAGCTCGTCGCGGCCTGAATCCCGGTATTGGTTCAGATCTTCCGGTCCTACCGCCGTCGCAGCCGGGGGTGGCCTCGCCCGTTTCGCCGCTTGCCTCGCGGTGACGGACTCCTCGCTGACCGACAACAGGGCAGGCCAAGCCGGCGGCGGCATCTACAACAACGCCGAGGCGAATCTGCAGAACGTCACACTGCTGAACAACACCGGTGGGCTCTACCGGGCCCGCGGCGCGACCATCACCCGCGCCGCGGACACCGTCTGGCAGAACCCCGACTCGCCCAACTGCGCCGGTGTCACGACCGTCTCCTCCGCGTGGCTTCGTAGGTGAGAACGGAGAGCGATTGTTGATCGTGGCCAGCACCGCTTCGTGATCGAGCTGTCCAGGAATGTTGATGAGAACTGGCAGCGCCCCGGAGGCAGTCCCAGATGTCTCCCCGCCCGCCCTGCGAGTTCGCGGTCCTCGGCGGCATGGAGCAGGACGGCCAGTTGTGCGCAGTAGCCGCACGCTCGTTCGGCTCCGTGGAAGGATGAGCGCATGTGGTTGCGACTGCCATTCGGGGATGAGTTACGGGCCCATCTGGGATCGCCCAGGCGCTCTCGCAGACTGGACAGCAGCCCTCGCTCACGCGTGTGGCGCGTCGAGTTGCCGGAGGCAACGGCGGTGGTGAAGCAGATCGTCGACGGTCCTGATGCCGACGAGCGATACGCCCGCGAGGTGGCCGCCCTGCGGCTCGCCGCCCGAGCTGAAATTCCGGTAGTGCCCGTGTTGCTGGCCACCGATCCCGGCGAGCGGGTCTTGGTGCTGGAGCACCTGGATCACCGACGCCCGGCCGGCGACTGGATCGTCGGCTATGCAACCGCGTTGGCACGGCTGCATGCCACCGCCCGGCCGGAGGACGGTGGGGTACTTCCCCGGTGGCAGGGCCCGAACCAGGCCGATATCGAGTCTTTCCTGCGGCTGGCCGAGGCTTTGGAGCTTCCTGTCACCTCGGGCGTGTCCGGCGAACTTCATGACCTCGTGAACCGGCTCGGCCAAGCATCCGGGCATGCCCTTCTCCACGGGGATCCTTGTCCCGGTAACGATCTCCACACCGCCACGGGGATCCGATTCATCGACTTCGAGCAAGCGTCACTGGGCAGCGGCTTGATGGAGCTCGCCTACCTGCGCATCGGATTTCCGACCTGCTGGTGTGTCACTTCAGCGTCGGAGCCGCTACTGGAACGGGCGGAGAGCGCATACCGCAACGAGTGGCGCACCCTGACCGGCTCCGATGCCCAAGACGGACTCGCGGACGCATGCGCCGGATGGCTGCTCCGCGGCGACGCGCTGGTTGAGCGGGCACGCCGCGAAAGCACTGATCACCTGGCCCGAATTCCGCACCGGGACTGGAAGTGGGGCACCGCGACCGCCCGGCAACGGCTCGTCCACCGGCTCGGTGTCGTAGGCCAGATGACGGCCGATCACACCTGTCTTGGCGGCGTGAGCAGCCTCAGCACCGTTATGCGCCAACGAATGCTCGCTCGCTGGCCCACGCTTCAGCCAGTCCCGACAAAGCGACCATAGAGGCCGGCTCACACCCCCAGAATCGCCGACGAGTCACTGGCATGCCGACCTGTCTCGTGCCCGGCGGCAGCATCTGGTCGATCAACGGCTTGAACGGATCCAGCCGGGTCGCCCTCGGTGGAAGCTGCTTCCTCGGCTCCGGCCAGGCCGACGGCAACGCCTTCTGCACCGTCAAGAACTCCACGCCGTACTTCCGCTGAAGAGCACGGTTCGACAGGCCCTGACGCGAATCGCGGCGGATCGCCGGGTACAGATGGACCTTGGACTTCGGCAGCACCCCGGCCCCCTCGTCGTGCGCTGCCGCAGTCGAGCACAGACGAGCCCGTAGGCGCCGCGGAAGCCATCAATCTGAAAGGCTGGCAGTAAGGCTGCTGATCGCTGCCACCGTTGCCTACGACGTCCAGGATGCGGCGGCCGCTCCAAGAGACTCAGACGGCCATCCAGGACGTTGCCCGCCTGGCGGGCGGCCTCGCCGACGCGGGCTAGAGCACCGAGATCGGGGCGGGAGCCGGCTTTGTCGGCGCGTCGGTCGGCCCAGTGGTCAGCGGCATTGTGGGCGGTGTCCTCGGTCGCGTGGTCGGCGGCAGCATCGGCAGAGGCGCATGGTGGACGGGATCGAGGATCGGTTGCAGATGAGGACCTGGCCGGAGGGGCTGTCCAGAAAGGGGCGTCGACCGTGACTGTCCGGTCTTACGGGCACGCTGTGGGCACGGGCTGCGAGGACTGGTGGTCGGAGTGCCTGCACGAACGGGCAGTGCGTTCGGCCCGGCCCCGGTCACGAGATGACGGGGTCGAGATAGAAGAGTTCGTTCGAGAACTGACGTGAGTTCAGGCGCAGCCACTGGTGGGGCATCGTGCCCTCGTCGGGGCGGCGGAGATCGACGTAGAAGCCGGTGCCGATGTCACGCAGCATCGTCACGTCGGGCATCAACGGGTCCGGGTGCTCCAGGACGAAGCCCTGGGTGTCGCGCTGGGGGCCGCCCGGAGTGGGGGAGCCGTCCGCACCGTGGCAGTCCCAGATGTTCATCAGCTCGCCGCCGCTGGACGACTGTCCCCGGTCCACGTCGAGGCACTTGCCGCTCTGGGTACTGACGATGTGGTTCAGCGGCGCGGCCCCCGGTCGGCGTGATGCGCCAACGCTGGTTGGCTCCGCCGGTCTGGTGGTACGTGATCAGGTGCGAACCGTTGCCCGTGGCCTCGCCCGCGACGTCGAGGACGACCGGGTCGGGGGTGTCCGGGTGGATCGTCACCTCCTGCGCCTCACCACCGGCGCGCAGTCCCCGGAAGGCCACCGGCCAGTGGTCGCTGGCGCCGTTGGGGAGCACGGTGCCGTGCCAGTTGTCGGTGTCGACGTTGGAGACCATGTAGTCGAGCTCGGTGCCCGATTCGCGGGTGGCTCTGCCGGTGTTGTAGATGTGGGCTTCGTTCTGTGCGGCGATGCCGCGCGTGACCGTGGGATCCCGGTTGAAGTCGGCGAGCAGCGCCCAGTTGCGGATGCCCGCCGCATTCGCTCTCGCCCGGACCGCGGGCACCATGAACCGCACGTCCCAGCCGCCGCCGCTGAGCGCGTGGGAGGAGGCGAACAGGATGTCGTCGTCCCGGTTCGCCACGGCGAGGATGTTGCGCTCACCGCGCGGATTGGTGACGTCGAACACGTCGGCCGGGGCCGGTTCCCAGGTGGTTGTCATCGCGATGCGCAGAACGGTGGGCCGGTCGCCGTTCAGGATGGTGAGGTAGCGGAGGCCGGCGCGACCCTGGTCCCAGGCGTAGGCGTCGATTCTTCCCCTGGTCCACAGGTGTGTCACGCCGGCCGGGGGAGCCGCGGGTACTTCCTGAAGGGCGACGACGACGTCCTGGGTCTGGGCCAACTGCCAGGCAAGGGCCCAGCCGTTGTCCGCACCGGATCTGCACATGTTCCAGGTGGCCGGCCGATGGCTGTCGGGGTCGGCCTGCTCGTCCTGTCCCGCCGGACAGGACGAGCAGGCCGCACATCAGGAGACAGGTCGTCAGGAAGGCGGTCAGGCGGTGTCCCATCCGTGAGCCGCCGTGTGTGGCCGCCCGGGTGTCTCCGGTCGGTGTGGTCGATGGTGCCGTGCTGTTCATCGGGTGTCGCACGCCTCGGATCCGTCGGGTGTCACCCGTGTCGCGGGTGACGGTGGGCCGGAGCCTGGCAGGCCGTGGTGGAAGGAAAGTGCGCCCGATGTGCCCGGGGTCCGGGGCGTTCGGTCCGGGCCGGGCGAGCGGTCACTTCACGCCCACAAGCGCGGCCTAGCGTGGGCGCCCCTCCTGCGACGGAGCCAGGAGAAGAGAGGGGAACCCCCATGCGTACAGGTCTCGCCGTACCTCAGTACGGTGCCTTCGCCACGCCCGAGGCGGTGACCGAAGTCGCCCGTGCCGCCGAGGAGTTGGGGTACGACAGTCTCTGGACCGCCGACCGCATCCTCACCCCGCGTCACCCGAAAGACCCCTATCCGGGCGGGGACGGCACGATGCCGGAGGAGTACCGCACGTTCCTGGATCCGCTCACCGTGCTGACGCTGGCCGCCGCGGTCACCGAGCGGGTGCGGCTCGGCACCAGCACGCTCAACGCCCTGTGGTACGCGCCGATCCTCCTCGCCCGCACGCTCACCTCGCTGGACGTCGTCAGCCACGGACGCCTCGACGTCGGCATCGGCCTCGGCTGGATGCGCGACGAGTACCGGGCGGCCGGTGTGCCGTGGGAGCGGCGTGGGGAGCAACTGGAGCAGTGGCTGGACGCGGCGGAGACCATCTGGGGCAGCGCCGAGGTGTGTCACGACGGCACGCGGTGGGCCATCCCGCCGTCGAGCATCGAGCCCAAGCCGGTCCAACGGCCGCGCCCACCGCTGCTGTTCGGCGGATTCTCGCCGGGCGCCCTGGAGCGGATCGGCCGGCGTGGCGACGGCTGGCTGTCGGCCGGGCTGCCGGTCCCCGCGCTCACCGGCATGTGGGAGACCGTGCGCCGGGCGGCGGACACAGCCGGCCGGGATGCGGACGCGCTGCGCACGGTCATCCGCGTCAACGCCCGCCTGACCGACACCCCGGCGCCCGCGGACCGGGTCCCGAACGAGGGCACCGTCGCACAGATCGCCGACTACCTTCTCGGTACGGCCGAGGCGGGCATCGGCGAGGTGGAGGCGCTGGTCGACTTCCAGCAGACCACCAGCACACCCGGTCAACTCCTGGATGCCGCAGAGGAGTTGCTGAAACGGTTGCGCCCCTAGGTCGTGGCCGGCGGATGCGGTTCGGGGACCGCGCCGATCCTCGGCGCGGACACCTCGTCCCCCAGAGCGAGGATCCTGGCGCGCAGTTCCGCCGCGGCCGTGGGGTCGGTCGGGGCCAGCAGGTGCAGGGCGCGTTCCCAGACGGTGCGGGCGGCGCCGGGGTCGCCGGTGGTGAGGTAGGTGTCGCCGAGGTGGCGCAGCGTCCCGGCCTCGCTGAAGGTGTCGCCGACCTCGCGGTAGAGCCGTAGCGCGCACTGGTAGCAGGCGATGGCCTGTTGGTGTTCGCCCAGGTGGTGGCGGGCGATGCCGAGGCTGTCCCAGGTGCCGGCCTCGGCGTAGCGGGTCCCGTCCAGGCCGTCGAGTCCGGTCAGGGCCTCCTCGAAGTGAGCGGCGGCGCGGCGGTGGTCGCCCCGGAGCGCGTGGGTGCAGCCCAGGGCGTGCAGGGCGCTGGTCTCCGCGACATGGTCACCGACGGCCCGGTAGAGGACGAGTGCCCGGCCGGCCGCGTCCAGCGCTCCGTCGTGGTCGCCGAGCCGGTCGAGCAGCCAGCCGTGGCTGCGGTGGGCGTGGGCGAGGCCGCGCGGGTCGCCGAGTTCGGTGAACAGGTCGAGGGAGTGCCGGATGTGGACGCGGGCGTCCTCGTACCGTTCGAGACGGGCCGAGGCACGGGCCAGGCCGCGGTGCAGATGTGCCTGCGCGGTGCGGTGGCCGTCGCGTACCGCCGCGTCGAGACCGGCGCGTTGCAGTGCGGCGGACTCGTGCCAGTGGCCCTGCCGGTCCATGAAGCGCTCCAACGTCCAGGCCAGTCGCCACAGATGGCCGTCGTGGCCGTGCTGTGCCGCAGTGGCGGCGAGCGCGTGCAGCACTCTCCGCTGGGCCGTGTACCACCGCAGTGCCTGCCCGTCGTCGGCGATGGACTCGGGGCGGGCGCCGTCCGCCGCCTCGGTCAGTGAACTGGCGGTCCACCAGGGGGAGTAGAGCCGTCCGGCGGCGTGCGCGGTGTGCAGGTGGTGGTCGAGGAGACGGCGCACGGCCGCGTCCCGCTCGGCCGGCCCCTCGTCCCGCGCCGCGCGCTCCATCGCGTACGTCCGCAGCAGGTTGTGGCAGGTGTAGCGGCCGGGCGTGTGTTCCGTGAGGAGGTGGGCGCGGACGAGTTCGGCCAGCAGCCGGCGGGTCTCCTCCGGGGCGGCGGCCGCGACGGCCGCCGCGGCCGGCATCGTGACGTCGGGACGGGGGTGGAGCGACAGGAGCCGCAGCAGCCGCGCGGCCCCCGGGCTCAGCGTGCGGTAGGACCACGACAGGACCGCTCTCACGTCACCGGCCGGGTCGGGGTCCGCGAAGGCGTCCAGGCTGTCCCGGGCCTCCCGCAGGTCGGCGGCGATCGAGGCCAGCGGGAAGGCGGGACGGGTGGCCGCCCGGGTGGCGACGACGGCCAGGGCCAGCGGCAGCCCACCGCACCGGGCGATGATCTCCGCCACCGCGTCCGGCTCGGCGGAGACCCGGTCGGCGCCGAGCCGGCGTACGAGGGACTCCCGGGCCTCGGCGAGCGAGAGCCGGTCCAGGGCGAGGGGATGCGCGCCCTCGGCGGTGACCAGACCGAAGAGGCGGTCCCGGCTGGTGACGACGACCAGGCAACCGGGGCTGCCGGGGAGCAGTGGACGGACCTGTTCGGAGTCCAGCGCGTTGTCCAGCAGGATCAGTACGCGGCGCCGGGCGAGCAGGCTGCGGTAGAGCCCGGTCTGGGCGTCCGTCCCGGTCGGCATCCGCTGCGGCGGCACCCCGAGCGCCTCCAGGAAGCCGCGCAGCGCCTCGCCGGGGTCCGTCGCCGCCCCGCCGGGGTCGAAGCCGCGCAGGTTGACGTACAACTGCCCGTCCGGGAAGCGGTGGGCGACGCGGTGCGCCCAGCGGACGGCCAGCGTGGTCTTGCCGATGCCGCCCATGCCACTGATCGCGGCGATCCGCATCCCCGGCGCCTCCTTCGCCGACAGCTCCGCCAACTGGGCGAGTTCCGCCCGCCGGCCGGTGAAGGCACCGAGTTCCGAAGGCAGTTGCGTCGGTCGCACGAAGGGATCGGGCGCCGGGCGCCGCGCCGGTGCGTCGGGCACCACGGACAGCCTGGCGGGCTTCGCGCCCGTGGGCGCCGAAGAGCCCGGAGCCGCGGGCTTCGCCGGGGCACCCTCGCGCAGCACCTCCTTCTGCACGGCCCGCAGTTCGGACCCGGGCTCGACGCCCAACTCGGAGGCGAGCACGGTCCGTACCCGCTGCCAGGTGTCGAGGGCCGCCGCCCGCTGCCCGGTGGCCGCCAGGGCGCGCACGAGGTGAGCCTGGAGCAGCTCGTCCAGCGGATGCTCGGCCGCGGCCCGGTGCAGCACGGCGAGCAACTGCCCGACCGCCCCCGCCCCCGCGTCGGCGGCCTCCTTGACCACCCCCAGATGCTCGCGTTCCAGGGCGTTGAACGCGGGGTGCGAACGCGCCTCCACGGGGACTCCGGTGGCGACCGTCCCGGTACGCAGATTCAACGCCTCCAGATAGAGCGGTACGGCGGCCTCGGCACCCCCGGCCTCCCTCGCCCGCCGCACCAACTCCCGGAACCGCAGCACGTCCAGGGTCTCGGGCGAGGCGTTCAACCGGTAACCGCCCGCGTCCCGGACCAGCCACCGCCCCGTCGCCCGCATCGGCAACTCCGGCTCCAGCAACCGCCGCACCACACCGACGTGCCGGTACACCGCGTTGGCGGGCGAGCCCGGCGGCGCCTCGCCCCACAGCGCGAGCTGCATCTCCTCCATGGCCACCGGACGCCCCGCGTGCGCCATCAGCAGGGCCAGCAGCAGGCGTTGCTGGGCCGCGCCGAGCGGCACCTCCCCGCCGTCGCGCCACACGCGTACCGGTCCCAGGACCGCGAACCGCATCGTCACCGTCGTAGCCATCCCTCGTGCGCAGTCCCCGTCGTCATTCCTCGTGCGCAGCCCCCGTGCGGACGTCCCGCCGCCCGTCAGGCGGCCGGCAGCCCGTCTATCCAGCCCAGCACCAGCGCGTTGAACTCGGCCGGCCGCTCCTGGAACAGCCAGTGACCGACCCCGTCGAGCACCACCGACGCGCTGTACGGGTGCGGGCTCAGCGACTCCTCCCAGTCCCCGTCGATCCCCTTGGCCTTCAGCGAGGCCGACGCCGACAGCGACAGCACCGGGCAGGCGCGGCGCGCCAGATACGTCTCGACACCGGGCCGCACGGTCAGCGCGACGGCGCTCTCGTCGAACAGGCCGTGGAAGACGTCCCGTACGGTCATCGGGTCCATGCCGAGGATCCGCCTGCGGTGCCAGACGCGCAGGGCGTCCGCCTCGGGGCCGGCCGTGGCGGTGTTCTCCAGGCCGCCGAGGATCGCGGCGGCCGACGCGACCGGGTCCGGGACACGGAAGGCCGTGGCGAGCTGTGGCGCGAACTGCGCCTCGAAGCCGTAGGAGGGATCCACGGTGACCACCGCCCGTACCAGGGACGGGTGTTCGACCGCGAGGACGGAGCCGACGAGCCCGCCCAGCGAGTGCCCCACGACGACCACCGGACCGGCGTCGATGTCGTCGATCAGCTCCACCAGGTCCGCGGCGAACTCCCGCGGACGCTGCCCGCCCGACAACCCGGACGACCGGCCGTGACCGCGCAGGTCGGGCGCGATCACCCGGTGCCGCGCGGCGAACGCCCCGATCTGCGCCGACCAGTCGTGCGAGTCGCAGGTCGCGCCGTGCACCAGCAGCAGGGTCTCGCCCGCCCGGTCCCCGGTGGGCCCCTCGTCGGTGTGGAACAGTTGGTTTCCGTTGATCACGCTGTAGGTCACTGCACACGCTCCTAGCGCAGGAAGGTCATCGAAGTTCACTGGCCCTGTGGGCCGTTCGAAGGTGGCGGGAGCGTAGGCAGGGCGCAGTGGACGAAGTGTGCCTGGCTTGTGACCGCACCTGTGACGGCACTTGTGACTTCACCCGTGACGGTGGTGATCTTCCGCGCCACCTCGGCCGCCCAGACCGGATCGAAGGCGCGGAGCGCGGTGTGCGCCTCCCGCCAGGTGCCGAGCGCGTCCGTGGGGTGGCCGGACGCCTGCTGGGCGTCGCCGATCCGGTCGAGCACACAGGCTTCGTTGAACAGGTCGCCGACCTCCCGGAACAGGTCGAGCGCACGCCGGTGACAGGCCACCGACCGCTCTGGGCGGCCGAGTTGGCTGTGCACATGGCCGAGGGTGTCCCAGGTGTACCCCTCGGCGAGACGGATCCCCAGTTCCTGGAACAGGGCGAGTGCCCGGCGCGCGTGCGTGAGGGCGCGGCGGCCCTCGCCGAGACCGGCCTCGCTCCAGGCCGTGGCCACGAGCACGTCGGCCTGCCCCCTGCGGTTGCCGGACTCGCGGTATAGACCCAAAGCCGGGGCGAGCGTTTCGAGCCCTTGCTCGTGCCGGCCCTGACGGACCAGCAGAGCCCACAGGGACAGCCGCGCCTGCGCCTGCCCGTCGGCGTTCCCGAACGCGGCGAACTCGCCCAGGGAGGCATGGAGTTGGTCGTACGCCTCGGTGTAGTGCCGCAGCATCATGCAGGCGCGGCCGAGCCCGCGGTGTGCCTGGGCGAGAGCGACGGGGTCGGCCAGCCGCCGGGCGGACTCCAACGCGGCGCGCTGGAGGGCGAGATACTCCGGCCAGTGACCGTGCCGCTCGTGGAAGCGCTCCAGCGTCCAGGCCAACTGCCAGACGTGGGCGTCGAATCCGTGCTCGACGGCTTGCCGGAAGGCGCCGAGGAGCGCGGGCCGCTCGGCGGTGAGCCAGGCGAGGGCGGCGGCCTCGTCGGCGAGCGGCCGGCCTCGTACGGCGGACTCGACGGGAGTGATCACCGACGTCGGCGGATCGAAGAGCAGCGCGGCGGCGTGCGCGGTGCGCAGGTAGTGGTCGAGCATCCGGCGCAGGGCCGCCCGGCACTCGTCCCCGCTCTCGGTGGCGTGGACGAGCTCGGTCGCGTACGCGCGCAGCAGGTCGTGACAGCCGTACCGGCCGGGCGAGCGCTCGGTGAGCAGATGGGCGTCGGTCAGCTCGTCGAGCAGGGCGCGGGTCCCCGCGACCGGCTCGCCGGCGAGGGCGGCCGCGGCGTGGACGGTGAGTTCGGCATCCGGATGCAGGGACAGCAGCCGGAAGAGCCGGGCGGCGGGCACACCGAGCGCGTCGTACGACCACGAGAACACCGCGCGTACGTCGGTCGCGGGGTCGGCGTCCCCGAACGCGTCGAGCCCGCCGTGCGCCGCCCGCAGATGCCCGGCCAGTGCCGCCAGCGGGAACCCGGGGTGCGCGGCGGCCCGGGCGGCGACCATGGCCAGGGCGAGGGGGAGCCGCGCGGTGAGCGACACGATCTCCGACACCGCCTCCGGTTCGGCGGCCACCCGTGCGGCACCGATCCGCAGCGCCAGGGCCGAGCGGGCCTCGGCCGGGGTGAGCACGTCCAGAGGGAGTGGGTGGGCGCCGTCGGCGGAGACCAGCCCGGTGAGCCGGTTGCGGCTGGTCACGAGCACCAGACAGCCGGGAGCGCCGGGGAGCAGCGGCCGGACCTGCGCACCGTCGCGCGCGTTGTCCAGCAGGACCAGCACCCTGCGGCCCGCCAACAGGCTGCGGTACAGAGCGGCCCGGGCGTCGAGCCCCTCGGGTATCCGCGCGGCCGGTACACCGAGTGCTTCAAGGAATCCCCGTAGGGCGTCCTGCGGATGCGTGGGTCCGGCGGCGGGCGCGAAGCCGCGGAGGTTGACGTACAACTGCCCGCCCGGGAAGCGGTCGGCCACGTCGTGGGCGAGGTGCAGGGCGAGGGTGGTCTTGCCGACGCCGGCGAGGCCGCCGATGGCGCTGATCACGGTGGGGGGCAGGGTGGCGGTGTCAGGGTCGGTACGGGCGCCGCTGTGCGGGACGGTTTCGGCTTCGGTCTCGTCGAGGAGGGCATGCAGGCGGACCAGTTCGGCTTCGCGGCCGACGAAGACCGGGAGGGCGGGCGGCAGTTGGGCCGGCCTCATGGGCGGGGCATCGGGAGCGGGCGGGGCTTCGGGAACGGCGCCGCATTCCGTAGTACGGCCTTCAGCTCCCGCCGCGTCCGCCCCCGTGCGGCGCGCTGTGCCCGTCGCGTCAGGTTCGCCCCCGCCCCGCGCTCTCGCGGCCTCCGGTTCCGCGGTCGCCCCCCGTCCCGCGGCGGTCAGCTCCGGACCGGGGTCGACGCCCAGCTCCTCGGTGAGCCGGGTCGCCGTCGAGCGGAAGACCTCCAGTGCCTCCGCCCGTCGACCGGTCTGCGTGAGGGCTCGGACGAGCAGGGACTGGAGTCCCTCGTCGAACGGGTGCCGTGTCGCGGTCTCGGTGAGGGCGGGCATGACACGGCCCGCCGCGCCGCAGCCGAGGGCCACGTCCGCCGCCTCGCGGACCACGGCGTCGTACTCGCGGTCCAGTTCGGTGAAGACGGGATGCGGGGCGGCCTCGGCGGGGCAGCCGGCGGTCGGGCCGTAGCGAAGCGCGAGCGCGTCCGCGAACTCCTCCACGGCCCGCCCGGTGTCGTGCTTTTCCACCAACTTCCTTGCTCCGGCAACCCGTTGACGGAACAGCAGCAGATCCACCGAGTCGACCGGTGCCAGCAGCCGATAGCCGCCCCCGCCCCGCAACAGGAGCGAGCCGACAGCCCGGTTGGGCAGCCCCGGCTCCAACAGCCGCCGTAGCGCGCCGACATGGCGATGCACCATGTTGACCGCGCGTGCGGGCTGCCGGTCCGCCGCCCAGAGCGAGTCGACGATGTCCGGCAACGGCACGGGAGAACCGGACCGGGCCAGCAGGAGGGCGAGGAGCGTGCGCCGCAGGGGCGGCCCCGGATCCACCTCGACCTCGTCCCGCCAGACCCGTACGTCCCCGAGAACCGTGAACCGTAACGGCACCGGTGTCATCGCATCCCCCCGCCCCCGCCTACCGGGTCCTCATGCTAGGCAGCGGCGGGGACAGCACTCACGGGGTGGGACATTTCAGGCGTGGCTCGGCGAGGGATTCCGGTCGAGCCCGCGGCAGGGCTCAGGCGGGCCCGGCCGCAGCGGTCGCTCCCCCCACCACCTCCGCGATCGCCCCGAGCGCGTCATGGCGCCCGAACTTCTCCCGCAACCCGGCCGCCCGCTTCCGGAATCCGGGTTCGGCCAGCACCCTTCGTACGGCGTCCCGCACGACCGTGGGCGACGGCCGCCCGGTCCGCAGGTCGAGCCCGGCCCCGCTCCACTCCACCCGGGCCGCCACCTCCGGCTTGTCCTCCCCGTCCCCGCCCACGACGAGCGGGACGCCGTACCGCAGGGCCTGGTGGACCCCGCCGTAGCCGCCGTTGGTGACCAGGACCGAGGCGTGCGGGAGAAGCGCGTCGAAGGGGACGTAGCCGGCGACTCGCGCGTTCGCGGGAACGGGACCCGCCGCCCGGATGCGGTCAGGGCCGTCCGCGCGGCCCGTCGCGGCGACCACCAGGACGTCCTCTCCGGCCAGGGCGTCGAGCGCGGGCCGCACCAGCCGCCCGAGATCGCGGTTGTCGAAGGACCCCTGTGTGACCACGACGACGGGACGGTCCGCATCCTCCACCTCGGTCCACCAGTCGGGAAGCGACCGCGTTCCGCTCGGCGGCGCGGCGGGCAGCGGCCCGACGAACCGGAACGACGGCGGCAGGTCGCCGCGCGGGTACTCGAACCCCGGGACGGTCAGCTGGAGATAGTGGTCCGGCACGGTCACCAGGCAGTCCAGCAGGAAGCCCGGCAGTTCGGTGCCGCTCTCCCCGAAGTTGTCCTCGACGTGCCGCTGCGCGTCCGCGAAGACCTCCCTGACCTGGTCGTTCATATCCCGATGCCGTTTCTTCGCGCCCTCTCCGACCAGGGGCGGCATGCCGAGCCCGATGGGCGGCGCGTCCTCGCTGAGCAGGGTCGGCATGGTGATGCCGAGGCTGACGGTGACCGGCCGGCGGCCGGGCGGTGCGGACAGCGCGAGTGCGGTGGCGCCCAGGAACAGCGGATCGCTGACAACGACGGACGCCGGGAACCGGCGGGCGAGCAGGCTGTGCAGGGCCCGGTACTGGGCGGCGGTGGGATCGCCGAAGACGTGCTTCAGGTCGTAGTCCAACTGCCTCGGCCCGGCCGGCAGCGCACCGCGCTCGGGGAAGTACAGCTCCAGCTTCCGGTCGTCGAAGTCCGCTTCCGGCGGCAACGACACATGCAGGGCACCGGCGGCCCGTACGTCCTCGGCGAACCGGCTCCCGGTCAGCACGACCACCTCGTGCCCGCGCCGGACGAGATCGGAGGCCACGGCGAGGACCGGCTGAACGTGGCCGTGGAAGGGTGTTGCGGTGGCGATGACCAGTGTCACGGGGGCTCCCTGTGCTCGGCGGACGGTGCCACGGGAGCGTAGGAACCGGGTGTGCAAAACGAGTGCGGGTCGCCTGACAGCCGTCGATGGCCTGCGCCTTGTGGATGGAGCGGGTGCCAAGAACCGAACTCGCCCGGATCGGTGGAGGCGCCTTCAGGGGGCGTCGACCGGCGATCCACGGTCGGCGGTCCGGCTGCCCGGGCGGCATCGGCGGGCCGTCTGCCGTGCGCGACGAAAGAGGTGAGCGGGGGAGCGGATACGAAGGGCCGAAACCAGGTGGATGACGTCGGGGCACCGTGCGGTCGCCGGCTTCCGGGGTGTGGTACGCCGGACGGCCGCATCGCCTTCTGGGGGGGGCAGATCGAGGAGACCGCGGCCAAGTACGCCTCCCTCGACGGGGCCAAGGTCGCCGTCGAGGCACTGCGCAACCCCGACGGGAGTTCGCGGTGAGCGCGGCATTGAGCACGTCGTCCTTGGGAACCCGTCTTCAAACCGGTGAGAGGCCTGATCGAGATACGGGTCAAGGGGGCAAGGGGATGGATAGCCGCCGTGGGGACGAGGTTTGTGACGGTTCCTGTGAGCCCTCGCCGTATTTCAGGGGGATGTCCGCGCTGCTCTGCCAGCGGCAGAACAGCGGCCGGACCGGGCTCGACGATCACTACAGTCCAGTCTCATGACGACGATTACGACGCGTACGGTCCAGTACCCGGCCGACGGTCTGACGATGATCGGGCACCTCGCGCTGCCGGCCGGTGTCGACCGCCGGCCCGCGGTGCTGCTCGGACCAGAGGGCATGGGGCTCAGCGACGTCGAGCGCCGCAGGGCCGATGCTCTCGCCGAGCTGGGCTATGTAGCGCTGGCCTTCGACCTCCACGGCGGGCGCTATGTGAGCGACCCCGAGGAGATGCTGGCCCGCTGCATGCCACTGCTCGCTGATCCCGACCGGATGCGGAGCATCGGCCATGCGGCGCTCGACGTGTTGCGCACCGAACCACGGACCGACCCCGACCGGATCGCCGCCGTCGGCTACGGCACCGGGGGAGCCGTAGGGCTGGAACTCGGGCGCGACGGCGTCAACCTGCGCGCGATCGGGACAGTCAACGCACTGACAACGGGCCGACCGGGCGAGGCGGCGCGCATTCGCTGCCCGGTGTGGGCCGGGGTCGGGTCGGAAGACCCGATCATGCCGCCCGCGCAGCGAGACGCGTTCACCGCTGAGATGCAGGCCGCGGGCGTCGACTGGCGCCTCGCGGTCTACGGCGGCGCCTTGCACGCCTTCCACCATCCGCCGGTCGACCACCCCACGGTCCCCGGCGTCGGCTACCACCCGCAGCACGCGCAGCGAGCCTGGCGCGACGTCGTCGACCTGCTCGCCGAGTGCCTGCCCGTGACGGAGGATCTGGGGGCATGACCACGGCGAACATGCCGGCCCCGATGGGTTCTGAGCAGAACCGGGTCGGCCACGAATGGCGCGAGCGCCGCTGGGAGTCGCTACGTCCGATGACCTCCAACTGGCAGTGCAAACAGCCCGGTTACCTCTACCAGGGGACGACCGCGACAGCTTCATGGCCCGCGAGGAGATCGTCCGGCAGCCGGAGAGCCACGGTGTCTTCTTCCAGCCCGGTTGGTGGAGGGTGGCGCCGTCAGCGGACTGCGCCGGGGCGCAGGCGGAGTCTCCGAACTCGCTGCCTCCGAAGGGGACTTCACTGCCGACGCGTGGTCGTGGCCGCCGGCCCCTGACCGCACCCTCTCGGTGCCGCGGATGACCGAGCGGCTACTCGTCGGCGTCGAACAGATCCACTCCTCGCGTTGGTGCAACGCGGTCCAACTTTCCGAGGGCGGCGTCCTGGTGGTCGGCACCGGTCGGTCCGGCTGCCAGTCAGCCGAGGACCTGCACCACGCGGGACGCCAGGTGTGCCTGGGCGTGGGCAGCGCGCCGCGACACGCTGCGGGGATCACCAAGCGACCGGCAGCTCCCGTACCCCGTGGACCGCGCGTCCTTCGAAGGCGTACTCCTCCGCGGCGGGGCCGGTCAGGCGCAGAGCCGGCAGTCGGTGGAACAGCATCGGCAGCGCGACCTGGAGTTCGGCCCGGGCGAGCGACTGGCCGAGGCAGTGGTGCGGTCCGTGGCCGAAGGCCAGGTGCTGGCCGGCGTCCCGGGTGAGGTCGAGTGTGTCCGGGTCGGCGAAGACCGCGGGGTCCCGGTTGGCCGCCTGCAGGGCGACCACCACGCCCTCGCCCGCCCGGACGGTGACGCCGCCGACCTCGACGTCCTGGGTGGCGATGCGGCGCAGGCCGATGTGGACGACGGTCAGGTAGCGAAGGAGTTCCTCCACCGCGCCCGGCACGAGTGCCTCGTCGGCGCGCAGTGCGGCCAGTTGCTCGGGATGGCGCAGCAGCGCGACGACGCCGAGGGAGAGCATGCTCGCGGTCGTCTCATGCCCGGCGATGAGTATCTGGACGAGCAGGCCGGCGGCCTCCGCCGGGGTGGCCTCGCCGGTGGCGACCCGTTCCGTGGCGAGTTTGCTCATCAGGTCGTCGCCGGGTTCGCGCGACTTGGCGGCCAGTAGTTCCTGTAGGTAGCCGAAGAGCGCCGCCCAGCCGGCCCGCATCGCCTCCGGTCCGGCCGAGACCGTGGCGAAGGCCGCGGCCTGCCGATGGATGAACTCCCGGTCCGCGTACGGCACTCCGAGCAGTTCACAGATGACCAGAAGAGGCAGCGGCAGGGTGAAGTGCTCGACCAGGTCGGCGGGTTGCTGCTGTTTGACGAGGCCGTCGAGGAGTTCGTCGGTGATGTGCCGGATGGCCGGCCGCAGTTGCTCCACTCGCCGGAAGCTGAACTCGGGGATGAGCATGCGGCGCAGCCGGGTGTGGTCGGGCGGGTCCATGGCGAACAACTGGCCGGGAGTGCGCGGTGGTGTCGTCGGCTGGAGCCCGGGGAATCCCGGCCGGACGTTCTCCGAGCTGAACCGCGGGTCGCTGAGCACGGCGCGGGCGTCTTCTTGCCGGGTCACGAGCCAGGGATGGTTGCCGCCCCACAGGCTGATCCTGGTCAGGGGCCGTTCTTGGACCCACCGCCCGTACTCGGCGGCGGGGTCGAGGAGGGGGCGATGGCGGGGCAGGGTTGGCGGCGGACTGTCGGTCGAGGGCATGTGGGGGGCTCCTGCAGTCAGGGGGTGGTGATGCCGGCCAGGGAGAGGAGGAGGTCCTTGACGTCGGTCGCGTCGATCGCGTCGCGGGCGGGACCGGGCCGCGAGCACAGCAGGACGGGGCTGTCCTGTGGGTCCTGCGGGAGGCGGCCGTGGCTGCCGCGTACACCGGAGGGGTCCAGGGGAACCGTCCTGACGCGGTAGCGCAGTCCGGCTTTCTTGCGGGCGACCTGGCCGATGGCGCGTGCTTTCACGCCGGGCACGGTGGGGTCGTAGAGGAGTTCAGCGGGGTCGTAGCCGGGTTTGCGGTGGATCTCGACCTGGCGGGCGAAGTCCGGGGCGCGCTCGTCGTCCAGCCAGTAGTAGTACGTGAACCAGGCGTCCGACTCCGCGATGGCGACCAGTTCCCCGGAGCGTTCGTGGTCCAGCCCGTGGAACGCCTTGCCCTTCTCGTCCAACACCTGTTCCACGCCCGGGAGTTCGGCGATGATCTCCGCCACCGCGTCCGTGTCGGCGGGGTCGCGGACGTAGACGTGGGCGACCTGGTGGTCGGCGACCGCGAAGGCGCGGGAGGTCCACGGGTCGAGGTACTCCATGCAGTCCTGCGTGTAGACGTCGAGCAACCCGGCCCGGCGCAGCGCGCGGTTGATGTCGACCGGGCGGGAGACCGGTGCGATGCCGTACTCGCTCAGGATCACGACCGTGGCGTCCTCGCGCCGGAAGTGGTCCAGCAGGGGGCGCAGTGCGTCGTCGAGCCGTCGGGCCTCGCGGGCCGACTGCGGTGATCCGGGGCCGGAGCGCTGGGGTTCGTAGTCGAGGTGGGGGACGTAGACCAGGGTCAGGTCGGGGCGGTGCTTGTCGAAGATCTGGCGGGCGGCGGCCAGGATCCACTGGCTGGAGGGGATGCCCGCGTTGGGGCCCCAGTAGGTGAAGAGGGGGAACGGGCCGAGCCGGTCGGTGAGTTCGTCGTGCAGGGCGGGTGGCCAGGTGTAGCAGTCGGGTTCCTTGCGGCCGTCGGAGTAGTAGACGGGGCGCGGGGTGACGGTGAGGTCGACGTCGGCGCCCATGGCGTACCACCAGCAGACGTTGGCGACCTTGTAGTCGGGCTTGGCGCGGCGGGCGGTGGTCCACAGCTTCTCGCCGCCGACGAGGGCGTTGTGCTGGCGCCACAGCAGGACTTCGCCCAGGTCGCGGAAGTACCAGCCGTTGCCGACGACGCCGTGCTCGGCGGGCGGGGTACCGGTGAGGAGCGTTGACTGCACCGAGCAGGTGACGGCGGGCAGCACGGGGTTGAGCCGGGCCTGGAAGCCCTGTGCCGCGACGGCCGAGACGGCGGGCATGTGCTGCAGCAGGCGGGGGGTGAGGCCGGCGATGTCGATAACGACCAGTCTCGTCATGAGACGGGCTCCTTTCGCGTGAGGGACTGGGGAAGCAGGCCGAGTTCCTCGAACCGGTCGCGGGTCCAGGCGAGTTCGGCGGCCAGACCCGCGACGAGACCCTCGCGGTCGTGCGGCCGCAGGTGCTCGGGCAGGACGGACCAGGTGTAGGTCTCGACCTCGACGTGGTCGCAGACGGCGTGCGGGCCGCCGAGCAAATCACCGAGGGCGGTGGTCAGTTCGTCCGCGGTGGTGCGCAGCGGCGGTTCGGGCTCGGCGTGCAGCGGCGCGTGGAAGTGGACCCGCCAGGCGGATGCGGGGTCCAGCCCGCCGGCGAGGGCGTCCGGGAGGTCGTCCACGCCGGTGACGGTGCCACCGGGTGCGGTAGTTCGGGTCTGGTGCAGGAAGCGGGGTTCGGCGAACCGGGCGAGCGCGCGGCGCGCGGCCGGGTCGGCGGGGTCGTCGGCCTGGAGGGCGCTGGAGGCCTGGACCTTGACGACCGGGAGGCCGGCGTCGGCGAGGCGGCGCAGTGCCTGGGCCGGTTCTTCGAACTGCACGGCGAGATGGCAGGTGTCGAGGCAGATGCCGAGCCGCTCGGGGTCCAGTCCGCCGAGTTCCCGGGCGGCCTGGACGGTGTTCTCCACCACGCATCCGGGCTCGGGCTCGAAGCCCACCCGGATCGCCCGGCCCGTGTCGCGCTCCAACTGGGCCAGTTCTGCGCCGAGTTGGTCCAGTGCTTGGCGGGCGGTGTCGCGTGCGGCGGGCGGCCAGGGCGTGCGCCAGGACAGGGGCAGGGTCGAGACGCTGCCGCGCCGCGCGTCGTCGGGCAGCAGTCCGGCGAGCACCCGGGCGCAGTCGACGGTGTAGCGCAGGCGGGCGGGGTCGGTCCAGTCGGGCAGGTAGACGTCCTTCTTGACCACCTCGCGGTGGAAGCCGCCGTAGGGGAAGGCGTTGAGGGTGACGGTCTCCAGTCCGCGTGCGGTCAGTTCGGTCCGCAGACGGTGGACGGCGTCGGGCCGGGCGGACAGTTCGGTGACCACGTCACGGGCCAGCCACAAGCCGATGCCGAGCAGGTCGACGCCGAGCGTTTCCCGTACGGGCTCGGCGTAGGCGGCGAGTTGGGCGACCACTCCGTCGAGGTCCTCGGCCTGGTGGACGTTGCTGCAGTAGGCGAGGTGGACGGTCGTACCGTCGGTGTGTCGGAAACGCACGGCGGCCTCACTCCCCGCCGCGCTTGACCGAGTTGCCCTCGAACAGGGCCGCCTCGTCCGGCTTGACGTCCTCCAGGTCCAGCCGGCCGCTCTGACCGTAGAAGGCCACCGGGTTGCCCCACATGACCTGGTCGACGGTGTCGATGTCGAAGCCGGCGGCGAGCATCGCGTCGGCGGTCTTCCGGGTCTTGAGGGGGTCGCTGCGCCCCCAGTCGGCGGCCGAGTTGACGAGCTTCCGCCCGGTGCCGTGTTCCTGGAGGATCCGCACCATGCGGTCCTCGCTCATCTTGGTGTGGGGGTAGATGGAGAAGCCCATCCAGCAGCCGCTGTCGGCGACCATGGACACGGTGAGTTCGTTGAGGTGGTCGACAAGGACGTGCTCGGGCGGGATGCCGGACTCGCGGACCACGTCGAGGGTGCGGCGGGTACCGACGGCCTTGTCGCGGTGCGGGGTGTGGACCAGTACCGGCAGGCCGTGCTCGATGGCGAGTTCGAGCTGTCGAGCCAGTGCCTCGTCCTCCTCGGGCGTCATGGAGTCGTAGCCGATCTCGCCGACGGCGACCACCCCGTCCTTGGCCAGGTAGCGCGGCAGCACGTCCAACACCCCCGCGCAGCGCGGGTCGTTCGCCTCCTTGGGGTTGAGGGCGATCGTGCAGCGGTGCTGGATGCCGAACTGCGCGGCGCGGTACGGCTCCCAGCCGAGCAGCGCGTCGAAGTAGTCGGTGAAGCTGTCCACGGAGGTGCGGGGCTGGCCCAGCCAGAACGAGGGCTCCACCACCGCCCGGACACCGGCCGTGTACATCGCCTCGTAGTCGTCCGTGGTGCGTGAGGTCATGTGGATGTGGGGGTCGAAGATACGCATCATGCAGCTCCGGTGAAGGCGGCGAGCGCCGCTACGGCGGCGGCTCGACGGTCGGACGAGGACGAGGTGGCTTCCCCGGGCAGTCCCGAGGCCTCCAGCGCGCCGGGGTGCGCGCGCACGATCGGCCAGATGTCGGAGGGCACGTCACGGCCGGCTGCGACCCGCTCGTGGGCGAAGTCGGCCAGCATGCGGGCGAGTTCGCGGTCCGCGCGCTCCGTGAGGCCCACCACCCGGTCGAGGGGGATACCGCAGAAGACGCACTTCAGTACGGCGTGCCGGTAGGCATCCTCATCCAGATGCCGCGCGGCGTACGGGCCGAGGGACGCCTCGATCAGGTCCGTGTCGTTGCCCCACAGCGCCGCACGCACGAGGGGCAGCCCCAGGTCGGCGAACGAGGCGTCCGAGTCCTCCAGCAGCGCCAACGAACGCAGCACTGCCCGCTGTTCGGCGCTGTCGCCGTACCGGTGGAGGGCGGTGATCTCCTCGGCGAGTGCCGCTCCGCGCAGCGGCAGGGCGGCGAGCAGCCGGGCTCGGGCGGCGTCCGCCACCGTCCAGCCGGCGGCGAGCGGTCCGCGCCCGCAGTGCCGGCCGACGGCGGGGAAGACGGTGCGCACCGCTGCCGGGTCGTCGCCGACGCGGGCGACGGCATCCGTCAGCCAGCGCTGTGCCCCCGGGGCGAGGTGGTGGTCGAGGGCGGTAAGGATGTGTGGGGCCACCGCGCATGCCTCCTTTTGGAATGCGTGTTCGACAACGGCTTTGTGGGTGTGGCGAGTTGGTTGTGTGGGGCGAAGTGACGCGGCGCCGCGGCGTCAGACCGGCTCGGCGGCCTTGAGGAACTCGAGGGAACGGCGGGCGACTTCGGGGGCGTTCAGGGACGCGCCCTGGATCTCCACCGAGACCGGACCCTGGTAGCCCGAGGCCTTCAGGGCGACCAGGACGGGCGGGAAGTCGATCTCGCCCGCGCCGAGTTCGAGGTGTTCGTGCACGCCGCGCCGCATGTCCTCGATCTGTACGTTCACCAGATACGGCGCCGCCAGTTCGACACAGTCGAGCAGGGGCAGGTCGTCGACGCAGTGGGCGTGACCGATGTCGAGGGTGATGCCGAACAGGTCGGGATCGCCGAGCCGGCGTCGCAGGTCCACAACGCGTTCCACGGTGTCGACGAACATGTACGGCTCGGGCTCGAACCCCAGCGCCACCCCGTGCTCCTGGGCGATGTCCAGGACTTCTTCGCAGCCGGCGGCCAGCCGCTTCCAGGCCTCCTCCTCCGGTACGCCCTCCGGTGCCGGGCCGCTGCACACCTGGACGGCCGGGGCGCCGAGGTCGGCCGCGATGCGCACGGCACGCACCAGCAGGTCGACGCGCCGCCCGGCGCTCGTGGCCGACATCAGCGTGGGGACGTGCTTGTGCCACGGGTCCAGCAGATACGGCGCCCCCGTCTCCACCATCACGGCCAGGCCGAGCCGGTCCAACCGCCGTGCGAGAGCGCCGACTTGCCGAGGCAGGTCGGCGGCGAACGGGTCGAGGTGACCGTGGTCGAGCGTGAGGCCGACCGAGTCGTATCCCAGGTCGGCGAGCACGCTCAGCACGTCGTCGAGCCGGTGGCAGCCGAAGCCGTTGGTTCCGAAGCCGAACCGGAGCCGCTCCACGGGACCGGGTATCGGGGTCACGTGGGTGACACCTTCCGGGCGAGTCTGCGCGCCAGCGGATGCGCCACGGCCAGGACACCGGCCAGCGCCGAGCCACCGGCGCCGGCGGTGAGCGCCGCCTGAAGGGGCATCAGCGACATGATCCCGGTGCCGACTGCCTGCCGGACGTTCGCGGCCGACGGGTTCCGTGCGGCCCGCGCCTGTGCCGTGCCGTAGGAGGCGAGATAGCCGAGCGCGCCGGCGGCGGCGCCGATCCGCGCCGCCCGGCCGCGCCGGCGCAGGCCGGGAAGTGCCGCGGCGGCCAAGGCGGTTGCCGTACTTCCGGCCAGAGTGGCGGCGGGCACGGTACGCGGCGCGCCGGACACCTCGTGGCGGCTCAGCGCCGTGACGGTGTAGGTGTGCGCGCCGACCAGCAGGGCGGCCGGCACCGCGGCCCCCCGGCGTCCGGGCTCCGCTCCGGCCAGCACGTTCAGCGCCCGGGCGCCCGCCATCGCGGCGGGACCGGCGGGTGTGGACTTCAGACGCAGGTCGTAGGCCCAGACCAGTCCGGTCAGGGGAAGCGCCACGGCGAGCGCCTGCCGCCCGCCGGCCAGGGCGGAGAGGCCGAGGCCGGCGGCCGTGAGCCCGCACGCGGTGGCGAGCGCGGTGCGGCGGGCAACTCGTCCGGAGGGGATGGGGCGTTCGGGGCGCTCCACCGCGTCGATCGTCGCGTCCGCGTAGTCGTTGAGCGCCATTCCGGCCCAGTAGAGAGCGACGGACGACGCCATCGTGGCGGCGATACGGGGCCGGGGTGTGCCACCCCCCGCGACAGCGCCGGCAAGGATGTCACCAGGAACGCTGAGCGCCGCGGGCAGTCGGATCAGGTTCGCCAAATCGGCGAGACATGGGGAATGGGGGGTATGAGGCGAATCGTTCGGGCCGTGCATGATTGGACCCTACGGTACATATTTTAATCTTCAGATACCCTGCCACCCCCATGTGCGTGAAGAAATCGTGCGCATTGGATGTACAGAAATCAACGGCTAGTTCTTCCGCTCACAGAGCACCGAAAAAGACCGGCACCGACCACGCCGGCCGCAAAGAGCAGGGCAGCCTGATCCGCCGCTGCATCATCTGGCGGAACAAGCACGCGATCGATGAACGACTACGCAAGGTGCTCATCAGGGTGAACGCTGCCTGATGAGCACCAGGCGTCTGTGCGACGCGCCCCGTCGAGGTCGACTCGCGCTCATCTCCTGCGCAGGCGCGTCCTGTGTTCAGGCCGCGGCACGGAAGACGTACGCCGTCATCGGGGCGGTGACCGGCCCCGGGCCCAGCCGGGCCGTCATCTCCTCGATGACGGTCGCCCGGACGGCCGGTCCGTCGCCGCGCTCCTCAACGGCCGCTCGCACCGGTGTCCCGGTGAGGTACCCGGTGGCAAGGTCGGCGGTCGACGCGGCCCGACCCTGAAGCGTCAGCTCCTGCTCGTCCTCGACAGCGAAGCCGGCGGCCGCCAGATCGGCGGCCACGACGGCGGGGTCGGCATAGCCGTGCGGAAACGTCTGGAAGAACCGTGGTGGGTCGACCGGAAAGGCCCGCTCCAGCCCGGCCTGCAGCGCGACTTCGAAGGCGTGCGTCGCGAGCGGGCCCCAGGTGTTGAACAGGAACCGGTCGCCCGGGGCCAGCACCCGGCGAACCTCGGTGAAGGCCTCGATGCGGTCGGGAAAGAACATCACGCCGAACTGGCAGACGACCAGGTCGAAGCCTCCGTCCGGGAACGGCAGCCGCTGCGCGTCGGCCTGCCGCCATACCGCGCCAGAGGCCCGGGTCGACCCGAAAGCGACCATGGCCTCGTTCAGGTCGGTGGCCGTCACCTCGGCCGAGGGTGCCGCTGCGAGCAGCTCCGCTGTCAACACGCCAGTTCCCGCAGCGAGTTCGAGAATTCGCCGAGGGCGGAGTGCTGCCGCCCGGGTGGCCAGGTCCTCGGCGAAGGGCCGGAAGACCACCGGCACGAGGTACTGCTCATAGGCGGCCGGCATGGATGCGGACCATCGCCGATCGGCATTGATTCCTGTCACCCTCATGACGGTAGCGCCGCGTCAGGAAACCTCTTCCTTGCCGCGCCGCCATGCACCCTGGAGCTGGACCCACCCAACAAAGCGGCAGGGCAAACGGTCTCTGGCACGGCACTAGGGTTCGTCTTCAAAGATCACCGGATGGTGGATCATGGTGGGGTGATACGTCGCCATGAACTCACCGATCAGGAGTGGGAGTTACTCGCTCCACTCATACGGCGGGCCGCGACGGGCCGACCGCGTGTGGACGATCGGCGGATCGTCAACGGGATGGTCTACAAGATCCGGACCGGGATCTCCTGGCGTGACCTGTCAGATCGCTACGGCTCATGGCAGACGGTCTGCACCCGCGTCCCGAAGGGCTTGAGCCGGGTACTTACTTCCATGCGCTCGATGTGAACCCGGAAGGTGTGCGTGTGTACTCCGCGCTCGAACTCGGCGAGGCCACCCAGGAGGACTGGAACCGAGTCATCAGGAGTTCGCGCCGGCGGCGGCGCCGTTGCGACGGCGCCGGCGGACGATCGCCAAGGTGACGATCACGGCGATCCCCGCGGCGGACACGGCGGTCCAGATCGCCGTGCTGTCGTGGGCAAGCTGGGGCAGCAGCGCGGGCGACGCTGCCAGCGCGATGACCGCCTTGTCGTTACCGGGGGTCCGGTCGAACGGGTTGGACGTGCGTATGGTGCCCTTCGCGCCGGCGACCTGGCGGTCGATGCGGATCTTGAACCCGATGACGGTCGTCCCTCCTTCGTGCCGTACCTCGGAGAACCCGTCGTAGCCGATCTCACAGACGAACGCCCCGCCTCGCTTCTTCGGCCGCGTGCACGCCCAGTCACCGCCATCGTCCTCGAAGGTGTACGGGATGGAGGTCACCGTGGTGCCTTCCGGCGGCACCACCTCGAAGCGGCCCAGCGTCTCCGCGCTCGACGGCCGTCCGGGTCCGTTGTCGCGCACCCCCAGATGGACCGTCACCGTGGTGCCGACCCGGCCCCGGACGGTCGCGGTCACCGGCTGGTAGTCGACCTGCACGGTGGTCGTGGCCTTGACGTACCCGGTGTCGCCGGTGAGGCCGCGGTCCGCCGTCCTGGTCAGGGTCAGCGGGGGTTCGGTGCCGCGCACCGTGAGTTCGGCGGGGCGCTCGGGTTCGGACGACCAGGTGTAGGAGAGGGTGCCCAGCAGCTTTCCGGCGGCGGCCGTGTAGCGGACCGGGGCACTGGTGCGGTAGGCCGTGTGAGGCGCGGCCTTGGTGGAGAACTCGCACCACGCCGAGGTGGAGGAGGTGTCGAAGTAGCAGTTGTCGGGGCGCGAGGTCAGCAGCAGCCCCTCGTCCGCGGAGATACGGAGCGCGACACCCTGTTCCGCCGTGAAACGGCTGTGGTTCGCGAACCGGGGCGTCGCTTTCCGGGACGTGCCCGGCGCCACCGCCTTCACCGACTCGTCGTCCGCCGGGGTGTGGAGCGAAGGTCCGCCCACGGTCATCCGGGTGGTCCCGGTCACCGGTGCCGCGTTGTCCGCGACGACGGTGTACGTCAGCGTCCCGCTGTCGCCCGGCTCGACGCCGTCCACGCCGTTGAGGGTGAAGGGGTTGTTGGACTCGCCGTCACCGTTCTGCACGTCGCCGTAGACGCAGGTGAACACCGGGCCGTCCTGGGTGCAGTTCCCGCCGCCGCCTTTGCTCGCCCGGGCGACGCCGTCCAGCCCCGAGGTGTCCACGGTGACCCTGACGTTGCGGCCCGGGCCCGCGTCACTGCGTTCCACGGCGACGGGGACGCCGAAGTCGCTGTTCGCGGCCTTGGCACCCTCGTCGGCGCTGTACATCCGGAAGGCCGCCGGGACTTCGACCCGCAGGGAGACCCGGCCGGAGTCGTCGGCCGCCGCGGGGATCGCGGGCGCCGCCACCGAGGCGAGAACGGCGACGAGGCAGGCCGTCAGGGCGGAGAGGCGTTTGGTGATCAGTACCCGTCGAAGCATGCGGGCACAATGCCATCGGGCATCGACGGCCATCGCCTCGGCCCTTGCTGCGCGGCCGCTGTCGCCGCACGGCAGACGGCACCGGCCGGACCTATTGATCCGAGACGGTAGATGTTCTGAGTCGTTGATCCATGCGTGAGTGAACTGGTGGGGGATGCGCGGCAGTTGTCGCCGTCGACGCAGGAGGCGCTTCGCATGCGGGCGGTGGCCGAGCTGGTGGCGGGGCAGGATCGCGAGGACGTTGCCGCAGTGTTCCAGGTGTCGCTGAAGGCAGTGGACACGTGGTGGGCGAAGTGGCTCGAGGGCGGACGTGGGGCCCTGGTGGCGCAGCCCCGCAGGCGCAGGGCCGGCGAGCACCAGATGTAGAACGAGGTGGAGCAACAGGCCGTCCGGCAGGCCGTCTTGGATCACCGGCCGTGTGATGTGGGTCTTGCAGGCCGGCTGTGGACTCGGGCCGGCGTGGGGAATCCGATCGCGAAGCCGTACCGGGTACGGCTGACCGAGCAGGGCGTGGGCAACTACCTGCGCCGATGGGGCCTGACACGTTCCAGCGCCCGGACAAGCGGGCCGTCGAGCAGAACGCGGAAGCCGTCCGCGTCTGGCACCAGGAGACCTGGCCCCGGCCATCCACGCCAAGGCCAGGGCAGAGGGGAGCGAGGTGCTCTTCGCCGACCAGGTCGGCATCCGCTCCGACCAGGTCACCGGCCGCACCTGGGGCGAGAAGGGGCGCACCCCGACCGTGCGTCGTACCGGCAACCGGTTCTCCGTGGACGCGATGTCCGCGATCAGTACGAAGGGCCGCATGCACTTCATGGTGTTCACCGAGATCTTCGACGCCGACGTCATGTGCCCGAATGGGCCGGGGGACTGGAGCGCTAACAGACCCTCATGGACACGCTCCTCCAGTGCCGGGCCGGCGGCTTGTGCGGCCTCGTCCATCAGCTGGGCCTGTTCCTGGTAGCGCGGCCGTAGGACGTGCTGGATCAATGCGCTCAGGTCGGTGAGGTGGCTGTAGGGAGGCGGCCGTGGCCCCACGGTCCGGCTCTGCCCGGACGATGCCTCGTACGTCACCGGGATCGCGCTGTCGGCGCACGGCGCACGGCGGACGGCGGGCGTAAGGGGCGTCACCGTCACGGTCGCTCTGACAGTGCACGCGGTGATCAGTCCGGCAGTGCCTTCCGCAGCGCCGCGTCCAGCGTCTTCGCGAGCGCCGCGTCGCTCGGCGGGTCGTCGCCGAACAGCGGGCCCAGCTCGGTGGTGAAGGTCTGGGTGAACGCGCCGTAGAGCGGGGTGCGCGGACGCTGGACCGCCTTGCGCAGCGCGGGAAGCAGGGTCGTACGGGCGTACGCGGGGCGCCCGGCCGCATCGCGGCGCATGCGGTCGGCGCTCTCGCCGGTGGGGGAGGCGGACGGGGTGCCACCGGCGCCGACCGGGCAGGTCACGCTGTCGTCGTCGTACGCCGAGGTCCGGGTCGCCGCGAACCCGGCGTCCAGCAGACAGCGTTCGCTCTGGCGGCCGGTGAGGTAGCGGATCAACTCGGCCGCTTTCGCGGCCCGTGGGGACGACTCGGTCACCGCGAGGTTCTGTCCGCCGAGCACCGCGCGCCCGGGCAGCGGGGCCACGCCGAGCTGCGCCTTCGAGAACGACTGGGACAAGGAGCCGTAGGCGTACGGCCACTGCCGCAGGAACTGTGTCCTTCCGTCCGCGAAGTCGCTGAGCGAGGCGGCCTCGTCGGAGTGGACGGCGTCCGTGAGGGTGTACGCCGTCTCGGTGCGGGAGCGGAGTTCGGTGATACCGGCCGTCAACTCCTTCACGGAACCGTCGTAATGACCGTCGCCGTCGGTCAACTCGAAGTCCGGCACCGCTGACGCGAACGCCTCGATCGCGTTGACCGTACGGCCCTCGTAGGCGGCGAGCTGTGTGGTCCAGCCCCCGACCTTCGGCAGCGCGCGGGCGACATCGCCGCTCAGGGTCTGGAGCTGCTTCCAGCTGATGCCCTTGCTGAGATCCGTCTGCCGCACGCCCGCCTTGTGCAGCAGGTCGGGGCGGTAGTAGAGGAGCCCGACATCGCTGTTGAAGGGCACCGCGTACACCTTGCCGTCCCAACGGGCCGTACCGGCGACGGAGTTGATGACATCGGCGTCGATCTCGTCGTCGGGCAGCGGGCGGACGAGGTGGGCGGCGGCGAACTCCGGTACCCAGGTCACATCGAGGTTGACCACGTCGTAGGCGGCGCTGCCGGACTGGAGGGCGCCGAGCAGTTGGCTGCGCTGTTCGTCGGCGTTGCCGGGGAGTTCCACCAGCCGGGCCTGGTAGCGCGAACCCGTCTTCTCCTGCTGCCGGTTCCAGGCGTCGATGAGCTGCTCGCGGACCCCGCCCTTGCCGGTGACGTCCCGCCCGCTGGCCACCACGATCTTGCCGGGACCGGAGTCGGAGTTGGAGTCGGCGGGCTGTCGCGAAGTCTGCCCGCCACCGCACCCGGCGACCAGCAGCAG
Organism: Streptomyces sp. NBC_01478; assembly: GCF_036227225.1. GTDB lineage: Bacteria > Actinomycetota > Actinomycetes > Streptomycetales > Streptomycetaceae > Streptomyces. The sequence goes on along the minus strand of NZ_CP109444.1, from coordinate 391,400 downwards.
GGGCAGCAACACCGTTGTGCACAAACGCCGTCGAGCCATCAGTCGTCTCCCATCCCGGTGCGCGCGACCTCGTCCTGCAGGCCCGCGCCGAGGTCCTCGTCGGCGTCCAGACACCGGCCGCCGCTCGCGTCGGAGACCTGCGCGTCCGGCTTGCCCTTGTCGCAGCCGCCGCTGACCAGGGACACCATCGCGACGGGCACCTTCACCGAACGGGCCTTCTTCAGTACGGCGTCGAGACCGGCGCCGGTCAGCCGGTTGTTGTCCTCGTCGTCGGTGACGTACACGATCAGCCGGGGATGCTCGTCGTCGGTGCCCCGGTGCGCCATGTAGTCGAGCGCGGCGAGCAGCGCGGTATGAGGATCGGCCTCGGCGTCCTGGACCTCGGCCTTCTTGTCGATGGCTTTCTCCGCGTCCGCGCGGTGATGCGGGGCGAAGGAGATCAGCTCGGTGTAGAAGTGCCCGCCGGTCAGCCCGGAGACGCCCCACACCCCGTACTCGTCCTTGCTGCCGAACCCGCCGAGGGACTGCTTCAGCAGCCCGGGTCCGCCGCTCGCCCCCTCCCAGTGGGCTTCCATGGAACCGGAGTCGTCGATGAGGAAGAGCACCCGGCCGGGCCCGTTGGCACCCCGGTAGGCGGCGAGCTCGACGTCCATCTGCACCGCGTTGGGCCCGGGCACCGGACCGGGTGTCCGCTCCACCCCGGGGGCGACCGAGCGGGTGTCCAGCAGGACGCGGTCACCGGTGGCCGAGCGGAACCCGTCCGCCGCGAACACGGCCAGCCCCCCGTTCCCGGTGAGCCAGGTGTGGAAGTCCTCGGCCGCCGCGTCCCGCGCCGGCTGGTCACGGGTGGCGCCCTGCCAGCCGACACGGACGTACGTCGGCTCGATGCCGGACGTGTCGTCCGGGTACTCGGCGATCCGGCGACTGCGGGTCGTACGGTCGCAGCCGACACCGCTCTTCAGCAGGAACTCCGGGACCAGCGCGGCCGTCCGGTTGTCCACGGTGTCGTCGTCGGGCAGCGTGCACAGCAGATCGGCGGCGGTGGGGGAAGGCGGCCCCGGCTGACGCACCAGGCCCTCCGCGGTGTCCGGTTGGGCGGCGTCCCGGTACAGGCCCATCGTGGCGAGCAGCGCCGCGTCGGTGAACTCCGGGTCGGGCCGGGCGACTTCGGCATGGGAGTCCCGGCCGCGCAACTCGTCGATCAGCTCGTTTAGTTGATGCCCGGTACGCAGGGACTCGGGGGCGGCGATGTGCTCCGGTACGGCGAGCACGAGCGGCGAGTAGGCGAAGGGTTCGGAGTCCGGGGTGAGCGTGACGACGGAGTCCGGGTCCGGGTGGGCGGTGACCCGTTCGGCGTCGGCGGCCGAGGCGGGAATCCAGATGTCCGGCTGCGGACCGACGTCCCGCTGCGGATCGGTGTCGGGGTCACGGGGTTCCTGCCAGGCCGCGGACTGCCGGTGCAGCGCGGTGACCGCGTCGGCGGCACCCGCGCTGTAGACGGTGATCCCGCTGCGCCGGCAGCCGTCGCCGGTGGTGTTCGCGTCCGACGTCAGATAGGCGTCGGACGCCGCGCGCACGGTGGACTCCAGGTCCGGGTCGGTCAACAGCCGCAGTTCGAGGGGCGGACCGCAGGAGGGGGAACCGGCGGCGAGGGTGTAGATGCCGTAGGAACCGAGTCCGGCGGCGGCGAGGGCCAGGACGAGGGTGATACGGGTGGCGGTCCCGGAGACCGGCCAGAAGCGGTCGATCCAGGTGACGACCGCGGCGGCGCAGGTGCGGACGAAGGTGCGGAGCGCTTCCCGGGTCCGCCGTAACACCGGTGTTGTGACCGGGTGTTGGGTCCGGGAAGGCGGAACCGGAGTCGGAGTCAGCGGCGGAGGCGGAGTCGGAGTCAGGAGCGGTGCCGGGGGCGGAGGTGGGGGCGATGGTACCTTCCGTGCCGACAGGAGCACGTCCTCGTCGGGCTCCGCCCGTCCGCGAGGGTCCCAGGGATCACCGCGCACGGTCCTGTGGCTGCTGGTGCTCATCAACTGCCGTAACTCGCGGGAGAGTTCCCCGAACCACACCTGTTCGTCCCGGTCGAGAAGCCGTGCCAGATGCTCGGTGAACGGCGTCGGTGTCCTCGGATCACCCGCGTCGATACGGTGGTTGGCCTGCACGCTCGTCAGCAGCAGCACGCGTCGCTTGTCCCGGAAGTCCTCCCAGACCGAGCCCGCGTTCCCGGCGAAGCAGCAGTCGAGGACGACCACGATCCGCTCGGCCCGGCTGGTGGCGAGCACGGACAGCACGGTGGTGAACATCTCGGCGCCCGGAAAGACGGCGTGCGCGCCCGCGATCACGCTCGCGTTGCGCATCTGCAGAAACAACTCGTGGCCCGCCATGGGAATGGCGCCATGACCGGCGAAGTACAACAGCAGCAGGCCCTCGGACTCCTGGACGACCGTCCGCAGCGCGTGGTTGAACTCGTCGAGCGACGGCGACCGGACCGCCCTGACCTCGTGCTCGCCGAACACCCGCCCCTGGGTCAGCACATCCCGCAACCGGTTCACGTTGTGCTTGACGGCCGGAAGATCGCCGGGCACACCGTGCGGCGGCTCGGTGACGTCGTACTCGGACACACCGACCAGCAGCGCCCGGTTCACCTTTCCACGCGGGTCGTAGGCGGGCACGGGGCTACCCGTCGTCGTCGGGGTTCGCCACACGTACGTCGGCCTCGGGCGACGGCCCGTGCTCGACGTCGCGCCGGTTGGTGCGCCAGGCGTCGACGCCCCGCCTGATGTCCTGCACCAACTGGCTGAAGACGGGTCCGGCGGCGGCGCCGACCAGCACCACGACGATCTCCGCCCCGACCCCCATCGGCGCACCGGGTCCCGGCTCGCTCGACTGCCCCTCGTCGATCCGCAACCGGTTCGCGCGCAGCAGCTCTTCGAGCGGCTCCTCCCGTGCCAGCCACGCCATCAATGCGCCGACATCCCGCTCACCGGCGGTTCTGTCCAGCCGGATGCGGATCTCCCGGTCGCGCTCCCGGTCACTGTCCTGGTCGGCCACTCCATCCCCCTCAGCCATAACTCACCATCATGGCACCACTGTTGGCTATGGGGGAGGGTGCAAAGTGCGCGGAAGGTCCTAGGGTGCGTCTTCGAAGATCACCGGATGGTGGATCATGGTGGGGTGATAGGTCGCCATGAACTGACCTATCAGGATTGGGAGTTACTCGCTGCACTCACTCTGCGGGCCGCGACGGGCCGACCGTGTGTGGAGGATCGGCGGGGCGTCAGCGGGATGGTCTACAAGATCCGGACCGGGATCTCCTGGCGTGACCTGCCAGATCGCCACGGCTCATGGCAGACGGTCTACACCCGCTTCCGCCGCTATGCGCCGGACGGCGTGTTCACCCGGGCCCTCCAGCAGATCCGGGCCCATGCGGACGCGGCCGGCGACATCGACTGGCCCGTCCAGACCGACTCCGCCATCGTCCGCGCCCGCCGGCACGCCGCCGCCACCGGCCGAAAAGGGGGACCCACCGGCCGGACGAACCAGACGATCACGCCCTCGGCCGATCCCGAGGAGGCCTGACCACCAGAATCCATCTCGCCTGCGACGGCAGGGGTCGCCCGCTCGCGCTCCTGCTGACGCCCGGCCAACGCCACGACAGCATCTGCGCACGTCCCCTCCTGGAACGGATCCGGGTCCTGCGAACCGGACGTGGACGTCCCCGCTCCAAACCAGCCCAGGTCATCGCCGACAAGGCCTACAGCTCCCGAGGATTCCGCGCCTACCTGCGCAAACGCGGCATCGCCTGCACCCTCCCGGAGAAAGCGGACCAGCAGCGACACCGGCACAACCGCGGCGGTCGGCCACCGGCATTCGACCGTGCCCTCTCCGTCGGAGAGCTTGTCCAGGGTCGTTGACCAGTCGTCCATGGCTTCTGGCGACAGGCACAGGCCAAGGCGCCCGCCGGCGAAGGCGCTCGTGATGACGAGTTCGGCATCGGGGTAGTTGTTGTACAGCGTGTCCCCAGGCCTGTGCCTGTCCGCAGAACGCGGACCCGGACACTGCTGTCCGGGTCGATCAGGCAGATCAGGCTCACCCCTCGCCCTCATCCACGAGTCCTCCAAACCCCGAACGTTCCCGATCATCATGCACGAGTCGCGAACTGGTCCTGGTCGGTTGTCGCGCCAGGAGTTCTTGGCGACAGGGGCAGGGGCCACCGGAGAGGACCTGAGGGGACCTGAGGGCGACCGAGGAGAGGAGCAAGGCGGCCGTGAAACCCAAGGAGGGTCTACGAACAGTGCTACGGATCCCGGCAGCCGTCTACGTCTACGGTTGCCGGGATCCGTGCTGACGATGGCGCCCGCACCGGGTCACCCCGGGGTGGTGCCGGGGTTCAGGCCACCGTCTGCTGCACGTACGGCGTGAGGTGGACCGGTCCGACCAGACCGTAGTTCTGCCTCGCGGACGTGCCGAACACTGTGGGGTTGCTGATCCGCAGCCGGTTGAACAGCGGGGTGGCCACCTCGATTTCGATGGTGTTGGCGCCGCGGCGCAGATGTTTGCCGAGGTCCACCACGGGGTTGAGCCGGTCGACGGGGTCGAGCGGTGTCCCGTTGACGGTGACCCGGCAGGTGTCGCTGACACTGCCCAGCCGCAACAGGGCTCCCGTGCCGGAGGTCCAGGTGTTCGGCAGCGTGACCGTCGTCCGGTAGCGGCCGATGCCGCCCACGTCGGCCAGTTCGGGGATCTGCGACCAGGGCAGCAGGGCGTCGAGGACGAGGGTGTGCGTGACGATCGTGGTGGTGGTCGCGTTGGCGCCGGGCTGCCAGTCGTCGACGGAGAGCGTCCACTGGTCGAGGGTGACGGCCGCCGGCACCTCAGGGATCTTCGTGGTGACCTTGCGGCCGCTCGACAGGGTGGTGGTGCGGGTCCCGGCCGCAAAGGCGCGTACGGTCAGTGATCCGTCCGCGAAGAGCACACTGTCCGCGTCGGTGGCGACTGCGTGCGGACGGTTGCCGCTGCGGTCCCCGAACAGTCCCGGGCCGCCCAGCGCGACGACGAGGCTCTCGCCCGGCTGGAGCGTGACGCGGAAGGTGAACGCGTCGCCGTCCTGGGTGTATTGGGCGAGCCGGGTGACCCGCCCGCTCCATGGGTCCAGCAGGTACGGGACCGCGCCAGAGCCCTTGCGGCGGGTGGCGCGCAGCGTGACGTCGTGGTCGATGAGGGCGACGGCCGGCTTGACGGTCTCGGCGTGTTTGCCGTTGCACAGGTAGTAGAAGTCGGCGTCGTGGGTGACCCGGTGGGCGTTCAGCAGGGTCGACGACACGGAGTAGACGGCGTCGGAGGACACGCCGAGTTCCGCGAACGCCGCACCGACCAGGGTCTTGTCGGTGATCCGGCGGACATTCGGCAGGACGAGCAACTGGGCTGTGAGAGACCGGAGTTCGGCTTGTTCCCCGTCGTCGGGGAGACCCGGGGTGAGCGCCTGGTCGAAGGCGCCGAGGAGCACGATGGGCAGGCCGGCACGCGCGAACCTCAGGAGTTTGCCGGCGTCCGCGACGGCCAACGTCGGGTTGGAGCCGTAGAAGAAGTCGCCTTCGAGGAACAGGGCCTTGTAGGCGGGTCCGTCGGGTGCGAGGCGTTTGCCGGAGACCTTGGCGGTGGGCAGGTCGAGCAGTGGTCCGCTCAGGAACTGGTGGGTCCAGCCGAGGGGGATGCCCGTCGAGGTCAGCCAGGAGGCCCCGATGCCGGTCGCCGTGTAGCCGGTCTGCCGGAAGACGGCGATGTCCGCGCGGGCGGTGCCCGACTGGAGCACCTCGTGGACGCGGCCGAGGTAGGCGGCGATGTCGGGCACATGGCGCCAGGTCGGCTGCCGAGGCCCCCACGACTCGCCGTATCCCGGGGCCCCGCTGTAGGGGCTGAACGCGGCGAAGCCGGGCCAGCTGACGCCCGGTGCGGTGGCGTAGGAGAAGCCGTGCATCACGGTCTGGTTGACGCCCGCCGCGTACGCCCCGCCCATGGTGCGCAGGAACTTGTCCCACGTGGTGTTGTAGGCGCCGCCCGCGTACGCGCCCGCCTCGCAGGACAGGATGCGGCGACCGGCCATGTCACGCCCGCCCGCCAGGCAGCGGTAGTCGTCGAGGTTCTTGAAGCCGAGCGACTCGCCCTCGGGGACGTCGAGAACGGCCGCCGAGGCGATGGCGTCGGTCTGGAGACCGTACGGCTGGGACCGCATCTTCATGCCGTGTCCGTGCGCCCAGGACTTGAGCGCCCCGAGGTGGTGCTTGTTGAACAGGCCGGAGACGGTCTCCCAGAAGTCGTGCCGGATCTCCTGGGTGAGCCGCGCCTCGAAGGCGAAGATCTGGTTGCCGTTGTCGAGGACGACGGCCGGCAGATGCGGCAGCAGGTCGCGTCCGGTGTGCTCGCGGAAGGCCGCGGGCAGGCCGGGCGTCCACTGCAGCCCCTTGGTCTCCAACTCGACGGAGTCCTCGAAGAATGTGCCGCCCGCCGATCCGAGGAGTTGACGGAGCGTGGAGTCCAGGATCGTGGAATCCCAGTAGCGGGTGACGGCCGAGGTCCCCGCCGCGCTGAAGTGGTCGACGACATACGCGGCGGGGGAGGAGTGCGGCCCTGCCTCGGGCTGCTGCCCCGAACCCCGTTGCCAGTACGACAGGATCACCCAGGTCGCCGAGTCGGGCGGGGTCCAGCTCAGATTGCCGCCCGACACCTGGCCGGTCAGGTCGGTGACGCTGTCGGCGTCCAGGCCGGTCGCCTTGCCGCTGGAGTAGGCGGTGTTGACGCGGGCGGCCTGTACGGCGAGGAGCTTCTGCACGGTGGCACCGGAGGCGGCCGGGTGGACGGAGGCCGGCACCGGACCGTCGTAGGCCGCACCGCCGGTCAACGTGGCTTTGCCGTAGGCGAGTTCCTTCACCGCGGCGTCGTCGTCGGGAGTGACTCCGGGCACGGCGACGGGCCAGCTCGGGCCGAGGGTGAGGTCGATGGTCAGCCCGCGGCGCGCCGCCTGCCGCAGCGCGGCCTTCACACCGTCGCGCCAGGCTGCGCTTCCCCACCCGTGGTGGGCGGTGTCCAGCACCGAGGTGTCGGTGATGCTGTGGTGCACGGCCGCGATCTCGGCGCCGCCGAATCCCGCGTCGGCCATCTGGTCGATCTCCCGCGCGATCTCCACCGGGTCCACAAGGCCGTCCGGCCACCACCAACGGAACCTGGGCCGGACCTCCTTGGCCGGTTGGGCGAACCAACTCGCCGTAGGCGCGGCTGCGGTGGAGCCAGATGTCCCGGAGGACGCGGCGCTCGCCGCCGGACCGAGTGCCGTGAGAACGCCCGTCGTCAGACCGGCCGCCAGTACCGACCGACGCGTCGCACCGCCACGCTGCGGGTGGGTTTCGTGCATGGTTCAGCCCCAACTTGTCACGGGTGAGCGAGTGTTGAATCGTTTCAATCAATGTAGGTGCGGGAACTTTAATTTGCCCTTCGAACTGAGGTCAATAGGAACGACAACGATTCAAGGCACCGAGAAGCGGGACGAGTTCGGAAGCGATTCACTCCTGGACGAGATGGCGGGCCGGACCGGGCGCCGGACGGGTGCGGGCCGGTGTCCGCCGGGAGGGCCGGGGATGTCGTACCGGCGACCTCTGCGACAGGCCGGCGCTCGACGGCGATCGCTGGTGTGCCGCAAGCCTCGAGAACCCTCGGTGTCAGGGGCTGCAAGGAATCGGATCCTGCTCACGTCTTCTCCGTCACGCTGATGTTCCGTCGAGTGGTGTAGTCACTGGTCCAGCTGATTCGGTTTCTGCTGTGGCGGAAACCGGTGATCGTCCGCGGTCGGCTGCGTTGTGAGGAGTTCGGCCATGGAGGCTTCGGAGAGATAGCGGCGGTCGAAGACCTGCCATTCGTCGTGGAGTTCGGGCGGCGCCGCGGCGGCGAGCCGGTCGAGGGCGGCGGGATTGGGGAAGACGTGGACGACGTCAGCCCGCCGTTTGGTCTCCCGGTTCAGGCGTTCCAGCGGGTTGGTGGACCAGATCTTCTTCCAGCGGACCGGTGGGAAGTCCGCGAACGCGGTGATGTCCGTCGCGGCGTTCAGCAGCATGGGCTTGACCTGGGGGAACTGCCGTCCGAGCATGTCGGCCACCACGTTCAGTCAGGTGCGGACGGCCTCGCCGGTGGTCTGCGCGAAGATGGTGCGGATGGTGGCCGCCAGGTCGCTGTGGCTGTCGGAGATGACCAGTTGGACGTTGTTCAGGCCGCGGGCCCGTAAGGAGCGCAGGAACTTCGTCCAGAACGGCTTCGACTCGCTGTCGCCGACCTCCCCGAACCGGTCGAGCCCCTTCCTCGCGCCCGCTGACCCGCGATGCCGCACCGATCGCCAGTCGGGCCGGGCCGACCGGGGGTGGCAGGGAACGTGAGCCGGATCGGCAGGGGCTCACTCCCCGGTGCAGGAGGCTCGCGCAGGGTCTGGGTGGCGTGGTGCGGTCGAAGGGTTGATTCCGGCCATGGGTCCGCGTATAAATAAGCAACTTTCTTTCCTACAGGCTCGAATGTCGAGACGAGGCCCCGGTGACCCGCCGTTATCCAGCAGGCCCGCAGCAGTTGCTGCGCTCGCTCAACGGCCGTGCCGTGCTGGAGGCGATCGACGAGGCGGGCCCGGTCACGACCACCGACCTGGCCGGGCGGATCACCCTCTCCCGGCCCACCGTCGCCGCCGCCGTCGCGCTGCTGCTGGAGCGCGGAGTCATCACCGAGGTCGGCCCGGCGACCGGCCGCAAGGGCCCGGCACCGGCCCAGTACCGGGTCAACGCCGACTGCGCTTTCGCGATCGGCGTGGACGTCGGTCACCGCAAGATCCGTGCCGCGGTCGCCGATGTCACCGGCCGGGTGCGCGGGCGCGCCGAGTCCGAACAGCGGGGGCATCAGGGTGCGGACGCGCTTGTCGCGCAGATCCTGGACATGTGCGTCGACCTGGCCGGGCAGGTGGACCGGCCGCTGGCGGACATCACCCAGGTCGTGGCGGGACTGCCGGCCGCCGTCGGCCCCGACGGACGACACCTGTCGTACGCCGCCGGACTGCCCGACTCCGGGCAGGGGTTCGGCGCCGCGCTCGGCCGGGCGATCCCGGTGTCGTTGGTCCTGGAGAACGACGTGAATCTCGCGGCGCTGGCCGAGAGCACCCACGGCCTCGGTACCGACACCGACGACTTCGTCCTCGTCAGCCTGGGCGTCGGACTCGGCCTCGGTCTGGTTGTCGACGGCCGGGTCCGGCGCGGCGCCACCGGAGTCGCAGGAGAGGCCGGCTACCTGCCCAGCGACCGTATGGTCGCCCCGGTCGGACAGCGCCGGGACCTCGTCCAGGAACATCTGGGCGCCCGTTACATCAGCGACCGGGCGCAGCGCCTCGGACTGCCGGGCGACGGCAGTCCGCGCACCGTCTTCGAACTCGCCCGCACCGGGGACCCGGGCGCGCTGGAGATCGTGGACGACACGGCCCGCAGCGTCGCCTACGTGGTGGCCTGCGTCGTACCCCTCATCGACCCGGCACTCATCGTGCTGGGCGGCGCCATCGGCGCCAACGGCGACCTGCTGCTCGAACCGGTCGCCCGTCACCTGGCCGACTTCAGTACGTTCCGGCCGCCTGTCGTCGCGTCGAGCCTCGGCCAGGACGCCGTGCTCACCGGAGCGACCACCATGTCGGCGGAGCTGGCCCGCGAGGCCGCCTTCGCCGCCGCCACCACTCCCGTCCCGCAGACAGAGTCACCGTCGTCTCTGTCCTGACCGCAGTGTGAAACACCGCGGCGACGCCGTCTTGCCGGACAGCGCCGCCGCACACGTCACCGGGCATTGCCGTGCCCGATCGACCGACCGATCCGTCACCCAGGGAATGCCATCTCCGAGGAAGGACGATCAGTGTTCAAAGCTATCACCGGGGCTACGGCCGTCACGGCCGCCGGCGTACTGCTGCTGGCAGGCTGTACGTCGACCGGATCCACCTCGTCACAACCCGACTCTGCGATATCGCCGGGCGCCTCGCACAAGGCCACCACCGTCACGGTGTGGACGTTCAACCACCTCCCCAACGAAGTGGCCGCGTTCAAGGCCACCCTCAGCCGGCTGCACGCCACGTACCCGTGGCTGACCGTGAAGTTCGTGCCCAACAAGGATGACGCCGCCTACGCCAAGGCCGTCGCCGCGGGCGATCCGCCGGACGTGTTCATCAGCTCCACGCCCGACAACGTGGCGAAGTTCTGCTACAACGGCACGGTCACCGACCTGAGTCCGTACCTGTCCTCGGCGAAGATCGACACCGCCAAGACCTTCCCGCCCGCGACGCTCGTCTACACGCGCTACCAGAGCAAGCAGTGCGCACTGCCGCTGCTGACCGACGCGTTCGCCCTCTACTACAACAAGAAGATGTTCGCCGCGGCCGGCATCACCAAGCCACCCACGACCCTCGCCGAACTGACCACCGACGCCAAGAAGTTGACCGTCAAGAACGCGGACGGCTCCATCAAGACCTACGGCTTCGTCCCCCGCTCCGACTACGACGTCAACCGGTACCTCTTCGTCGGCGCGCACAGCGGCACCGAGTTCTACGGCAAGGACGGCAAGACGACCTTCGCCTCCGACCCCAAGTGGCGGCAACTGCTGGCCTGGGACCAGGACCTGATCGACTACTACGGCACGGCGAACGTGCAGAAGTTCGTGGGCCGTTACCAGCCGCACGCCGACGACGCGGGAAACCCGCTGCTGACCGGCGCCGCGGCCATGGAGTACGACGGCGAGTGGCACGTCGGTGAGATCGCCACGGAGAAGAAGGACTTCGACTACGGCGTCGTACCGATGCCCGTCCTCGACGGATCGTCCGGCACCTACGGCGCGGGCAGCACCCTCGGCACCGTCGCCTATCTGTCGGCAGGCTCGAAGCACAAGCAGGAGGCGTTCTTCGCACTCCAGCAACTCACCACCGACACCACGTTCCTGAACACCCTCGCCGACACGGTCTACAACATCCCCACCACGTTCGCCGCGCTCAAGGCCTGGGACAAGCGCGACGACCCGCACTGGAAGCCGTTCGTCGACATATTCGAGAACACGCACTCCTCCTACAAGGCGGTCACCCCGGCCGGCGTCGAGGACATGGACACCTGGCGCGCGTTCCTGCTCGACTACGAACAGGGCAAGACGAAGGACGCCGCGAGCGGACTGGCCACGGTCGGCAAGAAGATCGACAGCCTCAACTCCGAGAGCGGGCAGTAGAGATGACGACCGTCCTCGCCCCCGTCGGCGAGGCCCCGGGCACGGCGCGCACGCGCCCTGCCCGGGGCGGGCGGCGCAGCCCGAGCCGGGCCCGCTGGTGGGTCGTCCTCGCCTTCCTGTCGCCGTTCGTCATCGGCTTCGCCGTCTTCGTGCTCTACCCGGTGGCGGCCACGCTCTACTACTCGCTCACCGACTTCCAGGCCGGCTCCTACCGGCCCGTCCAGTTCGTCGGACTGCGCAACTACCGCGCCCTGTTCACCGAGTCCGACACCTTCTGGGTGGCGGTGCGCAACACGCTGTGGATGGTTGTCGTCATGGTGCCGCTGCGCACCGGATGGGCCATGCTCACCGCCTGGGTGATCATCCGGGTCAAGCGCGGGCGGGCCGTCTACCGCACCCTGTTCTTCCTGCCGTCGATGGTGCCGGTCGTGGCCTCGGCCCTGTCGTTCATCGTGCTGCTCAACCCGGTCGGCCCGCTCAACCGGCTGTTGGGATGGGTGGGCGTCGACGGCCCCGGCTGGTTCTCCGACCCCGCCTGGTCCAAGCCCAGCCTCGTCCTGATGGCGCTGTGGGCCAGCGGCAACGTGATGGTGATCTTCTCCGCCGCCATGCTCGACGTACCCCGCGAGCTGTACGAGGCCGCCGAACTCGACGGCGCCGGCGCACTGCAGAAGTTCCGCAGCGTCACCCTGCCGGCGATCTCCCCGGTCATCTTCTTCGCCCTGCTCACCGGGATGATCTACACGTTCCAGTACTTCACCGAGGCGTTCGTCGCCTCCAGTTCGGCCAACGCCACCTCCTCCAGCAACGACCTCATCGGCTACCCCGCCAACTCGCTGCTGTTCTACTCCACCGAGCTGTACCGACAGGGCTTCGCCTACTTCAAGACCGGCTACGCCTCGGCCATGGCCTGGCTGCTGTTCCTCGTCATCTTCGCGGCGACCGTGGTGTTCATCCGCGTCTCGCGCCGCTTCGTGCACCACGCCGGAGGCGGCCGATGAGCACCCTCGACCTGACGAAGCGTCACCCTCGCACCGGTCGACGCCTGTTGTACCTGCTGGCGGAGCACGCACCGGCCGTGGCGGTCGCCCTCTGCTTCCTCCTGCCGCTCACCATCGGCGTACTCACCGCGTTCATGACCCAACACCAGGCGGGCACCGGCTCGTTGTGGCCCTCGCCCTGGGAGTTCGGCAACTTCCACGAGGTCTTCAGGGCCATGCCGTTCGGCCGCGACCTCCTCAACACCATGCTCTACGCCGGCCTGTCCACGATCGGCGTCGTCATCTCCTCGGTACCCGTCGCCTACGCGCTGGCCCGGCTGCGCTGGCGCGGCCGGGAGGGCGTCTTCCTCGTCGTCCTCGCCGCGATGATGATCCCGGCCCAGGTCACCAGCCTGCCCCTGTACGTCATGTACGCGCACATCGGCTGGGTGGGCACCCTGAAGCCGCTGATCGTCCCGTCCTTCTTCGGCGACGCGTTCAGCATCTTCCTGCTCCGCCAGTTCTTCCTCACCATCCCCGACGAGTTCACCGAGGCGGCCCGGGTCGACGGCGCGGGCGAACTGCGCATCCTGTGGCGGGTGTTGATCCCCATGGCCAAACCGGCGATCGCCGCCGTGGGTCTCTTCGCGTTCCTCTACGCGTGGAACGACTTCTACAACCCCCTGCTCTACACGGGGAACAGCGACACCGGCCAGACCCTCGCCGTGGCCCTGAGCCAGCTTGCCAAGAACGGCCACCAGAACGCGTACCAACTCCAGATGGCGGCCTCGCTGATGTTCCTGCTGCCCGTGCTGATCCTGTTCTTCCTGGCGCAGAAGGTCTTCGTCGAGGGCATCGCACTGACCGGCGTCAAGGGCTGACAACCCTCGCCGCAACCCCAGTTGGTCAAGGAGCACTCTCTTGAAAATCACCGTTGTCGGCGGTGGCAGCACCTACACACCCGAACTGATCGAGGGCTTCGCCCGCCGCGCCCAGGTGCTGCCGGTCGACGAACTCGTCCTGCACGACATCGACGCCGAACGCCTCGCCGTGATCGGCGCCCTTTCCCGCCGTATCCTCGCCCGGCACGGCTTCCCGGGCCGCCTGACCACCACCACCGACCTCGCGACCGCGGTGGACGGAGCCGCCGCCGTGCTCGTCCAGCTCAGGGTGGGAGGGCAGGCGGCCCGGCTGGTCGACGAGACCCTGCCGAACCGCTTCGGCCTGCTCGGCCAGGAGACCACCGGCCCCGGCGGCTTCGCCAAGGCCCTGCGCACGGTGCCCGTGGTCCTCGACATCGCCGCCGAGGTACGCCGCCGGGCCGAACCCGGCGCCTGGATCGTCGACTTCACCAACCCCGTCGGCATCGTCACCCGCGCACTGCTGGACGCCGGCCATCGCGCGGTCGGCCTGTGCAACGTGGCGATCAAGTTCCAGCGGCAACTGGCCGCCCGCCTCGGTACCGACCCCGACCGGGTACGACTCGGTCACGCCGGCCTCAACCACCTGTCCTGGATCCGCTCGGTCACCGTCGACGGAGTGGACCGCCTGCCGGAACTCCTGACCGGCGAGGCGCTCGACGACCTCGCGGCTCAAGTCCGCGTCCCCGCAGGGGTGTTGCGCGACCTGGGCGCCATCCCCTCCTACTACCTGCACTACTTCTACTGCACGGACGACGAGGTGAGGGCCCAGCAGGCCGGAGCGCACCGCGCCGACCAAGTCATCGCCATCGAAAAGGAGTTGCTCACCCTCTATGCCGATCCCGCGCTTGACCGCCAACCCGAACTGCTCCGGCAACGCGGCGGCGCCCACTACAGCGAGGCCGCGGCGGCACTGGTCACCAGCCTGCTCACCGGCGACGGCGCCCACCACTACGTGAACGTACGCAACAACGGAGTCCTCGCCGGCCTACCGGACGAGGCGGTGGTCGAGGTTCCGGCACGTGTCGACGCGTCCGGTCCCCACCCGGTCCCCGTACCGCCCCTGCCACCCGAGATGCTCGGGCTCGTCCAGGCAGTCGCCGCGTACGAGACACTCACCGTCGAGGCAGCCTTGACGGGGGACCGTTCGGTGGCCCGGCGCGCCCTCCTGGCCAACCCGCTCGTCCGCGAATGGGCCCGGGCGGACGCAGTGCTGAACGCGCTGCTGGAGGCCAACCGCCCGCATCTGCCCCGGTACTTCGCGAACGAGGCTGCCGATGCCTGACCTCGTGGTGGGCGTCGACGGAGGGAACTCCAAGACCGACCTCGTCCTCGCGGACACCGAAGGACGGCTGCTGTCCTGGGTACGCGGCGCGGGCACCCGTCCGCACACCGAGGGAATGGAGACCACCACCGACCGGCTCGCCCGCCTGGGCCGACACGCGCTGGCGGAGGCCGGCCTGCCCGACACCACCCCGGTCTCGGTCGGCGCGTACTTCCTCGCCAACGTGGACCGGCGCACCGACGAACGCCTGGCGCTGGGGCAGTTGACCCGACTGGACGTGGCCGACCGGACCCTCGTACGCAACGACACGCTCGCCGTCCTCCAGGCCGGCGCACCCGACGGCTGGGGAGTGGCGGTCGTCTCCGGCGCCGGCATCAACGCGGCCGCGATCCATCCGGGGGGCCGCTCGGCCCGCTTCCTCTCCCTCGGGGACATCACCGGCGACTGGGGAGGCGGGCTCGCCGTGGCCCGGGCGGGCCTGGGGGCCGCCGTCCGTGCGGGCGACGGACGGGGCCCGGCGACCCGGCTGCGGCAGGAACTGCCGGGCCACTTCGGGCTGCACAGCGTGGAGTCCGTGGCGCTGGCAGTCGGCAGTGGCGACCTGCCGATGACCGCGCTGCACGGCCTGGCGCCGCTGGTCTTCGCGACGGCCGCCTCCGGCGACGACGTGGCGCGGGGCATCGTCGAACGCCTCGGTGACGAGATCGTAGCCATGGTCACCGCCCTGCTGCGCCGCCTCCGCCTTCTGCGCACCCCGACACCGGTGGTGCTCGGCGGTGGCACGCTGCAGAACGACCAGGTGCTGCTGCGCGACCACATCAGCGGACGGCTGGCCACGGAAGCTCCGCTGGCCCGGCCCCGGGTCCTCGATATACCGCCGGTCGCGGGCGCGTTGAGGGAGGCGCTCCTGACCGCGGGGGCTCCGGCCGAGGCGCAACGGCGGCTCCGCGAGGCCGTCGCCGACCGGAAACCACCGCCGTTGCTCGCGACGCCACCGTAGCGATGGGTGCGCGACACCCCAACGCGGGTCTGCGTCGGCGCTGACGCGGGAATGACGAAGGGGCACTGCCCGCGAACCGGCAGAGCCCCTTCCCCACACCCGGCGTCGGCACGGCTGCGGAGCCACCGGCAGGTTCATGGACTCGAGCCGGTACTCGGAGCACTGCGCGGGCCTGATTCCAACTCCTTGACCTTGCGCGCCACTTTGCTCCCTCTGCGGCATCCGCCCGGCCCACGCCCGACGCACCCCCGCCGTCCCCGAACTCGCCCTGACAGCGGACCGATCCCTCGCCGCCGCCTCCGCCGGACATCGCCCGCGCCGTGATGGGCAGGGCACGCGGTGCCCTGTCGGGGAAGGACGGACGGCACCCGCTCCAGGACACCGCCCGCGAAGACGTCGTACAGGGGCAGGGACTCCAGGTGGACATAGCCGATGTGGTAGTCGCAGACGGCCGTCGGACACGCGCGCGGCCGCAACGCCGCCCGGTAGGAACCGTCGTACAGGTTCCCCGGCTCGTCCCGGACGAAGTGACAGCGGCGGACCGTGCCGGCGCCGTCGACCGAGATCACGGACTCGTCGGTACGGCACGAAAGTCCGGCACTGCGGTGCGAGTGCCGGCTGTACGGGAAGAGGGGGGCGAGCGCGGTCCAGTCGCCGGCCTCGACGTCGTCGTGGGGGTGCCCCTCGGCGGCGTTGCCCCAGAGATGGACGTGCGGGGGCAGGTCGTCGCGGAGCCGACGGGACGCCATCAGATGGACGGGCAGGCCGAACACGCCGACACTGAACCGCCCCCCGCGGTCGGCCGGCTCATGGCACTTGCCGAGGAAACGGTCGTAGGTGGTCTGGCTCGGGTGGTACGTGCACACAGGGCGAGCGTGTCGAGATCGGCCTCTGCGAGCCAGCCCGTCCGGCAGCTCAGGTTGGTCTGGATGGCGACCCCGCGCACATGCGGCAGCCGGGACGGCTCGGTCAGGGTGCGCCGGTACCAGGAGCGGACCGATCCCTCGCCCCACGGTGTGAACAGGAGCGACAGGTTGTCCTCGCTGTCCGTCGCCCACCGCGCGAAGCGCTCCAACGCCCCCCGCTCCGCGTAAAGTTGGGCGGTCGAGTCGCGTCGCTTGGCGAACGGACAGTAGGGGCAGTCGTAGTCGCAGGACACGAGCGGCCCCCGGTACAGGACGGTGAGATCCATGACGGTCCGTCACTTCCGTTCGTAGGCGGCCATGGCGGACCGCACCTCGGGGGAGAACAACTCCGGCCCCACGGCGTCGGAATGGGCCAGTCCTTCCGGGGTCAGGACGAACAGGTCCCCCGTCGCCCCGGTCGGCCAGCCGCGCCCGGCCAGTCGGCCTACCTCCGCCCCGAAGTCGTCGTCGGGCGAACTCCCGAAGCGGGTGCGGTAGTCGGCGACGGACAGGCCTTCGGCCTGGAGGAGGGACTGCAGGAGATGGCGGCGACGTGCCTCGCGTCCGTCCACGCGTTAGCCGACCTCCGTGTGCGCGAAGTCGGCTGTCGTGACGTAGTCGTCGATGATGCCGCGGATCTCGTGCATGCCGACCGCGTAGTCGAAGGAGTGGTGCAGCGTCGACGTGTACGAGCGGGCCCCGCAGCCGAGCCCGATCATGCCGTCAGTCTGGCAGGCGTAGTCGTCGGCGTCCTGGAGCGGGGGCGTCGGCCCGGCGGAACATGCGCATCGACTGCTGGACACAGCCCCGTGCGAGGAGGTGGTCACGCCCCGCCCGGTACGGCCGCAGCCGCGGCGCGTCCCACACCGGGTCGGTTCCGGCGTCCCCGTGGTGCCGGCCGAGGCCGGTCAACGGGCGGACGTAGAGCGGGTACAGGTACAGCTCCTCGGGCCGCCAGGCCGGGGCCGCGTCCAGGGACTCGCGCCGGCTCCGCTCGGGCTGGCCGTCGATGCCGTAGATGACGTCGATGTCGAGAAGGGAGACGGTGGTGTCCCGGATCCGGCCGAGCGCGGCCTCCACGTCGGCACGGCGCTGCGGGCGTACGGCGGCCCTGGCCTCGGAGTCGACGAAGCTCTGGACGCCCAGGTTGAGGCGGGTCGCGCCCTGGTCGGCGAGGACGGCGAGCCGGCCTGCGGTGGCCGTGGCGGGCGAGGCCTCCACGGAGAGCGGGACCGCGCGCAGGTCGGCGCCCATGTGCCGCTCGGCGATGTCGCACGGGCGCTCCAGCTCGGGCGCGGTGAGGAAGGTCGGGGTGCCGCCGCCGAACGCCGCGGTGGCGAAACGCACCGGGTCTCCGTCGCCGAGCGTGGCCCGGACGGCGTCCGCCTGCCGCTCCAGGGCGTCGAGATAAGCGTGTGCGGGAAGCAGGACGCGGCGCGCTCGCACACATCCAGGACGTCGGACCACCGGGCGCCCGCGGCGGTGACGGCCCGTCGGACGCCGTCGAGGCCCCGCGGCTGCCTCCCAGATGCAGGTTGGTCAGCGGCCCGCGACTGGTGCGCACCACCGCGTGGGTGGCCCGGCCGGCCACGACGACCACCGGGAGATCCGCGGCACGGCCCGCCTGGGAGGCCCTCGGCACTCAGCGTTCGAGATGCAGGGGGTCCGGCGCCGGCGCGTCCACGATGCGTGCGACCTCCCGCTCGTCGTGACGTGACGCACGCGCAGGGAGTTGTGGAGGGCGTCGTCCGGACCGGTCTCGACGGATGTGGTGAGCCTGCCCCGGCCGCCGCCGGCTGTGTCGACGACGAGGACACCCGACGCCGACGGCCCGTGGGCGGGCTCGACGAACAGCCGGGGCATCCTGTGCTCGCGCATCAACGCCCGTACGTCGTCCCAGCCGTGCACGCGCGCGTCGTGCGGACCCGACGTGGGGGAGTCCGGGACGGGCACACCGGCCGCGTCCAGTACGGCGTGACACGCCCGATTGTCGAACAGCACCGCCAACTCGTCCGGGTCGGCGAGGGGGATGCCGCCGCGCAGCGTGCGCAGCGCGGCGGTGAACCGCGTGTGCCAGCGGGCCGAGCCCTCCACCCGGGTGGGGTCCGAGGCACCCCGCAGCAGCCGGTCGACCGACGGGTTCTCGCCGGGGGAGTCGACCCGGACGACCTCGTCGGCGGCGAAGTCCGCTCCCCGCGAGCTCAGGACGTCCGCCCAGGCGATGACGCGGGGTGCGGGCAGCCCGGCCGCGCGCACGGCGTCCGCGAAGAGGGACACCCTGCGGTTCTCGGGGTTGCGGACCACCGCGAACAGGGGGCCGGCACGGGCGGGCGACGCGGTGACGATCGGCCCGGCCGCCGCGGACGCGGTCACTCTCCAACGGCGACGTAGCACCAGACCGTGTCGTCGTCCTCCGTGTCCTACTCGGCGTCGTCACGGTCCAGGTCGACGTCCACGCCTGCCGGCACTGGTGTCTGCCGTATCCGCTCCGCGACGGTCTCGCTGAGGTGGTTGTGGTGCAGATCCAGCTTCTTGAGATGCGTCAGCGGCTGCCCGCTCAGCAGCGCAGCGGCGCCCTCGTCGGTCAGCACGCCCATTGACAGGTCCAGCACCTCGAGGCGCTCCACCACCGGGGCGGCGGCGATCGCGGCGGCCACCGCGTCCTGCATCTCGCTGTTGCGCAGGGCCAGATGGCGAAGGCGCGGCAGCCGGGCACCGGACAGGATCGGCTCCAGGTCGGCGGCCTCGCTGTCACCGCCGTAGTCCGGCGTGCCGATCCACAGGTCGAGGTGCTCCAGGGCGGGCGGGTCACTGGCGCCGATGCCGCGCATCCGGCACCGACGCAGGATCCATCGGGCAGAGGCGGCATCCAACGGCATGATCACCTGCGCACCCCGCACCGTCAGCCGCCCGGCGGACCGCTTCTTCCCCCTCCGACCCATCCCCCGGGGAGAGTTGCCCCGTGTCCGGCACATCGGTTGGCACCGGGCTGGGAGGTTGGGCCCTGGGCGCCGCGCGCAGATGGCCGCGCTCGGTCTGGAGTGGGCACGGGAGGACGGCCCGTGATGGGGAGTGTCGAGAAGGTGGCCCGGGTGGCGGTCGGGCGCCGGGGGCGGGCTGAGTGTCGCGCAGGTCGCGGAGGCGGAGCGGCGGGGTGCGGGAGCCCCGCGTCAGGGGCATGGTTCCGCCGCTTGCGGCCGGGGGCTGCCCGCGCCGGCGCGGGGACGAGGGGCATCGGGGTCGGTGAAGGGGTCCGGCCCGCCCCCGGGCCGGCGGGAGGGGGCCGGACCGCGGCAGTGCTCCGCGGGTCAGCGAACCGTGGTGACCCGGTGCTCCTTCAGCGCGGCGCAGTTGGAGCCCGTCACGTAGACGTACACGTTGTCGATGTGGCCGCCCCAGTCGACGCAGTGGGCCTTGCCCTGGACATAGGTCGGTCCGGCGTACGACGTGTACGCGCCCTCGTCCTGGGCGTACTCGCCGGTGTCGGGGACGTAGATCCACGCGCCCATGTCGTGCGCGGTGCCAGGGTTGGTGCGGATGGTCGCGACGCAGTTCTTGCCGTTGGAGGCGTTGTAGGTCAGGTAGACGGTGCCCTGCGTGCCGACGGGCGCGGAGTTGACGGTTTTGTAGCTGCTTCCGCAGACCTTCTGCGCGGTGGTGTTCGGTGCTGCGGAGGCGGGGCCGGCCGCAACGGTCGTCGCGCCGACTGCCAGGGCCGCCATCGCGGTACAGGCGAGAATAGAATGATTGAGCCTCATATTTCCCCCTTATGGTCTTAGGAGTTCGTTGCTCCTGACAGGTCAGACACGTGCCGGTCGCGCAGGGTTGTGACCCGACACCGGCTCGATCCGGCCGAGTTGACCGGGCGGGCTGGGCACACGGCCGGGTGGCTGTGACCTGGGTGGGCAGGGAGGTTGCGGCGCCGCCCGGGCCCGCCGTCCGCGCGACGGGTCGCGCCGCGCCGTCACGGCCGCGGTCTTCGTCCGGGGACGTCGCAAGCCGGGAACGCCAGGCGGCGGCCCGGGTGACCAGGGGCCGTCCGCGCCTGGCGCCCCGCGTTCGCGGATCCGCCCAAGAGCACGACAGCGTGCGGATGTCGGCGCATTCTCGCCACAACCCCTGGGCGCACTATGTGTCGAAGGAGTTCACCCAGGTCTGGCTCAGAGCTGGGCGTGACCAGATCACGTGGCGCGGCCCACGCCGGTCGGGGCGGCGATCATTGGTCCATGGCTGCGGGCCCGATCTCTAAGGAGGGAGGGATCGCTTTGGTCGGCCGCCGGTCGGCGGCCCACCGCTGCGGAACCCCGATGCAGCTGGGGGGAGGTGTCTGCCAGGCGGGATTCGGGATCAGGCGGGTTACTCGGGCGGTCGGCTCGGCTGTTCCCCACTCCTCCAGCAGCGCTCGCGCCTGTTGCTCGCCCAGGCGGCGTCCGGTCTGCCGATGGATGGCCAGCGCGCGGAGCGCGAAGTCGTGGGCTTCGGGGCTGCCCGGTGTCTGCGTCCGGGCCAGGACGAGCAGGCTGTCGGCCTCGGACATGCGGTAGCCGTGGGTCACCGCCAGTTGCAGTGCCTGGTAGGCGTAGTCGCGCGCGGCGTCGGGCCGCCCCAGGGCCTCGGCCGTGGCCGCGGTCGCCCCCAGGGCCCGGCTGTGCCAGCCCGGGTTTCCCGACTCGTCCGCCAGGAGGACCGCCGACAGGTGTTCTTCCGGATCCCGGTTGATCGTCGCCAGGACGCTGCGTGCAAGCCAGCCCCAACGAGGCGCCTTGAGACCCTGCGCCAGGCGCCGCGCGTTCTCCGCGCACTCGCGCGCCGCCTCCAGCCGTCCGGCGTCCAGATGGACCGTGGCCAGCTCGCTCTGGGCCGCCGACTCCAGATCGGTGTCGCCGAACTCCCCGAGGATGATCAGGGCTTGGGTGTACAGCGTGTCGGCTTCCTCCAAGTCTCCCAGGGCGTGCTTCACGATGGCCAGATTGACCAGGGCGTACGGTTCCTGATTTCGTGCGCCGGCCTTTGTGGCCAGTTCCAGTGCCTGGCACCGGACGCGCAGCGAGTCGGCCAGGCGGCCCTGTTCGAAGTACACCTCGCCGAGCCGGGAGAGGGTGACCACCGTGCTGGACGTGCTGGGAGCCGACGGTGCCGCGGGCATCACCGACTCCAGGCGGCGGGCCGCCTCGTCGAGGTGCCCGGTGAAGATCAGGATCTGCGCGATGAAGTTCTCGCAGCCGGCGATGCCGTGGCGGTGGTCGACGGCGCGCGCAATCGACAGGGCCGTCTTGAAGCTTCCCATCGCCTTCGGGTAGTCGCTCACGCTCATGTTCGCGTGCGCGAGGCTGTACCACCCGCTGAACCGGGCTTCGGCGTTGCCCAGGCGCTCGGCGGCGATGATGGCGGCGTTGGCGGCGTCGATCCAGTCGCCGACGTTCATCCGGGTGGCGAAGTAGGGGCGAAGTCCGTCGGCGATCCGCCAGGTGTGGGTGCCGAGCGGGTCGTCGTGCAGGGCCGCGATCAGATTCGGGATCTCGGTGTCGAACCAGGCCAGCGCCTCGCCCGCGGTGTCGAAGTCCGCGCCGGGGGAGTGCTCCGCGCCGGACAGACGGGCGTACCCGGGGAAAGCCAGCGCTTGCGCCGCAAGGGTGCGTTCCAGGTACCAGTTGGTCAGACGGTCGCGTGCCGTCTCGCGGTCGGGCCCGGAGTCCTCGGCTTCGGCGCGCGCTCGCGCATACAGGCGGGTCAGGTCGTGGAGGGCGAAGCGGTCCGGCGCCGATTCACCGATCAGGTGGGCGTCCAGCAGGCGGTCCACCAGCCGGCCGGCTTCGACCTGGCTCAGGCCGGCCAGTACCGCGGCCGCCGCGACCGTGAAGTCCGGTCCTGGGGAGAGTCCGAGGCAGCGGAACATGTGGCGGGTGTCAGGGTCCAGAGCGTCGTAGGACTGTCCGAGGACGGTCTGCATCGTGCTGTCGCTGTCGCCGGGAGTCTGGAGCACGGCCAGACGGTTGCCGTCGAGTAAGTCCCTGATGTGGTCGGTGATCGATGCCAGTGGATGGTTGGCGATGTTGGCCGCCGCGATGCTCAGCGCCAGCGGTATTCGTCCGCACGCCTCGGCCAGGCTGTGGGTCGCGCCCGGCTCGGTGCGCAGGCGCTCGGCGCCGAGCATGCGCTCCAGCAGATGCTCGGCCTCCTGCGGCGACATCGGCCCGACCGACACCTGGCGCGCCCCGTCGCGCACGACCAGGCCGGTCAGCCGGAACCGGCTGGTGATCAGGGTCGCCGAGCCCGCCCCGGTGGTCAGCAGCGGGCGGACCTGGTCGACCGACCGGGCGTTGTCGAGCAGCACCAGCAGGCGTTTGCCGGCGACCGTCGAACGGTACAGGTCGATGAGCTCGTCCGTCTCGGCCGGTATGGCGTCCCGGGGCAGCCCCAGAGAGCGCAGCGCGCGGGCGATCGTCCGCGCCGGGGTCATCGCGCGCTGCGTGTCGTGGCCGTGCAGGTTGATGTAGAGCTGGCCGTCGGGGAAGCGGTCGGCCATCGTACGGCCCCAGTGCACGGCCAGCGTTGTCTTGCCGACGCCGGCGGGGCCGACCACTGCGACCGTGCCCAGGAACCGTTCGTCGGACAGGCTCCCGGCCAGGAAGTCGTCGAGCTGGTCGAGCAGGTCCTGCCGACCTACCAGATGCGGCGTCGACGGCAGTTGCATGGGCACCGGCAGTGCCGAGGGCATGGCCGGTGCATCGGGGAGCGCGCTGTCCATGGAAGCGTCGGGTTCGGGGGCCGATTCGTGCTCGGATTTCGTGTGCGGCGTCTCGGCCGGCGGGTTCGGCGCCATGGCGTCCAGCGAGGGATCGGCGTGCAGGATCGCCTGTTCCATCTCGGTGAACCCGCGGCCCGGGGTGAGCCCTTGCTGCTCGGCCAGCAGCGAGCGCAACTCGCGCGCCTGCTCCAGCGCCGCGGTCTGACGGCCTGAGCGGTACAGCGCGAGCATCAGCTTCACCCGCAGGTTCTCGTGGAGGGGGTGTGCCGCGACCAGCGGCATCAGGTCGTCGATGAGCGCGCCGTGGTGCCCTTCGCTGATCTCCAGGTCGGCCAGATCCTCATAGGCGGTCAGGCGCAGGCTGGTCAGCTGGGTCTGCGCGGACTCGGCGTAGCTGACCGCGATGTCGGCCAGCGGCATGCCCTGCCACAGCGCGAGCGCTTTGCGGATCAGGCCCACCGCCGAGCGGCTGTCGCCGCGCGCGGCCTCCTGGCGGGCCCGGGCCATTCTGCTGCGGAAGACGTCCAGGTCGAGCTCGCCGTCGTCGACGGCGATCGAATAGCCGGGGGCCCGGCTCTCGACCGGGATCTTGGCTCCGGCATCGCGGCACACGCGGCGCAGCACCGAGATGTCGGCCTGGATCTGCGAGCGGGCCGTCTGCGGCTCCGAGCCGCCCCACAGCGCGTCGATCAACTGCCGCGTGGAGACCACGTGGTTGGCGTGCAGCAGTAGATAGGCCAAGACTGCCCGGCACCGCGGACGCTTCACCGCCAGCGGCATGTCCTCGAAATCCATTCCGACCGGTCCGAGTAGTGTGTAGCGCATAGCCGTCAGCAACCCCCGTAAGCCGGGGCTGCCGCCGGGGTCGCCGACTGCGCGCCCGGCGTGCGTCATCAGCTCCGATTCGCCTGCGTGTGCCCAGCAACCATTGCATGGTGATCGACTTCCAGTCGAGCCCCATATAGGTGCCGCATTGCGGACGCATGGCGTGCCCGAATGGCAGGTGCATCAGGACACTTCGACAGCGTCTCGGGTGAATTGCGATACCTGTGAATCCGGGAACGACGGTGGGTTCCGAGACATCGGGATCGAGTGGCGACGGGGCGGTTCACCGGCCCTGTGAACCGGGTGTCTCGGTCGGGACTGCCAGAGAGGGAACCGATGTGACTTCGGGGCGGGGCGCAGCGGTATCCCGCTCGCCGACGATGCCGATGGTGCCGTCGGGGAAGCGCTGGACCGAGCGCACGCCCGGCAGCAGGTTCAGCAGCAGGCAAGGTGTGCCGATGAGGGCCGCGGCGGCCAGCAGGGTCGTGCGCATTCCGAGAAACTGGGCGACCGGAGCGGCGGCGGCGTAGCCGGCGGGCATGGCGATCAACGAAATCATCCAGTCCAGCGAACTGACGCGGGCCTGAATCTCCTCGGGGAAGAGCTGTTGCTGAGTGGTTGCCAAAACCTCGCCGACAAGCGAAGTCATGGTGAAGGCCACGGCCACGCCGAGAGCGATGACGAGGAGCGGGGCGGGGGGAGCGAGCAGGGCCAGCGGGAGGATGCCGATCACCGCGGCTGCGTTCGCGGTGACCAATGGGCGTCGTGGCCGGTAGTGCAGCGCGGCCAGCCCGCCGACGATGGAGCCCACCGCACCGGTGATCATGATCACGCTCCAGGCGGTGGCTCCGCCGTGGCCACGCTGCATCACGACCGGACCCAGGACGAAGAAGAACGCTATCGCGAAGTTCCACACGCCCCAGCAGAGCAGGTTGGCCAGATACCAGCGGCGCTGGGCCACCGCCAACCAGCCGTCGCGAAGGTCTGCGAAGAAGTGCTGTTTCTCGGACCGCTGCGCCTGCCTGTGCAGGTGCATTCGGGAGATCAGCGCGAAGCTCAGCAGGAAGCTGATGGAATTGACGAGGAGCGCGGTGCCTGGACTGGAGATCGCCAACAGCAGTGCGGCGAGGGCCGGGCCGAGCACCTTGGTGGTGCTGTCGGTCAGGCCGAGCAGGGCGTTCGCCGGTTGCAGATGCTCAGCGTCGACGAGCTCGGGTACGACGGCCCTGGATGCCGGGGTGAAGAAGGCCATGGCCATGCCGGCGATCGTGTAGGTGACGGCGAACTGCCAAACCGCCGCCTGATCCAGGAATATCATCACGGCGAGTAGGCCGTAGCAGACCGCCTGGATGGCGTCGGTCACCATCAGTACCACTTTGCGTGACAGCCGGTCCGCCCAGACTCCGCCCACCGGCAGCATCGCCACCTGGCCGACCGCATGGCAGGTCAGTACCGTGCCGACATTCATGGCGCTGCCACCTGAGCGCAGGATGGCGAAGACAACTGTCACTGGTATCAGGGCATTGCCCACGGCTGAGATGCTGCGCGCGGTCCACAGGAGTCGGTAGGGGCGATCCCGCAGCGTGCTCAACGATTTTGGCATGGGAATGGGCATGGGTGGCCCTGCTTTCTGAGTCATGGGGTTTCACGGAACTGCAAAGGCCCGCGGAGAAACAACAAACCGATGTTGGCGATCGTCACGCCATTCCCCACCTTCGGCGTTTTCGTCCCCGGGCTGTCGGCTGGCCACGGGACGCAACCGTTGCATTGGATCTCGATGCTTTCAAGGGCTTCCAGCCGTCGGAGGAGCCGGCGGCGCTGCTCTGTGGCTGAATTCCACAGCCTCCTGGGGGCAGGCTCAGGGGCCCACGGCGTACTGCTTGTTCCCGTACAGGACAGTCGCTGGTATGTCGTTGGCCTGGGTCCACTCCGCAGCGCCCGCGATCAGTGTGTGGTCCAGGAGCGACACTGTTTCCCGCACGGTGCAGACCACAATGGCCGAAGCCTGTGTCAGTACGGGCACGCCGCCTGCCCAATGCCAAGGCACACCCGCGAACCGCTCCGCCTGGGTACCCGTGGCGAACTGCGCTACCAGTCGTCGATCTGTCCAGGACAGGACGTTCACCGCGAAGCGCCCCTCTGACCGAATGTGAGCCAGGGTTCGGCTCGTGGTGGTCAGGGACAGAAGCACACTGGGCGGATCCACGGACAGGGACATGACCGCGTTGGCAGTGCATCCGACAGGTCCGATCGTGGTGATGACAGTGACACCGGTCGGCAGTCGGGAGATTGCATGACGGTACTCTTCGGCGGAGACGCTCAGATCGCCTGGTATGCAGTCCTCGGTCTTCATCGCGCTCCTTTCGGCGGTGCGGCGGCTATCCGCGCCGACCGGCGATCATGGCGGCCACGGTCTGTCGGTCGATCTTTCCGTTGATGTTCAGGGGAAGTTCGTCAAACACGGTCACGCTCCGCGGGATCATGTACTCGGGTATTCGGGAGCGCAGATCTGACAGGATGTGTTCCGGCTGAGGATCCGGACCTGTGCAAATCGCTTCCAAGGACAGGTCGCCGACAGCGTCCGGGATCGCAATCACGATCGCGTCGCGTACGCCCGACTGCTCGCGCAACAGGGCCTCGATCTCACCCAGTTCGACCCGGTAGCCGCGAATCTTCACCTGCTGGTCCATTCGCCCCAGGTGAATCAGTTGTCCGTCCCGCCGGGCGACTCGGTCGCCTGTGCGGTACCAGTGGGCTGTGGTGATCGGGGAGTCCCCGGAGTGGGGGACCGATGTGCCGGTGGCGCCGTTGTGCAGCAGGAACCGGTCCGAGTTGTTCTGTGGGTTCAGATAGCCGGGGAACCGCTGAGGGCCGCGGACAAGCAGTTCGCCGTCGTCGGAGGGAAGCCCTTCCGTATCGAGCACCAGGTAGGAAAGTCCTGGGTACAGTGCCCCGATGGGGACCGTGCCGTTGGCCGGGCGGGGCCACTCTGCGACGTCCCTGGGCAGCCGGAACTCAGCGCAACTGATGGTCAGTTCGGTCGGCCCATAGAGATTTTCCAGAGTGCTCTCCGGCGCAGCCGCGGCCCACGCCTCAGCTTGCTGCAACGTCAGGGGTTCACCGCAGAACAGACTCCAACGCAAGGCAGGCAGGGACCCCGGCTTCAGTGCCCGCATCCGGCGTGCGAAAGACACCAGGGACGGCACGGAGAACCAGTGTGTGAGCTCCGCTTCCGCTGCCCACCGAACCGGCGCCATCAGGTCACGTCGCGTGGGTACGACCAAGGTGGCGCCACTGCCCCAGGCGGCGAACATGTCGAATACGGACAGGTCGAAAGTGAGGTCGAAGGTCTGGGACACCCGGCTCCCGGGCCCCAACTCGTACCGCGGTATGACGTGTGAGAGATACGCGGAGACATTGCTGTGCCGGATGGGCACGCCCTTGGGCGTGCCCGTCGAGCCGGAGGTGAAAAGCACATACGCGATGCTCTCGGGCCCGGTCGGCCGGGGAGCGGGAATGTCGTTCCCCTCCGCCGTCGTCGGCGGATGCGTGAGGGCCACGACCGGGGCCGGCAAGGTAAGGGCCGTGGTTTCTCGGCCGGTTGTCTCCGCAAGGACGAGGTCGAGGCCGCCGGCGGTCACGATCGCGGCGTTTCGAGCAGCCGGGAACGCCGGATTGAGCGGGACGACCGTGGCGCCCAGGAGTTGCACCGCGAGATAGCCGGCGTAGGCAAGGACGCTGCGCTCGGCCAGCAGCCCGACTCGCTGCGGCACCCCGTCGGCTGCGGTGAGCAGCCGCGCCGCTATGCACTCGGCCGCGTCCTGGAGCTCTTGGTAGGTCAGGCGGTCTCTTCCGATTTCAAGGGCCACATGGTCGGGAAACTCCGCGCCGGAGGCGGCGAACCACTCGTACAGAGTCTGTTTCACGGTCATCCTTCGCTGGGTACGACGGCGCTCGATTTCTCGGTGGCACGGATCAGATCGGTGAACGCCTCCTCGACCAGACCGGTCCGCGGTCGGCCGCGCGCCGCGGACAGGGCTGCGATGCGCAGTATCTTGGGGAGTTCTTGCCAGGCTGTGGTCTCGGAAGCGGCCGCTTCGGGATCCAGCGAGCCTTCTGAGACCAGGACCGCGTTCCGGTGCGCGTAGTGGCGTGCGGCGGCCCACAAGTCGTCCGTGTAGCGAGCGGCCGCCACGGGGTCCGCGAGCATTGTCGCGAGGATGTGGGACAGCACCGCTACCGGTTCGAGCAGCCACTGTCCGTCGTCCGGTGCGCCGTCATGCGGCTCTTGCGCGGGCCCGCGGTCGCCCCGGGTGCGGACAAGCCAGCGGTGGTGGCTCATGGGCGGAACGGCCGTGGCCCAGCCGAGGGCCATGCGGTCCCGGCGGGCCACCTCGGGCCCGAACTCCTTGACCGGCGCCAGGGCCCGCGCGAGTTCGGCGTCGTCCAGCCATCCCAGGAACGGCTCCTGTTCGCCGTGCGGGGTGAGCGCGGCGAAGTGGTCGGCCACCTTCCAGGAGCCGTTGCGCCGCCCGCGGATCAAGATCCAGTGCGGGGCTGCGGCCCGACCGAATCCTGGTGCCCACTCAATGTGCTCGGTGTTGGCGACAACCAACACCTGGCCTTGAGTGTTCAGTTCCGCGAGCAGCCCTTCCTGGGCCGTTCCCCAGTCGGGGGCGCCTCGATAGGCCAGCTCTTCGCCGTCCGCGGTGATGTCGATCCGGGTGTGGTGGGAGAAGGCCAGCTCGCTCGCGGGCAGATCGGTGCGCACCGCCAACCGTGTCGCCTTGGCGAAACGGCGCGTCACGGTGGGGATCTCCGATGCCAGATAGCAGATCAGGCCGGTCGTGTAGCAGCTCAACTGGGGTGGTTTCGCTAGGGCGTCAAGCACATCAGCACTCCGGGTCGGCGGGCAGGGCGTTGCTCCGGCCCCTGGCATCGGGGTCGTCGCGAGGGGTGAAGGCACAGCTGAGCGGGATCAGGGAGCTGTCGCGCAGACTGGTCCACCGGTACCGGCCCCAGCGGCCGTGACGGTGGCCCGGCGTCACGGCGATGGTCCAGGGGCGGCCGGCGAGACCAGTGCCCGCCGCTTTGACGCACGCCTCCTGGACGGTCCAGACCCAGGCGAGTT
The DNA here is from genome assembly GCF_036227225.1 of Streptomyces sp. NBC_01478. Classification (GTDB taxonomy): domain Bacteria; phylum Actinomycetota; class Actinomycetes; order Streptomycetales; family Streptomycetaceae; genus Streptomyces. The sequence goes on along the minus strand of NZ_CP109444.1, from coordinate 362,344 downwards.
CGAGGGCCCGCTCCGGTGCGGGCAGCTCCTCGACTTGTGCGGCGTGCTGCTTCAGACAGCGCCGGAGGATGGCTTCGGACGGTTCGTCGGGCGGGAGTTGCACGTCGACGCCGACACGGCGGCCCGGTGCCACGGCCGCGGCGCTGAGGCCGCCGTCGTGGGAGATGCTCACGCCGACGTCCGGATGTCCGACCAGGCAGGGGCGTCCCTGTGCGTCGGTGCGGACCGCCGTGTCCGCCAGGTCGGGGCGCACCTCGCGGATGAGTCGGCGCAGGGTGGCTCGCCCCGCCAGGAACTCCTTGGCTCGCCACGCCGGAAGGCCCTCCGCTTGGGCGAGATCGTCCCGGTGGGGTTTCGCCGTGTCCGTCGCCGTCCGATCGGAGCGGCACAGGACCCACACCCCGTCTGTGATCTCGTACTGGCCACCGGGCTTCTCGGTTCGCATCGACATGCTTGCGGACTCCTCGGCCGGTCCTGTCGCTGTCATGCCCGTAGCTCCGCCAGGAGCTGTTCGGACATGTCGGCCACACCGGCGAGCATCAACTCGGTCACGCCCCCGCCGATACCGAGGACGCCGGCTTCCGCGCGGATGCCCTGAGCACCGCCCGCGGCGAAGCCGTCCGCTCCCTGAAGTTGGGTGCACCGGGCGAGCACGGTGTCGACCGTCAGTCCGACGGCGGACTTCAACAGGGCCCCGGCCGACAGGTTCTGCCCTTTCACTGCCGTCTCGGCGAGGCTGTCGCACAGCGCACGTAGCTGGGCAACGCGTACCAGGCACTCGGCGAAGCCCTGGCGAACGACCGCGTTGTGCCACAGAGGCTCTCCGTCGACGGTCCGCTGTCGAAGGCGCTCGCGGGTGTCCGCGAGCACCCGGCTGGTGAGCGCGACGGCCCACTGTGCCCCGGCGAGCCGCTCCGTGCTCATGTGCCGGGCGAATACGGTCATGCCGCGACCGTTTCTGCCGACCAGGTGATCAGCCGGCAGGCGCACCGAGTCGAACCCGATGTGCCCGGTCGCCGAGTTCGCGAGCAGGTGGGTCGCTGCGGCTCTTACCGTCACGCCTGCCGTCTTCGCCGGTACCAGGACCCAGCTGAAGTTGGTGAAATGTCGGCCGGGGCGGTGCCGGCCCAGGACCAGCAGGTATTCGGCGCTACCGGCGTTGGTCACCCAGCGCTTGCCGCCGTGGACCACCAGCTCGTCGCCTTCGATCCGCACCTCTGTGCCGAGTCCGCTGAGATCGGAGCCCGCGGCCGCCTCGTCAGTGGCGGCGAGCGCCACCTGGGTGGTCCCCGCCAAGGTCTGTTCGTAGGCGGCTGCGACGGGAGAAGGTGCGGACGGCACAGGGCCGGACCGGCCGGAGCCGAGGACCGGCAGTGCGCTGGCCGCCTGAACCAGCACGCTGAGCGTCGCTCCGTTGTCTCCGCGGGCGTCGACGGCCCGGAGCAGAGCGCCCAGGCGTGCCGGGTCCGCGACCGGGCCCAGGGTGTTGCTGCTCCCGTACAGCGCGCGCAAGGCGCCGGCTGCCCCGAGCGTTCGCCACACGGCGGTTGCCGGAGCGCTGACCGGAAGACTCTCCAGCGCTTGCGAGACCAGCTTCTGGTAGCCGGCCGACGATGCCTCTTGGGAAGCGGATGCCAGGTCAGACAAACCGCACCTCGGGATCGAGGAGGGCGAGCTTGCCGTCCGCCAGGTGCAGGCGGTCGTTGCTGTAGTTCAAGGACGCGGAGCGCAGGTCCCGTAGCGCGTGTTCGAGGCGGGTCGGGGAGCCCTTGAGATAGCCGTGCCGCATGCCGACCGCGTCGATGAGGCCGTCGACGACCGCGAAGCACTCCTCGGCGGCCGTGATCTTGAGCGCGTTCAGTTGTAGCTGGATCTTCGGCAGGCTCAGATCGGGGCTCCGGCTGACAGTCCGCTCCGTCTGCGCGAGTAGGGCGTGCACGGTGTCCAGACGCCTGCGTGCCTGGGACAGCCTGGTCAGGAGCAGCTCGGAGCCGAGGTCGACCCGGTTGCGGTTCTCCGGCGAGCGCAGCATCCGCAGTACTCGGGAGAGCGCGCCGGCCGCGGTGCCCAGCCAGGACGCCGACCAGCTCAGGTGCGCCATCGGGCCGAACACCGAGGTGACGATGGCCCGGAAGTCGCCCTGTACGCCGACCACGTGGTGCTCCGGCACCCTGCCGCGCAGGCGCAGCGCGACGCTGTGGCTGGCCCGCATGCCCAGCGGCTGCCAGTCGCCGGTCTGCTCGATGGTGAGCTGGTCGCGGTGCGCGTAGACGAGGGACACCTGACTCGGCGACGTGGCGCCCGGCGCGAGCATGGTCACCAGGAAGCCGTCGGCGTGCGCGCCGCCGGTGACGATGGGCGCGAACCGATCGACGTCCAGTTCGTCGCCTGTGGCGTCGAGGGCCGCCTCGGCTGTGAGCAGGTGGCCGCCCTTGCCGGCCTCGGTGGTGACCGAGGCGAGGTAGATCTTGCCGTTGGCGATCCGGGGCAGCAGCTCGGTGCGCAGCCGCTCGGTGCCGTAGCTCACTACCGCTGCGACTTGCTGGCAGTGCATGGCGAAGATCATCGCCACGGACATGTCGACACGTCCGAGTGACGTGCACGCTTCGACCATGTCCCGGATGCCGCCGCCGAGCCCGCCGTACTCGACCGGCACAAGCAAACCCAGTAGCCCGGAGCGGCGCATTTCGTCCAGCGCTTCGACGGGGAAGACGGCGTCGCGGTCGGTCCGGTCCAGGTGCTCGGCGGACACGGCGGTGACCCGGTCGGTCAGCCCGGCCAACTGCCCGGGCGCAAGCGGATCCGAGACGACCGCAGGTTCAGCTGCGATCGCGTTCATGTGCGCTCCTTGGTTCGGCGGGCGTGGCCGGTCATCGGACGTTCGCCGCCCGGCCCGCTTCCGAGGCCGCGCTGATCACGTTCCAAAGGCTGCCGGCGGTGGCGAAGGTGGCGTCGTTCATGTCTTCATCGGGCAGCACCACGGTGAAGGTGTCCTCGATGGCGAAGAGCAGTTCGATGGCTTGCATCGAGTCCAGACCCTGCTCCCGCAAGGGGGTCTCGGCGGTTATCTCCTGGTCGCCGAGGAACTTGAGGAAGGGGGTGAGCAGTTCGGTGAAGCGGGGGTCCATCAGTTCACTCCAGTGGTGGGATCGGACGCTGCGGAAACAGGGGCGCGGGTCAGTGACACACGGGTCGTCACCGGGGCGGTGCCGGGCCGGTCGCTGTCGACCACGGCCTCCGCGGGAAGCGCGTGGCCGAGGAAGCCGATGAGGCTGGCGTAGAGCCCGTAGGCGCCGACATTGGGTACGGCGACCAGATCACCCGGGCTGAGGGCGGGCAGCTTCGCACCGCGTGCCCAGGTGTCGAGCGGGGTGCACAGCGGCCCCACCACGATGGCGTCCAGCCCGGGGCCCGAGTCGGACCCGGCGGCGGTGCGCACCACGTGCGGAGCGAGCACCGGGAGTCGGCGCAGTCCGGACATCCCGCCGAGATGGTGGATGCCGGAGGCGAGAACGACGATGTCCCTGCCCTGGGAGCGCTTCACATCCAGGACGGGGGTCACCAGCGTGCCGGCGGTGCCGACGAGGTAGCGGCCCGACTCGAACACCACTTTCGGCGCCCCGTCGCGCCAACCGGGGATCTCCTCGTCGAAGAGCTCCTGCAGGCGGGGGCGGAGCGCGGTGAGGTCGACGGCCTCGCCCTCCTTGGCGAACGGTGCGCCGAATCCGCCGCCCAGGTCCAGGACGCGCAACCGTACGCCGTGTTCGGCGAGCAGTTCGGTCAACCGCCGAGCGGTGGCCAGGGAGCGCTGGAACTGGCCGTACAGGGAGTCGACATCGGTGAGGTTCGTCCCCATGTACAGATGCAGTCCCACGACTTCGGCCCTGGGCCGGTCCGTGAACCGTTCCGGCTCGGCCATCACCCAGCCCGTGTCCGCGCCGAACTGCGAGGCGACGCCGGTCATGACCAGGCCCTGGCCGGGGACCGGCTGGTCGTCGTTGATCCGCAGCAGGCAGCGGGCAGTGACATCGAACTCGGCGGCGAGCCTGTCCAACTGCTCGATCGCATAAGGCGAGTCGACGGAGAACAGCCGCACACCGCGGGTGAGGGCGTCCCGGATCTCGGCATCGCTCTTTCCGGGCCCCGTGTACAGCACGTCGGCGGGGTCCCAGTCCGCGCCGAGCGCCGCGTCCAGTTCGCCGGTCGAGCAGACTTCCGGCCGTGTGCCGCACGCGCGCAGCGTGGTCAGCAGCGCCGGGTGCGGGTTCGCCTTCAGCGAGTAGAACAGGCCGGTCCGGTCCGGCAGGGCTGCGCGCAGCCGATGGTGGTTGCGGCGCACTTCCGCGATGTCGTAGATGTACGCGGGTGTGGGGACGCCCTCCAGATCGGCCGGCGGAACGGGCAGCACACCTGCTTGACCCTCAACCCTGGACATGGTTCACCTGGTTCGCCAGGGCGGCCAGCGCCTTGCGGTCGGTCTTTCCGTTCCCGGTGAGAGGGAGCTCCGGCAGCACGAGGCAGGTGCGCGGAATCTTGTACTCCTCGATCACCCGACGCATCGCCCGGAGCACGTCTGCCGCGCTCAGCTCGTCGGTGACGGTCACGAACAGGCGGGCGGGTGTTGATCCGTCCGGGGCCAGAACGGCCGCCGAGCTGACGGCGGGCAGACGGCGTGCCGCTGCCTCCACCTCGATGACGCTGACACGGAAGCCGTTCTCTTTGTAGACGTCGTCGCGTCGACCTTCGACGTACAAATAGCCTTCTTCGTCGAGCCGGCCGTAGTCGCCGGTACGCAGTTCGGGGAACAGCCCCTCGGCTTTGGGGAAGCGGTGGGCGTTGAGTTCGGAATGCCGCCAGTAACCGGACATGACGTTCGGGCCACGGACCACGATCTCGCCGATCTCGCCGGCCGGCAGACGCCCACCCTTGGCGTCGACGACGAAGACCTCGGTGCCGGGCAGGGCCAGCCCGCTCGAACCAGGCCTGGCCAGATCCCCGTTCGCCGGCATGATGGTGGCCCGCTTGCACTCGGTGAGCCCGAACATCAGGTGTACGTCGAGTCCGGGGAGGCTCGCGCGCAGCACGGCCAGCGTGTCCTGCGGCATCGCGGCACCGGTGTTGGTCAGCATGCGCAAGGAGAGCTTGCGATCGCCGGCGCGTCGCAGCAGTCGCGCCAGGGTGTCGGCGACCGCGGGGACCGCGGGGAGCACGGTGGCCCGCGAGCGCAGCAAGTTGGTCAGCAGCGGTGGCCCTGCCTCCGCGGGCCGGCCCAGCCACACGTGGGCTCCGCTGCAGGTTCCCAGAAAAAGCTGGTAGAGGCCGTAGTCGAAGGAAAGGGGGAGCGGACTGTAGACCACGTCGTCCGGACGGTAGCCCAGCTCTTGTTGGATCGCCCGTACCGCGAAGAGCATCTGCTGGTGGGTGCTCACGACGGCTTTGGGAAGCGAGGTCGTGCCAGAGGTGTAGATCAGGCAGACCGGGTCCACGGAGAGCGGCGCGGTCGGTATCGGCCCGTCCTTGCCCTCGGTGTCGAAGGCGCGTGCTGTCACGGTCGCGAGGTCCTCGGCCCGCACACCCTGCTGCCCCGCCGTCGCCTGGTTGAGCACGGAGTCGCTGACGATCAGCATGGGTTCGCTGTCGTTGAGCACGTGCTCCAGATGCTCGCCCTGTACCTGCTCGTGCAACAGCGAGAATGCCACGCCCAGGCGCGAGGCGGCGTAGACCAGAACGGGCACCGTAGTGGATGCCTGTGCGCTGACCAGCAACCGGTGCCCACGCCGCAGACCCAGTTCGCCCAGCCAGTACGCGACGCGTCGGCTCGCGGCGGCCAGTTCCAGGTAGGTGATGGTGCGGTCGTGGCCAGTCACAGCGGGGCGGTCCGGCCAGCGCACAGCCGCCTCGTCCAGCAGTTCGGGCAGCAGCACAGCAGGGGGCTGAGTAGTCATCAGGCCTCTTCGAGGTGAGCGGGCGCAGGCTCGGCGTACAGAGATCGCCGCACGATTGCGCAGATGGCGTCGATGTCGTGCAGGTTCTCGGGCACCAGGTCCTCAGCGTCGAACTCGAAGTGCAGCTCCTCCTCCAGACGTTCGACGATCTCCACGATCCGGAAGGAGCTGAACCGCGGTACATCGCTGAGGAACTGCCCGTTCAGGAGCGGTTCGACCTCGGTGCCGAGCACCGCCGCGGCCACACCGGCGACAGTGCCGCGCAGCCCGGCGCCCACCGCGGAGGGCGACTCGGCGATATCGCCCGCAGCCGGGGCGTTGCCGAAGACCACGCTGTCCGCGTGCAACTGCTCGCGGAGGCGGGGCAGCAGCGCCGGGGGCTCTGTCCGGCCGCGTTCGACCCGGCGCACGGCCAGGTAGGTCTGCTCGGTGAGGGAGCCCCAGGCGCGCAGGTGGGCGTCGACGGCGCTGTCCGGAGACGGTCCGAACTCTGCGCGGAAGGCGGCGTGCAGCTTGCGGGAGCGGGCGAGGAACCAGGTTTCCAGGGTGAGTTGACTGAGGGCCGTGTTTCGGTCGGGGTACTGCGCATAGGCGTCGATGTACGCGTCAATGGCTTCAGGGCCCGCGAGATCAAGGGCGGCTGCAGCCGGGCCGGGCCCCTCGGCTGCGGGCGCGAGCTCGGCGATCAGAGCAGGGCTGGGCACGGCGGCGATGAAGTCCTGGGCAGGCAGGGTCCACAGCCCGGGGCGCGCGCTGCCCCACGGGGTTTCGTTGTGATACCCGTCCACGACGTTCACGTCGCCTGTGCCGTCGGCCTCGGCGAGGAAACTGTGCGCCATGTGGCGCTGCCGGAAGTAGGGCACCCACGGCAAGTGATAGGCGTCCGACACCACGTAACACCCCTCGGTCGACGGGATGTCGGCCGTCGCGGGTGTCCGGTGCAGCGCGCGCACGGCGATTCCGAGAGCGCTCTGCGCGTCGGCAAGGTGCTGCTCGACGGTCCGTTCCACGGTCGGCAACCCGTTGGCCCCGATCTCGGGACCGAAGTGCAGTGTCGCGCCGAGACGCAGGTGGGTGCCGGCACCATGCCACCTGTCGGCGAGCACGGCGAGGTTTACCTGGAGGCAGTCGAAGAGTTCGTACGGAATGGCAGGCGGCGGAGTCCGCAGCGGAGTGCGCCGGGGGACTTCGAGGTGTCCGCGGTCGAGCGGACGCACGGCGAGGTCTTCGGCCGGCTGCGGCAGGGGGTCGTCCGGGTCCCTCCTGCGAAGGCCGGCATCGCTTGAGCTTGATGCCTTGTAGCGCGCCATCGTCCCGTCCCTCATGGAATTGATTTCTGGCTCGGCGATGAAGCTATCGGAGCGAGTTAATATCGCCGCCATTCGCGTGCCATGCATTCAACATGCAGGTCCCCCTATCGCCGCATCGGCCACGTGCCCGGCCGTAAGTTTGCTGCCAAAAGGCCGACGGATCAGGACGCCGTGGACCTTCGCCGCGACCATCGGATTCTTTATGGATGGAGCTCATGGTCAACGCATGGTGCATAAATGGCGGCAATATCAAGTCGCTCCGATAGGTTCCTCGGCGAGCCAGAAATCAATTCCATGAGGGAGGGGCCGGCGGTGCGCTACGAGACATCAAGCTCACATGATGCTGACCTTCGCGGGAACAGCGGAGCTGACAACTCTGATGCGAACGACCACTCCGGCATCGGTTCCGATGCCGACGGAGCCGGCGACCTCGACATCGCAGTGATCGGCATGGCGGGCTCCTTCCCCGGGGCGCCCGATCTCGACCGGTTCTGGGAGATCGTCCGTGCCGGGCATCGGACCGTACGGACGGTGCCGGCCCCCGGGTCCGGCGCCCGTGGTGCGGCCTTGGACGCCCCGACCGCCGTGCGCGCCGGGGGAGTGCTCGACGGGGCCGAGTTGTTCGACGCGGCGTTCTTCGGCTACAGCCCCCGCGAGGCCGAGCTGCTCGACCCCCAGCAGCGGGTTTTCCTGGAGTGCGCATGGACCGCCCTGGAGGGGGCCGGCTACGGCTCGACGGTCGGGCGGCCGGTCACCGGTGTCTACGCCGGGGCCAGCCTGAGCACCTATCTGATCCGCCATCTGCTGCCCAACCCGGGCCTCGCCGACCTGCGTGAGGAGCAGATGCTCGGCAACATCACCGACACCCTGGCCACCCGCGCCGCCTACCACCTGGACCTTTCGGGCCCTGCGATGTCGGTGCAGAGCGCCTGCTCGACCTCCCTGGTCGCGATCCACCTCGCCTGTCAGGCACTGCTCGCGGGCGACTGCGAGATCGCGGTGGCCGGCGGCGCCTCGGTGCGCCTGCCGCAGATGTCCGTCCACGACGGCCGTGGGAACGGCATCCTCTCCCCGGACGGCGGCTGCCTGCCCTTCGACGCCCGAAGCGCGGGCACCGTGAGCGGCAACGGTGTCGGTGCGGTGGTGCTCAAGCCGCTGACCGCCGCGCTCGCCGACGGAGACCGGGTCCACGCTGTCGTCAAGGCCACCGCTCTCAACAACGACGGCCGCCGCAAGGTCGGGTTCACCGCGCCCAGCGTCCAGGGCCAGTCTGCCGTGCTGCGCGCCGCCCGCGACCTCGCCGGAGTCGACCCGGCCGACATCGGCTATCTGGAGGCGCACGGCACCGCCACGCCGCTGGGCGACCCGATCGAGTTCGCGGCGCTCGCCGAGGCCTTCGCCGGGCGCGACCCCGAGCTGGACGGGCGTTGCGCCCTGGGCTCGGTCAAGGCCCTGATCGGACACCTGGACGCGGCCGCCGGCATCACCGGGTTCCTCAAGGTCGTGCTGGCACTGGAGCACGCCGTCGTGCCACCGAGTCCGTACTTCGGTGAGCCGAACCCCGGCATCGACCTGGCGGGCAGCCCGTTCGAGGTGCCCACCGCCGAGCGGACCTGGGGGCGGCCTCGCGGCGGGCGGCGCCTGGGGGCGGTGAGCAGCTTCGGCATGGGGGGCACCAACGCGCACGTGATCCTCCAGGAGGCGCCCGACCCGGCCCCGGCCGGTCCGCCGTTTCGCAAGCGGCACCTGCTTGTGCTCTCGGCCCGTACTCCGAGCGCGCTGGAAACGGCTCGGGAGCGGCTGCGTGAGCATCTCCTCACGGGACCGGGGTCCAGTCCTGCCGAACTCGCCGACGCCGCGTCCACCCTTCAACTCGGCCGCACCGCCTTCACGCATCGCATGGCCCTGATCGCGGACTCCGCAGCGGACGCTGCGGCCGCACTCGCCCCCGGATCGCCGGCGGCCATGGCCGGTCACGTCGAAACCGGCCGTCGCGACATCGTGTTCATGTTCTCCGGCCAAGGCGCTCAGTACGTCGGCATGGGAGCCGAGCTGTACCGCACCGAGCCCGCGTACCGCGACGCCTTCGACACCTGCGCAGACCTGCTCATCCCGATCCTTGGCCGGGACCTGCGCGACCTCGTCCTTGGCGATTCCGCAGCCGATCGATCCTCGGGCGCCGTGGAAGATCCGGCTGTCGCCGAACTGCTGCGCCGAACCGAATTCGCGCAGCCTGCTCTGTTCGCCGTCGAATACGCCCTCGCACGGCTCTGGGAGTCCTGGGGCATCCGGCCCGCGGCGATGATCGGCCACAGCGTCGGCGAGTACGTGGCCGCCTGCCTGGCCGGCACGATGCCCCTTCAAGACGCTCTGCGTCTGATCGCCCTGCGCGGGCGCATGATGCAGGCGCTGCCGCCGGGCCGCATGCTGTCGGTCGCGCTGCCGATCCAGGAGGCCGAGCGGTTCGTCCGGGGCGACGTGGCCGTCGCCGCGTCCAACGCCCCGTCGCTCACCGTCCTGTCCGGGCCGGCCGAGGCGCTCGACGACATCGAGCGGACGCTGGCCGCCAAGGGAGTCGCGGTGCGTCCGCTGCACACCTCGCACGCCTTCCACTCCCCGGCGATGGATCCCATCCTTGAGGACTTCCGCGCCCTCGCGGCCGCCGTCCCGCTCGCCGCCCCCGCTGTGCCGTTCGTCTCCAACCTGACCGGGACGTGGATCACCGACGAGGAGGCCACCTCGCCGGACTACTGGGTACGACACCTGCGCCGGCGGGTCCGCTTCCACGAGGGCCTCGTGACTCTCGTGGAGACCGGACCGCTGGCGCTGATCGAGGTCGGCCCGGGCACCGCCCTGGCCACCCTGGCCCGGCAGAACCCTGAGATGTCCGGGAACCTCGTGGTCGGTAGCCTGCCCGCGCCCGGCAGGCCGGTCCCCGCCGACCGGACCGTGACCGAGGCCCTGGCCCGGCTGTGGCTCGCCGGGACAGAGCCGGACTGGACCGGCTACTGGCGCCACGACCGGCGCGGGCGTGCGGAGTTGCCCACCTACCCGTTCGAGCGGGAACGCTACTGGATCGACCCGCCGACCTCCGACGCGCTCATCGGCCTGCTCCCCATCGCGAGCGGTGAACCGGTCGGCACGCCGACGCCCACCGACGCCGCCAGCGCCGCCGCCGCGCACGGGGACCGCGCCGGCGAGGCCGCGCCCGCCGCCACGCTCGAAGCACATCCGCGTCGCCTGGCCACCGCCTACGTCGCCCCCCGCGACGACCGTGAGGAAGCCGTCGCGGAGGTCTGGCGGGACCTGCTCGGCATCGCCGACATCGGCGTCCACGACGACTTCTTCGAGCTCGGCGGCCATTCCCTGCTGGCCACTCGCGTCGTGGCCCGCCTACTCGACGTCCTCGGCGTCGAACTCCCGCTCAGTGCCCTGATGGAGGCGCCGACCGTGGCGGCGCTGTGCGAGTACGCCGACGAAGAGCTCATGAGTGCCTACCTCGGCAGTCAGTCCGCGTCACAGCCCGCCGCCACCGATCCGCTGCCCGACCCCCGGAAAGAGGGCGTCCGATGACCGAGACCATCCGCGAACCCGCCCGCGAGATGTCGGCCGACCAGCGCGCCGAAATCCTCGCCCGTCTGCGCGCCGAGAAGCGGGACGCCGCCGCTGCCGGTCGACTGCGCCCCCGTGACGCGGGCCTGGACCTGATCCCGCTCAGCCCGGCCCAGGAGCGCCTCTACTTCCAGGACCTGCTCGATCCGGGCAACCCGGCCCTCAACATCACCGTCTCGATCCGGGTCCGCGGCGCCGTGGACCACGGGGCCGTGGAACGCGCGCTCGCCGTGGTCGTGGAGCGCCATGAAGCGCTGCGCACCGCGTTCGTCGCCGGCCCCGAAGGGCCGCGCCAGCGAGTCGTCCCCGCCGGACCGGTCGCCGTCCCCGTCGCCGTGCCCGGCGACCGGCAGGGCTCGCCGGACCTCGACGCGGCCCTGGTCCGGCACGCGCGCACCAGACTCGACCTGGTCACCGGACGCCTCCTGGACGCCGCGCTGTTCCCCGTCGGGAGCGACGAGCACCTGCTCCAGATCGTCGTCCACCACATCGCCTTCGACGGCTGGTCCACCTCCGTCCTCGTGGCAGAACTCGTCGAGGCCTACCGCGCCGACGCCGGAGGCCGCCGGCCGAAGCTCCCGGCACTGCCGATCCAGTACCCGGACTTCTCGTTGTGGGCGCGCGAGCGCGCGGCGGGGGACCGCTACGAGCGCCGCCTCGCCGCGGTCCGCGACCGCCTGACCGGCGCCCCGTTCGTCCTGGACCTGCCCGCCGACAAGCCCAGGCCGTCGCTCCAGACCCACCACGGCGCCCTGACCCCCCTCGTCCTGGACTCCGGGACCAGCGAGCGCCTGGCCGCCCTGGCCCGCGCCGAGGGCACCACGCCGTTCGTCGCCCTGCTCAGCGTCCTCACGATCCTGCTCGGCCGGACCTCGGAGGACGCCGAAGTGGTCGTCGGATCCCCGGTGGCCGGGCGGACGCGTCCCGAACTGGAGCCGATGATCGGCTGCTTCGCCGACATCCTCGTCCTGCGCATGGCCCCGGCGGCCTCGGCCACCTTCCGCGACCTGCTGCGCGCGGCCCACGAGGAGGCCGGCCGGGCCTACGGGGACCAGGAGGTCCCGTACGCCAAGGTCGTCGAAGCCCTGGCGCCGCCGCGCGACCCGTCCCGCAACCCGCTGTTCCAGGTCATGTTCGGCTTCCACGAGGTCCTCCCGGCCCGCTTCGACGACGCGGTCCCGGAGTTCACCGTGGAGACCCGCGACAACGGCGTCACCGACTTCGACCTGTTCCTGAACATGGAACGTCGCCAGGACGGCTGCTTCGAAGGCGAACTGCGCTACAACACCGACCTGTTCACCGCAGACACCATCGCCGACCTCACCGGACGCTTCGCCGACCTGGCGCGCGCCGTCGCCGTCGCTCCCGACACGCCGTGGAGCCGCCTCGCTCCGGCGCGCGCCGGGCTGGTCGCGCTGGCGGCCTCCTTCCCGGTCGAACCGGTGCTGCCGGTACTGCGCGCCTGGGCCAGGCACGCGGGCCTCGGGCTGGGCTTCGAGGTGCCGTCCGAACCCGGCCCGGTGGCCGCACAACTGCGCGCGCTGACCGGCGTGTTCGGCATGAACCCCGGCGCGGCCCACGTGGTGCTGCTGCGCTGGGAGGATCTGGCCAAGGTCGGCGCAGTGCTGGACCGCCGCGACCCCGAAGCGGTCGGTGCGGCCCTGGACCGCGGCCTCGTCGAGCTCTGCGACGCCCTGTCCGCCTACCGTGCCTGGTCCGAGGACCCCCTGACGATCGTGCTCTGCCCGCCCTCGGCGGCGTGGTCCCGCTGGCACGGCACCGAGGTCTTCGACGGACCGGCCCGCCGTCTCGGCGAAGCCTGCCGACGCTGGTCCGACGTCCGGATCCGCACCGTGCAGGCCGCAGTGCCGAAGAACGCCGAGAGCACCCGGAGCACCAGGAGCGACGGCTTCGACGAGCACCAGGACGACGCGGACTTCCTGGACGGGCTGGACGTCGTGCCGTACGCCGGTGCCGACTTCCACGCCCTGCTCGGTGCCTCGGTCGTGCGCGGCCTGCTGCCGCTGACCGTCCGCGACGAGGATGGGCGCCCGGCCGAGCTCGTCCCGGTCTGGCCGTCGCGGCTGGCCGCCGGGGGCGCCGGACCTGTCGGCGGTGCCGACGCGGCCGACCTCGCCGACGGCGGACCTGCTGCAGAGAGGGGAGCGCCGGGCGCGGCCGGATTCCGCGAGCCGGTCACCGACACCGAGCGCCGCCTGGCCGCGATGTGGCAGCAGGCGCTCAAGGTCGACCGGGTCGGCCTGGACGACAGCTTCTTCGCCCTCGGCGGCCACTCCTTCCTCGCCGTCGAGCTGCTGACCCGCATCAAGGCCGAGTTCGGCCGCTCGGTGGAGCCGTTCGAGCTCTTCCGCGGCCCGACCCTCGCCCACCTCGCCCACCTCGTCGACGCCTCGGCACCCGGCGTGCCCGAGGACGGCCCGATGCCCGTGTCACGCGACCAGCCGCTCGTACCGTCCTCCACCCAGCGCCGGCTGTGGACCCTGGCGAAGGTGCACGGCGCCGGCCTCCTGCACAACAGCGCCTTCCCGCTGCGCATCGACGGCGACCTCGACGAGGCCGCACTCCGCACGGCTGTCGCGGCCCTGCTCGATCGCCACGAATCGCTGCGTACGACGATCGCCGAGGACCGCGACGGTGTGCCGGTGCTGCGCATCGTGCCCGATGCGGAGCGCTGGGGGAGCGAGGTCTTCCCGGCGACGGCGACCGTCCCCGAAGGGCCGGGCCGGTCCGGCGAGATCGAGCGACTGATGCGCGCCGCCGCCGAGGAGACCTTCGACCTCGACCGTGGTCCGCTGGCCAGGTTCCGGCTGTTCGCCGCCGGGCCACGCACCCACTACTTGTCGATGGCCATGCATCACGCGGTCACCGACAACCGGTCCTGGGCCATCATCGTGCGCGACCTGGCCGAGCTCTACCACGCCGCCTGCTCGGGACGGGATCCGGAGCTCCCGGAGCTGCCGGTGCAGTTCGCCGACTACGCCCACTGGCAACACCACTGGCTCCTCGGCGCGGGCGGGCGCGAACACGAGACGCGCTGGCGGGAGATCATGCGGGACGTCCCGGCGCTCTCCTCGCTGCCGACCGACTTCCCGCGCACCGCGGAGATCGGCTCGGACAGCGCCGCGGTCACCCGGCGCGTCGACAGCGAGCTGGCCGCACGGCTGCGCGCCGCCGGACGCCGGATGGAGGTGCCGCTGTTCAGCGTCGTACTCAGCGCGTTCCATCTGTTGGCCGCCCGTGCCGGCGGACGAGACGAGTTCGTCGTCGGCACGCTCAACGGCAACCGCGAGCACGCCGGACTGTCCGATGTCGTGGGCGACTTCGCCGACCTGGTGCCGATCCGGCTGACCGGGGTCGGCGACCTGACCGTCGCGGGCCGGGTCGCGGCCACCCACGAAGCGATTCTGGATGCACGCGCTGTCCAGCGGCTGCCGTTCGAGAACATCGTCTCGGCGGTCCGCGCCGGGCGCGTCCCCGGCCGCCAACCGCTGTTCCAGACGCTGTTCAACTTCGTCGACGGCGACGACAGCCTGCCCGACATCGACGGTCTGACCCTGGAGCCGCTGAGCTGGCTCCGTGCCGGGACGGAGTTCGAGCTCTTGTTCAGTCTCGACGCCGAGGGCGACGAGTTCCTGATCACCCTGGACTACCAGACCGGGCTGTACTCACCCGCCGGGGCGGAGGCGCTGTTGGAAGCGTTCGCCGCCATGCTGGAGGCGGTGGCCGGCGACTCCGAGGCCCGCAGTGGTGATGTCGCCTTCCCTCAGGGCTGCCGGATGCCGGTGATCGCGCCCGGAACCGAACCCGACACCGAGTTCGACCGCGCAGCCACCGTCCCCTCCACCGCCGTGGCGGCCAGTTTCACCGCCGAAGCGGCCGGCCCGGCGCTCGGCTTCTGGTTCGACCTGTTCGGCCGGCCGGCCAAGGTCGCCTTCGCACCCTACGCGCAGGTCGTACAACAACTCCTCGACCCGGACGCCGCCTTCGGCACGGCCGGGGCACGCGTCAACACCGTGCTGCTCCGCTGGGAGGACGGGGTCCGCCACCTCGGCCACGATCCGCGCGCTCTCGTCGGCGCCGTTGACGGCCCGGCCCGCTTCGACGCCGTAGTCCGCGACCTCGAAACCGCCCTCGGCGATCTGCACGCCGCCCTGCTCAGCCACCGCGCCTGGTGCCGGACACCGCTGCTGATGGCCATCTGCCCGGCCTCGCCCGGCTGGTCCGCGGAACCGTGGGCCACCCTGGAACGCGGGCTGACCGCACGGCTGACGCGGCTGGCCGCGACCCTGCCCGCCGTACGAGTTCTCGACGTCGGCCCCATCGCCGACCGGTACCCGGTGGAGCGACGCGACGACGAACACGCGGACCGTCTCGCGCACATGCCCTACACGCCGGAGTTCACGACGGTTCTGGGCACGGTGGTGGCCCGCGCTGTCCTGAGCACCGAACCGCGCGGCACCGTCTGCCTGGACCCCGGCCGTCTGCTGGGGCTCTGCGGCGGTACCGGGGCCGACGACGGCGAACGCGCCGCGCTCGTCGCCCGCGCGCTACGGCGAGCGACGGCCCAGAACCGCTCGCTGGTGTTCGCCGGTGCCGAGCCCGCCGTTCGACTGGAGCTCGCCGCCCGTCCGGACCTGCTGCCCGACGTGGATGCCGCCTTGTGGCTCGCCGGGCATTCCGTCGGGGACCTCGAAGCCGGATTCGCGGAGGCGGTCGCCGTCGGCGCCGTCGACCCGGCCGACTGCGTCGTGCTGGATCCGGACGCAGAACTCTGCGAGCGGCTGGGCGCCCGCTTCCCGGGCGTTCTCGCGGTCGCGATACCGGAGGAGGCGGACAGTACGCGCCACGTATTGGACCACCTGTGGGCGCTCGACCAGCCGATCTTCCCCGGGGAGTACGACGCCGACGCCGCCCTCGGGACCGCGCCGAGCGTCAGCGCGGCCGCCGGCTCGCGCATCCTGACCGAACTGTCGGACGCGGCCGGAATCCAGGCGGCCGTGGACCGGGCCCGCTGGCGCGTGTACCGAGGCGAATACGTCGAGCCGCGCACCGGGCGTGAACGGCAGTTGACCGAAATCCTGGCCCGGCTGCTCGGCATCGATCGCGTCGGGCTCTCCGACAGCTTCCTGGCGCTCGGCGGCGACTCGATGACCGCGATCCAGGTCGTCTCCCAGGCAGCCCGGTGCGGCATCAGCCTGTCGCCGCGTGCCGTCCTGGAGGCGGCGTCGGTCGCCGACCTGGCCGAGGCCGACGCGGCCCCGGTGGTCGTCGCCGATCAAGGCCCGGTCATCGGGCCGGTGGCCCTGGCCCCGGCTCAGCGGTGGTTCTTCGCCAACCCGCTCGGAGCCGGCGGCGACCCCAACTACTACAACCACCCCTACTACCTCACGGTGCGTCCGGACGTCACCGCGGAACACCTGGAAAGCGCTCTGCGTGTCCTCGTGGACCATCACGACGCACTCCGGCTGCGCTTCGCCCGCGGCGAGGACGGTGAGTGGCGGCAGTGGTCGGAGCCCACCGGCGTGGATGTGCCGTTCGAGCGCGTCGATCTGACCGGGACACCGGCCGAGGAGCGCGCCGAACGGGCCGAGGCTCTGGCCATCGGGCTCCAGAGCGGCCTCGACCTGGCTGCCGGGCCGACCCTGCGCGCGCTGCACCTGCACACCGACGGCGAGCCGGACAGGCTGCTGATCATCTGCCATCACCTGGTCGTGGACGGCATGTCCCGAGGCATCCTGCTGGAGGATCTGACCACCCTCACCGAACAGGCCGTCATGGCGGCACCGCTGCGCCTGCCTCCGAAGACCACGTCGTTCCGCGACTGGACCGACCGGGTCGACGAGTACGCGTCGAGCGAGGAACTCCTCGCCGAGGTGCCGTTCTGGCTGGAGCAGGTCGCCCCCACCCCGGAAGGTGTCCGCGCACCGGTCGTGCCGGTCGACCACGAGGGCGGATCGCGGGAGATGGCCTACATGGAGACCGCCGAGGTGCGGGTCAGCGCCGCGGAGACGGCCGCGGTGCAGCGGCTCGCCGTCGGCCGGGGCGCCAGCCTGTCCGACGCGGTCTTCGCCGCCTCGGCTTCGGTCCTGGCCGAATGGACCAGTAGCGACTCATGCCGGTTCGCGGTGGCCGGGCACGGGCGGCCCCACCGATTCCCGGACCTCGACCTGGTCCGGACGGTGGGCTGGTTCCAGATCTACTTCCCGATCGGTATCGACGTCGCCGATACCGAGGGCATGTCACTGGTGCAGTCGGTACACCGCCGGCTCGCGGTCGTCCCCGACTCCGGTTTCGGCTACGCGGTGCTGGCCGGCCAGCATGCCGATCCCGCACTGCGCGTCGGCCTGACGGGGGGCGAGCAGCCCTTGTTCAGCTTCAACTACATGGGTGAGTCCGGGTTCGAGCAGACCTCCGCGCACACGTCCCTGTTCGGGCACTGCCCCGATTCGTACGGACCCTGCCAGGACGGTGCGTGCACCTGGCCCTATCTGTTCGACCTGATGCCGGCCATCGTCGACGGCGCGCTGGTCCTTCAGATCTACTACCGGCGCAGCATCCATGACGCCGCGACCGTCACGGCGCTCGCCGAGCGCATCGCCGACCGATTCCGCGCCCTGGCCGCACCCACGGCCCAGTAATCAACCCGGCCCCCCGATCCCGTTCATCAGATTCGAGTCCTGTGAAAGGTGGATCCCATCATGTCCTCCCGGTCCACGTGTCCCATCACCGACATCGCGGTCACGGCCCTTGCGGCTCCTGTCCCGGCGCCGCGTACCCGGCAGGCGGTCCGCTGATGGGCACCGCCGAGCACACGGCCGATGTGCCGCCGACCGACCATCTGTCCGGCCTGATCGCCGAGGTCCTGGGGGTGTCGGGGGCCGAACTGGCCGAGGACGCCGGGCCCGGCGTCCATGAGGCCTGGACGAGCCTGAAGCACATCGAGGTCGTGGTCGTGCTGGAGGAGCACTACGGGGTGGCCCTCAGCAGCCGGGAGATCAGGGGCATCACCAGCATCGCCGGTCTGCGCGAGCTCCTGGTGGCCAAGGGGGTGGCCTCGTGACCGTCGCCGACTTCGCGCCGCTGTCCGCTCCGAGCCCGGCACGCAGGCCCGGCGGGACCGGAGTCGACGGCCCTGCCTCGCTGCTGACGATCCGGCACTTCGAGCGGACCGAGGTGCGCCTGTCCGAGGACGGTACGGCGCGCCTGGGGCACCACGACACCCCTGCGGCCTCCTGCGGCCACCGTTACATCAATCCTTGACGCGGTCTGTTCTCTCGCCGAGGTCAAGCAGGCCCTGGAGACCGTCGACATCCTCGCCGGGCTCAGGCGCCGACGGAAGGACGATCATGCCATTGCCCCTTACAGATGTCCCGGTCGACCTGCGCGCGCTGCGGGCCGCCCACCAGGAGACCGAGCGCACGGGACCGCCCGACGGACCGCGCATCGGGATCATGGCCAGCTACACGGCCGACTCGGTCGTGCCCTATCTCGCAGCGGCGCTCGGCGGGGCGTACGGTCGCCCGGACTTCCACGTCGCGCCCTACAACCAGATCATCCAGGAGTGCCTCGACCCGGACAGCGGCTCCGCTCGGGCGGATCTGGACGTGGTGGTGGTCGCGCAGCGCCTGGAGGAGCTGGAAGACGGCACCTGGATCACCGGGCTGCCGGCCGTCGCGGACGTGGCGCGCGAGGCAGCGGCGCGGTGGGGCGCCACGCTGGTCGCGGTGCTTCCCGGCCTGCCGGCGGCCGATCCGCTGGGCGTCGCCGGCGACTGCTGGTCCGATGGCCGCACCGCCGAGGCCGCGGCCGCGCGCGAGGCGATGCGGACCGCGCTGGCCGACCGGCCGAACGTCCACCTGGTGGATCTCGAAGCGGTGCTCCGCTCGCTCGGTGCCGCGAAGGCGCACCACCCGGCGCTGTACCAGTACGCGAAGGTTCCCTATCGCGATGAGGTCTACCACCACCTCGGGGCGCGTATCGCTCACGTCCTGCGGTTGCGGACCGGCGATACCTGCCACGCCGCGGCGCTGGACCTGCGTGGTCTCTCCGATGCCGAGGACGTCGACGGTCTCGGCGGTGTCCTGCGTTGGTTGTCCGGCGCCGGAGTGCCGTCGTACGCGCTCGGCGGCCGAGACGCGGTCACGGCGTGGCGTGACCTCATCACGAGCGATGCGACGGTTCCGGCACGGCTGTCCGACTGGTTCTTCGACGACCGTGACGTCGACGCCCAGGTGCGCGGCCTGGCCGCCGAGGCCGGTCTGGCCGCTCGGGACGTCGCCCTGCTCCAGCGCCGGGAGGACCATCTGATCGTCACGGTGCGGACGGCTCGCAGCGGCCCCGCCGAGGCGGTGGATCTCGGTGCGGACGCCGCGGCCTGGCCGTCGCGCCTGGCCGCCGCCGGGGTCTTCGATCGCCTGCCGGTGCCCGGCGCGCCCCCCCGAGCGGTCGCCTGGGGCGGCCCCGTCGGCGGCGACGGAGTCCCCGAGCCCGCCGGCGGTCTGTCGCTGGCCTCCTTCGTCGCCGGGCTCGGTGTCGAGGCCGACTTCCGTGCGGCCCGGGACGGCGACCTCGCCAAGATCAACGAAATGCTCGTGGCCTCCAAGGACTTCACCCTCGGGGTGCCGATCCCGCCCGTGACGGTGGGCGCGGTGGCGGCCGACGGCGACCGGGTCCTGCTGCTCGGCAGCGTCCGGGACCGCCTCGGTGACCTCGGCCCCAGCGTAGTCCTGATGCTGACCAGGCACGGCTCGGACTGCGTCGTCGAGGCCTTTGTCATCTCCTGCCCGGCCATGGGCAAGGGCGTCGAGGCCCAGGCGATGCGCGAGATCGCCGCGCACGCGCGGGCCATGGGCGCCGACCGGATCGTCGTCGGCTACCGCGACACCGGCCGCAACCACGCGGCCATCGACTTCCTCCGTTCGCCCACGGCGGGCGGCACAGCCGAGACGCCCGACGGCGCGACCCTGGATCTCCTCGTGCGCGCCGAGACCACTGACACGGGAGCCGTGATCACCTCATGACCGAGATCCCCACTCGGCCGGATGCCCGCGCCCGCCGGTTTTCCGCCCAGAACCTCAGGCGCGTCCACCAGGAGGCCGGGCTCGATCCGCTCGACGCCGTGCCGACCGCTGCGGAGCGGGTCGGCCGGCCGGACGCCGCGCAGGAAGACGTGTGGCTGTTCGACCTGACCACCCCTGAGGCGCTGGTGCATCAGATCGCCCTGGTCGTCGACCTGACCGGGCCGTTCGACCGGGAAACCGCGCTGAGCGCCGTCCGAGTGCTCGGCCGCCGCCACGAGGCGCTGCGCGCACGGTTCCCGGCCGACGACTCCGGCACACCGGTCATGGTGATCGAGCCTGAATTCACCGGGGTGCTCGAATACGTCGATCTGACCGTCCCCGCCGCCGCCGCCGCCGACGCCGATCCGGCGTCGTCGGACTCCGCGACCGAGCCCGGGGTCGAGCAGCGCTGGACCGCGCTCGCCGACCGCGAGACCCACCGGCCCTTCGACCTGGAGAACGGTCCGCCGGCCCGCTTCACTCTGGCCCGGGTGGCCGGACGGCGGCACCGGCTGCTGGCCGTCGTGCACCACATCGTCGCCGACGGCCGGACGCTCCAGGTGCTCCACGGCGACTTGGTGGCGGCTCTGCGCGGCGAAGACCTGCCGGCTCCGCCGCCCACCCTGGTCGCGGCGGCTTCCCGGACCCGCGCCGCCGCCGACAGACCCGACATGGCGCAGCGTCTGGACCGCCGCGTCGCCGAGCTGGCCGACCTGCCGGCCGACGCCGAACGCTGGCCGTCCTTCGGGCGTCTGACCCCGGGCGATTCCTACGCCGCCGCGGTCCTCCCGGTCGATGTTCCGGCTGCGCTGGCCGAGGCTGTCCGCGCGGTCGCGGCGGCGGAGCGCGCCACTCCGTTCATGGTCTGGCTCACCGCGCTGTCCGTCCTGATCCAGCGCATGTCAGGCCACGGGGAAGCGGTCCTCGGCACCGTCGTCGGCCGCCGCGACGCCGCCTCGCGCGACACCGCCGGGTTCATCGCCAACCAGACCGCGCTGCGCGTCCGCCTACCGGCCGCCGCGACCTGGCGCGATGCCCTGCGCGTGGCCCGCGAGGTGACGCTGTCGGCCTTCGACGACGCCGACATCCCGTTCCGCCGGGTGGTCGAGCGCCTCGCCCCGGCCCGCCGCCCCGATGTGCACCCGCTGTTCCAAGTGCTGCTCGGCGGCCGCCAGCCACTGGACCCCCCGGTTGCCGTCGGCCCCCTGACGGTCGAGGCTACCGAACACCTCGCACGCCGCTCCCTGTACGAGGTCGAACTCCAGCTCGCCGACCTGCCCACGGGAATGCCGGGTTACCTCCGCTACCAGACGGCCGTGCTGGACTCCCCGACGGCCGCGGCCGTCGTGGCCGGCTTCGTCCGCCTGCTCGAAACCCTGACCTCTTCGCCCGACAGCCCGATAGCCGCGACGCCGTGGCCTGCCGAGCTCGGTGTTCCCGCGAGGACCGGCAACGGGTCCGCCAAGCCGGCCGTCGGCCGGGGCATTGAGGCCGGCCCCTGCCGGATCGCGACCCGACGCCCCGCCGACAGCCCTCGTCGGCAGCCGTCCAACCCGACGCAACTGCGCGTCGCAGAGGTCTGGCGAACCGTTCTGGAGCAGGTGCCGCCAGGCATCGACGACGACTTCTTCGCCGTCGGCGGCCATTCGCTCAGCGCGGTCCGGGTCGCTTCCCTGCTGGCCTCCGAATTCCGCCTGCCCATCACGGCCCGTGCCCTGTTCGACCATCCGACCGTCGCTGAAGTGTCCGCGTTCCTCGACGGCTGGGCCGCGTCCCTCGCCGGGCGCACCGACGCGAGGGCATCGGCCGCGCCCACCTCGGCCGCGCCCGTCGAAGTGACCGAGCGAACGGAAGCGGGCGCACCGCTGTCCACGACCCAGCGGCGCATGTGGCTCCTGTCGCAGATGCACCCCGACAACGCCGTCTACAACCTGCCGTACGCCTTCCGCGTCAGCGGCGACATCGACGCCCCCACTCTCGAAGCGGTGCTCAACGATCTCGTCGCCCGCCACGAAGCCCTGCGCACCGTCATCGATGTCCACGACGAACAAGCGCGACAGCGCGTGTTGCCCGCCCTCGCGGTGAGCCTGGCCATCGAAGAACCCGAGGACGCCGAGCCCGGCGGCGCCGCTCCCGCCGACCTGGCGGCCTGGGTCGTCGACCGGATCGACGCCGAGGCCCGAGCGCCCTTCGACCTGTCCGCCGGCCCGCTGATCCGCGCGCGCCTCATCGCACCGGGCACTCCGTCGGCCGCGCTCGTCGTGACCGCGCATCACATCGCCTGCGACGGCTGGAGCCTGGAGCTGCTGTTCGCCGAACTGGCAGAGCTCTACACAGCCCGCACCGAAAACCGTCCCAGCACCACACCGGCGCCTGCGATCCAGTTCATGGACTTCGCCGCCTGGCAGTCCGAGCAGCTGACCGGTGCGCACCGCGAGCGTCTCGCCGACTACTGGCGTGGACAACTCGAAGGCGCCCCCACGCTCCTGGACCTTCCCACCGACCGGACCCGGCCCGCGCAACGCCGGCCGGACGGGGCGGTGGTCGACTTCGCCTGGCCTGCGGACTTGGAGGAACGGGTCGCCGAGTTCTCCAGGCGGCACGGCGTCACCGCATATGCGACGCTGCTGGCCGCGTTCGCCTCGGTCGTCCACCGGCACACCGGCCGCGACGACCTGCTCATCGGCACGCCCGTCGCCAACCGTGTCCGCCCGGAGTTCACCAAGACCGTCGGCTGCTTCGTCAACCTGGTGCCGCTGCGCCTGCGCGTCCCCGGGGACACCACCTTCCTCGACCTGGCGCGCGCCGCCCACCGCACCATCAGCCAGGCGCAGGAACACCAGGACTTCCCCTTCGAGGACCTCGTCGCGCTGCTGCGCCCGGACCGGGACCCCAGCCACGATCCCGTCGTGCAGCTGTTGTTCGTCCTGCAGGACGTCGACACCGCCCTCAGCCTGCCCGGCGCGGACCTCGCCCCGCTGCCCGCGCACGGCGGAGGCTCGATCCAGGACCTGTCCGTCATCCTCCAGCACGCCGGGGCGCAGGCCGGAGGCGGCTTCTTCGGCACCGCCGAATTCAACACCAGCCTCTACGGCGCGGACACCGTGAGCCGCCTCCTCGGCCATCTGAACACCCTGCTCCAAGCCGCGCTGGCCGCGCCGGACACGGCGGTCGCCGACCTGGACCTGCTGACCCGTGACGAGCTCGCCCAGCTCGACCGATGGAACGACACCGGCCTGCCCGCGCCGTTGGCCACGGACGTACCGGCCCTGTTCGAGCGCTGGGCGGACCAGGCACCGGAGCGGACCGCCGTCGTCGGCGCCGACGGCGAGCTCAGCTACGCCGAACTCGAAGCGCGAGCCAACCGGCTCGCCCACCACCTCGCCGAGATCGGAGTCGGACCCGGGACGGCTGTGGGCGTCGCGCTGGACCGCTGCCAGGACCTGCCGGTCGCGTTTCTGGGCGTGCTCAAGGCCGGGGCGGTCTACGTCCCGCTGGACACCGGCTATCCGGCCGAGCGGCTGGCCCTCATGATCGACGACACCGAGGTCAAGGCCCTGATCACCCGGACCGGCCGCGCCGAGCCGCCCGGCGCCGACCGCCTGCCGGTGGTCTGCCTGGGCGGCCCCGACGACCCGCTGGGCCGGTATCCGGACACCCGGCCGGCCCGGAACGTCGGGCCGGGCGACCCGGCCTACATCGTCTTCACGTCCGGCTCCACCGGCCGGCCCAAGGGTGTCGCGATCCACCACCGAGGCGTGGTCAACTCCGCCCACGCCGAGCTGGAGTTCGTCGACCCGGAGTCGCCGGACACCGTGATCCAGTTCTCCTCGCCGAGCTTCGACGGCTCAGTCCTGGACTTCACGCTCGCCTTCGCACACGGCGGACGGCTGTGCATCGTGCCCCGCGACCGCATGCTGCCCGGCCCCGACCTGGCCGAGACCGTCCGCCGCCACCAGGTGACGATGGCGTTCCTGCCGCCGTCCGCGCTCGCGGTGATGCAGCCGGGC
The DNA here is from genome assembly GCF_036227225.1 of Streptomyces sp. NBC_01478. Taxonomy (GTDB): domain Bacteria; phylum Actinomycetota; class Actinomycetes; order Streptomycetales; family Streptomycetaceae; genus Streptomyces. Next base: position 338,387 of record NZ_CP109444.1, on the reverse strand, counting down.
GACGTGCCGGGACTGCGCACCATCCTGGTCGGCGGCGAGGCGTTCCCGCCGGAGCTGGGCCCTTTGTGGGCGCCGAACCGTCGGCTCTTCAACATCTACGGCCCCACCGAGACCACCATCTGGTGCACACACACGCTCCTGGACGGCACCGAGCGCCGGCCGACCATCGGCAGTTCGGTTCCCGGCACGACCGCGCGTGTCCTGGACGAGCGCCTGCGTCTCGTCCCGGTCGGCGTCCCCGGCGAGCTGTGCATCGGCGGCCTCGGCGTGGGGCTGGGCTATCTGCGCCGACCCGAGCTGACGGCCCGGCAGTTCCCGCTGGACCCGTATGCGGCCCAGCCCGGCGCACACCTCTACCGCACCGGGGACCTGGTGCGCCGCCTGCCCGACGGCAACCTGGACTACCTGGGCCGCATCGACCGGCAGGTGAAGATCCGCGGCCACCGTGTCGAGCTGCCCGAGATCGAGGCCCGCCTGGAGCGGATCCCCGGCGTCGGGCGCGGCGTCGTCACGGCGCGCCGCGCCCCGTCGGGGCCCGGGCCGTTGCGTCTGATCGCCTATGTCTCGCCCGCCGCGCCGCTCGGCGTCGCCGATCTGGACCCGTCCGCGCTGCGGCGACAACTGGCTCAGAACCTGCCGGAGTTCATGGTGCCCGCCGTGATCGTGCCGCTGGCCGCGTTCCCGCTCAACGGCAACGGCAAGATCGACCACGCGAAGCTGCCCGAGCCGCCGCGCGACCGGAACACCGGAGCGGCCCGCATCGCACCGGTGTCGCGTCTGGAGCGGGAGATCGCAGCCGTCTGGTGCGACCTTCTCGGACTTGACGAGGTCGGCACGCACGACAACTTCTTCGAGATCGGCGGCGACTCGCTGCTGCTGGCCCGGGTCAGGACCCGGCTGACGCAGGTGCTGGACCGGGACATCGCCGCGCTCCAGCTCTTCACCCATCCGACCGTGCACGACCTGGCCGCCGCGCTTTCGGACGACGCGCCCCGGGCCACGGCGGCCCCGGTCGCGGCGGCCGCGTCGGCCCGGCCCGGAGCGCGAAGCGCCCTGCTGACGAGATCGCGACGCGCCGCCTCCGGCCGCGACGACGAGGGGAAGGCGACCCGATGAACGTCGTCCCCTCGACGATTCCGGCCCCCGGCGCATCGGTGTCGCAGGTTTGTGATGCCGCACGCGCAACGCTGCTCGACCGGCTTCATGGCGCACCGCCTGCCACCACGTGGCCCGCCGACCGCGGCGTACCGCACCGCCTGCCCGAACAGCGGCGTTCGACGCTGGTGTTCGAGATCCCGGACGACCTTGCCGACGGCCTCGCGGCTGTCGTGCGGGAGCAGGGCGTCCCGGTGCTCGCGACGTTGGCCGCCGGGCTGCAGGCGCTTCTGTACCGGGTCGCCTCGCCCTGGGAGAACGCCGGGGTCGAGGAGATCGTGGTCGGTGCCGGGCGGGACGGTTCGTGGGCACCGCTGCGGCAGTCCCTCGATCTGGACACCGCGTTCTCAGACCTCGCCCTGCGGGCCGCCTCCGATCTGCGGGACGCGGCCGGCGGGGAGTTCGTGACCGGTGAGCAGGCCGTCATCGCCTGGGAGGACGTCTGCCGGGCCGCCGTCCTGATCGGCGGCGGCGAGCTTCCGCTGGATCTCGTGTTCGCCTTCGACAGCGAGAACGGGCGCCGTGGCTCGTTGGAATACGACGGCCTGCGTTATGCGCCGGACACGGCCGAACGCATTGTCGCGAGCTACCTCGAACTCCTGCGCGCGGCGATCCATGACGTGAAGACGCCGATCGGCCTGTTGCCTCTGGTGTCGTCGCCGATACGGAATCCCGCCGCCGAGGCCGACGAGATGTCCGGGACGAGCGAGTGGGACGTCACCGCGCATGAGCTGTTCGACCGCGCCGCCGCAAGGTACCCCGAGGCCCAGGCGCTGCGTTGGGACGGCGGCGAGATGACTTACGCGGAGCTGAAGGCTGCCGCCGACCGGTGCGCCGGCCGGATCGGTCCCGCACGCGTCGTTGCGCTGTCCGGGCCGCGCTGCCCCGAACTGATCGTCGCGCTGCTGGCGATCCTCAAGAGCGGAGCCGGATATGTGCCGCTCGATTCGGCGTATCCCCGCGAGCGCCTGGACCACATGCTCACCGACAGCCGCGCCGAAGTCCTGATCGGCCCGGCCGGAATCGACGGTGCGCTCACCGTTCCCGAGGGCGTCCGCGTCATCGATCTGCACGAAATGCTCGTGGACGCGCCGGGCCTCCCAGTGGATGTGTGGTCCGCGCCGCACACCCCGACCACCACCGCAGACCTCTGCTACGTCATCTACACCTCCGGCTCGACCGGTCTGCCCAAGGGCGTCGGCATGCCGCACCGGCCGCTCGCGTCCCTGCTGGACTGGCAGTTCCGCCACTCGCAGGCCGGCCCCGGCTGGAACACCCTCCAGTTCGCGGCGTTCAGCTTCGACGTCGCCTTCCAGGAGATGTTCGCCACCTGGGGCACCGGCGGCACTCTGGTGCTGATCACTGACGAGGTCCGCCGCGATCCGGACCGGCTCGCCGACTGGCTGACCGAGCAGAGCGTGCACCGATTGTTCCTGCCCTTCGTCGCCCTTCAGCAGCTTGCCGAGGTGTCCCTGCACTCCGGGCGCTACCCCTCGGCCCTGCGCGAAGTCATCACGGCGGGGGAGCAGCTACACGTCAGTCCGGCCGTGCGCGAGTTCTTCCACCGCACAGGCGCGTCGCTGGAGAATCAGTACGGCCCTTCGGAAACCCACGTCGTCACCGCCGAGCGCTTGTCCGCCGACCCGGCCGACTGGCCGGAGCTGCCGGCGATCGGGGTTCCGATCGACCGCGCGGTGGTGGAGATCCTCGACGAGCGGCTGCAACCCCTGCCGGACGGTGTACCCGGCGAGATCTGCGTCTCCGGCGTGCCGCTGGCCGACGGGTATCTGGGCCGGCCCGACCTGACCGCCGAGCGTTTCGTGGTCCGCGATCCGGGCGTCGGGCCTGTCGGTTCTGCCGGTGCCCGGCACGCCCGGGACGCCGCTGGGCGGACCAGGGTCCGGACCTACCGCACGGGCGACTTCGGAACACGGCTCCCTGACGGCCGGATCCAGTGCCTCGGCCGCCGCGACGGGCAGGTCAAGATCCGTGGCTTCCGGGTCGAGCTCGGCGAGGTCGAGGCGCAGATCCTGACTCAGGACGGGCTGGCCGAGGCCGTCGTCGTCGTGCGGGAGGGGGCGTCGGACAAGCAGATCATCGCCTACTACCTGCTCGCCGAGGGCTGTGATGTCCCGCCGCGGACGCTGCGCAGCGATCTGGTGCGGATTCTGCCCGGGCACATGGTGCCGTTCGCCTGCGTCGCCGTCACCGCGCTGCCGCTGACCCCCAGCGGCAAGGTCGATCGGCGCACGCTCGCCGGGCGGCCGTTGCCTGAAGACCCCGACGCCGCGTACGAGGCCGTGCTCGACGAGCGCGGCATGGTCGAGGAGGCCGGTGCCGTCCCGACCATCGGCGACGCGGCCGACGACGGTACCGCGTCGCCCTTCGCGGAGCTCCTGGTCGAGATCTGGGCCGATGCTCTGGCCCGCGACGCCATCGGCGTCCACGCCGACCTGTTCGCCCTCGGTGCCGAATCGGCCACCGCTCTGGAGGTCGCCTCGCAGTTGACGGAGATCTTCCGCCTCACCGTCCCGGTGCGTGTGCTGTTCGATCGGCCGACCCCCGCCGGGCAGGCCGCCTGGTTCGCCGCCCGTGAAGCCGCGGGCGACGGCCGCCTGGCCGACATCGCGCGGCTGCTCCTCGCCTCCGAAGCCTGAGCCCGTCTCCACTCCTGACCGGGAAGGTCGACATGCAGGACCACATCAGCACCCTCCACAACGTCTTCGCCGCCACAGCACGGCGCCACCCCGAGCTGCCGGCCGTCGAACTGTCCGCGTCGTCGATCAGCTACGCCGAGCTGGAGCGCGCGGCCGAGGCCCTGGCCGAGAGCGTCACCGCCGCATACGGCCGCGTCCGCTCGGTGGCCCTGCTGGCCGCACGCAGCGGTGTCGCCTACGCCGGGTATCTCGCGGCACTGCGCCTGGGCGCGCAGGTCGTGCCGTTGAACCTCAAGTATCCGCCGCGGCGCAACACCGCCATCTGCGAGCTGGCCGACGTCGACGTGATCATCGCCGACGCGTCCGGGCAGCAATGGCTCGAACACTGCCCCTCCGGCACCGCGCCGGCACGGCCGGTGCTGCCGCTGACCGACGAGGAACTCCTGGCCGCCGTCCCGGACGGTTCGCTGCCGCTGTCGTCCGCCGGCCCCGACGATATCGCCTACCTGTTGTTCACCTCTGGCTCCACCGGGCGGCCCAAGGGCGTGCCGATCCGCCACCGCAACGTCCTGGCATTCCTGGCGCACACCGTCCCCCGCTATGAGGTCGGCCCGGGCTGCCGCATGTCGCACACCTTCGACCTGACCTTTGACCTGTCGGTGTACGACCTCTTCGTCACCTGGGGCGGCGGTGCGACGCTGGTCGTGCCCGAAGCGGCCGAACTGCTGAGCCCCGTCGACTACGCGGTGAACCGGCGGCTCACGCACTGGTTCTCGGTGCCCTCGGCGGTCTCGGCCGCCGCTGGGCTCGGCGGTCTGTCCGCGGGCCGGGTGCCCGGGCTGCGCTACAGCGTGTTCTGCGGTGAGCAGTTCACCTACGCGCAGGCCGAGGCATGGAGCGGATTCGCCTCCGAATCGGTCGTGGAGAACATTTACGGCCCGACCGAATTGACGCTGGCGTGCGCGGAGTTCCGCCTGCCGAAGGAGCGCCGAGACTGGCCGGAGACCGTGAACGACACGGTGCCGATCGGCGTCGTCTACCCGGGCCTGGAGTACGTCGTCACCGACGACGGCGAGCTGTGTGTCCGCGGTCCGCAGCGTTTCGACGGCTACCTGGACGCGCGCGACAACGCCAACCGCTTCCTCGGCCACGACGGCGGCGCGCCGAGCGAGGCGCACTACTACCGCACCGGCGACCGGGTCCGCCGCGAAGACGACGGCAGCCTGGTCCACCTCGGCCGCCTCGACAACCAAGTCAAGATCCGCGGCTACCGGGTCGAGCTCGGCGAATTCGAGACCCTGCTGCGCCGTCATCCCGGCGTGCGGGAGGCCATCGTCGTGCCGGTGCAGCACCGCGACGCCACCGAGCTGATGGCCTGCTACACCGGTGAGCCCGCCCGCGAGGCCGACCTGCGCCGCACGCTGGCCGCGGGAATGCCGGTCCACCTGGTGCCGCACGTGTTCCTGCACGTGGAATCCATGCCCCTCAACCCCAACGGCAAGATCGACCGCGCCATCGTGGCGAAGCTCGTCGCCGAGCAGGCCAAGCTCACGCGGCCCTGACCGGCCGGGAGCGCCGGCCCCAGAGCAGCACCCGAAAGTCGAAGAGAGGGATCGCGAACAGTGCTGACCGTCTATACAACGATGCCTTCCTGGCAGGATCGGACACCGCAGGAATACCGCCGCCGGGTCGTCGACGTGGCCCGCTGGACCGAGCAGGCGGGCTTTCGCGGCGCGCTGGTCTACACCGACAACACACTCGTGGACGCCTGGGCCGCGGCGCAGCTCGCCATCGACAACACCGAGCGGTTCGTCCCCCTGGTCGCGGTCAACCCTGTGGACGCCCACCCGTTCGCCGTCGCCAAGACGATCAGCACCCTGGCGTTCCTCTACGGGCGGCGCGTCGACCTGAACCTGGTCACCGGCGGGTTCTCCAAGCACCTGCGGGAACTGGGCTGCGAACTGGGCCACCGGGAGCGCTACGACCGGCTGGCCGAGTACGGCGACATCATCCGGCAGCTGACGGCAGCGCCGTCGGCGGTGACGTACACCGGCAAGTACTACGCCTTGGACGCCGCCGCCGTCAGCCCGCCGGCCGATCCCGCCCTGGCGCCGGACCTGTATGTCTCGGGCGCCTCCGACGACTGCCGCGATGCCGCGCAGATGCTCGGCGTGGACCGGCTCTCCTACCCGCACCAGATAGACAGCTACCAGGGCGACCGGCCGTTGGCCGGCTGCGGGGTGCGCTTCGGCGTCATCGCCCGCGACGACGCCGAGGAGGCGTGGCGGGTCGCCCACGAGCGGTTCCCTTCGAGCGAGTCGGGGGAGAAACTGCACGAATGGGCCGTCGGCAAGGTCGAGTCGCACTGGCATCTGAAGCTTTCGCGCGACGCGCTGCGCTCGCACGAGCCGAAGGGGGTCTACTGGCTCTATCCGTTCCGGGCCTACCAGACGTTCTGCCCGTACCTGGTCGGGACCTACGCCGACGTCGGTGCGATGCTCCAGCGGTACATCGCGCTCGGAGTGAGCACCCTGATCCTGGACGACGTCGTGGAGCAAGAGGACCTGCACCACACCACGACCGCCCTGAACCACGCCTATACGCAGGCCGGGTGATCCGATGAGCACGCCGATCAACACCTCGTCCGAATGGCTCCGCGGCTACGACGAGCGGCTCGATGCCCAGGTCCGCATGGTCTGCTTTCCGCATGCCGGGGGATCGGCGGCCTTCTACCGGCCATGGCACCAGGGACTGCCGCCCCTGGTCGAACTGCACGCGGTGCAGTACCCGGGACGGGGCGAGCGCCGGATGGCACCGTTGGTCGACGACGTCCTGACCATGGCCGGACACATCGTGGACCACCTGGCCCCACTGCTCGACCGGCCGCTGGCCCTGTTCGGCCACAGCATGGGCGCTTTCATCGCCTACGAGGTGGCGCGGCGCCTCGACGAGCGCGGCGCGCCGCCGGTGCACCTGTTCGCCTCGGGGCAGATCGCGCCGTGGACTCCGGGCGATGCGCGGAGCGACACGTTCCAGGCCCACAGCCGTCCCGACGTCGGCATCGCGGACGCAGACGACGAGGAGGTGGTCCGTCATCTGGCGCGTCTTGGCGGCACCGAGGCCGAACTCCTGGCCGACCCCGGGATGCGCAAGATCTTCCTGCCCTACATCCGCAACGACTTCCGGATGCTCCAGTCCTACCGTCCGACAGTCGGTCCGCCGCTGACCACTCCGATCACGGCGCTCACCGGTGCCGACGACCCGATGGCCACCCCCGCCCTGGCCGCCCAGTGGCGGAACCTGACATCCTCGCACTTCGCCCTGGAGGTGTTCCCCGGCGGACACTTCTTCCTGCTGCCGGAGCAGGCTGCGGTGCTGGACCTCATTGCCACGCGCCTGGCCGCATGCCAGGAACTCACTCCCTAGATGGTGAGCCCAGCGATGCCGAGGTGAAGTGTCGCTGGGCCGCCAGGAGCATCGCGACGACCGGCAACGCCGGCCCGCGCGACGAGGATCACCCTTCAACACTCGATGATGTTCACCGCAAGCCCACCCCGAGCCGTCTCCTTGTATTCCACGGACATGTCGGAGGCCGTTGATCACGCGTTTGACCTGCAGATTCGTCATGGGCAGGCTCGTCGTGAGTCGCGTCGGGGACTTTTCGGGGACTTCTTGCCGAGGGTTGCCTGCGAAGTGTCCGATGGTTCGTGACAGTAGTGCGGCAGGCGGCGTGGACGGCTCGCGGTCGCGCGAGAGGAACCGGCCGGGCCCCGGGTTGTCGATGTGCACCCGGGGAACGAGCGCTCTGCGGCGAGGAGGCCCGACCAAGCCGCCCGGTCAAACGCCGAGCAAAGTCGTTGCGAGGGCCGCGGTGGGGGTCGGGCGGGGGCGTGGACGAAGAGGCGGACACCGGCGAGCACGCCGATCAGGATCGCGCCGCTGAGCCCGACGGCCACCGAAGTGAGGGGAACGACCGACGGCCAGCCCTGATGCGGGGGCACAGCCGACGGTGGCCAGGGCGCCGAACACGGTGCCGGTCAGGCCGCCGAGCCCCGACAGGACGACGGATTCGGTGAGGAACTGGCTGCGTGTCCGGCCTCGGTCGGCGCCCGGAGCGCCGCGCAGCCCCTCCCCGGCGGCGTTCCAGGACGGAGACGACCATGGTGTCGGCCACTCCTGTGCCACCCACGAGGAGGGCAACCCCGGCGAGTCCCAGGGTGCGCGCTGACGGCCTACTCCGTGCGAAGTGCCGTCGCCGTGCGGGCCTTGGCCGCCCAGCCGGCCGGGAGGAGCGCCCCCAGCATGGCGATCGCGACGCCGGCCAGCCCCAGCAGCACCAGCTGAGGAGTGTCGTACACATCGAGGATCGACGGTGGCAGATCGGTGCCCGCCGCGTGCCCCATCACCGGCAGCACGAAGCCGTGCAGCGCGAACCCGAGAGGTACCCCGAGCAGTCCGCCGAGCACGCCGATCCCGGCCACCGAGGCGAGTACGAGGCTCACGGTCTGCCGCGGCGACATACCGAGTGCCTTGCAGACGCCCAGGTCGTGGACGCGTTCGCGGGTGTCGAGGACGACGGAGTTGAGCACACCGAGGCCTGCCACGGAGACCAGCATGAGGGTGAGCAGCACCGCGATCGCATCCAGGACGAGGATCATGTTCTCCTGTGGCGAGGAGGAGTTGGCGATGACGTCGCCGCCCATCGGCTCGACCACCGTGTGGAGCTTCTCGGCGTACGCGGCGGGGGAGACGCCCGGCTTCACCTCGATCTGGAAGACCTGAGGCTTGGCCCCGGCGAAGCTGGCGAGGTCCGCGTGGATCGACAGGCCGTCGTTCGAGGTGTCGAAGGCCTCGCCGACGATCTTCAGGGTCTGGGTGTCCTTCCCGAGGGTCACCCGGACCGTGTCGCCGATCTTGGTGTCGGTCCGTTCCAGGAAACCTGTGGGCACGACGACCTGCCCCGCGCCGGTGATCCAGTGCCCGGAGATCATCTCGTAGCTGCCGGGACGTGAATCGCCCTGGTAGAGGGTGGCCTGGACCGAGCCGGAGATCCCCACCACGGTGACATCGTCCTTGGACATGCCGTAGTACGAAGACGTGCCGGCCTGCGCTTCGATGGCGGCGCGGACCTTCGCCGGGTCGGCGGACGGAAGACCGGCACTTCCTGCCTGGGGGCGCATGTGGCGAACTCCGCCTCCGGCGCCACCCGGGACGGTCGGCCCGCCGACGATGGCGGTGACCGCCGCGCGGTCCTCGGGATCGGACGCGGTGCCGACCGCGTTCAGGGACGAGGTCAGTCCCACCGCGAAGGTCGCCGCGACCGTGCCGAAGGCCACCGCGAGCAGCATCGCGGCCGTACGGACCGGATGTGCGAAGGGACTGGCGAAGCCGTAGGTCACCGCCCGCGGCAGCGGCAGCCGCCCGGCCGCCCGGTGTGCCCACTGGCCGCGCCCGGTGCGGGGGGCCCGGCCGATCGCGATGGCCTCGACCGTGCGCAGCCTCCCGGCCCGCAGCGCGGGGACCAGCGCCGCGATCCCGACGACCAGCAGCGTGACGGCCGGTACGACGACGTCCACCCACCAGGCCACTGTCAGCGAGGCGCTGCCGTACACCCGCTCGGTGTCCTCCAGCAGCGGAACGGCCAGCACATTGCCCAGTACGACCCCGAGGGCGATACCGGCGCCTGCCGGGATCAGCGCCTGGGCCACATAGGCCCGCACGACCTCGCGCGGGGTGAAGCCGATGGCCTTGAGGATGCCGATCCTGCGCAGGCCGGCGCCGACCGCGCCGCTGATCACGCTGCTGATGATGATCACGGACATCACGATGCCGAGCACGCCGAAGGCCACCATGAACGGGATGGTCGCCGCCGCGCCCGTGTCGGCGGCACGCTTGGTGTCCAGGTAGGACTGGGTGCCGACCAGGGCCCCGGACGGCACGGCGGCGGTGAGCTTCTCGCGGTCTGCGGAGATCTGTGCCTTGGTGCCCGCGGAGTCGAAGCGGTAGAGCATCTGATTCGTGACCGGGGTGTCCTTCGAGGCCAGCGCGCTGACCTGCCCCGGGGTCGCCCAGGCATCGGCGGTCCTGCCGGCCGACACCGCGAAGCCGACGATCTTCAGGGTCGGGCTGTCGGCGGCGTCCGAAGCCTTCAGGGTGGAACCGAGCTCCAGGAAGGGGCCTTTGAACGACGAGGAGAGAACGACCTCGCCCGGCTTCGCGGCCCACCGGCCGGACTGCAGGTCCAGTTCGTCCACATCGCCGTGCGGACCGGACCGCCCGACCAGACTCAGGTCCGGCAGGTACCCGCCGTCCGGATCGACCGGGCTGATGGTCGTCGACGGAAACGGCCCCGCGCTCGCGGTGACGCCGTCCAGCCGCGTCGTCGCCCTCAGTTGCGCCGCACTCGCCTTGGCCGGATCGAACTGCGCGGTGATATGCGGACCGTGCTGCTTCGCGAAGGCGTGGTCGAAGGGGGCGTTCGAGGCGACGATGAGCGACCCGGCGATGACGGCCGCGGCGACGGCCATCATGGTGGCCACGGCGATCACCACCGTCTGCACCCGGCGTCGGCCCACCCCGGAGCGGACGACCCGGCCGAGCGCGCCGGTGCCGAAGAGGTTCATCGGACGGCCTCCGCACGCGTGTCGAGGGAGACATGGCCGTCCACCAGCTGAATGGTGCGGCTCGCACACGCCTCCGCCAACGCCATGTCATGGGTGACCAGCACGAGGGTCTGCCCGCCGCGGTGCAGCTCCAGCAGCAGCTCCCGTACATCGTGGCCCGAGGCGGTGTCGAGCGCGCCGGTCGGTTCGTCGGCGAGCAGCAGCGCCGGCCGGTTGACCAGCGCCCGGGCGACCGCGACCCGCTGGCGCTCGCCGCCGGACAGCCGGCCCGGGTAGGCGCGGGCGTGCTTGGTCATGCCCAGCAGTTCCATGAGCTCGTCGGCACGGGCCGCCGCCTTGCGCCGCGGGGTCCCGGCCAGCTGGGCGGGGAGCTGGATGTTGTCGGCGACGGTGAGGTCGTCGAGCAGATTGAAGAACTGGAAGACCATGCCGATCCGCTCGCGGCGGAACCGGGCCAGCGCGTGCTCGCTCAGCTGGTCGATCCGCTGCCCGGCCACGGTCACGGCTCCTTCGGTCGGCTTGTCGAGGCCGGCGACCAGGTTCAGCAGCGTGGACTTGCCGCTGCCGGAGGGACCGGTCACGGCAAGCGCCTCGCCCTGGGCGACGCTGACGTCCAGCGGTCCGAGTGCGGGCGCGCCGGCGCTGTCGTAGCGCTTCGCCACGCCCGCCAGTTCGATCACGTGAGTCATGGGTGTGGTCCGTCCTTGCGGTCGAGAGGGAGATGGTCGGGAGGGAGATGTCTGTGTCGGCCCAGCGAAGGTAGGGCCGTGGCCCTGTGGGGCGCGTCGGCCGCGGCACCGACATCCGGGCCTCCCTGCGAAGGAGGTGCCTGCGGCCTCATCCCTGCGAAGTACGCCTGAGGGACGGCGACTTGGCCGCGCAGGAGGACGCGGAAGGGGCTGCGGAGACCGCACAATGAGCCGGTGGAGACGGAGGGTCGGCAAGGCTGGCGTCGGCAACTGCGCGACGCGCTGCGGTCGGAGGCGGAGGATGCCCCGCGGTCGCGGCGGGCCGTGCGCGCCGATGTGGTGCTGGCGGTCCTGCTGACCGTTCTCGCGCTGATCGTGGCGTCGCGCTATCCCGGTGACGGGCCGGTTCGGGTCAGCTCGAAGGTCGAGTCCGGGTATGCACGGGACGGGGTCTCGGTCCCGCGCCCGCCCATACCCCCCGTACCGGGTGCGCGGGTCACGGAAGGCGAACCCTCTGCCCCGGCCTGGCCGTTGGTCGTCCTGTCCGCGCTGCCGCTGGCGGCCCGGCGCAGGTATCCGCTGGCCACGTTCGGGGTGGTGCTGGGCGCGGCGGTGGTCATCGGGGACGACGCCTCCTGGATCAACGTGCTGACCTGCGTCATCGGCGCCTACAGCGCCACGATGTACAGCCGTCACCGGGCGCGGGCGACGGCCGGCCTTGTCGTCGCCGCCGTGCTGGCCGGCCTTGCGTTCCGGGACACGGATCCGGTGTTCCCGGGCTGGTCGAGCCCAGCGGTCGTGCTGCTGGTCGCCGGGGTGCTGGCCAGTACCGTCCGCTTCTGGCAGCGGCGGCTGGCGGCCAGCCGGGACCGGTACACACAGTTGCAGCAGGTCCAGGAAGAGAGCATGCGCCGGGCCGTCGAGGAGGAGCGGGCCCGGATCGCTGCCGAACTGCACGACGTCGTGACCCACAATGTGAGCGTGATGGTCATCCAGGCGGGTGCGGCACGCAAGGTGATGGACGCGGCGCCGGAGCGGTCGAAGCAGGCCCTGCTGGCGGTGGAGGCCGGAGGCCGGGCCACGATGGCCGAACTGCGGCATGTGATGGGCCTGTTGGCAGCCCCGGACACCGACAGCCCCGCCGACGGCCTCGAACCGCAGCCCGGCCTCGGGCAGCTCGACGCCCTGATCGAGCGGGTACGTGGAGCCGGGACACCGGTCGGCGTCGCGATGTCGCTGCCGCCCGACCCGCTGCCGCCCGGGGTGGACCTCGCGGCTTACCGCGTCGTACAGGAAGCCCTGACCAACACCATCAAACACGCGCCCGGCGCCGATGCCTCCGTCACCGTCGGATACACCGGAGACGCACTGGAGATCGAGATCACCGACACCGGAGCCGCCCGCGACGCCCCTCCGGCGGACGGCAACGGCCGCGGGCTGATCGGGCTGCGGGAACGGCTGGCGGTCTACGGCGGCGAACTCACGGCCGGTCCGACCCTCGCCGGCGGCTACCGGATCAAGGCCCGAGTCCCGTGGCGGACGGCGTGAACCGGCCGGCGCTGCGCGCCGTCATCGCCGACGACCAGGCCCTCGTACGCACCGGCTTCGCCATGATCCTCGCCGCGGACGGCATCGAGGTGACGGCCGAGGCGGCCAACGGAGCCGAGGCGCTCGCTGCGGTCCGGCGCACCCGGCCCGGCGTCGTGCTCATGGACATCCGGATGCCACAGATGGACGGCATCGAAGCGACCAGGCGGATCCTCGCCGACGGCCCGGACGGCACCAGGGTCATCATCCTGACCACATACGACCTCGACCACTACGTCTACGCCGCGCTCACCGCCGGCGCCAGCGGCTTCCTGCTCAAGGACGTCAGCCCCGAGCATCTCGTCGCCGCCATACGCCTGGTGCAGTCCGGCGACGCCCTGCTCGCCCCCGCGATCACCCGCCGTCTGATCGAACGCTTCGCCCAGCGCGAGGAGGACCGGCCGGCCGGTCTCCATCGCGACCTGTCCGGCCTGACCCCGCGCGAACTGGAGGTGCTCCGCCTGCTCGCGACGGGCCTGAGCAACGCCGAACTCGCGGACCGCCTGCTCCTCAGCCCGACCACGATCAAGACCCACATCGGCCGCATCCTGTCCAAGCTGGACCTGCGCGATCGCGTCCAGGCCGTCGTCCTCGCGTACGAGACGGGACTTGTCTCCCCAGGAGGCGGGGGCTCCTAGCTGCGCTCGTCGGAGTGGACCAGCACCCCATCTGCTCCGCCTGGGCCTCCGCCGGCCCGGCCATCGTCTCGCGCTGTACCGCGAGCCCGGTCGCGACCGCCTGGTCAGCAGTTCGCCCGCCCCGCATCGGACCGCCTGTGCCCTGCCCTCCGCCTCCGTCACCACCATGGGAGATGGTGGGGCGCGCCGAAGCACTGGCGTGACCTGTTGGAACAGACGTCGTCGATCGCCGGCCTGGACAAGCCCCGGGTTCGCCCGGAACCACGACCCGACCCTGGGCCGCTTCCTCAAGCCCGGCCCGGCAGTGCCCACTGCCATCCAGGTAGACGGTCGGCTTGGTGACGCCCCGAGGCCGCCTCGCGGGCTTGAGCCCGGTGCCGCGACCGACGAACCTGGCGAAGAGTCGTGTCCTACCGGCTCGAGGCGCGGCCAACCGCCCCCGCTACGTCCTACTTCTCCTCCGGCTCCCAGGCGCGGAGCAGGTCGAGCAGCCCTGCGTCTCCGTCAACGTGCAAGGAGTCGGCCTGGATCCGGTCGTACAGGTAGAGGACCAGCTCACTGGCCGTGCCGTGGACGGAGGCGCCGGCTGCGTCCAAGTCTTCGCCGGTCGCGGCGGTGGGCGCGGGGATGCGGGTGATGTGTGCGCCGTCGCCGTCGACGGTGAGGCGCCAGGAGCGGCCCTCGGCGGCGTGGAAGTCGAAGGCCGTGGGCTTGTGCGGCCAGGCACTCGGTGTTGCGCAGACGGTGAACAGGAACTCCTCCACACCGTCGAGTGCCAGCTCGACCGGCAGCGGCTGCGGGGAGCCCCCGGCGAGCTGGGCGTCGTAGGTGTGCACCGCGGTCTCCTGGACCCGGTGCCGGGCGGTGCCGCCGGCGGTCTGCGGTGACTGCGACGCGGGCCACCACGTCCAGCAACCGCTCTCCGGTCCCGCCGCGCGCAGGGCGCCCAGCAGAAGCTGCGTCGACGCGTCCAGCCAGGCCAGCAGGGCCTCACGCTCCTGCGGCACTTCCAGCGCGGCGCGCGCGGCGACGGCCTCGGCCGGGGGAGCGTCGGCAGACCCCGCGCCGACGATGGCGGCCCAGAAACGGTCTCCCCCACCCAGGTGCTTCACCAGATCGAACAGCGTCCACCCGGGGCAGGTCGGCACCTGCGCGTCGAGACCGGGCGCGGCGGCGACCACGGCGCGGAAGGCGGTCGACCGTTCATCGATCAGTCGCAACAGGTCAGGGAACTCAAGATTCTTTTCCACGCCGGATGTCTATCACCGTGCTCCGGTGATCGGACAGCGATTTCCACAGTCGCCGCCGGTTGGCCATTGCGGACGTCCTCGCCTCCCACCGCTCGGGTGACAAGCTGCGCACTGCTGCGAGGACGCTGGTGGTGGCGGTACGCCAGGCGTCGTGCCTGTGGGCGCTCTGGCCCCGCCGTGCGGCCGGGCACCTCGGCGACGTGACGTCCACCCGGTGCGCGCGGTCATGCTGCCGCTCGATGTGATGGACGCGGAGGTCACGACGGCGGGGGAGGACCGGTCGGGTCGGGAGTTCAGGTGACTCCCGTTCGACCAGCACTCCCCAAGTTCGGAACAACAACAGCCACTAAGCACCCAAAACCCGATGGTGCGGCTCCTTTGAAGGGAACGTGAGCCGAGGCAACGCTGATAGGGGTGTGTACGGGTCTTCCCCTCTCTACCGTGGCGGTGGAGGGGGCGACTCTGATGGGCTCATTGTTCGAGGAGTTGGACCCGGGAGGCGGCTGCCCGGGTGCGGGTGGAGGAGCTTGAGTCGCAGATCTTCCAGCGGTACCGGCCGAGCCGCTCGCTCGATTCGATCCCGGAACGTGCGATGCGTGGGACGAGTCCGTGTTCGCGCAGTCAGGTGAGGTGCTCGGCGGAGAAGTACGCCTTGTCCGCTCGGAGTTTGACGGGTCCGCTCCCGCCGCAGCCCGCGGCGGGAGCGGACGGCGGGTATGCCGCGGATCAGCGGGTTGAGGGCCAGGCTGTCGTGGGTGTTCGCACCGGACACCGCGACGGCCAGGGGATGCCCTGGGCCTCGGACAACACGTGCAGCTTGCTGCCCTTCTTGCCGCGATCGACCGGGCTCGGCCCGGTCAGCGTGCCCCCCCTTTTTTGGCCCGGACCGAGGCGGCATCGACGATCGCCGAGGCGCCGTCCAGCTCGCCCCGCGTACCGAGTTCGTCCAGGACTGCCCGGTGGATCCGACGCCACAGCCCTGCCCAGGTCCACGCGGTGAACCGGCGATGCCCCGTCGCCGGCGAGACACCGAACGTCTCCGGCAGATGCCGCCAGGCACACCCGCTGGTCAGCACATACACGACCGCCGTGAACACAGCCCGCTCGTCATACGGAGCGGTCCCGCCGCCCTGCGGACGGGAGTTGAACGACGGCAACAACGGAGCGACCAGTTCCCACAGACCATCAGGAACCAGCCGCTGCGACAGATCGACACCCAAGCGGCAATGACGCCCCGGCTGTGACTGAGCGCTTCTTTCGCCAGGTATCGCGCTAAGCACCTGTCCTGGCGTCCCGCCAGCTCGTTGGCATCAGAAAATCCCGAACTCATCATTCGCACTCCGGGCAGGATGCCTCCGTGCATCACATCCTGTGCGGGTTCGCCGCCAGTCCAGCCCTGTCGTCCGAGCTGGTTGACCGGCTGATATCCATCGCGGACGACGACATCGCCACGGACCTCGCCGGTCGCGCGGACCTCAGCCGCGCACAGGCGGTCGCGTTGGCCGAGCGCGTCGACGAGAGCGCGGTGCAGCTCGCGCACGAGGGTCGGCTGACCGCAGCCGACGTCGATCCCTCTGTCTGGCCGGATGCCGCCCTCGCCCTGCTCGACCACGGTGTCGGCCGCCCGGAGTGGGCGCGTCTCCTCGTGGCGGACCCGGTGCGTGAGCGCCGGGAGAAGCTGGCAGCCTGCCCCGGCCTCCCGTCCGACGTGGTGGACACGCTCGCGGCCGACCCGGACGTACGTATCGTCGCCGAACTCGCGTTGTGGACCACCCCGGACGTGGCCGCGAGGCTCGCCGCGCATCCGCACGCCGATGTACGCCGCGCGGTGGCGGGCAACGAGGCGACGCCCCCCGCCGTACTGGCAGCGTTGGTGACCGGAGAAGGGCTGCCTGCGGCGCGACGCTGCCTGGTCTGTGACCGCGAGGAGACCCCCTTCGTTCACGATCGGCAGTGCCCACGGCTCGACTGCGATCTACCGCCGGGCGCCTCCTGCGACGGCTCCCACGAGTCCACCGTCCATGACATGCGGGAGGCGGCACTGCGTAACCCTGCCACCCCCGTCGAAGCCGTCGTCGGCTTCGTGGACCATCCGTCGATGCTGTTGCGCTGGGCGCTCGCCGCCCGCCAGGACCTGCCCCGGCAGGCGTGTGCACGGCTCGCCTCGGACCCCGCTCCCGGTGTCCGAGGCGGCCTTGCCGAAAATCCCGCGATCGACGATGCCCTGATCCATGCGCTGGCCGGTGACCGTGACCCCGACGTGCGCCGCAGGCTTGCACACCATCCCCGCGTGCCGCTCGACGTGCTCACCCGCCTGGCCCGAACTGCCAAGATCGGCAACACCCTGCTGCCCCGTATTGCCGCCTCTTCTCCCGCCGAGGTCGAAGAACTGGCCAAGTCACCGGACCCGGCTGCCCGCATGCTCGTGGCCCAACTACGCAATTTGCCACCCGAGATACGCGACCGGCTGGCCGACGACCCCGACGCGAAGGTGGTCAAGGCCCTCGCTCCGCACCCCGGTCTCACCGAAGCGCAGTTGCGCGCCATGGTCGACCGACACGGTGTCCGTGTCCTGGCCAAGGTGGCGACCAACCCAGACGCGCCCCCGGCACTGCTGGAGGAACTGGTCCGGCACAAACCAACGGTGCAAAAGGTGTTCCGTGAGGTTGCCCGGCATCGCGGGGCAACGGCCTCGGCGCTGCTCGTCTGCCTCGCGGACAAACAGGCGAGGCCCATAGCCGCCGGCCATCCAGCACTCCCGCCACCGGTCATCGTAGAGCTGCTCGCCGACGCGGACTGGCAAGTAGTGGAAGCAGCAGCAGCCAACCCGTCCCTGCCGCCGGCCGTGCTATCCGATCTGGTGTGCCTGCAGTGAGCGCCCCGCCCGCCAGGTCGACCGCTCGTTCACCAAGTGAAGCGGTCCGTCACACCAGCTCACCGCACCACCACGTGAGACATCCTTTTAGCCTTGCCTCTTGGAGGGCGGGGCTGTTGCGTGCTGCAGAACCGTGTGGAGGTCAGGGAGTGTGGGTGAACGGGGTGAAGGAGTGCGGGCGGCTGGGAAACGCCGTCGACAGGATGTCTGACTGGAGGGTGCCGTCCAGGACCGCAGCCAGGTAGGCGGCGAATCCCATCTCGTGGAACTCCCACTCCTCGCCGCGGGCTTCGTTGACGAGGACGGCGTAGTCGGCCGGGGCCTGGCCGGGCAGGAGCCGCCAGAACAGCCATTCGCCGTTGTCGGTGGTGCCCCACGGGATGATGCGGCTTCCTTCCTCTTCCAGTTCGGCGGGCTTGTCTTCGAACTCGAAGATGTCCTCGTACGCTTCGTCCCGCTCGGCAGATGCCTCGGCGAGGTCGTAGTGCCGGTTGGGTGAGGACGGGGCGAGGACGTACAGGTAGCCGTCGATCCTCCCGCCGCCGGCCCGGGCGATGAACTCCTTGTAGTCGTCGGGCAGCGGGGCCCGCAGATGTGACTCGATGCCCGTCCAGTCAAGCTGCCGGGTGCTGAGGTTTTCCACCTGGAGCAGTTGTGTCAGGCGGTTGAGCTGCTCGGTCACGTGATGTGTCCTTTGACGTCAGTTCTTCGGTTCGTCGGGGGTGTACACCCGGTTGGTGCCGGTCGTTGCGCCCTTGGGCGTGAAGTGGAGCGGCTCTCACTCAGTGCGGTCCGTCCGGAGCCGCCCTGGTTGGATGAACGCATGACGGATTGGTCGACGCTCACCGACGGGTGTGGTTCCGCGGAGCATGTGCGTGTTCTCCTGGACCGGTTTGCGGTCGATCCGAGCGGCGTGTGGTCTGAGGTGATGGACCATCTGTGTCCGCAGATGGACACAGCTTTCCCCGCCAGCTACGCAGCTCTTCCGCGGCTGGCCGGGATCGCGACCGCCTGCAGCCCGGACGATCTTGCCTGGGCGCTGCTGGCAGCCGGAGCGATAGTGTCCTGTTCGCCTGGGCTGTCGGAGCCCGACAGCCCCCTGGCGATCTACTCGGCTCCGATCGGAGTTCTGCACCGCCTCACCGATCACCGTCTGAGTCTGGGAGAGGTCGAGGCTGAGGAGTACGTGAACCTGCTGCAGGCCCTGCTCTCTTTCGAGGGCGTCGAGATCTGGGATCGCTGCCTGGACGGCCTGCAGAGCGGGGAGTACGAAGTCGGCTGTCCGTACTGCGGCGTCACCGTGTTCATCGTGATCGGACAGGAGGAGTCGTTCGGCTGCAGTGATGACTACGCGTTGGGGGAGGTGGAGAAGGTGCCCCTCCAGCCGATGCGAACCCAACTCTTGGACGGGCTGCCGCGGAGGTTGTTCACGCGAGCGATGGCGGACGGACAGGAGAGCGTGGCTCAGGGCATTGCATACCTGTTCGGACGAGCCGTCTGCCCGGACTGCGGGACGGACTTCTCGGTGGCGGAGCGGGTGGTTGCCGGTTGGATTCCATGACGGACCTGGCAGCGAGGACGTGAGGCTGTAGCAGCCGGAAACCTCCTCGCACGGTGCCAGGGGCACGACGAGTTCAGCGGGCACACCAGATGGACGGACCTGGACATATCGGCCGAGTGGTAGAGAAGGCTGCCTATCCTCAGCCCAGGGCGTTGAGTCAGCCGCTGCCAGGGGGCGGGACGAAGAAGTGTCCGCCCCCGACGGTGAGGCTGTACTTGGCCATGGCCTCGCCCTGCAGTCGGTGCTGTACCGCCTCGAAGCCCTGTTCCATGTCGCGTTGGAAGCAGGAGAAGATCAACCCCCGGTCGTCGTCGCTGTGACAAATCTGCTAACGATCACTAAGGACTCCGAGGCCGACTCCGCAGGTCTGATCCTTGCCCCTCGGTGGCTGTCCCGAGGATTCGGCCACGGTCGTGAGACCGGGCGGCGGACCAAGCCGTGAGACCGTACAACAGCAACCAGGTCACAGTGCCGCTGTTGGCCACAAGCAGCGCGAACCTACAACCCCTGTAGGGTCGCAAATTTTCGTGTCGGAATCTCACAGCCGATGTCGGATCGGATTCGGATCCGACGCAGCGTTGAGACGTCCAGTGTCCTGTCGCATTCAGGCTGTCGGATTCTCATCGCGTCACGTCTTGAAAGGTTTGTTCTGGGGGCGTGTCGTTGCTCCTGGCCTGGCTCTTCTGCCCTACCGCGAACGAGACTTCCGCGAAGGCCACGTTGTTTGAGAACGGGGGCCGCCGGTGTTCTCAATCCAGTTGGCGCCTTTGCAGGTCGGCGAACCGCGGCCTGTCAACTCCACCTCGGCAGGAGATCGTCACTCGCCGGCCGGGTTGTCCTTGCGCCACTTCCACCGCGAGAGCTCGTCGGCCCGATGGTCGTGTTCGAAGCCGTCACCGAGTGGCCCCACCCGTTCGATCGCCTCGGCGGTGCGCGGGTCGTCCCGCAGGGCGAGACCGTAGGCGGCCTCCAGACGCACGAGTTGGTTGTCCTCGCCGAGCGACGCGGCCAGGGCGTCGGCGACGGCGGGCGTACGGTCGGGGGAGCCGGCCAGCGCCACTGTGGCTGCACCCCGCACATCGGCATCCGGTGCCTTGGCCAGCAGCAGCGCTTGGGTGATCTCCGGGAGGAGGGCGCTGTCGCGCATGCTCGCCGTGCATGCCCTGAGCTGCACTTCGGCGTCGGGGTCGCGTATGAGGGTGAGCAGGGCGGCCCTGGCCGCGGGCGTGCGGGGTAGGTAGTCCGCGCAGAGGGCGTGGGGCACTTCGCGGCGTACGCGCGGGTCGGGATGGTCGGCGTGGCGAAGGCCGGTGGCCTCTTGGTCCGGACCGTCGTGCTCGGTGAAGGCCTTGAGTACCTTCGCGAGCATCTCGCCGTCCGTTTCCTCGGCCGCCCACGCGGCCAGGAGTTCGCTCTCCTTCTTCTCGTAGTAGGGATCGGTGCCGAGAACCCCCCGCGTCCACAGGTAGTCCGCTACGAACCGGCGATGTGCCCGGTCCGGGGCGTGACGATGGGCCACCACGGCGGACCAGGTCTCGAAGCTGCGGCGCCGGGTGAGGATCCAGCAGACCGTGGACCAGTCCACATGCTCCTCGTCCGGCTGCTCCACGGCGCGGGCGATCAGTTCGTCGACGGGGGTCAGAACGCGGAAGGCCCACTCCAGCGCGGTCAGGATGGCGCCGTGCCCGGCCCGCACGACGAGGCCGCCGAGAGTGACCTGATCGACCCAGTCGTACTCGCCGTCCTGAACCCGGACCGTCGCGGCCGGACCCGGTGCGCGCGTCCTGCGTCGCAGCTCCTCGGCCGCGCCCGTCTCGTACCAGCTCCGAGCCGACGTGAGCAGCTGTTCACGGGCAGCTTCCGCAAGCCGCAGCCGGGGCTCCTTGCCCAGTACCGCCGAGAAGAGCGCGGGGGAACCGCCGTCGACGGCGCGCCCCAGCGGTGTGGTCCCGTCCGGCAGCACCCGGTCAGGGTCTGCCCCGCCCTCCACCAACGCCTCGGCGACCTGCTCGTCGTACGCCGTCACCGCCACGCACAGTACCGGCAGCCCGTTCGTGTCCACCGCGTCCGGATCCGCGCCCCTGACCAGCAGATCCCGGACCGCCTCGGCATCGCGCGCCCGAACCGCCGGCACGAGCCGACCGTCGAGTCCGTCCTCGCCCATGGTCTCGTCCCCCGTTCTGAATGACACCGCCAGCCCGCCCATACGCCGTCAGATGTCCGCGGCCTCGACCTTGCCTGCAGCACCGCCCCTCCGCCGGCTGCGAGAGCGTCCCTGCGATGGCCAACTCACCTGCACCTCCGCCGGATCGCATCCTCAAACTATCTGGGAGCCTCGCGGAAAAGACCTGCCACCTGCCAACTCGAATGCAATGGGACACACACGTCACAGGCTCTACGGTCGCGCCGGTCAGCCTGTACCGCTGAGGACACGACACTGAGTTGAGCCTGCGGCGTCCGACGCGTCGTGAGACTGCGGGAGAAGACGCAGGTTGGGAGGACGGTCTCCGACACGGGCTGCGAGACCCTACACCCCAGAGGGGCCCGCTCCGTGTGGGGACAATCACCCACGGTAGAGGGCGGGCAACCAGTTGGGGAGGCGAACGGAGGCGTCCGCGGCGGAAGTTGGAGCGCCGGGCTACTGAGCTCGCCGGATTGTTGTCGGGCGCTGAGTGAGGGTGAGTCCGGTGCCGGCGAGGCAGCCGTCGATGAGGTCGGGTCGGAGTTGGATATGGCGCAGGCCCCGGCGCAGGGTGCGTTCGAGATGCTCGTCGTCGGTGAAGGCGGTGTTGGCCAGCGGGCCGCGCCGCAACAGCGACCAGATGCCCTCCACCGGATTCAAGTCCGGTGCATAGGAGGGCAGTTGCACGATGGTGAGCCAGTCATGTGCGGCCGCGTACTCCCGCATCCCGGCGGCCCGGTGGACGTTGAGATTGTCCCAGATCAAGACGATGGGGGCGCCGAGCTGGATGTGGGCGCGGACGGCCAGGTCGCGGTAGTCACACCAGGAGAAGCTGTCACGTCCTGTGCCCTTGTGCTTGCGGTGGCGGTGCGGCCGGTAGATCAGACGGGATGCCTCGCCCGGCCGGTAACAGCACATGGCGGCGATCGACCAGCGGCGCCAGGACCGGCCCCGCACCCGCACCACGGGCGTATACCCACGACGGCCCCAGGTGCGGGCTCGTGGCGGCGTCATCGAGAACCCTGCCTCGTCCTCGAAGACGACAAAGGCCCCGAGCGCCGCCGCAGTCATTCCGCCTGCGGCCATTCGACCGCATGCTCGTCGCGTTCCATGGCCCGGCGCGCGGGAGACTGCCAGGACCAGCCGTGGCGGTGCAGCAGCCGCCATACCGCCGCCATCGAGCAGTCGATCCGGAACCTGAAGGCGATCACGGCTCTGATCCGTGCCAGAGTCCACCGCTGGTCCTCCCAGCCGTGCTCGGCGGGTCCGAGGGCCAACTCCTTCTCCAACTCGGCGAACTGGCCGTCGGACAGCCTGGGCAACTTCGGCGGCCCTGCGGTGGCGAGAGCATCCATCCCGCCCTCCCGCCAGGCACGCCGCCAGCGTTCCACCGACCGCTCGCTCACCCGCAGATCCTTCGCGATCACCGCGGTCATATCGCCGCGTGTGAACCGTTCGCCCGCCTCGTACCGGATCCGCTCACGAAACTGTCGCCGCTCGGCGGTCAATCCGCCGCCCTGCGTGTACCGCATACGACCGGCCTACCGCAGGGATCAGCACCCGACAACAACCCGAAGAGATCAGTAGTCCTCCCATCACGGTGGCGAACGCCTTGCCACCCCGGCCCGGCCCGTACACGTACGCGGCGACGACGGCTCCGGCTCCGAAGAACGCGCCCTGCACGCTGCCCGCGACGAACCGGAAGGCGACGAACAGCACGATGTTCGGCGACAAGGCGGAGAGGCCGTTGCCGACCAGGAACAGCCCGATCAGGCCGAGCAGCAGGGTGCGCCGGTTGACCCGGGCGGCCAGCAGGGTGATGGCCGGAGAGCCGATCATCACCCCGAAGGCATACGCGGTGATCGCGTAGGTGGCGACCGGAACGGACACGTCCAGATCGGACGCGAACAGCTGGATGATGCCGTTGCTGCCGAACTCGCCGGCGCCGATCGCGAAGGTGCCCAACGCCAGTGCGAACAACGTCAGCTTCGGATTCCTGATGGGCGACTTCGCGGTGGTGTGCCGCTTCTCCTCAGCGGTGCACTGACTGTCGTATGCGTGCTGATGCATCGTCTCGTCCTCGGCAGGAGGGTCGGTTGGACGGCGTACGGATCAGGCGTGGGGGCGGCTCGTCGAACCCTCCGGCGGTGAGCGAGCCGAAGACCCGCATCCCCCGGTTGCCGCCGAGCGCCAGGAAGGCCGCGGCCGGGCCGATCACCCACCGTCCGCCCCAGCCTCTCGAACGTCGCTGTCCCCTCCCGGCTTCGTCGGCTCGGCGGTGTCAGTGCGCGGCGCGCTTGACGAGGGCGGCCGTCGCCGCGGGCTGCGCGATCATCGCGACATGCGAGGTGTCGGCCTCGAAGGTGTGTGCGCCGGCCCGGCGCGCCATGAACCGCTGCGCCGCCGGAGGCAGTACTCGGTCGTCGCGACCCACGAGGTACCAGGACGGAATGGTCTTCCAGGCCGGGGCGCCGGACGGCTCCCCGAGGGTGCGCACGTCCGCCGGCCGCTGTCCGGCCCACATCAGTTCGGCGGTCGCCTTCGGCAGGTCCCCGGCGAACACGTCGTGGAAGAGCTCCTTCTTGATGTAGCCGTCGACGAGTCCCTCACCGTAGGGACGGAAGTCCAGCGCCTCCTCGCTGAGTCTGCTTCCCGGGTACTTCGTCTGCAGGCCCAGCAGCGTCTCACCCTGGTCGGGCACGAACGCGGCAACGTAGACCAGCGCCTTCACGTTCGGGTTGCCGGTCGCGGCGTTGGTGGCGACGATCCCGCCGTAGGAGTGCGCGACGAGGACGAGAGGGCCCTTGAGGGTCGTGAGGATGTCGGCCAGATAGGCGGAGTCGGAGGCCACGCTGCGCAGTGGGTTGGGCGGTGCGATGACCGGATAACCGTCGCGGATGAGCCGTGAGGCGACCCCGTTCCAGCCGGAGGCGTCGGCGAACGCGCCGTGCACGAGTACCACGGTGGGCTTTTGGCCGCCGCCGCTTCCGGTGTGTGCCTGCGCGGTGGGCGCGTCGAGTGCGGCGCCCACCACGACCGCGGCGGATCCGGCCAACAGCCCCCGGCGAGTTGTCGTCATGGATGTATACCCTTCGGTATCCGGTGCTCTCAGTAGTGATCGCGGGGCAGCGTAAAGCCGCCTACTTGACGAGCACTGAACAGAAATCCGGGCACCGATTCCGTTGTTGTCAAGCACGCCTTCGTGCAAAGCCGGAATACGCGTCGGCGAAATGCCCGTCGGCGAAATCGAGTTGCCGTGGCCGGCTGAACACCCCCCGTTGGGCGGACGAGCGGATCCGGCGGGCTCACAGCCGGTACGTGGCGGGCGGCGTTACCCCACTGCTCATTTCTGGGCGACGGAACGCGGCGGCGCAGTGTGTGCGTGCATGCCGAAACGGACTTTACGGACACCGAAACACCGTCCACGGACGGTCAACTCCACGTCAAGTGGCGGGCGTCAGTCTTTCGGTGCGCGGCGGCGTCCATGCCCGCCGGGCCGCTTACCCCATTGACGCGATGACCTTGAATGCTCAAATCGCCCGAAAAGAGCAGGACTTACCCTATGGGCCCAGTGCAACCGTTTCGAAGAATCGTGACCGGCCATGACGCGTCCGACCGTGCGGTGATCACGCAGGACGCACCGCCGACTCGCGTGGTGGAGATCGGCGGGCCTGGTGGCCCGACCTTCTACGAGGTGTGGAACACACGCCAGACGCCAGCCGTCATCGACCGGCAGTCGGGTGAGCCGACGGAGGACGGTCTGGTGCTCGGGCCTCCCGAGCGTGGCACTCGTATCCGGGTGATCGACTTCCCTCCGGAGGACGACCGAATCCGGAACCTGACGGGGGTCGAGGCTGCCGAGAAGTTCGGGGAGATGGGCGCTGCCCGCGGCGCACGGTCCGCTGCCGGCGCCCCGCATCCGTTGATGCACCGCACGCAGACGATCGACTACGGGATCGTCGTCGAGGGCGAGCTCACGCTGGTTCTCGACGAGGGCGAGACCATCGTCCGCACCGGAGACATCGTGATTCAGCGTGGCACCAACCACGCTTGGGCGAACCGGTCGGCCGCGAACTGCCGGGTCGCCTTCGTGCTCATCGACGGCCAGTACATCGAGGGACTCTGAGAAGGAGGAGCATCGTATGCGTATTCGACCCATCCCACCCGATGAGCTCAACCCTCAACTCCGCGAGGTGCATGACGGCATCGCCGGCCTTGTCACCGAGGAGCAGGGCCGCGTCGTCATCCTCGACGACGACGGCGCGCTCGTCGGGCCGTTCGCGGCGATGCTGCATTTCCCCACGTTCGGGGTTCCGGCTCTGTTTCTGCAGCGGTCGGTCGCGGCCGAGGCTCGCCTCGATCCCATCGTTCGCGAGGTGGCGATCCTCACCGTCGGCGCAGCCTATGGCGCCCGGTACCTGCTGTACGCACACGAACAGACGGCAGATGAGGTCGGCCTTGCGGCGGCACAGATCGCGACCCTGGCGGCGGGCGGGCGGCCCTCCGGGCTGAGTGACGACCAGGCCGTCGCCCACGACGTCGCGATGGCGTT
Source organism: Streptomyces sp. NBC_01478 (assembly GCF_036227225.1). Lineage (GTDB taxonomy): Bacteria > Actinomycetota > Actinomycetes > Streptomycetales > Streptomycetaceae > Streptomyces. Next base: position 312,618 of record NZ_CP109444.1, on the reverse strand, counting down.
GACCTCCGGGCGCATACTGCCGGACTCCACATACGACCGGGCCACGCAGTTGCTGGGCCACGACGGGGTCGGCGAGCTCGTGTTCCTCATCGGCAGCTACTGCCTCATCGCGATGGTGTTGAACTGCTTCGACGTGCCGGTCCCGGGTCGGGAACCGTCAACTGCCCAGCTCTGACGACGAGGTGGCTGGCGACGATTGCGGCGTCGCGGATCGTCGCTTCGTGGTGCTCGGGCGGCCGGCCGCGGCGGCCGGAGCACGCGGTCAGGTCGCCTGCTGGCGGTGGGCGGCCTGACCGCGGGTGTCAGCGGGCTGTGCCGTCCGCAAGCTCGGCCATCAATTCCACGGCACGGCGGGCGAACAGGTGGGCCTCGCGCTCGACGGACAGCGCGTGCGCCTGCTCGGCGACGGCCCGGCAGGCGGCGACCGGCTCGCCGCGCGCCTGAAGCACCCGTGCCCGGAGCAGAAGCAGCAGGCTTTCGGCGTAGCGCTGGCCGTACGTTTTGATGGCCGAATCCGCCTGGTCGAGCGCGGCGGCGGCCTCGTCTAGCTTTCCGGCAGCCAGCCACATCTCGGCGAGGAATCCGTACCAGGTGGCCAGGCCCGAGCGCGGCGGGTCGCAGAGCGACCGGGCGATCAGGTCCTGCGCCTCCGCGGCGGCGTCGGCCGGGTCCTCGCCGGTCACGGCACGCGCCCAGCAGCGGGCCAGTCGTTGGTAGCCGCCCAGGAAGCCGAACGAGAACGCGGGGTCCACTGCTATCCCGCGTTCGGCCGCCCGCAGCGCCCGTGCCGGGTCGCCGATCAACGCGGCGACCCTTGCGGAGTAGGTCGCCGAGACCGTGATCGCGTAGGGATCGTCGCCCGCGGCGGCCTCCATCGTGTCGAGGAGGGCCAGCGCTGCGTCGGTGTCTCCGTGCAGGGCGGTCATCATCGCGACCATTCCGACCGCTATGAGCCGCAGATCGCGCCGGAGCGGGTCCTCCTCCTGATGTGCCAGGTTCTCCAGCACGGTCCGGTCGGTCCGGCTCAGGTACCGGAACGCCTCGCCGATGTTGCCGACACTCCACTGGTGGATGCCCCAGGCGTACCAGCCATAGGTGCGCACGACCGGGTCGTCGGATTCCTCGCCCTGCTCCAGCAGCCGCCGAGCCAGTCGGCCGGCGCGGTCCAGTTGTATGCCTTGGGCGTACGCGGCCCAGCGGGAGTACAGGAAGGCGGCTGCCTCCCGTTCCCGCTCGAGTCCACGGGCAAGGTGCTCGGCGCGCTCCAGCAGGTCGACCGCCGACCCCACGTATCCCGCCCGCATGCCGTCAACCGCGGTGAACAGCGACAGGGCGGCCAGCTCCAGCTCCGCCAGGCCCGCTGTCCGTGCCAGTTGCGCGGCCGAGTGGAGCTGGCGCGCGGCTGCCTCGAGAGCCAGTTTGGCCGCCGCGCAGCGGCCGGCCTGGACGAGTGCGGTCGCGGTCCGGGCCGGATCCGCGAGCGGGCCGGCGGACCACAGGTGATGGGCGAGGCGCTCGGCCACCAGCTCGGTGTCCGCGGCCCGGTGCTCCAGGGAGTCTGCGACCAGCAGATGCAGCCGGGCCGCGCGCGGCGGCGATATGCTCTCGGCCACCGATTCGCGGACCAGGTCGTGGGGGAAGCCGAAGGAGTAGGGGTCCCCGGGTGAGGGTTCGAGCAGGCCGAGCCCTTCGCACGATGCGAGGCGGTCCAGACACGTCTCGTGGTCCAGGTCCGCGGTGCGGGCCAGGAGAGCGAGGTCGACGGTACGGCCGATCAGCGCGGCGGTCTGCAACAGGCTTCTGGCGTCCTCGCCCAGTCCGGTCATCCGGTCGCGGACGACGTCCCGGACGGTGACGGGGACCGCGGTCCGGACCCCGGCGGCCTCCGTCAGGACATCGCCGGCGGCGAGGAACCGGGACAGCTCGCGGACGAAGAAGGGGTTGCCGGCGGTGCGGGTGTGGATGAGGCGGGTGGCTCCCGGGCCCGGGTCCTGGCCGGTCTCACGGCGGACGAGTTCGGCCACCTCGGCCGGGACGAGCGGGCCGAGCGGGATTCTTCGGTGACTGGGCAGCCGGCTCGCCGCGGCGAGCATCCGCCCCACATCCGAGCTCGGCGCGGGCGCGCGGTCGCGGAGCGCCCCGATCACGGCGGTGCCGTCCGGCAGCCGGGCCATCAGATGACTGAGCAGGTCCAGCGAGGCGGCGTCGGCCCACTGCAGGTCATCCACCACGAGAACCACGGGGCGCTGGGCCGCCACCTGCCGGACGAGCGCGACGGCCTGCTCGAAGAAGCGGAACTGGACGCCGCTGTCCGGCAGCACCGATGTCAGGCGGCCGCTGCCGTTCGGTGTCACGAGACGACCGAGTTCGCCGGCGTGCCAGTCCTCCCGCGCCGCGGCCGGCATGTCGTCCAGGAGCGCGCCGACGACCTGCACCCACGGCCACATCGACGGCGTGCCGTCCCCCGGCAGGCAATGGCCCCGGACGACGAGCGCGCCCCGCCGGTCAGCCTCGGCTGCGGCTTCCTCCAGCAGGCGCGTCTTGCCGACTCCGGGTTCTCCCTCGACGACCACCAGCCCCGTCGAGCCGGCGAGTGCCGACTCCACCGCATGCCGCACCGTCGCCAGTTCCTCTACCCGGCCGACCAGGCCGTCGGCGGGCCACACCCGGGTGGTGGGTGCCGTCGGCCGTTCACGCGGCAGGTCCTCGGCCGGTGCCCGTTCCAGCACGCGCAGGTGGGCGGCCACCAGCGCCGGGCCGGGATCGATGCCGAGTTCCTCGGCCAGCCGGGCGCGGACGGTCCGGAACACCGACAGCGCTTCGGCCGGACGGCCGGCGGCCGCCAGGGCAGCGATGAGACTCGCCTGCACCGTCTCGTGCAACGGCGCCATCCGGGCGGCCATGTGCAGGGACGGGAGCACACGTTCAGGCTGGCCGAGCGTTATCGCCAGGTCGGCCGCCGCCATGCAGGCGTGGCGGAACTCATCGTCCAGCCCTGCGAAGATCGCCATCCCGGCCGGGCCGTGGGCGACTCCGTCGCCGGCCGAGCCGTGCCAGAGCTCCACGGCCTCCAGGTACCCGTCGAGGGCCGCGTCGAGCGGCTGCTCGTCGACGCCGCTCTCGGCCGCGTCGACGAGTTCACGGAACCTGACGACGTCCAGTGTCCCGGAGTCGGCCACGAACAGGTACGCGCCACCGCGACGCCGGAGGTACGATCCGGGTTCCCGGGCGGGCAACGCCGGCTCCAGCAGCCGCCGCAGGGCGCCGACGTACTTCTGGAGGATGTTGACCGCCGAGGCGGGGACGTCCTCGGCCCAGATGAGGTCGACCAACTCGCTCATGCTGACCGGCTCGCCCGCGCGGGCGAGGAGCACGGCGAGCAGATACGCCTGCTGCGGAGGCCCGGCGTCCAGTTCGACACCGTCGCGCCAGACCCGGAGCGGACCGAGAACCTGAAGACGCAGAGACGCGTCGGAGCAAGTCATTCCTTTTCCCATACCAGTCCGGGTCCGCCCTCGACGCCATCCGCTGTCCATGGTGGCCCAAGCCCCATGACGGGTAAAGAGATTACCAACAATTTCCGACTGGAAAGGCAAGGCAAACGAGCAAAAGCGACCAGGAATGAGAGCGGTAGTAACGGCCTGTTTCTGCGGGCGGCCAATACGCCTACTGGCCGATCACCAGGTCCCCGGTGGGCAGTGTCTGGCAGGCCAGCCGCCAGCCCGCCGCCAACTCGTCGGCGGAGAACATCCCCCGGTCGTCGGTCTCGTAAGGACCGGAGACCACCCGCACCCGACAGGTGCCGCAAGCCCCTTCGCCGCACGACTGGGGCAGGGCGACGCCGACGGCGTTGGCGGCGTCGAGGACCGACTGCCCGGGACGGCAGGCGAACGCCGGGGCACCTCCCACCGCGCCGATCATGAACTCGGTGACACCGGCCGCCGCGGCGGCGACGGCGACGGCGTGCGCCTTCTCCCTGCGGGTCTCCTTGCTCCGGCCCGACACGAACGCCTCGGTGCGGATCGCGGCTCGCGGCACCCCCAGTTCCGTCAGGGAGCCGATCAGCTCCTGCATCATGGGCGCCGGTCCGCACAGGTGCACGCGGGGCGTGGGGTCGGCATGGGGCAGCAGTTCGTCGAGACCGATCCGCGCTGTCCGGTCGGTGGTGAGGACCGACACCTCCAGCCCGGGCAGCCGTGACCGCAGCGCGGCGATCTCCGGCCCGAACAGCACTTCCTCCTCGGCCCGGTAGCTCGCCAGCAGGACGATCCGCCCCGTGTGACCTGCATCGGCGGCCGCGAGCAGGATGCTCATCAGCGGGGTAATCCCGACGCCTCCGGCGATGAGCAGTAGCGTCCCCTCCTCGGCGCCCGGCTCCCAGGTGAACTCGCCGTGCGGGCCGCTCACCCGCAGCGCCAGCCCGGCCTCCAGTTCCTCATGGAGAAAACCCGACCCCAACCCGTCCGGCTCGTGCTTCACAGCGATCTCGACGGACCCGTTCTCCTCAGGACTGCTGCATATCGAGTACGAGCGTTCGATCGGCTCGACGGCGACCGGCAGCTCCACCTTCACGTACTGTCCGGCGGCGAACGAGAACGGCATCGCGTCGCCGACCAGGGGTTCGAAGCGGATCCTGCGGACCGTCGGGGTGAGCACCTCGATGCCGGCTACGCGCAGATAACCCTCCCAGGGCGTGGCCGGCTCGCGGGCCACCCCGCCGGACCGGATGGCCTGCCACATCGTCCCCAACTGCCGCGGTTTCAGCACCGCGTTCGCCGCCATCAGCCCGCCCGCCAGCGCCCCCACCACTCCGGACCCCCAGGCGTCCTGCCCGGCCACGAACAGCCCTTTGACCGGTGTCCGGCATCCCGCTCGCGCCGACCGCAGCCGCTGGGGAGTCGCCGCGAGCCCGTAGAAGGAGCCCAGCACGCTGTGCTGATAAGTCTCGAACGAAAGCGGAGTCGCCAGTTCCGCGAAGGCGACCGTCTCCCGCAAGCCGGGCCAGCGCTCCTCCAGACGGGCGAGCAGCCGTTCGGTCAGCTCGTCCTTGAACGTGCGGTAGCTGTCCGGCCGTTCGTTCTCCGGCGTCCCGCGCCACTGGTCGACCACCTTCGGGTCGACCAGTTCCAGCAACTCCACCGTGTGGAAGCGGGCCGCCGGGTTGTTGAGCGAGGCGAACGAGACGTACAGCGTGCCTTCCCCGGGAGCACGCCGGATGCTGTCGTGTTCGTCGAGATCCGGCATGAACCAGTGGTTCTCGCCGCACAACCCGAACTCGGCCGGCGACCGGCCCAGGCCGAGAAACAGCATGACCGCCGACCGCTCCTCGGGCAGCTCGGCCAGTTCATGACTCTGCCCGATCAGGGAGTATGTGTTGCGCACTCCGGCCGCCGAGACAACGGTGTTCGTCCGCACGCGATAGCGGCGGCCGGTGGCGGTGTCCTCGACATCGACGCCGACCACCTGGCCATTCTCGACGACGACCTTATGGACAGTCTGCCGGGAGCGCAGCACCACGCCGTACCGCTGAAGGATCTCCAGCACGACCCGGTTGAGCTCCTGCGGGCCGCCCACAGGATGTGCGGTGCCTTCCATGAAGAAGGTCAGCGGAACCGCCGCGTGATAGCCGAACGCGCTCGACGCCGGCTCAGTGCCGTAGAGCCCCCATCGCGCGGCCAGAACGGCCCGTAGCTGCGGATCGCGGAAGCTGCGGGCCACCTGGTCCCGCAAAGACCGGTACGCCGACGGGAAGAGTCGCTCGACGGCGGGCGCACCAGCTTTGCGCAGCCCGGCGGGGAACGATGCGAGCACGTTGCGCGCGGTCAGCCCGGCCATGGCCCAGCGGGTGGTCCGGAAGAAGCCGTCGATCGCGTCGGCCTCGGCCGGGAACCGTTCCTTCAGCCGGGCACGGAACCGTTCCTTCGTGGCGGGAACGGCGAAGTCGAACTCCGGGAAGTGCAGTGTGTCGTACTCGTCGGGCAGAGGCGAGAGCTGCGCCCGCCCGTCCGTCATGAACCCGAGGAACGGGCCGGCGCTCGCGCTCATGTAGTGCAGGCCGGTGCCGAACCGGTAGCGCCCGGCGCGGGAGAACTCGTGCGTCATCCCGCCGAGCGTGTAGTGCTGTTCGAGGACGAGAACCTTCTTCCCGCCGAACTGCGCGACCGCGCGCGCCGCCGCGAGACCCCCCATACCCGACCCGATCACCACCACGTCGGCTTTCTCGTCCGACACCATCTGCAACCCCCAGTCATCCGTGCTCCGCGGGCTCAGATTGGCCGAACCGGCTTGACGTCGACTGAATGATCAGGGAAGCCCATCCGGAACCAGATCCCGGTCTCATTCAATTCCCGTCCAGTGCGACGCCATAGCTTGGCGCCGAGCGTGAGGGGGTGGAGCCGTGTCGTACTCGCTGAATTCGTCAGCAAACCCTCCACGGTCGCCGCGGTCGCGCCTCCGGTTCGTCGACCGACGTGTCCCGCAAGCGCGGCTTGAAGAAGTGGTCGCCAGCCGGACGGTGCGGGAGCACTCGACACCCCGCTCCGGTCCTTGTCGGCCGTCATCCGAAGGAGAGGTTGGTCCATGGTGAGCGAGAATCCGACGATCGTGCTCGTGCACGGAGCCTTTGCCGACAGCAGCGGCTTCAACGCTGTCGTCAAACGGCTTGTCGCCGACGGCTATCCGGTGGTCGCCGCGCCGAATCCACTTCGAGGGCTCACCTTTGACGCGGCCAACGTCAAGGCACTGCTTGACAGCATCGAGGGACCGATCGTGCTGGTCGGGCACTCGTACGGCGGTGCGGTCATCTCCACTGCCGCCGAGGGAAACGCGAACGTGAAGGCGCTGGTTTACCTGGCGGCGTTCGTGCCGGAGACGGGCGAGAGCGCGCAAGCACTGGTCGAGAAGTTCCCGGGCAGCACGGTGGGCGAGTCCCTGAAGCCCGTGCCGCTGCCCGACGGACAGGTGGACCTCTACATCGACCCCAAGGTCTTCCATCCTCATTTCGCGGCCGACGTTTCCGCGGAGGAAGCCGCCCTCTACTCGATCACGCAACGTCCGGCCACCGGCGCCGCCCTCGGTGAGCCCGCCACAGGTCCGCAGGCGTGGCACGCGATCCCGAGCTACAACCTGATCAGCGGCGCTGACAAGATCATCCCGCCGGTGACGCAGGAGTTCATGGCCCAGCGCTCCGGCGCGAAGACCCAGGCGGTCGAGGGTGCCTCGCACATGGTGTTCGTCTCCCGACCGGGCGCGACGGTGGCCCTCATCGAAACAGCCGCGCAGGAACAGACGCTCCCGCGATAGCACCGCTGCACATCGCAAGCGCATCGATCCGTCGATCCGTGGGAGGGAAAATGCACAAAAGTGAGAAGGCCATGAGGTGGGGCCTGCGGATCCACCTGTTCTGGTACATCTTCGCCAATCTGGCCCAGGTGCTGCTGTGGGGGATTCTCACCCCGGACCACTTCTTCTGGCCCTTGTGGTCGATTCTGGGCTGGGGCATCGGGCTGGCGATCCACGCCTGGGTGATTCGTTCGAAATTCCGATCACTCGCTCGGACATGATCCAGACCATCACAACGGGTACCACAGGAGGATCATGCCCGAGAAAGTAGTACCGGGTCGCAACACCGCCGCCGCCGAAGGCGATGTCGTCGTCTTCCACATCGGGCTGCGAATAAACAGACTCCGAGCACTCTCCAGCTGGTTGCCTGCATTCATGTCGATGCCACGAATGCTGCGCGAGCTGTCAGAGGAAAAGAGCAGCGGGCTGCTCGGCTACAAGGTGCTTTACGGCGGCCTCCGGGACTTCTACGTCGTCCAGTACTGGACCGACAAGGAACGGCTCCTCGCTTACGCCCACCAGCAGGACAAGGTGCACCGGCCCGCATGGACGGCGTTCAACCGACGTGCACGCGCCGGGAAGGGGCACGTGGGTATCTGGCACGAGACGTTCATCGTCCCGGCAGGCGCCTACGAAACGGTGTACGACGACATGCCCGCATACGGCCTCGGTGCCGCAACAGGTGTCGTGCCGGTCAGTCGGCGCGGGGACACGGCGGCCGAGAGGCTGAGAGTGGCAAAGGGGTAGGCGTCCGTTCCACGAGGATCGCCTATGCCGAACCGTCCTGGCTCCCATGAACAGCACTGGTCGCGTCGCCGCAGGGCAGCCGGGTACCGGACGTCGGCCAAGCCTGCCGAGGGGCTGCGAGTGAAAAATGGTCGGCGCCGGGATGAGCCATCCCGACGCCGATGCCTATTTTTGACGTTCAACTCCACCACGCCAACAACATGGTGGAGTTCAGGAACTGAAGCGGAGCCCCGCTCGATCGTGGGCCCAGCGTCACTTTGCTACATCTACGCAGTCCTGCTCGGGCCCGCACGCCAGACGCCTCTGGGACGGCGCGGGTCAGGACGATGCGGGCATGGTGCGGGTGGGCAGGGGAACGACGGCGGCGCCGCCGCGCAGGGCGTCGTTTTCGAGGGCTAGGTGGTTTCGTTTGGATCGATCGGTCGTTGGTTCGGGCGTGCCGTTGACTGACGCGTAGTGGGAGCGAATCGAGCCGTTGCTCCCGCGGGATCACCGGGAGGTGATCGACGCGATCGCCTTCAAGTTCCAGACCGGAACACAGTGGGTCCATCTGCCGGGGAAGTACGGCAACTGGCGAGGTGTCTACAACCGGCTGCGGATGTGGGCTGTCGACGGCACCTGGGAGCGGGTCTTCACGGCGCTCATGGCCCAGGCCGACGCCGACGAGGACCTCGACTGGGCGGTGTCGGTGGACTCCACGGTCGTGCGGGCTCACCAGCACGCGGCCGGGGCCCGCAAAAGGGGGCCCCGGCCGGGGAACCGGCCAACCACGCCATCGGCCGGTCCTGCGGCGGACTGACCACCAAGATCCATCGCGCAGCCGATGCCCGCTGCCGGCCCCTCGCCTTTGTCCTCACCGTCGGACAGGCCGGTGACGCACCCGCCTTCACGGCCGTCATGGCCCGCCTGCGCGTTCCCCGACGACGTGGCCGGCCGCGCACCAGGCCGGACGTGGTCCTGGCGGACAAGGCCTACTCCTCCCGCGCGATCCGCGACCACCTGCGCAAACGCGGCATCCGCACGGTGACCCCGGTCCCCGCGGACCAGCGTGGCCACCGGCTGCGACGCGGCAGCCAGGGCGGCAGACCACCCGCCTTCAACCGTGAGACCTACCAACAGCGCAACACCGTCGAGCGGTGCCTCAACCGTCTCAAGCAGTGGCGAGTCATCGCCACCGGCTACGAGAAGACCGTGACCATCTACCTGGCCGGACTCCACATCGCCGGCACCTTCCTCTGGTCCGCCCGATGATCCAAACGAGAGCCCCCAGAGCCGCGACCAGAGCGGCACCCACTCACGTCCAGGGTGGGCAGCGTTCGCCCTGGGTCCGGGCCGTCGTCCGGGCAGGCGACGCCGGGGGCGGGCGCCTCGCAGTTCCCCCACGGACATGGCGGCTGCCTCGCATACGGCCGGGTTGGCATCGGCTCTGGGCAGCCCGCTTTCCGTGTCATCGGCGACAACTCTGATGCGGGCCCGCAGGTCGCGTGTCCTGACGCCTCGTCCGATGTCCCGACAGGCCCCTGTGCGCGCTGTGCCGTTCGGCCCGATACATGGACCGTCCGGCCCCAGCGCGGGCCCGCGACGCAAGGGGACATTGATTGCGTAACTCAACGACCAGCTCGGCAGATCTCGCGCGTCGCCCCCTGAAGGGACAATCATCGTGGCGATCCAAAGGCACCCGTCTCACCGCAAGGGATTCCACTTCCCGTGGCATGGCAACAGGAGCCCTACTACCGCACCCGGAGAAACCACGACCGGGGAGACCCACTCCGACGGCCCGGCGGGCGGGACCGGCAGCACATCGGCGGACCACACCCCGGGCGCGTCCGTAGTGGTAGGCGAAGGCGACCCGAACCACGCTCGGCGATGGTGGGTCCTCGTGGTGCTCGGCGTCGCCCAGTTGATGGTGATCCTCGACTCCACGATCGTGAACATCGCACTGCCCTCAGCCCAGCACGACCTCGGCTTCTCCGACAACCAGCGACAGTGGGTCGTCACCGCCTACGCCCTCGCATTCGGCAGTCTGCTGCTGCTCGGCGGCCGGATCGCCGACCTGTTCGGCCGCAAGCTGACGCTGGTCGTCGGGCTGGCCGGTTTCGCCGTCGCCTCCGCGCTCGGTGGCGCCGCCACCAGCTTCGGGATGCTGGTCACGGCCCGTGCCTCCCAGGGGTTGTGCGCCGCGCTGCTCGCCCCCGCCGTCCTCTCCCTGCTCACCACCACCTTCACCGTGGCCGCGGAGCGCGACCGGGCGTTCGGCATCTACGGCGCCATCGCCGGCGCCGGCGGCGCATTCGGCCTGCTGCTCGGCGGAGTGCTCACCGAGTACCTCGACTGGCGCTGGTGTCTGTACGTCAACCTCGTCTTCGCCGTCGTCGCCCTCGTCGGCACCACGGTCCTGCTACCCCATGCCCCCGTCGAAGGGCGACCCCACCTCGACCTGCCGAGCACCGTCACCGCCAGTGCTGGTCTTTTCGCCCTCGTCTACGGCTTCGCCAACGCGCAGACCCACTCCTGGAGCGCCACGAGCACCTGGGTCTTCCTGCTGGTGGGCGTCGCACTCCTGACCGTGTTCGTGATCCGGCAGACCAGCGCCGCCCACCCCTTGCTGCCCCTGCGGATCCTCCTCGACCGCAACCGCGGTGGCGCCTATCTGGCCATGTTCGTCATGGGCGTCGGGATGTTCGGGATCTTCCTGTTCCTCACCTACTACCTGCAGCAGAACCTCGGTTTCTCCCCCGTCCGAACCGGCCTGGCCTTCCTGCCCCTGGTCGGCGCGACGGCCGTCGCCGCCACTTTCGCCACCAGCGTCCTGCTGTCCCGCACCGGCCCCCGCGTCCTCATCGGCGCCGGTATGCTCACGGCCGCCGGCGGCATGCTCTGGCTGACGGGAATCACCCTCCACAGCACCTATGCGGCCGACATCCTGGCCGCTCTCATCGTCACCGGCATCGGGCTCGGCACGGCCATGGCGCCGTCCGTGAACACCGCAACCAGGGGTGTCGCCTCCCACGACGCGGGCGTCGCCTCAGCCACCGTCAACGTCGCCCAGCAGATCGGGGGATCCCTCGGCATCGCCCTGCTCAGCACCGTCGCCGCCGATGCCGCCAGCAGTTACACCAAGGGCAGGACCCCCACCCCCGATACCCTCGCCAATGCCGCGATCCACAGCTACACCACCGCTTTCGCCTGGGCCGGCGCCATCTTCGCCATCGGCGCCGTCCTCTGTGGCCTGCTCGTTCGCCCCGGAGCGCCGGATACCGGCGACGACTCCACCAACTCCACGGCGGCAATCTCCACGTGAGCCTTCTCATGGGGTACACCGGACCGGGCGGTGTACCCCACCGTTCAGGGTTCCGACACAGCCTCCGGGCCGTGAGCCAGGCGCTCCTTGCCTGCAGTCACCGGAGTAAAAGGTCGTAGGCATGCGACTGCGTGTCAACGGTCATTGAGATGCAGCCCTGTCGCGAGTTCCGTGAGATCCGAGGTGCCGATCTTCAGTGGACGCGCAGGACGCGCTTGCGTAGGAGACCGGGCTCGCCCTGCCGAACATCTGACGCTTGATCACCGTCCATCGGCCCACCCCGTACTTGGCCGACAAAGCCCTGCTGGACAGCCCTTCGCCCCGAGCGTCATGGCGGATCGCCGCGTACAACTCGACCTTCGAAAGGGGCACTTGAGCCACTCAAGGCTAGCTGATGCACTCCGATGCTCCCACCGCAAGGCCCTCAGCGGAGTCAAAACTCACCGACATCAACTCTCCGCCGCCGGCACTGGAGTCACCACCAACCGATACCTGGCCTTCAACTCTCACCTACAAAGCCACAGGCGCATGCGGCGCATGAGCTTGTCGAGTTCCTCGGGGATGTCGGGACGGTTGGGAAAGCTCATGGAGGCACCGTTCTCGTGGGTGATGTGCAGTCAGGAAGCGGTGTGGGCCGAGAGTCGGTCACTCCTCCGGGGCCTGCCAGCCGACGGCTCCGTTCTGGACGGTGTGGGCCTCGTTGGCGCGGACGGCAAGGTCGCTATCACCGCCGCCGCTTGAGAGGCGGACTCGCCGCAACCACGTGCTCGCCGACCGTCCGCGGCAGGGCCGGCAGGAAACGACCGTGAACCGCCTGATGTCACGCATGCCGGGAATCCCGCGCTCGTGTCTCACCAGCGACGAGGCACGCCGGGCCGTGCGGGAGGCGGTACAACTGCTGCGACAGGGGCTGTGAACTGTGTGCCGCGAGCGGGATGTGTACGCCAGCCGGCGGCTGACGTTCTTCGTCACGGACAAACACCCCGATGCGGACGTGATGGGCCGGGTGCCCCAGGCCGTCGGCCTGTGCCTGGCCCGACCCCGCCGTCTGCTCGCCGATCCTTCGGTTTCCTGGCTGATGCCCCAGGTCCACGAGGCGGCCCTGCGCGGGGGTGCCCGTCTGCTGACCGCCGGGGAGTGTCGGCCCGGCTCGTGTCCCAGTTGCCTGCTCTGCGTTCCTTCTGGCGTACCGGCCTCTGGCTGGGTACACGTGGCGTGCTGCGCTGTGACGCAGGACTTGAAGGTATTGGGCAGCTCGGGAGCGCGGGTTGCACCCGCGCCAGGAAAGACGGAGGAGGCCGCCACGGTGCTCGGCTCAAGGCGCAGGCTTTTCGGTCTCTGATTCGAGAGCTTTCCGAGTGGCCGTGCCGTAGACCCCTGACTCGTCCTGAAGTATCAGGCGGGTGAGCTGGTAGCTGCGGACCGCGCTCTCGACTTGACGGTCATACGTGCCGTTGGCTTCGCTGTTGTAGAAGCCGATCTGGCTCAGGCGGAGCTGAAGTTCGCGGACTTGAGGGCCTGTGTCGCCAAGGCGCAGGACCTGGGGTGGCGTGTTCGAGCCGGTGGGCTCGGGGGTGGTGCCGTTGGCGGGTGGGACCTTGGTCTGGGTGGCACGGTGCGACGGGGCGAGCGGGCTGGCGGGAGCCGTGCTGGGTAAGGACGAAGGCGGGCCCAGCAGAGCCGGGGCGGGGGAGAGGCTCTCGGGCGGCTTGACCGCTGGGGTGGGGCTCCTGGAGGCACTGCCCGGCAGGGTCCCCCTCAGGTCACCGGGATGAGCCGTAGTCCGTGATGGGTCCTGATAGGAGAACCAGCCGATGAATCCCACGGCCGTCAGGACTGCCACGGCGGCTCCTGCCGTTGCGAGAAGCACGGCACGCCTCCGCAGTGCGGCAGGCGCCTGGGTGTCGTGGGACACAGGGGCGGCCACCGCTGTCGAGGACTGCGGAAGTTGGCTCGGTAAGGGGCCGGGAGGCTCGGTCCCGGCCTCTGCCACGGAGGGTGCTGCGTGGGGCTCGTACCTGAGTGCCGGCTCCCGCGCCTCTTTGGCCTCTGTCGTCTCGGCCGGTGCGGAGTCCCGTAAGTCCGCCAGGCCCTCAGCCATGTCGAAGTCTGAGGGGTCCCCTTGTAATTCTATGTACGGCCGTATCCGCAGCGGGTCGAAATCCTCTGCCGCTGCAGCCTCTGCCAACCGGTGGCCGAGGTGGGCGGCGGACGCACGCCGGCCGCAGCCGCATGACGGACTGCCGTCGGCCGCTCGCAGTGTTGCGCACTGAGGGCAGATATGGCCGTTGGGTTCACTCACGCTTAGGACGTGTCCGATGGGTCGCGTGACGCTCCCGCTGGGCACTCGTTCCGTGGGCCATGGGGCGGGGAGATCTTTCGGATGAAGAGTGGGCTCGACTGGAGCCGCACTTGCCGACGAATCGCGGGCGGGGTGGACGCTGGCAATCCCACCGCCGTGTGATCAACGGGATTCTGTTCCGGCAGCGGACCGGCCTCCCCTGGCGGGGCCTGCCTCCCTGCTTCGGCAGCTGGAAGACGGTTCACGATCGTCATCGCAGGTGGTCGGCGGACGGCACGTGGGAGAGGATCCTGCGGGCCGTCCAGGCCGACGCCGATGCCGAGGGCCGGATCGACTGGAGCATGGGCAGCGCCGATTCCACGACCTGCCGCGCTCATCAGCACGCGGCTGGTGCCTCCACCCGTGCCCCGAAAATCCCCGTTCGGCGCAGGAGCCCGGCCCGTCACCGTCCCGATGAGGCCCTGGGACGCTCGCGAGGCGGGCTCTCGAGCAAGATCCACCTTGCGGGGGAAGGTGGGTGTCGCCCGCTCGCGTTTGTCATCACGCCCGGCCAGTGGGGGGACGCACCGCAGATGATTCCCGTCCTGGAAGAGATCCATGTGCCCCGGCAGGCTGGTGGACGACCGCGCACTCGGCCCGACCATGTCGGGGGAGATAAGGCGTACTCATCACGCCGTAATCGGCGCCACCTGCGCAGACGCCAGATCAAGCACACGATCCCCGAGCCGAGAGACCAGCGGGCCAACCGCCGGCGCCGCGGCAGCCAAGGAGGCCGGCCCACAGGCTTCGACAAGACGATCTACCGCCGCCGCAACGAGGTCGAGCGGACCATCAACCGGCTCAAGAACTTCCGAGCCGTCGCCACGCGCTTCGACAAACGGGCCTACGTCTTCCACGGGACGGTCGCCGTGGCCGCGATCCGCCTATGGCTCCGTCCGCAGTGAAACGCCTCATTCAGAGGTTATCGGCACCTGGGTAGTGGTGGCGCAGTTCGCTGAGTAGGCGCGCGTCGACAGCCCTGACGTCCCGAGATGAGCTGTCGAACTCGGTCTACCAGGGTGAGCGGGTGTCGCGGCGTGCTTCCGGGGTCTGCTCGGGCAGAGCCGTGTTTTGGTCGGTGCGCAGCAGCATGCCCGGGTCGGGTTCGAAGTCCTCATTGGGCGGCGCCGGCTGGTGGAAACGCTCGGTGCGCGGAATGGTGACTTCCACCAGCCGGCCCTCCTGGAACATCCATAGCCCGAAGCAGTCGTCGTCCTGGTCGCGAAGCAGAACTTGCACCGTCTGCGGATGCGGCCACGGCAGCGACTCCAGGTGCCTGAGCAGGCCCTTGCGGGCACGCATTTTCTCGAACTGCAGGGCCCACCCGAACTCGTAGCCCCAGTGCCCCGCTATCGGGACGAAGCGGCCTCGCCACGTGCGTTCCGGGTGGTCCTGGGTCAGCGGTTCCATCACCTCGTCCGACCAGCGGGCAAGCACGATGACCTCGGCGTCTCTACTCATGCCGGAGTATCACCGCATCCGCCTGATCCACCGCAACCAAATTCCTCAACCGACCGACGCAGGCAAGGGTGAGCGGATTGACGACGAGCTCTCAGTGCCCGCGAGCCCGACGACGACGCCTTTGGAGAAGCTCATCTGCGCCTAAGCCACGGCCCTGATCAGCTCACACGACCCGTCGGACAGCTCCTAGCCCCTCTCCGGGCGGTCTCCGGATTTTTGCAGAACTTCCACACACGGCGTCATGGAATCTGTACTGTTTCTCGATCTTGTCGAAGATACGGAACGGGTGCTTGGATCCCTCACCGCGCAGCCCCCGGAGCTGTGGATCTCGCCGCACTCTTCGGCCACGACGGCCAAGGTGCCGCAGATGGGCCGGTCGGCGGCCGTCCCGATGGTGTCCCGCCGAGTGGTGTAGTCACTGGTCGAGCTGATTCGGTTTCTGCTGTGGCGGAAACTGGTGATCGTCCGTGGTCGGCTGCGTCGTGAGGAGTTCGGCCATGGAGGCTTCGGAGAGGTAGCGGCGGTCGAAGACCTGCCGTATATCGTGCAGTTCGGCCAGGACCGCGGCGGTGAGCCGGTCCAGGGCTGCTGGGTTGGGGAAGACCTGGACGACGTCAGCCCGCCGTTTGGTCTCCCGGTTCAGGCGTTCCAGCGGGTTGGTGGACCAGATCTTCTTCCAGTGCGCGGGCGGGAAGTCGGCGAATGCGGTGATGTTGACCGCGGCGTCCAGCAGCATCCTCTTGACCTGGGGGAACTGCCGTCCGAGCATGTCGGCCACCACGTTCGGCTGGGTGCGGACGGCCTCGCCGGTGGTTTGCGCGAAGACGGTGCGGATGGTCGCGGCGACCATCTCTCCTGAGCCCTTTTCGATCACACCGAAGACGTCTCGGACGAAGTGGAGCCGTCAAGGAACAACCCGTTGCTTTCATAGAGCCTGTTTCTGAACCGGGTGCTTCGGTCGTGCGTGTCAGCGCTTGATCCCGTCACTGTGTGGTCATGCTGAGGGACAGTGGTGCCGTAGATGACAGAGGTTCGGGACGAAAGCCCTCAGGCAGACAGCAGGTAGCGCACCGCCGTCTCTGCCAGATCAGCGATGAAGGCGTCGTCTTCGACAGTTGCAGGCCTAGCGAATCCCGGGCCGTAGGCGACACGGATGACCGACGCGGCGAAGACGGTGCTGAAGCAGGAGTGCACCGCAGTCTCGACATCGGGGAGCGTGATGGCGTCCGCCACCCGAAGGACCACCTTGGCGAATCCGTTCCCGAGCTCCTGGCTGTAGCGGGAACCTCGGCGCCGGATCTCAGGATGTGACGCGGAGGTCAGGACGACGGCCCGTAGGAATAGTTCGTGGCGCAGGAACATGCCGATCGTTTCGGCCACTGCTGCGCGGACGAGTTCGGCCGCGGACAGGTCTGCCCATCGGCTGTTGTCAGAGAAGACCTGCTGCTCCGCGCGCAGGTGCTGGATGCCGTGCTCGTAGACGGCAAGGAAAAGAGCGTCCTTGCTGGTTGTGCGGGCATAGATCGCCGGCGGCGCGACCCCGGCCCGCTCACATACGGCGGCGATGGTGAACGCCTCGTACCCACCGTCCTCCAGGATCGACACTCCGGCATCGAGCACCCGGTTCCACGCCTCGCGACTGCGACGCTGCCTGGGCGGCCGGATCTCCAAATCGGCCGCTTGCGCTGCTTGGGCCTCGCCCATGACCTCAGCCTCTCGTTCCCCGGGTGCGTGCACAGGAGTTGACCGAACCGTAGTCCACACTACAGTCTGCGGCTAACAGTAGCGCTTGCTACTGTTTCCTCTCGATGACGCGAGGTGTCCCCATGCTCATGCCGAACAACCCCGGCGGCCGAGTCGCCGTCCTCGGCGCCGGTCCGGCCGGTATGGCCGCGGCCCTGTCCATAGCCCAGGCCGGTCACGAGGTCGCCGTCTACGAGCGCTACCGCGAGGCGCGGCCGGCCGGCAACATCCTCAACCTGTGGCCGCCGCCCCTGAAGGCGCTCCGCATCCTCGGAGTGGACACCGAAGACCTCGGCTCCCCCACGGATTCCGAGTTCCGCAACCTCCGGGGCCACGTGCGCGCGCACGTCAGGCAAGACCCGGAGACCAAGCGCGCATACGGCGGCGGCTTCATCGGACTGCTGAGGCCCGAACTGTACGAGCGGATGCTCGCCGCCATCCCGCCGGGCACCCTCCGGTTCAACCAGCAGGTGACCCGGATCGAGCAGAACGACCACGCGGTCACTCTGCACTTCGCCGACGGCACCACAGCCGAGCACGACGTACTGGTCGGCGCCGACGGCATCGACTCGCTGGTACGGCGCACGCTATGGGGGGATACGCCCAAGCGCGAGCACCGACTGCACATCTTCGGCGGATTCACCTTCACCGACGTCGACGGCACCGAACCGAACAAGTCCGTCCTGACGCACAGCAGGACCGTGCAGGGAAGCTGGACATCGATCCGGCACAAGGGCCGCGACGGCTCCCAGTGGTGGGTACTCACCGCCACCGACCCCGACGCCCCGGCACCGTCCGACCTCAAGGCCGCGGCCACCGCGTTGGCCGCGGAGTTCCCCGCGCCCCTGCCCGGACTGATCGCCCAGACAGAGCCGGACAACGTCCAACGCTGGGTGCTGCGCGACCGGCCCCGCCTGCAGCAGTGGTCCAAGGGACGGTCCACCCTCGTAGGCGACGCAGCACACCCGACCTCTCCCTACGCCGCCTACGGCGCGGGCATGTCCATCGAGGACGGCTACTTCCTCGGCCGGGCCCTGCGCGGCGTCGACCTCACCGACCTCACCGCCGTACAGCGTGCGCTGCAAAGCTACGAGGACCCGCGCAAGCCCCACACCGCCCGGCAGGTCCAGCAGGCATGGATTCTCGGCCAGGTCTTCCACCACGCGCCGGCACCACTGCGGCCGGTCCGCGACTTCATCCTCGACCACACCCCGCTTCTGCAGAAGGTCGCTGGCGACACCAACCCCCGCGAAATCCAGAAGCAACTGGCCCTCATCCAGGACTGATGCACCGCTGGAGGGGATCTGGTAGCTCCCACGTCGCCTTCAGTGAGAAGCCGCTCAACGGATCACGGACGTGCAGATCGAACAGGGTTCCTGGCCGGGTGATCTTCCGGCGGTACGCGCATGAAGACCGGGCCTCTCGGTAGCTCGGGGATGCGAATCCGACCGGGCAGTGCCGGGAGGCCCTGGTGTCGTTGCTGTACGCGTCCGAACCCGTTCAGTTCAACTCGGCTGCTCCATCGTGTGACTGCCTCGCGCATGTGTACGGCAACGCGGCCGACCATCCGGACCGGGAGCGCCGGTATCCCTCCGACATGTCGGACGCGGAATGGGCGGCCGTCCGGCCTTTGCTGCCGGTGCCGGCCTGGCTCCAGGGCAGAGGCGGGCAGCCCGAGGGCTACTGCCACCGCCAGCTGCTGGAC
Organism: Streptomyces sp. NBC_01478; assembly: GCF_036227225.1. Lineage (GTDB taxonomy): Bacteria > Actinomycetota > Actinomycetes > Streptomycetales > Streptomycetaceae > Streptomyces. The sequence continues at coordinate 293,979 of NZ_CP109444.1, read as the reverse complement.
GCGATCCGTTACCTGGTCGCGGGCGGGATCTCCTGGCGGGCGATGCCCGTGGACTTCCCTGATTGGGGCCGGGTTTACGCCTTCTTCCGCCGCTGGCGCGAGCACGGGCTGATCGCAGAGTTCCACGACCGGCTGCGCGGGCGGGTGCGTGAGCGGGAGGGGCGTGAGGCGGAGCCGACGGCCGGGATCATCGACGCGCAGTCGGTGAAGACCGCGGCCTAGGTGCCGTCCGTCTCGCGCGGCTGGGACGGCGGGAAGAAGGTGGGCGGCCGCAAGCGGCACATCGTGACCGACTGCTTCGGTCTGCTGCTGGTCGTCGCGGTGACCGCCGCGAACGTCGGGGACCGGGATGCCGCAGTGGGCCTGCTGCAGCGGCTGCGCCGCCTGCACCGTGACATCTGCCTGGTCTGGGCCGACGGCGGTTACACCGGCGACCTGGCCGACTGGTGCCGGAACAAACTCGCGCTCACCCTTCAGGTCGTCAAGCGCACCGACGATATGGAGGGCTTCGTGGTGCTGCCGAGGCGCTGGGTGGTGGAGCGCACGTTCGCGTGGTTGATGCATTCGCGCCGACTGGCCCGGGACTACGAGACGTTGCCGGCCAGCAGCGATGCGATGATCCGGTGGTCGATGGTCACGCGGATGGGGCGGCGTCTGGCACGGGCCGCCGGCCGGCGCTGAACATCCCCGACGTCTCCTGCACGATCCACCCGCGCTCCGCCAGGCGCCTGGCCCTCGAGCGCACCCCCTCGACCTTCGCCGACGTCGTCTGAAGGCCCAGCTCCGCCGTGATCTCCTTGGCCTTCATCGGTTCTTGGCCCGCCGGCTGCCGCTCGTCGAGCACGCCCAGGATCCGTTGGTAGTCCGGCGCCAGCACCGTCACCGGCAATCCTTCGCGCCAAGGCGGCACGATCGAGCCCGGCGGCGAGGGCGAGGGCACGGTTTCCCGCTCCGCCTCGGCCTCGATCACGGCGGTGGTCTCGACAGCCGAGGCTGCTAGGGCCTCGACCAGCTCTTCCCGCGCGATCACCCGCCGGTCCAGCTCGATCTCAGCGGCCTCCAACACCTCAGCCAACCGGGCGACTTCCTCCCGCAGCCCTTCCACCCGCACCCGGGCCGCTGTCTCCCGCTCCTCCAACATTCCCAGCTCCGACGCCATCGCGCACCCCTCGCTCACGGAGCGGAAACAAGACGCCGGATGCCTCCCTAATTCCGAGCTAGACCATGCCTGACCAGCAAAAATCAAGCGATCACGTTCGGTTGAGATACGGCTTCATAGGACAATCCCGTTGCTCTGGTATGAGTTTCGCCGACGACGTTCCAGACCAGCTCGCGCCGCGGTTCCAGGTCGTGTTGCCGCATCTGAACGAGCGCCAGCGGCGTCTGATGCTGGGGCAGGAGGCGCGATTGCTCGGACATGGTGGGGTACGGGCTGTGGCGCGGGTGGCAGGGGTGAGCGAGACCACGGTTCGCAACGGTGTGTTCGAGCTGGAGGCCGGTGCGGATCCGTTGCAGGACGGGTGCGTCCGGCGTCCCGGGGGTGGCCGCAAGCCCGTCGAGGAACAAGATCTTTCCCTGGTTCCGGCGTTGCTGAGGCTGGTGGAGCCGGACGAACGGGGTGATCCGATGTCGCCGCGGCGCTGGACGCCCAAGTCCCTGCGCAACCTCGCCGAGGAGCTGACCGGGCAAGGGCACCCGGTCTCCGCTCCGACCATCGGCCGGCTGCTGAAGGGGCAGGGTTTCAGTCTGCAGGCCAGTGCCAAGACGCTGGAGGGCAGGCAACACCCTGATCGGGACGCGCAGTTCCGCTACATCAACGAACAGGTCAAGGAGCGTCAGGCCGGCGGGCAGCCGGTGATCAGTATCGATGCCAAGGAGAAGGAGCATCTGGGTCAGATGCCGAACCCCGGACGGCAATGGCGCCCCGTCGGCGATCCGGTGCAGGTGGAGGACCACAGCTTCTGCTTCATCGGCCCCGACGTCGAGGCGGCGATACCCTTTGGCATCGATGATTTGGCCCGCGACAGCGGCTGGGTGAACGTCGGTACCGATCACGACACCTCGCTCAGCCTTGTCGGCACCATCGACCTCCGCTTCCATGCGCCGGGCTTGGCCGCCGGGCAGGTCAACATCGCCTACGGGCTCCACCCCAGTTGGCGAGGGCAAGGGCTGGCGACACGTGCGGTCTGTCTGGTCTGGCCGGTACGCGGCAGCCGAAGGGGTGATCCAAGTGGACCCGGAAAACCCCCGGCCGGCGGTCGTCGCACGACGGGCGGGGTTCACCTACGTCAAGCGAGCTCGAGAAGCGGAAGGCAACCGACTCGACTGGTACCTCCGCGACCTGACGATCAGCACCGTCCCCGGGCGCTGACCGCAGCGCAGGATCGGTCGTCTTGGACGCCAGTGCAAGGCCGTTCTGACACGCTCATCCCCGGAGGGCATTCGGCAGGCTGCGATAGCAGGGCTTACCGACAATCCCGGGGGAGTGATGACACCCCCATCATGACAGGTCAGAGGGTGTTTGCGTAGGACGAACGGCACAGGTCGTCAGGCTTGTTCGGCCCTCGCCGAGACACCCAGAATCTCCGCTATGAATCACTCGGGGAAAGTCGATCAGGACGACATCTTGTGGGCACGGAACGTACTGCTCGCGTCGGGACGCCGCACTCCACGCGAGGAAGTCGACGCCTACCGGGTACTCGCCCAGGTCAGCCCTGCCGGCTACCTGCCCCGCCTGGCCAAAGCCCTGCAACGCCTGAGCTACGACACCAGCTCCGGCAAGCGGCATCCAGCCTGTCTCGCGCTGTGTGAGGAGGGGGTGGCCGCGGCGCGGGCCATCGATCCGGCCGAACCTGCCCGTGCGGATCTTCTGTACGAGGCACTCAACACCTGCCAGAGAGAGCTGTACACCCTGGGCCGGCGCGCCGAAGGGCTCGCCATGCGCGCCGAGATGCTCGCCATCGGTCGAGCGCAGTCCGAACTATCCGGAAACCCTGCGGTCAAGGGGCTGAGTGACTGGGCTGCCGGTCTCTCCGAGGAAGGCCGCTATGCCGAGGCTGCCGATGCCCTGACCGAGTGGGTCGCGGCGATCCTGCCCAACGGGCCCGGTGAGGGGGCGCTCGCATGGTCACTCCTGGAGTGGATCGCCGCGCTCCATGACGCCGGCCGGTTCGGCGAAGCACTCGCCGCGTTCGAGACACTCGTCAGCATGCAAGCGGTCGAGGCCGCGAACGACCGCGGCCCGATGGCCTGCCATCTCTACTCTCTGATCGGGTACGCGCAGATGCTCGACGCCTGCGGCCGAGGCGAGCAGGCGGCCGCCGTACGGCAAGAGGCACTCGCCGTGCTGACGGAGTTGGCCGCCACCGGTGAGCGCAGGTCCGGGGGCGGCTACCAGGCGTCCTATTGGGCGGTGCTGCTTTCCTTCTCCGGCGCCGACAGCGAGCGGCCGACGTCCGGTGGACCGCGTCCGCCTTCGGGGGCGACGCCTTTGCGGTGGTCCGCCGATGCCAGGCAGCGCTACTTCGACAGCCGTATCGCTCTGCGTGAGGAAGTGGACACCCTTGCTCTGCGAGCCGCTGAAGATCCCGACCAGTACCTGGCCGAACTGGTCCGGCTGCACCGGGTCCTCACGGTCCGCTCCGCCGTCTACTGGGAGCACGCCGACCGTTTCGCGGAGCGAGTGCGCTCCCTGTTCGACGACGGAGTGGGCCTGGCCCGCCAGCTGACCCAGCACAACCCGGCAGTCGGAACCCCGACACTGGCCAAGATCCTGATAGACCGATCGACGTTCCACACCGCCGCCCGCGAGTACGGGCCCGCCCTCGATGACTTCCGCCGAGCCCTGAGCTACCTGGGGGAGGCCAACTAACGCGGGCCATCCGACGTCCGCATCAGGACTCATACACACGAACAGCTCGCGCCAGGCCGAGGAAGACCAGCCACCATTCCGCGACATCCAATGAAGGGTGTTGCACAAGGCCGTGTTCGGGCAGGCCAGGGCCTGGAAGCGGGGCTGTCCCTTCATGTTGCGAGGGCGAGGTTGTGCATGTGGGCGACGGCCTGGACGGCGTGATGGAGGCCGTCGCCGTGCTGTCGGCAGTCGCGGAGGATCTTGTAGTTTTTCAGGCGGCCGATGACATGTTCCACGCGGGCGCGGACCTCGCGGCGGGCGGCGTTGTCGTCCTCCTCGCCCGGGAGCAGGGCCCTCCCGGGGCGTTTTCGGTGCGGTACCGCCATGCCGCAGTTGAGGTAGGCGCCGTCGCCGAGCACCGTCACGCCCTCACAGTGCCGGCTCAGCCCGGACGCCCGCCGGGCGTGGGCGTCCGCGGTGGTGCCCGTCACCGGTCGCGCTGCCGCGATCACCAGCCGTGTGTCCGCGTCCACGATGACCTGCACGTTCACGGAGAACCGGTAGGCACGGCTGGGTGCTGCCACCCTCCGGTCGCGGACCGGGATCAGGGTGCCGTCCACAATCCACGTGCGTTCCGGGGCATCGGCCGGGCGAGAGACGGGCTCGATCGCGAGCAGCGGCCCAGCCATTGGATCACCCGGCACACCGTGGAGGAGGAGACGCCGAGCAGCGGGCCCATCTGCCGCATCGTCAGATTGGTTGCGGTAATACACCGCAACCACCAGCACTCGCTCGGCCAGCGCCAGACACCACGGCCGGCCCCTCAAGGTGCCGTCACCGCCCCGCTCCCGCACCACCTTCAACAGGCGCGCAAACTGCGTCACTTCCAGCCCGGTGAACGTCTCCACCCACACGCGCTCGGCGCTCGAGACCTTAGCCATACAACGGAGATGACCAGATCGCGGCCTTGTGCAACACCCTTGAAAGCGCGTTGTAGAAGGCCGTAGGCGGGCCCTGACCTGCAATCTCAGGGCCTTCTGCAACGCGCTTTAGTTGGCCGCGGCTTCGGCGCGGGCTCGTGTGCTTGCGATGCTGTGGGAGTCGGCCGGTCTCGATGATGGTGCCGTTGAAGGTGAGGCGGTCGACGATTGCCGCGCAGAGGAGGTTGCCGTATCCCGTGGCTGCGGTCGGCATCCTCGCGGCCGCATGGTGCCTGGCACCCGCCCTCGCCGGAGTGCTGCTTGCCGCGTCGCCTGCTCCGGTCACCCGGGCATGAGGAACGGCGCGGCCGGACACCACAGGGATTTCCGGCCGCGCGGCCCCGCGCCGGGTCAGCTTGTCGCGCGCACCGCGTCACGTATCAGGTCGGCGACCTCCTTGGGCCGGGAGACCGCCACGGCGTGCGAGGCACCTTCGAGTTCGACGACGGTGGCCCCGGCCCGCTTCGCGCCGAAGCGTTCGACCTCGGGGTTGATCGCCTCGTCCGCCCCGGCGACGAGCGCCCAGGCCGGCTTCGTCTTCCACGCGGCTGCGGCGGCGGTCTCCTCGAACGCCGCGGCGGCCAGGGGGCGTTGCGCCGCCGCGAGGACCTTGGTGACATCCACGGGCACGTCGGCGGCGAACACCGACGGGAAGGCGTCCTCGGTGATGGTGACCTCGACGGCCGGGGCGCCGCCCGGGACTGGATACGTCCACTGCTTGAGGTTGCTGACGAGTGGCGAGAGCGGGAAGCGCCCCTGCAACTCGCCGAGGCTCTCGCCTTCATCGAGGGCGTAGGCCGCCACGTAGACCAGACCGACCACGTTGTCCGTGGTGCCGGCCACGGTGATGAGCGCACCGCCGTAGGAGTGGCCGACGAGGACGACCGGGCCGTCGATCTGGGACGCCACGGATGCGATGTACGCGGCGTCCGACGCCAGGCCGCGCAGCGGGTTCGACGGCGCGAGCACGGTGATGCCGTGGCTTTGCAGCTCCGCGATGACACCGGACCAGCTACCGGCGTCCGCGAAGGCGCCGTGTACGAGGAGGACGGTGGGAGTGGTGGACATGGGGGGGGCTCTCTTTCCGGTGTCTCAGTGCCCGTGGAGCGCGGTGCGCAGGGTGTTGATCGCCAGTGTGATGGCGGCCTGGGCGGCGTGGGTCTCGCGCAGGGCGTTGAGCATGACGAAGTCGTGGATGATGCCCTGGAAGCGGACGGCGGTGACGGCGACGCCGGCCTCGCGGAGCTTGTTGGCGTAGGCCTCGCCCTCGTCGCGGAGGACGTCGGCCTCGCCGGTGATGACGAGGGCCGGGGGCAGGCCGGTGAGCTGGTCGGTCGTGGCGCGCAGCGGGGATGCGGTGATCTGGGCGCGCTCGGCCTCGTCGGTCGTGTACTGGTCCCAGAACCACTGCATGCCGTCACGGCGCAGGAAGTAGCCCTCCGCGAACTGGTGGTACGACGCCGTGTCGAAGCTCGCGTCGGTGACGGGGTAGAACAGCACCTGCTGGAGCAGCGGCACGTCACCGCGTTCCTTGGCCATGAGGGTGAGCGCGGCGCTCATGTTGCCGCCGACCGAGTCGCCGGCCACGGCGATGCGGGTGGCGTCGAGGCTCTTGGCCGCGCCCTCCGTCACGACCCACTGGGCGACCGTGTAGTTCTGCTCGATGGCGACCGGGTAGCGGACCTCGGGCGAGAGGTCGTACTCCGGGAAGACCACGGCGGCGTGCGCGCCCACGGCGAGTTCGCGCACCAGGCGGTCGTGGGTGTGGGCGTTGCCGAAGACCCAGCCGGCGCCGTGGATGTAGACGATCACCGGCAGGGGCCCGGAGGCACCCTCGGGCGTCACGATCCGGGCCCGGACGCTGCCTGTCGGGCCGCCGGAGACGGTGACCCACTCCTCGTCGACGGCGGGCTTGGCGATGTCGCCGGACTGGACCTCGTCGACCGCTTTGCGGCCCTCGGTGGGCGTCAGGTCGAAGAGGTAGGGCGGGTTGGCGGTCGCCTCCGCGAAGGCGGCTGCCGCCGGTTCCAGCACCGGCTGGACCGGTTCGACGGCGTCAGACATGTGGTTCTCCTCGTTTTCGGATGAGATCTGCGGGGACCTCGGTCAGGACGTTAGAACCGAGGGATCGGTGGACATTGCGCGTCAGTGCACGGGAACTGGTCCGGCAGCGCACAGGGACCGACCCGGCAGTGCGCCTGAGGGACGCCGTGCGTTGTCGGACGCGAACTGCCGCGGAATTCAAGGCTGTTCCATCCGCAAGGGGCTGCTGAAAGCGCGTCAGCCGCCCGGCCGCTGCCCGCGGTACTGCGCCGGGGACATGCCGTACGCCTTGCGGAAGGCGTGGCTGAAGTGGGCGGGGCTGACGAACCCCCACCGGGCGGCCGCGGCGGCTATGGTCCGGTCGGCCGCCGTGGGACGGGCGAGTTCGGCTCTGCACGACTCGAGCCGGCGCCGGCGTATCCAGCCGGCGACCGTGGTGTCGTGCTCGTGGAAGAGCTTGTGCAGATAGCGCAAGGAGACGCCGTGTGCGTCGGCGAGGGCTTGGGGGGAGAGCTCGGGCTCGCCGAGGCGGGTCTCGATGGTGGCCTTGACGCGGTCCAACAGTGTGGTCACCTGCGCTTCGACGGGTTCTGTGGTGGCCAGCCGGTCCGCGGCCAAGGTGGCGAGGAGGTCGGCGACGACGCGGGCGAGCTCTTCGCGGGCGGTAGGTGCGGACGCGCCGATCTCCTGTGCCAGGCCGGACAGGAGCGGGAGCAGGAACGAGGCCGGTTCCTCGGGCGCGTCGCCGATGACTTTCGCGGTGATCTGGCGTATTTCTGCCTCGCCCAGCCTCAGCAACGGGCGCGGAACCATCAGGACCCGCGCTCGCTGATGCTCCGGCAGGACGAGACTGAACGGCCGGCTCGCGTCGTAGAAGGCCAGGACTCCGGGGTACAGGTCTGCCGAGCGGCCGTTCTGTAACAGCCGGGCCCGGCCGTCGAGTTGCAGACGGGCGAACACGTGGTCGTGGCCGTCGGCCGCCGGGTCCGGCGGGGTCCGGACGACCCGCACGGCGTCGGACTCCTCGGTCGCGACCTGGAGCGTGCCCAGTCGCAGCACCTGGAGGGAGCCCCGCCAGGACTGCGGGTCCGAACGAGGGACCAGGTCGAGATCGCCGTAGGCCGTCGACATGGCCTGTTTGCACGACCACAGCCCGTCCACGGTGGTCAACTGGCCCGGCACGTGTCCTCCTCCGCGAAGTGCCGGGCCCGCTCGTCCCGGAGCCAGTCGGTGGGGGAGACGCCGTACTCCCGGCGGAAAGCCCGTGCGAAGTGAGCGGTGCCGCTGAACCCCCAGCGCCGGGCGACGCTGCCCATGCTCGCGGCGCCGGTCAGTTCCCTGCGGCACTCCTGGAGCCGGAGCCGACGAATCCAGCGGCCGACGGTCGTGCCCTCCTGCTCGAACAGCCGGTGCAGATACCGCGCCGAGATGCCGTGGGCCCGGGCGATGACCGCGGGTGTGAGGCCAGGCTCCGCCAGGTGCCAGCGGATGAACCTCTGGACGCGCAGCAGGAGCACCCGGTCGGCGCCGGGCAGTTCGGCCGGTTCCTCGCCCAGTTGCTGCGCCGCGGTCGCGGCCAGCAGCCCCACGGCACTCTCGGCCAGCCGCTCGGCGACCGGCCCGGAGTAGGACTCGGACGTGTCCGCGAGACGCGACATGAACGGTGAGACCAGGGCGGCGAGCCCGCCCACCGGACGCAGGGCCCGTGCCGTGATCCGTCCCAGGGCCGCCTCCGACTGGCCGAGGAGACACCGCGGCACGGCGAAGATCTTCAGCTCGAACCGCTGCGGAAAACGCGTGCGGAACGGACGGACGGTCTCGAAGAACGCGAGGTCACCGGGACGGAGTTCCGTGTAACGGCCGTCCTGTTCGACCTCAGCGGTGCCGCTGCTCTGTACGGCGACGAGCACCTGACCGCCGTCGCCGCGGGCGACGAAGTGCGGGGCTCGGTGAACCTCTCCCGGATCGCAGTCGACCGTGGTGATCTGGAGTTCGCCCAGTCGGTCCGTACGCATCGTGGCGTCGTACGTCCCGCTCTCGGTGGCGATGTCCATCCCCACCAACGTGGCGAGCACGGCGTCATGCCAGAACTCCAGACTTTCGCCAGCCGGTACGGAACTCGTGGAGAGCACTTGGCCGCGTCGCCTCATCGTGGGGTCGTTCCCTGTGAAGGAATCGTAGAAGGCTGACATACCTGTCAGCCTGCCTTCGGTCGGGGGCGGACGCATCAGTCGGTCGACTGGTCCTCGCCACGCAGCAGTTCGCGCAGAAAGGTGACGCCCTGCCGCACGGCTGCCCGCGTCGGCGGACTGTCACGCAGTGCGGCCAGCGAGACGAAGTCGTGGACCGTGCCCAGGAACCGGGTCGAGGTCACCTCGACCCCGGCCAGGCGCAGCCGAGCCGCGTACTGCTCACCCTCGTCCCGCGTCACATCGGCCTCCGCCGTGATCAGCAGGGCCGGCGGCAACCCCGCCAGCTCGGCCGGGCCGGCGCGCGACGGGGAAGCGGTCGGCCGGGCCAGGTCCCGGGGATCGTCGCTGTACTGCCGCCAGTACCCGCGCAAGGCCTCCCGAGTGAGCAGATAACCCTCGGCGAACTGCCGTTGGGAGGCGGTGGCGCAGTGTGCGTCGGTGATCGGGTAGTACAGCAGCTGGGCACTGATCCGCGGGCCGCCGCGCGACTTCACCAGCATGGTGAGCGCGATGGCCAGGGTGGCGCCCGCGCAGTCCCCGGCCACTGCCAGTCGGCCGGCGTCCAGCTCCAGTTCGGCCGCATGGCGGACGGCCCAGTCCATGAGGGCGTAGCACTCCTCGACGGCCATGGGGTAGCGGGCCTCGGGGGCGCGGCTGTACTCGGGTACCACGGCGGCCACTCCCGCGCCGAGTACGAACTCGCTGATGAGCCGGGCGTGGGTCTGCGCGTCTCCCAGCATCCACCGGCCGCCGTGGACGTAGAAGAGGACGGGAAGCGGCCCCCGTACTCCGCGCGGTCGGAAGATCCAGAAGCCCACCAGCCCGGACGGTCCCACGGGTGACACCTGGAAGGAGGCGTCCACCGCGAAGTCCTCCACCCGGTGGACCTGGGACTCCGTCAGGGCCTGTCGGCCGGCGGCCGGCGACAACTCGTGCAGAAAGGGCGGCGCCGAGGACGCCTCGACCAGCCGCTGCACCAGCGGATCGAGTGTCAGGGAGGAGAGGTGCCGTCCGTCCGGTTCCATGCGATGGCCGCCTCTCGCCCGTCACTTCTCGCACACGAGGAGATCGCGCAGTTGGTGGCGGCTGCTGATGCCGAGTTTGGGATAGGCGTTGTAGAGGTGCGAACCCACGGTACGCGGCGAGAGGAACAGATGTTCTCCGATCTCCCGGTTGGACAGGCCGTCCGCGGCCAGCCGTACGATCTGCCGTTGCTGGGCGGTCAGTTCGACCAGCGGATGCGTCGAGGCGGGAGCCTCGGCCACCCCGCTCGCGCGCAGCTCGCCGCGGGCCGCCTCGGCGAGGTGCCGGGCGCCGAGCCGGGTGGCCGCCTCCAGTACGACGGTCAGCTGGGCGCGGGCTTCCAGCGGTCTCCTGCGTCGGCGCAGCCAGATCGCGTAGTCCAGGCGGGCCCGGGCCCGTTCCAGGGGCCAGCGGGCCGCCTCCGGATTTACCACAGCCAGTTGGAAGTGCTGCTCGGGGTCCGCGTCCTCGTCGACCAGCGCCGCCGCGTGGTGCATGAGCAGCGTCATCCGGGTCGTCGGCCGGGCGCCCTGGCTGCGCCGGACCCGCGCCAGGACGTGCGCCGCTTCCCGTCGCCGGCCTGTGCGACGGGCGGCGACGGCCAGTTCGGCGACGCAGCGGGGCGAGAGGAAGGGGTCGAGGGGATCGCCGTCGTCGGTGAACAGCGTCCGCAGGTGCCGGAAGGCGCTGTCCCCGTCTCCGAGGACCATGGCCGTCAGACCGCAGGCCCGCAGCATCCGGGCATGCGTGGCGCGGTTCTCGTGGAGGCTGACGGAGCGCCAGTTCGGGCCGGTGAACCGGGTGCCCGGCACACACTCGCCGCGCAGCGCGCGCAGGGTCGTACCCAGGGCTTCGAGGTCCATCTCGACGCGGGTCCACCGGTGGACGGCTGCGTACGAGAGCCCCTCCTCGATCAGGGACGCGGCCTCGGCCCAGCGTCCGAGACCCAGGAGCGTCTCCACCTGGGCCGCGACGGTCCAGGCGAGCGGGCCCAGGGCACCTTGTGCGCGCAAGCGCTCGCCCGCCTGCCGGAACTGCTCCGCGCACAGGTCCGACTCGTCGGTGAGGTGGGCGAGCGAGGCGGTCGTGAGCAGTCGGGCCGACCGGCTCGGACCGGTCGTGGTCGAGGCGAGGGCCTTCAGGGCGGCGAGGACGTCGGTGTGGTGCCCGCCGTCCTCGGACACCCGGCCGAGGAAGAACCCCAACTGCCGCCGGTGTTCCGGGAGTCCGGACTGGCGGGCGATGCCCGTCGCCACGGCCGCCAGGGCGAAGGCCGTCGTGCCGTCGCTCTCCGGCGTCCGCCGCGCCGCCTCCAGCAGGAGGTTGAACGCCTCTCGCTGGAACGACAGCAACGACAGTGCCCCGCCCATGGCGCAGGCCGCGGCACTCATCAGCTCCGGGTCCCGGTTCACCTGGCCCTGTGCCGTGTACAGCTCGCGCACCCATGCCGGGTCTCCGACGTCGCTCGCGGCGGTGCACGCCGCGGCGAGACGGCGGGCGCGGTCGTCGTCGCGGGGGCTGAGGAGCGCGGCCTGCTCCAGCGCGCGGGCCGCGGTGAAGCGGTCCCCCCGTTCGGAAGCGGCTTCCAGGGCCGCGGCCACGGACTCGTCCGGACCGACGGCGGCCATGGCTCGGTGCGAGGGGCCGTGGGCGGATACGGCCGCCAGATCCCGGTGGGCCCGCCGGCGCAGTTGGGCGGGCTGGCGGTGGTAGGCCGCCGTACGCGTCAGCGGGTTGCAGAAGGCCAGTCTTCCCTGGGCGACGGTGACCAGTCCGGCCGCCTCCGCCGGGGTCCACACCCGCAGGTCGTCGGAGCCCAACGCGGCCATGACGGTGCCGAGTTGCTCCTGCGGCAGGGCAGCCGCCGCGTACAGCAGGGCATGCCGTGTTTCTTCCGGCAGCGCGTCCAACCGCGCCGCGAACATCTGCTGGATGCCCCGGGTCCGCTCCCCGGCACGGCCGAGCTCGATGATCGCCAGCGGATTGCCCTCCGCCTGACGGAGCAGCTCCAGCCTGGCCAGTCCGGTGGGCGCCCCGGGCTGCGCGTCCAGCAGCCGGGCCGCCGCCTGCGGGGACAGGGGGCCCAGGGGCAGTACGGCGAGGTCCGAGGGGACGCCTGGCGGGGGAACCTCGCCCTGTGCCGAGAACAGCACGGAGACGGACGGATCGGTGAGTCGTCGTGTCACGAAGGACAGCACGGTCAGGGAGGCGCGGTCGCAGTCCTGGAGGTCGTCGACGGTCAGCAGGACCGGACCGGTCCGCGCGAGCTGGGCCAACAGGGCCAGGACCGCGATGGACAGGACCGTTTCCTCCGGCGGCACGTTGTCCGCCGTCGGCGCGAAGAGGGCGCGCAGCGCCCGCTGTTGGGGAGCGGGCAGGACGTCGAGCTCGTCCCGCAGCGGCAGGAGAAGCTGGTGCAGACAGGCGTATGACTGCTGCGCCTCCCACGAGCAGGCACGCGCCGACAGGACGCGGGCCCCGCGCTCCTGGGCCTCCTTGCCGGCGATCCGGAGCAGCCGGGTCTTGCCGGTGCCGGTGTCCCCCAGCACCAGCAGGGACCGCGGGCCGTCCACGCCCCGCAGGATCCGGTCGACGTCCGCTTCCCCGACCACCGCTGTACTCCCGATCACTCTGCTCCGCCCGGAGACCGGATGCTGCCAGGGGTGCGACGAGCACCGCTTCTGTCATGTGACCAGTCGTGCGCGGCGGCCCTGGCAGGATGGGACATGAGCGGTGGGGAGAACGGAACTTCATGGACGTCGGTGACTTCGGTGCCGAGCAGGGACACGGGCCGGCGATCCTCGGTAGGGATCGTGAGATGTCACGGATCACGCGGCTGGTCGACGCGGTGGACGGCGACGGCCCCAAGGTGCTGGTGCTGACCGGTGAGCCGGGGGCGGGAAAGAGCACCCTGGTCGACCGGGCCGCCACGCAGGCCGCGGACCGCGGCCGACGCGTGGTGAGGGTACGGGGCTGCGAGGGCGAGCAGGACCTCGGCTTCGCCGGGGTGCACCAGATGCTGCGTCCCGTGCTCGACGGCGTCGACAGGCTTCCGGCGCGTCAGCGCGACGCCCTGCGCCACGCGTTCGGCATGGATCAGGCCGACGGATCACCGGCCCCCGAACCACTGTTGATCAGAACCGCGGTGCTGACGCTGCTCTCGGACACGGCGGCTGAGCGTCCGCTGCTGATAGCCGTCGACGACGCCCAGTGGTTGGACGTCGGCTCGCTGGACGTGCTCGCCTTCGTCGCCCGGCGGCTCGACAGGGAACCCGCTGTCCTCCTGCTCGCGGCACGAGACGGGGCGGTGCCGGCGCGCTTCGACCGTGACTTCCCGCATCTGACCGTCGATCCGCTGGACCGGGCATCGGCCGGGCTCCTGCTGGAGCGACAGCCGCAGCCGCCCCGGGGCCGGGTCCGTTCACGGATCCTCAACGAAGCAGCCGGGAACCCGCTCGCCCTCATCGAACTCGCGCGGGCCTTCGCCAGGGATCCGGACGGCGGCAACCTCGGCCCGTTCGATTCGCTGCCACTCACCGCTCGCCTTGAACACCTGTTCGCCGTCGACCTGCCCACGGTGCCACCCGCGACCCGACGAGCCCTGCTCCTGGTGGCCGCCGCGGGCACCGCACAGCTCTCGGACGTACCGGATGCGGCCGGACCGGAAGTCTGGGAACCCGCCGAGCAGGCGGGGCTCGTACGCGTCGACGGCGGCCGGGCAAGGCTCCGCCACCCCCTGGTCCGCTCCGCCGTGTACCAGGCCGCCTCCTTCGCCGAACGCCGCGACGCCCACCTCACCCTCGCCGCCGCGTTCGCGCACGAACCCGACCGCCGTGCCTGGCACCTCGCCGCCGCCGCGCTCGGCCCGGACGAAGGCGTCGCCCGTGCCCTGGCCGAGAGCGCGGAACGCCTCCAGCACCGCGGCGGCCACGCGGCCGCGGCGACCGCCCTCGAACGCGCCGCCGAACTCACCCCCGATCCGCGGGAACGCGCCCGCCGCCTGCTCGCAGCGGCCACCTCCGCCATGTACGCGGGGCACCCGCAGTGGGTGGGGGAGATCGCGGGCCGCGTCGACGGCCTCACGGACGACCCCCAGCTTCTCGCCGAAGCCTCCCTGCGGGCCGGCTGGTCCCTGGCTGTCACCCTGCGGCACGACGACTCCCTGGCCTTCCTGCTCCCCGTGGCCGAATCCATGGCCGCCCCTGCGCCGGCCCTGGCCCTGAGCGCCCTGGGCACTGCGGCGACCCCGGCGTACAACTCGGGTGACCCTCGCTACCGGCACGACATCCAGCGGATCGACGGCCTCATCGCCCGGCAGCCGGACGAGACCGACCGCGTCTGGCCGCGGGCGGCCGGCCGGCCGTTCACGGACCGGCAACAAACGCTGAAGAGCCTGCACCACGCCGTCGAAACCCTGCCGGACGGCTCCCTGACCGGCCTTGTCTCTCTCGGCGGCGCGGCCTGGATCCTGGACGAGACCGACGAGGCCGTACGCCTGCTCGACCAGGCCATGGACCAGCTGCGCCGGGCCGCCACGGCCGGCGCCAACTGCACCGTCGCGCAGGCCCTGGCCCTGGCGCACTTCGAGAGCGGAGCCTGGAGCGCGGCGCAGGCCGCCGCCGAGGAGGCCCTCTGGACGGCGACGGAGGCGGGCGCGGACAACGTCATGGTGGGGTCGCCCCTCCTTCAGGCCACCCTGCGCGCCGCTCGGGGGGACAGCGCGGGCGCGCGGGCGCAGGTGGACGACGCCGTCCGCGGCCGGGATCTGCGGAAGTCCCGCAGCCTGTACGTGCGTCACCGGCACGCGCTCGCCCTGGCCGCCCTGGCGGAGGGCGACCACGAGACGGCGTACGGCCAACTCCGCCGCGCCTTCACCCAGGACGCCCGCCCGGTCCCCGTCCACTACCACGCCTCCCTCTACTGCCTTGCCGATCTCGCGGCCGCAGCCGTCCGGGCCGGACAGGCGGACGACGCCCGTGCCGTGCTCCACGCCGCCGAGCGGACCCTGGAACAGCGGCGCTCCGCCCGTCTGGCCGCGATCGTGCACCGCGCCGCGGCACTGCTGAGCGATCCCGACGACGCGGAGTCCCGTTTCCGTGCGGCGATCGGCGACCCGGCCGGCGCCCGCTGGCCCTTCGAACACGCCCTCGCCCACCTCGACTTCGCCGAGTGGCTACGGCGCCGCCGACGCACCGCCGAAGCACGTCCCCTCCTCGGCACGGCCCTCGACATTTTCGAACGACTGGACGCACGCCCCTGGGCCGAGCGCACCGCCGCGGAACTCCGCGCGGCGGGCGTGGCCGTGGCACCTCCCGCCGTTCACGACGTCCTGGCCGACCTGACGCCCCAGGAGTTGCAGATCGCCGAACTGGCAGCGGAGGGCCTGACGAACCGGGACATCGGCACTCGGCTCTATCTCTCCCACCGCACCGTCGGCTTCCACCTGCACAAGATCTTCCCCAAGCTCGGTATCACCGGCCGCGTCCAACTGCGCGACGTCCTCGACCGCGTCCGGCGGCCGGAGTGACGTCGGGTGCAGGACCGCTGAGGCCGGGAGTACCAGCGAGCGACGGCTGATCGCGTTCGGCCGCGCTCGGTTCGGCACGGCCCAGTCGGATCTGGGTGCCGCGCCGGCCTGCGAAGGGCGGAGGGCCGTACCGTCTCCACCTACTACCAAGCGGCCCACAGCACGCCGCTGGCGGAATCGACACTGGTTGTCGACGGTGCAGGGGTGGTGCTGAACACCTGTGTGCTCACCGAGGTCGCGCCCACCTACCCGCCACCGGGCACCGTGCTGGTCTCCCAGCTCCGTACTCGGCGTGGACGTGCCCAGTGCCGGTGATGCCGTGGGTGAGGGGGCGTTGCTGTCGCCCTGGCGGCGCAGCCCCACGACTCGTTTCGGACCGGGCAGTGCGTACTGGCGTCGGGAACGCGGGCCGCCCGGGAAGTGCTGAACGATCTGGCGCGTGGCCCGGCCACGTCGGCAGGCGGTCGGCGGAAGGAACAGGGCGCGTGAGGAGCACATTCGATGCGGACAGCACGGACAGGCTGGTGATGGTGTCGCTCTTGCCAGTGCGACGGGGATGCGTGCGCTAACGACCTCGTGCACGGTTGGCCGTGGCTTGGCCCCGGGTAGCTCGTTGAACCGGGCATGATGCGGGCTGGGGCGCGCGAATTGATCGTGGCGGAGTACCGGATCACTGGATTGTCGCCGACGCTGATTGCTGAACTCGTCGCTGATATAGGGCCGTTGTGGCACGCGCAGCATCAGGCACGCCTCATGACTGGGCCGCGACGACGGGCGGTAGGGGCCGGGGCGAAGCACCAGTTCGTCTTCATTGACCGGCTGCTGGCGACTCTGGTGAGTCTGCGCCATGGCACCACTCATGACGTGCTGGCCTGCTGGTTCGGCGTGGACCGCTCCACCATCACCCGGGCCATCGGTGAAGTGCGGCCACTGCTCGCGCAACGGGGCTGTACCGTCGCGCCGGACATGCGGCTGCGGACTCTCGCCGAGGTCGTTGAGTACCTGGGTGCCGACGGTGGGACCGGGATCATCGATGGCACGGAGATCCGTGTGCGGCGCCCGGCCGCCGGCTGCAAAGACCGGGACAGGTTCGTCTCCGGGAAGACCAAGCAGAACGCCGTGAAAGTCGATGGTCCGCACGGACGCCGAGGGGCGCGTGTTGTTCTGTAGCTCTGTACGGCCAGGCAGTTGCGCCGACATCACCCAGGCCCGGCATCTGGGACTGGTTGAGTCCCTGGCCGGCGGCCCGTTCATGGAGATCCTCGCGGATGTCGGCTTCCAGGGCATGGGCGCGCAGACCGGCGGACTCGTGGTGACACCGCTACATCGCAAGTTCAAGAAGAACGCTCCCGCCTGGTACGAGGAGCGGCTCGAACAGCAGCGCAAGGCGCACTCTTCACAGCGCATCCGTGTCGAGCACGGCATCGCACACCTCAAGAACTGGCGGGCTCTCGCCCGCCACCTTGGCCGCCGTGAACGCATGAGTGACATCGTCCAGGCCGTCGCCGGTCTGCTCTCACATCAGCAGACCACCACCCTCGACCACGGCCTTCGAGCCTGAACACCGACAACGCCACACACCTCGACGTGCCACGGCCAACCGTGCACGAGGTAGTTCGTTAGGCGGGGCGGCGGGTGCCGGGCTCTGACGTGTAGCCGGCACCCGCTTTCGGGTTCGCTGGTTGCCTCGCCGTCCGGTCCTCCCGGCTCTAGATCTCGGGGTGCAGGTCTCGAACGGTGCTGGCCTGCTCGAGCAGCTTGCCGATGTGCAGGACGGTCGACTCGGCGTGCCAGGCGGCGGCGACCTGGACGCCGATCGGCAGGCCCTCGGAGCTGGTCCCGAAGCGCAGCGACAAAGCGGGCAGGCCCGTGACGTTGAACTGGACCGTGTAGGACTGGATGTGGCCCGCGTCGACGGTCTCGCCGTCGATCACGAACGTGGCGGCCCCGTGCGGGTACGCAGGGATTGGGAGCACGGGCAGGATGACGGCGTCGAAGCGGGAGAAGTACTCGGCGTAGCCGTCGCGGATCCGGTCGAAGGCCTGCTCGACGTCGACGTACTCCTCGACTGGGGTGAGCGGTGTCTCCATCAGGGCCTTGGTGTACTTGTACATCTGGCCCTCGTGGCCGGCCGTCGCGGCGGCGACGGCCGGCTTGAGCTCGTTGACGTGCTGCTTGTAGAACAGCGCGAGCGGATTGTCGACGCGCAGCGCGGGGACCGACACCTCCTCAACCTGTGCCCCTGCGGCGCGGAGCGCTTCGGCGGCGTTGCGGACGGTCTGGGCGACCTCCGGGTCGACCGGCCCGAGACCGGAGTCGACGAACCAGCCGACGCGCAGCTGACGCGAAGGCGTCGCGCCGACGCCGGCGTCGTACCCGTTCGGGGCGACCGAGGCACCGTCGGCGCCGTCCGGCCCGTTGAGGACCGAGTACGCCAGCTCGACGTCGCGGACCGACCGCGCCATCGGGCCGACGTGCCAGACCCGGCGGGGCTCACGCGGCCAGATCCCGGTCATCGGGACCCGGCCGTGGGTGGGCTTCAGTGCCACGATGCCGGTCAGCGCCGCCGGACCGCGGACCGAGATCGTCAGGTCGGTGCCGAGTCCGATCGGGCTCAGCCCGGCCGCGATCGCGGCGGACTCGCCGCCACTGGAACCGCCCGAGGTGCGCTCGAGGTTCCACGGGTTGTTCGTCGTACCGGTCAGCAGGTTGTCGCTCTCACAGGCGTACGAGAACTCGGGCAGGTTCGTCTTGGCCAGCAGGATGCCTCCGGCCGCCTTCATCCGGGCGACGCTCGTGGCGTCGGCGTCGGGAACGCGTCCCGCGAAGATCGGCGACCCGCGCTGGGTCAGTACACCGGCGGTGTCGATCGAGTCCTTAACGGTGAACGGCACGCCGTGGAACGGCCCGACCGCTTCCCCCGAGGCCAGCGCGTCGTCGGCGGCCCGCGCCTCATCGAGGGCGCTCTCGTTGAGCGACACGATCGCCTTCAGCTGCGGATCGACGGCGTGGATCCGGTCGAGATACGCCTGGACGACCTCGACCGAGGTCACCTTCCCGGTCCGGATGAGCTCGGCGAGGGCCGAGGCGTCCGAGTAGATCGGCTCGGTGTTCATGATTCTCCTTCGACGCCGGAGTAGACCGGTCGTCTCTAATTGGACATGCGTCACCGGTTGGCAACGCAAAGGAGGGATTACTGCTTCATCAGTCGACGCGTGCTGGCCATGGCTCGCTGCAGGGAGTCTGGCGTGCGCTGCACCTTCGTCATCACGCTCGCGCCGAGCCACGCGTCGTACTGGCTCAGCGCAAGTTCTCGGGGTGTTGTTTCCACGGCGCCGGCGGGAAGGGAGCCGTCGTCGAGAGCGATCGTCAGGAGCCTCTCCAGCCGATCCATGATCTGTGAGGTTCCTTCGGCGAGCTGCAGCCGCATCGCTTCCGAGAGGTCGGAGACTTCCGCTGCGAGCTTGACGACCAGGCACTGCCCTTGGCAGTCGTCCGCGGTCTGGACGTCGTAGAACCACTGCCAGTACGCCATGGTCCGCTCGGCGCCGGTCTTTGACGTGTCGGCGATGATGCGATCCATCGTGGTCAGGTAGCTGTGGAAGTAGTTCTTCATCAGCGCTTCCCCGAAGGCGTCCTTCGACGGGAAGTGGTGGTAGAACGATCCCTTGGGGACCGCGGCTTCCTTGAGGATCACGGTGAGGCCTGAGGCCGCGTAGCCGCTGTGCGCGATAAGCCCCTGCGCCGCGTCCAGGATCCGCTGACGAGTGTCGGTCTCCCCAGTGGCCGTACGAGCACGGTAGCTCGAGTAGACCGGTCGTCTTCTCCTCGGCAGATCGCCAGTCCGGGGCTTCACCCGTTCATCGCCTTCGGGAGAGTCACGTGAGTTCCTGATGGGAGCCGGCGGAGCCGGCTGGAAGGTTCGGTCCCTCCAGCCTGGCGGCGTCGGATGCTCAGACCGCGGGCATGAGATCGGTAGCGGCCCAGTGATCCAGCTCGCTCAGCCGGGTCTGAAGCGCGTTCCGGATTGCGTCGATCGCGTCCTGCCCGACTGCCAGTCGCAGCGGCGGCTCGTCCATGGTCGCGACGGTGAGAATCGCGTCCGCCACCGCGTTCGGGTCACCCATCGCGTCGGCGGGAATCTGCGAAACGTGCTCGAGGAACGCGCCGACGGTGGGCAGGTAGGGCTCGCTCGGCGGTACGACGTGAGCCGAGGTGGTGAACTCGGTTGCGAACATGCCGGGCTGGATCACGGTGACCTTTGCGCCAGTCGGTGCGAGTTCGAGAGCGAGCGCTTCGCTGAAGAGCTCCACAGCGGCCTTCGACGCCGAGTAGAGCCCGGACGCCGGCCAGGCGAAGGACCCCACCAGTGAGGAGAGTTGCACGATGCGACCCTTCGACGCGCGGATCGCGGGGAGCGTGGCGCGCAGTACGGCCAGATTCGCGGACACGTTGGTGTCGAAGTTGGCCTTCGCCTCGTCGGCGCTGGTTTGCTCGACTGATCCGAACAGACCGTAGCCTGCGTTGTTCACCACGACGTCGAGCCCGCCGGCGGCCCGAACGGCGTCTCCGACGGTCTTCTCCGCGCCGGGGTCGGTCAAGTTGAGGACGATCGCAGTGACACGGCCTTCCGGTGCGGATGCGACGAGGTCGTCGAGGCGGTCGCGACGGCGGCCGATGGCGATGACCTGGTTGCCGGAGGCGATGACGCGGTCGGCGACGAGCCGGCCGAATCCGGAGGTGGCACCGGTGATGAGCCAGGTGGACATGTGAGGGTCTCCCTTGTGATGGTTGTTTTGTTGCCCGTGGCATCAGTCAAGCCGTCGGAAGAGACCGCCGAGGCCTCGGAGCAAGCCCTTCCGGTCCTGGGTTCGCGCTGCCTAGGACCGGCAGGGCCAGGCAGCCGCCGGATCCGCCCCGTACACCGGAGGAGGATGTCCCCATGACCCGCAACGAGGAGTTGGGAGACTTCCTGCGCGCTCGGCGCGCGGCGCTCGATCCGGTCGCACTGGGAATCATCGACGAGCAAAAGCGGCGTGTTCCCGGTCTCCGGCGCGAGGAGCTCGCCCGGCTGGCGGGCGTGAGCGTGGACTACTACACGCGGCTGGAGCAGGGACGCCCGATCGAGCCGTCTGATGCCGTACTGGACGCGATCGCCGGCGCGCTACAGCTTGACCGGGCTGAACGGAACTACTTGCAGACCGTCGCCGTTCGGCCGCGCCCTGCCCGCACACGTGGCAGTCGGTCCGCCCAGGTGCTGAGGCCGGGAGTCTTCGCGCTCATCGAGCAGCTCGGGGATGTGCCTGCCTACGTCCTCGGCCGCCGTACCGACGTCCTCGCGGCCAACCGGGCGGCACGGGCGCTTCTCGCAGACTTTCCGGCCATGCCGGCCAAGCACCGCAATGCCGCGCGTTGGGTGGTGCTCGACGAGGCGGCGCGATCCCTGTGGGCCGACTGGGAACGGATCGTCGCCGAGCTGGTAGGGGCGCTCCGGATGGACGCGGCCCGCTATCCGGACGATCCCAAGACCACCGAGCTCGTCGGTGAGCTGTCGATCAAGAGCGAGCACTTTCGCAAGTGGTGGGCCGAACAGAAGGTGGTCGAGTTCGCCCATGGCCCGAAGCGTCTGCACCATCCGATCGTCGGCGACCTGACATTGGAGTCCGAAGTCGTCACCTTCCCCGGCGAACCGGACCAGGCGCTGTTCGTCTATCTCGCCAAGCCCGGTACGTCTTCCGAGCATGCGCTCCGCATGCTGACGAGCTGGTCGAGCCCGTCGGCGCCTTCCATGGACGTCGGCTAGCGTTCGACCCATCACGCAGACCCAGGCCTCGGTGTTGACCAGCAGGATTTCACCCCTGGTGGTACCCGTTGCCGCGCCGGAAGTCGGCCAGAGGTAACGATCAGCAGTTTTGTAGACGAGCACGTTTGCCAAGATGAACCTCCGCACCGTAACCAGACATGGCCTGCTAGAGGGCGTCTGAAAAGCCTGTCAGTGGGCTGGTCTTGCGAGGCGGCGCACGAGGAGGAGGGCCATGGACAGGTAGATGGCATTCTCCGAGCAGACGCGCAGGTACTCATAGTCCTTCGACAGGCGGCGGCACCGACCCAGCCAGGCGAACGTCCGCTCAACCACCCAACGGCGCGGGACCACCGCGAGGAGGGGCACTGCCGGTGGTGTCCCTACCTTCGACCAGGTCGAACGGAATCCTCCGTCGCGGCGCTGCACGACCTCCACGGTGATGCCGGTGGCTTCTCGGGCCCAGCTGTGGAAGTCGGCGCCGCGGTAGCCCTGGTCCGCTCACACGTGTTGCAGGCGTGGAAAGGTGTCGGCGGCCCGGGAGAACAGCAGCGCGGCACCGTCGCGGTCGCCGACGTTGGTCGGGCTCACGCAGGTGACCAGGACGGTGCCGCGGGTGTCGACGAGCAGGTGTTGCTTGATGCCGCTGACCTTCTTGCAGCCGTCGTAACCGTGCTGGCCACCGCGTTCTGGCCCAGACGTTCTGACTGTCCACGATGGCAGCGCTGGGGGTGGGTTCGCGGCCGAGCTGTACCCGCTCGCGTTCGCGCAACGCCGTCAACATCTGCTCCCACACGCCTTCTTGCTGCCATCGCCGCCAGTAGTGATAGACCGTCTGCCACGGCGGCAGGTCATGCGGCAGTAGTTTCCAGGCACAGCCGGCCCGCAGCCAGTACGCCAGCGCGTTGAGGATCTCCCTCCAGGTGTGTTTCGCCGGCCGACCACCGGACTTGACTGCCGGAACCAACGGACGGAGGATCTCCCACTCCGCATCGGACAGATCCGTCGAGTAACGGGTACGTAGCCCGCACACCCCAGCCCCCGAAAGTGCGCACCACCCCGCTACCAGGCAATTTGCCCGCTGGGCAGGCTTTTCGGACGCCCTCTAACACCGCCTTCACCGACGACGAGCATCTCGAACGCACTCTCCGCCGGGGCCTGCGCCATATCCAGCTCCGGCCCGACCTCATCGACGGTTGTCTCGCCGGCACCGGACTCACCCTCACCCTCACCCTCACCCAGCACCCGACAACAACCCGACGAGCTCAGTAGGCCTGGTCAAGCTGCTTACAGGCGGGCCCTTCGTGGAGATTCTGGCGGACGCCGGCTCCCAGGGACTGGGAGCCCAGACGGGCGGACGTGTGGTCACACCACCGCACCGCAAGTTCAAGAAGAACGCCCCGGACTGGTACGAGGAAATGCATGAACGCCAGCGCAAGGCCCACTCCTCCCGCCGTATCCGCGTCGAGCACGGCATCGCCCACCTCAAGAACTGGCGGGTCCTCGCCAGGCACCACGGCCGCCGCGAGCACATGACCGACATCATCCAAGCCGTCGCCGGACTGCTCTCCCACCAGCAGACCGCCACCCTGGCGACCGATTGCCACGTGTGAACACCAGGCGAAGCCGAACTCCGCGACGCGCCACCGCCAACCATGCACGAGCCCGTACCCAGCCTGCTCATCCACACATCGTGACAATTATTCCCCGGACTTGGTCACGTTCTCACCGGTCATCGACGCATCTTCCATGATCGGGAGTTGCACCGAACGTCTTGCAGTCCCCGTCCCGAGTCGGGTGGAGCCGTGCCGTCCTGTTGCCTCTCACTTTCCGAAGCCGGCGGTGAGTCCGCCGATGAGCTGGCGGCGGCCCAGGACGTAGAGCACGAGGATGGGCAGTGTGGAGAGGACCACTGCGGCCAGGATCGCGGGGACGTTGATGGTGAACTCGCCCTGGAAGCTCCACACGAACAGGGGCAGTGTCCTCTTGTCCGGGCTCTGGGTGAGGATCAGCGGGAAGAGGAAGCCGTTCCAGACATTCAGGGCGTCGTAGATGACGACCGTGATCAGAGCGGGGCGGGACAGGGGAAGTGCGAGGCTCCACAGCATGCGCCAGTGACCGGCGCCGTCCGCGCGCATCGACTCGTACAGTTCGTCAGGGATGTCGCGCAGGAAGTTGACCAGGATGATCACGGTCAGCGGGATCGCGAACGCCGCCGAGGGGAGCACGATCGCGCCCAGGGTGTCGTACATCTGCGCCTTGGCGATCAGGTAGTAGACCGGGATGATCGTCGCCTGCAGCGGGATGGCGAGGCCCAGCAGGAAGACGCTGAACGCCCAGCGCAGGGCCCGGCTGGTGCCGCGCACGATCGCGTAGGCCGCCAGGAAGGAGACGACGACGGTCAGCAGCGTCGCGCCGACCGTGACCAGCGTGCTGTTGAGGAGGTAGTGCGTGAAGCCGTTGTCGAGGACCTGACGGTAGTTGTCCAGGGTGGGGTGTGAGGGGACGGAGAGCGGGTTGGCGTCGAAGAAGCCCTCGCGGGTGCGCAGGCTGGTGACGAGGACCCAGTAGACCGGCACGAGGACGATCACCAGCCAGAGCAGTCCGCCCACTGCACCGAGCGGGTTGGCGCGGCGCAGGCTGCCGAGGGAGTTGCGCCACGGGTGTGCCGGCGGCGGTTCGTCCTGGGGCGATGTGCCGGGGGAACCGGTGGACGGGGCGTGGGAGAGCACGGACATCACATACCTGCCTGCTGGCTGCGCATCCGGTTGAAACCGGAGAACCGGGTGAGGGCGAGGGAGACGACGAGTCCTGCCACGACGAGCACCACGGAGATGGCGCTGGCGAGGCCCATCTCGTTGCTCTGGAAGCCCGTGATGTACATGTCGAGCGGCAGGATGCGGGTGGCGTAGCCGGGACCGCCGCCGGTGAGGACGAAGACCAGGTCGAAGTAGGTGAGCGAGCCGACGACCATCAGCGTCGAGGACGTGACGATGGTGTAGCGCATCTGGGGCAGGGTGATGTGCCAGAACTGGGCGAGGCGGCCCGCGCCGTCGATGGAGGCGGCCTCGTAGAGCGAGGCGGGGATCTGCCGGGCTCCGGCTTGGTAGAGCAGGGTGTGGAAGGGCACGAACTGCCAGGTGATGACGAACACCACGGCGTAGAAGGCCAGTTGGGGGTCGCCGAGCCAGTCCTGGCCGAGGATGGGCAGGTTCAGGGCCGCGCCGAGGCCGAAGTTGGGGTCGAGGAGGTTCTTGAAGATGACGGCGATCGCGGCCGTGGAGATCAGCAGCGGGACGAAGTAGAAGAGGGCGAACAGGGCGCGGTAGCGCTGCTTTCCGGCGACGAACACGCCCAGCAGGAGGCTGATCGGGGTCTGCACGATCCAGGAGAACACCATCATCTTGACGGTGAGCCACAGGGCGTGCCGGGTGACGTCACTGGTCAGTGCCTCGCGCCAGTTGTCTGCTCCTGCCCACGCCGGGCTGCCCAGACCGTCCCAGCGGGTGAAGCTCAGGTAGATCACGATCGCCATCGGCACGAGCGCGAACAGGGCGAACAGCAGCAGGGCGGGCAGGGCCATGAGGAACGGCGGGCCGCCGGCGCCGGCACGCGCCGACGGGGCCTTGGAGGCGGTGGAGGCGCTCACCCCTGCGCCGCCTTGTCCATCTGGGCGCAGAACTGCTGCGGGCTGATCTCGCCGAGGAAGAGCTGGTCGAGGTGGGTGAGCAGGTCGTTGCCGAGTTCGGGGGTGAGCGCCTGGTCCCAGGAGAGCTGGAAGCTCTTGGCGTCGCGGGCGAGGCCGTAGACGTAGGTTGTCCAGTCCGCGTTGTCGGTGGTCTTGAGCTTGGCGTCGAGGTCCTTCACCGGCGGGACATCGCCGTTCTTGAGGAGGCTGTCGATGTAGGTGTCGTTGTAGACGCCGTCCTTGAGGTAGGCCACCGCGGTCTTCTTCTCCTTGGCGCTCGCCTGCGCCGACACAGAGAAGAAGTTGGCCGTGTTGCCGACGATGTTGCTCGCGTCGCCCTTGCCGCCGGAGACGGCCGGGAAGCCGGACCAGCCGAGGTTGCCGGCGGAGACGAACTTCGGCGAGCCGGTCGCCATCGTGCCGTAGGCCCAGCTGCCCTGGAGGATCATCGCGGCCTTGCCGGTGTAGAGCTGGGCTTCGGCCTGGCCGGTGTCGGCGGAGACGGAGGTGAAGCCCTTGGCGAAGCCGCCGGCGTCCACGAGCTGCTTGATCATCTCCGCGGCCCTGAGGACGGCCGGGTCCGACCAGGCGCCCTTCTTGCCGGCGGCGATGTTCGCGAAGGTTTCGGGTCCGCCGACCCGGTCGACGAGGTACTCCAGCCACATCAGGTCGGGCCACTTGGAGGCGCCGCCCATGGAGATCGGCGCGATGCCCTTCGCCTTGAACTTCTTCACCAGGGCGAGAAGGTCGTCCCAGGTCTTCGGCGGCTCGGCGCCCACCTTCTCGAACAGCTGCTTGTTGAAGTACAGGACCACCGGCTGTACGCCGTTGACCGGGACGCCGTAGGTCTTGCCGTCGAAGGTGGTGGACTTCAGCACCGAGGGGAAGATGCGGTTCTTCCACGCGGGGTCGGCGTTCAGATCGGCGGTGAGGTCGGCGACCTTGCCCGCGTCCACATAGGTCTTCAGGCCGCCGCCGCCCCAGTTCTCGAACAGGACCGGCCCGTTTCCGGCGCCCACGGCGGTGCGCAGCTTCTGCTTGTAGGGGTCGTTCTGGAAGTACTGGTAGTTGATCTTGCTGTCGGGGTGCTCCTTGTTCCACTCCGTGGCGGAGGCCCGGAAGGTCGCTTCGGAGCCCTGGGTCAGTGCCCACGCCAGCGCGCCGTCACCGGAGCCGCCGCCGGCGGTCCGCCCGCTGCTGCCGCAGGCGGTGAGGGTCAGGGCCAGGACCGCCGCCGAGGCGGTGACCAGGACACGGGAGGGGATTCTCGCGGGCATGGGGAGCTCCTTCGGCTCTTCAGAGGTTCGAACGCACCGGACGGCTCGTAGGGCTCGTCAGCGGCGCGATACGCGACTCGAAACTTTTCGAAACCTTTGCGTTTTCTGGCCGACAAATTAGGTGCCGGTTTGTCGCGGGTCAAGATGCCGGACGAAATAAATTTCTGCCCCAAGCCTGCTCTGGACCACTCCGAAACCTTGCGCTACCTTCCCCGTAAACCTTCGAAAGGACCAGCATGGCGAAGAGAGCCGTCGAGCGGACGACCCTGACCGGCATCGCCGAGGCAGCCGGGGTCTCGGTGGCCACCGTGTCGAAGGTGGTCAACGGCCGCAGTGACGTCTCGCCCGAAACCCGGGCCCGCGTCGAGCAGTTGCTGGTCGAACGCGACTACGTGGCCCGTGGTCCGGGCGGCGCGCAGTCGCCGGTACGGACCATCGATCTGACCTTCGACCAGCTGGTCAACCCCAACAACCTGGTGATCACCCAGGGTGTGACGCAGGCCGCGGCCGAGGCCGGCGTCGACGTCGTCATCGGCACGGCGCCCGACGACCCCCTGGGCGCCGCCTGGGCCCGGAAGGTCACCAACGCGGGGCGGGAGGGCGTCATCCTGGTGACGTCCGAGCTGACCGCCCGCCAGCGCGCGCAGTTCGCGCAGCACGGCATCCCGCTGGTGCTGATCGACCCGATGAACGTGCCCGACGACACCGTGCCCAGCATCGGCGCGACGAACTTCAGCGGCGGCATGGCCGCGACCGAACACCTGCTGAAACTCGGCCACCGCCGGATCGCGATGATCGAGGGACGGCATGACGCCGTGTGCAACACCGCCCGTCTGCACGGCTACCAGGCCGCGCTCAGCGGTGCCGGCCTCACCCCCGATCCCCTCCTCATCAAGCGGGGAGCCTTCCGGTTCGAACCCGCCTACCAGGCCGCCCAGGAGCTCTTCGCCCTCGACGAGCCGCCCACGGCCGTCTTCGCCGGAAATGACCTGGAGGCGTTCGGAGTCATCGAGGCCGCCCGGATCCAGGGACTGCGCGTACCGGAGGACGTCAGCGTCGTCGGCTTCGACGACACCGCCGCCGCCAGCACCTCGGCCCCGCCCCTGACCACCGTCCGGCAGCCCTTCGCCGAGATCGGCCGCGCCGCACTGCGCACCCTGCTCCGGCTCACCGCGGGCGAACCCCTGGACAGCCACCGGGTGGAACTGGCCACCCAGCTCGTCGTCCGGTCCTCCACCGCACCACCGCCCACCCCTTCTTCTTCCTGAATCACACGCGCCGCCCTGCGCCACCACCCCGAGGAACGCACCATGACCACACCTTGGGCCGATCCGGCCTGCCCCCGTACCGACAGGGTCGAGGCCCTGCTCGCGGAGATGACCTTGGAGGAGAAGCTGGCCCAGCTCGGCAGCGCCTGGCCCGGCGTCGAGCGCGTCAGCGGCAACGTGGCCCCGATGCAGGACGTCTTCGCCCGCCACACCGACTTCGAACAGGCCAGCAAGGACGGCCTGGGCCACATCACCCGCCCGTTCGGCACCAAGCCGGTCGATCCCGCCGAAGGGGCCCGTGAACTCGCCGCCCTCCAGCGCGAGTTGATGGAGACCACGCGGCTCGGCATCCCCGCCATCGCCCACGAGGAATGCCTGACCGGCTTCACCGCCTACCATGCGAGCGTCTTCCCCACCCCCCTCGCCTGGGCCGCCGCCTTCAACCCCGACCTCGTCGAACGCATGGCCCACGCCATCGGCACCAGCATGCGCCAGGTCGGCGTCCACCAGGGCCTCTCACCCGTCCTGGACGTCGTACGCGACTACCGCTGGGGCCGGGTCGAGGAAACCCTCGGCGAGGACCCGTACCTCGTCGCCACCAGCGGCGCCGCCTACGTACGCGGCCTGGAGAACGCCGGGATCATCGCCACGCTCAAGCATTTCGCCGGGTACTCCGCCTCCAAGGCCGCCCGTAATCACGCCCCTGTCTCCATGGGACCCCGCGAGTTCGCCGACGTCATCCTGCCGCCGTTCGAGACGGCGATACGCGAGGGCGGTGCCCGCTCGGTGATGAACTCCTACGCCGATGTCGACGGCATGCCCGCCGGCGCGGACGCCGGGCTCCTGACCCGACTCCTGCGCGAGGACTGGCAATTCGAGGGCACGGTCGTCTCCGACTACTGGTCCATCGCGTTCCTGCGCACCATGCACCGCATCGCCGCCGACTACGGCGAGGCCGGCGCCCGCGCCCTCACGGCGGGCATCGACGTCGAACTGCCCGACACCCTCTGCTACGGCGAACCCCTCACCGAACTCGTCCGCGCGGGAACGGTCTCCGAAGACCTCGTCGACCGGGCCGTGCGCCGCGTCCTGCACCAGAAGGCCGAACTCGGCCTGCTCGACGCCGGCTTCACCCCGGAGGGCGACGTCGAGGGACCGATCGACCTCGACCCGCCCGCGCACCGCGCCTTGGCCCGCGACCTCGCCGAGCAGAGCATCGTCCTGCTCGACAACCGGGAGAGCCTCCTGCCTCTCGCCGCGGACACGGCGTCCATCGCCCTGGTCGGACCCTGCGCCAACGACGCCAACGCGTTCTTCGGCTGCTACTCCTTCCCCAACCACGTCCTGCCCCACCATCCCGGCCACGACAACGGCATCGAGACGCTCTCACTGCTCGACGCCCTGGCCACGGAACTGCCCCGCGCCCTGATCACCTACGAACAGGGCTGCCCCGTCAAGGACATCGACCGTGACGGCTTCGACGCGGCGGTGGAAGCAGCCCGGCAGGCGCAGGTGTGCGTCGCCGTCGTCGGCGACCGCGCCGGCCTCTTCGGCCTCGGCACCTCGGGCGAGGGCTGCGACGCCGAGGACCTTTCGCTGCCGGGTGTCCAGGGCGAACTGGTGGAGGCCCTGCTCGCCACCGGCACCCCGGTCGTGCTCCTCGTCGTCTCCGGCCGCCCGTACGCGCTCGGCGCCTACGCCGACCGAGCGGCCGCCGTCATCCAGGCGTTCTTCCCCGGAGAGGAGGGCGGCCCCGCCCTGGCCGGGGTGTTCTCCGGGCGGACCACACCTTCGGGCAAACTGCCCGTTCAGATCCCGCGTACCCCGGGCGGCCAGCCCGGCACCTACCTGCACGCCCCGCTCGGTGGCAACACCGAGGGCGTCAGCAACCTCGACCCCACCCCGGCCTACCCCTTCGGACACGGACTGTCGTACACGACGTTCGCCTACGACGGGTTCGAGCTGAGCGCCCAGGAGATCCGCACGGACGGCGAGGTCGAGATCAGCTGCCTGGTCCGCAACTCGGGCGAGGTCCCCGGCTCCGAGGTGGTCCAGCTCTACACGGCCGACCGCATCGCCCAGCTCCCGCGCCCGCTGACGCAGCTGACCGGCTTCGCGCGCGTCCGGCTGGCCCCCGGTGAACAACGCAGGGTCACCTTCCGCCTGCACACCGACCGCCTCGCCTACACCGGTCCCTGCCTGAAGCGCATCGTCGAACCCGGAGAGATCACCGTCATGATCGGAGCATCCAGCACCGACATCCGCCTCACCGGGACCGTCCACCTGACCGGGCCGGTCCGCGAGCCCGGCAACGATCGAGTACTGATCACACCGGTCGACGTCGGCTGAGCGCGAGATCTCCGTCCCGGTGCCTGGGTGGTCGGCAGTAAAGCCTTCTGGCATCAGCTGTACCGGGGATCCCCCTATTTCTCCATGGGGATCCCCATCTGAAAATTCCCATGCCGCCGGACGACGCGCCGGTGATCGCCCGGCGCCCGGCGAACTCAACATCCCTGTGCACGCGGCCCGTAGGCGCCTCGTCTTCTTGCCGTGCCACACGGGGAAGCAGGACAGGCGGGGCCCGCTGGATGTGCGCGTGGAGCAGCTCGACGGCCCGAGCGACCTGCTGGGAGACCGCCGCCTCAGCGGTTGCCGGGGACTCGCCCCTCGCCGAGCATGCGTTTCACACCGGGCTTCGCCCCAGTCGCCCGGCGATTGCAGCCGCGCTTCGGGAGCACGAGATGACCGGCTCAACAGCTTCGTCTCCCGGATCAAACGAAGATCAAGGACAAGGCCGTCGCCCTGGACCTCGAACACAAGGAGTCACCCAGCCGCCTTGCCCCACGAGGGCTGACCGTCGTCGCGGACACCACCCGCGGACCGGTCCGGCTGGCCGACACGGGCGGCGGGGAGAACTGGCTCGGCTACCACATTGCAACCCTGCTCAGCATGCACGAGTGGTTCTCTGAGCAGCACAATCCCGTACCCGCCTCCTTGTCCTTGACCAACCGTCCCAGGTCCACTTCCCGGAAGACGCTCCAGACGGCACCGCGTTGGCCGGACCCGACAGAACCGCCCTGCTCAACCTCTACAAGACGATCGACGCCCTTGACGGCGACTTCCAGGTGATCGTGATGGAGCACGCGGACCTGGACGACGAGCCCTTCCGCAGCTCGGTCTAAGACCGTTTCCTACATGGTCAGTTGGTGGTTGTGCTGGGCATGGGGAGTGGACGGTGGGGATGGATCGTTCCGGACGGCTTGTGGGAGTTGGCGAGGCCGTTGCTGCCGCCGGCGCGGGTTCGTCCGCAGGGCGGCGGGGTCGCGAACATCGATGACGAGGCGTCTTCGCCGCGATCGTCTACGTCCTGGTCAGCGGCTGCGCATGGCGGGCGTTGCCGCCGTGCTTCGGGGCGTCGAAGTCGACCGTGCACCGCCGCTTCGCCATCTGGTCCCGGGCCGGTGTCTGGGGCCGACTGCACCAGAGAGTTCTCCAACTCCTGGACGAGCAGGGCCTGATCGACCTGTCCCGTGCAGTCCTCGACTCAGCTCATGTCCGCGCTAAAAAGGGGGCGAACACACAGGTCCGAGCCCCGTGGACCGAGGTTCCCCCGAGATGCGGAGTGTGTTGACAGAGGGTCAGATGGTTCTCATGAGAGGAACATCGACCATGGCCGCTCCCAGAAAGTACTCGCTGGAGTTGCGTGAGCGTGCGGTGCGGATGTACCGCACCTCCGACCCGAAGCCGCAGATCAAGAAGCTTGCTGTCGATCTCGGCGTGCATCCGGAGGCCCTGCGCGGCTGGATCCGTCAGGCCGAGGCGGACGCCGGCGAGCGGGATGACCGGCTGACCACCGATGAACGCGCCGAACTCGCCGCGCTGCGCAAGGAGAACGTCCAGCTCAAGCGGGCGAACGAGGTCCTGCGGACGGCTTCGGCGTTTTTCGCGGCGCAGCTCGACCCGACCCGGCCCAGGTGACGGCGCTCGTCGACGAGCACCCGCACCTGGGAGTCGAGTGCGTACTGCGGGAACTGTCCATCGCCTCCTCGACGTACTACCGCTGGCGTCGTGCCGAGCGCGAGCCGTGCGAACGCCGGCGCCGGGACGTGGAACTCACCGAGCAGATCAAAGAGATCCACGCCGACTCGGGCGGGATCTACGGCTCGCCGCGCGTGCACGCCGTGCTCAAGCGCGAGGGCGTCCATGTGGGCCGCAAGCGGGTCGAGCGCCTGATGCGCGAGGCCGACATCGCGGGCGTCAGCCCACGCCGAAGCGCCTTCACCCGCCGCGATCCCAAGGCCACACTCGCCCCGGACCTGGTCGAGCGGGACTTCGCCGCACCCGCGCCGAACCGGCTGTGGGTCACCGACCTCACCATGATCACCACCGGTGAGGGGCCCTTGTGGCTCTCGGCGATCCGGGACGCGTTCTCTCGCCGGGTCGTCGCCTGGGAGACCTCCGCCCGCGCGGACGCCGACCTGGTCCTGACCACCCTCGAGTACGCCCTCGCCTCCCGCGAGGTCGAGCCCGGCACGCTCGTCCACCACGCCGACCACGGCTGTCAGTACACGTCCGTGAAGCTGACAACTCGCCTGGTGCGGGCGGGAGTTCACGCGTCCATGGGCTCAGTCGGGGACTCTTACGACAACGCCCTCGCGGAGAACCTGTGGATGCTGATCAAGACGGAGTGCATCCGCGGGCGCGTTTTCGCCACCCGGGCCGAGGTGAACCTCGCGCTGTTCGAGTACATCGACGGCTTCTATAACTCCCGGCGCATCCAGAAACGGCTCGGCTACCTCAGTCCGGTCGAGTTCGAGGAGAAGCACTACGCCGACCAGGCACCGGCCAAACGAACGAACCTGAAACCCCGTCAACCCGCCCTGACCAGCTGATCAGCACCTCCCGCACACCGGGGGAACCTCCCGTGCTTCTCCTGGTTGGCTCCGGTCTGTGGCGCAGGGTGTTGGTTCTGGTGCCGGGTGTGTGTTGTTTGTTGTGGGGTGGCTGGGTTGGTTGTTGGTGCTGGCGTGGGTTGTGGGGCGGGTTGGTTGGTGTGTGGGTGTTTTTAGGCTGCGTTGTTGTTTGTGTCGGTTGTGATGGCGGTTGCGGTTTCTGCTGTGTTGGTGTGTGTGGTGAGGGTGGCGATGGTGTGTGCTCGTTGGGGGGTGAGGTTGAGGGTGGTGAGGGTGGCGGGGTGGGTGATGGTGGGGAGGGTGTGTTGGAGGAGGGTGGTGATGGTGGTGGGGAGGTTTTGGTAGTTGGTGGTTGCTTGGGACATGGCTTGGATGCCGGCGAAGGCGCCGACGAGTATTTGGGCGGTTTCTTGGGGGTTGACGTGGGGGAGGAGTTCGCCTTGTTGTTGGGCTTGGGTGAGGAGGTTGGTGACGATGGTGGTCCAGTGGTGGAAGGGGGCGGTGCGGTCGAGTCCGTCGGCGCGTTGGTCGAGGGTGAGGCGGACGCCGGCGCGGACGAGGGGGTCTGTTTGGAGGCGGTGGGCGTGGAGCATGGTGGTGTCGATGAGTTCTTGGGTTTTGCAGGGGTGTGGGGGGACGGTGAGGTTTTGGTCTTGTCCGGCGAGGACGCCTTGGGCGAGTTGTTCTTTTGATTTGAAGTGGAAGTAGAGGGCGCCTTTGGTGACGTTGGCGGTGGTGAGGATTTCGCTGATGGTGGCGGCTTGGTAGCCGCGTTCTTCGAAGACGGTGGCTGCGGCCATGAGGATGGTGTGGCGGGTGCGGATGGCGCGGTCTTGTTTGGGTTGTGGCATGGGGTGGCTTTCTTTCGGTGCGGGTGGGGTGCCCGCGGTTAAAAATACCGTCCAGTTCGTATAGTCTACGGGGTTTGGTGGGGGGTCCGGGGGGTTGTGCGGTGATCGGTTGCCGGGTGTGTGGTGGGCGGGTGTGGGGTGTGGGGGTGGGTTTCTGCGGGTGAACCCACATTTTTTGCGGCGATTTGTCCGCATCTGTGTCTGATTGTTTTGTGTGGGGTGGGTTTTTTGTTGTAGGGGTGGGTTCGGTTGCCGGGCGGGTTTGTTTCTGTGGTCCGGCCGGTGGGTGTGGGTGGGGGTGTTCTGTCCGGCGGGTGGGGGTGCCGGGTGGTGCCGGGTGGTTTGTGGTGGGCCGTTGTGCTGGTGGTCCGGGGTGTGGTGGCCGGCCGGGCGGGGGTGTGGTGCTGGCCGGGCGGTGGGTGTGTGGGGTGGTGGGGTCTGAGGGGGGTGCTGTTCGGGGTCCGGTTCGCGGCCGGCGGGTTTTCCCGGCCGGGCGGTCGGCGGTGTTCGGCGGGGGTGCGGTTCGGGGGCGGGCGCGGTGGTGCGGGCGGGAAGGCCCCGGGGCGTGTCGTGGTGTCCGTGGGTGTGTCCGGTGGCGGGGCGGACTGTCCGGTGGCGTGGGTGTCCGGTGTCGGTCCGGGGCGGGGTTTTCGGTTCGGTCCGTGGCGTGGTGGCCGGTGGGGGTGTGGTTGGCGGGGGTGGTGGCCTGTGGGGGTGTGGTCGTGCTGGTCCCGGTGGGGGTGGGGTGCGGGGTCGGCCGGGGGTGTGGTGGGGGTGGTGGCGGGGGTGTTAGGGGGTGGTGGTGGTGATGGTGGAGTGGAAGACGGGGCGGTTGTTCTGGTGGCAGGTGATGTGGATGGTCTGGTGGGGGGTGGGGCGGGTGGTGGTGGGTGTGGGGGTGGGGTGGGTTTGGAGGTGGCAGGGGGTGTCGAGTTCGGCGTAGTTGGTGAAGGTGGTGGTGAGGGTGAGGGGGAGGGTGGGGTGGCCGAGGTGGGCGGTGGTGGCTTGGCGGGCGGCTTCGAGGAGGACCATGCCGGGGATGTGGTCGACGGGGTGGTCGAAGAGGACGGGGTGGCGGGTGTCGGTGCGGAGTTGCCAGGTGTGGGGGTGGGGGGTGGGGGTGAGGACGACGTCGGTGGGGGAGGTGCGGCCGACGGTCTGGGGTGCGGTGGGGGCGGTGAGGGGGAGGGGGGTGGTGTGGGTGCGGTTGCCGCGGAGGCGCCTGTAGACGGCGGGGGGTGTGCAGGTGCAGGAGGCGTCGGCGCGGGCGAGGGTGTGGCCGTCGCGGCGCAGGGTGCTGGTGTAGCGCAGGGCGGCGGTGCGGCCGCGGCGGCGGGTGATGTCGGAGCAGGTGACGTCGATGGTGAGGGCGGCGGGTGCGGGGCCGACGTGGAGGTGCGCGGGGTCGAGGGTGAGGGTGAGGTCGTGCATGACGAAGTTGTGGTCGAGGGGGACGCCGTATTCGGTGTGGGCGAGGAGGAGTCCGCTCTGGCGGATGGTTTCTGCGGCGATGAGGGGGTCGTGGCGGCCGTTGATGGGGGTGAAGAAGGAGTGGGCGCGGGGCCATTGGGCGCTGACGGTGAAGCGGTCCTGGCCGGTGCGGTGCCAGTCGGTGAGCAGGACCTCGGCGACGGAGGCGCGGTGGACGAACTCCTTGGGGACGGTCCGGGTCAGGGAGAGGTGACCGAAGGCGTCCTGGCCCGCTGACACCCCGGCACCCGCGGCACCCGCGGCACCCGCGGACATCCTGTCCCCGGCGCCCGCGGGCATCCCGGTGCTCCTTGTGTCCGCGGTGCCTGCGGGCATTGCGGTGCGGGTGGTGTTCGTGGACGGTCCGGTGCCCGTGGTGCCCGTGGTGCCCGTGGTGCCCGTGGTGCCCGTGGTGTGCGTGGTGTGCGTGGTGTGCGTGGTGTGCGTGGTGTGCGGGGCGGGTGGTGCGGTGTCCGGGGTGTGTGCGGGTGTGGCTGGTGGTGCGGTGTCCTGCGGGGCGGGTGCCGTGGTGCGGGCCGGGCGGTGGGTGTGGAATGTGGGTGCGGACATGGTTCCCCCTGGGGCCGGGATCGGGACGGATCGGGTGAGGTGCGGTGCCCCGCGGTGTCCCGCCGTACGCGACGGGACGGGGTGGGGCGGGGTGGGGCGTGCGGTGCCGTGTCGTGCAGGGCGGTGCGGCAGCGTGGTGCGGCGGTGCGGTGCACTCGTGCGGTGCCGTGCGGTGCGGTGTGACGCGGTCTCCGGACCAGAAGATACATACCACTCGGTTTTCTTTCTAGGGGTATCGGGGCTTCCGGGGGCACGAAATGCGGAGGGGGCCGCTCCGTGCCGGATGGCCGGAACCGTGCCGGGGGGCGTGGCGCCGGGCTTCGGGGGGCCGGTGGTGTGCGCGGTGCGGCGCGGCGGGCGGCGGCCGGCCGGGGCGGGGTGCGGGGGCATCCCGGACCGGTTGCGGCGGGGGCGGTGCGGGGTGGTTCTCGAGCGGGGCGGGAGTGGTCCTCCAGTGCGCCGGCGCAGGGTGGCCGCACGTCGGGAAGAAGGGAGTGCGGGCCGGGTGAGCAGCGCGGAGAGTGTTTTCCGGGTGGAGCGCGGGCGGGCGAGCCGGGAGGAGCTGGCGGCGCTGTGCGCCGTGCTGTGCGCGGTGCTGGCCGCCCGCGCGGACGACGGCGGCGACGGCGGCGACGGTGGCGGAGACGGCGGCCGGGTGCGGGGTCAGGCGTGGCACCGGGGGCGGGCGGGTGCGGTCTACCGGCCGCCCCGTGCCTGGCGGTGACGGCCCGGCGGGCTGCCGGGGTGGCCGGTTCGGTGGGTGCGTTTCCCGCCCCCTCATGTAAACCACGCATGCGGTTTGTTACGGTGGGGTGGCATCGTCCGGCCGCGCGGTGGGGGAGGGGTACGCCGTGAAGGGTTGCCGGCGTCCTGTCCCGCCGGCCGGTGCGGGCGTCCGCCGTGCCCCGGGAGGACACCGGCACCCGCCCGCACCGCCCGCACCGCCCGCACCGGTCGGTCGGTCGGTCGGTCGGTCGTGGAGTCTTCCGGCGCCCCACGGCACGGCGCGCTGCGGTTCCCGGGGGTGCGGGGTGTTCTGGCGGCTTCCGGCGGTGCGGACTGTCCCGGGTGCGGGCGGGCGGTGCTGTTGGTGGTCCGGTGCCGGGTGGTGGCGCGGTGCGTGGTGCGCCCGGCCCGGTGTCCGGCACGGCGCGCCCCGCCACGGCCGGGCCCGGCGCCCGGCGGGGTGGGGGTCCTGTCCGGGCTCGGGGCGGCCCGCTGGTGCTGGATGTTGTCCGGTGGTGGCGGGCCTGCCGGGTGTGCTGCGGGGTGCCGGCCTGCGGTGCGGCGCGCGGGGTCTGCCCGCGGGGGGTCCGCGTGCCGCGGTGGCCGGGCGCCCGGGTGGCCGGGCGTTGGGTGTCCGGCGTCGTGGTGCCCGGGGGCCGGGTGCGGTCTGTCCGGTGCTGTCGCCGGCTGCGCCGCTGTGCGTACGGCGTCCGTCTTTTCTGTCTTCGGCCTGCGGTCCGGCTGTCTTCCGCCCGGTGTCCGGTGTCCGGCGGCGGTGTGTCCCTGCCGGGCGGATGCAGGGGGCGGTATGCCGGTGTGTCCGTCCGTTCCTGCTCTTTCCCGCGGGCCGGCGGGTGTGGCGGGTGTGGGGTTTCCCTTTGGTGTTCTCGGTTCGGTGACGGAGTGTTGGATGGTCAAGCAGGAGCGTGCGGCGCGTACCCGGGAGGCCCTGGTGCGGTCGGCGGCGGAGAGTTTCGCCGGTCAGGGGTTTGCCACCGCGTCGCTGGCGGTGATCAGTGCGGGGGCGGGGGTGAGCAGCGGGGCGCTGCACTTCCATTTCGCGGGCAAGGCGGAGCTGGCGGACGCGGTGGAGGAGTCCGCGGCGGACACCCTGCGGGTGCTGACCGGGCGGGTGGCGGGTGAGGAGGCGGGGCCGCTGCAGCATCTCATCGACGTGACGCACCGGCTGGCCGGGCGGCTGCGTGAGGACGTGGTGCTGCGGGCGGGGTTCCGGCTCGGCGGTGACATGACCCGGGTGCCGTGTGCGGATCTGCGTGCGCTGTGGCAGGGGTGGGTGGGGGAGGCGGTGCACCTGGCCGGGCGGGGCGGCGAACTGCGCCGGGGGGTCGCGCCCGCGGGGGTGGTGAGCGCGGTGGTGGCCGCGACGGTGGGGTTCGAGGTGCTCGGCGCGCGGGACACGGCGTGGCTGTCGCGGCCCGTGATCGCCCAGTTCTGGCGGCTGCTGCTGCCCACGCTCGCCCCGGTGGCACTGCACGCCGCCCTCGACACCGCCGGCACCACCCCCCGCCCCTAGACCGCCCGGCCACCCCCTCCCTCCCTCCTTCCCTCCCTCCCTTCACCCACCCGGCCCCGGCCCGCCCCGGCCCGCCCCGTCCCGCCTCTGCTTGCCCGGCTCGCCTTCTTCCGGTGATCCGCCGCACGGCCGGAACGGGCAGCACACTTCCGGCCGCACACCCCGCCCCCCGCCCCCCTGGGGATGCCCCGTCGGCACCCCCGGGGAGGGCGCCGGCTGCGGACCGGGGTCCGCCGTACGGCGGAGAGCGCGGCCGAAGGCCGGGACGGACGCCCCCGCCCCGCGCAACCCCCGTACGCCCTGAACACCCCGCACCCCCCACGCGCGGCGCACGCCCACCCCGCACATCCCCTCACCCCGCACATCCCCCCGCCCGGCATCCCCCGCACACCTGGCCCGGCATCCGGTGCTCCGTGTCCCGCGCCGGCTCCCGGCCGGGCGGTCCGCCCGTGCCGCGCCCCTGTCCTGCCGGCGTGTCCCGTGCGTGTCCTGCCCGTGCTTCCGGCGGGTGCGGGGGTGGCCGGATCTGTGCGTTCCCGGGGGCGGTATGCCCCCCGCACATTGACAAACCGTCCATGCTGTTTTTTTATCGAGGGGTTCGGGTGCCGTGCCGGCCCGGGCGTCGGGCGGTCCCGGAGTGCGGGGCCGTGTGCCTGCTGTCGTGGCGGCCTCGTGGGGGAGTTGAGTGTGGACATCGAAGTGCTGGGTGCGCTGGCGGTGCGTGAGAACGGTGTGTCGGTCGTGCCGACGGCGCCGAAGCCGCGGCGGGTGCTGGGCCTGCTGGCCCTGCGCGCCGATCAGGTGGTGCCGGTGGCCGCGCTGGTCGAGGAGCTGTGGGGGGCGATGCCGCGGCGCAGTGCGCGCACCACCCTGCAGACCTACGTCCTGCAGTTGCGCGAGCTGATCGGCGCGGCGCTGGCCGCGCCGGGGCGGCGGCCGCAGGCGGGGGAGCGGGAAGGCGGGGGCGAGGGCGCTGGGGGTGGTGGGCGGCTGGGGGCCAAGGATGTTCTGGCCACCGTGCCGGGCGGCTACCGGCTGCGCACCCGGGGCGGCACGGTCGACCACCGGGAGTTCGGGCGCCGTGCGGGGACCGGTTACCGGGCGATGGACGCGGAGGACTACGCGGGAGCGGCCCGCCGGCTGGCCGGCGCGCTGGAGCTGTGGAGCGGGCCGGCGCTGACCGGTCTGCAGGCCGGCAGCCAGATCGGCATGGAGGCCCGCCGGCTGGAGGAGGCCCGGCTGTGCGCGCTGGACCAGCGCATCGACGCCG
Organism: Streptomyces sp. NBC_01478; assembly: GCF_036227225.1. Lineage (GTDB taxonomy): Bacteria > Actinomycetota > Actinomycetes > Streptomycetales > Streptomycetaceae > Streptomyces. The sequence continues at coordinate 254,994 of NZ_CP109444.1, read as the reverse complement.
ACCTGCGCCTGGGCCGCCACCGCGAGCTGCTGCCGGAGCTGACGGTGCTGGTCAACCAGCACCGGATGCACGAGAGCCTGCACGGCCAGTTCATGGTGGCGCTGCACCGCGCGGGCCGGCGCGGCGAGGCCCTGGACGTCTACCAGCGGCTGCGCTCCACCCTCGTCGCGGAACTGGGCCTGGAGCCCTCCGCGCCGCTGGGCCGCCTGCAGCGCTCCATCCTGACCGCCCGCCCCGACAGCGCCCCCGTGACCGCCCCCGCCGCCGGCACGGCCCCCCGGCTCACCGCCCGCCCGGCCTGACCTCACCCGGCTCACCGCCCGCCCGGCCCGACCCGCGTGCCCCGGCCCGCCCGCCCGGCCTGGCCCGGCGGGCGCCCTCGGTTGCGCCCCCGGCTCCCGGCCCCCGGCTTCCCGGGTCCTGGCCCCCGGGTCCTGGTTCCGGCTCCGAATCCCGGCTTCCGACTCCTGGCCCTCGACTCCCCGGCTGCGGCGCCCGGCTCCGGCCCCCGGAGCCTGGTCCCGGGCGCCGTCCCGTCCCCCTGGGGGTGTCCTCCCGGTGCCGGCCCCCCCGGGGGGCTGTCCTCCCTGCACCAGCCCGCCCTCCTCTTCCCGGGTACCGGCCCGGTCCGCCCGCCCCGGGAGCCGTCCGCCCACCGGACTCGTCCGCCCACCGGACTGCATGCCCCCGGACCGCACATGCCCCCGCACCGCATGCCCCGGAGGGAAGAGTCCCCGCCCTCCGGCAGGCGCCCCCGTCGCACTGCTGCCCGCCCCGGCGCGCGGACGGCCGCCGTCCCGGACGCGGGCCCCGGCCCGTGCCCGCCTCTCCCGCGACGCCCTCCCCGCTCCTCTCCCGGACGGTTCTCCGGACCCCATTGCAAAGAACCGTCCACCCGGTATATTTTGGCGGCGTCCGCACCCCTGGGACGGTCCGCCCGGCCCCGCAGAACCTGTGCCGGGCCGCGCCGGAAGAAGCCGCGAGAAGCCGTAAGAGGGCTGGCAGAGGCAGAACTGACAGGCAGGCTGAAGGCGGGAGAAGGGGAGGGCGGAGGGGGAGAGGCCGTGCCGCGCAGAGCACGGTGCGGCGCGGGATGCCGTCCGCCTCCTCCCGCCTCCGCCCTCCCCCTCCGTCGCCGTCGCCGTCTCGGCCCCTGCGCCCTGCTTCCGTCTTCGCACGGTGCTCCGGTGTTCCGGTCTCCCGGTGTGCTCCGGTGCTCGCCGGTGTCCTCCGGTTCCGGGTTTCGGTGTTCCGTCGGCGGCGGGTGCGGTGCTGGGAGGGCGTGGTCCGGGACGAGATGGGGGAGGCCGGGGATGTCGGGTGACGTGCGGGCGCAGGTGGTGGTCGTGGGCGGGGGGCCGGTGGGGCTGCTGGTGGCGTGTGAGCTGGCGGGGTACGGGGTGCGCACGGTGGTGGTGGAGGAGCGGGGCGGGGTGTCGGCCCGGCCCAAGGCGACCACGCTGCACGCCCGGGCGGTGCAGAGCCTGGTGCGGCGAGGGCATCTGGCCGGCCTGCCCGGGGGGCGGGCGGCGCCGGCGGCGACGCGCTGCGGGTTCCATTTCGCGGGGATGCCCGGGCTGGACATGTGCGCGCCGGCCCTGGAGCCGCCGCCGGTCCTCAAGTGCGAGCAGGAGCAGTTGGAACGGCATTTCGAGATGCGGGCGCGGGCGGCCGGTGTGGTGATCCTGCGCGGCCTGCGGGTGACCGGAGTGCGCCAGGGGCCGGAGGGGGTACGGGTCACGGCCCAGGGGCGCCGGGGGGCGGTGACCTGCACGGCCCGTTACGCGGTGGGCGCGGACGGGGCGCGCAGCACGGTGCGCGAGCAGGCGGGCTTCGCCTGCCGCAGCTACCCGGCCACGGTCTCCGCGCTGGCCGGCGACGTACTCCTGGAGGAGCCCGGCGCCCTGCGCCCGGGCTGGCACCGCACCGAACGCGGCTGGATCGTCGTCAAGAACGTCACGGAGCCTCAGGCCGTCACGCAGACCGGGGCCGCTATGGAGACCGGGGCCGTCACGGGGGCCGAGGCCGTCGGGGAGGCCGGGGGCGGCGTCGCGGGGGGCGGGGGTGTGCCGTCCGGTGCGGTCCGTCTGCGGACCCTCAACTGCTCGGGTGCGCACCGCGGGCGGCAGGTGCCGCCCACCCTGGAGGAACTGCGCCGGGAGGTCGCCTGGATCACCGGGCGGGAGGTCGCGATGGGGCGGGCGCGCTGGCTGAGCCGGTTCAGCGACTTCAGCCGTATCACCCGCTCCTACCGTGCGGGGCGGATCCTGCTGGCGGGGGACGCGGCCCATGTCCACTTCCCGATCGGCGGCCAGGGCTTGAGCGCGGGTGTGCTGGACGCCCTCAACCTCGGCTGGAAACTGGCCCTGGCCGTCCGCGGCGCCGCGGCGCCGGGCCTGCTGGACACCTACGACCTGGAACGCCGCCCCGCCGCGCAGCGGGTCATCGACAACACCCGCGCCCAGCTCGCCCTGATGCGCCCGGACGCCGGCCTGGACCCGCTGCGCACCCTGTTCGGCGAGCTGCTGGCACGGGGCGGGGAGGGCGAGGGCGGGGTGCTGGCCTCGATGGTCAGCGCCCAGGACACGGTGCTGCCCGCGCGCGCCCCCGATCCCTCGCCCTGGGAGGGACGGTTCCTGCCCAACACCGAACTGGCCACCGGGCAGGGCCGCACCGACGTGATCGGCCTGCTGGCCGCCGGCCGGCCGCTGCTCCTGCTGTCCGACGCGGACGGCGGCGGCCGCTGGGAGGCGCAGGCACGGCCGTGGGCCGGGCTGCTGCGGGTGGTGCGGGTCCAGGGGCCGGCCGCCCTGCCGGGCGGGGCGGTCCTGGTGCGGCCGGACGGATACGTCGCCTGGGCGGCCGGCGCCGGCCCCCTCGCCCCCGCCCTCGGCGCCTACTTCCGCCGGGACGCCGGCCGGGAACAGGAGCAGCCGGACACCCCCGCCACCGGGACGGCCCCCGCCACCGGGAGCGGGGCGGCCGCCGGCACCGCGACGCGGCGGCGGGACACAGGTGCGGACACGGACACGGACACGGACACGGATGCGGACACGGACACGGATGCGGGTGCGGGTGCGGGTGTGGTGGCCGGAGTGGGGGCGGGGGCGGGGGATGCGGCGCCGGGCGCGGTCAGGTGAGGGGGGCCTGCCCCGGCACGCCGACCGTGTCGTGGAGCTGCTCCTGGACCCGGGCGCCCCTGGTCTCGGAGAGGTCCACCGCGGCCAGCACCGGGGGGATCACGACGGACGGCAGCACGTGCCGCAGCAGGCCGGTGACCCGGCGCGGCAGGTCCTGGTAGCCGGACAGGGACCGGGAGAGGGCCTGGATTCCGGCGAAGGCCCCCACCAGGACGCCCGCGGTCTGGGCCGGCACCACGTGCGGCAGCAGCTCGCCGCGCTCCCGCGCCTGTTCCAGCAGGCCGGTGCCGACCTCGCCCCAGCGCCGGAAGGATCCGCCGCGGTCGAGCCCCTCGGCCTGCTGGTCGAGCGCGAGCCGCGCACCGGCCCGGACCACCGGGTCGGTGCGCAGCCGGTGGGCGTGCAGGACCACGGTGTCCACCAGTTGCTGGACGGCGCACTCGGGGCCCACCGCGGGCAGCCGGCCGTCCTGCTCGCGGATCACCCCCTCCGCCAGATCCTCCTTGGAGGGGAAATGGAAGTAGAGCGCACCGCGGGTCACCCCCGCCCGGGCGAGGATCTCGCTGATCGTCGCGGCCCGGTAGCCGCGTTCCTCGAAGACCCCGGCCGCCGCGGCGAGGATCGCCTGGCGGGTGAGGATCGCCCGGTCCTGCATCGCCGCCCCCGGTCCTCCGTGTCCGACGGGCCCGAAGGCCCAATAAAAACCGTCCAGTCCGAATCTTATCGTGTCCGGCCCCGCCCCGGCAGACCGAACACCCCGCACACACCGCACCGCCCCCGGACCCCGGCCCGCCCCCGCCCGGCAGACCCGCCGGCCGGGAAACCGGAAGAAACCGGATAACGCGCGGCGAACAGCCGTAAAAAGAACCCGCGGAAAGAACCTGCGGAAAGAACCCGTGGAAGAGGACGGGACGGGCAGCGGAAGGGGCGCGGGCGCGGAGGAACGCGGGAGAAAGGAGAAAGGGGAAAAGAAATGAGGAAAGGGAGAGGGGACAAGGCGATGCGGGAGCGGATGAGGGAGAGGGAGAGACGGGCGGGGGCGGAAGGGGCGGGGGAGGGACGGGTGGTGGGGCATGGGTGAGGACGGGCGGCGGGCGCTGCCGCGGGCCGGGCGCGGCCGGGACCCGGTGGTCCTGGTGACGGGCGCGACGGGGACGGTGGGAGGGGAAGTGGTCCGCGCCCTGCCCGCGGGCCTGCGGGTGCGGGTCATGACCAGGGACCCGGCGAAGGCCGCGGGGGTCTTCCCGGGGGCGGAGACGGTCGCCGGGGACTACACCGACCCGCCGTCGCTGGCCGGGGCCCTGCACGGTGTGCGCACGGCGTTCCTGGTCACCGCCCGCGTCGACGGCGGCGACGACGCGGCCTTCGTCGCGGCCGCGGTGAAGGCCGGGGTGCGGCGGGTGGTGAAACTCTCCGCGGCGGCCGTCCTGGACCCCGGGGCCGACGACCTCCTCACCCGCCGGCAGCGCGCGAACGAGGACCTGCTGCGCGGCTGCGGCCTGCAGTGGACCCTGCTGCGCCCGCGCGCGTTCATGTCCAACTCCCTGTCCTGGGCGGCCCCCGTCCGCCGCGAGCGCACCGTCCGCGCGCTGTACGGGACCTCGCCCAACGCCTGCGTGGACCCCCGCGACATCGCCGAGGTCGCGGTACGGGCCCTGACCGAGGACGGCCACGCCGGACGCGCCTACACCCTGACCGGACCGCAGGCCCTGACCGCCGCCGGCCAGACCCGCGAGCTGGGCCGGCTGCTCGGCATCCCGCTGCGCTTTCAGGAACTGACCCCTGATCAGGCCCGCGCCGCGCTGAGCGGACGCTACCCGCCCCCGGTCGTCGAAGCCCTCCTGGCGAGCGCGGAACGCCAGCGGGCCGGCGCCAAGGCCCACGTCGAGGACACCGTCCGCACCCTGACCGGCCACCCGGCCCGCTCCTTCCGGACCTGGGCCCGGGACCACCTCGAAGCCTTCACCCCGCCCCCGGACGAACCCGGCCCCCACCCACAGACGCCGTAACACCCGCCCCCCGGACACGGAACCGGCCCCCCCGATCCGCCCCCTCCGGCAGGCCCGGGGAAGCCCGGCCCCGGCACCACGGAGTCCCGGCCCCGCGACCGCGACCTCCCCTGCCCCCGAACCTCTCTCTCCTCCCGCGGCCCCCGGGCAGGGCCTCCCACCGGACCGACACCTGCCCGGCGGGCCGACTCCCGTACCACCACGGCGATACGGCACGGCGGAGAGCAGCACACACGGCACCCCTCCCCAGCCCCGCCGCGCAGGAAAGGAGAGGGCAGTGGGAGGGGAGTCGGAGGAGGGTGGGAGGAGGCGGGGGCGCTGCGCGTGCCGGAAGGCGGGCAGCAGTCGTACGACACACAAGGCACCCGCGGCCGGAGCGGGCCGCCCGCCCGGAACGGCGCCGCACCGGACACCGAAGACACACCCACCCGGTCCGCTCCCCGACCGAACGCCCAAGAGACACCTTCCCTCCCGGGGAACAGCGGCCCACTACGGCCCCGGAGACGGCCACCGCCGTATGGGTCCGCCCGTCCGCAGCCGCGCCCCCGGCCCTGCCCTCGGGGTCTCTGCGCCGGTACCCGCCTCTGGCCTCCGCCTGCTTCCCGCCCGTGTACGGCCCCGGAAGCGGCCGCCCGCGCACGACGCCCCGCCCGCCCGCCGCGGCGTCCCCAGCCTCTCCTCGAGGTCTCCGCCCCGATTCCTGCCCTGTGCCTCCGCCTGCTTCCCGCCCGTGTACGGCCCCGGAGACGACCGCCCCCGCACCACGCCCCGCTTGTCCGCAGGAGCCCCGGTTCCCGCACCCCCAGGCTCCCCCGTTATCTTCTTCGCGGTTCCGCAATGGGACCGCTGGCCTCCGGGCCCGGCATGGCTGTTCCCCCCTGTCGAACCGATGACCTGGGGGGTGGTGCCACCGGGCCCGGGAGGCGCCGTTGGAGACGCTGATGAGAGGTCCGACTACCGCCCGGCCTGGCGCAATGCCCGGCAGTACGCGGGCGGCAGGTCTGCATAACGTGGATGCGCGCATACGACGCCAACGCCCCGGCCAGCACGCACGACATCCGTTCGGGAGGACGGCGTGAACGACAACGACGACATAGGCGTCATCCTCGGCCTGGACGTCGGCAAGAGCACCCATCACGGACACGGACTCACCCCGGCCGGCAAGAAGGTCTTCGACAAACCCCTGCCCAACACCGAGCCGAAACTGCGGGACGTCTTCGAGAAGCTGAAGGCCAAGTTCGGCACCGTCCTGGTGATCGTCGACCAGCCCGCCTCCATCGGCGCCCTGCCACTGACGGTGGCCCGGGATGCCGGCTGCAAGGTCGCCTACCTGCCGGGCCTGTCGATGCGGCGGATCGCCGATCTCTACCCGGGCGAGGCCAAAACCGACGCCCGCGACGCGGCCGTGATCGCCGACGCCGCCCGCACCCTGCCGCACACACTGCGCTCGCTGGAGGCGACCGACGAGATCACCGCCGAACTCACGGTCCTCGTCGGCTTCGACCAGGATCTGGCGGCCGAGGCCACCCGCACCTCCAACCGGATCCGCGGCCTGCTCACCCAGTTCCACCCCAGCCTCGAGCGGGTCCTGGGACCGCGTCTGGACCATCAGGCTGTGACCTGGCTGCTGGAACGCTACGGATCCCCTGCCGCTCTGCGAAAAGCCGGACGCCGCAAGCTGGTTGAGGTGATCCGGCCCAAGGCCCCCAGGATGGCCCAGCGGCTGATCGACGACGTCTTCGACGCACTCGACGAACAGACCGTCGTCGTTCCCGGCACCGGCACCCTCGACATCGTGATCCCCTCCCTGGCCCGCTCGCTCGGAGCCGTCCACGAACAACGCCGGGCCACAGAAGCCCAGATCACAGTCCTGCTGGAGGATCACCCTCTTTCGAAGGTCCTGACGTCGCTGCCCGGCGTCGGCGTCAGGACCGCCGCCACCCTGCTGGTCACCGTCGGCGACGGCACCAGTTTCCCCACCTCCGCCCACCTGGCCTCCTACGCCGGCCTCGCCCCGACCACGACGTCGTCGGGCACCTCCATCCACGGCGAACACGCGCCACGAGGCGGCAACCGGCAACTCAAACGCGCGATGTTCCTCTCCGCGTTCGCCGCCCTGCACGATCCCGCCTCCCGCACCTACTACGACAAATGCCGGGCCCGAGGGAAAACCCACACACAAGCCCTCCTCCGCCTCGCCCGCCAACGCATCAACGTCCTGTTCGCGATGCTCCGCGACGGCACCTTCTACGAACCCAGAACCCCACGCCTCGCTTGACGAAAGACATAGAGGCACCCCCCGAGACCTCCCCGCCCCCTGCCCCGGGCTTCCGCCCCGCCCCCTGAGCACGCCACCACGACCCACGCCCGCCCCTCACCCGGAGCCGCCATCCCCTCCGGCAGTCCGCCCCCCCGGCAGTCCGCCATCCCACCCCTCCCCGGAGCACTGCCGTCTCAGGCGCACCCCGACCGGTCCTCAAGCGATCCCTCAGCGCTTCTCCAGTGGTCCGGCCGACGATGGCCGTGGGCCGCGAGGAGAGGAGTCAGGGGCCGGACCGGGGAAACGGCGGACACCGTAGGGCGGCGCGACCCGCCGGGCCCGGCGCCCGTGCCGGCCGCTCCCGCCCCGGTCACCGCCCCTCCCGCCCCCGCGGCCGGGCACCTCACAGCCCCGCCGTGCCGCCCCGCACGCGCGGGGCGGCACGGCGGCCGCGGGACTTTGCCGCGGCCGCCCGGCACGGGGCCGTGTCCACCGCGCCCCGAGGGGCCTTGCACCCGCAGGAGAGGAAACCTCATGGACGGTTGCTTCCGCTCTCGATGGGACCGGGGCGGATCTCCTCTCCTCCTCCCGGCTGTCCCGGAAACGGACCAGGGATGACGATGACGACCGCGGCGACCACGACCCCGACGGCGACCCCGGCGGCGACGGCGGCGGCGTTCGCGCCGCTCACGGCAGGGCCGGGCGGCATGCACGCGCACGTGGCGGAGCTGCACGCGATCAGGGCCCAGGCGATGGCCGGGCCGAGCGAGAAGGCGACGGCGGCGCAGCACGCCAAGGGCAAGCTGACCGCCCGGGAACGCATCGACCTGCTGCTGGACGAGGGTTCCTTCCAGGAGGTCGAGCAGTTGCGCCGGCACCGGGCGACCGGGTTCGGGCTGGAGGCGCGCAAGCCGTACACGGACGGTGTGATCACCGGCTGGGGCACGGTCGAGGGCCGCACCGTGTTCGTGTACGCGCACGACTTCCGGATCTTCGGCGGGGCGCTGGGCGAGGCCCACGCCACGAAGATCCACAAGATCATGGACATGGCGCTGGCGGCCGGCGCCCCGCTGGTGTCGCTGAACGACGGCGCCGGCGCCCGTATCCAGGAGGGCGTCTCCGCGCTGGCCGGCTACGGCGGCATCTTCCAGCGCAACACCCGGGCCTCCGGCGTCATCCCGCAGATCTCCGTGATGCTCGGCCCGTGCGCCGGCGGCGCCGCCTACAGCCCGGCGCTGACCGACTTCGTGTTCATGGTCCGCGGGACCTCGCAGATGTTCATCACCGGCCCCGACGTCGTCAGGGCGGTCACCGGCGAGGAGATCACCCAGAACGGCCTGGGCGGCGCGGACGTCCACGCCGAGACGAGCGGCGTGTGCCACTTCGCCTACGACGACGAGGAGACCTGCCTCGCCGAGGTCCGCTACCTGCTGTCGATGCTCCCGCAGAACAACCGGGAGGCACCCCCGCGGGTGCGCACCGCCGACCCGGCCGGCCGGCGCGGCGAGATGCTGCTCAGCCACGTCCCGGCGGACGGCAGCCGCCCCTACGACATGACCGCCGTCATCGAGGAGATCGTCGACGACGGCGAGTACCTGGAGGTCCACGAGCGCTGGGCCCGCAACATCGTCTGCGCGCTGGCCCGCCTGGACGGCCAGGTCGTCGGCATCGTCGCCAACCAGCCGCAGACCCTCGCCGGCGTCCTGGACATCGGGGCCAGCGAGAAGGCCGCCCGGTTCGTGCAGTTGTGCGACGCCTTCAACATCCCGCTCGTCACCCTCCTGGACGTGCCCGGCTTCCTGCCCGGCGTCGACCAGGAGCACGGCGGCATCATCCGCCACGGCGCGAAACTCCTCTACGCCTACTGCAACGCCACCGTGCCGCGCATCTCGCTCGTCCTGCGCAAGGCCTACGGCGGTGCCTACATCGTCATGGACAGCCAGGCCACCGGCGCCGACCTCACCTACGCCTGGCCCGCCAACGAGATCGCCGTGATGGGCGCCGAGGGCGCCGCCGGCGTCATCTTCCGCCGCCGCATCGCCGAGGCCGCCGACCCCGAGGCGATGCGGCAGAAACTGGTCAAGGAGTACCGGGCCGAGCTGATGCACCCCTACTACGCCGCCGAGCGCGGCCTGGTCGACGACGTCATCGACCCCGCCGCCACCCGCGAGGTCCTCATCCGCTCCCTCGCCATGCTCCACAGCAAGCACGCCGACCTGCCCTCCCGCAAACACGGCAACCCCCCGCAGTGACCCCCGCCCCCGCCCCGCCCCCGGGGGTCCCTCCGGGCAGCACCCCCCCCGTGAACAGCACGATCGGTCTGTTTACGGCGTCCGACGGCGCCCGCGCAGCATCCGCACGGCGTCCGTGCGGCGTCCGGGAGTGCCCGCCGCAACCGTGCGACGGCCCCCTCCGGCGCGGCGGCCCGCCCCGCACCCGGCCGGCACCCCGGCCCGCCGCCCCGGCCCGGAGAACCCCGGTCCGGGAGAATCCGCAGCTCACCGACGGTCCATCGGCGGCCCGGCGCCGGATCGTCGGCGGCTCGCGGGGTACTGCCGGGGGAGTGGTGCCGGTCCGGCTGCACGATGCATCAAAACAGCGCAAGCGGTTTGGTATTGACAAACCGTCCGGACTGTTTTGTACTCGGGGTACCGGATGACGGCACACACCCACCGAGGGGGCGACGGCGTGCAGATCGACGTACTGGGCACATTGGATGTCAGGGAGAACGGGGTGTCGATCGCTCCGACCGCGCCGAAGCCGCGGCAGGTCCTGGCCCTGCTGGCACTGCACGCCGACCGGGTGGTGCCGGTGGCGGCCCTGGTCGACGAACTGTGGTCGGGCCGCCCGCCGCGCAGCGTGCGCACCACTCTGCAGACCTACGTCCTGCAACTGCGCGAACTCATCACCCTCGCCCTGCGCAGCCCCGGCCCCGACACCGGCATCGGCGCGGGCCCCGGCTTCGGCCCGGCGTCCGCCGCCCCGCCCCCCTCGTCCGGCCTGCCCGTCCCGTCCGTCCCGTCCGGTCCGTCGGCTTCGCCTGCCGGGTCCGTGCGGCGCGGTGCCAAGGACGTGCTGGCCACCGTGCCCGGCGGGTACCTGCTCGTCTCCGGCGGCGGGACCAGCGACGTGCGGGAGTTCGAACGCCTCGCGGGGCTGGGCTACCGCGCGATGGACGCCGGCGAGCACAAGGACGCCTCCCGCCTGCTGGGCGAGGCGCTCCTGCTGTGGACCGGCCCGGCCTTCGCCGGCGTGCCCGCCGGGGCCCGGCTGGAGACGGAGGCCAGGCGGCTGGAGGAGAGCCGGCTGTGCGCGCTGGACCAGCGCATCGAGGCCGACCTGCGGCTGGGCCGCCACCGCGAGCTCCTCGCCGAACTCACCGTGCTGACCAGCCGCTACGCCACCCACGAGAACCTGCACGCCCAGTTCATGCTGGCCCTGCACCGCTCCGGCCGGCGCGGCGAGGCCCTCGACGTCTACCACCGGCTGCGCACCACCCTGGTGCGGGACCTGGGCCTTGAGCCCTCGCCCCGGCTGCGCCGGCTGCAGCAGTCGATCCTGGTGGCCGCCCCCGAGACCCCGCCGCCCGCCCCGTCGCGGGCGCCCGCCGTCCTCGCGCTGCCCGCCGCCCGCGCCCGCGCCGGCGTCCGTCCCGTGTGAAGCGGCCCGCCGGCGGCGGGAGCTGCCGGCGGGCACGGTGGCGCGATTGCGGCTGCGGCGCGGCACGGGGAGTGGGTAGCCTCGGACGGAACACCTAAGTTACCGACTGGTAACCGATTTTTCGCCGGTTCGAGGAGCCCCTTCATGCAACTCGTCGCGATCATCGTGTCGCTGGCCCTGACCGGGGCCGGCTTCGCCCTGTTCGGCCGTGCCCTCTTACGGATCCTCCGCTTCGTCCGGCTGGGCCAGGACGTGCCCGCGGGCCGGCGCACCGCCGATCCCTGGCGGCGCACCGTCACGCTGGCCAGGGAGTTCGCCGCCCACACCCGGATGAACCGCTGGGGCGTCATCGGCGCGGCGCACTGGTTCGTGGCGGTCGGCTTCTACGCCCTGCTCATCACCCTCGTCAACGCCACCGGCCAGCTCTTCCGGCCGGACTGGCTGCTGCCGGTGATCGGCGAGTGGACGCCCTACAACGTCCTCGTCGAGTTCCTCGGCACGATGACCGCCCTGGGCATTCTGGTCCTGATCGCGGTCCGCCAGCTCGGCAGGCCGGGCCGGCCGGGCCGCAAGTCCCGCTTCGCGGGCTCCAGCTCCGGCCAGGCGTACTTCGTCGAGGCCGTCATCGTCATCGTGAGCGTGTGCATCGTGGTGCTGCACGCGCTGGAGGGCGCCCTGCACCACGTCGACGGCTACGAGGCCTCCTTCTTCGTCTCCTACCCGCTGGTCGCCCGGTTCCGGGAGATGGACCCCGCCACCCTGCGCAACCTCGTCTACCTCTTCGCCTGCCTGAAGATCACCACCTCCTACGTGTGGATGATCACCGTCTCGCTGAACACCGACATGGGTATCGCCTGGCACCGTTTCCTGGCGTTCCCGAACATCTGGTTCAAGCGCAACGCGACCGGTGAGACGTCCCTGGGTGCGCTGCTGCCGATGACGTCGGGCGGCGAGCCGATCGACTTCACCGACCCGGGTGACGACGACGTGTTCGGTGTCTCGCAGGTCGAGCAGTTCTCCTGGAAGGGCCTCCTGGACTTCTCCACCTGCACGGAGTGCGGGCGCTGCCAGTCGCAGTGCCCGGCCTGGAACACCGGCAAGCCGCTCTCCCCCAAGCTGCTGATCATGTCCTTGCGGGACCACGCGCACGCCAAGGCCCCCTACCTGCTCGCGGGCGGCGGCAAGTCCATGGAGGGCGAGGAGAAAGCCACCGCGGAACAGCTCGCCGGAGTCCCCGCCGCGGCCCTGGCGGAGGCCGAACGCCCGCTGGTCGGCACGGCGGAGGAGAACGGGGTCATCGACCCGGACGTCCTGTGGTCCTGCACCACCTGCGGCGCCTGCGTCGAGCAGTGCCCGGTGGACATCGAGCACGTCGACCACATCGTCGACATGCGCCGCTACCAGGTGATGATCGAGTCCGCGTTCCCCTCCGAGGCCGGCACGATGCTGAAGAACCTGGAGAAGAAGGGCAACCCCTGGGGCCTGGCGAAGAAGCAGCGCCTGGAATGGCTCAAGGAGGTCCCCTTCGACATCCCGGTCGTCGGCCGCGACATCGAGGACCTCACCGAGGTCGAGTACCTGTACTGGGTCGGCTGCGCCGGCGCCCTGGAGGACCGCGCCAAGAAGACCACGAAGGCCTTCGCGGAACTCCTCCACATCGCGGGCGTGACGTTCGCGATCATGGGCGGTGACGAGAAGTGCACCGGCGACTCGGCACGGAGGCTCGGCAACGAGCCGCTGTTCCAGGAACTGGGCATGGAGAACGTCATGGCCCTGAACACGGCGTTCGGCGAGGAACTCGACGACGACGGCAAGGTCGTCGCGGAGTCGGCGAAGCCGAAGTCGGCGAAGAAGATCGTCGCGACCTGCCCGCACTGCCTCAACACCATCGGCAACGAGTACCCGCAGCTCGGCGGCGACTACGAGGTCATCCACCACACCCAGCTCCTCCAGCACCTCGTGGATGCGGGCAGGCTGGTCCCGGTGACGCCGGTCGAGGGCATCATCACCTACCACGACCCCTGCTACCTGGGCCGCCACAACAAGATCTACACACCCCCGCGCGAGATCATCGCCAGCGTCCCGGGCCTGCGCAACGAGGAGATGCACCGCCACAGGGAACGCGGCTTCTGCTGCGGCGCCGGCGGCGCCCGCATGTGGATGGAAGAACGCATCGGCAAACGCATCAACAACGAACGCGTCGACGAAGCCCTCTCCCTGAACCCCGACATCGTCTCCACGGCCTGCCCCTTCTGCCTCGTCATGCTCACCGACTCCGTCAACGGCAAGAAGAACGACGGCACCGCCAAGGAATCCATCCAGGTCCTCGACGTCGCCCAGCTGCTCCTCGACTCCGTCAAAACCCCGGCAGGCCCGGCAGGCCCGGCAGGCATGGCAGGCATGGCCGGCATGGCCGGTCCGGGCGGTCCGGATGTCCCGGAGGGTGCCGTGGAGCCGGAGTCCGCCGTGTAGGGGTGGCGGGGGGAGTGTCCGGGGACGAGCGGGGGCCGCCTGTGGCGGCCCCCCAGCCGTTGACCAGCGATGTTCGTGCCTGCTTCGTGCCCGCATATATGAAACCGCTTATGCGGTTTGTTAGTCTGTCGGGTGCGGTTCCTGCCCCGCCGTGCCCGTGCCGGCCTGCGGCTTCGCGTGTACGGCGGCCTTCCGTGCCGGGTCTGTGCGCGGAAGGGGGCGGGGGAGGCCGACGTCCCGGTGCCCAGGAGGCAGCACATGGTCAAGCAGGAGCGGGCCGCACGCACGCGGCGTTCGCTGATCGAGGCCGCGTCCGAGGTGTTCGCCGAGGCCGGTTTCGCCCCCGCGTCGCTGGCCGCCATCAGCGCGCGGGCCGGGGTCAGCAACGGGGCGCTGCACTTCCACTTCGCCAACAAGAACATGCTCGCCGAGGCGGTCGAGGCGCAGGCCGCCGTGGCGGTGTCCGAGATCACCGGGGCGGCCGGCCGGCGGCAGGGCGAGTCCCTGCAGGCGGTGGTGGACGCCACCCACGGCCTGATGGACGCCCTGGCGCGGGATGTCGTGGTCCGCGCCGGTTTCCAGCTCGCCGGCGACAGCGCCGCACGTCCCGCCCCGTCCCCGCACGCCGGTCCGGGCCCGCGTGCGCAGTGGCAGCACTGGGTCGAGGACAGCCTGCGCCGCCTCGGGCACGGCGGCGCGCTCGCGCCGGGGGTGTCCGGGGCGGACGCCGCCCGGGTCGTCGTCGCCGCGACCGTGGGCCTGCAGGTCCTCGGCGCGGCGGACGCCTCCTGGCTGCGGCGGCACAACGTCACCCGGCTGTGGGAGGTGCTGCTGCCGCGTCTCGCCCACCGGCGGGAGCTGGGCACGCTGGTGTCCTCCGGCACCGGCCCGCCCGGCGCCGCAGCGGCCCGGGCACGGACACCGTCCACCGGGCGGTGACAGCAGAGCCGCCCCCGGCCCGCCGGGCAGGCTGGCGGAGACGGCACAACAGCCGCCCGCCGACGCCTCCGGCCGCCGGCCCTGCGCTCCCCGACCCGCCCCGGAATTCCCGGACTTCACCGCCCCGCGCACGTCGGCGGGCCGGGGGGAGCGGAGGAAGGGGGCGGGCGGTGCGGGGGAGTTGCGGGTGGCCGGCCGGCGTCCGGTGGACGGGATGTCGTCCGCGTCCCGTGCTTCTTGGCCGGCCCCGGATCCCTGGATCCCCGGACGTCGCCGCACCGTGCGCCGGCAGGCCGGGAAACGACGGAAGAAGGAAGAGGGGGCGAGCGGGCGGGCGCGGGGGAGCGGGTGCCGTCAACCGGCGTTTTACGGAGGGGATTTCAGGGATGCCGGTGCATTTGTTCCGGCGGGTTTTCCCGGGTTTCCCTCCGGCGGACCGGCCCTTCGGTGCTGCCCGCCAAAGGGGCGTTGAGGACCGCTCGAAGGCCGCTGAAGGAACCCGCGCCTCCGGTGCGGGGGCGGCTAGCGTGCAGATTCACCGACGCATTTCCGCCATCGGGAGTGCCCCACGACGAACGGAGGAAACCATGGAGATTCAGGTTCTGGGTCCGCTGTGTGCCGCCGTGAACGGGGACTCGATCGTCCCGACCGCCGGAAAACCCCGGCAGGTGCTCGCCCTGCTCGCGCTGTACCCGGGCCGCGTCGTGCCGGTGTCGACGCTGATGGAGGAGATCTGGGGGACGGAACTGCCGCAGAGCGCGGTGACCACGCTGCAGACCTACATCATGCAGCTGCGCCGCAGCCTGGGCACGGCCATGGGACCCGGCGCCCCGGGCGGCGCGAAGAACGTGCTGGCCACCCGGCACGGCGGCTACCTCCTGCAGGTGCCGCCCCAGTCCGTGGACGTGCACACCTACGAACGCCTCATCACCGAGGGCCAGGAGGCCTTCGAGCAGGGCGAGGACGACCGCGCCGCCCGCTGCTTCCGCCAGGCCCTGGCCCTGTGGCAGGGGGCGGCCCTGGTGGACGTACGCCTGGGCCCGGTGCTGGAGATCGAGGTGCTGCGGCTGGAGGAGTCACGGCTGGTGACCGTCGAGCGGCGCATCGACGCGGACCTGCGGCTGGGCCGGCACGCCGAACTCATCGCCGAACTCACCGACCTCGTCGCCCGCCACCCCCAGCACGAGGGCCTGCACGCGCAGGCGATGCTGGCCCTGTACCGCTCCGGCCGGCAGGCCTCCGCCCTCGACGTCTACCGGCGGTTACGCAGACGGCTGATAGAGGAACTCGGCGTGGAACCCACACCGCAGCTCCAGCGCCTGCACCAGGCCATGCTCGCCGTCGACCCGGAACTCGACGTGATGGCCGGCCCGCGCCGCGGCTCCACCTTCGACCGCTACGCCGCCTAGGACTTCCCGCCCCGGCACCGAGACCGGCACCGAGACCGGCACCGAGACCGGCACCGAGACCGGCACCGAGACCGGCACCGAGACCGGCACCGAGACCGGCACCGAGACCGGTGCCGAGACCGGTGCCGAGACCGGGGCAGGGGCCGGGGCAGGGCCCCCCGGGGGCAGGGCCGGGTGCCGGTTCCCCGCTCCCGCGCCCTCGGGCCGGCCGACGTAAAAACGGGGGAGACGGCGCAGACGGCGGACAGTCGGCGGAGACGGCGGGCGGATGCGATGCGCCCGGCCGGGCCCGGTCCGTGAAAGACGCCGCCACCGCCCCGCCCCCGCCCCGCCCCGCTCCGCTCCGTTGCGCCCGGCCCGGACCGGCCGCCGTTGAGGAAATCCCGTACGACGGGGGCGGGCCGGGGTCCTGTGGCCGCCCGCACCCGCAACGCCCCGCACCCCCGCACCTCGCATCCCGTGCCCCCGGCCGGGAGGGGGCCGGGCTCGGGCCGTTCTCGAGTGGGGTTCGAGGGCGTGTGGCGATGCTGGCGGTGCTCGGATTCCGCCCCGCCGCCGTGCCGCCTGCGTGGTGCCGGGAACGGGCACACAGGAGGATGCCATGCCGGACGAACCGCCAGTGCGGCTGCACTGTTTCGCACACTCCGCCGAGGGCGTCTCCGTCTTCGACCACTGGGAGGCGAGCGTGGGACCCGGCGTGCAGCCGCTCCCGGTCCTCCTGCCGGGCTGCGCCCCGCGGCGCGCCGAGCCCAGGGTGAGCACGCACCGGGCGCTGCTCGCCGACGTGCTGCCCCGTTTCACCGGCCCGCACCCGGGCCCCTACGTCCTGTACGGGCACGGGTTCGGCGCGATGCTCGCGCTCACCGTCACCCGCGCCCTGCACGAGGCGGGTCTGCCGGGCCCGGCGCTGCTGGCCGTCGGCGCCTGGCCGCCGCCGCGGCTGCCGGCCGGCCTGCCCGACGCCCGCCGGGCCACGGACGCCGAACTGCTGCACGTCCTGGGCGGCCGCGGCGCGGTGCCGGCCGGCAGCGACGAGGGGATCTGGCTGCGGGCCGTCCTGCCGGTGCTGCGCGCCGACCTGGCGCTGGCCCAGTCCCTGCACGAGGCGGTCCGCAGGCCTTGTCCGCAGGGCCCGCTCACCACCCCGGTCCTCGTCGTCGCCTCCCGGGACAACCCGCTGGCCGCGCCCCGGGCGGGGGAGGGCTGGCAGCGCTGGACCCGCGGCCCCGTCCGCTCGCGCACCGTCCCCGGCCGGCACTTCTTCGTCCGCGGCGGCCGTGAACTGCCCCGGCTGCTGGGCCGGGCCTGCCGTGTCGTACGCCGCCTCACCCCCGAGCCCGCCCCCGTCGGCTGACCCCGCCGGCCGGCCCCGGCCCCGGGGGCGGCTGCCGGAAGAGAAGAAGCGAAGAAGAGAAGAGAGGTGTCCGGGATGGCTGGTGAGCGGGACGGCGGAGCGGTCCACCGCATACAGGTGGCCGCGCCCGCCGGTGTGGTCTACGCCGTGTTGGCCGATGCGGCGCGACTGCCGCTCTACTTCGCCCCGAGCGTCCATGTGGAGCGCCTGGACGGCGACGGCGGGCGGGAACGCCTGCGGATGTGGTTCCTGGTGGGCGGCCGGCTGGAGTCGTGGACCTCGTGGCGCGATCTGGACCCGGTGGAGCGCCGTATCGAGATCCACCCGGAGGGAGGCCCCGGCTCCCCGCTGGAGCCGATGCGCGGCGTGGTCAGCATCCGCGACCGGGGCCCGCACGCCAGCGAACTGGAACTGCGCTACGGCTTCGCCGCCCGCCCGGGCCTGCCCGCCGGCGCCCTGTGGCCGGGACGGGTCGCCGACCTGAACATCCGCACCCAGCTCACCCAGTTGAAACGGTTCGCCGAACGGTGGAGCCGCCTCGACGACCTGGTGCTGTCCTGCGAGGACTCGATCCGCGTACAGGGCCCGGCGGAGCTCGCCTACGACTTCCTCTACCGGGCCGGGGACTGGCCCGAGCACGTCGCCCACATCAGCGCGGCCCGCCTGCGCGAGGAGGCGCCCGGCATCCAGCACCTGACCCTGCGCACCCCGGCCGGCGACGGCGTGCACACCAGCGAATCGGTACGGATCTGCTTCCCGCACGCGGGCCGCATCGTCCACAAGCAGACCACGCCGTCCCCGCTGCTGGCGGCCCACACCGGCGAGTGGTCCCTCACCGAGGACGAACGGGGGGCGACCCTCACCTCGCGGCAGACCGTCGTGCTGTGCGAGGAGGACATCACCGCGGTCCTGGGCGACGGCGCGAGCCTGGCCGACGCCCGCCGGCAGGTGCGGGCGGCCCTCGGCCGCGACTGCCGGCACCTGCTCACCCTGGCCAGGCAGCACGCGGACAGCGCCGTGCGCATGCTGGTGCCCCCCTCCCGCCCCGTCTGCTAGAGAACGCCTCGAGCCGGCCCCCGGCCCGCCGC
Organism: Streptomyces sp. NBC_01478; assembly: GCF_036227225.1. Lineage (GTDB taxonomy): Bacteria > Actinomycetota > Actinomycetes > Streptomycetales > Streptomycetaceae > Streptomyces. The sequence continues at coordinate 236,663 of NZ_CP109444.1, read as the reverse complement.
CGGGCACCGGTACCGTGACACCCGCCCCGTCCTCCGCCCGTCCGCCCGTCCGGTGTGCGGCCGCGGAGGGCCGCGGCGCCTGCGCCGGGACGGCCGGCACCGTCCGGCGGCGACGGGGGCATCCGCGCGGGACACGACGCCGCCCCGCCGCCCATCGTCGGCCGCCGGCCGCGCACTCCGCGCATCCCCGGCGGGCCGCACTGCCGTCGTTCTCGGGACCTGCTCGCACCCCGCTGCACATCCGCTCGGGGAAACGGACTCCGGGCGCACAGGGCCATTAACGTGCTCATCTCGACCGTTGTGGACGCAGGCAGGCCAGGAGGCCGTCATGGCAGAGAGGCAGCACGGCCCGGACCGGCCCCCGTGCACCCGGCCCCGCACCGCCCGCGTCACCCCGGCCGGGACCCCGCAGAACCCGCAGAACCCGCCGGGTCCGTGTGCGGCGGGCGGGCCGGCCGGGAGGAGCCCCGCAGGTCCGCCCGGCGCCCGCAGAGAGGAGACAGAGGGGAACCGGCCTCCCGTACCGGCCCGCACACCCCCGGACAACACCATGACTGCCAACCCCTTCCCGCACGCGCCGACCGTGGTGGTCCTCGGCCCCGTCCCCGGCTTCCCCGCCCGCACCGCGCCGTGGGACCTCGAACTGCGCGGACCCTTCGACGCCGCCGCACTGCACCACCTCCTGCGCCGGGCCGCCGCCGACGGGCAGGACCCGGGCACCGGGACCCACCGGCTGCTGCGGCACGCCCCCGACCACCACACACTGCGGTGCACGGCGACCGCGGACACCCCGGCCGCCGCCGTGGCGGGCCGCACCGCCGATCTGCTCACCACGGCGGCGTACGGCCACCCGCTCACCCCCGCCCAGCGCGCGCTGCTCACCCGCAGGGCCGCCCACGGCTACGAGGCGCTCTTCCTCGAAACCGCCGCCGGGACGGACGCGGAGACGGTACGCCGGGCCCTGCACACCGTCGTGGCCGCCCACCCGCACCTGTGCTTCCGCCTCGACACCGCGGCCGGCCGCCTGACCGGCCCGGCCGGACCGGGCGGCCAGGACCTGCTGACGGAGGGACAGTTCACCGACGAGGCCGGCTTCACCACGGCCGTCACCGCACTGGCCCGCACCCTCGACGCACCCGCCGGCATCCACCTGCGCGCCCTCCTCGCCCGCGACCACCGCCCCTCCCGCCCCCACACCGACCGCCTCGCCCTCCTCACCCACGAACTCACCGCGGACCCCACCTCCTGGCGAATCCTCCTCACCGACCTGACCCGGGCCCTGGGGCCGGCGGCGGTCCGGGGTCCGGCGGTGTCCTTGGGCCCGGCGGTGGCTCTGGATCCGGCGGTCGCCGGCCCGTCCACGACCGCCGGCACGGCTGCGGCCATCGGCTCGGCCACGGTCCCTTGCCCGGCTACGGCACGGGGTCCGGCCGAGGCCCCCTTCCCGGCTGCGGCCGCCGGCCAGGCTGCGGCTCCTTCCTCGGCTACGGCGCCCGGTCCGGCCGCATCCCTCGGCTCGGCCACGGCCTCCTCCCCGGCCCCGGCGGCAGACCCGGAACCGGCGCCAGATCAGGCCCCGGTCCCCGGCCCTGAGGTCCCCCCGGACACGGTGCCCGGTCCGGCTGCGGGCCTCTCCTCGGCCCCGGCCGCCGGTTCGGGTGAGGCCTTCTCCTCGGCTGCACCGGTGCCCGGTCAGGCCGGGGTCTTCCCCTCGGTCCCGGCCGCCGACTCGGGCGTGACCTCCTCCCCGGCTGCACCGGCGGCCGGCCCGGCTGGGGCCTTCCCCTCGGTCACGGCGCCGGGACCGGCCTCGGTCCTCTCCCGTGCCTCGGTCCGTACCGAGGCACGGGCGCAGTGCGCGGGCGACGGCGTGGCCGACTGGGTCGCGGGCCTGCGCGAGTTGGCCCGCGACCCCGCCGAGGCCCGTCACTGGAGCCTGGTCGCCGAGCGCAGGTCCCGCGCGGCCGCCTCCCGCTCCGCCGCCGGGCTGCCGCCCCGGCCGGGCGGGACGGCCGACGCCGTAGCGTCACCCGGCACCGCCCCGCTGCCGACCTCAGGCACCACCACCCCGGGCAGCGGACCGGACACCGCCCCGGACATCGCCGCCCCGCCGTCTGCCCTGGAGACCGGGTCGGGTACCGCGGCAGACACCGGGTCGGGTACCGGGCCGGAAACAGGGCAGGGTGCCGTCTCGGGCAATGGGCCGGGTACCGCGTCCGCGTCAGACACCGCGCCGGGTGCTGCCCCGGGAACCGGGCCAGGCACCGCCGCCTCACTGCCCGCTCCGGAAGCCGGGCCGGACACCGCCCCGCCGCCGCCCCTGGGCACCACCACCCCGGACACCGGACAGGGCACCGGGCCGGAAACCGCCTCGGACACCGGACGGGACGCCGCCCCGGAAGCCGGGCCAGGCACCGCCGCTCCACTGACCACCCCGGGAACTGGACCGGAGCCCGCCCCACTGCCCACCCCGGAAACCGGATCAGGCACCACCCCGGAAACACCCGCGCCCCCTGCCCCGAACCCGGCGCACCGCACCGGCTTCACGCTGGACGAGGAGCGGACCGAGCGGATCACCCAGCACCTGGCCCGGCGTCTCGCGCTCACCGCGGAGCAGGTGCTGACCGGTGTGTTCGCGCTGGCGCTGGCCCGGTGGCAGCACACCGACGAGGTCGGGTTCGACGTCTACGGCGATCCCCGGAGCGGTCACCCGGGCCTGTGCCGCCACGTCGGCCGGCTCACCGATGTCCACCCGGTCCAGCTCACCCTGGATCCCGGCCCCGACGCCCTGGGCCAACTGGCCGCCGCGGCAGGCTTCCTGGCCGCCGGCGCCGGGAAGGCCGTAGGCGGCGCCGGCTTCGGGGCCTGCCGTGAGTTCAGTCCCGATCCGCTGCTGCGCGCCACCCTGCGCGAACTGCCTCCCGCCCCCACCTGCCTGGTCCTGCACGCCCCGGACGAGGCGCCGTACGGCCCGGACGAAGCACTGCCCGCCCCGGCCCACCCCGTCCCCGGCCTGCCGGGACACCGCGCCCACCGCCTCCAGGCACACGCGCAGATCACCGGCGGCCGACTGCGCCTCACCCTCGACTGGTTGCCCGATGGGCACACCGACGCCCCGCCGGCCACCGGTCCCGCCACGCTCTCGGTGACCGACGGTCTACCCGACTTCCCGGGCGCCGACGGCCTCACCACCTCTTCGCCGGCCGACGGCGGGGCCGACCTCTCGGCGTCCGCCGACCTCACCGGCAGCCCGGCGTCCGCCGGCCTCACCGACCCCTCGGCGTCCGACGGCCTCCTCGACGCCCCCGGGGCCGAGGACTTCACCACTCCTTCGGCGTCCGCCGACGGCGTCGGGATCCCGGCGTCCGACGCCCCGGCGTCCACCGGCCGTACCGCCCCCTCGGCGGTCGCCGGCCTGCCCGACTCCGCGGACACCGACGACCTCACCACCCCCTCCGAGGCCTCCGGCGTCACCGGGACCTCGGCGACCACCGCCCTCCCCGGCCCCCCTGCGACTCCCGCCCTCCCCGCTCCCGCGACACCCCCACCCCCTCGGCGACAGCCCTCGCCCCCCTGCTGCAAGACGTACTGGAAGAACTGGCCGCCACCGCCACCGCCCCGATCCCGTCCGCGTTCGCGCCCACCGCGCAGCAGGCGGCCCTCTACACCGGGGGCGACGCGCAGCCCGGTACCGGCCGGCATGTCGAGCAGCTCGTGTGGGTCTGGCACGGGCCGCTGGACGCCGAACGGTTCGGGGCCGCCTGGCAGTCGGTCTTCGACTGCGAGGCGGTCCTGCGCACGGCGTTCACCGGGGCGAACCCGCCGCGGCTGATCGTGCACGGCCGGGTCGTCCCGGACATCACCCACAAGATCCCCGCCGGCGGGGACTGGGCCCCCTTCCTGGAACGCGACCGGCTGCGCGGCTTCGACCTGCGCTGCCCCGGCCCGCTGCGCCTGACCGTGCTGGAGACGGAACAGGCCCCGCCCGCCGCCCCCGGCGCGCCCGTCCGGATCGTGCTCACCTACCACCGGGCCCTGCTCGACACCTGGTCCGCGCACCTCCTGCTGCGCACCTTCTACCGGGCCTACCTCGCCGGAGGCACCCTGCCCGGCGGCGAACGCCGGCCCGACCTGCGCGACTACACCGCCTGGACCGCCGCCCAGGACCCGCGGCCCGCCCGGGCCCTGTGGGCGCGCTGGACACCGCCCGGCGCCGCCCCCGCGGCCTCCCGGCCGGGCCGCCCGGGCGGTCCCACCGGCCTGAGCGGGGTCGGCCGGGCCCGGCTGCGCCTGGACGCCGCCGAGACCGTCCGCCTCGCCCGCTGGGCCGCCGCCCGGGGCACCGCGGAGAGCAGTGTGCTGCAGGCCGTCTGGGCGATGCTGATCCACCGTGCGTCCGGCGCCACCGGACCGGCCCCGGTGTGCTTCGCGGTGACCGTCCCGGGCCGGGGCATCGCGCTGGACGGCGCGGCCTGGCTGCCGGGCCCGCTGCGCAACCTGCTGCCGATGTCCCTCGAGGTCGACCCGGCCGACACGGTGTCCCGGCTGCTGCGCCACCTGCGCGACCGCGCCCTGGACATGGCCGCCTACGAATGGCTCCCCGCCGACCCGCCCCCCACCCCCACCCATGCCCATGCGCAGGCCGGGCCGGACGCGGACCGCGCCGAGACCGTCCTGGTCTTCGAGGACCCGCCGCACCCGGTGCAGGGCCTGGAGAACGAACTGGCCGCCCACGGCATCCGGGCCGAGTTCCCCGGCACCGTGCCCGCCCGCTCCGTGCTGCCCCTGGCCCTGCTCGCCCACCACGACAGCACCGGCGGCCTCGTCCTCACCGGCGTCCACGACCGGGCCCTCCTCGACGAGGCGGCCGCCGCCGAACTGCTGGTGCAAAGCGCCCTGCTGCTGCGCGAACTCCCCCTGGGAGCAGACGAGTTCACCACCGTCGCCCAGGTCCTGAAACTCCTCGAGGGCCGCGCCGTACCCCCCATGGCCGACCCTTCGACCACCGGCCCGGCCGACCCGGCCACCCTCACCGACCCGACCAGCGGTCCCACCGACCCGGCCGGCGCTCCCGGCTCCACCGGACCCGCCGACCCCTCGGCCACCGGTCTGCCCGGCCCGGCCACCACCACCGACTCAGCCCCCGCCCCCGGCTTCACCGGTCCTGCCGACACCCCGGTTGGTTCGGCCACGGACCTGCCCGGTCCGGCCGCCGCTACAGACTCGGCCGGCACTCCCGGCTCCATCGGTCCTGCCGACCCCCCGGCTGGCTCGGCCACCACCACCGGCCCAGCCGCCGTTCCTGGTTTCACCGGGCCAGCCGACCCCCCGGCCGCCGGTCCGGCCATCGCCCTGCCCGGCCCGCCCGGCCCGGGCACCCCACTGACCCTCCTGCGCGCCGCCCGCCACCGGCAGGCGGGCACCATCTGCCTCGTCCCGCCCCCCGGCGCACCGCCCACCTGCTACGACCTGCTGCCCCCCGCCTACCCCGGCCCCCAGGAACTGCTGCTCCTCACCACCCCCACCGTTCCCGCCGACAGCGCCGCCGCCCTGGCCGCCCGCACCGCCGGCCGGCCCCTGCTGCTGGCCGGGTTCTCCGGGGCCGGCACGGTGGCCTGCGACCTCGCCCGCCGTCTGGCCGCCGCCGGCGGACGCCGCCCGCCCCGGGTGGTCCTCACCCCCGCCCCGCCCGGCGAACGCGAACGCGCCCGCGTCCTGGCCCGGGCCCTCCAGGACGCCACCGCACCACCCCCATGACCGGGGCCCCGCCACCCCCGAACACCCACCGCACCACCCCTGGCCAGGGCCGCGCGACCTCCAGCGCACCACCGCGCCACCTCCCTGACCGCGGCCGCACCACCCCGGACAGGGAGGCCGCACCACCCCTCGACCGCAGCCGCTCCACTCCTGTTCCGCCGCGTTTCGACCCCGCCTCGTCCGCGGCCGGGGACCGTGGCGGTGGCACGGGCGATCCGGCCCGGCCGCCGACGCAGGCCGCGCCGGGCCGCAACCCTTTGGAGAGCCATGCCCCGTCGCCTGTTCACCTCGGAGTCCGTGACCGAAGGCCACCCCGACAAGATCGCCGACCGGATCAGCGACACCGTCCTGGACGCCCTGCTGCGCCAGGACCCCGCCTCCCGCGTCGCGGTCGAAACCCTCATCACCACCGGCCAGGTCCACATCGCCGGCGAGGTCACCACCCGCGCCTACGCCCCCATCGCCCAACTGGTGCGCGAGGCCGTCCTGGAGATCGGCTACGACTCCTCCAAGAAGGGCTTCGACGGCGCCTCCTGCGGGGTGTCGGTGTCGATCGGCGCGCAGTCCCCGGACATCGCGCAGGGCGTCGACACGGCGTACGAGAAGCGGGTCGAGGGTGCCGACGCGGGTGACGAAGGGGACGAGCTCGACCGGCAGGGCGCGGGCGACCAGGGCCTGATGTTCGGCTACGCGACCGACGAGACACCCACCCTGATGCCGCTGCCGATCTTCCTCGCCCACCGCCTCGCCAAACGCCTGACCGAGGTCCGCAAGAACGGGACCGTCCCCTACCTGCGCCCCGACGGCAAGACCCAGGTCACCATCGAGTACGACGGCGACAGGGCCGTCCGCCTCGACACCGTGGTCGTCTCCTCGCAGCACGCCTCCGACATCGACCTGGAGTCGCTGCTGGCCCCCGACATCCGCGAGTTCGTGGTCGAGGCCGAGCTGAGGGCACTGGTGGAGGAGGGCATCAAGCTCGACACCGACGGCTACCGCCTCCTGGTCAACCCGACCGGGCGGTTCGAGATCGGCGGCCCGATGGGTGACGCGGGCCTGACCGGCCGCAAGATCATCATCGACACGTACGGCGGCATGGCCCGTCACGGCGGCGGCGCGTTCTCGGGCAAGGACCCCTCCAAGGTGGACCGCTCCGCGGCGTACGCGATGCGCTGGGTCGCCAAGAACGTCGTCGCCGCGGGTCTCGCCTCGCGCTGCGAGGTGCAGGTCGCGTACGCGATCGGCAAGGCCGAACCCGTCGGCCTGTTCGTCGAGACGTTCGGTACCGCGAAGGTCGACCCGGACCGGATCGAGCAGGCCATCGACGAGGTCTTCGACCTCCGCCCGGCCGCCATCATCCGCGACCTGGACCTGCTGCGCCCGATCTACGCCCAGACCGCCGCCTACGGCCACTTCGGCCGCGAACTGCCCGACTTCACCTGGGAGCGCACCGACCGCGCCGGGCACCTGAGGGCGGCCGCCGGCCTCTGAAACCCCTGCCCCCGCCCGGCTGTTCACCGATGTTGCCGACCCGGGTTCCCGGCCGCACCGCTCGCCGCAGGCGCGGGACCCCGCCCCCGGCGGCGACCGCCCCCCCCGGAGCCCGGAGCCCGGGCCCCCGTACAGGCCGGATCACGGCCGTTCCTGATCAGCACCGAGCAGAGGAGGACGCGATGTACGACATCACCGAGGTGGACGGCAGGCCGTCCCAGGAGGCGGCGGACGCCCCCCTGCCCCTGTCCCTGCCGTTGTCCCTGTCCGGTACGCCGCCGCTGCTCCTGGCGGGGATCGACGAGGAGGAGTGGGGGGAGCCGCACGTGGTGCGCGGTATCGACTGACGCCGTCCGCCGCAACCTGGCCCGTGCCGTTCTCAAGCCGTCCGCGAGCCGCTCTTGGCAGCCTGCGGAGGAAGGAGACGGACAAGACGGCGTGGAGGGGGCGGGCATGGGACGGGTGCTGCGGGGCGGCCGGCGGGCGCTGGCGGACTATGTCGTACGGCGGCTGTGGCTGTCCCTGGTGGCCTTCGGCGCCTCCTACGAGCCGTTCGCCCAGCAGGCGGAGAGCGCCGGGCAGGAAGGGCGCCGGGCCGCGCAGCGTCCCGGCGGGCCGCCGCCGGCCCATCCCGAGCGGGTGCGTGAGGATGTCGCGCTGTCCGATCAGGAGGTGCGGATCCTGCGGCAGTTGTGGCCGGCGGGCTATGCCGGGCACCGGGCTCCCGACGGAGGCGGCTGAGGCGTCGGCCGCGGGACGCGTTCGCCCCGCCCCCGGGCGGCGCAGGCACGGCGGCCCGGGGCGAGGAGGTGGAGGTGGACCGGCGGCCGGATGCGGTCGTCGTCGGGGAGCTTTGGCCGGACGCCGGGTGAAGAGGACGTCGGCGGTCTGCGGGAGCGGGCAGGAGCCGCGGCGGTTGATGCCGTAAATCGTTGGCCCGCGGACGGGCCCGCGGACGGCTGGGCCGCGGCGGGTCTGTCCGCGGTGGCCGGGGCCGTGTGCGGCCGGGTGTTCGCGGCCGGCGGGGGAGGAGCGGGCCCGGGAACACGGGCGCACCCCCTCTGTGCGGGGGTGGTGGCGGGGCGGCCGGTGGCCGCCCCCCTTTTTTTCTTTTCTGCTTCGCGTCCTTTTTCTGGTTCGTGCTGCCGGCCGCCCTTTTTCTTCCTGTTCACCACTCGACGAGGGCGAAGCTGGCGGCCATGCCGCCGCCGAAGCCGGCCAGCAGGACCAGTTCGCCGGGGCGGATGTCGCCGGCGCGGACGGCGGCGTCCAGGGTGATGGGGATGGAGGCGGCGCCGGTGTTGCCGTAGTGGGTCACGGTGCGGTGCATGACCGCGTGGGGGAGGGCGAGGTGGGTGAGGACGTCGTCGAGCATGACGCCGTTGGCCTGGTGGGGGACGATGTGGTGGACGTCGGCGGGCTTGACGCCGGCCTCGTGGAGGAACGCCTCGGTCAGCCCGGGGAGCCGGTCCACGACGAAGTCGCGTACGGCGCGGCCCTGCATCGCGAAGTAGTGCAGTCCGGTGTCCAGGGCGGCCGTGTCGAGGGGGTGGCGGCTGCCGCCCGCGGGGACCTGGATGAGGCCGGTGAGTTCGCCGAAGGTGTGCAGGGCGACGTGGCGGACGACGGGGCCGCGGGCGGCGGTGCCCAGCACCATCGCGCCGGCGCCGTCGCCGAAGAGCACGACGGTCCTGCGGTCGGCCGGGTCCAGGATGCGGGAGTAGATGTCGGCGCCGATGACCAGGGCGTGTCCGCCGCGGCGCAGGATGACGCTGCCGACGGCGGAGAGCGCGAACACGGTGCCCGAGCAGACGGCGTTGACGTCGAAGGCGGCGGTGCCCGAGGCGCCGAGGTTGTGCTGGACGTAGGCGGCGGTCGGGGGCTGGGGGCGGTCGGGGGTGGAGGTGGCGACCGCGATCACGGAGAGCTGGTCGGCGGTGATGCCGGCGGCTTCCATGGCGGAGCGGGCGGCGGCGGTGGCCAGGTCGGAGGTGGCCTGGGCGGGGCCGGCCCAGCGGCGTTCGCGGATGGCGGTCTTGCGGGTGATCCAGGCGTCGTCGACCCCGGCCGGGGCGCCGGCCTCGTCGTTGGAGACGATCCGCTCGGGCACGTACGCGCCGGTGCCGAGGATCCTGACGTCCCTGATGGGGCTGCCCGTGCTGAGGATCGTCGCGTCGTCCATGCGGCTGCCCTCCCCTTCGCATGGTGCGTGAATGGATGAATGAACAGGTGAATGAACAGGTGGACGGGTGAATGGGCGGGTGGGGGGTGGGGGGGGTGTCCGGTGACCGCCCGCGCTCCCGCGGGCGGTACGGGCGGTGTGGTCAGCGGGTGGTGTAGAGGCGTTTGTGGCCGCTGATGCCGGCCAGCCGGTAGGGGCCGGTGGTCTGGGCGGGGGTGGCGTGGTCGCCGCCGTCGGCGGGCAGGCGGTGTTCGTGCAGGGCGCGGTAGCCGGCGTAGTCGACCTCGGTGCGCCGGGTGACGGCCTCGCGGTGCGCGGTGGTGCGCAGGCGGTCCTGGTAGCCGGCGACGACGGTGCCGGCGAAGAACTCCGCCACCGATCCGGAGCCGTAGCTGAGGAAGCCGATGTGGCGGCCGGTGAGGTCGTCGGCCTGGTCCAGGAGGGCGGCCAGGGCGAGGTAGAGGGAGGCGGTGTAGCTGTTGCCGATGACCCGGTTGTAGGCGGTGGTGTGGCCCAGGGCGGCGGTGACGGTGTCCGGGTCGGTGTCGCGGCCGCAGTAGTTGAGGAGGTGGCGGTGGGCCTTGTAGGCCATCTTGGTGAACGGCTGGTGGTAGCAGAACGCGGCGAACTCCTCCAGGGTGCGCCCGCCCTGCTCGGTGTAGTCCTTCCAGGTGCCCTCGACGGCCTGGAGGTAGGCGCCGACGGACTCCTGTCCGTCGACCAGGGCGGTGTCGCGGTAGTTGGGCCGCCAGAAGTCCATGACGTCGGCGGTGAACACACCGGAGGGGTCCTCGATGCGGACCAGGGCGGGGTCGACGCCGACGAGCATGGCGACCGCGGCGGCGCCCTGGGTGGCCTCGCCGGGGCTGTCCAGGTCGTAGCGGGAGACGTCGCTGGCGATGACGAGGACCTGCTGGGCGGGGTCGCGGCGGACCAGGCCGACGGCGAACTGCAGGGCGGCGGTCGCGCCGTAGCAGGCCTGTTTGAGTTCGACGACGCGGGTGGCGGAGGGCAGGCCGATGAGGGAGTGGACGTAGATGCCGGCGGCCTTGGCCTGGTCGACGGAGGACTCGGTGGCCAGGATGAGGGTGCGGATGCGGTCGGTGCCGTGGCGGGCGACCAGGGGGGCGGCGGCGGTGGCGGCGAGGGTGACGATGTCCTCGTCGGCCGCGGCCACGCTCATCGACTCCTGGCCGATGCCGACATGGTATTTGCCGATGTCGGTGCCGTTGTGGGCGGCGAGCGCGGTGTGCGGCAGGACGAACTCGCCGGTGGCGATGGACAGGTCGTGGATTCCGATGGACAGGGACATGGTCAGGCACCAACCTTTGCGGTCCGGGGGTCGCGTTCCAACTGGACGTGTGCGCGCATCAGTTCGCCGGGGTTGGTCTGCGCGGCGAGCAGGGACAGTTCCCCGCACAGCACGCTCGCGGCGGCGATGACGGCGAGGCGGCGGGCGTTCTCGCCGGGCGCCCGCTCCTCGCGGCAGCCCAGGCGGGTCAGGTTCGTCTCCACGAAGCCCAGGCCCTTGCCGTTGCCGACGGTGCCGACGATCAGGTTGGGCAGGGTGCAGGCGAAGTAGAGGTCGCCGTCGCGGTCCTCGGCCATCGTCACGCCCTGCGAGCCCTCGACGATGTTGGCCGCGTCCTGGCCGGTGGCCAGGTAGAAGCCCAGCAGCATGTTGGCGTAGTGGGCGTTGGCCGAGCGCACCCCGCCGGCGAGCAGGGTGCCCAGCAGGTTCTTGCGCAGGTTGAGCCGGGCGACCTTGGCGGCGGTGGTGTGCAGGACGTCGTGCACCACGTCGCGGGGCACCAGGAGTTCGGTGACGACGTTCTTGCCGCGGCCCAGGATGCCGTTGACGGCGCTGGCCTTCTTGTCGGTGCAGTAGTTCCCGGAGATCGAGCCGTAGGAGATGTCCGGGACGGTGGCCAGGAGGTGGGCCAGCAGGGCGTCGGAGGCGAGGGTGGCCATGTTGTGGCCCGAGGCGTCGCCGGTGGAGAACTCGAAGCGCAGAAACAGCAGGTTGGCGTTGATCTCGTGGCGCACGCCGAGCAGCCGGGCGTAGCGGCTGCAGCCGCGCACCACCTCCCGCAGTTCCTCGATGCGGGCCTCCACCGTCCGCGCGGCGCTGTGGGCGGCCTGGGCGTCGGCGGCCTCGACCAGGACGGAGCGGGTCATCCGCTCGTCCACGAGGGTGGCGACGATGCCCTCCTCGACCAGCATGGAGACCTTCGCGCCGCGGCCCACCGAGGGCCACAGCGGTGACTCGTAGGTGGCCAGCGGGATGCGGGTCTCGGTGCGGGCGACGTTCCCGGAGATGCGCAGGGGGCCCACCCAGCGCATCGGGATCCCGGCGGTGGCATGGGTGTCGGTCATCGGGTGCTTCCCGTCGTCGGGGCGCGCAGCGCGCCGGAGCTGGAGCGGCGGGCGAGGGTGCCCGTGTCGATGCCGCGGTCGGCGCAGAAGGCGCGCAGGGAGCCGTGGATCAGCAGGTCGCAGCGGGTCAGATCGGCCGGGGCGGGGGCGCCGAGCATCGTCTGCAGGGCCGCCAACTGCTCCAGCCAGCAGGTGAGCTGAGCGGTCAGGGCGTCCACGCCGCCGTCCAGGAGGGTGCGCAGGAAGACGCCGGAGGCGCCGACCGCGCGGGCTCCCAGGGCCAGGGCGCGGGCGGCGTCCAGCGGGGTGCGCACGCCGCCGGAGGCCAGCAGCGGCATCCCGGTGTCCTGGGCGTCCAGCAGGCAGGCGGGCGCGGACTGGCCCCAGTCGTGCAGGAAGGCGTACTCGCCCAGCGCCCGGCGGCCGTTCTCGATGCGGGCGAAGTCGGTGCCGCCGCGGCCGCTGACGTCGGCCGCGGCCACGCCCAGCGTGCCCAGGAGCTGGACGCTCTGGCGGCTCAGCCCGTTGCCGACCTCCTTGACGATCACGGGGATGTCGACGGCCGCCGCGATCTTCTCGATCTGTCCGGGCCAGGCGGCGAAGGACCGGTCGCCCTCCGGCATCGCGGTCTCCTGCGCGGTGTTGACGTGGATCTGCAGCGCGTCGGCCCGCAGCAGCTCGATGGCCCGCCACACGTTGTCCACCGACGCCGTCGCGTTGACGTTGGCCAGCACGAACCCGTCCGGGTTCTCCTCGCGCAGCACCCGGAAGGTGCCCGCGCAGGAGGGGTCCTTGAAGTAGGCGTTCATCGACCCGGACGCGACCGGCACCCCCGTCTCCCGGGCGGCGGTCGCCAGGTCCCGGTTGATGGCGCCGGTGCGGGCGCTGCCGCCGGTCATCGCGTTGACGTAGAGGGGCACCGGCCAGGACAGGCCGGCGAAGGAGGTGGCCAGGGACACCTCCCGGCGGTCCAGGCCCGCCAGCGCGTGGTGGACGAACGACACCTCGTCGAACTGGTTGCCCCCCTGCGGGGTGTCCTGCTGCTCGATGGCGAGCCGGACGTGGTCGTCCTTGCGTTGAGCGCTCATGTGTGCCGGTTCCTTCCGGGCTCTCGCGCGGCGGGACGCACCGGCAGGGGCTGCACCCCGGCCGCGCTCCACTGCCGCCGTACCTGACAGATGTGCCGGTCCGCCGCCGCGTCCAGCAGGGCGATACCGCAGTCGCCGCCGCCGGCCCCCGACGGCTTGGCCGCGCCGCCGGCGGCCTCGGCCGCCTCGCACAGCCGGGTCAGCCGGTCGGTGAAGATGCCGAGCCCGACCGCCTCGTCCAGCCGCGCCAGCTCCCGGCGGGCGGCGCGGATCTGCTCCAGCAGCCCGGCGCCGTCGCCCCGCTCCAGCGCGGCCGCCGCCGCCTCCACCAGGTGGTTGGAGGCGGTGGTGTACCGGCCGCGGGCGGCGCCGTCCGGCCGGCCGCGGCGGTGCAGGCCGGCCACCAGGGACGCGGTGGAGACGGGCTCCCCGGTCCAGCCGACCTCCAGGCGCAGCCCGGCCGGCGCCGGCAGCCGCCGCACCGTGTGGCCCGGCCAGGGCGCGGCCAGCGCCCGCCCGATGCCGACCCGCCGGGCCAGGTCGAGCACGAAGTCCCGGTCCGGCGCCCGGTAGAGGATCCAGCCGCCCCAGGCACTGGCGGCCAGATCACCCCCCGAGCCCTTCGGGTCGATCCGCGCGCCGGCCAGCATCGCCAGCCGGTAGCGCTCACCGGCCGACAGCTCCACCCCGCAGAACCCGGCCACGGCGTCCACCGCCGCCACGGTCACCGCACCGGAGGAGCCCAGCCCGTACTTGCGCCCGCCCTCGTGCAGCGCACTGCGCACCGACACCCTCAACGCCGGTACGCCCAGCCCGCGTTCGGCCACCAGCGCGGCCACCGTCTCGACGGCCGACACCACATACGCCAGCGCGTCCCGGGCCCGGCTCCCGTCACCGTCCCCTTCACTGCCACTGCCACTGTCTCCGGGACCGCCGTCGTAGCCGTGGGCGACCAGCCGCCCCTCCCGCCAGCGCCAGGCGACGGGCCGGGAGATGAGGTCGCTGGAGATCACTACGTCGGGGGCGGTGAGTGTGGTGGGGGTGGCGGGTTCGTTGGGTGTGCCGGGTCCGTCGAGGTTGTCGGGTGTGCCGGACCCGCTGGGGTTGCCGGGTGCGCTGGATGCGCCGGATCCGCGGGGTCTGTTGGACACGTGAGGGGCGCGGGCGCTGCCCGGTCCGCCGGGGCTGCCCGGTCCGGCGGGACTTCCGGGTCCGCCGGGTCCGCAGGGTTCGTTCGATGCGCCGGGTCCGTCGAGGTTGCCTGGTCCGTCGGGTGTGCCGGTGCTGCCGGACTCGCCGGCTGTCCCGGTGACGGTGACGGTGATGTACCGGTCGACCGCCACCAGGATCGCCGGGTTGCCCGGCTCCACCACCGCGTACTCGCCCGCGACGAACAGCTTGCCCGGCGCCCGCCGCACCACCGTGCGCCCCGCGGACACCCCTGCCGCCGTCGCCGCTGTCGTGGCCGTCATCGGTCGGCCCCGTCCAGCAGACGGGCCCCGGGCCCCGGGCCGGCGACCAGCACCCGTGCCGCCGGGACGGCCTCGCCGACGGCGTCGGCCACCCGCCGCGCGTCCGCGCGCCGGCACAGCACCTTCACGTTCGGCCCGGCGTCCATGGTCGCGTACGCCGCCACGCCCTCCCGCCGCAACCCCAGCACCCGGTCCAGCACGGTGACCGTGGCCGGCGACAGGTAGCGCACCGCGGGCCGCGCCGCCAGCATCGTCGCGTGCATCCCCAGCGCGTTGCGCTCCGCGATCTCGCCCACCGCCTCCAGGTCACCGCGCCCCAGCGCCGCCCGCATGCCGGCCAGGTCGGCCCGGCTGGAGGCGGCCCACGGCCGGTACAGCGGCGAGGTGTCCACGGTGCGGCGCATCGCCTCCCGGCTGGAGACCGTCTTGGGGCCCGCGTCGAGCACGGCGACGACCAGCGCCGGGTCCAGGCCGCCGGCGACGGGCACCGGCTCGGCGTAGGAACCCGCGTCCGCCGCCGCGCCCGTGGCGGAGGGCGCCCCGGCGTGCCAGACGGCGAAGCCGCCGAACACCGACCGCGAGGCCGACCCCGAACCCCGGCGCGCCAGCCGGGACAGCCCGCCGGCGTCCAGCTCCAGCCCGTAGGCGGCCGCGGTGGCCACGGCCAGCGCGGCGAACCCGCTGGCCGAGGACGCCAGCCCCGCCCCGGTGGGCACGGTGTTACGGCTGTCCACCACCGCCCGCCACGGCAACCGGGCCCGCTCCCGCACCAGTTCCAGGAACGCGCCGACCCGCCGGGCCGCCTCGCCCCTCGCGGGCACCCCGTCGAGCGTCACCTCGTCGCGGCCGGCCGTGGCGTCCAGTCGGACACGGGTGGTGGTCGGGAAGACGTCCAGCGTCATCGACAGACTGTCGGTCCAGGGCAGGATCAGCCGCTCGTCCCGCTTGCCCCAGTACTTGACCAGCGCGATGTTCGGATGCGCGACCGCGGTGACACCGGCGGCGGCGTCCGCCTGCGGCCCGCCCCGCGCCGGGCGCGGGGCGGGCCTCGCCGGGCGGGGCGCGGTGTCCGGCACGCCCGCCGCGGTCTCCAGCGGGCCCGGCACAGTGGTCGGTCGTTGTTCACGGCGCATGGTTGTCGAGCCCCTTCAGCGGTACGAGCCATGTCTGTACGGCGCCTGCCTCGTGCAGCCGCCGGGTGACCTCGCGGGCCCGCTGCGGCGGGGCCAGCGCGATCATGCAGCCGCCCAGACCACCGCCGGTGATCTTGGCGCCGAGGCTGCCCGCCCCCAGCGCGGCGTCGACCAGCCGCTCGATGGGGCCGGTGCTCAGGCGGGCCGCCCGCAGCAGCGCGTGATAGTCCGTCATCCGCCGGCCCAGGTCACCGGCCCGGCCCTCGGCGAGGGCCAGCCGGGCCTCCTCGGCCAGCCCCGAGGCCCGCCGCACGAACCGTGCCCGCGCCCCGGGCCGGCGCCCGAACCCCTCCCGCAGCAGCTCGACCGCCTCCCGGGTACTGCCCGGCTCACCGCTGTCCGCGACGATGAACAGGCCCTCGCAGCCCAGCTTCAGCTCCCGTGTCCGGCCCGCCTGGAACAGCAGCGGGCGCAGCGCGCCGACGGTCATGGCGTCGACACCGCTGGCCCTGCCGTGCGCCATGTTCTCGGCCGTCTGCACCAGTTCGAACGCCGTGGCCTCGTCCAGCTCCCGGCCGAAGAGGTCGGCCAGCGCGAACGCGATCGCCCGCGAACTGGCCGCGCTGGAGCCCAGCCCCCGGCCGTGCGGGATCGCACCGTCGAGGATCACGTCCAGATGCGGCCGGCCGCTCACGCCCATCCGCGTCTTGAACTCCGCGGTCAGCCGGCGCAGGCCGTCGGAGGCCTGCGTCACCATCGCCCGCGAGGGGGAACCGGTCACCGTGTAGGACAAGTCGCCCTGCCCGTCGCCGGGTTGGGAGGACCATCCGGCACTGGCGGTGACCGTGAGCTGCGGGATGGGCAGGGCGAGCGCCGGGGCTCCGTAGACGACCGCGTGCTCTCCCAGCAGGATCGCCTTGGCGTGGGCGCGGCCGATGCCGACCGAGCGGGTCCGGCGGCTGTCCGGCACCCCCTCCGCCGAGGTCGGTAGAGTCAACGCACTCAGCTCCCTATGTCTGTTGTGCACGGAGATGTCTGTTGTGCAGAGAGGCCGCACGGCCATGCCGGACCGCCCCGCCCCGAGACGCGGAGACCCGGAGGTCCGGAGGTCCGGAGGCCGGAGAGGGGTGGAGGCGGGGGTGGGGCGGGGCCTGCGAGGGTGTACGGCGGCAACTGCCGTACACGGCAGGGGACTTCGGGGACTTCACCGGCGGCACGGCGGCGGCGCGGCATCGGCGACAGCGCCCGGGTGCGCCGGGCGGCGGAACGGATGCGGTGAAAGAAGCAGTGAGAGAAGTAGTGAAAGAAAAAGTGCCGCCCGCCGGATGACGGACGGCTGCGGCACGCGCCCCCTGCCGCGGTACGGCCTCGCGGCGGCTTTTGGGCAGGGGGGATGTAGGGAGATAGTGACACGGGGTCAGGCCCCCCGCCAACACCGCACCGAAGTGACGTGGGTCACTCGAATGGGGGGTGGATCCGCGACCGGCACAACCGGCGCAGCCGCGGCTGCCAGGGCAGTCGCGGCGGGCACGGCGGGGGTTCTTCGGGCGTACGGAGCACGGAAGTTGAGGCACCGTCAGAAGCTCGGACGGCCCGGAAACCGGAGCCGGAAACCAGAAGCCGGAGTCGGGACCGGGAGCCGGGAGCCGGGAGCCGGGAGCCGGGACCGGAGCGGCGAGGGCCGAGGTCCGGGAGCCGGAGTGTGAGGGGCGTAGTACGGGCTCCGTGCTCCGTGCTCCTGGGCCGGTGTCCGGTCAGGGCCGGCGGTGCAGGGCGATCTCGGTGAGTTCCTCGATGTCGAACTCGGAGCGGCGGTTCGGGGCGCCGTAGCGGGTGATCTTCCCGCGGCTGACCCACTTGCGGATGGTCGCCTCGGACACCCCCATGGCGAGGGCGGCCACTTTGGTGGGGACGAGCCGGTGGCTCGGTGGCTTGATCATGCGCTGACACCCTTCCGCTGCCGTTCCATCAGTGTGCGCAGCCCCAGCCACTCGCCCACGTTCCAGGCGTGCCCCGAGGAACAGCGGATGCTGCCGCCCGACCCCGAACCGGCACCGCTGCCGGTACTGCCGCCGCCCGTGCCGGTGGCGCGCTGCGGGAGGGCGCTGATCGTCCCCGGGCAGCCGTCCACCACGCAGCCGCGGATGAGGGCGTGCAGGGGATGGGGGTCGGGGTCGATGGTCTGGCGCAGTTCGCCGACGAGGCGTTCGATCTCCTCGGCGAAGTCGTCCGCCGGGGGCTGGCCGGCGAGCCATTCCAGATGCCGGGTCAGAAACCGTGCCAGGGAGGGAACGGCCCGCGGCGGAGTGGTGATTCCGCGTTTTTCCGCGACCATCGACGACCACGACTCGAGAATGGTCTCGATGTTGTGCCGGGCGTCGAGCACGGTGATGTCCAGGTGGTCCCTGCGGCGGCTGCCGGAGACCTTGGTGGGATTCGTGCGCCGGCCCGTCAGGGACGCCTGGTGCAGGCATTCCTGATGCAGGGCGGGAAGCACCCGCAGATGCTGCGCCGCCCTTCGCACGCACGGGGCGCAGAGGACGGACCCGGCGGCGGCGACGCTTTCCTGGGAGTGGCTCCTGAGGCATGACTGGGAATTCATCGAAACTCCTTCACGAGGCGCCTGGGCCCCGCAACCGCTGTCCACAACTCCGTTTTTTGATATCCCGTGATATCCCGTGCCGATCAAGGCAGTTGACCCGGCGCTTTCCTCCGCCGGAGGCGGGCGCAACAGCCCCTGGCGGTCCCTTGACGGTTCCTTCCATTACCCGACGGGTGACTCGAGTCCCGATACAGCCCCGTTCGCGAACACGCCGGTGAAATGCGCTCCCCGATTCCTCAAGGCCTTTTCCACCCGCAGCCGAGCCCTGGTCGAGCGCCGGCGCCCACGGTGGCCGCAGGAAGGGAGGAACTGTGGACGGTACGCACGCAGGCGAACGCGCAGTAGACGCCGGACTCCTCGCAGGGCCGCTCGTCACGACGGCTGATACGACGGCCGATGCGACGGCCGGTCGGTTTCCCCCGGGCGGGGCCCGTCCGCCCGGGGACCCCCACCCGCGCGCCGCCGCACCGCCGCCCGGCGGCGGCACCGCGGCGGCGCATCTGGAGGTGTGCCTGGTCGGTGCCGGACCCCGGGGCCTTTCCGTACTGGAACGGCTGTGCGCGCAGGAACGGAAGTCGCCCCGATGGGACACCGTCACCGTGCATGTCGTCGACCCCGACCCGCCGGGCTCGGGCCGGGTGTGGCGCCCCAGCCAGTCGCGGCACCTGCTGATGAACACCGTCGCCTCGCAGGTGACGGTCTACACCGACGCCAGCGTCCGCATCGACGGCCCGCTGGAGGAGGGGCCGAGCCTGTACGAGTGGGCCCGCGCCCTGGAGTCGGGCACCCTGGAGAGCTGCCCCGGACCGGTGGCCGGCGCGGACATCCTCACCGAGGCGCGCGCCCTGGGCCCCGACACCTATCCCACCCGCGCCCTCTACGGCTCCTATCTCACCTGGGCGTTCGGGCGGGTCGTCGCGAACGCCGCCGCGCATGTGCGGGTGCGTGTCCACGCGGCGCGCGCCGTCGCCCTCACCGACGCCGACGGCCGGCGGGCCGGGCGCCAGAGCGTCACCCTGGAGGACGGCACCCGGCTGGGCGCTCTGTCCGCGGTCGTCCTGGCGCAGGGCCACGTACCGGCACGGCTCTCGCCCACCGAGCGGCGGCTGGACCGTTTCGCCGCCCGGCACGGCCTGACCTACGTGGCCCCCGCCAACCCGGCCGACGTGGACCTCTCCTTCGTACGGCCCGGCGAGAGCGTGCTGCTGCGCGGGCTGGGCCTCAACTTCTTCGACCACATGGCCCTGTTCACCCGGGGCCGGGGCGGCGTCTTCACCCGCACCGGCGGGCGTCTGGTCTACCGGCCCTCGGGCCGCGAGCCGCGCCTGTACGCCGGATCGCGGCGCGGGGTGCCCTACCAGGCGCGCGGCGAGAACGAGAAGGGCGCCCACGGCCGCCACCGCCCCCGGCTGCTGACGGCCGGCTGCATCGCCGCCCTGCGCGCGGGGGACCGGCGCAGCACGGCCGTCGACTTCGCCGCCGACCTGTGGCCGCTGATCTCCAAGGAGGTGTGCGCCGTCTACTACGCCGCCCTGCTGGTGCGGCGCGGCGAGGCGGCCGCGGCGGCCGAGGAGTTCACCGAGCGCTACCTGCACGCCGAGCCGGGCGCGGCCGAGGACCGCCTGCTCGACGAAGCCGGCATCGCCGCGGCCGAGCGCTGGGACTGGGAGCGCCTGGCCCGCCCCTACGGCACCCGCGGCTTCCGCGACCTGGCGGCCTTCCGCACCT
Source organism: Streptomyces sp. NBC_01478 (assembly GCF_036227225.1). Taxonomy (GTDB): domain Bacteria; phylum Actinomycetota; class Actinomycetes; order Streptomycetales; family Streptomycetaceae; genus Streptomyces. The sequence goes on along the minus strand of NZ_CP109444.1, from coordinate 216,834 downwards.
GGCTGCGCGGGCATCTCGACGAGGACGTCCGCCTGGCCCGCCAGGGCAACGTCAGCGGACCGGTCAAGGCGGCCCTGGACGTGCTGCGCGACCTGCGCAACGAGGTCCGGCTCGCCGTCGACCACGCCGGCCTGTCCGCCGCCTCCCACCGCGAGGACCTGGAGGGCTGGTACACCCCGCTCAACGCCTACCTCTCCATCGGCCCGCCGGCCTCGCGGATCGAGGAGATGGCCGCGCTCATCGACGCCGGCGTCCTGGAGGTGACCGGCCCCGGCCTGCGGGTGAGCGCCCAGGCGGACGACCCGGAGGGCCCCTGCTTCCTGGCGACCTCCGACATCCCCGGCGTACAGGTCCGGGCCGGCGTCCTCATCGAGGCCCGGCTGCCCGCGATCGACCTGCGGCGCACCGCCGACCCGCTGATGAACCAACTGCTGCGCACCGGCCAGTGCCGCCCCTACCGCATCCCCGCCGCCGACGGCCCCGGCACCGGCCCCGGCAGCACCGACACCGGCAGCGGAACGGGGTACGAGACGGGGGGACTGGAGGTGTCCGAGCGGCCCTACCGCCTCGTCGACGCCCGCGGGGTGCCCCACCCGCGCCGCTTCGCCTACGGGGTGCCCACCGAGTCCGTGCACTGGGTGACCGCCGCGGGCATCCGGCCCGGCGTCGGCTCGGTCACCCTGGAGGACTCCGACGCCATCGCGGCGGCGGTCCTCGCCGTGCCCCAGGCACCCGCGCCCCTGCGCCGGCCGGCCTGGGCCGGAACAACTCCCGTGCCCCCAAGCCCCGTCACGGCCCCGGTCACGGCCCCGAGCGCGAAGGCAGGCGCATGACCTCCTCCTGGCAGTCCCCGCAGTCCCCGCAGTCCCCGCAGTCCCCGCAGTCCGGGCGGTCTCCGCGGTCCCTGCCGCCCGCGGCCCTGTCCGCCCATCTGGACGCCGGGCTGCTGTCACCGGTGCGGGCGGGCACCCCGGTCGAGGCGGCCGTCGGCGACGGCGCGTGGCTGCAGGCGATGCTGGACGCGGAGGCGGCGCTGGCCCGCGCGCAGGCCCGCCTGGGCACGGTGCCCGCCCGGGCGGCGGCCGCCGTCACCGCGGCGGCCCGCGCGGAGCTGTTCGACGTACGCGAACTCGCCCTGGCCGCGCGGGAGACCGCCAACCCGGTGGTGGGCCTGGTCAAGGCGCTGACCGCGCGGGTCGCCCAGGACTGCCCGGCCGCGGCCGAGTACGTGCACCGCGGCTCCACCAGCCAGGACGTCCTGGACACCGGCGCGATGCTGGTGGCCGCCCGCGCGCTGCGCCTGATCGTCGCGGACCTGCGGGCCGTCGCCGACGCCCTGGCCGCCCTGGCGGCCGGGCACCGCGACACGGTGATGGCGGGCCGCACCCTGGCCCTGCACGCGGTGCCCACGACCTTCGGTCTCAAGGCGGCCGGCTGGCGCCGCCTCGTCCTGGACGCCGCCGACCGCCTCGGCCGCCTCGCCGACGGCGGGCTCCCGGTGTCGCTCGGCGGCGCGGCCGGCACCCTGGCCGGCTATCTGCAGTACGCGGATCCGGGCACCGACCCTGCCGTCCTGGCGACGGCCCTGACCGAGGCCTTCGCCGAGGAGACGGGCCTGGCCGCACCGGTGCTGCCCTGGCACGCGCTGCGCACCCCCCTCGCCGATCTGGCGGCCGGCCTCGCGCACGCGGCCGGGGCGCTCGGCAAGATCGCCGCGGACGTGCTGGTGCTGGCCCGTACCGAGATCGGCGAGGTGGCCGAGCCCGCCGTCGCCGGACGGGGCGCGTCCTCGGCGATGCCGCACAAACGCAACCCCGTGCTGGCGACCCTGATCCGCTCCGCCGCCCTGCAGGTGCCCGCGCAGGCGACCGTCCTGATGCAGTGCCTGGCCGCCGAGGACGAACGCTCGGCCGGGGTGTGGCACGCGGAGTGGCAGCCGCTGCGCGAGTGCCTGCGGCTGACCGGCGGCGCCGCGCACACGGCCCTCGAACTCGCCCGCGGCCTGACCGTCCGCCCCGAACGGATGCGCGCCAACCTCACGGCCACCGGCGGACAGCTCCTCTCGGAGCGCGTCTCGGCCGTCCTGGCCCCCCGGCTGGGCCGGACGGCGGCCCGGGAACTCCTCACCCGCGCCTCCCTGCTCGCCACCCGCACCGGCCTCCCGCTCGCCGACGTCCTGGCCGGCCTCCCGGAACTGGCCGGCGTCCTCACCCCCCAGGAGGCGACGGCCCTGTTCGACCCGGCCGGCTACACCGGCGCCGCCGCGGCCCTGGTGGACCGCTCCCTCGCCCTGCCCGGCCCCACCGCCACCGGCCCCGCCACGGGCTCCGGCCAGGGCATGGGTTCCGGTACGGGTGCGGTGGCGGCGCCGTCCGGCGGACACGGCGCCTGACGGCGCCTCACCCGCCGGGCCGGACGGCTTCGCCCACTGGACCTGCTGGACCCGCTGCCCGCGACGGCGCCTGCGGCATCCACCGGCCGGCCCGGCACCCGGGTGCCCGCCGGTCCGGCCGCCGGCGTCCGTCGTACCTGCCGTCCGCGACGGTGCTCCGCCTGCGACGGCGCCCCGGGCACCCCGGCCCTGCGCCCGGGTGTCCACCGGGCCCGGCACTCGGCCCGCCCCCCGGGCGTGCGCCCCCGATCCGGCACCGGACCGACGCGCGGGCCCCGGCCCCGGCCTCCGGGCCCCCGCCCGGGCCCCCGCAACGGGGGCCGGCACCGCCCCTCGGCCCGCCCCCCCCGCAACCGGCCCCGGAATACGTCCCGGCCCGGTTTTCCCCCTGGTCGCGCCCCTGTCGCCGGAGTCCTGCCGGAGTCCTTCTCGAATCCTCCCGGAGTCCGTCCACAGCCTCGCCGGAGTCCGGCTCGAGGCGTGCTGGAGGCGTGCTGGAGAGGTGGTCCCCGGGCGGTCGAAGCGGCCGTCGGGGGGTGTCGGGGCGCCGCATGATGAAGGCACAACGAGCAGGGAGGGCAGCCGAGTTGAGTGCATACGCGGGGGCCGGCGCGGGTGGTGGCCACGGGCGTGCCGTGGTGATCGGCGCCGGTCTCGCCGGGCTCACCGCGGCACGGGCCCTGGCCGGCTTCATGGACCACGTCACGGTGATCGAGCGCGACTGGGTGCCCTCCGGACCGGGGCGGCGTCCGGGTGTGCCCCAGGCCCGGCACACCCATGTGCTGGTGCCGGCCGCCCATCAGGGGCTGGAGCGGCTGTTCCCCGGCATCGGCCAGGACCTGGCCGCCGCCGGGGCGGTCCGCGTCACCGTGCCCAAGGACATGCTGGTGCTGGGGCCGGGCGGCTGGCTGCCCCGCTTCGACGCCGGCCTGCCGCTGCTCTGCGCCGGCCGCGACCTGATCGACGCGGTGGTGCGGGCGCGGCTGCGCGCCGACCCGAAGGTGGACTTCCTGCCCGGGCACGAGGCCGTCGCCCTGCGCGGCGGCCGCCACGACACCGTCACCGGCGTGTGGATACGCGGCCGCGACCGCACCGCCCCCGACAGCAGGGGCGGGCCGGGCGTACGGCGTCTGCTGCCGGCCGAGTTCGTGGTGGACGCCTCCGGCCGCGGCTCCCAGGCCTCCCGCTGGCTGGCCGAACTCGGCTACGGGCAGCCCCCGTTGAGCGTGGCCGCCGCCCCGGCCGCCTTCGCCACCGCCGTGTTCGCCCCGCCGGTGGGCCATGTCGCCGACTGGAAGAGCCTGCTGCTCATGGCCGCGCCCGGCCATCCGCGCCAGGGCGTCCTGCACCCCGTCGAGGGCGGCCGCTGGTCGGTGACCCTCACCGCCGCCGGCACCGCCCGCCCGCCGGCCGGCCACGCCGGGCTGCTGCACGCCGCGCGCGCCCTGCGCCACCCGCTGCTGCACGACGTCCTCGAGGCCGCCACCCCGCTGGGCCCGGTCTACGGCTGCACCCGCGCCGGCGTCCGCTGGCACCGCTACGAGAAACTGCGCCGCTGGCCCGACCAGTTCCTGGTGGTCGGCGACGCGCTGGCGGACCTGGACGCGGCCGGCGGCCAGGGCATGGCGCTGGCCGTGCGGTGCGCGCTGGCGCTGGAGCAGTTACTGGCCGGCCACGGCACGGCCGTCGGCATCAGCCACCGGCTGCGCCACGCCCTGGCCCGCGAGGTGGCCCCCGCCTGGCGGACGGCCCGCCGCACCCCCGGCACGGCACACCCCCCGCACGCCCCGAACACCCCGGGAACGGCAGGCACTTGGGACACGGCGGGCACGGCGGCCGCGGACCGGCAGGCGGCGGCGGCGTCGCAGGACGGCCCGCCGCGCCCCCTCTCACCGCCCGGTACACGGCCTGGTACGCGGCCCGTGTCGCGGCCGCCGCGACCACCGACCCGTACGCGGCCACCCTGCTGCTGCGCACCCTGCACGCCCCCGGCACCCCGCCGGCCCCGGCCGCGGCGCTGCGGCCGCGCGCGCTGCGGGCCGCCCTGCGCACCCCGCGCGGCCCCGCCCCGTACGCGCCCCCCAGCACCACCCACGGCCCCGACGCGCCCCGCCGCCGCACCGCACCGGCACCCGCCCGCCCGGTCCCGGCCGGTGCCCCGCGCCCCGCCGCACCCGCGCCCGCGGCGGCCCCCGCCGGTGAGCGGAGGCGGCCGTGAACACCCCGCCCCGCACCCGGTCCCACGAGGTGTCCCGCACGACGAGAGTGGAGAAAGTGAACCGACCAGCCGCCCAGGAAGCCGGACCGGCGGGCCCCGCCCCGGCCCGCACCCCCGACAGGGCAGACAGCACAGGCCAGTTGGGCACAGAGGAGAGCGGCACACCCCCGCGACACCCCCACCCCGCCCGCCGACCGGCCCCGCCGTATGCCCGCCGTGTCCCGGCCGCGCCGCATCATCCCTGCGGCCCGGTCCTGCCGTACCACCACGGTGTCCCGTCCCCGGCCGTCTTCCCGCCCGGCGGCAGGGCCCGTCCCGTACCGCCGCAGGCAGCCCGCGCCGCCCGGCGGCCGGCCCCGCCGTACCACCACCGCGGCCTGTTCCCGCCGTACGGCCACCGTGTCCCGGCCCCGGCCGTCCGCCCGCCCGCGGGCCGGACCGGCCGGCCGGCGCCGCCGCAGACCACCCGCGCCACCCGCACCACTCATGTCACCGGTATCACCTGTACGACCCGTACCGGCCACAGCGTCCGGCGGTCAGAGGAAGGGGCACGGGCATGACCGGCACCGATGCATCCCCCCGCAGCTCGCGCACCGCGCCCTCGCGGGGTGAGCGGGTCGCCGACTGGACCGACGGGCGGCTGGGGATCTACAACTTCCGTTTCCTGGTGCGCAAGGTGTTCCCCGAGCACTGGTCGTTCATGTTCGGCGAGATCGCCCTCTACAGCTTCGTCGTGCTGCTGGTGACCGGGATCTGGCTCACGCTCTTCTTCGACCCGAGCATGTCCGAGACGGTCTACAACGGCTCCTACGCCCCGCTGCACGGCGTACGGATGTCGCAGGCCTACGCCTCCACCGTGCACATCAGCTTCGAGGTGCGCGGCGGCCTGTTCATCCGCCAACTGCACCACTGGTCGGCGCTGACCATGATCGGCGCGCTGTGCCTGCACACCCTGCGCCACTTCCTGACCGGCTCGTTCCGCAAGCCGCGCGAGCTGAACTGGCTGTTCGGCTTCACGCTGCTGGTGCTGGTCACCCTGGAGGGCTTCGTGGGCTACTCGCTCCCCGACGACCTGCTCTCCGGCACCGGCCTGCGCATCGCCGAGGGCGTCACCCTGGCCATCCCGCTGGTGGGCACGTACCTGTCGATGTTCCTGTTCGGCGGGGAGTTCCCGGGCCACAACGTGATCGGCCGGTTCTACGGCTTCCACATCCTGCTGATCCCGGGCATCGTCGTGGCGCTGCTGACCGTGCACCTGATCCTGGTCTTCTACCACAAGCACACCCAGTTCCGGGGGCCTGCCCGCACCGAGAAGAACGTCGTGGGCCAGCCCCTGTTCCCGCACTACACGGCCAAGGCCGGCGGCTTCTTCTTCATCATCGCCGGGGTGCTCTCGCTGCTGGCGGGCATCGCGCAGATCAACCCGGTGTGGACCTACGGCCCCTACCGCGCGGACCAGATCTCCCAGGGCTCCCAGCCCGACTGGTACATGGGTTTCCTGGAGGGCGCCCTGCGGGCCATGCCGGCCTGGGAGTTCAGCCTCGGCGGGTACACCGTCAACCTCGGCATCCTGATCCCCGCCGTCATCGTGCCCACCCTGATGATGGCCGTGATCGCGCTGTGGCCGTTCCTGGAGGCCTGGGCCACCGGGGACCGGCGCGAGCACCATCTCCTGGACCGGCCGCGCGACCACCCCACCCGCACCGCGTTCGGCGTCGGCTTCGTCGCCCTGTACCTGGTGCTGTTCTTCGGCGGCGCCAACGACGTGCTGGCCCAGGAGTTCCACCTGTCCCTGAACCAGATCACCTGGTCGGTGCGGATCGGCGTGTTCGCCGTCCCCGCGCTCACCTATGTCCTCACCCGGCGGATCTGCCTGGGCCTGCAGCGCCGTGAACGCGACACCCTCCTGCACGGCCGCGAGACCGGCCGGATCCGGCGGCTGCCCGACGGCGAGTTCGTCGAGGTCCACGAACGCCTGGACCGGCAGCGGGAGTACGCGCTGCTGGCCCGCAGGGCCTACACCCCGCTGCCCGCCCCCACCGCCGAACACGACGGCGTCCCCAACCCCGCCCGGCGCGGCCAGGCGCTGCGCCACCGCCTCAGCCGCTGGCTCTACGGCAACCAGATCGCCAAGCCCACCCCGCAGGAGATGCGGGAGGCCCTGGCCCACCTCGGCCACCCGGACGACGGCCACGCCGCGCTCGGGGGCCCCGCCGCCTCCAACGGCCACATCTCCTCGCCCAACGGCAACGCCAACGGCCACGGCCCGACCGCGTCCGAGCCCGCGTCCGCGTCCGCGTCCGCGGATTCCGGCGTACGGCGGGGCCGCGCCGGGGAGCGGGAGGCGGACCAGGAACTGCACTGACCCGCTGCCCCGGCGCCGCGGTGCGCGAGGGGCAGGGCCGGGTGGGGCCGGCGCGGGCGGCGCGGGTGATCGGGGGACGGTCACCCGCGCCGCCGCCGTTCCACGACACCCCTGCTGCCCTGACGAACCGTCACTGTCCGCTGACCGCAGGCCAGTTGCCGTAGAACACGGCGGACACGGGCGCGGAGACGGCCGGCCGCCGTGCCCCGCTCCCGCCGCACCCCCGCCCCTTTTTTGTCCGGTTGTCCGGTGTGTTCGTGCCGGAGTGTCCGCGGAGGCCCCGATGAGCAGAGTTCCCCGGCGCCCGGCCCCGGCCGAGTCCATCACCCGGGCGCGTACCGGTCTGACGCGTGACCTGCGCGGCCGGCAGCGCCGTTACCTCATGGCGATGCTGGTGCGCACCGTGTGCGTGGTGCTGATGGCCGCGACCTGGAACCGCTGGCCCGTCCTCGCGGCCTGCGCACTGGCCGGCGCGGTCGTCATCCCGTATGTCGCGGTGGTCCTGGCCCAGGCGCACTGGCGCCAGCAGCGCGGCCCGCGCCACGCCGTGGCCAGGGCGGTCCGCGAGGAACCCGCCGCCCGTGTCGTCCTGGAGCCCACCCTGATCCTGCCGCCGGAACGATGATGCCGCTGGGGGGCGGCACGGGGTGCTCAGTGAGGATCGGCGGTTCCACCCGACAGGGGAATCAGCACGTCTGATGCCCCGATCTCCTGCAGCCGATGGCTGACGTCCTGCCACTCGTGCAGCGAAGGGGAGGGGTGGGGCGGTGACCTGGGGTTTCTTGGCGGGATGTGCGCTTACCTGCGGAAACAGCTCACGGTAGTTCTCACTGGTCGGCGCCGTTTCCCAGGCTCATGTGCCCTGGATGTGCCCTGGGCCGCTCACTCGGCGACTGGGCGCGGGAGTCGAGTGGCTGAGCTGATTTGGTGGAGGTGCCGAATCCTCCTCCGCGAGCCTTCCTCAAGTACCTCAGTGGAGGTTCCGCCTGCGACACCCGCTTTGGAGTTTTCTCCGGGCGGGGCTGTGACCTGCGGAAACTTCGACGTTGACGTGTCTGGCCTGGGGAAACACTCCGCCGTAGTTCTCACGTGTGCACGGCGCTTCCCTGCCTCGTGTGTGCTGAGTCCATGCCGGCGGGCCCTTCCCTGACAGGCGCTTGGCGGCCAGGTCGTCGGCAGGGGAGTCGATGGCATCGTGAACCACGAACTAGTTGGGGAGTCGTTCGAGGGCGTCAGGGGCTCGGCGGGTCCCGGAGCGCTCAGATATCGAGGGCCTGGACGGGCCCACCGATGCGGAAGGATCGGGTCCCGTGAATGCGCTTCCCCCGTCCGGTGCGGGTACGGCAGGCGGCGGTGAACTGCGACGTGTTCTGGAGCGCTTTGACGTCGGCGTCGTGGTGCGCCGGGTTCGGCCGGTTGCCGGCCTTCTGGCTGGAACCGCACGACGAGCCACTTGATCCGGCTCATGCCGCCCTGTACCGGGCCGTCCGCTCACGCATCGCTCACGCGCTGCCGGCAGCAGCGCGTGGTCAGACCTGGCCGAGGTCGATCTCCACGGGGAAGGGGGCCGCTGCCTTGAGGGCGCCGGTGAACACCTCTCCGTCCCGGTAGGTCTTCGTCGCGGGGTCGAGAACGTAGGTGTACACGAGAGGAACGCCTGTCGCGGCCTGCTCGATCCGCCAGTAGAAGCCGATGCCTGCCTTGGCGTACTGGTCGACCTTCACGATCCGGTCGGTGGTCTCCGAGCCCGGCGACACCACCTCCGCGACCAGCAGCACGTGCTCAGGGCGGGTGGGGGTGATGTCGATCGTGTCCGCGCGGTACACGACGACGTCCGGGCGGCGATTGGTGAGCGGGACATCCTGAAGCCGGACGTCGAAGTCCGTGTCGGCGTTCCATTCCGGGCCCGCGGCGGCATCCAGGGCGTTGGCCAGGATCCGAGCCAGCCGGTTGTGCCGCTTGGACGCACTCGGACTCACCACGACCATCCCGTCCACGATCTCGATGCCGGCGCACTGCTCCTCGGACCAGGACTCGTATTCCTCTGCCGTGATCTGCTCATGCATCCACGCCGGGGCCACCATCTCGGCCGTCATGAAGCACCTCCCGGACACTGCGCTGCGGGCCCGATCCCGCTGGACTCAGCCTACTGTCCGCCGTCCGTCCGGCAGGCTGATCTTGCTCACGCCGCTTTCCCGTCGGTCGGCATCCGACCAGCGGGGCCCACAACAAGTGAGGAACCCCGGCAGGCCCCTGGCACGACTCCTTTGATGACCGCCGGTTCCATCCGGCACGGGAATCAACACGTCTGGTGCCCCGCGATGATTCTTCGACTGCTCGGAGGCCCGGTGGCCGCGGGTGGGGACCAGGTGCCGTCCACGATCAGTACGCCGCCGGCCGAGTGCCGGAGGGGGCCGAGGCCGTCGATGACCCGGTCGGCGGCGGGCTCCGGGACACCGAAAAGCGCGGCGGGCTGTCACAGCGAGAGCGGAAAATTCCAGTGCGACACAATCTGTCGAAGTAGACTTAGTCGTATTGCGTCGCAGTCGATGTGCAGGAGAGCGAGTGATGAAGGACCTGCCGGTCAAACCGGACGACGTGATCGACCGGGACCGGGAGTGGGGTCTGCTTGCGGAATTCCTCACTGATCCGGATCCGGCGATGCGGCTCGGCATCGTGTCGGGGCGGCGTCGGCATGGGAAGTCGTACCTTCTGCAGGCTCTGTCCGAGCAGGTCGGCGGCCTCTACGTCACCGCCGTCCGGGAGGAGGGGCGACTTCCCGCGATCCAGCGGTTCAGTGATGCAGTTGCCGCCCACGCCGGCCTGCGGCCAGGGAGCCTGCGCCTGACCGACTGGCGTGACGTTCTGTCCAATGCCCTTGATGTGACCGCCCGTTCGCCGGACCCGCTCCTGGTGATCGACGAATTGCCGTATCTGCTTCGGCACTCACCCGAAATCCCGGGTCTGCTTCAGCAGCTCTACGACGAGCGTCAGCGGGGTGCCCGGCCCAGTGCCGGGCCGGGTCCGAGGCTGATCCTGTGCGGCTCCGCGATGAGCGTCATGCACGAACTGCTCTCGGGGACCAAGCCGCTGCGGGGACGGGCCGTGGTCGATCTGCGGCTGGGCGCTTTCGACTACCGTGACAGCAAGACCTTCTGGCGGATTGCCGACCCGCTGACCGCGCTGAAGGTGCACGCGGTCCTGGGCGGGGCCCCCGGCTACCGGCCGGTGGCTGCCCGGCCGCATCCGGACGACGGCTTCGACACCTGGCTGGCCCGGACACTGCTCGATCCGGGCAGGGCGGTGTACTCGCGTACCGAGACCGAGTACCTGTTGCGCGAGGACCCGAGGATCACGCAGCACACGCTGTACTACGACATCCTCACCGCGATCGCGAACGGCGCCACCACACCCAGCAAGATCGGTGCCGCTCTGGAACGCCCGCGCAACGCCGTCGCCCACCCTCTCGGAGTGCTGGAGTCCACTGGCTACATCCGGCGGGAACAGGACATCCTCCGCGCCAAGCACCCCGTTATCACCCTCGCGGACCCGGTCATTCGCTTCAACCAGCTCATCACCCTCCCGCAGGCCGCCGCCGTGGAGCAGGGTTTCGCCGAACAGGTGTGGCAGCAGGCCGCTCCGACCTTCAACTCCAAGATCCTCGGGCCGCACTTCGAGGACCTTGCCCGCGACTTCACCCGGCGTTACGCCCACACCCTGTTGCCCGGCGGACTGCCCGGCCCGGTCGGTACCACCGAGGTTGCCGACCAGGCCGCCCGGACAAAGCACGAGGTCGATGTCATCGCCCTGGCCGCCGGCGAGCGCCCGCAGGGTCCCCGCGCGAAGATCGCCCTGCTGGGCGAGGCCAAGGCGACCGCCGCCCGCCGTGGGACCGGTGACCTGGAACGCCTGGAACGCATTCGTGCCCTGCTCGCCGACCAGGGGTACGGCACAGATGCCACGACCTTGGCCCTGTATTCCCTGCATGGCTTCTACCCCGATCTGATCGACCTGGCCGACCGCCGTGACGACCTTCTCCTGGTCGATCTGCCCACCCTCTACGGGGGCTGACATCAAGAGCGGCCGTCTTCGGAAGCCGAGACCGGTGACCTCGACGGCTTCGTTGTCCTGCTGGTCGGGGTGGCGGTCGCGGCCTGGTGCCAGAGGCCGGCCTGTGCCGGCCCGGCCGGGCGGAACGCGCTCCTGCCGCCCCAACCGCCCAGCGCACCAACGAATATGACAGATCGTCAACTTCCGTGTGCCGTCGGCGGGAACGCGGCTGTGCCGCACTCTGCCACCGGAACCGCCCCGTACACCCCCCCCGCCCCTGACCACCCCGGCCGTCCCTGCCCCCGACGCCCCGGCAGCCCCCGCCGGCCGCCAAAGCGGTCCGCGGGGGCTGCCTGCCTGCCCGGGGGAGGGGCGGCCGGGGGTGGTCAGGGGCGGGTCTCCTGTTCGGGCAGGGTCTGCCAGGGGCGGCACATGAGCAGGAGGGAGGTGATCGCGGCGAGTGCGCTGCCGGTCTGGACGGCGGCCATGGGCACGGCCGTGCCCTTGCCGGCGATGCCGACGAGGAGGGTGGCGACGGCGCCCATGGCGAAGCAGGAGGTGCCCACCAGTGCGGAGGCGGAGCCCGCGGCGTGCGGGGTGCGCATCAGGGCGAGTGCGTTGGTGTTGGGCAGGACCAGTCCCAGCGCGGAGATCATGACGAAGAGGCAGCAGGCGACCGGGATCGTGCCGGCGTCGCCGAAGACGCCCTGCGCCACCAGCAGCAGTACCGTCCCGGCCGCGGCGATGACGCCGAGCCCGGCGCCCAGTGCCCGGTCCAGGCGGACCCGGCCGACCAGGAGTTTGCCGTTGACCCGGCCGACGATCATCATGCCGAGCGAGTTGAGGCCGTAGAGGAGGGAGAAGGTCTGCGGGGAGGCGCCGTAGATGCCCTGGATGACGAACGGGGAGGCGGCGATGTAGGAGAACAGGGCGCCGTAGGCGAAGCCGTTGACCATGACGTAGCCGGCGAAGACCCGGTCGGCGAGCAGGCCGCGCATGATGAACAGGGCTCCCAGCACGCCGCCGCCGCGGCGCCGGGCGGGGGGCAGGGTCTCGGGCAGCCTGCGCCACACCAGCGCGGTGAGCGCGATGCCGATCGCGGCCAGGACGAGGAAGACGCCCCGCCAGGCGGTGAAGCGCAGCACCTGTCCGCCCAGGACGGGCGCGGCGACCGGGGCGAGGCTGGAGACCAGCAGCAGGGTGGAGAAGAAGCGGGCCATCTCCAGGCCGTCGTAGAGGTCGCGCACGACGGCGCGGGCGATGACGATGCCGGCCGCCCCCGCCAGGCCCTGCAGCAGCCGGCAGCCGATCAGCAGCGCGGCGTCGGGCGCCAGGGCGCAGCTCACGGAGGCCAGGACGTAGACGAGCAGGCCGATCAGCAGCGGCCGGCGCCGGCCCCACCGGTCGCTCATCGGGCCGACGACGAGCTGGCCCAGCGCCATGCCGGTCAGGCACGCGGTCAGGGTGAGCTGGCCGCTGGTGGCGGAGGTGTGCAGGGTGCGGGTGACGTCCGGCAGGGCGGGCAGGTACATGTCCATCGACAGCGGCGGCACCGCGGACAGGGCGCCGAGCATGAAGGTGATCAGGGCCCCGGTCCGGCGCAGCCCCTCCAGCCGGCCGGCTGAGCCGCCGGCCCGCGCCGGTGGTGCGGTCGACCGCTTGGTCCTGACGGTGGCTTCCTCGGCGCGAGACATTCGCCCTCCGTGTCCGGTCGTGTGGGTCTGCGCCGATGGTGGCAGCAGGCCGCTACAGAACCGGTCGGGTGCCGGTGGCGTGATCCGCGCGCCAACTCCGCACTCCCCGCCCGCAGTTGACGTGACCTACGTCACTTCGGGGGAGTCTTGGCGTGCGCGCACCGGCCGTGTCACTATTTCGGCACGCCCCTCCTGCCCGAAAACATTTCGTACGGCAGACAGTCCGTACGGCGGGGGAGCGGCGGGGAGTTGAGGGGCCGGGCGTCCCGACTCCCCTTTTTTTGTGCCCCTGTTGTTCTCCCCGCCTGACCGCCTGATTCTTCCCGCGCCCCCCGCGCGCGGCGGCGGCCGTGACCCCGTGACCCCGTCCGGGTCTCCCGCCGGTCGCCCTCGTCACCCTCGTCACCTTCGTCGGCACCCCGTCAGTCCCCTGTCACCGGCCGGTCCGCGGCCGGGTTTCGGCATGCCCGGCCGGGCGGCGGTCTCTGTCAGGAGCCCTCATGGAGCAGCTCATGGAGCACCTTGTGCGGCATGCCGTCACCACGATCCGCGAACGCTTCTGGGAACCGCTGAGCCTGGAGGAGCTGGCGCGTGGCGCGATGGTCAGCAAGTACCACTTCCTGCGCGTGTTCACCAAGGTCACCGGTGTCACCCCGGGACGGTTCCTGTGCGCGGTGCGACTGCAGGAGGCCAAAGTCCTGCTGCTGGGCACCCGGCTGACCGTCGCCGACATCGCGGTACGGGTCGGCTACAGCAGCACCGGCAGTTTCACCCGCCGCTTCACCGAGCTGGTGGGACTGTCCCCCACGCGCTACCGCATGCTCTCCCTCGCCCCGCCCGTGCCCGAACCCCCGGTATCCCAGCCGGACATGCCCGCGGCCGGGCCGGTGCCGCGGGCGTCCGGGACGGTGACGGGACTCCTGCACACCACCACCAACACCACCAACACCGGTGGTGGCGGGCGGGCGGTGCGGGTCGGTGTCTTCGCCAGCCCGCTGCTGCAGGGCGCCCCCGTCCGCCTCGTCCACGCCCGCGCGCCCGGGCACTTCACGCTGGACGGTGTCCCCGCGGGCGTCTGGTACGTCCACGCGGTGACCCGTCCCCGGCCCCCCGCCGCCGGTACCGCACCGCCGGTGCGGCTGACGGCGGCCGCCGGCCCGGTACGGGTCAAGGACGGCGCCGCGCGCCGTCTGGAACTCACCCTGAGCGCGCCGGACTGGAGCAGGCCGCCGGTCCTGTGCGCCCTGATGGACCTCGCCCCGCACCCCGCGGCGGCGTGACCCCGGCCCGGCCGTTCCCCCCCCCGTGCCGGACCCGGCACACCCACGCCCACCCCCGCACCACCCACACCCACACCCACACCCACAGGTACGTGGACACGCACATTTCCCCAGGCAGACCCTAGAGAAAGCGGACCCGGACATGGCCAGGCTATGCAAGCCCGCGGTGCAGGCGCCCGAACACGTCATCACGATGGAGGAGACGCTGGAGTTCGCCCGGCGGGTGCACGCGGGGAAGGACCAACTGCCGCTCGCGCTGCGCCTGATACGCAACACGGGCGTGCAGAAGCGCCACCTCGTCCAGCCCATCGAGCAGACCCTGCGCCACCCGGGCCTGACCGAACGCAACCGCATCTACGAGGCCGAGTCGAAGAAGCGCACCCCCCAGGTCGTCGAGGAGGCCCTGAAGAACGCCGACGTCGCGGCCCGCGACATCGACGCGATCATCTACGTGTCGTGCACCGGGTTCCTGATGCCGTCGCTGACGGCGTGGCTCATCAACACGATGGGGCTGCGCCCCGACACCCGGCAGATCCCCATCGCCCAGTTGGGCTGCGCGGCCGGCGGCGCCGCCGTCAACCGCGCCCACGACTTCTGCATGGCCCACCCGGGCAGCAACGTCCTGATCGTGTCGGCCGAGTTCTGCTCGCTGTGCTACCAGCCCGACATGGACGACATCGGCTCGCTGCTCTCCGACGGCCTGTTCGGGGACGCGGTCGCGGCCGCGGTGGTGCGCGGCACCGGCGGCACCGGCATCGAGCTGGAGCGCAACGCCTCCTACCTCATCCCGCACACCGAGGACTGGATTTCCTACGCGGTGCGCGAGACGGGTTTCCACTTCCAGTTGGACCGGCGGGTGCCGGGCACGATGGAGCCGCTGGCGCCGGTGCTGCGGGAGTTCGCCAAGGACCACAGCTGGGACGCGGGCAGCCTCGACTTCTACATCGTGCACGCGGGCGGCCCGCGGATCCTGGACGACCTCGCGAAGTTCCTGGAGGTCGACCGCAGCGTGTTCCGCCACAGTTGGGCCACGCTCAGCGAGTACGGCAACATCGCCAGCGCGGTGGTCCTGGAGGCGGCCCGCCGGCTGTTCGAGGAGGACCCGCCGGCCCCCGACGCCACCGGTCTGATCGCGGGCTTCGGCCCCGGCATCACCGCCGAGATGGCCCTGGGCCGCTGGAACGACGGCGCCCGCGCCGACGTGGACTGACCCCTGCTCGGGCTGCCGCCCCTCCCGCGGTCCCTGCCGCCGCTGTCCCCGCCGCGGCTGTCTCTGCCGAAGGAACGGATTCAGATGACTGGCCTCATCGTCCCGCCCGGCCAGGGCCGGAAACTGGTCACCAAGGCGCAGGAAGTCACCTTCAAGGCCACGAAGGACCAGGGCTCCTCCCTGTCCGTCTTCGAGGTGGTCGTCCCGCCCGGCTTCGACGTGGGGGCGCATGTCCACCACGACGCGCAGGAGTTCTTCTACGTCCTGGAGGGCGAGCTGGAGCTCCTGGCGTTCGAACCGGAGCGGCGCACCGGGGACTCCTGGCACCGGTGGACCTCCCCGGACGGGGACAGGATCGCCGCCGCGACCGAGGGCGCCTTCATGTTCGTCCCCCCGGGCACCCCGCACGCCTTCCGCAACGCCTCCGACAGGCCCGCCCGCATGCTCTTCCAGTGCTACCCCTCGCCGTACCACGAGTTCTATTTCGAGGAGATCGCCGAGATCTGGCAGGCGGGCGGCGCGATCGACCAGGAGGCGGTGGAGCGCATGCGCCGGCGCTACGACGTCCACCAGCTCACCCCGCTGCGCTACGAACCCCCCGCACTCGCACCCGAACCTGCCCCCGTATCCGCCCCTGCCCCTGTTTCTGCCCCTGTTCCTGAACCTGTTTCTTCCCCCCGGGCCGCCGAGCGCGGAGCGTGAACGGAGATGACCACGATGGACGCGATTCCCCTGGTGCACGCGAGCCTGGGCGAGCGGGAACTGGCCGCCGTCGCCGAGGTGTTCGCCTCCGGCTGGCCGGCCGGGCAGGGACCCAGGGGCAAGGAGCTGGAGGCACGGCTGGCGGCGGAGTACGCCGTCGGTGACGCGGTCGCGGTGAGCAACTGCGGCGCCGCCCTGCACCTGGCCATGCTCGCCCTGGGGGTGGGGCCCGGTGACGAGGTCATCGTCGCCGACTACGGCTTCCCCGCCCCCGCCCAGGCCGCCCGCTACGTCGGCGCCACCCCCGTCTTCGCCGACGTGCGCCCCGACACCTACACCGTCGACCCGCGGGCGGTGGCCGACCTGGTGACCGCCCGCACCGCCGGGATCGTCGCGGTCGACACGGTGGGCCTGCCCGCCGACTACACCGAGCTGCAGGAGATCGCCGACCGCCACGGCCTGTTCCTGGTCGAGGACGCCGCCTGCGCCGTCGGCGCCACCTACCAGGGGCGCAGGGCGGGCGCGCTGGCGGAGGTGGGCTGCCTGTCCTTCCACGGCCGCAAGGGCGCCAGCAGCGGCGAGGGCGGCGCCCTGCTCGCCGCCGATCCGAAGATCGGGGCGGACGCGCGGCTGCGCTCGTCCTTCGGCATCGGCAGCATCTTCGACATGGGCAACGTCGTGGGCCTGCCGATCCCGGTGTTCACCGAGATCGGCTACAACTTCAAGCTGTCCGACATCGCCGCCGCGATCCTCCAGGTGCAGCTGGGCCGGATCGGCGAGCTCCTGGACCGCCGCGCCGCGGTCGCCGCGCAGTACGGCGAACTCCTGGCCGGCGAGGAGCTGCTGGCGCTGCCGCACGTGCCCGCCGACCGCACCCACGCCTGGCAGACCTACATGGTCACCCTGGACGGGCGGGTGGACCGGGGGGCGGTGGCCACCGCGCTGCGCGGCCAGGGCATCGGCTGCGGGCACGGCACGTTCGCCGGCCACATCCAGCCCGTGTTCCGGGCGGAGCAGCGCTGCCCCGTCTCCCTGGACCTGGCCACCCGCCAGCTCGCGATCCCCATGCACGCCGAGCTGACCGAGGACCAGGTCACCCGCGTCGCCCGCGCCCTGCGCACCGCGGTCCGCGCCCACACCGGCACCGGCACCGCCCGTCACGCCGCCTGACCCCCGCCCCGTCACCCCCGACACGCCCGTGGTCCTGCGGTTTCGGCGCCCCCCCCGCACCGCATGCCGCCGCCCCGCATGCGGCCCCGCCCCGCCCGCCCCGCAGCGTGCCCCCGAAGGAGACACACCCCTATGAAGGGCTCCACCGCCTACCGATCGATCCAACAACGCGGCCTGCACATCGGCCTCCTGCCCGAGACGGCCGCGGCCGTGAACCCCTCGACGCCGATCACCCTGGACCACGACCTGGACGTCCTGCCCGAGGCGGGACGCCGGCTGACGGTGAGCCAGTACGCCGGGCACGTCGAGGACCTGGCCGCCCGCCTGTGGGCGGGCGGGGTACGGCCCGGCGAACACGTCGTGATCTACAAGAGGGCCAACGCCGACCACTGGATGCTGGCCTGTGCCGTCTCCCGGATCGGCGCGGTCGTGGTGAACCTCTCGCCGGCCCTGGACGCGGCGACCGTGGGCGTCCTGCTGGGCCGCCTGGGCCGCCCGACGCTGCTCACCGACGGCCCCACCCTGGACCGCCTGGCCGGGGTGGAGCTCGCCGGCCTCACCCGCCGGGTGGTCACCTCCGCCGGCGACCGCCCCGGCACCGTCTCCCTCACCGCACTGGCGGGCGCGCCGCGCGTGCGGCCGGTGCTGCGGGGGCTGGACGAGGCCGCCGTCATCACCCACACCTCCGGCACCACCGGCATCCCCAAGCTCGTCGTCCACACCCCCCGCACCCAGGCCGTCCGGCTGGTGCCGCAGTGGCGGCTGCTGGCACTGATGCGCCGCCGGGAGACCGTCGCCATCCACGTGCCCTTCGTCCACTCCCGGATGGTCGCGGCGATGTCGCTGGCGCTGCTGAAGCAGTACCCGGTGCTGCTGCTGCGCGAGAGTGACCCCGCCGTCGTCGCCGAGCACCTCCTGGCCCACCGCCCGGCCTTCGTCGAGGCCCTGCCCAACTCCCTGATGGAATGGGAACAGCTCACCCGCGACCCCAGGATGCCGTTCGCGTCGGTGAAGGTCTTCTCCAGCACCTTCGACGCCATCCACCCCTCCACCATGAGCCGGCTGCTGAAGTCCTCGGCCCGCCGCGGCGCCCTGTTCTTCCAGATCTACGGCCAGAGCGAGGTCGGGCCGGCCGTCGGCCGCGCCTATCTGCGCCCCTTCGCCCACAAGGCCAACGGCCGCTGCGTGGGCTGGCCCATGCCCCGGGGCGCGGCCCGGATCCGCGTCGTGGGCCAGGGCGGGAAACGCCCCAGCGAACGCCACCCCGGCCGTATCGAGGTCGCCTGGCCGGGACTTGCCCAGACCTACCACGGCGAGCAGGAGCGCTACGACAGCAACCGCAGGGGCGAGTGGTGGGGGACCGGCGACGTCGGCTACGTCACCCGCCTGGGCTGCCTGCACCTGCTGGACCGGGAGGTCGACATGATCCCCGGGGTGCGCAGCTCCCTGCAGATCGAGGACGTCGTCCTGGGCGCGCTGGAGGAGCTGAGCGAACTGGTCGTGGTCCAGGGCCCCGCCGGAGAGGCGGTCCCGGTGGTCTGCACCCACGACGACACCCCCCTGGACGCGGAGCGCTGGCGCACGGCCGCCGCGGCCTTCCCCCAGCTCGCCGACCCCGTCCAGATCCCGCAGGCCGAACTGCCCAGGACCGCCACCCTCAAGGTGCAGCGCCTGGAACTGGCCCGCCGCTTCACCCGCCCGCCCGGGCAGAGCCCCGCGCACCGTCCCGGGCCGGCCGGCCCGGCACCCCGCCCCACCGACGACCCGAAAGGCTGACGCCGTGACACCTCACGCCACGCTCGCCCGACTGCGCGAGTACATGGTCGGACCCTCGCGGTTCATGAGCCTGCTCTCCAGCTTCGAACTCGGCATCATCGACGCCCTGCGCGAACGCGGCGCCCAGAGCGCCGCCCAGTTGGGCGAGGTCGCCGGCACCAAGCCCGACGCCGTGGAACAGCTCCTGTTCCTCCTCGTCAAGGAGGGCTTCGTCGCCCACGACGAGGACACCGACACCTACACCCTCGACGCGCTCGCCGGCGTCCCCACCGCCGACCTCGACCGGGCCCTGGCCTACATGGACCTCATCAAGGTCACCGCGCTGCGCCAGTTGTTCTACCTCACCGAGTCCGCCCGCACCGGCACCGTCGTCGGCCTCAAGGAGCTCTACGGCGCCGAGGGCACCCTCTACGACGCGGTCGCCGACCACCCCGACCTCAACCGGTCCTGGCTGCGGCTGATGAACAGCGTCACCGCCAACATCGACCCCTGGTTCTTCGACAACATCGACGTCCCGGCCGGCTCCCGCGTCCTGGACGTCGCCGGCAACACCGGCCTGGGCGCGATCCACACCTACCGCCACAAGGCCTCCGAAGGCCTGACGGTGACCACCTTCGACCTGCCCGACAAGGAGAGCGAGGCGCTGGCCAACTTCCGCGCCGAAGGCCTCCAGGATCACC
The DNA here is from genome assembly GCF_036227225.1 of Streptomyces sp. NBC_01478. Classification (GTDB taxonomy): domain Bacteria; phylum Actinomycetota; class Actinomycetes; order Streptomycetales; family Streptomycetaceae; genus Streptomyces. Next base: position 197,297 of record NZ_CP109444.1, on the reverse strand, counting down.
TGTCGTTCATCGGCGGCAACGTCTTCGACGAGATCCCCCAGGGCTACGACGTCGTCCTGGTCAAGCACTTCCTGGACATGTTCGACAAGGACGACGTGGTCAGGATCCTGCAGGGCGTCCACAAGTCCCTCGAGGTCGGCGGCACGGTCAACATCCTGGTGCCGGTCTACCCGGAGGACATCAAGGACACCGACAACTACAACGTCGACTTCTTCCCGGCCTTCTTCATCGGCGCCACCATGGGCCAGGGCGGCCCGCAGAAACTGTCGGTCTACGAGCGCTGGCTGCGCGAGTGCGGCTTCGAGGTGACCCGCACGCTCACCAAGGACTCCGCCGAGATCCCCCCGGACGTCATCCCCGTCCAGGCCCTCCTGACCGCCCGCAAAGCCGCCTGAGCCGGCACCCGACCGAAGGAGCAACGGTGTCCAACTTCATGCTGCTGCCGGACGGGATGCGCCGCTGGTCCCAGAACCAGGGCGTCTCCCTCCAGGAGAGCTACCGGGCGATGGCGGACAAGATCGTCGAGTTCACCGGCTGGGTCCGTGAGGAAGGCTTCACGAACTTCTACATCGCCACCAACTCCGCCCAGAACTACACCCGCCCCGAGGCCGCGGTGACCACGTTCCTGGGCGCGTTCAACGACGTGGCGCGCCGTCTGCACGGCGAGGTCAACTTCGAGTTCTCCGGACTGCTCGACCTGGTGCCCGACCTCTACCGCACCGAACTGGAGGACCTGCGGGAGAAGTCGGCCAAGGACGCGGACTTCACCCTGCACTTCGTGCTGGGCATGTCCCTGTCCCGGGAGATCACCGGCATCTTCAACAAGCTCAACGGCAAGATCCCCGAGCTGACCGAGGAGATCCTGGCCGCCCACGCCTATGTGCCCGAGCCGGTCGACTACGTGCTGCGCACCGGCGGCCATGTGCGGCTGTCGAACTTCTACCCGCTGATGTCCCCCTTCGCCGAGCTGTACTTCTCCGACGCCCTGATGCCCGACATCACCCGCGCCGAGTTCGACACCGCCCTGCGCGACCTGCGCGCCCGCGACCGCCGCTACGGCGCCTACCCCGCCTGACCCCCGCACCCCGCGCGCCTCTGCGCGCCGCGCGCGAAACCCGGTGACCACACACAGTGGGCGCCGGGTTTCGCGTCTTTCCCGCCCCCGCACCGCCGCCCGCCGCCGCCGGCGCCGCGGCGTCACCCTAGCTCTGCTCCCGGGCCGGACCCCACCCTACGGAGACCACCGCCATGACCACCCATCAGACCTCCTCCCTCCTCCTGGGCCTGGCCGCCATCGTGCTGCTGGCCCGCCTGCTGGGCGCGCTGGCCCGGCGGCTGAACCAGCCCGCGGTGATCGGCGAGGTCCTCGCCGGCATCGCGCTGGGCCCGACCCTCTTCCACGGCGCGCTCTCCGACGCGCTCTTCCCGGCCGGCATCCGGCCGCTGCTGGGCGCCCTGGCCGCGGTCGGCGTCGCGGCCTTCATGTTCCTGGTCGGCCTGGAGTGGGACGCCGCGATGATCCGCGGCAGCGGAAGCCTCGCCGCGACCGTCTCCTTCAGCTCCATCCTGCTGCCGTTCGGCCTGGGCACGCTGCTCGCGCTGTACCTGATGGACGACTACGGCACCGGCGACCGGACGGCGTTCATGCTGTTCATGGGCATCGCCATGTCGATCACCGCGTTCCCGGTGCTGGCCCGCATCCTCACCGACCGGGGCATGACCCGCTCCCCGCTCGGCGTGGTGGCGCTGGCCTGCGCCTCCATCGACGACGTCCTGGCCTGGTCGCTGCTGGCCGGCGTGGTCGCCGTCAGCGGTTCGGCCGGCCCCGACCAGTGGCGCATCCTGCTCGCCGTCCCCTACCTGCTGGGCATGCTCTTCGTCCTGCGGCCGCTGCTGCGCCGCTTCGTGGCCCGCCGCCCCGCCCTCACCCTGACCCCGACCGTGTTCGCGGCCGTCCTGGTGGGCCTGCTGCTGTCGGCCGCCGCCACCGAGTGGGTGGGCCTGCACTACATCTTCGGCGCGTTCCTCTTCGGCGTGATCCTGCCGCGCACCGGCGGCGAGCGGCTGCGCGCCGACGTCCACGAGCGGCTGGGCGAACTGAGCGGCACCCTGCTGCTGCCGGTGTTCTTCCTGGTCGCCGGTCTCCAGGTCGACCTGTCCCATCTGGACGCCGGAGCGCTGGGCACGCTGGGGCTCATCCTGCTGGTGGCCGTCGGCGGCAAGTTCACCGGCGCGTTCACCGCGGCCCGCCTCAACCGGATGCCGCTGCGGCAGTCCGCCGCGCTCGCGACGCTGATGAACACCCGCGGCCTGACCGAGCTCATCGTCCTCAACGTCGGCCTGCAACTGGGCTTCCTGGGGAAGGACCTGTACTCGCTGATGGTCGTCATGGCCATCGTCACCACCGCGATGGCGGGCCCGCTGCTGAGCTGGATCATCGGCCGCCCCGCGGACACCGCCCGCCCGCGGGAGGCCGCCGTACCCGGGCACACGGCGGACACCGTGAGCACGGCCGTATAACACCCCCCCGACACCCCCCAGAAAAAGAAGGCCTGCCCCGTACCCGCCCGGCCCTGAGCGGATTTCCAGCGGTTCTCAAGGGGTCCCGCGCTATGTTCGGACAGCGACAGAGCACGGGATTCCCGAGGGAATCAGAAACCGGAAACCGGAAACCGGGAAATCAGGAACCGGAGATCCGGTATTCGGAATCAGAGATGCCCGGAATCAGAGATGCCGGAATCCCGGATCCGGAATCCCGGATCTCTGATTCCGGGGAATCGACGGCCGGCGCCGACCACTTGGAGTTTTGATGTCCGCGGACACCGAGGCGGAAAAACTGTATGCGGCCATCGAGGAATCGGCCCGGCTGGTGGGCGCACCCTGCTCCCGGGAGAAAGTCCGGCCGGTCCTGACCGCGTTCGGGGGATCCTTCGAGAACGCCATGGTCGTCTTCAGCGTCCTGACCGGGAAACACCATGCCGGACAGCTCGACTACTGCTTCACGATATCCCCCGACACCGGCGACCCGTACGCCCGGGCGGTGGCGAGCGGACTGACCGCCGCCACGGACCACCCCGTCGCCTCCCTCCTGGCCGACATCCACGCCCAGGGCTGGGAGATCACCGAACACTTCACCGACTGCTCGGCCGTCGCCGGCTTCAAGAAGATCTACGCCCACTTCCCCCGCGACCTGCAGAAACCCGCCGCGCTGGCGGCCCTGCCGTCGATGCCGCCCGCCGTCGCCCACAACCTCGGCCTCTTCGCCCGCCACGGCCTGGACGAGGTCGCGATGACAGGCATCGACTACCGCAGCCGCACGGTGAGCCTCTACTTCCAGTTCACCGAGAACAACAGCCCCCCGCCCGCCGCCCTCGCCTCGCTGCTGCGCGAGACCGGGCTGCCCGCCGCGAGCGGACCGATGCTGGAGTTCGCCCGCACCGCCTTCCGCGCGAATGTGACCCTCGGCTGGGACAGCCCCGACATCGCCCGGGTCGCGTTCGCCCCGCCGCTGGGCCCCGGCCTGGACCTGGCGGCGATCCCGGCCCCGGTGGAAGCCCCCCTCGCCCGCTTCGCGGCCACCGCCCCGCGCACCTACACCGGCGACCGCATGAACCTCTTCGCCGTCAAATGGCTGCCCACGGGCGAGTTCCTGGAGATCTGCTCCTACTACCGCCTCCCGGCGGCCTACGAACCCGTCCGGCTGATGCAGACCCGCACCCCCCACCCGTAACCCCCGCCGGCGGACACCGGGGGCAGCGGATGCGCCGCCCCCGCGGAGGGCGTGTCACAGCCCGGCCGCCCCGTCTCGTCCAAGGGGGTGACGCCCGACATCCGCACCATGCGACACCACAAGGGAGAAGACCATGGAGACACAGAGCGCGGCACCCGCGGCCGGGCCGAGCTCGGGGCCGGCCGCCGCCAACCCGCGACGGTGGCTGATCCTCGCCGTCATCTGCACCGCCTACCTCATGGTCGGTGTCGACCTGACCGTGGTGAACCTCGCCCTGCCCTCCGCACAGCAGGCCCTGCACTTCACCGACGCCGACCGGCAGTGGATCGTCACCGCCTACGCGCTGCCCTTCGGCAGCCTCCTGCTGTTCTGCGGACGCCTGTCCGACCTGATCGGCCGCAAGCAGACCTTCCTCATCGGCCTCAGCGGCTTCGCGGCCGCCTCCGCCGTCGGCGGCGCCGCCACCAGCTTCGGGATGCTGGTCACCGCCCGCGCCTTCCAGGGCGCCTTCGCCGCGATGCTGGCACCGGCCGCACTGGCCCTGCTGGCGACGACGTTCACCGACCCGAAGGAGAAGGGCAAGGCCTTCGGCATCTTCAGCGCGGTCGCCGCCGCCGGCACCGGCCTGGGACTCATCCTCGGCGGGGCACTGACCTCCGGCCTGAACTGGCGCTGGTGCCTCTACATCAACCTCCTGTTCGCCGGCCTCGCCCTCGTCGGCGGCCTGCTCCTGCTGGAGCGCCAGCCCAAGACCGGCGCCCGGATGGACATCCCCGGCGTCCTGCTGGCCTCGGGCGGCATGTTCTGCGTGGTCTACGGCTTCTCCAACGCCGCCGAGCACAGCTGGCACACCCCCTCCACCTGGGGCGTCCTGGCTGCCGGCGCGGCACTGCTGCTGCTGTTCTCCTTCTGGCAGACCCGCGCCTCCCACCCGCTGCTGCCGCCCCGGGTCGTCCTGGACCGCAACCGCGCAGGCGCCTACCTCACCACCCTGTTCGTGGGCACCGGCACCTTCGGCGTGATGCTGTTCCTCGTCTACTACATGCAGACCGACCTCGGGTACTCGGCCATCGAGTCCGGCATCGCCCTGCTGCCGATGCTCGTGTTCACCGCGGTCGGCGCCAACGTCAGCGCCGTCAAACTCATGCCGAAGTACGGACCGCGCCCGCTGGTCACCACCGGCCTGCTGCTGGGCGCGGCCGGCATGGCCTGGCTGACCGGCATCGGCCTCGACTCCGGCTACGCCGCCCACCTGATGGGCCCGGTCACCGCCGTGGGCCTGGGCCTGGGCCTCATCTACGGCGCGGCCCTGCGCACCGGCACCGCCGGAGTGGCCCTCAAGGACACCGGCATCGCCTCCGCGTGCGTGAGCACCGGCCAGCAGCTCGGCGGCGCCATCGGCACCGCCCTGCTCAACACGATCGCCGCGACCGCGACCGGCACCTGGTTCGAGGACCACGTCCAGTCCACCCCCACCGCGCGCCAGGTCCACCTCGCCTCCATCCACGGCTACACCACCGTCTTCTGGTGGTGCACCGCCGTCTTCGTCGCCGGCGCGGTCATCGCCGGCCTGATGCTGCGCAGCGGCCCGCTGCCCGCACCCCAGGCCGCCCCGGCCGCCCGGCCCGCCACGAAGCCCGAGGCCGCACAGGCCTGACACCTCCACCCTCCACCACCCGCCCCCTCCGGCAGGCCCGCGGGCCGGTGATCCCCGGCCACCACACCGGGCGTCACCGGCCCGCACCGCCGTCCGGCACCACCCCGTCCGGCACCGCACGGCCCCTCCCGTACGGCCCTTCCCGCACCGCCACCCGCCCCCGGCACCCCTGCCGCAGCCGCCCCTGCCCCGCCCCAAGAAGGATGAGGACGCACCATGACGACGCCCCCGCGCTCTCCCGCCGGCTTCGCCTTCGACTTCGACCGCGGCAACTTCTACCGGGACCTGATCGCCGCCGCCGGCGACTCCTCCGGGCAGCAGCAGGCCATCGCCCCCCAGGACGTGTCCCTGATCGTCTGGGTCCAGGCCGTCATGTGGGCCGCGCGCTTCGACGCCCTGGCGCCCTACCACCCCACCGCCGTCGGCGTCCACGCCCGCATCGAGCGCCGTCCCGCCGCCGAACGGGCCACCAACCGCAACAAGAACATCGCCGCCCTGTACGCCTCCTCCCACGTGGCCAACGCCGTCTATCCCGAACGCGAACACGTCATGCGCCAGATGATGACCGTGCTGGGCCTGGACCCCGACGACACCGCACCCGACCCCACCACCCCGGCCGGCATCGGCACCCTCGCCGCAGCGGCCGCCGTCCGCGCACACGCCCACGACGGCATGAACTTCCTCGGCGACCAGGGCCGCACCCACCACGGCCACCCCTTCGAGGACTACACCGGCTACCGGCCCGCCAACACCGCCCACGAGCTGACCGACCCGGCCCGCTGGCAGCCCGCGTCCCGCCCGCACCGCCGCCGCGCCGGCGGCGGACCCGGCGACAAAGGCGCCTTCACCGTCCAGCAGTTCCTCACCCCGCAACTGCGCCTGACCACCCCCTACACCTACCGGGACCCCGCCCGCTTCGAGCTGGCCCCGCCCGAGCACACCCGCCACCCCGACGCCCCCGCCTACCGGCACAGCGCCGACGAGGTCCTGGCCGCCTCGGCCGCGCTCGGCGACGAGCAGAAGGCGGCCGCGGAGTTCTTCGACAACACCTACCTCAGCGTCCTGCAGTCGACGAAGGCCGCCGGCCTGGCCCACGACGCGGACCTCGACCTGGACGGCTGGGTCCAGTTGCTGTTCACCAGCTCCGTCGCCCAGCTCGACGCGCTGATCGCCGCCTGGCACCACAAGCACGCCCACGACGCCGTCCGCCCCTTCAGCGCGATCCGGCACGTGCACGGCGACAGCCCGGTCACCGCCTGGGGCGGCCCCGGCAGGGGCACGGTCGAGGACCTGCCCGCGAGCGAGTGGGCCGGCTATCTGCCCCCGGGGGACAGCCCCGAGTACCCCTGCGGCACCACGACCCTGATCGCCGCCGAAGGCCAGGCCGCACGGCGCTTCCTCGGCGACGACATCCTGGACTGGACCCACACCGTCCCCGCCGGCTCCACCCTGACCGAACCCGGGACCACCCCCGAGAAGGACGTCGACCTGCACTACGCCACCTGGAGCGACTTCGCCCGGGAGTGCGCCCGCAGCCGCGTCTGGGCCGGCTCCCACTTCCCCGAGACCACCGAACGCTCCCTCCGCTTCGGCACCCAGTTCGGCGACCGGGCCCACGACTTCGTCCAGCGCCACGTCAACGGCGACCCCGGCCACTGACCCCCCGGGCAGGACACCCACCGCCGCGCCCGCGCAGGACGCGTGAGACGCCGCCGTACGACGGGACGTGACGTCGTACGGCACGCCCCGCACACCCGCCCGTGGCAAAAGAGCACAGCGGCGCACCCGACGGAAGGAAGACGGAAGGAGACGCCGTTGACTTCCTCCCCCTCCTGAAGGAGGGGGATTCCTACGGCTCGCGCTGTAGGGGTTCCTGCTTCAACGCCGACTGCCCGCCAGGAGAACTCCCTTGAGGTCTTGCACCGGCTCCACAGGCCGAGACGGCCAGCCCGGCCGCCTTGATGTTGCAGGCCGCGTTGATGTCGCGGTCATGTACGGCGCCGCAGTCGCACGTCCACGCGCGGACGTTCAGCGGCATTTTCGCCGCGACCGTGCCGCAGGCCCCGCACAGCTTCGAGCTGGGGAACCAGCGGTCGATCACGACGAGTTCGCGCCCGTACCAGGCGCACTTGTACTCCAGCATCGACCGGAGTTCCGTCCACGACGCGTCCGAGACGGTGCGCGCCAGGGTGTGGTTCTTCAGCAGGTTACGGACGGTGAGGTCCTCGATCACGACCGTTTGGTTCTCACGGACGAGACGAGTCGACAGCTTGTGCAGGAAGTCGCGGCGCCGGTCGGCGATCCGCGCATGCACGCGGGCGACCCTGCGGCAGGCCTTCTCCCGGTTCACCGAGCCCTTCGCCTTGCGCGACAACTCACGCTGCGCCCGGGCCAGCCGCGCGCGGTCACGCCTCTCATGCTTGGGGTTGGCGACTTTCTCCCCGGTGGACAGCGTCACGAGGGAGGTGATGCCGGCGTCGATGCCAACCGCGTTCTCCGTATCCGGAGCCGGGGTAATGCAGTCGTCGCACAGCAGCGACACGAACCAGCGGCCCGCACGGTCACGGGACACGGTCGCCGTGGTCGGCTCGCTGCCCTCCGGGAGGGGACGCGACCAGCGGATGTCCAGCGGACCGGCCGTCTTGGCCAGCGTCAGACGGCCCTCGCGCCACGTGAAGGCGGAGCGGGTGTACTCGGCCGACGCGCGGGATTTCTTCCGGGACTTGAAGCGCGGGTACTTCGTGCGCTTGGCGAAGAAGTTCCCGAACGCCGTCTGGAGGTGGCGCAGCGCCTGCTGGAGCGGAACCGAGGACACCTCCGTCAGGAAGGCGAGTTCCTCGGTCTTCTTCCACTCCGTCAGCGCGGCCGACGACTGGACGTAGGAGATGCGGCGCTGCTCTCCGTACCAGGCCCGTGTGCGCTCTTCCAGCGCCTTGTTGTAGACGAAGCGGACGCAGCCGAACGTGCGCGACAGCTCGGCCGCCTGCTCGTCCGTGGGGTAAAAGCGGTACTTGAACGCCCGCTTGACCTGCCGCGCCATGCCTCACGTTCTATCAACTCCCGTGTGAGTGGCGGGTGCCGGCCGGTAGACGGTGGACGCCGGTCTGCCCTGACGGCGAACCGGCATTCCCTGCCCTGCTTCGCAGGAGCTTCGTTTCCTCCCCCGGCTGAAGCCGGGGGTATCCACGAAGGAGAGCCCCGATGAGCCCCGCCCCACCGCCGCCCCCCGAGCCGCGCACCCACCGCGCCGACCTGACGTCCCGGGCCTGGGCCGAGGCCCTCTCCATGACCCACCCCCATCCCGATCCCCGTACCCGCTCCGGCTCCGGTTCCGGCCGCGCGCAGCACCCGTACGGCGAACTGGCCGCCGCCGCACTGCACGAGCACAGCGCGCTGTCGGCGGCCCTGGGCCGGAGCGTCCCGCTCACCGCGCTGGGACCGGCCGGCGGCGGGGTGCGCGCGCTGGCCGCCTTCCTCGCGGTCTACGCCGCCCGGCACGAACAGCGCACGGCCCCCGGGCGGCGCGGCGGACGTGACGCCCGCTGACAGCGCCCGGGACCAGGCGCCCGCGTCCGCCCGCCTCCCCCGCGCGGGCGGACGCGGGGCCGTGTCACCGCCGCGGGGGCTGTCTCGTCCGGTGGGGGAGAGGGCACACACCCGGCAGCCGGGCGAGGAGGGGACCGCGTGAGCAGGACCGAGGAGTTCGAGCAGGCACGGCCCCTGCTCTTCGCGATCGCCTACCGGATCCTGGGCAGCCTCGACGGGGCCCGGGACGCCGTGCACACCGCCCGGCAGCGCTACGAGGCCGCCCCCGCCGTGCCCGCCGAGCCGCGGGCCTTCCTGTCGGACCTGGTCACCCGGATCGCGGCGGACATGCCGCGCACGGCCCCCGTCCGGGACGGGGAACACACCGGGCCGCCCCCGCCCGCACCCCCGCCCGCCGACCCCTTCCAGGACCTGGGAGAGCCGGCCGGGCCGCTGTCGGCGTCGGCGGCGGCCGCCCTGCTGCTGGAGCGGCTGCCCCCGCCCGCCCGCGCGTTCTTCGTCCTGCGGGAGGTCTTCGGACGCACCCTCGCGCAGACCGCGTCGGTGGTGGGCTGCTCACCGGCGGTCTGCCGCCGTCTGGCCGCCGCCGTCGCCGAGGCGGGCGACACGGTGGGCGGGGCACGGCCCTGGCCCGGACTGATCGCCGGCTCCGCACCGGTGGCCCGAGTCCTGGCCGCCGTCGTCCCGGCACTGCTCGCCGTCGGCGTCACCATGGAGCCGCGGCCCCACGGCTCCCGCCCCGGCGCGGTCTTCCGCGGCACGGACGGCACCGTCCTGGGCGCCCTGACCCTCGACATCCTCGACGGCCGCATCCAGACGGTCCGCTGGGGCGCACCCCCCGCCCCGCCGGCCGTACCGGCCCGCCCCCCGCTCCCGGATTCCGCCCCGTGACCCGCGCCCCGCCCGGCACCCGGGACGGCGGGACCCGCCGCCACCGGCCGGCCGTGTCACAGCCGGCCGGGCTGCCTCGTCCCGGACTCAGAACACCCCGCCCCGCCCAGCCCCGCGACGACCACCGCCAAGAAGGCCGATATGCCGCACCCCGACCACCGCTCCCGCACCACCGCCGACCCGCTACGCTCCCGGCAGACAGCACCGGGGCGGCCGGCGCCGGACAGGGCGGGCGCCGCGCACCCGGCGGCGCCAGGGCTTCCCGAAGGAGCCGGCATGAGCAGGACCGAGGAGTTCGAGGAACTGCGGCCCCTGCTGTTCTCGATCGCCTACCGCATCCTGGGCAGCGTCAGCGAGGCCGAGGACGCGGTCCAGGAGTCCTGGCTGCGCTTCACCGCCTCCCCGACCCAGCCCCGCTCCACCAAGGCCTTCCTGTCGACCACCGTCACCCGCATCTCCATCGACGTGCTGCGCTCGGCCCGCGCACGGCGCGAGGTGTACGTCGGCCAGTGGCTGCCCGAGCCCCTGCTGGCCGACCCCTACGAGGACCCGGCACGCTCCGCGGAACTGGCCGACTCGCTCTCCATGGCGGCCCTGCTGCTGCTGGAGAGGCTCTCCCCGCTGGAGCGGGCGGTGTTCGTCCTGCGGGAGGTGTTCTCCTTCGGCTTCCCCGAGATCGCCTCGGCCCTGGACCGCTCCGAGGCCGCCTGCCGCCAGCTCGTGGTCCGCGCACGGCGCCACATGGAAGAGGGCCGGCCCCGCTTCGAGGCCGACCGCCAGGAACGCGAGCACCTCGCCGGGCGCTTCTTCGACGCCGTCCGCGACGGCGACGTCGCGTGCCTGCGCGACCTGCTCGCCGCCGACGCGCAGATCGTCGGGGACGGCGGCGGCAAGTCCCCGCAGTTGGCGAAGGCCGTCGTCGGCGCCGACAACGTCGCCCGCCTCCTCGCCTCCTACTTCCCGCCGCTGCTGAGCGTCGACGTCACCATGGAGCCGCACGAGGTCAACGGCCAGCCCGGCGCGATCTTCCGCGACCGCGACGGCAGGGTCCTCAACACCTGGACCCTCGACGTCCTGGACGGACGGATCCAGACGATCCGCTCGGTCAGCAACCCCGACAAGCTCGGCCACCTGGGCCCGGTCGCGGACGCCTGGGCCGTCAGCCGCGAGGCCAACCGGGCCCGCAGGCAGGCCGGCCGGGAATTCCCGCCCGGGGAAAACGGATAAACCCCTGGGAAACAACGGAGGAGCAATCGAGAAAAAGCGGGGCGGTAACTGAGCAATATCGGCGGTGACACCACCCCGACGCCCCCTGCACCCTGGTTCATGAACGCGCTCGGCGGCCGGAAGAGAACTCCCCACCGGAACCTTCCGCACGGAAACTCTTCACGCGACCCGCGAGCGCCGCCACATCGACTGGGGAAGGTCTCGTATGTCGTCCACTCTGCTCGGGATTTCTGACGATTTCGACGTCATCGTCATCGGCGGCGGACCCGCCGGTGCGACCACCGCGGGGCTGCTCGCCCAGCGCGGGCGCCGCGTTCTCGTACTCGACCGTGAACGCTTTCCCCGCTATCACGTCGGGGAGTCCCTCATCCCCGGATTCATGCTGCCCATGGAGGAACTCGGCCTGACCGAGCGCATGGAAGCCAGGGGATTCGAACGCAAATACGGCGGCACACTGGTGTGGGGAAACAACGAGATCCCCTGGAACTTCTCGTTCTCCACCGGCGGCCGCATCCCGTACTCCTACCACACACGCCGCGCCGACCTGGACACGATGATCCTGGACCGGGCCCGCGAACTCGGCGTCACCGTCGTCGAGGAAGCGACCGTCAAGGACACCCTCGAACAGGACGGCCGCGTCGTCGGCGTCACCTACACACTGCGCGGCCTGCCCGGCGTCCAGGAGGCCAGGGCGTCCCTGGTCATCGACGCCTCCGGCCAGGCCCGCGTCATCGGCCGCAGGTACTCCGAGATCAACTGGCACGACCAGTTGCAGAACGTCGCGGTGTGGACGTACTTCGACGGCTGCCACCGCCTGCCCGGCGACGAGTGGAGCAACATCCTCATCGAGGGCATCAAGGACGGCTGGTTCTGGGGCATCCCCATCGACAAGGGCGTCTTCAGCGTCGGCTACGTGACCCGCTCCGCCACCGCCAGCGCCGCCGACGCCTCCATGGAAGACCTCTTCGCCTCCGAACTCGCCCAGACCACCAAGCTCAAGGAACTCCTCAAGGACGCCCACCAGACCTCGGGCTACCGCACCGCCCGCGACTGGTCCTACACCAACGAGCGTTTCTACGGCAACGGCTGGGTCCTGGTCGGCGACGCCGCCGCCTTCGTCGACCCGCTCTTCTCCACCGGCGTCGCCCTGGCGACCATGGCCGGCAGCACCCTGTCGAAGATCGTCGACACCATCCTCGAACACCCGGAGATCGAGGAGAAGGCACTGGACCGCTACGCCACCGCCTACCGCGACTTCTTCGGCGACATCCGCTACTTCGTGGAGCAGTTCTACGACCGCTCCAAGAGCAAGGGCTTCTACTGGAGCCTGGCCCAGGAGATCACCGACCCCGGCCGGGAGAACGCCAACGAGGTCGACTTCGTCAAGCTGATCTCCGGGCTCAGCGGCAAACACGCCCTGTTCAACCTCGAGTTCGACGACCTCATCGCGGACGCCGAAGCGGCCCCCGCCGCCGGCTGACACCCCTTCTCACCCCGGGCCGGCCCCCGCCGGACGACGACAGCCCCGGCCCCCGGCCCACAGCCGGGGGCCGGCGCCGCCCGCCCCCGGCACGCCGTACGGGCGGCCCCGGGCGGGGCCGCGGGACACCCCGCACCACCACGAACGGCCACGGCCACGAACGGCCACCAACGACCCACGGCCACGGCTACGACCACGCGCGCGAAAGGGCCCGCTCATGACCACGGACACCTCGCCACGGCTGAGCCCGCAGGAGTTCATCGACCGCGGCCCGATGAGCCGCCGGCAGTGGCTCATCGTGACCCTGGGCCTGCTCATGATGATCGCCGAAGGCCTCGACGCCACCGTCGCCGCCTTCGTCTACCCCCTGATCAAGAAGGACTGGGGGACCGGCATCGACGCCGTGACCGCCACCGTGACCCTGGGCATCGTGGCGATGGTCGCCGGCGGCGTGGCCACCGGCCCGCTCGCCGACCGGCACGGCCGCAAAGGCATCACCGTCACCGGCATCGCCGTCTTCGGCCTGGGCACGGCCGCCATGGCACTCACCCACAGCATCACCACCCTCGCCGCCCTGCGCACCGTGGCCTGCCTGGGACTGGGAGCCGTCCTGCCCGGCGTGATGGCCCTGGTCGCGGACTGGACACCGGCCCGGCGCAGAAGCCAGATGGTCGCCCTGTCCTTCACCGGCGTCACCGCCGGCACCACCCTCGGCGGCGTCCTGTCCGCACTCCTGATCCCCGCGTTCGGCTGGCGCACCCTCCTGGCCGTGGCCGGCCTGGCCCCGCTCCTGCTCCTGCCCGCCGTCCTGCGCCTGGTCCCCGAGTCGGTGAGCGTCCTCGCCGCCCGGGGCCGCCCGGAAGCAGTGCACCGCGCCCTCGCCGCCGTCGCCCCCCACCAGGACCTCACCCACCTCACCCACCCCGCCCCGGGCCGGCCCGCCACCCCCCTCCCCGCACGCCCCTCCCCGCGCACCCTCCTGGCCAAGGGCCTGGCCGCCACCACCCTCCTGCTGTGGCTGTGCTTCTTCGTCGGCCTCGGCGTCGTCTTCGTGATCCTCAGCTACCTGCCCCTGCTCGGCGAACGCACGGGCCTGAGCTCCGCACAGGCCGGCGCGGCCGTCGCCCTGTTCGGATGGGGCGGCCTGGCCGGACAGCTCTCGGTGTCCTTCGCCCTCAAACGCCTCGACCGCTTCCGGGTCCTGACCACCCTGTGGACCATGAGCACCCTCGCCCTCCTGGCGGCGGCCCTGTGGGCCGTGCAGTTCACCGCACTGCTCGCCGCCGCCTTCGTCCTGGGCTGCTGCCTCCCGGCCGCCAACGCCACCCTGCAGGCGATCACCGCCCTCGCCTACCCGTCCTCCGCCCGCGCCACCGGCATGAGCTGGGCGAGCAGCATGGGCAAACTGGGCCCCGTCCTGTGCGGCCTCCTCGGCGGCCTGATGGTCAGAGCCGGCTGGACCCTCTCCACCGTCCTGCTCACCCTCGCCGCCCCCGTCGCCCTGTGCGTCCTGGCCGCCCTCACCCTCCAGTCCCGACACCGCACCCCCCGGGCGGCCGAACTCCACACCGCCGAGCCCCACCCCGCCCCCCGGCCGCTCCCGCTCCCCGTCCCCGAACAGCAGTGAGACACAGGCCCCAACACCGGCACCCCGGGCGCCAGGAGGCGCTGCCGGGGTGCCGCCGCCGTCACGGAGTCCGCGCCCGCGGCATCAGTGGAACTGGCCGACCTCATACCCCCCGGCGGGCTGACGGGTGATGACGTTCCCGCGGTTGAACGCGTTGATCACCGCGATCTGGGTCACCAGAGCGGCGAGCTGGTCCTCGTCGTAGTGCTTGGCGGCATTCGCCCACACCTCGTCCGACACCCCGCCGGCCGCGTCCGCGATCCGGGTCCCCTCCTCCGCCAGCTCCAGCGCCGCCCGCTCGGCATCGGTGAACACCGTCGCCTCCCGCCACACCGCGACCAGGTTGAGCCGCAGCGCCGTCTCACCGGCCGCCGCCGCGTCCTTGGTGTGCATGTCCACACACCCCCCGCAGCCGTTGATCTGACTGGCACGCAGCATCACCAGCTCCCGCGTCGAAGCCGGCACCGTCGACTCCGCCAGCGCCCCGGCCGCCGCGACGATGTGCTTCATGGCCTTGGCCGCCACCGCACTGGCCATGATGTTCAACCGGGCTTCCATGCCGCACTCCTGTGTCCTCGTCGATACCCACCCCCGAGAAAAGAAGAAAAAGGGGAGGGGAGGGCACCTGACCAGCCGTCAGGCCCTCACGAGTGTTATATCCGCTCCACCGCGGCACACCGGCACGGACCGGCGACGAGTCCACCGCCCACACCGCCACCACCACACAATCCGGCCACCCCCGGCCCGGGGAAGCGGGGAAGCGGGGGAGAGGGACACAGCAGACGTACGACAGCGGGACACAGCAGACATACGACGGCCAGGCCCCCGCACCGTCCCGTCAGCCGCCCCGGGGATGCGACGGCCCGGCCAGCACCACGGCCTCGACCGCCTCGTACCGGCCGCGATCCCGCGCCGCCGCCCTCCTGCCCGACACCACGGTCCCCACCACACCGCACAGAAAACCCGCCGGCACCGACACCAGGGCGGTGGTCGTGAAGGGGAACCAGTTGAAGTCGGCCCCCGGGAACGCCGACTGAGGAGAACCGGAGACGAGATTGGTGCCGCTCATCAGCACCAGCACACTGACACTCCCGCCGATCAGCGTCCACAGCAGACCCGCACGCGTATAACGCCGCCAGAACAGACCGAGCACCAGCGCCGGCGCGATCGCCGAGGCACCCAGACAGAACGACACAATGGCCAACGGCTGCAGACTGCGATGCTGCGCGAGCACCGCCAGCCCGATCACCGGCACCCCCACCCCCAGCGCGGCCAGCCGCGCCAACGCCATCTCCCGCAACGGCGCCGTACCCGCACGGGCCAGCACATCGTGCGCCAGCGAATTCGCACACGCCAGCGTCATGCTCGCCACCGACGCCAGCAGCGTCAGAAAAATGGCCGTGGTGACCGTGGTGAACAACAACCCCTCCGCACGCGAGAGATCCGCCCCGAACGCGGCCCGCGCCCCCAGCAGATACGCGGTATTGCCCCGCGGATCCGCCGCCGCGATCTCCCTGCCCCCGATCAACGCCGTCGCCCCGACCGCCACCACCGTCATCACCCCCATGAACAGGGCGACCGCCGACACCGCCCAGGACATCGCCCGGCGCACCTGCCGCGTACTGCCCGCCGTGTACATCCGCATCGTCACATGCGGCAGACAGGCACCCCCCAGCACGATCGCGCACTGCGTACTCACCATGTCCCACGCCGGATAACGCCCCCCGGCGAACTGCAGCCCGTACCGCAGATACCCCGCCCCCGCACCACTGTGCGCCGCGGCCGCCCCGAACAACGCCCGGGGACTCCACCCGAACGTGTGCAGCACCAGAGCGGCCACCACCAGACCCGAACCCAGCAGGATCACCGTCTTCAGGATCTGGATCAACGCCGTCCCCCGCATCCCCCCGATCGCCGCATACGTGATCATCAGCGCCCCCGCCCCCACCACACACCCCGTACGCATCGCACCGTCGGAGAACCCCAGGACGAACGCCAACAACTGCCCCACACCGGCCAGTTGCACCACCATCATCGGCACCAGCGCCGCGAGCGTGACCCCGCACGCCGTGATCCGCACCGCCCGCCCCGGCATACGACGCCCCAGCACATCACCCATCGTGAACCGGCCCGTGTGATGCAGCGGCTCCGCCAGCACGAACATCAGCAGCAGCAGCGACAACAGCGTGCTCAGCGCCAGCACCACACCGTCGTACCCGCACAACGCGATGATCCCGCCCACCGTCAGCACCGTGGCCGCCGAAATGTAGTCACCGGCGATCGCCAGACCATTGCGCAACGGCGACAGGAACCGGTACCCGGTATAGAACTCGTCCAGATCCTCCCGGTCGGGACCCGTGATCACACACAACAGCAGCGTCAGCGTCACCACACTGCAGAACGCCACCAGCGACCAGGACTGCGCGGCACCCTCGAAATCCGTCACCGCCGCCACTCCCCGTCACGCCCCTGCCGCCGCACCCGCCGCGCCAGCGGATCCACGAACCGGCGCGCGGTGAGCTCGTAGAACACCACCGCCAGCCAGGTCACCGGCAACTGCACCAGCGCCAGCACCAGCCCCAACGGCAGCCCGCCCGGCGCCGGACGACCCATCAGCGAAGGCATCTCGACGGTCAGCGCCAGAAACACCGCGAAATAACCGAGCGCCGCCAGCGCCGCGACCCGCCGCTGCCACCGGCACGCCCGCCGCAACAGCCGCAGATCCCGGTGCGGCCCGGTCCACGGACGGACCCGGCCCACCGCCCACCCCGGCGCAACAGCGGAAGCGTGCCGCCCGGCCCGATGCGGCAGCGGACGTAACTCGGAGCTGTCGGAAGACATCCCAAGATCTCCTAGAGGGTCGGGGGCCCCACAAGGCACGGACCGCGAAACGCGGGGAAAACGGCCCGGATCACCGCACGCTATGCGCCTCCCGCACCGGGCGCAGCACTTCCGACAAACTCCCTGAACAAACCACCACACCGCGCCTGACCTCGGATGTTGCGCATGAGGAGAGGGGGACGGGGGAGCACGGCAGTGCCCAGTGAGCCCCCACCTCACCACCCCCTCCGCCTGGGCCACCGAACCCACCCCCGAGGCTTCATGCACCGCCTCGCACCCCGGCGACCTCCGGACCGACAGAACAACCCTTCAAAAAATTCCACCAGCCCTACGCGACACCCGACAAAAAGCCATCACCGAAGAAGACGAAGAAATTCTCGAATACGCGAAATACATGTATTCTAAGTCCGTGCGCGGCACGGGAACCCACGAACTACACATCACCGGCGACCGGCGAAAAACCCCCAGGGAAAGGCGCGACGTGACACAGTCAAAAACAAAAGAAAACCACGCCCCCCACACCAGCCCACGCTAAGAGCACCCATGCCCGACAGGACACACGACTTCGGACACTACGGCGCCCAAGGCGACCGAGGCAGCGAAGCCGCAGCCCGCGTACTCGACACCCTCGCCGGCGGCATCACCTCACCCGTCACCACCCCCCGCGGCCTCTCCGCCCGCCTGCGCTACCTCACCCGCTCCACCACCGGCCACAACGCCATGAACCAAGCCGGTATCAGCGTCACCCCCCGCACCCTCAAAGCCTGGCTCACCGGAAAACAACGCCCCAACAAAGCCAACCTCGCCAAAATCGACACCGCATACCGCACACTCCGCCGCCACAACGTCGCCCGATACCTACTCAAACGCCTGAACGCCAACGGCGGAACACGAGTAGAAATCCACCCCCTCGACCAAAGCCACGTACCCACCCCCCACCAACGCGTCCTCGAATACCGCAGACTCAACATCCGCAACTGGGACGCCATCATCGAAGCCTGGGCCACAACAAACGCCCCAGCCCTCGACGACGCCTGGATCGACCAGATGGTCAACCTCGGCTCGCAATGGGGAAAATACGAGTACGTGACCTCCGTGGGATTCGCGGCCTGACGACTCGGCCCACACGGTGAACCAACCGACCGCTGTCAGTGCAGACAGCGCCATGACCACCTGCATCCGGTGCGCCTTCCCGGTATGCCTGGTCTGCCAGACAGCTCCCGTCGAGCGAGACTTGGACATGTGCGATCCATGCGGGCAAGAGGAGCTCGTCGCCCGCATGTCTTCGTGAACGTGAGGCAACGCTCGGGGCAGCACGGCTTCAACCTCACCGCGCAGACAACAAGCAACGTTCCTTCCATGCAATAAATAGATGGAACAGCTAGAGTTTGCAGGCATGACGACGTCTACAGAAGAGACGCTGCGCCTCACCGTCGCGGCTCTGATGCACGCCACCGGGGAATCAAAGACCGACCTCGCGGCCGGAACCGGGCTGACCCAACCAAAAGTCTCCCGCCGTCAACTCGGCCAAACCTCCTGGACCCTGGCCGACTGCGACGCACTGGCCGCCCACTACGGGATGAACGTACTGCAGCTACTGGCCGGCCCAACCGTGGCATGCGAATCCCTTCCCCCGGAACGCCGCCGCTCATCCAACACCTCTCAACCCCCAAACAGGCCGCAGACCAGGCCACCCCCTCAACACCGACTGGCCAACTCCAAAAACCAAAGCCACTACAACCTGAACTCGCCAGACCATGCATTTTGTGTGGCCAGCCCGCCACAGAACAAATCGAAGGATTCCCCCAGCACCTGGACCAAGCAGAATGCGCTCGCGCTGCCACAAGCACCCCCACCTCACTCACTGAAATCCCCCCCGACCCAACGCGCGAGACATCGCAGCACACAGCCCGAACGGCCTGGTAACTCGCGTGAAAGTGTCCGGGTCGTCTTGCGTGAAAGTGTCCGCTAAAAACGTTCTGTGACCTGCTTCTTTGGCGTGGCGAATGTCTTTGTGGGCCGGACATTTTCGCGCAAGATCCCAGGACACTTTCGTGCAAGTCCTGATAGGCGGAGGAGCTGCTGAACAGGAGTTTTATGCTCGGGAACAACGCAGTTCGGCGACGGCGGCAAGTGGTCCGAACGGGCCCTCACGCGTAGGGACTGGATTGCTGGATCGGCTGGCGCTCCAGGTGAGTGGGGGACTGACCCCTACGCGCAGGGACTGGATGGAACGTCGCGCTGTTCCTGCTCGATGTGCGTGGACTGACCCCTGCACGTAGGGACTGGACTTGTTGCGGGCGGCGACGGCGGTCGGTGTGGACTGACCCCCACGCGTAGGGATGGGACCTCGTCGACCGTTTCCAGCACGTGGCCGATCCGGGCTCACCCCCATGTGTAGGGACGGGACTCACGCAAGATACCTTGCACACTTTCGCGCTAGGGCTGACCTCCACGTGTGGGGACGGGACCAGGCCCAGATCACCCCCGCGGTCTGCCACACCGACTGACCCCCACGTTTAGGGACGGGACTACATCGACACGGACCTTCAGCCGGATGCCTCGGACTGACCTCCACGTGTAGGGGACGGGACAGCGAGTCGACGATCTCCTCGATCCGTGAGTGCGACTGACCCCAACGCGTAGGGACGGGACGCCGCGGGGACGATCGCCCTCGGTCGGTTCCCACGACTGACCCTCACGCGTAGGGACGGGACCGGCGGTAGGCCGGGGAGTTCAGCGGCGCGGTGGACTGACCCCCACGCGTAGGGACGGGACGCCGCCGCGGTCGTCTATCTGTCCGCTCCCATCGACTGACCCCCACGTGTAGGGACTGGACAATGCGGACAACTCCGAAAAGGGCCTGATCACGGACTGACCCCCATGTGTAGGGACTGGACCCTTGTTGACCTGCACGATTGTGACCGCGCAGAGAGAATTTTACTGTCTTTCATGTGGGTGTGAGGGGTTCTTCCTTGATCTCGTGCACATGCACGTGGTGGCCGGCCGGCTGTCGGTGGCGCGATGCGGTCAGAGGAGGTGGCATGCGAGTGGCGGAGCCGGGCGGTCTCGTGACGGGTTGGGCGTGAGATGGGTTTGTTCTCGGCGTCGACGGTACGTAGGAGGCCGCTGTGGTCGGGCGGCGCGCTGGTTGTCGGTGGCTGCTGCGAAACTCTCACCCGACGCCGGTTCAGCGCGGGAAGTCTGTTTGTGTCGGCATGCCGGGGCGAGGGACCGGGCTGGACGCTTCCCTCGGGGGCTGGCCGGAGCAGGCAGAGATGAGGCGGGGCGGCGTGGCGGATGCAGGTCAACAGGTGGCGGCACAGATCGAGTTCCTTCGGAGGCAGTTGGCGGATCGAGAGCCGGGATCGCTGCGGGACGCGTACCTGGCCGTGCCGGTCCCGGGGCGGCCCGTCCTCGAGGGGACGACGGCTCCCGCGCTCACCCCGCAGTGGCAGCAGCAGCCGAGCGGGCTGATCACCCCGGCCACGGCGCCGACTCAGCCGATAGACCTCCTGGGGGTCTATCTCACCTTCAGCGAGATCTTCGGCTTCCCCGCCGATTCCGGCTATACCGTGCGGCAGCTTCGTGTGCTTCCCCTCGGTGTGGTGCTGCAGTTCTGCGCCGAGCTCCTCAACGCTCTCAGCCAGCCCGGGGCCTCGCGTGCCGACCTCGACCGGCACTTCGCGACACAGTGGCTGCGTGATCCGTTCCGCACGCGCGTGCTCAACCTGCTGCGTGATCCGCGCCGGGCTCTCCTGGTGCCCCAGGCCCTGATGCTCCTGGCCCGCGCGGCTGTCGAGCACAGCCCCGACACGCTGCCCGAGGACACCGAGCAGGGCAACCTGGTCGGGGCGCTGTTGACGTTTTCCGACCTGACCGGGGCCTCCGGTCGGCAGGGCCCGACGGTGATCACCGACCAGCCGGGCGAGCTGGGCCGGGAGATCATCGCGAACCAGTACTTCAACAACAGCACCTCCGTCGCGCACACCCTCACCCGCTACGTGCGGCGGTGGCGCCATGGACTCCCGCAGGTGGACAACATCGGCGGCCTGGTCGACCTCGCCGCTGTCTACGAGGAATGCACCGGTGTCACCCTGGACGACCTCACGATCGTCGCGGGCGCCCTGTGGATCGCCGCCTGCCACGGGGAGGTGCTCACACCGGCCGCCGAACTGGAGACCCTCCTGCCGGCCGGGCGGGCGGCAGGCGCCCTGTCCCTCATCAGCGCCCATCCGGACACGCTGCGCGAGGCCGTGCAGGCGGAGCGGGCGCAGCGCCGCACCGAATGGACTTTCGACGCCTTCCAGCAGTACCCCGTGGTCCGCCTCGGCGATCTCCTCCTGGTGGTGGACCAGCGCTACCTCATCGACCGCGCCTTCGGATGGCTGCCGATCAACGACATCCGCTTCCCGCCCCGTACCCGCTCCCGGCCTGCCGGCCACAAGAAACGCGCCGAGCAGGCGGTCCACACCCTGCGCCGGCTCAGCGAACTGTACGTATCGGAGATCCTGCACAGCATCACCGGGCAGGGAGGTGCACGTCGCGTCTACGACGACGCCGAACTCAAGACGGCATTCCAGGAAAAGAAGCAGAAGATCGCAGACGCGGCCATCGACTACGGCGACACCTGGATCGTCGTCGAGGTCACCACCAGCCAGCTCCAGCGAGACGCCGCCACAGCCGTCCCCGGCGACGCGCAGGTCAACGACATCGACAAACTCCTCGATGAGGTCCACCAGATCGACGCCACGATCCAGGCCCTGCGCCGGGACGAATCCCGCCTCACCGGCGTCGCCGGCCCTGTCCGGCGCAGATACCTGCCGCTTCTCCTGCTCACCGAAGGGTTCCCGGTCAACCCGGTCACCATGACCGTGATCAGGGAACGCGCCGACCGCGACGGCCTGCTCCAGGGCCAGGACGTCATGCCGCTCGAAGTCCTCGACGTCGAAGAACTCGAGCTGATCGAGGCTCTCCAGGAACAACAGGGCGTCAGCCTGCTGACGCTCATCCAGCGCAAGCAGGCCAGCCACCTGGAGCGCATGCCGATGCGCAGCTTCCTCTACGCCACCATCACCACCGCCTTCAGCCATCCGCAGCGTTTCGAGGGCAAGATCAGTGAAGCACTCCGGCCGCTGGAAACCGCCCTGCTCAAGCGCGAACAGCCGACGACCTGACCGGGTACGGCGGCGGACGCAGTCGGCCCAGCGGCGCCGCGGACGGGTAGCGTCACGGATCGCCCTGAAACGCAGCCAGCACTCGCGTCTGGGACCGGACGTCCTGAGGACAATGGTCCAAACGCTCATGCCAGATGCCATTCTCACGGGAGGTCGGACTTCACCGCCATCGCCTGCGTCACCAGGCCGCGCGGACGGACCCCGAGCCAGGGCGAAGGCCCTGGATCCCCTGGTGGTGTGGCGCCGTGCAGGGCTGTCACTCCCTCTGGTGGGTGCTGGTCTCGCCGTGTAGCGTCACCGTCAGATGTCGTGGTTCGCAGTACCTGCCCGCGCTGTTGCGCGGGCGTTTTGCTGTGCGGTGGCCGGACCAGGACGATCGCCTTCGGGGTCGCGCGGTGCGGCTCCTGACACTGACTGAGAGGCACCAGCATGGCCAGCGGAACCGTCAAGTGGTTCAACGCCGAAAAGGGTTTCGGCTTCATCCAGCAGGACGGCGGCGGGCCGGACGTCTTCGCGCACTACTCCAACATCAACGCCTCCGGCTTCCGCGAACTGCAAGAGGGCCAGACGGTCACCTTCGACATCACCCAGGGGCAGAAGGGCCCGCAGGCGGAGAACATCACCCCTGCCTGACCCCTCGCTGTCAGGGCCCGGAAGCAGGAACTGTTTCCGGGCCCTGATGCGTACGGACGACGCGCTCGGGACGAGGCCACCGAGCGGCGAAGGGCGGCCCGCCGCTCCGACGCCCGGACCGGGTGGCAGCGACGCGGTACCGGCGGACTGGCGGTGGTTGGGTGCTGCGGGACGCCCCGTGCTGGACCTTGACGCCACGCGGGTGCGCGCGGCACGCGTGGATAGACCCTCGCACGTAGGAACTGGATGGACAGCGAAGAACGTGATCCGGCCGCGCTCACGGCGGACTGGCCCCCACATGGGTGGGGACTGGGCGATGCCCGCCGGCATGCGTTCAGACAGCCACTCGGACTGACCCCCACCGTGTTGGGACTGAACGACAGAGCGATCAAGGCGACGAAGTCGAAGTGGGACTGACCCCCACGCGTAGAGACAGGACCCGACGTTGCAGACCTCGTCGGCGAACGGAATGGACTGACCCCCACGCGTAGGGACGGGACGTCACCAGTCCCGCGCTCTCGGCATCCTTGAACGACTGACCCCAACGTGTAGGGACTGGGCTTGCAGTTCGACTCGCCCATGGTGGAGACGAACGAATGACCCCCACGCGCGTAGGGACTGGACGAACTCAAGACGCTGGGCGACTTGGGTGTAGAGGGCGGGCCTCTACGCGTAGGTATTGGACACGATGGTGAGGGCTTGTGCGAGCGGTTCGCTAGATGGACCCTCATGCGTAGGGATTGGACCTCTGGGTGCCCTCCCACTTCACCAGGCCCGGAGATGGACCTCCACGCATAGGGACTGGACGATCACGCGGTCGGTTCGACCTTGGGGGTCTCGGACGGACCCCACGTGTGGGGATGAGACTCCTCGGCAGCGGTCGGCCCGGCCTGGTCTCATGACTGACCCCCACCTGTAGGGACGGGACCGGCGAAGGCGCCCGCCTCCTCGCGTACGCGGCGGACTGACCCCCAACTGTAGGGACGGGACTGCATCACGCCCGTCGCGGCGGCCACGGCCAAGGACTGACCCCCACCTGTAGGGACGGGACCGGCGAAGGCGACCTCGTGGTGGATGAGCAGGCGACTGACCCCCACCTGTAGGGACGGGACCCTCGCTGACCTGCACGACTGTGACCGTGCAGAGAGGATTTTACTGTTTTTATGCGGGTGAGATGAGTTCTTCTTCGAAATCGTGCAGGTGCTGTGGGTCAGAGCCTGCACGAGCACGTGGTGGCCAGCTTTCGGTGGCGGTGCGGTCAGTGGAAGTGGTGGTGACCTGCGCACCGCCCGGTCCTGGGCCGACGTACCTTTCCGCTCCGGTATGCAGACGCAGGTCTATGCCCATAGCGAGCAGCAGTTGTCCACATACGACCAGCGGCCTGCGTCCGTATCGCCGTCCGGCCACCGGCCCGGGGGAGGAGTCCGACGAGCCGCGACGACGACTCACCCCGTACGCCGAGCCGGCCAGGGCACGATCACCTGCGCCGCTGCGGGCAAGACCATCTTCGCCGTTGCCCGAGAGTTCACCGACCGGTTGCGCGAACTCGCTGAGTACAGAGGATCGTGGCGTGCCGACGGCTACCCCCAGCGGCCGCGGACAGCTTCGGGCACCGGATGGTCCGCGCGCCGCCGCAGTGCCTCCCGGTCCAGCCGGACCCCTCCTGGAAACGTGCGCTGACCTGTGGTGATGGCGGACCAGGTCTCTTTCTAGGCGGGACACTTGCGCGCAAAATGCCAGGACGCTTTCGTGTAAGTCTTGATAGCGGAGGAGCTGTTGAGCTGGAGTTTTGTGCTTGGAGCCAACACGGCTCGGGAGATCGAAGCCCTGCCCACGCGTGGGGACTGGCTGAGCTCGGTGACGGCGGCAAGTAGCCCAAGCAGACCCCCACGCGTAGGGACGGGACTTCAACAGCGCATCGACAGCGCTAAGCAGCTCGGGCTGACCCCCACGCGCGTAGGGACTGGACACCGCCGATACGCCCCGCGAAGCGGTTGACCAGGGCTGACCCCTACGCATAGGGACGGGATTGCCTCCAGGAAAGTGGATCACGAGCTCGTCGGGATTGACCCCCACGCGTAGGGACTGGACTGGCGTGGCTCCCGCTTCGACCATCCCGGCGCGGACTGACCCCCACGCGTAGGGACTGGACGGAAAGGGGCAGGCGCCGTGTAGAGCGGCCAGCGACTGACCCCCACGCGTAGGGACTGGACAGACGTGGCCACTATCCGGCCGGCGCCGCCGAGGACTGACCCCCACGCGTAGGGACTGGCCCCTTACTGACCTGCACGGCCATGACCGCGCAGAGAAGATTTTACTGTTATTTGTGCGGGTGTGGGGGGTTTCCTCGATCTCGTGCAGGTGTTGTGGGTCAGAGCCTGCATGTGCACGAGATGGCCGGGCTGTAGGGACTGGACCTCCTGCGGCAGAACAGCGAGCGCGGTGCGGAGGACTGACCCCCACGGGTAGGGAGAGGACACCGTCGAGGGAGCGCTGATAGTCGTCGATCAGGACTGACCCCCACGCGTGGGGACTGGACATTCACCAGCTACGACCGGACGGAACTCCTCGGGACGGACCCCCACTCTTAGGGATTGGACCTCGGCTGCAAGAACTCCAACCAGGTCGCCCACCGGTGGGACCCCACCGGGGACTGGGTTCCACTGCCCGATTGAGGCCATCCACGGTGCCCGATGGACCCCCACGTGTAGGGAAGGGAGAGGACCTGCTCGCTTTCGAGGTTGGGGCGGCGGGCGTGGGCTCCCCCCCTCGCGCGTGGGGACGGGACTACGGCAGCGAACAGGTGACGGAGCACCTGTCGGACAGACCCCCACATGTAGGGACGGCACTTCCGCCAGATCGACGACGGCTATGCCTTCGGCGACAGACCCCCACGCGTAGGGATTGGACGTGGGGAAGCTGGCCACGCTGATCGTTCCGGTGGACTGACCCCTACGCGCGTAGGGACGGGACACTGCCAAGATCCACGCGAGATCGATGCGGAGCGACAGACCCCCACGGGTGGGGAACGCGGGCTGCCGTGAGCACGAGCAGCGGGTCGGAGTCCGACTGACCCTCACGGGTGGGAACGCGCCTCGCTGGCCTGCGGCTCTGGAGCTGTCCGGAAGGATTTCGCTGTTCTTTTCTCATGGCAGGAGCCTTTCCATGGAAGCCTGAACTGCTGCTTTTACAGGGCAGGTTGAGACATGGAACGCCTCTTTGGCCTTGTGGGCGTGAGGAGGGCGCTATGCCGGCATCGACGTCACGGCAACGCCGCTGGGCAGACCCCCTGTGGGCAGAGGACGGCGGTGAGATTCCGGACGGCCGTAGGGCGATGGCTGGAGACTGGTGTGCTGTCGACCGCTACGTAGCAGTCCTGTGGCGACAGGGATTTCTGCGTGAAGTGCCAGGGCTGCTTGGTTATTTTGTGCTGCTTTGTTGGGGTGCGCCTGTCGTTTGATGCTTGCGAAACAAACGAGGTGGGTTCGGTTCGGCGTGGGGAGGGGTGCCGGTTGGTGGAGAAGACGGCAGGACCCCCACGGGCTGAACCGGACAGTGCGCAAGGAGAACGCGGTTGGAGCTTGAACGAGAGGCTGTTGAGTGAAGGCGGCGTCGCGGTATGACGGTATACCCCCTTAACGGTCGTGTGTGGTGTTATCGGTGAAGGTGAAGGCAAACCGGTCGGACGTGCTGCGGGCCGAGGTTCGCTGACAACACACTGAAGCCGCCCCATGCTCGCCTTGTGCCGGTTGGGGGAGCGGGCGGACATGAGACCCGGGCATCGCTTCGCGCCGTGTCACCCGGGAGTGACGAGCGCGTAGTGCCTTTTCTACTGTGATGTGCCGTGTGCCGTGTGCCGTCACAGCCGTGCGACGCTGTCCGGCCGATTCCTTTGGCGATGGCGGGTATTGCCTCCCCGGCGGTGCCGGCAGAGGCCGGGAGCCCGGGAGGTCCGACCGGCTCTTCGGCGCAGGCGGGCACGGTTCACCGGTGTGGGGGATGGCCCTGCGGCCGCCGTGGCTGCTGTCCTGGCCTTGAGGCCAGGGGAGGGGCGGCGGGATGGGCGTGGTCGAGGACAGCCGGCCCGGCGGGCTGGACCTGTCACTGTGGGGCAAGTACAGCCTGCTCTACGGCCTGGCCTACTCATTGCTGTTCCATCAGCTGGATGCGGCTGCGGTGATGGGGGAGTTGTGGGACCGGTACCTGACGCCCGCGCAGCGCCGGGTGATCTGCCGAGGACTGGGACTGGAGCCGGCCCAGGCGCGGTGCGAGGCCATGTTCCTGGCCGGCGCACACGACATCGGCAAGGCGGGCCGCTTCCAGATGTGCGAGCCGGGAGCATGGGCACAGGTCAGCGATGAACTGCGTGCGGATGCGGGGCCGTGGAGGCTGATACGGCACGAACGTGCCTCCATGCACACGGCCGTTGAACTCCTGGCGGATCTCGGATACCGGCTGGGAGGCAACACCAGCCCGGCGGTGCGCGCGGCCCAGATTCTCGGCGCCCATCACGGCCGCTATCTGCAGTGCGACCTCCTTGGAGCGGCCCGTCCCGAGCGGGTGCGTCTGGATCTCGGCGGCCCGTTGTGGCAGGACCTGCGCCGCCGCTACCTCGCCCAGGTCCGCTATCTGACGGGTGCCGGCACGCCGCCGCCCAGGATTTCCACCGAGGCCGCGGTGCTGCTGACGGGGCTGATCATGGTTGCGGACCGGCTGGTGAGCCAGCCTCATGTATGGATGCGGCGCGCGATGGCGCCGGCCTCGTGCGCACTGACGCACTGGATCAATACCCGTCACCCGGCGGACGCGGACGCCGAAGAGGGGTGGGCCGCCGAGGTGGTGACCGCGTCCGGGCTGGAGCGGATCACTCTGCCCGAGGTGCCCTTCACCCAGGCCCATCCGCACACCACCGGCCCCAACCGGCTGCAGGCCTCGGTCATCGCCCAACTCGAGCCGGTGGTACGCGAGCAGGGAGCGGGCATCCTGGTGGTCACCGACTCCACCGGCGCCGGCAAGACGATCACAGGCCGGGAGGCCGCCCGGACCTTCAACCGCCACTGCGGCACCCGCGGGATGGCCGTCCTGCAGCCCACCACCGCCATCGCGGATGCCGCCTACGACGACCTCGTGGCCTACGTGGCCGCGCACCGTCCCCGGCGGGCCCCGGTGACACTGGTGCACAGCCACCCCTGGACCAGTGCCGCCTATCACGACAAACGGCTGCTGGAAGCCGGCGGCCAGCTGACCCTGGACGAGTACTTCGACGCATCACAGGACGGCGCAGGCCGTCCCGGACAACACGTCACGGTCCCGGACCCCTTTCTGCGCGGCTGGGACAGAGCGCTGCTGGCGCAGTTCACCGTCGCCACCATCGACCAGGCGCTGATGGCCGTGCTGCCGGTGCGCTACAGCGCGCTGCGGATGCTGGCCCTGTCCGGCCGCACCGTCATCCTGGACGAAGTCCACGTCGCCACCCCCTACATGCGGCGCCTCACGGCACGGCTCCTGCACTGGCTGGCAGCGCTGGGTACACCGGTCGTGCTGCTGTCCGCCACACTGGCGCCGCCCGTGGCCCGGGAACTGGTGCACGCCTATCTGGCCGGCGCCGGACTGAAGCCCGGCCAGCTGGACGGCCTGGACGTGGACGTGCCCTACCCGGGCTGGCTGTTTGCCGCGGCCCGCGACGGCGCCGTCACCCGTATCGACCCCGCCCAGGCCGCCGCCCACGTCACGATGACCCGCCGCCGACTGACGGTGCAGCACCAGCCCGTGCTCGCGGCCCGGCTCGGCGCCGTGGAACGGACCGTCGCCGACGGGGAACGGCTGCACCGCATCGCCGAGGAGAGCAGTCTCGTCCTGGCACACGGCGGCTGCATGATCGTGGTCTGTGCCACCGTCGCCGACGCACAGGACACCTTCCGCCACCTCGCCCGCATGCCCTGGCCCAGGCCCCGGGAGAACCTGGTCCTGCTTCATGCCCGATTCCCCGGCCACCAGCGCGAAGCCATCACCCGGCGGGTACGCGCCCGGCTCGGCCCCGCCGGGACACGCCCCGAACGGCTGGCCGTGGTCACCACCAGCCTGCTCGACATGAGCCTGGACATCGACTGCGACCTCATGATCAGTGACCTGGCCTCGCTGTCCCGGCTGCTGCAGCGGGCGGGCCGGCTGTGGCGCTTCGAACGGCTGTGGCAGGAAGACGGCACAGACCGCCGCAGGCCGGGCTGGATCCTGGAGCGCGGGCCGCGTCTGACGGTACTGGCCCCAGTTGCCGACGGCCGCACACACCTCCCGCACTGGTGGGGCAGGGGAGAGCCGGCCTTCGAACTGCACGCAGCCGCACACCTGCTGGCGCAGACGCCCGCCCGCCCGCTCGACCTGCCCGCCCAGCTCCCCGGCCTGCTGGAGACGGCCAGCACCCGCATCCCCGACACACTGGCCGCCCTGCACACCGCCTACCAGGCCGACCTGCAGCGCTATGAACACCTCGGGCAGGAACAAGCCGTGCCGCCGCCCGCCCGCACCGGCTCCCTGGCTGATCTCTACCGTCATCCCACCACCGCCGGTGCGGCCCCCACCCGGGAAGGCTCCCGCCCGCGGCGCCTGCTGGCCTGCTACCGCCAGCCGGACGGATCGCTCCACCTGGACCCGGCCGGCACCCAGCCCCTGCCCGACAGCCCCCGGCTGCCGGCGCCCGCCATCCGCGCGATCCTCGAACGCACCCTGGACGTCCCCGAGGACTGGCTCGCCGACGCCCCCGCACGTCCGCCCGAATCCTGGCGCCAGCATGCCCTGCTGGCGGACCTGACCCTGCTGATCCACGACGCCGCCGTCCCGGGCCCTGTCCGCTTCGGCACCCACCTGCTGCACCTCGATGCCCACCTCGGCCTCGTCCATGACGAGGCCCGGTCCTGACCGGAAGGCCAGGACTGGAGCACCACACGGTGCAGGGAACACCGAGAACTGTCTTCGAGCCCTGCGACACGGGCAGTTGCTGCCCACCCCACTCAGGCACAGCCGTGCGAGGCGAAGCCGGATTCTCGTCGCCGGCGGAACCTATCCCGGCCCGTTGCGGGAAGGGCGGCGCACGCGCCGGTGTACGCGCCGGGGGAGGCTCCACAGCAATGACCGGCACGCCGCCGACGCTGTGACCAGGCCGTTCTCGCGCGCGGGCATTATGCACCGCCGGGGCGGAGCTACGGGCTGAATCCCTCATCACCGCCTCGGCCTTGGACATGCGTGCTTCAGTGAAAGACACCCGGAGGCAGGCACCGCCTGCACCGGTTCCCGCCGCATGGTGTTCCGCCTGCTCTGCGCACGGCCCGAACGTCTTGTCCACTCCGAATCCTCCCGCGCCGCGTACCGCTGCCTTGTCCGCGGTGCCACGGGAAGGAGACCGCCCTATGCCCTCCCTGCCGGCCTACCCCGTTGACCTGCGCCCCTGCATCCCGGTGCGCCTGGACGAGCAGCACGAGGTGTTCGGGCTGCGCGAGGTACTCATCCAGGCACACCGCATCGAGGACCTGGCGCTGCCGCTGCCGCCCGCGCATTCCGCGCTGCTGCGGATGCTGACTGCCATCACCGCCGAACTCACCGGCCTGGACGACCCGGACCTGTCACTGGAGGAGTGGCACGAGCGGCGAGGCGACCTGCTGAGCAGCGGCCGCGGACTGAAAGCCCAGGACGTCCACGACTACTGCGACGCCTCCACGTGGGACCTCTACCACCCGAGCCGCCCCTTCCTGCAGGACCCGCGTCTGACCGAGCAGTGCACCAAGACCTCCGGCATCAACAAACTCGTCTTCGGCCGGCCCGCCGGCAACAACCTTCAATGGCTCAGTGTCCACACCGACACCGCCCCGTGGCCTCTGTCCAGCGACGAGGCCTTCTGGCACCTGCTGATCCAGCACTTCTACGGTGCCGCCGGCCGCTGCACCACCCGCAGCGCCGGCCCCCACACCAGCGGCCGGGCCACCGCCGGCCCCCTGCGCTCCACCCTCTCCTTCCACCCTCAGGGCGCCACCCTCCTGGAGACACTCCTGATGCACCAGTTCCCCTACCGCGGCACCCCCCAGCACTCCGCGGACACCTGTCCCTGGCAGGAATCCACACCACCCGACCCCGTCCACGCCCCGCCCCCGGTGACCTGGCCCAAACGCCTGCTCACCGGCCGCTCCCGGCACGCCGTGCTCCTGATCCCCAACGACGACGGCAGCGCCGCCACCGACTGCTACCTCACCTGGGCGACCCAGCACCCCGCCTACCCGGCTACCGACCCCTACCTCATCATCGACACCCACACGCAGGCCAAGGCCGAGGACCGCGACCGGCCCCGCCGCGCCGATGCCGACCGTGCCCTGTGGCGCGACCTGGACGCCCTGCTGCTCGCCGGCGACGAGAGCTCCGCCCAGCGCCGCCCCGCCGTCTTCGACACCCTCAACGACCTGCCCGCCCCCGTACGGGGGCGGCTGCGGGTGCGGGTGTGCGGCTTCGACCAGGACGGCCGCACCACCAACCGGATCTGGTACACCGCCCTGACCCCGTCCATCTGGAACCAGGCCGAAGAACACGACCCTGTTGCCGCCCGCCGGATCGCCTCCTGCCACCAGGCCGCCGAACACCTGGGCGCCCTCCTGCGCTCCTGCGCCAACACCGCCTGGAACGAGACCTCCACCCCGGCCGCCGCCGGCGGCGCACCGCCCGCCCCGCGCCGGGGCCGGCCCACCAGCCGGTGGGCGAGGGAGTCCCTGGCCGATTACTGGCCGCACGCCGAGCAGGTGTTCTGGGACCTCGTCCACCAGGACCCGGACGAGGCGAGCGACCCCTATCCGGCCTTCGCCCGCACCGCCGTGGCCGCCCTGCGCCAGACCGTCCGCCCCGACCTGGCCCGCCACCGGATGGCCGGCCCCGCCCTGGCCCGCGCCGTCCGCGCCCTCATGGCCGCCGCGGCTCCTGCCGCCACCGCCCGCAAGAAAGCAGCCCGCCGTGCCCAGCCGTGACGACTACCGCGCCCACTGCGACGCCTACGTCGCCGCCGTCCGTGACCTGTGCACCGCCCCGGAGAGCAGAGCCGCTCTCGGGTCGGGCCGCGGCCGTCCCGTCGACGACTGCCAGCGCCTGCACCCCTTCCTCAGCCGCCTCACCCGCAACCACCCCGACCGGCGCGCCCACTACACCCTCGCCGGCCTCATCGCCCACGAACGCCCCGACCGCCACCCCACCACCCCCGCCCCAGACCCCGACCATCCCCGCGCCTGGCGGTCGCGCCCCAGCCTCGGCGCCACCCTGGCCCGCGCCGCACACGGGCGGACCGACGGCCCCTTCGAGAGGGAACTGCAGGTCCTCATCCGCCTGTCCGAGGACCTGCTCCACCGGCGCCTGCCCGGCCTGACCCGCCAACTGCTGGGCAGCGGCCATCCGCCGGACTTCGCCGTCCTGCTGGCCGACCTCACCTACTGGAGCAGCAACCGTCCCAGCGTCGCCACCCGCTGGCAGGACGACTTCTACCTCTTCACCCCCACACCCACTCCGCCCCCGGCCTCTTCGGCCGGCACACAAGAGACGAGCAGCACATGACAACCAACCCGCACCTGGCCCGCTACATCGACCTGCACGTCCTCCAGGACATTCCCGCCTCCTGCCTCAACCGCGGCGAGCACAACGACCCCAAGACCCTCATGATCGGCAACACCCAGCGCGCGGCCATCTCCAGCCAGTGCGCCAAGCGCGCAGTCCGGCACGCGCTGGAGACCCTCCTGAGCGAACCCGCCGCCCGCACCCGCCGGCTGCCTCCCCGCCTGGCCGCCGCCCTCCGCGCGGCCGGCTGGCCCGAGGACCTCGCCCGCTTCGCCGCCGCCCAGGTCCCCCGCAGTGCCACCGCCGAAGGCCTGGCCACCGACCCGGGCGCCGAGGGCCGCACCCTGGCCATGCTCTACGTCCCCGACGACACCATCCTCGACGACCTCGCCGCTCTGTGCGCCCGTCACCGCACCGCCCTGGAAAAGGGCATGGCCAAGGAAGCCAAGTCCACCGCGAAAACCGGGGCCTACCTGCCCTCCGGCGACGTGGTGAGCCTGCTGTGCGCACGCACCGCCAGCATCAGCCTCTTCGGCCGCTTCCTCGCCGGCCTCGGTGACGCCCACGTCGACGGCGCCGTCCAGATGGCCTGGGCCTTCACCACCCACACCAGCGACCCGCAGCCCGACTTCTTCACCGCCTACGAGGACTGGGCCGAGCCCGGCGAGGCCACCAGCGCCCACCTGGACACCGCCTACCTCAGCGCCGGGGTCTTCTACCGCTACGTCAGTGTCAACCTCACCGAACTGACCGCCAATCTCGACGGAGACGCATCCCGGGCCATCGCCCTGCTCGGCGCGTTCACGGACATGTTCATCTCCACCCTGCCGCAGGCCAAGAAGAACTCCACCGCCCCGCACACCCTGCCCGACACCGTCCACTACGTCGTCCGCGACCGCCGCCCCGTCTCCTACGCCTCCGCCTTCCACCAGCCCGTCAAAGCCGACAGGCAGGGCGGCCACCTGGCCCCCACCCGCAGCATCCTGTCCCAGCACGCCGGCAACATCACCCAGCTGACCGGTACCCGTCACCGCATCGCCCACGGCCATGTCACCCAGGCCCCCGAACCGCTCGAACACCTCGGCCCGCGCCACGCCAGCTACGACGACCTCGTCGACGCCGTCACCGCCGCGGCCGCCGCCCCCGCCACCGCACCCCGCTCCTACACGGCGGCATGACCATGCCCGCCACCCCCGCCGACACCAACACCGATGCCGTCCGCACCGCACCGGGCGGGCTCCTCCTGCGCCTGGCCGGCGTCCTGAGTGCCTACGGCACCGACACCGCCTTCACCCGCCGCGACACCCAGCCCCACCCCACCCGCTCCGCCCTCATCGGCATGTTCGCCGCCGCCGCAGGCCGCCCCCGCCACCAGGCCCTCGACCCCCTCGACCTGCCGGGCCGCCCCCGCTACACCGACCTGGCGTTCACCATCCGCGTCGACACCCCCAGCACCCTCTACACCGACTTCCACACCACCGGCAGCGGCCGTTCCCGCCACGAACAACTGCGCACCAGCAAGGGAGAACGGCGCCAGGAAGGCAAAACCACCCACGTCTCCCACCGCCACTACCTCACCGACGCCTGCTTCACCGTCGCCGTCCAGGGCCCCGCCGCCCTCATCGCCTACCTCGCCCACACTCTCGAACACCCCTGCTTCGCCCTCTACCTGGGCCGCCGCGCCTGCGTCCCCGACGAACCCCTCGTCCTCACCCCACCCCTGAGCGACCCGCTCACCCACCTGCGTCACCACGCCCCCCTCACCCTGCACACCCCACCCGACCCGGAAGCAGACCGCATCCCGGTCACCTTCTGGCATGACACCCCACCCCCCAACCCCACCGCCCACCGCGAACTCGCCGACAACCCCGTCGACTTCACCCCCCACCACCGCCGGTACACCGTCCGCTCGCTGTGGACCACCACCGAACGCCTGCCCGCCGCCCTCTACGCCGGAGCCGACCCTCTGCCCGCTCTGACCGCCTACCGCCACCGACTGGAGCAGCCGTGCCCACCGTCACCCTGACCCGCGTCCGCCTCAACCTCGCCCACCCCACGGTCCGCCGCGACCTGGCCGACTACACCGCCCTGCACCGCACCGTCATGCGGCTGATGCCCGACGACCTCGGCCCCCACCCCCGCCAGAGGGCCGGCGCGCTCTTCCGCCTCGAACGCGACGACCACCAGCCCCTCCTGCTGGTGCAGAGCTGCATCCCGCCCGACCTCACCGGCCTGCCCGACCACTATGGCAGCGCCGAGGCCCGCGACTTCACCCCCGTGCTCAGCGCCCTCACCCCGGGCCGCCCCGTCCGCTACCGCATCACCGCCAACCCCTCCACCCGCAGCCGCCGCCGGCCCGGCCCCGGCGAGAAACCCCTGCCCAAACACGGCCGCGTCCTCGCCCTCGACGACACAGCCGCCCTCGACTGGTGGCACCGCCGCGCCATGGAGGCCGGCCTGCACCTGCACGCCACCACCATGGAACCCAAGCCCTTCCGCCGTCCCCGCCGCGGCCGGCCCGGCCCCGTCCACCGTCTCCTCCAGTTCGACGGAACCGCCCGCATCACCGACCCGGCCGCCCTCACCGACGCACTGCTCAACGGCATCGGCCGCGCCAAGTCCTACGGCGCCGGCCTGCTCAGCCTCGCCCCCGCCTGACCCACGGACCGCCCATGCCCGCACAGCGCCCCGCCGACGAGGAACGCGCCGCCTCCGTCACCCACCTCCTCGCCCTCGAAGCCGCCGGCACCCTCACCCCCGACGACGTGAAAACCGTGGCCGCCGCCCACGGCCGCACCCCGAAGAGCGTGCAACGCTGGATGCAGCGCGCCCGCGACAACAACGGCCACTACCAGCGCAAACAGCGTGACGCCGCCGAAGTGACCCCGCGCATGGAAGACGAGCTGATCCGGTGGTGCGGCAGCATCGCCGCCGCCCACAGCGCCCTGCAGGACGACGGCGCCATGCCGCTGAGCTACTCCGCTTTCTACTGCGCCGTCACCCGCACCTACCCGCCCAGCTTCCTCGCCGGCCTGCGCGCCGGTGAAAAAGCCCGCCGACGCTACGACCTGCACGGCTCCCACCGCGAACGCGGCCGCCGCAACGACGCCTGGGAAGCCGACCACAAGGAAGCCGACGTCTGGGTCAACGTCGCCGGCACTGCCCGCAAACCCTGGCTGACCCTCTTCGTCAACTGCTCCAACTCCGGCATCTGCGGCTGGGCCATCACCCCCCACACCCCCAGCAGCCAAGCCATCATCGTCGCCATCCACAGCGCCCTGCAGCGCGGCGGCCCGCACGGACCCTTCGGCGGAATCCCCAAACTCGTCCGCGTTGACCGCGGCGCCGACTTCCTCAGCAAAGCCGTCGCCCAGACCATGGGCGCCCTCGCCGTACGCCGCGTGGAACTGCCGCCCCGCCGACCCGACCTCAAGCCCTACGTCGAATCCCTCAACGCGGCCTTCAAAGACATGCACTTCCGCGGTATGCCCGGCTACACCCACTGCCCCGACCCCGACCCCGCAGCCAAACCCAAACCCCCGCCCCTCGAAGACCTGCTGACCTTCGAGGAATTCACCACCCGCACCCGCGACTTCATTCACCGCTGGAACCACGAGCACCGCATTCGCAGCCTCGGCAACCGAACCCCCCTGCAAGCCTGGCAGGCCGACCGCACCGTCATCCACGACCTGCCCCCCGGCGCCCTCAACCGCTCCCTTCCCCTCGTCAGCCGTACCTTCACCATCACCGGCACCGGCATCGACTGGAACGGCCGCGTCTACCTCGAAACCTGGATGCGCGACCTCATCGGCAACTGTGTGCGCCTGCGCCACCTGCCCGGCCGCTACGACACCGTCGAGGTCTACGACGCCGACACCGACCACCGCCACGGCACCGCCCGCTGGACCAACGCAGCCAGCTCTCACCTACTCAAGCGCGTCAAAGAGGACAACGCGGCCGACGCCGCCCGCCTCAGAGAAGCCCTGGAAAGACGCCCTCAGATCGTCCGCGAACGCTTCGCGGCCACCGCCACACCGGCCCCGCCGCAGCCCCTCACCACCCTCACCACCGAACAAGCCCGCCAGAGACTGCGTGACCCCCGCGACCCGCACGCCGCCACCCCCGAAAACCTCCCCGAACCCACCGGCTCCTGGACCCACACCGAACGCCCGCAACCCCCGCCGGCCACCGACGACGACCTGCCCGCCCCCACCAGCTCCTGGCTCACCACCCCGCCCACTCTCAGCCCCCAGCCACCGCAACAGGAAGACCAGTCGTGAACGCCAGCAGTGACGGCCACTACCTCGACCTGCCCAACGCCCGCCTCGTGCCCACCCGCACCGTGCTGCGCACCCAGAAACAGCTCCAGTCCGCCATCAAGCTCCGTGCCATGCTCTGCATCCACGGCGGCGTCGGACTGGGTAAAACACTCACCGTCCGCACCTGCCTGCGTGACCTGGCCTCTGACAACACCCTGTTCTTCCAGTTCCACCGCCACTGTCCGCTCGGCGACATTCAGAAAGCCGTCGCCGCGGCCCTCGACATCCCGGACACCACGCGCAGCCTCACCCCACGCATCCGCGCAGCCTTGGCCGAACGCCCCTACGTCCTCGTCTTCGACGAGACTCAAGGGCTCACCACTGACGCGCTCGAGTGGGTACGTCCCCTCTGGGACACCGACGACAACCGCCCGACCATCATCTTTGTCGGCGCCGAAGACACCCGCAGGCACCTCCGACGCCGGGCGGCCCTCGCCTCACGCGTCACCCAGTGGCCGCGCTTCTCACCGCTGCATCCCACCGAAGTCGTCCAGCACATGCCCACCTACCACCCGGTGTGGAGCAAGGTCGGTGAGGAGGACCTGCTGTGGCTCGACGACGCGGCCTGTCGCGGCAACTTCCGCGACTGGGCCAAACTCACCAGCGCCATCCAGGAAATCCTTACCGAACGGGGCCAGCCCCTCGACGCTTTCACCCGCGCTATCGCACGCGAAGCCCTGGCCACATTCGACCCGTCCGACCTCCACCTCCCGCCCGATGAAGACCTGTGAGACGGGCACTTCCCCGGGCACGGACAAGCCCCGTGCCCGTCACCCCACCAAGAGATGCTGTTGCGGCCTTCTGGGAGGAGGGCCAACAACCACTGCATGCGTTGACTACTTGGGCGGTATGCGCCCCGTGAGGGATTTCCAGCCCTGGAGAGCTTCCTCCAGTTCGGAGTCTGCGACCTTGCGGTGCGGGTCCTGGCGGTTGAGCTGCCGTACACGGGTGAGTTCCTCGCGCGCCGCCTCCTGCGTACGGGTGTCTGCCCGGGCCTCTTCTAACTCCGCCTCGGCCTGCGTGAGCTGGCGCGGAATCCGGGCACGTTTTGAGAGAGCGGTCAGGCAGCCGGTCTCCATGGCATCGTCCAAAGACGGCACCACCGCCAAAGTCAGCTTCTGTTCGTTTGTAGTGGACCGACTAGTTCCTGGAAGTGCCGGTCGGAACGGAGGGTGGTGAAGCAGGGGTCGGTTTGTGCGTTCTCTCTGTCGGCGTCGGTGACGAGGGCGCGTCGGAGGTCCTCAAGCGCGTAGTTCCGCTGCTGGCTGCGGTCGTGTTCTTCGAGGTCCTGCCGTTTGGCGAGGAACACGTGTAGGCAGGCGTGGTCGTAGGCCAGCCGCGGAGAGGCGGACAGATCGTCATGGGGGTGCTGTCCTGCCTTCGCCCTCGGCTTGACATCGTCTGACAGCGCATCGAGGCAGTCCACGAGGTTGAGAGCGTAAGGGTGCATCGCTGCTTGCTGGCGGCATAGTTCTTTGCGTTTCCAAGAGGTGATGGCGGTGTCGCACAAACGGCTGAGTTTTGTCGCGGATTTGCGCGCGCTGGTCAGCATCGAGGCGGCCTGTGTGGCTGGGGTGCCTCCTTCAATTGCTGTGATGTAAGCGTTGAGCAACTGGGTCGCGCTGCTGTAGAGCACCCGGATCTTCAGCGGCATCCACCCCTCTTCGTTGTCGGAGACTTTGCAGAGCTTGGAACGGGTGTATTGCTGGTCGATGTCCCGGGTGAACGCTTCGAAGTCTGTTTCTGCGGCGGGCTGTTGATCGTAGTTGGCCCACAGGTACTCAAAGCGGGCCAGTTCGTTGTCGGGGTCCTCGTCGACGGCCTTGGCAAGGAGCTGGACACGCGTGGCAACGCGGGTTTCGTCGTCGGCGAGCAGCGATCTGCTCTTCGCGATCACCTGAAGGGCGACGCTCTTCCACTGGCGGGCCCCGTACAGGCCGTCTTCGAGCTCTTGGTGCACCGCGCTGAGGTGCACCAGGATGAAGGCGGCGGCGCCGGTGAGCATCTGCGCCCTGGCGCGATCCGAGTCGGAATCTGCGGGGAGTTTCAGGTCTGCCCGGCTGAACACTGCACTCGCAGCGTGTTGCCCGTTGCGGGACAACGCGGTCGAGGCCCGGTTGTCGTCCACGAGAGTGACCCTGGCACGCCAGGTGAGATCAGGTCTGAGGGCGAAGAACAGGCGGGACAACGCCCCCACGACTTTCCCCGCGGGCAGGACGCTGAGCTCCTCGACAGGGATCTGGCTCAGCGGCGTGCGGCTGCCCGGTGCGGACGTGGCTTGGTGCAGGGCCGGGGCCTCCGTGCCAAGGTCTTTCATCCGGGCGAGCAGGTAGTCGGAGGACGCGGCGTTCACCTCCCCGTCCGCCTGCTGCACCTCGACCTGGAGACGGAGATTCTGACCAAGTGCAGCGGCGGTTAGAAGCACACCGACCGCGACGAGAGCGATATGCACAAGCATCAGCCGCACGTCGTAGGCGCCCACGCAGGCCGTCCAGCCCAGAACACACCCGGCTGCCGTCACAACGCCCAGGGCAAGCAGCAGAGCCCGCCAGTGCTCCCACGCCGTGCTGCGCGCACCCGCGAATACCAGACCTACCGCAACAACGCCGACCACGAGAAGCACCACTGCGCCGATCCAGCACTGCGTCCAGGTGGGCCGGAAAGGGTTGAACATGGCAAACAGCGGCGTCATCACCGATGCCGCGATCAACAGAACCAAACCCAGCGAGCCAGCGGCACGTCGAACGCCGGCCGTCCACGCGACCGCATCCACTTTCACCAGCACGCGCGAACACACGCCGCTCAGGGCGTAGAGGACCAGCAACCCGATCGCGGCCAGCACAGCAAGACGCCCTACCGGCAGCACCCAGTCCGTATAGAAGCGATTCCCGTTCGATACCGCCGTCGGCAGCGGGCGGCTCTTCAGGTCCGCCACTCGCGCGATACCTGCAGCCGCCGCAGCACTGCCTGCATCGAGACCCAGGGCTTGACGGAACTTGTCCGCAGCCTCGCCGAGATTCCCGGAACGGATGGCCAGCTGCCCGGCAGTGACGAGCTCCGCTGCCTCCTGACGCGCCTTTGCCACGAGCCGCAGACCCTCCACGGCGCAGCTCTGGTCGCCGTCGGTTGTTACCGACTCGTACAGCTCCTGCGCCCGGTCCAGCGAGCCCGCCAGCCGGTGACCATCAGCGGCCTTGCAGGTCTGCTGTGCGGCCGTGTCGGTTGGCAATGCCGCGAGAACCGTGGTGAAAACGACGATCAGGATGGCTAGAGCCCGAATCAGACGTTTGTACATGAACAAGATCAAAGCTCTAGTTAGCTGCCGTTCGCGCGCAGGCGCACCGTCAGCAGGTGCCGAATCCCCCTTCGCGCGGATGCTGCCACTGGCAGCCGCACGCCTGCTCACATGGCACAGGCCGTTATGGGCGACATCGCGATGTCGCCGACGACCGGCTCCCGATAGATGCGTATGGGTTGCGGACCGGCTGTTGAGCTGGAGATTTTCGATGCGCGCACGCAGGGCGCACCCGATGGACACCTGTCTGGTGAGCGTGCATGACGCTCCCGGTACGGTGGCGCGGTCAGTCGATGATCGTATGGAAGAAGATCACCGCTCCGGCGAACGCGGCGCCGTTGGTGAGGAGCTCGGCGGCCAGAACCCCTCCGGCGGCCACGGTCAGGACACCTGCCCCGACGCCGGTGAGGACACCGAGCAGCAGGATCAGGGCGGTCCGCAGACTCAACAGGGGCTGGTTGGAACTGTTCATTGTCGGCCTCTTTCATCTGATTGGCTGTCACCGCCCCTCTCTGGTGCGGTTGTTGGTGCTGTGGTCCGCGGCGGATGCCGGTATGACGGCGCAGGCCATCGCCGACTAGGCAATGAGCGTCGTCAAGCCGCTATGCGCTCGGCTGAGTTGATGCCATGGGGCCGCGAGCCAGGGGCGGGCCGGGACCTGCTGAGGACGTTCCTGTTCGGGCAGCGGCACCCCGGCTGCCCGAACACGCCGTGCAGGCCTTCAGGATTCGAGATCCTGTGCGACAGACCCGTTAGCGGATATCGGCTTCACCTCGGCCGACTGTGACTGAGTACTCCGCTTGGCCGCTCGGGCGCTCAGTAAGTTTCTCGTCGGCCGTCCTGGACGCCCTGTGGACACCACATGCCAGGTCAACGATGGTGGGCGGCATGGTCGACGTGCTGCTGCCCCTGGTCACACTTGTTCTCGGCTTCGTCGCAAGCTTCCTGCTTGAGTTGCTCCGTAACCGCTGGACGACGCAGAAACGTGCAGGATGTTCGCAACGCTGAACGTCAACAGGTTGCTCACCTGGAGCGAGTGGCGTTTGAACGTGACGGGCTCCGGGCTGTTCACACGGCCATTCATGACCTTCTGAGCAGGGTGAACGCGATCGCCATACACTTGGCGAAGGCCGAAGTTACGGGTCTGGACTGGCGCGAGAGTGGTGACGGGCAGGAGCTGAAGGCGGCGGCCATGCACGCGACCGCGAGGTGCAGTCATGAGTCCGCTCTGCTGCTGCATCCTCCGGTGATCGAGGCAATGAAGCATCTGACATCTGCCGCGTACCCGATGTACTGGACTCGCGAGTCTGGAAGCGATCCGAATCATCGTCGCGAGTTCTTCGAAGCCAACCAGGCCGCAACGAGAGCCATCGCTGCTCGGCTTCGCGAGCTTTACGGCTTTGCGACGGGCAGTTGACCAGGCGGACCTCGAAGCTATCCGGCGGCCAACCGTGATGCTCAGAATGGCTAAGTGAGGGGCCCTGGTCGCGTTTCCGTGATGCCCGCGCCAGAAGGGCAGCCCGCGTCCATGCCCGGAGCCGACGTGCCGGGTCAGTCAGTCTCGTACGTTCGCCCCCAGGTCAGTGGAGCGCGGCATGGGAGATCCGGGCAGCAGCCAGATGCGGGTGGTCGGGGGCCAGATGGGACGTCATGTCCGATATTAGAGCGGACAGGAGCGTGTGAGCGCCCTCGCGATCGCCGCTGTGCGCCAGGGCGAGGGCGAGCTGGTGGCGCGTGGCCAGAGTGTGCGGGTGGCTGGGCCCCAATGTGGCCTGCCGGTCGTCGGCGATATCGGCCAAATCGCGGGCAGCCCGTTCCCAGCCGCCTGCTTCCCCCTGGAACTGGGCAAGGGCTGAACGTACGGCGAGGGTGTGGGGGTCGCGGATCCCAAGAATCGTCCGGGACTCGACGAGCAGGCCGTTTAACTCTCCTATCGCGAGGTCCAGTTGGCCGCCCTTGCCCTGAAACCAGGCCATGCTGCGGCGAGTTGCCAAGGTCTGGTGATGGTCGGCGCCCAGAACCCGCTGACGGTCCGCCACCAGGGCTGTGAGCTCCGCGACGGCTGTCGAGGTGTGACCGCACTCGCCGGTGTAGTAGGCAGCCTCATGGCGGGCCGCAAGGGTGTCCGGGTGGTCGGCTCCGAGCGTAGAGGTCATCTCATGGACCAAGTCGCGAAAGGCACCGGCCGCAGCAACGTAGTCCCCCGCAACCCCCTGGAAGTGGGCCACCTGGCGGCGTACGGCCAGGGGAACCACCCGACCTCGGGCCTGGGCCCGCAACAAATCGATTGCCTGCCGAGGGTGTCCTGAATCCCCGATCACCAAGGCCAGCGCGAAATCTGCACCCAGCACCTGATCCTGCTGGGCACGGTTCAGCGCGACGAGCGCGTGCCGCAGCCGGAGTTCGCCGTGCGCCACAAGCCCGATATTGTAAGCCTCTTCGCCCTGCACCAGCGGCAGCAGCGTCTCCCACAAGTGATCAGGGACAGGCTCCAGACCGTCGCTGCTCAGCAGGTAGTCGAAGCAGGTCAGTGCTGCCCGATCAGCCGACCTCGACAGCAGGCTGCTGGTGGCGCGAACGGTTCGGCATGCCCAGCCCTCGGCCTCCTCGAAGGACTCAGGCCGCAGGCACTCACCACCGCGTGCCGCCAGATAGGCCTCGTGCACCCGTCGCGCCCACTCCACAGGCACCGGCCTGCGCAGGCCGGCTCGACGGCAGTCCACCACCGCGGTGACCAGCGCGGCCCCACGCGGATGTGCGCCGCAGGCCCATGCGTCCCTCCACACGTTCACCAACTCGGGCCCGCAGGACAGTGACTCTGCTATCCCGAACCGGTCACAGGCCTGCAGGGCGACACCGATGCG
The DNA here is from genome assembly GCF_036227225.1 of Streptomyces sp. NBC_01478. Classification (GTDB taxonomy): domain Bacteria; phylum Actinomycetota; class Actinomycetes; order Streptomycetales; family Streptomycetaceae; genus Streptomyces. Next base: position 154,434 of record NZ_CP109444.1, on the reverse strand, counting down.
CCTGCTCGGGGCGAGGCCCCGAGTACGGCGGAGTTCGGCCGGCGACCATAATCGCTGCACCCGGACGACGGTCGCCCTGGCGATCACGCTGCGCTCGGCACGCCACAGATCCCGGTCGGCGCCGGTCAGCCGACTTCCCTCATGCGTGTCGTAGCGGCGGTACTCCTCGCTGCGGATCGTGGCGACGAGGACCGCCGGGTGGGGTTGCCCGAGCAGGTGGTGGACGTGTGACACGGTCAAGCCATCGGGGCCCAGGTAGTTCTCCAGGTCGTCCAGCCACAGCACGCTCGGTGCACACGCGAGGGCGGCCTCTACGGCGACCCCTATCGAGGACCGGGCGAAGGGGCGCACCCAAGCGTGCGCCGGGAGTGTCCTGCGCACGGCCTCATAGGCGGTACGTGACTTGCCCGCGGCGGATTCTCCGAGCAGGAGCACGAATCCGCCGTGCAGCAGCAGGTCGGACAGGTCGGTGTCGACGTCACGCTCGACGTAGGGGGTCTCGGACCAATTTTCGCGGCCTGCGGGCTGCGCCACCCAGTCGGCCGGGTCGTCGGCTTCCCGCACGCGAGGAACTCGGCCCGGGCGCGCCCCGGCCAGGTTCTCCGGCCATCGCTCTTGGGACTTGACCTGCTCAACGAGAAGCCCCAGCACTGCGGTTGACGCGGCGCCAAGGCCCACTGCGACGGCAGCCGTGATCCAGGTCTGTACGACGGCCAGGACCACCGCTACGGCTCCGGCGCCGAACGCCGTCCAGTACAGGAGCCGCCACCCTCCGGGCCGTCGCAGCCCTCCCGAGCGGTACGCGCTCCTCCGCCTCCCCATCGCGCCCCCTGCCGCACGACCACATGGCGCCGCCCTGGCCACCGCCTCCACCGTGCCGTACTGAGTGCGCTCGGTGAAGCGTCGGACCTCCGAAACTACTGCCCAAGGGCGTGACTTCGGTGCAGTTCCCTTCGATGGGACCGGTGCTATTTCCAGTCGGACACCGACATTCCCGCAACGACTCAGCAGTGCTCATCGACGCACGATGCCACGCCTCGCTTACACCGCCATCGAGATCGAATGAGCGTTGCGTCCAAGCGCCAAGGGCGCAAGGAGGCACGGAACTTATCCGCCCCACCGCCGTCTGCGGAGCCTGCCTCAGCAGTCGTAGCCATCACGGAAGAGTGGTCAGCCCCAAGTGAGGCGCTCAGCCACACCGACGCCGACGGGATCTGGCTTGGTGAGGCGAAGTCCTTCGCCCTGGGCAAGGGACAGCGCGGCAGCAGGGAGGGAGCCGGCTAAAGCCCCCGCTGGCTGCAGGGCACTTGTGCCGCGCGCCGGCGACCCCGCTCGTCCGGCAAGCATGCCCGGGGCAGCTGCAGGCCAGCTTGTCCATCCGGTGCAGCGCCCAGTCGGTCACGCCGACCGGCGATTCCCGGAACCCCGGCGTCGTATCGGTGTGACACGGAGAAATCGCATCAGGGGTCGGAGAGTGAGCCTCATCTGTCTTCTCACCCGAACCGCCCGGGACTCTCGTCTTGCCCCAGGGACGCGGGCCCGTCGTGACCGAGGCCGGTGTCCCGGCTGCCGCCCGGCCTGGTGAGAGCGGGCCCGTAGAGGCAATCGTCACCGGCGTGCTCCATCGGGTGCAGGCGCGCACCGTGCTCACGGCCACCGTGTCAGGCTGGGGAGTCTTCCGGCAGCGCGGAGAAGGCCGACGCTCGTCAGGGGGCTGATCCGCAGGGCTCGCCATTTCTGGCGCGGGCCAGCCAATGAATGTTCTAGTTTCGGAAGGAGAGCTTCCTGAGAATGTGAAGAAATTTCTCCAGCAACGGTTGGCTACTCTCGGTAATTTCTTTGGTCAACAGTCGCTGGCCTCGCAGGGCTTCGTCACGCGCTCGACTGAAGTAGGAATCCCTGCTCTCCTGCCCCTGCATCCAGGCGTGACCTGAGGTGGCGACTACCTGCTCTGGACCCACGGTATTCTCGCCAGACTTCTGGATCTTGGACTCCATCACCGTTCCCCCAATGATCCTGTGCGTCGGAAACTTCTAACGTAGTCTCTACCGCAGAAAATTCTGCCCGTTCCGAATTTGCGCAAACATGCTAAAAACCTATTCGTTGTGCGGTAGAATGGCTGGCTCTCCCTGTCGTACGGAGTTATCACCGGCCTGCCGGGGGAGCTGCCCATTTGTTTGGTTTCGGACCCTGGGAAGGCTTGCAAGGCTCGCGATTGCATAAAATTTCCGATAATTCCCGTCAAGAATTTCCCCTGGCAAGGGAGCGGGAATATCCCCGGTCTTTCTTGCCTGGATGACGATCAGGCCTTGAGGCGTGGGACCGGCCGTGACGGGGAGGAACAGGGCGGTTCGGTAGCCGTTCACCAGCCTGACCCGGTCCGCTCCGTCGAAGTGGGCCCTGTCGATGTCTTCCACGAATTTGAAGCCGCCCTGGCCTGACGTGGCAAGGAACAGCATGTACGAGCCGCCGTTGCCGTCGTTCTTGGAATACGTCCTGGGGAGAGCGCCGGGGTTGCCCGAAGGCGCCTCGAGGATCAGTTCCTCCTGGTCGGTATCGAGCCTGTAGAAGGCACACAAGGCGTCAGGACACACAAGCTCACCAGCGGTTTCAGTCAGCTTGTCCAGGATCTGCCTCCTGAGCATCTCGTAATTTTCGTCCCCTTGATGGATCTTTCCGTACCACTGCGTCACCGGCTGGATTCCGGCATCGAATACGGCTGCTCGCTCCAGCTCCTTTTCTGCCTCCTCCGCACGCTTCTCCAGAAGGTCGGTCGTTGCGCGGATCTTGTTCTCGGACATCAACTGCCAGGTGGAGAGGCCTGCAATGAGAGCGACTCCGATGAGGGCGGGAAGCCAGAGAATTTTTCCGGTTGCGAGTGCACCGAAAATGAGTGAGGCGATCGCCGGGCCTGCCGAGATGGTCAGAACGCGGGCCAGTGACCTTATTTTCTTCGGATTTCCTTGGGGCAATGTATGCCTCCGTACTGGAATGTCAGCCGTTGATGAGTCGAAAGTAGTATCCAGGTATCTGCATGGACGGGATTCGGTAATTCATTCCAAAGGGTGAAGTCGTCGCATATATGCACAGGCGCATTGAAGCGCTGAGGGGGCGCTCCGGAAAAATGCGTACCACCCCCTGGCGGAAGAATCTGGCCCGGACAGGCCCTCCGCCCCGCGCCGCTGGCCAGCGTTTGCACGTCGGCGCTCCCAGGGACGCTGGCTGGACAGCGAGAGGCAATGCGAAAGGCGCGCAGGCGAACCCACACCGCGCGCTGGAAAATGCTCACCCCGACTCGCGTCCGCAGGCCGGCTCGGCCGGGCGGACGAAGACAACGGTGCGGCGGACGCGTGTGATCGCGACCCGGAGCAGCCGTCGCGCCTCATCCGTGCGTCGCGCGTCGAGGAGTTTCGAGCTGTAGATGCCCTCGACGGTGACGACGCCGTCGAACTCCTTAAGCTCCGGTGCCCCCCACCCACCGGTGCGTTGTCGTACCCCTCGTGCAAGATGGAGGACTGCCACCACGCCACGGTGCGGCGGCAGTTAGGGGAGTGTTGGACTCAAGGGGGAGCGTTCGTGTTCCAGCGTCATCTTCACCGTCATGACGACGTCGATCTGGTGATGTCCGCGCTGGGGGACGATCCCCAGCGCCTGCCGGTCCTGATCACATGGGGTGCGGCACTGCGGCGGGACGTGGCTTCGGCGCTGCGGGAGGTCATCGCGACCGGAGCGTGGCAGAGCGACTTCCGTGTCCGCAGCGCCGCGGCGAACTGGCGTGAGGAACCCCGCTTCCAAGTCTTCCTCGACCAGGGGCTCGAAAAGCGCCGTAACCGAGGCCCCAAATATGAGCACCTGGACGCCGCTCTGCTGACGTTCCCCGAGACCCGTGCCGCTCTCTACCGGGTGAGCGCGGCGGAATGCCCGCAGCACTGCCGCACGGAGACCGGCACCTTTGCCGAGGACCGGCATGTGGATGACTACCGGGAGGCGCTGTTCGGCTGGTATGCCGCCATCCAGCACGCGCACGACTGCGTCATGAGGGCGGCGCGCTGGTTCGCGAACGCACAACCGCCCGACTCCCGCCGGCCTGAGGCCTTCACCGACTGGATGAGCGGAACCAGGCGTCACCACAGCAGCGATACCGCGCGGGAGGCGGATCCGGCCGCCCAGCGAGCCTTGCAGGAAATCATCCTGATGATGCACGCCTGGAGCCCGCACACCTTCGAAGCCATCGACGTGGCCTTCCAGAAGGCGGAGGGAGAAGATGCATCCCATGCCTGGGGCGGCAGCTTCGAGCCCGCCGGCCGGTCCGAAGCCCAGGCGGCCGCGGAAGCACTCGCGAGCGTCCTTTCCCCGCAGGAACGCCAACAGGTCCGGGACGTCATCGATCAGATCGAGACCGACGACGAGGACCGCGACATGGACCTCGCGAAGGACAGCACGCTGGCCTGCACCAGTGACCGCCACCGCTCCTACGGCGCCGAATCCGGCGGGCGCGAGGACTGCGCCAGGGCCCGAGGCCGTGTATACGAGGAGGCCTCCCAGCCCTGGAACGAGGGCGTCGACCACGCGGCCGACGCTGCCCGGCTCGCCCGGTTCCTGCTCGGTCCCCGTACCGACCGGATCCGCACCGCCCTTGCCGCAGCCCGGGCAGCCGTGGCCCGGGACACCGCCGAGAGTGCACCGCAGGTCTGGCACGACAACGCCCAAACCCTTCAGGAAGCTCGCGAGGTCGCAGGACTCAATCTCCACGACGCTGCCGGCCACCTGGGCATCAAGCCCCCCACACTCCAGCGCTTCGAACAGGCAACGGGCAAGCTCCCCGGACGCCCGGTCTCCCTCGGCTACCTCCAACTCCTCACCCTGACCTGCACCCAGGCGGGCCGCACCGCTCCCGCCTGCATCCCGCAGGCCATCTCCCAGCCGGTGATCTCACTGCCGACCACCCTGTAAGACACCCCCGCACCCCACCCCTGGCCGGGCACTTCGCAGCAGACCTGCTGTACCGCAGCCCCAGGTGCACCGGCACCCGAACCGACCAGCGGAGGCCTTCCGTGAAACGCGAGCGCGCCACCACGCTCCTCAACGACATGCTCGACCGCCTGGAGGAGGGAGGCTGGCCGCTGGACCTCGTCGACGAGATCCTCGTCTTCGGCTCCTACGCACGTGGCGCACTGAGCCCCTCGGACGTCGACATGGTCGTGGAGCACCGTCGTGACGACCGTCTCACCTCCGAGTTCCTTCACTCCCTGTCCTACGGCGGCGACCCCTCCGCCTCGATGAAGCGCGCCCTCAAGGGCAGAAGCCGCGGCCTGCAGATCCACTTCGGTGAACGCAAGAGCCTCGAAGCGGAAGGGTTCGAGCTGACCTTGCTGTGGACGCGGGGCGAACCCGTCGATGCCGCCCGTGCCCGGCTCGCCGCCATCACTCCCGATCCCGCGGCAGGCCGGGCTCCACGCGACCACATGATCGAGGCTTTCGACGGCATCGACCGCTGGGTCCCGCGTCCGGTCCGCATCGATCTCACCGACCTCGTCGACCGCAAAGCCGCCACCATCCGCCAACTCCAGCTCCCCGACGCCGAACCCGCCCATCCCGCAGCCCACGAGGCACTCACCCGCTGGAGCGAGACCAGCCCGCTGCGCCGCGCCGCAGCGGCCGTCCTCGCCCATCTCGAAGCCGCCTCCCGCCCCCTCGACTCCGTCTACCTCCACGGGGAACCGGTCATCGGCAGCCGCTACAGCGACACCACCTGGCAGACCGGCGTCGGATTCGGCTGGAGCCACCACCGCAGCATCTCCCGCCACCTGCAGGAGGGCACCGACTGGTTCGAGGTCGTCCGCCCCACCCGGACCCAGCCCCTGCACACCCTCCACATCACCATCCAGGACCGCTCCGCACTGCCCCGCCTGTGACGAGAACGCCCACAGCCTGGGGAGCCGCATGCCTGCCTGCAGGGCGGGGATCGGAGTGTGTCAGGGTGATCGAGAAGGAGGCGGTGCCTGGTGAGTACGCTGCGGGTGGACGTGCTGGCATTCGACATGCCCTGCCAGCAGTGCGCGATGCCTTTGCGGTGGGTGTTCGGTCTGCTGCCCTCGCATCGGCCGGACGGCGACGAATTCACCACGACGGACTTTCCCGAAGCCGTTGACGTGGCACGCAGTATTCTCACCGACCCCGCCGGCGGCTGCATGGACCTGGCCGCACAACTGCACGGCCGGCCCGCCCGGCAGCGGGGACGCAGCTTCAACCCGAACACGTGCGGCAGCTGCGGGCACCAGGCCGACTGGCACGTTCTCGGCGATGTCATCCACCGCGCCCTCCACGAGGGCTGGATCCGCGTGGCAGAGAGCCGAGTTCCGGTGCCGCAGTGGCGCGCGATCCGTGGCCGGGGACAGGGAATCTCCTGGCCGTTCCTGTGACCCTCCCGGCGCCCGGTCCAGCGAGTCAAGCCGTGATCGTCGCGTCGCCCGATGGGATGCTTCGGACTTGATGCCCGACGCCGGCACCGGGGGACGACTCGTTAGGGGCCACTGACACGCTGCACATCTCGGTGGCGTGCGACAGCCCGTGACGGAGCGGTGTATGCCCGGCAAGCTCACCTGCCTCAAGCAGGAATTCCTCATCGACGGCGAGTGGGACGGGATCGCTCTCGACGCTCTGCTGCGTCACCTCAAAGCCGGCATCGGGGCCGGGTGCAGCAGCCTGGCCGACGCCTTCTGGATCACGCTGGGAGCCGTCTCCCTCAAACTGCTGCCCGCGGTGACCGAGCAGGCCCAGGCCATGCGCGCCACCGTCGCGTTCGACTCCGGCATCTGGGTCATCACGCACGACCTCCTCACACAGGAGATCTCCTTCCTCAACACCGCCACCGGTCAGGTCGAAGACCTGCCTGTTGTCGCTGAGGGGGGCGAGCGCAGCGCGGGCTCCTACAGCGTGGAGCTCATGGGGATCCCCGTGGTCGAGACCGCCCGCGGCAGCGTGACCATCGACAGCGTGATGACCCTGCTCTACCTCCAGCAGGCCTATGCCGGCCACACCGTCTACGGCGGTGCGAACCTCAACGATCTCGGTGTGACCATCGAGGTCTGCTTCGGCCTGCTGGACGAGAAGGCGACAAAGCTGAAGGCCCAGTCCACCGCCGCCAAACGCAGCGCGACGAAGGCCGCCACAGACCTGAAGAAGGCCCTGGAACAGCGCATCGCCGACGGTCTTCCCACCTCGGTCGATCTCGACACCGACGAAGCCCGCCTGGCCAAGGCCCTCGACGCGGCAAACGCCGAGGTCCTGCGCCTGGACACCGAACTCGAAGCCCATCTGGCCATCCACGCCACCCGTGCCGGTGAGCAGGCCCAGGCACTGCGGCGCGCCGCCGACGCGGGCACGGACGCCGACCGTGCGCAGCAGGCCCTCGCCCCGCTCTATGAGGCGCGCGGGCAGGCCCGCGCAGCCCTCGCCCAGGCCGAGCAGGACGCCCGGCCCCGCACCCACTGCCCCGAATGTGACCAACTGCTGCAGCAGGCAGCCGGCCCGGGCCCCGCCTGCGTCCTGTGCGGACAACCGGACCCGGCCCGGGACGGGCGCCAGGCCCGCAAAACCCAGCGGCACACCGCCGCCCTCGATGCCCTGGCCTCCATCGAGGACAGCCTCAAGACCGCCCAGGCTCGCGCGCAGCAGGCTGTCGACACCCGCGGGATCCGCATCCAGGCCGCACAGAAGGCCGCAAGCCGGTCCGACGCCTACCGCACGGTGGAGATCACCCCCCGCGAGCAGGCCAAGGCCAAGGCCGCGGCCACCGCAGCCGAGACCAGGGCCGCAATCACCGCGGTGCGCGAGCGCCGCAAGGAACTGGTACGCCTGAGCGAACTCGAACGCATGGAGAAGCGGACCGCCGACGCCGCCGAACAGGCCCGCACCGCCTGGACGATGGCCGAAGGCGACGCCCAGCATGTCCGCCAGCAGACGGCGAAGGAACTGTCGATGATCTACGCAGACAAGGTCATCCCCATGGCACCCGACAAGATCCGGTACGCCAGCATCGACTCCAAGACCTTCGCTCCCAAGCTGAACGGCCGCACCGTGCGGCAACTCGCCCGCTCAGCCGGCATGATCAACATCGCCAACAACGGTCTGCACCTGGCGTTCCTCGAAGCATCCCGCACCCTGCCCGGCATGCTGCTGCCCTGCGTCCAATGGCTGGACTCCTCCCTCGACGGTCTGGGCGCCGGCGACGAAGGCGCCCTTCTGGCCGCCAGGACCCTGCAGGTCATCAGCGCCACCGCCGCCGACGACGCCCAGATCATCGTCGCCACCGCACACGAGCTGCCCCCTGCCCCCGGCACCGTGACCACCGAGCACGACAGCCACCACCCCGTCATCCCGCACGCCCGCACGAGTGGCGACGACACCCCCTGACCGGCCGGCGAGCAGCCCCGTCCAGAAGATGCGTATCCCCATGACCGCGCGCCCCCGCCCCGCACCGTCCGACAGCGACGAGATCACCGCAGACCTCGGCATCGACGACATCATCCTCAGCTACCGCAGCGACTACTGGATCACGCCTCGCCTCGACGACGGCGTCCAGCAATGGGACATCGGCATGCACTTCGCCGAGGACGGCCCCGGCCCTCAATTCGGCAGCATCCGTCTCCACCTGGTCGACCACGCCCGCTGTCTTGAGCCCATCGACGCCCTCGACGCCCTCAGCGAGGACCTCTTTACGATCGGCCAGGTCCTCTTCGACCCCTCTGTCCCCGGCGTACGGCAAGATCTGTGGGACCGCCTCAGTGTTCCCGGCAACACCCTCATCGTCGACCGCGTCACCATCGACAGCCGCCTGCGCGGACACGGGCTCGGCGTCTTCCTCACCGGCATGGCGCTGGACTACCTCAGCAGTTCAACAGGCGTCATCGCCCTCTTCCCCGGACCCATCGAGCGCACCGACCACATCCCCCACGAAGAGGCCTGCGCCCGCCTGGGCCGGGCCTGGTCCCGGCTCGGCTTCGCCCCCTACCACGACGGTGTATGGGTTCTCGACCCCGGACTCACGACCCTGGGCGAGGCCATCGCCGCCGGACAACAGCGCCTGGCCGGTCACCGCTGGCGGGTCGCCCTGCGGCAGAGCCCGAACGGCTGGGGCAGCGACATCGCTGGTATCACCGCCCTCATGACCGAATCCACTCCGTGACCCCGGCGGCGGCCCTCCACTCCGGCCCGCCTCCTCCCGGGCCGCCCGCCGGGCAGGCCGGACAGATCCCACAGCCGGCGCGTACTGCCGCCACAGCTACACAAGACATAGGGCGGCCGCGGCCCGCATACGGCATCCGTCACCATGCCACCTGGTCCTATGGACGGCCCGCTGCCGGCGGTCACCGCCTGTGGCCGAGATGCACGGCATCCGATCCGGGAGACCGAATTCCCTCGAATAACAGCAGAAACATGAGAGCCGAGAATTCACTCGGGCATGAGAGTCCAATGGCGGAAAACGCCTGCATCAACGTCATTGTTTTTACGGGTGCTTGGAAAGGCCCGCCTGTTTCCTGGGGTGTGTGGACGCTGTGGTCATGCGACTTCATGTGCTGCGCTGGATTCTCGACCCTGTGACGAGCTGGAGGGCTTTCCGGCGCTCTGCTGGGAGCCGTGGAAAGACATCGTTCGACGTGGCCTGGAGGCAGGTCCGAGTGGAGCGGTTTCCCGACGAATCCGCCTACCAGCAGTATGGACACGCCCCTCTGACGGCCCGTGAGCCTCACGAGAGAGACCCTCGCTGACCGGACAGATGGCCGGATCAGCGGCCGTCGGAATCTGGCCGAACAGATGGAAAATCGAAGGAGGGAGGGCTTTTTGCCATCTTTCCTTCGATTGTTTTTTCTCTGCGTGGCATCGGAAAGAATCAGACGGTCCTTCATCGTGGCAACGGGGGAGTGAAGCATGCCGGATCCGACTGAGATCGCCGTGATCAGTTCCGCTCTGCCCGCCGTATTGGCCTTCGTTCTCCAGCGTCTGGGACGTCTGCTCGACTCCCGAGGGGCCGAACCCGAGGAAGACGTCACAGTCCCCGCCGGCCTGGTCGGGACGCTTCAACTGCCGCTGCAGCCCGCCCCGGACATCCTGCAGACCCGGCGAGCAGAGCTCGAACTGCTGCAGGAAGCCCTCGCCGACTACGCCGACGGCACCATGTCCACACACGCTTCCGATCAGCGGTTCCTGCGGAATCTGGCCCGCGCGCGCGGTGTCCTGGAAGACATCTACGGCCAGCACCTGACCTTCGAGGGGGAAGACCGGCCCGCCTCCGGTCCGTTCGTGCACCAGAAGGTCACGACGCTGTCCGGAGAGGCCACGGGCATGCACAGCGGCGAGATCACCGGCAACTCCCGCGTCATCCAGGACGTGGAGACGGTCGACGCTGGCGGCAAGCTCATCGGCATGAAGGGCCACCGGATCACCAGTCAGTAGCCCCCAGCCCAGCACATCTACGGGCACGGCCGTGCCGCAAGCACACCCCGACCTTCCCGAAGGGCTGATCCTTGCCACTGACCGAACCGGCCGAGCCGAACACTGAGCTGGCCCTCGCCGCCCCCGCCCGGTCCGACAACGGCGCCCGGCCGGCCGCGTACCCGGCAGCCGACGAGACGCAGCCGCAACCCTCCGCGGACCCTCCGGACGACACCTCGGCTGCCGGGCAGACATCCGAGCCGCCCCCGCCTCGCGATGCCCCGCCCAGCGACGACACAGCCGACACCGAGACCGGCGCCCACGCGACGGATACGAGCGCGGTGCAGAACGTCTCCACCAACTACGGGACGGTCGTCGCAGTCCAGAACATCAGCGACATCCAGCGACTGCGGGGAACACCCCTGCCCGACGACTGGATCGCGGCCCGCCTTCACCCCTACCTGCCCGACGACGAGACCACGAAGGCCATCGACGCCCTCCTCGTCGCGTACCGCGTCGCCGTCATCCACGCCGGCGCCGGCACCGGCCGCTACACCACCGCCCTGCACACGCTCATCCACCAAGGCGCCAGAGCCATCCGGCAGGTCCGCCGCGAACCCAACGAAGGGGTGGACCTCGAAGGACTCAGAGACGAGGACACCGGCTGGATCCTGGACCTGAGGGACGAGGAGGAGACTCTCCGCCCCGGCTTCGGGCTCCACCTGCGCGAAGTGGAAGACCACCTGCGCACGATGCGCTCCTTCGTCGTCGTGGTCACCCACACCGACACCTGGGCACACGTCGCGGGCGAAGCCACCGAACTGGCCCACCCCCTCGCCCCACCAGACGCTCTCCGCGTGCTCCGTGCGCACCTGGACTGCCGTCAGCCCCCCATCGACGAGCTGGACAAGTGGCTTGCCGCAGACCAGATCACCCAGCCGCTCAACCGCGCCGCACCGGCAGAAGCTGCCCGGTGGGCCCGCATCATCATCGCCGCCGTCGACCTCAACGACTCCACCACCGAGCCCAAAGACTTCACCGAACTCGTCGAAGCCGCCGTCCAGTCCGCCCACAACTGGCGCCGCACACTACGCATCTGGCACACCGGCAACACCGACAGCGCCCACCGCAACTATCTGCTCGCCGCCGCCGCACTCGACGGCGCACCCGCCGCCACCGTCTACGAAGCCCACACGGCACTCGGCGAGGCGCTCGACGACACACCACAGCCCACCCAGGGACAACACGGCCCCGGCATCATCGAACTCACCGACAGGATCGGCGCGGAACTCGGGAACGACGACCGCATCCGCTTCCTGAAACCCGGCTACGCCGAAGCCGTCGTCGACTACTTCTGGGTCGACCGCCCCCACCACGTCGCCGCTTTCACCCGATGGACCGCCGAACAGGCCGCAACACTGCCTCCCGACCTCGGTGTTCCCCTGGCCGAGCGCGTCACCCAGTGGGCCACCCGCTACGCCCTGGCCAAGCAGAGCTTCACCGTCCTGCGCGCGGTCGCCACCCACTGGGCCAAATCCCGCCACCTGCAGCAACACGCCCAGGAACTCCTCGTCGCCGCCGCCGTCGACCCCACCGCCGGCAAACGCGCCCGCGAGCAATACCTCGCCTGGGCCAAGGCCCCCGACACGGACCAGCTCACGCACAGCCGGCACACCCCCGTCGTCCTCAAACAGGTCCTCGCCGGTGCCCTGGCCCAACTCGGCCCCGCCTACCCCCGGATCGTCCTCAAACGGCTGTCCGAGCTCGCCGCCAACACCACCGACACCGCCGTCGCCAACGCCGTCGGGGACGCCCTGACCGACCTGTGGGACCAGCCGGCCCTGCAGAACACCATCCGGGCCACCCTCACCTCCTGGTTCACCGCCACCCAGCACCACTACACCGCAGCCGCACGCCGCGCCTTCCTCCACCTCGCCGACCGGACCACCCCCGACGGCACCCCCCTCCTGCTGGCCCGAGACGACAGCCGCCCCGACGCCTGGGCCCTGACCGGCTGGCGGTGCGCTCTGGACGACGAGGCCAACATCCACCTGCAGGGAGCCTTCGACACCTGGCTCAACACCGCCCTGAGCCACCCCCGCCTGCAGCCTGCCGTCATGAAGACCTTCACCGAAGCCGTCTTCCGCTCCGACACCGACCGCACCTATCTCGCACCGCGTTTCCTCGTCCTCAACCACGCGGCCTACGGATGGGAGCCAGCCCGCGTTGCAGCGCAGCCCACCGAACGCACACACCTGCGCGACGCGCTCGTCATCGCCCTGCGGGAAGCAGACCCGACCGCACCCGCACGCCTGCACCATGCGCCGGACACGGAGTAGAAGCAGCGGCTGGCCCCCACCCCGGGCAGGCACGCTCGACCTCGCCTGCCCGGCGCCCACCGCCATACCCGGCCAGTTCTTCGCCCTCACCCTCACCGGAGCCTGGGAGGAACTTCCCTCACCCCGCCCGCACCACAGCCCCGCCGCGGTCGCCGCGGACCACGTCCTGACGACCGCCCGGAGCATCACCGCCGACTACCTTGCGACCGACGCCGTACCGGCCGCCGCCCGCATCAACACTCTCCTCGGCCGCCCCACCGACATCTCTCACCTCCCGGTCCGGCTTGTCTGGAGCCAAGTCCACCTCGCCGCCACACCCGAGGTTGTGCACGCTGCGCTCAGCCACCAGCGTCACCTGCATGAGTTCGAGCAGCACCGCGCCGAACACCACCGCCGCCTGGACGAAGCCCGCATCCTGCGCGACACCCTGATGAGCGACCCTTCACTGGCCCTGTCCTACTGGTTCGCCGCTGCCCCCCAGAGCATCGACACCGACACGCTCCCTCGCCTCGAGGCACTGCTGAGCACTGCTGCCGCCTACGCACCACAAGGCCAATGGGCGCCACTGGCCCGCCTGTTGCACACGTTCGCCCATCGCCTCACCGACGACGCCAAGAACCACCTGATCGACACCCTGGCCGCTCTCACCGACCGCTACGGGCACCCGGACATCACCACCGCCATCCGGCAAGCGCGGATGGCACCCGAGTCAGAAACCCGCCCGCAGTGACCACGGTCACCGCGGCCGGACTCCGCCCGTTCCGGCGCACTGCGCTGCACGACACACACTGACTACCTACGTGCCGAGGTCCTCGCCGGCACCCCCGTTCAGCAGCTGGCCGCATCCCTGGGGCGCAGCGAAAGGCCGTGCGCTGGGTGCTGTACCGCCTCAGACTCATCTCCTTCCCGGCCGACGACGTACCCGCCCCGCGGGCCAGGCCGGAGTGACAGTGGCCACCGGAAAATCCCCAAGGACGGCCAGCTCCAAAGTGACGGCCTGTAACCAGCAGTGCTGTCGTGGGTGGACCGAGGTTCTGCACCGTCGAGCAGCTCTCTGGGGCCGAGGGCATTGCATGGCCCTGCCGATGGAGGGCTGGATGGAGGTCTTGATCATGACGGTATCCGGTGGCGTCATGATTCGTTCTTGCTGCGGTGGCGGTCACGCGGATCGCTGATCACGGAAAGTTACTCTGTTGATGAAGCAGCCCGTTCGTGTTGTGTCCCGCTCCGCTGCGCGGACTCCTCCTGCCGCTGGCGAGGGCCTGCGGGTGGCGCTGTACCAGGGGCAGGGGCCGGTCGGCAGCCGTGAGGCGGTGCGGGAGAACCTTGAGCGCCTGGTCGAGGTCACGGCGCTGGCGGCGTCCTACGGCTGCCAGGCGCTGGTTTTCCCGGAGAAGTACACCACCGGCTACGCCATCGGCCCCGAGCAGTGCCGGGAACTGGCAGAACACCGTGAGGGCCCCTCGGTCGAGCGCGCCCGACTGGCAGCCAAGGAGAACGGCCTGGCTGTGGTGCTGCCCTATCCCGAACGCGACGAGGCACTCTTCTACGATTCCATCAGCGTGATCACTGCCGACGGCCAGGTGACGGCCAACTACCGCAAGACCCACCTGTACGGGGCAGCCGAGCGACGCAACTACTCCTTCGGTCAGGACCTGCCGCCCATCGTCTCCTTGAACGACGTCGAGGTGGGCGTCCTCAACTGCTATGAGTGCGAGTTCCCGCCGCTCTACCAGTATCTGGCCGAGCGGGGAGCGAAGATCGTGCTGGGCCCCACGGCGGCCGACGGCCACTTCCGCCTGGCAGACGGGACCATGAGCCAGGTGCCCTACCAGGACGCCACCCGCCACATCATCCCCGCCATGGCCAGCATCTGGCGGCTGTTCATCGCCTACGCCAACCGCCGGGGCTGGGAACAGGTCCCGGCAGGCTGCTGGCAGTACCAGGGAAACTCCGGCATCTGGGGCCCCGACGGCGAGCCCCTGGTCGCCGCCGGCGCCGAAGACCGCCAGTACGACTGCCTCCTGATCGCCGACTGCCTCCCCGCCGCTGTCCCGCCCTTCAGTCCCGAAGGCCACCATCCCACCGACAACCGTCTTACCCTCGATCCCACCCTGCGCCCCGCCCACTGAACGCGGGCGCCGACAAGATCCGAAAGGACCTCGCATCGATCTGCGGGCAGGGCACACCCGTTGACCGCGTCATCTACTTCACGGTGACCGCCGTGCCCACCAGGAAACGGCACGACCCTGATCGACGAAGCCGCCCAGGCGCATCAGGTCGACCTGGAGATCTGGGACGCCGCCGCACTGGCCCTCCACCTCGCCGACCACGAGAGGGATGGGCAAGGGATCTGCCCGCACATCCCAGGCGAGCCGACGCACGGCTGATGTCACAGCGGCAGCCGCATGTCGCCAGGACCCAGCGCCATGGCTGAAGCGGGTCGGGGATTCGGGGTCGTCAAACACCGTCGGCGGCCCGCGCTCGCCCGCGACAGCCGGCGCAGGCACGGCATGCCGGTGGGTGTCTACGCCGGCGGTTGTGTCAGGGCATCTGTGACCATGCGGCACAGCGTGTCCGCTGTCACGGTGGCGGCGTTGAAGGTCTCGGTCCAACCCCCGGCTGAGATCTGCTCGGCGGTGAGGTACGGACCGTGCCCCTGAGCGCGCAATCGCTTCAGGGCGATCTGTTCGATGCGGTAGGCGGCCGTGCCTGTGTCGAACGGCCAAGTCCGCACCACAGTCCATCCTGATCCCTCAAGGCGGGCGATGCGGTCTTCGTGTGCCTGGCGGCCGGTGATGCCGATCTTCACCGCGCCGAAGACCACGTGTGCCATGACATACAGCCATGTCGGCGCGGCAGGGTTCAGGCCGTACTTTGCGCAACGCGGGCAGCATCGTCCGCGGGTTCGTACATTGTTCAGATTCGGGGAGACGATGGTTCCGCAGCCGTCGCACAGCGACTTCCAGGGGGTACTGGCATTCCGGTAGGGCTCCAGGGGAGTGAAGCAGGCTGCCTTCATGTCCGCCAGCGCCTGCTCCGGGTCGCCAGGCCCGCGGTGGGTACAGAACCGGCACTGTCCGCCGCGGCCCGTGATGTTGTCGTAGCGAGGGGCGACCAGGTGGCCGGCAGCGGCGCACTTCGACAGCCACGGCTTCCCGGTGCCGGGGAACGGCACGAGGACGGCGAAGCCGTGGCCGAGCATCACGGTCTCAGCCGTCGTGGGGTCGACGGGCGCGTTGGGCGCACAGTACTTGCAGGCTCCCTGCCCGCTCATCACGTTGTTCCGGTTAGGGTAGATGATCTTCCCGCAGTGCTGGTTGAGACACCGGCACTTCCACGGCTCACGCGCCCTGCCGGGGTAGGGCTCCAGGGGCTCGGCACGACCCAGCCGTCTCATATCGGCTACCGCGACCTCGTTCGTCACCACTGCCACGGCTGTTCCCTTCGGTTCGGATACGGAAGGAAGCAGTCTTTCGCCCCCCACTGACAGAGCATCAGCTGTCAGCAGAGCGAGATGGATGCGTCCGAAGGGATCAGGCAGGCGAAGGCTGGGCCGCTGCTGCCCGATCTTCGCTACCGGTGTCAGAAGGACTGCAGTGGGAGTGGTTGTGCCAGGCCGTGTGCTTTGGTGGTGACAACCCGGCGGCTTCGGCTGGCCTCACTCAGCCTCGAACCGGTTCTGCTGGTGACAATCGTTGGGTTTCGGCACACCAGGATCGGTAACCGCCATCCAGATGGGCGGGGTGGCAGCGGGCTCGGACGATGAGGCCGTGCGGTTGCTGCCCTTGGGCTTCAGCGGTCCGTGTCTTCGGGCTGCTTCTCGGCTTGCGCCACAGCCGTCGGCTCCGCTGCCTCGGGGGCGGTGTAGTAGACCGAGGCGCCCTGCTTGTTCCGTTGAGCCTGGCTCTTGGCCACGAGCCCTTCGAGGGTCACCCGTACGACCTTGGTCTTGATATCGCGCTCGGGATGGGCCTGGCCGAGCGCGGTGGAAATTTCGGTAGCGGAGCGCGGTTCGTTCTGCTCGGCGAGGTGGCGGCGGATGAGTTCCACCAGGGTGGGCTGGGCTGTCTTCGCTGCAGCCGCCTTGGGCGCGGCCTTCGCCTTTCGCTTGCCGCGAGGGTCGGCGTCGGCGTCCTTTCGGGGGGAGAGCGCGGTGGCGCTCTCGGGGGTTGCTGCGGGCTCGGCCGGTGATTCCGTGATGCCGAGCGCCTGCTGCATGTTCACCAGCACAGTGTGGTCCTGTTGCAGGGCGGCCAACTGCTCCTGCAGGGTGGTGATTTCCGCGCCGATGCGTTCCTGCTCCTTGAGGTTGCGTTCGAGGTCGCCGGTCACCTGGGCGATGTACTGCGATGTCAGTTCCGTGGTGCTAGTCGTGCCTTCGGACATGTCGCTTGACCTTTCCTCGGTTATGCGGCCGTGGTGCAGCGTGTGCGGGGGTGGTCCCGGATTGGGGCAGCATCCCTCTTTGTCTGTGCTGGTGGCGCCGGTGGACGCCACCACTGCTGCAACGTGCCTTGGTTTAGAGATATTACGGACAGGCGGAGCTGGTTGTTCCTCTTGAGTGGCGTCCGCTGTTCGGCGCGGAGGCCAGGGCCATGCTGTCTGGTGCCTTTGGGGGCCTGCCTCAGGGCGGGTTCGTGCGCCGGGGCTGGGGCAGTTGCCAGACTGCCTCGTCGGTTTCCCGGTTGTGGTGCCAGGTTGTCAGGGTGCCTGTTGTCACCAGCCGGTCGAGAAGTTCTCCGGTCTGCTGCGGAGAGTGCCCGCACAGGCGGGCGAGAGTGTCCATGTCGGTGCTGTGTTCGGTGTCGACGGAGGTGTGCGCGGCCAGGGCCAGAGCGGCCAGCCGCAGGGCGGCCGGTGCCGCCGGCAGGGCCAGCGGGGCGGGATGCAGCGCCCAGTGGGCGGCGCGGCAGCGGGCGCGGCGACCGGGCGCCTGCTCCAGGACCGTGGCATCGAGCAGCCGCAGCTGTACGAGGGCCGACCTGGGACCCGAAGGCTCCAGCCAGCCGGCGTGGGCCAACTCCTGCCACAGGTCCCGGTGCCCGCGCAGGCGCATGCCGCGCAGCAGTCCCGCCGGCAGGCGTACATGGCCGCGGGTGTCGGCGCGCAGGGCGCACTGCAGGCCCAGCAGCCGGGCGGCGGGGGAGGTGAACCGGGGCAGCGCGGCGCCGAGGTAGGTGAGCATCTCCCGCACGCGTACCCGCTCGTCGGATTCCGGGCGGAGACCGACGCGGGCAGGGGACGGAGGTCCGGGGGAGGAGTGCGGCCGGGTGGAGCCGGGCAGGGTGTCCGGCACCACGGAGGTATGACTGGTCGCCCCCGCACAGGCCGTGCAGGCATCGGCCAGTCGCCAGGTGCGGCCGCCGCGGTCACGGGTGAGGGCAAGACGTACCGGCCCGGCACATCCGCGGTGACGCGGATGCCACGAACAGCCCTGCGCCCGGCACTGACAGCTGCGCAGATACACCGGCAGCGCGTCGGCGCGGGCGTGGCAGGCCAGATGCGCCAGGGCGGCGGACCGTGCGGAGGAGGACGTGAGGGGAGAGGTGTGGGCGGTGCAGGAGGGGCAGACAAGCGTGGGGCCGCCTGCCTGCGGACGCAGCTCCACGGTCCAGATGCGCCGCACTGCGGCATGCACGCGGGCAAGCCTCATCTGCTGGTCGTCCTCCCCTCTGTCCGTGCCGCGGTGGTCGGTGCCCGGCCGTTGGAGGCCGGAACGAACGCACGGTAGTGCAGATCTCTGCACTGTGAACGTCACTCCCGCCTCGCCAGATAGTGCAGAGGTCTGCACTGACAGGGCAGGGTCCTGCACCGTCGGATGGTGGAGTGACGATCTTGCCGCCCGACCCCGACCTCACCGCGCTGCGCGTAACGCTGGCGCGCCTGCGGGGCGAGCGTGGCTGGACCTTCGACGAACTCGCAGGCCGCAGCGGCCTGGCCCGGCGCACCCTCATCGACCTCGAACACGGTCGCACCACCGGCAGCGTCACCACCTGGCACGCCCTCGCCCACGCCTTCGACGTACCCATCGAGCACCTGCTGGCCCCCCTCTGTGACGACCACACCCCGCCCGGTGCGCAAGGCCCCTGATCTGCCGGCACGCCCTTCGCGAACCTCGCCGTAAATCACCCGAACCGGCGAGCAGGCATAGAACGCAAGACCGTTCGTTCGCATGTCCGTTCGCTCCGGCTGGGCCGGTCGGAGGACATACTGGCCGCTCCGGCACCTTTCGCCGCGTGTCGCCTGGCACGGTCCTCGTCATGTGCCCTACTCCCACCCCCGCCGGCCGCCACTGGGACGGCAGCTCCCGCACCGCCCGCCGCCCCCGACCTCTGCGGGTGGCCGGCACCAGTCCCAGCCGCCTGCTGCGCGCCGGCCAGAGCCACCTCTGCCGTCAGTGCGGCAACCGCATCGATCTCTACCAGCGCACCGACCAGCGGCCCATCGCCCTGCACCCCGGCGAACTGACCGCCGCCGACATCCCCGAATCCTGCCGCTGGCACCTGAGCGGCGGCATCGCCCACCCACACGGCGACGGCAGCGACTGGTGCCGCATCCCGCACGCCCTGCTCTGCCCCCGCCGCACCCCCACCTGCCACACGGCCCCGGGCCTCGAAGCGATCCGACGCCAACTCGCCGTCCGTACCCGCCGCATGATCGACACCGGCGTCTTCACCCCGGCCCCGGCCACCAGCACACAACCCGCCACCGTCACCGATGCCGACACCGGCGAGCCCGACCGCCCCGTCGTGCAGATCCTGCTCTGCCGCTACCTCGCCGAACGCCCCCTCAACGATCTGCGCTGCGTGGCCCAGACCCGCCACCGACACCGCTGCACCCACACGATCCCTGCCCCCACCGGCCCGACCGGGACCTGGAGACTGCTGCCGGCCACAGCGCAGCACGGCCAACTCGCCCTGCCCGACGGCCTGATGGCCGTCTACGACCTCGGCAAGCTCCCCTACAGCGAACAACTGCGCTGGCGCGCCCAACGCTGCCCCGCACACGTCGCATCCGGCGCCGCCGAACTCGCCCTGGCCGGATGGCAGCCCTTCGACCCCCTCCTGCACGCGGCACACATCCACACCCGACTGCCCCAACCCCCGGACCGCCGGCAGGGGAGGGGATGACGATGCCGCACCACGCCCTGGAAATCGTGCTCACCCGCCCCCTGGCCCAAGCCGAACTCCGCGACGCCACCCGCGTACTGCCGCTCGCCGCCAACCACGACACCACCCGCCTCATGGCCCTCGTCCACGCCAAGACCCCTCACCAGGCCGCCCGCAGGCTGCGCCACCGGCTCGGGGCACGGCTGCCCATCGACGTGATCACCACGCACTACCCCGACGCCGACCACAAGGTGCTTCTCAACGTCGCCCTCCCGACCGCCGCCCACGCAGCCCTCAAGGCCGCCGCTCGCCGCGCGCACCAGAGCCCCGAGTGCTTCGTGGAACTGGCCCTGCACCGGGCCCTGGCCCAGCACGCCGACCAGGAGACCGACCGCCTGGACCGGGAGGTGGGCGAACTCCTGGCCCACACCACCCCCGCCCACCTGCTCTCCGCAGTCGGGCACGCACTCACCCGGCTCCCCGAGAGGCCCACGCCATGAAACCGACCGACGAGCAGGCCGCAGCAGCCGACGCCTTCCAGGCCGGCGACCACCTCGCCCTGCAGGCCGGTGCCGGCACTGGCAAGACCACCACCCTCGCCCTCCTCGCCCACGCCACCCGGCGCCGCGGCCGCTATCTCGCCTTCAACCGGCCCGTCGCCCAGGCGGCAGGCGCCCGCTTCCCGAATACCGTCCAGTGCAGGACCGCGCATGCCCTGGCCTACGCGGCCGTCGGCCACCGCTACAGCCGCCGCCTGAACGCGCCGCGCCGTCCGGCCTGGCAGACCGGACAGGCCCTCGGTATCACCAAAGGCATCCGCATCGGCGACTGCGAGGTGACTCCAAAGGCCCTCTCCAACGCCACGCTGCGCACCGTCACCCGCTTCTGCCACACCGCGGACGAAGCCATCACCGGCCACCACGTGCCGCCACTACGCGGCCTGGAACACACCGACCTGCACGCCCAACTCGCCGCTCACATCGTGCCGTTCGCCCGCAAGGCCTGGGCTGACCTGCAACACCCGGACGACGGCGCGGTCCGTTTCGAGCACGACCACTACCTGAAGATCTGGGCCCTCACCCGGCCGCGCATCCAGGCCGACTTCCTGCTCCTGGACGAGGCCCAGGACACCAACCCCGTCGTCGAACAGGTCTTCCTCAGCCAGCGCGACCATGCCCAGCTCGTCATGGTCGGCGACTCCGCCCAGGCCATCTACCACTGGCGCGGCGCCAAAGACGTCATGACCGGCTTCGACGGCACCCAGCTGACCCTGTCCCAGTCCTTCCGCTTCGGCCCCCTCCTCGCCGCAGAAGCAAACCGGTGGCTGCACCTGGCCGACGCCCCCCTCCGCCTGACCGGCACCCCCGCCGTGCCCACCGAACTCGGCCCCCTCACCCGGCCCGACGCGGTGCTGTGCCGCACCAACGTCGGCGCCATGGCCCAGGTCATGGACCTGATGACCGCCGGATGCCGCGTTGCGCTGGTTGAGGTAGGAGACAGCCTGCGCGCCCTGGCCCTGGCCGCCCGTGACCTGAAAGACGGCCGCCGCACCACCCACCCCGAACTGATCCTGTTCCCCTCCTGGGGCGAACTGCAGGACTACGCCGCCCACGACCCGGCCGGCCGCGACCTGCAGCCCCTGGTCGACCTCGTCGACACCCACGGCACCGACGCCATCCTCGCCGCCGTCGCTCGGCTCGTGCCCGAGCAGCACGCCCAGGTGACCGTGTCGACCGCGCACAAAGCCAAAGGCCGCGAATGGCCCCGCGTGAAGATCGCTGATGATTTCACCCCGCCCAGGGACACCGATCAGCAAGATGCCGAAGGCCGGGCCGTACCTGGACCCATCGACGACGCAGACGCCCGTCTTGCCTACGTCGCTGTCACCCGCGCACGCTCCCGCCTCGACCTCGGAGGCCTGTCCTGGATTCACGACCATCCACACGGATCGCCATGACACCGTGCGCAGCTCTCCATGGATCACTCGCCATGGCCCGAAGCGGGTGTAACCGGTCCGCCTTCCGCAGAGCAGACCCGGCCTGGTCTGCCAGGCGGCTGCGGGCGGTCTGCGTTGAGCCGGGACACTGTCCTTCGGCCGGTCAGCAGCGGGGGTTGGTGATGCGGGCCCAGACGGTTTTTCCGTCGGGGTCGGTCTGCGCGTAGCCCCACTGACTGGTCAGAGCCTCTACAACAAGCAGGCCCCGGCCTGCTTCTGACAGATGCTCCGGATGACAGCGGGCAGGGGGAGCGGAACTGGGATCGGTCACGGCGCATACCAGCGCACCGCCGGTGCGGGCCACGCCCAGCCATGCCTTGCTGCGTGCGTCGCCGCATCCGGCCAGCGCGTGCAGCACTGCGTTGGTGGTGAGCTCGTTGACCACCGTCGTCATGTCGTCGGCGAGCATGCTGAGTCCCCAGGCGCTGATGGTCTCGCGCACGAAGCGGCGGACGTTTTTCAGAC
Source organism: Streptomyces sp. NBC_01478 (assembly GCF_036227225.1). GTDB lineage: Bacteria > Actinomycetota > Actinomycetes > Streptomycetales > Streptomycetaceae > Streptomyces. Next base: position 132,088 of record NZ_CP109444.1, on the reverse strand, counting down.
TGGTGGGCTCGCAGGTGAAAGCCCGGGCAGCGAAGTCGGCTGTACTGATTCCCAGCGCAAGTCCCCAGTCCGGTGCGGTGGGCGGGACCAGTGGGATGTTCTCCAGCAGGCGACGGTTCGAAGATAGGAGTGGAATTTCGGTTCCTGCGGCCTGGCCGAGTGCCTCTACCGCGTGTACTGCCACTGTTCATCCCCCCGAAGACGTCCAGTTTTGCGGGCCGCGCAACTTGCCCTGACTGGTTAGTATCCGCCTCTCCCTGCCCTGGGTGCAATTGCATCAGTGACTTGCATCCGAACGAGAGGGGGAGAGAACGCTTGTACTCAGCAAGGAGAACGGCACGGACCAGAGTTGAGAGAAATTCGGACAGGGTCGAAGGAAGGCGGACATGGTGCAGATCACCAACGGTGTCCCGGCGGATTCCCTGAGCGATGTGACGTGGCTGAAAAGCCGTCACAGCACGGCTGACGGAAACTGTGTCGAACTGGCCTTACTGGGCGGAGGTTCTGTGGCGGTACGCAACTCCCGTGATCCGCACGGTCCCGCGCTGGTGTACACGCGGGCGGAGATCGCGGCCTTCATCGCGGGGGCGAAGGACGGCGAGTTCGACCTAATCGCCAGCTAACGCCAGGCAGAAAAAGCCCAATTGGGCCCTTGCCGGACGGCATCCTGCGAAACTGACGCTCGTCGTCTGCCCTTCACAGGAGACTCCATGCCCGCGCCCGCCCCTCCGGTTGATGCCCTCACGCTCGAGTACTACCTCGCCGCCTCCGCGCGCAGCCCGATCGCGCTGCGCCTGGTGCTGGGGCACCTTCTGCGCACACTGCGCAAGGCAGCCGGCATCGAAGCGGAGGCGGCGGGCCGGTCCATCCGCGGCTCGGAAGCCAAGATCTCCCGGATGGAGCGTGCCCTGGTCACCTGCAAGCACGACGACGTGAAGGACCTGCTCACCCTCTACGGCGTCACCGACCTCCACGCCCATGCCCACTTCGCGGAGATGGTGCGCATCTCCCGGCAGCCCGGCTGGTGGCATCGCTTCGACGGGGTCCTGCCCGACTGGTGCGGCAAACTGATCGGCCTGCAGGAGGCCGCCTCCACCATCCGCACCTACGAAGTCCAGCTGGTGCCCGGGCTGCTGCAGACCGCCGCCTACACTGAGGCACTCGTGCGCCAGGCTTACCCCCAGGCACCGCAGCAAGAGGTCGACGACCGGGTGGAGCTGCGGATGACTCGCCAGAACGTCCTTACCCGCCAGGATCCGCCCCGTCTGTGGGCCGTTCTCGACGAGGCCGTCCTGCACCGGCCCATGGGCGGCGAGCAGGTCATGCGCGAACAACTGCGGCATCTGACGAAGATGGCGCAGCTCGCCCACATCACGATCCAGATCGCACCGTTCAACCGGCCCGGCTGCATCGCTGCCGGCTTCCCGATCACGCACCTGCGCTTCGACCTTCCCCCTCTGCCCGACATCGTCTACCTCGAGCAGCTGCGGGACGCCGAGTACATGGACAAGCCCGAGGAGACCCAGCACTACCGCGGTGTCCTGGACGGCCTGGCCCAGGCCGCGCTCTCCCCGCACGACAGCCTCGACCTGCTCGAGTACACCCTCAGCTGAACTCCAGGCGGCCCGCACACCGCACGTCAGGGCACCAGGCCCACACCGCCGTGCTCGGCCCACGCCCGACCGCCGGCATCCGCCAGGCGGTCACTGCCCGGCCGCCACCGGCCGATATCGACCAGCCCCGGCGTGAGCAGCCGCAGCGCGGCGAAGAACGGCTCGACCTCCGCGCGCGGACGCACTCGCCCCCACCGTCCCCCGGCAGCCTCCCGCAGCACCGCACCGGCCTGCTGCCGCACGCCGGCGTCCTCACTGACCAGGTGACTGGCCGCGACAAGGCTTCCCGGCGCGAGCAGGCGGGCCGTCTGCTCCAGCACCGTGGCAGGGGCGGCGGATTCGGGGATCGTGTGCAGCACGGACACGAACAGCACCGCCACCGGCAGGGTGATGTCGATCAGCCGGCACACCGCCGGGTCGGACAACAGCTGCGCCGTCTGCAGCGGGCCGGCCCGCACCACCAGGGTGCGCCGCCGCTCCTCCCACAGCGCCCGGGTGTGGGCGAGCACCAGGGGATCCTCAGCGGCATAGACGACCCGCGCCCGCGCATCGATGCTCTGGGCGACCTGATGCACAGCCACCGGGGTGGGAAACCCGGCACCGAAGACCACGAACTGGCGCACCTTGTACTCCCGCGCCAGGTGACTGGTCACCCGCAGCAGGAACCGGTGCGCGGAATCGGCAACATGCCGCGCGGCGGGCACCAGTTGCAGCAGCCGCTCACACGCCTCCCGGTCGGCGGAATAGTAATCCTTGCCGCCCAGCAGGCAGTTCGTCATCCGGGCAAGATTCGGCGACGCGACGTCGAGGACGTCCAACCGCGGCACCCGCCCGCGTTCCAATGCGGCACCCCACCCCGTCTTGGCACCCGCAGCATGCTGCATGCTGCGGACACTCCATGGTAGGAAAGCCGCACCCGGCCGGGATAGTTCTTCGTAGAATCATTCGCCGCGGCCCGAAGTGCGCTACAGCAAGTCTCTGATGCTCGCTGTCACCGGCGTGCGCGGCCCTCTACGGCTGTGCTCCTGCGGGCGCCGCTGTCCACCGGCCCGGCAGCGCCCGCTGCGCCATCCGCAGCTGGGATGCGACCGCCGGAGCCTCGACCCCCATCAGCTCGGCCGCCTCCTTCTCGCTCAAGTCCAGCCGGCAGCGCAGGATCACCGCATCCGCTTGCGCCCGCGGCAGCAGTTGGTGCACCGCATCCGCCGGCTGCGCGGCCCCGGCCTGGCGGCCGCCCAGCGCAGAAGTGATCAGCGCGTCCAGCAGCCGCCACGCCACCGCCGCCGGACGGGGACTGCTGATGACCGTCGGCCAGATCGTGGCGAGATTGCCCAGGACGGCCTCCACGACCTGCCGGCTCATCCACGCGTCCTGCACCCGCTCCCGCGTGTAGTGCAGATAGCGGTCCTGGTGCAGGAGACAGAACGCCGTGTACTCCAGCGGCAGGACCAGCTCGATCGTCGGCTGCGGGGCATCGCCGGGGGACCACTGCGGACGGGACGCCCGCACCGGCACCTCGCCGCGGCGGCGCAAGGAAACGAACATGGCACCTCTCTCCGGGGGCACGGGAAGCATCAGGGGGACTCGGAACGTGCGGCGGGCAGCTGTGCGGGACTCTCCGGAGGGTCGAGACAGAGCAGGAACGTGTAATGGACGGCTTCCCACAGCGGCCGCACGTCCGCCGGCCAGCCGCCCAGCGCGGTCACCAGCGCCGCCGTCTGTTCCCAGCCCGCTATCATCTCGCCGCCCAGGATCTCGCTGACTGCCTGCGTGCTCAGCGCCCCGCGCGTGGCCTTGCGTACCACCCCGAACGGGGGGCGCCCCGCGGCCAGATGCAGTCCCCGCAGCGCCGCCTGCAGACGGGCCACCGCATCGGGAATCGCATACCGCCCTGGCGGCACCATCCCGTGCGCGCTCTCGAACAGCACACTCAGCTCGGCAGGATCGCCGCCGAACAGTTCGACCAGGGTGCACACCACCGGCCAGGTCGGCGTGCGATCACCCGAGAGAATCCGCGAGATGTACGACGGGGATAACGACGTCTGCTCGGCCACCTCCCTGAACGTCAGCCCGCTGGCCCGTTGCAGATAGGACAGCGCCGAGGCCAGCTTCACCGATGCCCGTTCGGCCGCCTGCGACAGCAACTTGCCCTCCGCGTCACCCAGCCCCGACACGACGGGCACGGAAGGCTGCCGCACCGCGGCCCGCTCCCCGGCCCGCCGTTTCAGCCGCTCCTTGACCCGGCTCTCCGGCCACCGGGTGCGCGCCGTCGTCGCGCTCACCCGGGCGGCATCGGCCACCTGCTCCCAGTTCGCACCCAGATTGCGGGCATCCTGGACCGCCGCAGCCCGGTAGTAGTCCACCTCACGGGCCACCTCGTCCGCGCAGCGCAGCAGTTCCGTCAAAGACCGTGCGTCGTACTCGGCCTCCAGCAGTGCCGCGGACAGCGCCTGCAGATCCTCCGCGATGCGCCGGCCCAGCGGGAGCGCACTGTGTTCCTGCCGCTCCAGGTGGCCGTCCCGCTCACGCTGCGCCTTGCGCCGGCAGTCGATGCTGCAGTACTCCTTCTTCCGGCCGGGGCCGTTCCTCCGGATAAACCGCTCCTGGCAGTAGCGGCAACTGTCATAGCGGGGGCTGGTACCCGCCATCGTTCCTCCCACGTGCATGTGGCCGTTTCTCTCCCAGGTGCGTCACTTCTTACGCACCTGGAAGAGGAACTCGGCATTCCCAAAGCCGCAGTGCTGGCTGTCGCCTTGACGGGTGGCGGCGCGCCCAGAAGCTCGCCGCCACCCTCAAGGCTGCTCAGCTCAGCCGAAAACGCTGGTAGGAGCAGCGCGACTGACGCATCGTCGCCAACAGACCTGCTACCACGGCTGTGGTAGCAGGTGCTGTCCACCATCCGAGGATCAGAATCAGAGGCAGCACTACAACGGCCAGGAACACACTCGCCTGCACCGTGACAGTCCAGGCACTCGCGATACGCGTTTCATGCCGGGGAAGACGCGGAATGCTAGCGTCGTCGCGAGTTGCCGCCCGGATGAGAGCGGCGACGGAAAACGGGTCAAGCACGGGGCACTTACCTGCCTTTCTTGGTCTCGTCGATGAGGGACCCCGGAGTTGGTAGCGAGCCTGCCCGGGGTTTCCTCGCGTCAACGGACGGTAGTACCTCCGTCACACCCGGCGCTATATAAACGGTTCATCGCGCAAAGTTCGAACGCCGCGACGGTGACTAATTACCGGACACGGGCGAGGCGAACACACGAGTGCTTTCAGGTCTGCCCGAATCGGACCGAAGGTGACCGCGACTGACCAGTCGAGCGATCTTCCTGCTAAATGCAGCACGGCACTGGGATTCCGCCCTATTAAGCCTCCCCTTACGCGCCCCGCGCACACCCCCTGCGGGGCGGGAGGGGATCAGCCTGCCGCACCAGCCCTCCATCGCCATTCTGTTTGCGCAAATTCGAAGGCTGCCCTCCGGAAAGGGCTGCCCGACTTCAACCACGATGCCTCCCACCCGCCACGCGGGGGGAGAGAAGCGTGTGCTCCTGGGCGTACGGGTACCGGGGTGACTTTCGGCCCAAGCGGGTGAACGGCCAACAGATCGCCGGGCAAAGGCCGGAGCGGTCCGCTACGAAGATCACAACCCGTTCGCGATCTTCGAGCGGAAGCCCTCGTGCGCTTCACCCGCGCCGTGTGTACTGCGGGCCGCCACGCTCCTCACACTGGCGGCCCTTTCCTCCGGGACGGCCCACGCCGTTCCTTCGGCGCCCCCAACACCTGTGTTCCTCACGCGATTTGCCCCCCGGTGAGACCGTCACCCTGCCGGTCCGCGACGCCCTGGCGGCGTTGGCCGTGCGGGACGAGAGCCGCACCGGCTACACCCGCGACAAGTTCAAGCACTGGTCCGACGCCGACAAGAACGGCTGCAACACCCGCGCCGAAGTCCTCCTCCAAGAGGCGCTCCCTGCCACGGGTCAAACTGGCTGGGGTCGAACGGTCGGGGTCGAAGCTGCGGGCACTTCCAAGGGTTTCTTGGTCCGGCCGACCGATCAACCACGTGCACCGCGTAGTCGTGCGGCTTGGGCTACTACGTGCCCAGGTCCAGCGCACGTACGAGATCGATGCCCTGGGCGAGATTGGCCAGGCGCGCTTCGAGTGTGTCGCCCGCCGGGTACAGGCGGACGGTGTCGACCCCCGCGTCCCGCCACACGCCGAGCCGTTCCCGGACCATCTCCTCGGTGCCGATGAGCGTGGTCGCCAGCACCATTTCGTCCGTCACCAGGGCGGCGGCTCCGTCACGGTCGCCTGCCTGCCAGCGCTCCCGCACCTGGGCGGCGACCTCGGCCCACCCCTGGCGGCTGTAGGCGTTGTTGTAGAAGTTGGTGGAGCCCGAGCCCATGCCGCCCAGCGAGAAGGCGAGTTCCTTCTTGCGGCTGCCGACGATCCCGCCCAGCAGGGCCGGATCGGAGACGATGTTGATCTCGGCTCCCTGGCAGACGTCGAGTCCGGCCCGGGTGCGGCCGGCGCGGGCAAGCCCGGCGTCCAGATGCGTGAAGTAGGCGTCGGCGCCCTCCGGGACGAAGCTGGTGCCGAGCCATCCGTCGGCGATCTCCCCGGTCAGTTCCAGCATCTTCGGCGAGAGGGCCGCGAGATAGATCGGTACCGGGACGGCGTCCAGGCTCAGCCGCATGGGCCGTCCTTCCCCGCTGGGGAGGGGGATAGTGAACTGCCGTCCTTGATAGGAGATCTTCTCGCCGGTGAAGGAGCTGCGGATGATCTCGACGGTCTCCCGCATCCGGGCCAGCGGGCGCGCGAAGGGGATCCCGTGCAGGCCCTCGACGACCTGGGGACCGGACGCCCCGAGGCCCAGGAGAAAGCGCCCATCGGAGAGGTGGGCGAGGGTCATCGCAGTCTGCGCGAGGGTGACGGGCGAGCGGGTGCCGAGTTGGATCACACCGGAGCCCAGCAGCATCCGCTCGGTACGGGCGGCCAGGAAGCCGAGCGGTGAGGGCGCGTCACTGCCCCACGCCTCGGCCACCCAGCAGATGTCCAGACCCAGCTTCTCCGCCTCCAGGACGAAGTCGACGGTCTCCCGCCAGTCGCCCCCCGACGCCTCGATGGTGGTGGCGGTGCGCATCACAGCTGCCCTTCGGCGAGCCCCTTGATGGCGGCGAGATTGGCCTTGATACCGGTCTCGAACTCGCGCAGCCGGACGAAGACGATCTTCTGCTCCTTGTCGGGCATGGCGTCGATGGCGAAGCACAGCCCCGAGCGCCCCGGACCCATCTGCGCCGACTGCTCCAGCACGGTGCCATCGCCCTGGGGGAGCAGGGTGAACCGCCACACGCTGCTCGGGTACTCCGGGTCGCCCACCGCCCAGGCGAAGCGCTCCGGAGCCTCGTACTCGACGAGAGTGCTGACGGTCTCCCAATTCCCCAGCGCGGGATGCGCGCTGCGCCCGACGAAGCGCTGCCCCGGACGCGTGCCGTCGGCGCCGTCGAGCCACTCGACCTGCTGCACTTCGGCGCTCAGGCGCGGCATGAGGCGGATGTCGCTGACGTACGCCCAGACCACCTCGCGCGGAGCGCCGATGTAGGTGTCCGCGGCCACCGTGGGGGAGTCCGCATACACCTGCCCTGTCCACTTCATCGACCCCACTCCTTCCTCGCTGAAGTGCATAGTTTCGTAGATGGACTCACTCGCGCAAGGCTGATTGCAGGCCGCTGCCTGCTAAGTCTTCTTGCGGGACTCGTATCATCGGTTGGATGAGGCGTACGTCATTCGCGAACTGGCCGTGCTCGGTTGCCAGGACGGTGGATCTGCTCGGTGACTGGTGGACCCCCCTGGTGCTCCGGGACGCGTTCTACGGGATCCGCCGCTTCGACGACTTCCAGCAGGAGCTCGGCATCGCCCGCACCACCCTCGCCGAGCGCCTGCGCAGACTGGTGGACGCAGGCCTGCTGGAGAAGCAGGTCTACGAGACCCAGCCGGTCAGGCACGAATACCTGCTCACCGAGGCCGGCCGCGACTTCTACGGCGTGATCCTGGCGATGACGGCCTGGGGGGACAAATGGCTCGCCGACGACGCGGGCGTGCCCGTCACCACCCACCACGACACCTGCGGGCACGACACCCACGCGGAAGTGGTGTGCGCGCGCTGCAAGGAGCCGCTCGCCTGGGAAGACGTCACGCCCCAGCCCGGCCCCGGCTATCCGCCCAAACTGCTCAGCCGTCCGGCCGTCCGACGCCGCTTCCGGCTCGACGGTCCGGGAGAGCAGGCACCGGCCGCACGATGACGCCGCCGCGGCGGTGCCGCGCTGTCAGTCCGCAGGCGACCGCGGCGCCGAGCCGGGACAACTCCGCCCTGGGAGGCACCCACCGCTTCCGTCACCCCAGTCCGTCGGCCCCGACACGTTGCGCAGCCTCGTGGAGAAGGGCGTCGGAGACGGGCTGCGGCCGGCTGTCGGGGGCGAGGATCGCAGTGGCCTCCTTGTACCAGGACGCTATGACGGCGGTGCCCCAGAAGTCGCGGCGGCGGTCGTCGCGGACGTTCCAGCGGTACGTCTCGTGGTCCTGGCCGCCGGTGGAGTGATCGGCTTGTGCGTAGGGCGTGTTGGAGCCGGGATCTGAGACGTCGAAGGCGCGCCCGTCGGCGGCCGGGACGGACTCGCTGCCGATCCCCGGCGCGGCGCCTGCCGCGCCACCAGTACCCCGGGATGGCGTGGGTGGACTTGCGCCGGGGCCGGTTGTGTTCGGCGCGGGTCGTCTGCCTGGCTGTGACGTTGTTCAACTCTTTCAGTGAGGCGGTTCTCGGGCTGTCCGGTAGGGGCGGTGCTGTCGAGATCGGCTCCGAGTCATTCCGTTTGGCTCGCACCAAGGCACGGAGGAGCGGCGAGACAGCTGAAGAAATCGTCCTCATCAGCAACGTCAACAAGCACCTCGACAACCTCGACGGCATCTGAGGAGATCTGCTGAGCTCCGAGGCCCCGCCCTGATGGGCGGGGCCTTACCCGTGCCACGGCGGTGAGTGGGCGCAACCCTCCTTGGCTGTTCCGAGTCGAACCTCCCAGGGAGGCGCGATGGTGGGCAGGACTTGGGAAGCTGGGCGACGGGCGTGGGGGCTGGCGGCCTTGGCGCTGCTCCTCGTCCTCGGCGGAGCTGCCGTGCTCGCCGTGCCCTATCGCCACAGCCTTTCCACCGTGCGGGCTTACGAGGCCGCATCAAAAACCCGGGGCATCCCTGCCGTGGTCAAGAACCTGGAGGACCACTCCAACGGTCATGGTGGCGTCTACTGGTTGGAGGTAGCTGGTCCCCCATCGGTGTCCGGCAGGATCCGCCTCGACGACTCCGGCCCCGTGCTGTCGAGGCTGCGGAAGGGCGACCGCATCGGGGTAGTCGTCTGGCACGGCCGCCGCACCGACATCACCTTCGACGGACGCGTTCAGCAGACAGTCGAGGCGCCGACGACGAATCCGGGTCTCTACCTGGGCGCCGGCCTGAGCATGCTGGCCGGCGGGGCGCTGGCGCTGTACACCGCCGTCTGGCTGCGCCGTGGGACGCGTGAGCCGGCCCGGCGCCGCGCCGCAGACGGGCTCCCGCTCACCGGCAAGATGATCGTCGGAGCCTGCGCGGTCACCGTCGTCTCCGGCATCGTCACTTCCGGCGAACACGAGAGCGACCCGCTCGGATTCCTCGTCACCTGGCTGCTCCTCGCCCTCGTCAGCCTCGCCGTGTGGGCGGTGAAACACCGGATCCGGAACCGACGGCGCGGCTGATGGTCCCAGCGCAAGTCAATCCACCAACTGGGGCCGCTGAAGGCCACCAACATCCCGGGGCCGTTGAACAACGTCACAGCCACGTCTGCCCGCTGTGCCGGGCAGACGGGTGCGTTTCTCCTTGAGGGACCGTCCGGAAGGTCACCTGTTCATGTGGTGGTGCGGGCCGCGCACGCCGTGATGCCCTCTCCTGGACACGGCCGTCCCCGTCTCTGCTGGGGGAGGACCTCTCATGCGCAGACGCGCGCCGTTGGCGGCGTTCCGGGGACGACGACTTCTAGTCGAAAAGGGTCACACCATGAACAGACTCGCCACCCTCCCAGCGAGCCGTAAGGGGAAGGTCTCGCTCGGGCTCGGTGCCGCCGTGGTCAGCCTGACGATCTTCGGCGGCGCGGCCGCGGCGAACGCCGCGTCTGCTCCGGCACCCCAGCAGGCGGCCCGCGCCACCGGCGGGGGCGTCACTCTCGGCGAGGTCGGTTGCGCTCCGGGCACGATCACGGTTAAGCCGTTCAATCCGGTTGAGGTGAAGCCGGTTCCGCAGAAGCCGGTCGGCGCCGGAGGTGAGAAGACCGTCGACAACCCCAACTGCAAAGACATCGCGCATGCGATTATCGGCACCTGGCGGAGCAAGGACTGCGAAACCGCGAGTCAAGACCTGACGCGGCGGCGCACCTACGTGTTCGGCAGGCATGACGTCGCCGCCATCACCTACGATCTCTACGGTGGTGCCGGCTGCGACGAGAACGCAAAGCTCTTCACGATCACGACCCATGGGATCGCAGCATTCGTCGGTCCTTCGACTACGGTCGCGGGGGCCTCGAACGTCCTCTTCACGTTCAAGAGCCGCGCGGCCACGCCTACCACGGCCGGGCTGGGCGCGCTGCAAAAGGCGTGCCCGCAATATCACTGGGCGCCGGGCGTCTCCGTGGACCTCAGCAAAGATGGTTGCGGCGCGCTCGTTCAGTCGAACACGGAGTGCCCCGTTGAGTACGACCTCGCAGCGATCGTCTCTGGCGTCGCCTACTTCGGCGATCGAAGCCACCCACTTTGCACGGAAGCCACACGACCGACGAAGCTCGCATCGTGGGGTGTCGTAAAGAAGCGATAGTCGGCCTGCCTGAGCTCGGCTTCTTATGCCGAGCTCAGAGGGCATTCCGTGCAGCCGATGGCCGAGCGTCTGGGCGTGACAGTCAACAGCTCCAGCAGTACCCCCTCCTCCTTGGCTGAGGAGCACGCCGAGCTGCCGCGCGGAACGCTGAGATCAACTGCCGGTGTTCACGCGGCTCCTGGCCCATGATCTTGGCTCAACGCCTCTGGAAGCCCCGCGCGATGCCGACGAAGGTTGGCAACGGGGCTGCGGGAGCGGATCTACGGGCGTCGGCGGGCTGCGCTGAGTTCAGACACGCGCTCGGTCGCGGTGCGGTCGTTCCAGACGTTGGCCAGTTGCACGCGCGAGTGCACGTCGAGCTTCGCGAAGATCGAACGCAGGTGTGTTCCCACGGTGTTGGGCGACAGTCCCAGCGTGCGGGCGGCGGCCTGATTGGTCTGCCCTGCGCTGATCAGTTGCGCGACTTTCCTTTCTGCTTCGCTCAGCGCGGCCCACCCGGTACGAGGCCGCTCGACATCGTTGATCCATTTGGAGCGGCGGATCCCGGCGCGGCGCATCACGTGCTGGAGCGCGAGTACGGATCCGCGCGCGCCCATTTGGTGGTTGATGTCCCAGGCGAGGTCGAGGTTGGCCACGCCTTCCTTTCGCTGCCCAGCGGTCAGCAGCGCCCGGCCGTAGTCCTCGTAGCCGCCGGCCCTCAGCGCGGGCCGCGGGCTGCGGGCGAGCATCTCCGTGGCCCGGCGCAGGAGGGTGAGGTCCTGACGAAGAGTGCCGCGCAGTTGCAGCGCTATTCCCTCGAAACTGGCCACACCGGGGTTGCGGGCAGCCCCCTCCTCGGCAAGGGCCACCGCGTGCTCGGCGAAGCCCAGATCGCTGGCGGCCAGGCCGAACCGGGTGAATCCCCTCAACCAGCCGGGCCACCAGGGCCAGTAGGTCGGCGACTCCCTGGCCCGGTACAACGCGGGGGACAGGATCGACATGGCCTGGTCCAGGTGGCCTTCCGCCGCGCTGATCCACCCCTGCAGCAGGTGCAGGCCAGGCAGGCGGACCTCGTCGTCGGCGTCCGCGTGCGTCAGGGCCGGGGTCAGACGGTTGCGGGCTCCGGCGACGTCGCCGCGCAGCAGCGCGACGGAACTTGTGATCATGATCGCTTGCAGGCCGTGCGTGTGGTTGCCGAGCTCCTCGCTCAGCGCGATCAGGGTTCGGGCGGTGGAGTCGGCGTCATCGAGGCGGCCGAGGCTGAACTCCTGCCACAGCTGTGCGTACAGCACGGAGGGCAGGATCGCCTCGACCTGGTCGCGGGCATCGGTGTGGGCGGCGCCGAGTATCGTCTCGGCCTCGGCGAAGCGGTCGAGCAGTTGCAGGGCCAGTATTTCCTGAGCCAGGTGCGTGTGGCCGGCGGTCGTGCGCAGTGCGCGGAAGTGGGCCAGGGCTTCGGCGTGGTGCCCGGAGTTCTTGGCTGCCTCGCCGAGAGCCTGGAGCGCCACGGTGATCGCCTCACGGTCGCCTGTGAGCCGGGCTTCGGCCAGGGCTGGTTTTGCCGCCTGTCTGGCGATGTCGGCGGGTTCCGTCCGGGTGAGGGCCAAGGCGCGCGAGGAGGTGAGCCAGGACCGCAGCGCAGGCGGCAGACCGGGCTGGGACAGCGCTGTGTCGATCCGGGTCAGGGAGTCGGCGAGCCGGCCCATCAGCCACAGGGCGCGGGCGGCCAGGACCTGAATGCGGGCGGTGGCTGCGGGATCGTCGGACCAGGCCAGCAGTGTGTCGGCAACCGTGACCGCCTCGGCGCAGCGCTGGACCCGGGAGAGGATGTCGACGCAGTGTTCCCCGACGGTCAGCCAGGCGGGCTGGGCGGGACGCAGGAGCTGGAAGGCCTGGAGGGCGAGATCGCCTGCGGTGTGGGGCATGGCCGTGACGGCGGCGTCGGCGGCCTGGGTGAGGATCCTCGCGCTGGCCAGGTCCCCGGGTGCCGCGCTCGCCCGCGCGTGCGGGGCGGTGCTCAGCGGGCCGTGCCCGGTCGCCATCAGGTGTTCGGCGCAGCGCTTGTGCAGGGCGCGTCGGGCGTTGTCGGTGAGGTCGGCGTAGACCGTCTCGCGAACCAGGTCGTGCCGGAAACTGAGGCGGTGGTCGCGGGCGGCAAGCAGACCGGACTCGACGGCCAGCTCCGCCCAGGCCCACACATGAGCGGCCGGATGTTCGGCCAGCAGGGCAGTGGCGTCATCGACCGCGAACGGCTGGCCGAACACGGCCGCGGTCTGCACCAGTTGGCGTTCGCCCGCGCCCAGGCCCAGCAGTTTTCGGCGTGTCGCGAAGACGAACTCGGCCGGGACCTGGTCCTCCGGTTCGCCCCGTGTGCGGGCCTGTGCCAGGCCGTCCAGGATCTGCGTGACCAGAAAGGGGTTGCCGCCAACTCCATTCAGCATGCCGCGGACCTTCTCGGAGGGGGCGCTGCCGAGAAGGTCCTGCGCGAGGGCGCCGACATCGTGGGTGTCCAGGGGACCCAGGTGGATGAACTCCAGGGGGACCGAGGGGATCTCGGTTCGCGAGAGATCCGAGATCAGGCCGCCGGCGGCGTCGCGCCCGGCGACGGCCCACACGATGGGTGACCCGGCCAGACGCGCGGGCAGGGCCCGCACCACGAACCTGGTCAACCGGTCCGCCCACTGGGCGTCGTCGATGGCGAAGATCACAGGGGAGACGCAGGCGAGCTTCTCGAGGTGGGTGCTGACCTGCTCGAGGAGTTGAAGAGGCTGGTCGACGCTGCGCTGGAGTTCGGCCAGTGCGTCGGAGGCGATCAGAGGAGACGCACCGGAGCGCAGCGCCACCAGAAGCGGTGCGCCCGGGGATATCTGCCCGGATTCATCGGCCTTGCCGGCCCCCGAGGCGAATCCTCGCGTCCGGGCCTGAGCGATCAGCTCCTCAAGCACCGCGGTCTTGCCGATGCCGGCTTCGCCGGTGAGGACGACGATGCCACTGCGTCCGTCCTGCTCCGTGCGCCGGACCACCGAGAGGGCCGACGACATCGCCGTCGCACGTCCCCGCAATACGGTCCTGGCCACTTCAGGCCCCTCCAGCGCCTGCGCGACGGTACCGGCAGTGGCCGTAGCTCATGATCGGGGCGGGGGCCGGGTGGGACCAACGACACGCCTTGTACATGCCTCCACCATAGTCAGTGCACACCTCTCAGGCGTGCATGCCCCGTTCCGCATCCCCGCCCTGAAGCTCGACCGACCGGCAAGCGGATCACGGTCGTGGTTCTGCGGCCATCACCCGAATCCGTCAGCTCGCAGGCGGCACAGCTCGACGTGCGCGGTCCCTCACCTGAACAGGTGGGGGACCGCACCTCGCGGGTCGGCAAGGCTCTTGTCCTGCTGACCTGTTGAGAGCTTCCCTTCGGCTTTGGCCGTCTGTGTGTTGGGCGGTCAGAAGACGAGATCCTCGATGCGCTCGGACCCGGAAGTGACCTCGAACTGGTGCCGAATACCGATGCCCTCGCTCAGCAACCGGGCGATCAGCATCGCCACGTCGGCACGAGGAATGCTTCCGCCGCCGATCCCCTCTCCCAGCCGGACCCGCCCGGACCCCGGCCGATCATCGAGTCCGGAGGGACGCACGATGGTCCAGTCCAGCGAGCGCGCACGAAGGTTCGCATCCGCGTCGCTCTTGAGACGCAGATAGATCTGGAACGGATCGGCCGAGCCGCTGTCGAAGTAGTCGGCACCCATCGAGGAGATGAGCACGTAGCGGTTGACCGCGGCCTTTTCGGCTGCGTCGGCCAGCAGGATCGGACCGTCGCGGTCGATAACCTGCTTCTGCCGGGTGGTGCTGCCATAGCCGGCACCCGCCGCGAACACCACGGCGTCGGCACCGGACAAGGCCTCGGCAAGCGCCTGCACACTGATGGTCCCGATATCGAGCACCAGTGGCGTGCCCCCGGCCGCAACCACATTGTGCCCCTGCCTTTCGGAGCGCACCGTGCCCACCACTGTGTGGCCCTGCCGGCTCAGAAGCGCTGTCAGCAGCAGTGCAATCCGACTGTGCCCACCGACGATGACGACCTTCATGTCTTCAACCCATTCATTACCTGTGGCGATGGATCAGGAACGGCCATGGCCGTTCCTGATCCAGGGCTCTGGCGGGCCAAGGCGACCGGCTGGACTGCCTGCGCAGGGAGCCGACTGGCCGCCGATGTTCAGCGACGCACACTTCGGCAAGCACTCCTCGGGCTTGTCCGCGGCGTGCGGTCACCGGCACGTCTACTGCGCTGCTTCCGCGTCCGGGACCACGCCCATGTGATGGCCCATCCGGATGTCGAAGTCTGCTCCGGTAGCCCGGGCGTAGGCGCGGACCCGCTGGAACCGGTCCAGGAACGCGGGGTTCTGGACCAGTGCCACCGTGGCCCCCTGGGATTCCAGCAGATCTTCGGGAGCGGGCAGGGTATGACGGTTGATCATGTTCTTTGCCGTGCCGAGCGCCACGGAGTCGAAGGTGGCGATCCGTCGTGCCAGTGCGTCCACGTAGCCAGTCAGGTCCGCGTCCGGTAGAGCCCTGTTGATCCACCCGTATCGCTCAGCAGTCACTGCGTCGAAGTCGTCCGCGCTGAGAACGATCTCCAATGCCCGTCCCCGACCCACGAAGGCCGCGAGCCGTTCGATACCCCCGCCGCCGGGGATCAGACTGCTGCCGATCTCGGGCTGCCCGAACAGAGCTGTCTCTGCGGCGGCGAAGCGCATGTCGCAGGCGAGCGCGAACTCGTTTCCGCCGCCCCGGGCCCTGCCGGTGATCTCCGCGATGGAGATCACCGGTACCTGGGAGAGCCGGACCGTCATGTCCAGGAACGGCGGTAGCCCCGTCGGGCCCGGAGTGGTCGGCAGGCCGCCGCCGGAGAAGTCGTAGCGGGCGAAGAAGAAGTCCGGGTTGGCGCTGTCGAACACGACCACCCGCAAGTCGTCCGCGTCCTCCATCGCAGTGACGATGTCCTGCAGCTCCGCGGCCGTCGTGGCGTTCATCAGGTTGATCGGCGGGTTGTCGAAGGTGACCCTCCAGCATCCCGGGAAGGGGACCGTGATCGTGAACTGCGTCAGGTGGGGCGTCGTGGCAGTCATGGCGACCTTCCAGGTCAGGCCGTCTGCCGGGTGGGCAGGACCGTGATCTCGGGCAGGTTCACACGAGCGGGCAGCCCCACCGCATAGGCGACCACGTCGGCGACGTCCTGAGGAGTGAGCCACTCGATCGTGTCCCGGGTGGCGGCCAGCCGTGTGCGTACGTTCTCGTCAGCGATATGGCTCTGCAACTCCGTGCCGACGATGCCCGGTTGGATCGTGGTGACCCGCACGTTCTTCGGTCCCAGTTCCGCACGCAGGTTGTTGCCCAGGTGGATCACATAAGCCTTCGACGCCGCGTAGACCGAGAACGTCGGAAACACACCCCGGCCGGCAAACGAAGCCGTGTTCACAAGGTCCGCTACACCGGTGGTCGCCGCGGAGCGCACGAGCTGCTCGGTGAACGCGATCAGCGTGTTGTTCACCGCACCGATGTTCAGCTCGACCTGGCGGCTCCAGTCCGGTGGATTGAGGTCACTGAGCGGCGTCGGCAGCATGATGCCCGCATTGCTCACTACGATTCCGGCATCGCCGAGTTCACGGGCAATCTCGCCTGCCACTGCTGTGGTGGCCGATGCGTCGGTGAGGTCGACCGGATAGGACGCTGCCCTGCCTCCCGACGCCGTGATGTCCTTGACGATCGCCTTGAGCTTGTCCTTACGGCGGGCAAGCAGGGCGACCGATGCACCGCGTGCAGCGAACGTCCGCGCGATCTGTTCGCCGATGCCGCTGGATGCTCCGGTCACCACAGCGACACGGCCGCTCAGTTCTGCCGAAGAGGGCATGACGCACCTTTCAGGGAATGCGGTGGAAAATTGACCCCGGACCCGGCGGCAGAACGCGAGAAGGCAGCCGGATCCGGGGAGCACATGTGGGGCTGGCTGAGACGCGGCACGATCCCGCAGACTCACCGGGCCCGTTGAATCGCGTTCCCTGCGGGCCCGGGCGGTGCCTGCCTTGCGCCCTGCAGGGCTCCCGCCTGCAGGGCGCAAGCGCGCGACCAGGCGGCAGACGCCTACGCCTTGCCGAGCAGTTCGCGCACGTGCTGGACGATCTCCTCGTTGGTGTAGGCGTGGCCGGCGATGCCCCAGCCTCCGGGGACCGCCTCGGTGAGGGCGACCCAGGTGCGCTCCTCCAGCGTCGGGTCACCCGCGGCCTTGGCGACCAGAGCGGTGAATTCCTTGACCAGCCCAAGCTGCTGCTCGCGGTCCAGCGCGCCGGCATTGGTGGTCACGTTCACGCGCACACCGGCGCTGCCGCCGGCGGTCGAATGGGAGTCCGGGTCCAGCTCGTGGATGAACGCGGCGGTGTTGTCGAGGAAGAAGGGGATCGCGGGCACCTTCTCCCATCGCATGATCGCCTGAGCGAGTTCCTGGGCGAGTGCATGCTTGTCGTCGAACGTCCCGGTCGGGGCGTACACGTCGATCATCGGCATGGCGATGTCCTCTCGTGAGTGGGGATTCGTGATGAAGAGACATCCTCGGGACAGGGCTTGCTCCACCCGGTCCCGGTCGGTCCGCTGGCCACAGAGCCAGGAGAGCACGATCTTCCAGCCGGACAGCCGTCCATTCAGTGCGCTATCCATAGTGTGGGTCCACTGCCATTCCCGCTCACTCACCCAAACACGTGATAGCCCCCCTCATGCGCCCCGTGCGGGGCCGGCCGGGCGCGGCGATGATGCTGAAGCTGCCGATCAATCAAGAAGGGCGCGCCGGACACGTCGCCGATGGTCTTGGCGTTCTGCAGCACCTGCTGCTTGGGTGCCGCGGTCCGGGTGCTGTGCGCCTTCGATGGTCTTCGCGTTGGCTTGCAGGCTGACGCCCTCCTCCCGTCGTGTGTACCGGCGGCCTGCCTCTGGCTCTCGTCAGCCGCCGGCTTGCCTGAGCAGTTCAGCCGCGATCGAGAAGGGCGGCGCCGCCTTCGGAGACTTTCGGGCGTGCTTGACGATGGCCGCCTGGAGCGAGTGGTCGTCGGGCGACCGCGGGTAGGCGAGACGCACGGGCTCCTGCAGTTCGGGGGAAAGCTCGGTGAAGCGACCGCCGTCGGTGAAGACGCCCTTGTGGGTCAGGTAGGTCAGCAGGCCCATGCGGTCGGCGAGGCCGAGCGAGCTGTGCAGGGCGATGGCTTCCCAGACCCGGCTGATGTCGCCGTCAGGGACCCCGTGCTCGGCCAGCAGCTTTGCGGCGAGGTCCGCCCCTTCGACCTCGAATCGGGCATTGCCCTCGGCAAGCATCCCCAGCCCGAGGTCGTGCATGACTGTGGCGGCGAACAGCAGACCCTCGTCGTATGCCGCATCGCTCAGCAGGTCTTCTTGCTGAGCAGTCAGCCGTGCGAAGTAGAAACTGCGCAGGCTGTGTTCGGCAATCTGCCTGTCCACCGTCTCGTGCAGGATCGCGAGGGCTGCGTCGGGGATGTCGCCAGTCGGTACAACCAGAGGATCGTTCATGGCCCGAACCTAAGCTGCCGTCGCCGTCCACAAAAAGTGGCCCGTGGGCCTTCCTCCGCTGCCATTGGGCCATGATCTCTAGTGATGTGGCCGTGCCTCTGCGCCATCACGTTGTCGGATGACCTGCGCCTGGGGGGCTTGTTAGGCGGTGGCGGTTGTTGAGTGCGGGGCTGTGGACAGCCCGGACAGGTAGCGTTCGGCGTCCAGGGCAGCGGCACAGCCGGACCCGGCTGCGGTAATGGCCTGCCGGTATCGCGAATCGACGAGGTCTCCACAGGCGAAGACTCCATCGAGGTTCGTGTGCGTCGTGGGATGGGCGGCGCGCACGTAGCCAGCAGCATCGAGATCGACCTGGTCGCGGACGAGAGCGGACCGCGGGTCGTGTCCGATCGCTATGAACAGGCCCCTGACCGGCAGCTGCCGAGTCTCAGCCGTCACGGTGTCACGAAGGGTGACACCCTCGACTCGCTGGTCACCGACAATCTCCGTGACCTGCGAGTTCCATACGAACTCCAGTTTCGGGTCGGCGAAGGCTCGTTCTTGCATCGCCTTGGACGCGCGAAGCCCGTCGCGCCGATGAATCACGTAGACCTTCTCGGCGAACCGAGTCAGGAAGGTTGCCTCTTCCAGCGCGCTGTCCCCACCCCCCACGACGGCGATCTCCAGTCCGCGGAAGAAGAATCCATCGCACGTAGCGCACCAACTCACCCCGCGACCGGAGAGTCTGTCCTCGCCCGTCAGCCCCAGGTGGCGGTAGCCGGAACCCATGGCCAGCACAACCGCGCGGGCGTGATGGCTGCGACCGGAACTGTCGAGTACGGTCTTGACCGGTCCTGTCAGCTGGAGGCCGACGGCGTCATCGGGCACGAGGTGAGCGCCAAAACGTTCGGCCTGCTTCCGCATCTGGGCCATCAGCGTTGGCCCGTCGATGCCGTCGCCGAAACCGGGGAAGTTCTCGACCTCGGTGGTCGTCATGAGCGCCCCGCCGCTGGTCACCGAGCCTTCGAAGACCAGCGGCTTCAGCTGGGCCCGGGCGGCGTAGATCGCGGCGCTGTACCCGGCGGGGCCCGAGCCGACGACGATCAGTTCGTGGAGCTCGGAATCACCGGACATCGAAGCTGTCTCCCTTGACCGCCTTGCCCGACCCGCGAGCCCAGGACCACGCATAGCCCGGATCCTCGATGCCCGAGACGTCCGCGCCGAGCATGAGAGGCGCGAAGGTGTCGATCATGACCGCCGTTTCGTCCGTCGACTTCAGCGCAAGGGACTTCTCGTGGCTGCCGGGCTGGGGTCCGTGGATGTAGCCGGCAGGGTGCAGAGAGATCGAACCCTGGCTGATCCCGGTGCCGGCGCGGCTCATGAAATCCCCGGTGTAGAAGAGGACTTCGTCGGAGTCGACGTTGGAGTGCGCGTAGGGCACCTTGACGGCGTCGGGGTGGTAGTCGAACAGCCGCGGCACGAACGAGCAGATGACGAACCGCGGTCCCTCGAACGTGATGTAGGTCGGCGGCGGCAGATGCAGCGCGCCGGTCGAGGGCATGTAGTCGTGGATGTTCAGGGCGTACGGGTAGTTGTAGCCGTCCCAGCCGACCACGTCGAACGGGTGATACGCGTAGGCGTAGCGGGTGACGCCGGTCCGGGTCCGGACAAGCACATCGGCCTCACCCTCAGCCGGCGCGGGCAAGGACTCCGGACCACGAAGATCGCGCTCGTTGTAAGGCGAGCCGTCCAGGAACTGTCCCAGCGGCGACATGAAGCGCTTCGGCGGGCGGATGTGCCCTCCGCCCGTGCACTCGACGACAAGCAGACGCAACTCGTCCGAGGTCAGCCGCCACCGGTGGGTGGTTGAAGTGGGGATCACGACATAGTCGCCGTCACCGACCTCCATCGTTCCGTACGAGGACTCGAGTACGGCCGAGCCGGACTCGATGTAGCACAGCTCGTCGCCAACGGCGTTGCGGTAGAGACCGCTGCTGCGCACAGCCGCCACGTACAGCACCGACAGATCGGTGTTGGCCATGAGGAGATGACGGCCGGTCACCGGATCGTCGCCCACGCCCAGCTTGTGCGTGAGGATGTGACGCGGCAGCAGTGGAGAGTTCTTGACCTGCTCGCGGTTCTCGTACGCGACCTCTTCCGCATCTGTGATCACGGTGGGCAGGTTGCGGTGATACAGGAACGACTGGTTCCAGGTGAACCCTTCCTCGCCCTGCATCTCTTCGAAGAACAGGTTTCCTGCCGCGTCGCAGAACTGTGTGTGCCGGCGGCGAGGAACCTCACCCAGCCTTCGATAGAACACTTGGGCACCTCCGATAGTCGGTGAACGTGCGCATATATCGGTGGAGTCTGCGAGTCTTCGGTCTTCGTGTCAACCCCTCGCGGGTCCCGCCGGTGCGCGGTCGCCGATTGACAGCCGGGTGTCCCGGGGTTAGCTTGCTACCGATTAACGGTTTAGTCGTTCGATTATCGACTGGGGACGCAAGTGCGCGAGTTGATGACCGTTCCCATGGGAACGGAAACCAAGGCCACCGAGATCTACTCAGGTGTGGCACGGATGGCGGGTGTGCTGTGGTGTACCCGGGCGCGCGCCACACCGGGCAAGACTGCTTCGACTGCCGTCCTGGTCGTTCACCCGTCATCCAACTTCTTGGGGCACTACGCCTTGGACGCCTGGGCGCGGCGTGGTGTCGATGCGATCGCGATGACTACCCGGTACATCGGGAACGACAGCTCCCTCCTGCTGGAGAACTGCCTGCTCGACGTCGCCGCAGTGGTTGCTCAGCTGCGGAGAGAGGGTTACGAGCGGGTTGTACTCGTGGGCAACTCCGGAGGCGGCGGACTCGTCGCCCTGTACCAAGAACAGGCTGCGCGCGCCACCATCACCGCGTCCCCCGGCGGCAGCGGACCGGATCTGACCCAAGCCACGCTTCCCCCTGTCGATGCGCTGGTCACCTTGATGGCACATCCCGGCCGGGCGAATCTGCTGGTCGAGATGCTGGACCCGTCGATAGTGGATGAGAGCTCGCCGTTCGAGCGTGACGCGGATCTCGACATGTTCGACAAGCGCAATGAGCCTCCGTACGACCGTGAGTGGCTGGCGCGATACCGCGAAGCACAACGGGCCCGCAACGAACGGCTCACCGACTATGCGCTGGATCAGATCGCACGCGTCCGCGAGCTGAGCGACGGCCGTGTCAACGACGTTCCGATGGTGGTGCACGCCACGTGTGCCGACCCGCGAAACGTCGACCTCACCATCGATCCCTCGGACCGCGAGGCCGGCACGCTCTGGGGCGACGCGGCTGTTGCCAACCTGATCCCCACCACTCTCGGCCACTTCACCTCCGCACAGTCGTGGCTGTCCCAGTGGTCGCTTCGAACGAGCAACGGCAACGGTCCGCAACGACTCGCGCGAACCGACGTGCCGGTACACGTCATCTACGGAACCGCCGATCAAGCCTGCTTCCCTGAACACGCACGACAGCTCTTTGACGCTGTGCCGCACGGTCGCAAGAAGATCAGCGCCATCGCCGGAGGCAAGCACTACCTCAACGGGCAGGCCGAACTCACGGAAACCATGGCTGACGTCCTGGTCGGCTGGATCGAGGACACCCTGTGAGTCTGATCGGCACCATCGAGACCTCCTGGCACAAGATCCCCCTTGGCGGCGGCCGGGGAGGTTCGGGAGCGACCGAGGTCGATCTCATCCTGGTCACCGTCACCGACGACGACGGTGCCACAGGACTTGGCTTCACCTTCGGGCTGACCGGAGGCGCCGGCGCTGTCAGGCATTTGATCGACAACGACCTGACCGCACTCGTATTGGGCACACCGCTCGATCACTGGCCAGCCACCTGGGAAGCTGTCTGGTCGCGGACACACCGGCTGGGCAGGGGGCATGCTCTTCCGGCGCTGTCAGCTCTGGACCTGGCCATCCATGATCTTGAGGCGAAGCGGCGTGGTCTGCCCCTTTACCGGCATCTTGGCGTACACGCCGACACCGTCGAGATCTACGGCAGCGGACGCGCCACCCACCAGATGGACGTGGCTCAGCTCATCGAGGGCACGCAGCGCTATGTAGAGGAAGGACTGCGTGCCGTAAAGCTTCGGGCCGGAGCGCTCGGAGTCGAGGAGGACGTCGCCAGGATTGCCGCCGTGCGAGCGGCAGTGGGCGACGGTGTCCGGCTCATGGTCGACTGCAATGAGAGGCTCGACCTCCCCACTGCGCTCTGGTTCTCCCGGCGCCTCGCCGAACTCGATGTCTACTGGCTCGAAGAACCACTGCGCTCGGATGACATAGACGGCCACCGCCGGCTCGCTGAGCAGACCGGTCTGCCGATAGCAGTCGGTGAGCACCTTCTTGGCCGCTTCGAGTTCGCCCAGTACCTCCAGCAGGGTGCCGCGACAATCCTCCAACCCGACCCACCGCTGTGCGGTGGCGTGACGGAATGGCGCCGGATCTCGGCGATCGCCGAGGCGGGATCGGCCTTCTTGTCGCCGCACTTCCTGCCCGAACTCAACATCCACCTCGCGGCATCGGTGCCCAACTGCCCATACGTAGAGCACTTCCCGCTCATCGACGACGTTCTCCTCGAAACGATCGAGATCCGGAACGGGCGAGCCGTTCCACCTGAACGTCCGGGACATGGGCTCCTGTTCGACCCGGACGCCCTCCACCGGTACGCCCACCTCAAGTGACACATAGGAAACCAGCGAAGGAGTCGCACATGTCGCAAGCATTTGCTTCCTCGGGCGACACTGCCCCCAAGGTCGAGACGTTGGAGACCGTTGGCGACGGCATCTGGGCCCTCACCGCAGAAGGCGACCCGAACGTCGGCGCCATCGAGGGCGAGGACTTCCTCGTCGCGTTCGAGGCGCGTGCCACCCCGCTCATGGCACGGCGGTGGCTCGAGAAGCTGCGTGAGCACACGGACAAGCCGGTCAAGTACCTGGTGCTGTCCCATTATCACGCCGTGCGCGTGCTCGGGGCAGCGGCGTTCGACGCCGAGGAGATCGTGGCGTCCGCAGAGACCAAGCGGCTCATCGGCGAACGCGGGAAGGAGGACTGGGACGTCGAGTTCGGCCGTATGCCGCGGCTGTTCGACGGATATGAGGAGATCCCTGGGCTGACCTGGCCGACCAAGACGTTCGACCAGCACCTCAGCATCGATCTCGGCGGCACCCGGGGCACCGTGGAGCTGTCCTGGTTCGGCAACGGCCACACCTCCGGCGACATTGCCGCCTACGTCCCGTCGCAGAAAGTCCTGTTTGCGGGCGACCTCGTAGAGAACGGATCCGCCGTCTACACCGGCGACGCCTACCACCAGGACTGGATGACCGGAACCCTGGACAAGGTCGCGGAACTCGATGTCGAGGTGCTGGTCGGGGGCCGAGGGCACATCGCCCACACCAAGGACGAATCGCAGCGCGCGATCGAGCTCACCAGGGACTTCATCCGCCGAATGTTCACGGCCGTGGAGAAGGTGAAGAACGCCGGCAGCGACATCAAGGACGCTTACCTGGCGGCCCGTGCCGAACTGCTGCCGGACTACGGTGGAATGCCTGTGTTCGAACACGCGATGGTCTTCGATGTCCAGCGTGTCTGGGACGAACTCGATGGCAAGCGCCCCGCCATTTGGACCGTCGAGCGGGATCACGAAGTCTGGGACCGCCTCACCAAGTGATCACCGAGCTTCCTCAGCGTTGCCCCTCCACGGTGAGAACGGCTTTGGCGATCGGCGCTCGGCCGGGCAGGGCGGGTGAGAGCCGCAGCAGCCGGCCGCCCGGATCGGTGACCATCTGCACGTTCACCCGTGTCGACGGTGCTTGACGCCCCTCTGTTCCTCAAGCTGTGATCATCAGGAGCGCTGAAGTGTCAGGCTGCTGGTGGCGCGGGGGAGTAGTCGGCCCCTCCGTCGCTGACCCGGTGGCACTGGGCGAGCATGCCGCTCAGCAGGACGAAGTCCGCGTCGGCCTCGCACAGGACCTTCAGCAGACCCGGCGCACGTTCGGCGAGCAGGTGATGACCGCGCTGGTGTAGGCGTGGGCGGTGGACTCGCTGATCCCGAACCCGGCAGCGATCTTCGTTAGGATGGCGTGTTCGCACAGGTACATCAGCGTCACCACCGCGCGCTGAGACGGACGGACGGGTGACGACGAGCATGGCGACCCACTCCATGAGCGCATGGGGCAGGTCGAGTACGGCAGGACGGATGACCAACGAGGCCCCCGAACAGCATGGTTGAGACGTCAGACATCTCGACCAACAGCCCGGGGGCCTCGCTCGTTGCGCTTCGTGGACCGTCACCTGACCGGTGGCCAGCTCGAAGAAGCTCAGTCACGGAGCAGTGCTCCCGGCCGACGGCGGCTGCATCGCCTCCTGAGCTGCGCCAGCTCAGCCGCCAGGGCGGGCAGGTCCTCACAAATTGGAGTTGACGCTCCATAAATGCCGTGACAGGATCCCAGAATGGAGTGAATACTTCATTATCGGGTTCCTTTGCTTCGCGCCGGGCCCGCACACCCCCTCACTCCGCTGATACGAAAGGTCCCCTTGTGAACAGCACCCAGACGATCGCCGAGCAGGTCGTGACGTTCAAGGAGCACCTGGCCTCCCAGGCGCCCGCCGTGGTTCTGGGTCGTTTTGACGAGGAGCAGGCCGGTCTCGACCGGGCCGGCATCCCCTCCGGAGTAGCCCAGCCCGGGGCGGTCATGCCCGACGGCGATCTGCTCGACGCGCACGGTGCTCCGACCAGCCTGGCCAAGGCCCGTGATGGCAAGCCGGCCGTCGTCGTCTTCTACCGCGGCGCATGGTGCCCCTACTGCAACATCGCCCTGCGCGCTTACCAGGAGCAGGTGGTCCCGGCCCTGAACACGCGCGGCGTTGTACTCATCGCGGTCAGCCCTCAGAAGCCGGACGGCTCACTGTCCGTCAGGGAGACGAATGAACTGACCTTCCCGGTGCTGTCCGACCCGGGCAACCAGCTCGCCACCCCGCTCGGCATCCTCACCCACCCCACCGACGGCGCCCGTGAGTCCCAGGCCGCACTCGGCCTCGATGTGGCCGACGGCAACGGCGACGGCACTCCCAACCTTCCGATGCCCACGACCGTCCTGGTCGACGCCGCCGGCACGATCCGCTGGATCGACGTCCACCCCAACTACACCTCCCGCACCGAGCCGCAGTCGATCCTCGACGCCGTCGCGTCGCTGCTCGCCTGACACCCGTACACGCGGGGACCGGGCATCCCTCCTTCTTCTCAGGAGCGGACGCAGCCATCCGTCTACTTTGCCTCGCCAATGCAGGCCCGGCAGTCTCACCAAGAGTCAGGAATGCCCAGGCCAAAGCTCCAGGGCGGGCAGACGCAGCACCACATCGGGCGGGCCGGTGAAAGCGCGCGGATCATCCGGCGCCAAGCCGGCCACGTCGCAGCAGTACGCGATCGCGTTGTGCAGGTAAAGGCAGGATCGCAGGATCTCATCGCTTGGATCATCGGATGCGGCCTGACCGCCTCCCGGGCGGAGGTCCCAGTCCAACTCGACGCCGTCGCGGAATCTGCTGCCTTGATTACCGCTCTTCGGGTTGGCGTACATACCGTATCCCGCGGTGCCGGCGGTGAGCAGCGCCATCACACCCGGGGCGGAGGCGGTGTATCCGGCCCATTGCGTGACCACACAGCCGCCCGGAACGTCGGTGACGCCCACGGTGTCCGTGACTTCGTCCTCGGTCATGCCCGCCTCCCACGGGTCCATCAGCCATTCGTCGAAGTTGTCGATCCTCACGGGTTGGCCTTGGAGTCGGTGGGCCGCCTCGGCGCAGCTGATGCCGGCGACACAAGCGATGCTCATCCCGTCGAGGGCCACATCGGCCAGGACGTCGATGAGGCGACCGGCGCGCAATACGGTTGCCTGTTCCTGCTCACTGAGGCCCACCGTCGACGGGGCTGGCCCGAACAGGTCGGGTTCCGGACCCGCCAGATTGAGTCGGCCGGGCGACCAGCCGTTCATCTGCGGCCGCCACGGGTCCGCGCCGGCAGAGACCAACCTCAGGGCCATCTCGCGCTCGCGGTACATCACCGCCTCGAACAACGGCGTACGCCCGTACCACAATGCGTCGATGTCGACCGCAGCTCGGATCAGTTCTTCGAACACGTTCATCGGCATCCCGAAACTGGCCGCCTCATGCAGTTCGCCCTCGTTCACATGCCGAGTATGGCCGGTATAGCCTTCCGGCGACCTCACCTGTTTGCGTGGTGTAGCCGTCGGCGGTGACGTGGTGTGATCTCGAAGATGGCGCCCGGGCAGGGGCGACTCCAACGGCGCTTCAACCGTTGCGTTTGAGTCTTGAGTCACAGGTCAAGCGCTGGTGCGTGACGCAATGGGACGTCCTGATAGATCAGCTTGCGTCGAGGAAGAAGATCATCGGGAGTCCCGTTGCAGGAGAAGTCCGTCATCACGCGCACGGTCGAGGCGGCCGGGGGTGTGCACGCCCCCGGCCACTTGGGCGAGTTGACCCAGATCGTTGACTCCGGGTCGACCCGATGGCCAACATGCTGCCCTTCCGCAACCCGCGGCCGCACCTGCGTCGGCATCGCGCGCGGCTTCCAGAAGCGTTGGCTGAGATCATGGGCCAGGCGTACGGAGTTGGTGGAACCGTCTCCGACGCAAGCGACAATGACCTGCGCAACCGCCTGATCTTCGAAGAGCACTGGCAGACCCTCAAGAAGGCGCAGACGACCGAGGCCTTCTCGCACTCCGGTACCCAACGGACGATTCCGGTGAAGGACCTGGAGTTCGCCTACCCCGAACTGGCTCTGACAGGCGCGAGTTACTGACCTTGGCGTTGGAGTGGGTACCCAGGGTCAAGGGCCGGCCTGAGAGATCCCCGGCAACGCCCCGGTGCGGTCCTCGACCTGCTCAACGTGGAGGGGGCTGCAGCCGGTCTGCGGCGAGTGCGCGTGCCCTGCGTCCGCGTGTTCAGGAGGCGAGGGTCGCCAGCTCCACTCCCGCGTGGAGGAAAGCACCGACGGCGAAGTCCGCGGTGGTGTCGTAGGTGACGGGTTGGCTGGAGTCGGGGCGGTCGCCGACGCCTTGGACGTAGCCGAGGACGCCGTCTGGGTGGACGGCGGTGGTGACCAGGCCGTTCCAGGCACGGGCGGCGGCTGGCAGGTAGGTGGCCCGGTCGACGAGGGCGGTGGCGACGGCGTAGGCGACGGCATAGGCGAAGAAGGACGTGCCGCTGCTCTCGGGGCCGGGGAAGTGGGTGGGGTCGGCAAGGTTGACGTTCCAGAAACCGTCGGGACGCTGGACCGGGGGGAGGGCGGTCACCAGGCGTGTGAGGGTGTCGCGGTATTCGGCGGTGTTGGACTGGGCGGGCGGCAGGGCCTTGAGGGTCTTGACGTGGGCGGCGGCCACCCAGCCGTTGCCCCGCGACCAGACGACGGGCTTGCCCGAGGGCGAGACGATGTGGCCGGGCAGGAAATTCTTGTCGCGGTACCACAGGCCGGTCGCCGGGTTCAGCAGGCCGGGGCCTCCCTCGGCGTGCTTGGTGTGCTGGTACAAGCTGTACAGCTTCTGGTGGTAGCGGGCGTCACCGCGCAGGGTGCCGAGGCGCGCGAAGGGCGGCATCGCCATGTGGAGGGCGTCGGCCCACCACCAGTCGTCGTTCTTGTCGACTTGGTCGGTGTAGGTCATGCGGTGCAGCGAGGTCTCGATCGCGCTGATCTTGTGCGGGTCGGGTTCCAGCGCGTAGAGGTCGAGATACGCCTGTCCGGCGTTTTGGTTGTCGGCGATCCGGGTGCTGGAGCCCCCGTTGAGGGCGTAGTTGTTCTGCTCGGCCCAGGACCGGGCGTAGGCAAGGTAGCGGGCGTCTTTGGTCAGGGAGTACAGGGACAGCAGGCCGGAGAAGAAAGTCGCGTTGGCCCACTGGTTGTTGCCCGGGTTGGCGTGGGCGGCGATCCAGTGGTCGGCGACTCGGCGCAGCACGGTGATGATCGCGGCGCGCGAGGGCAGAGTGGACGAGGGCACGGTGGCGGGGGTGGCCATTGCGCGCGGCCCTGCGATGCCGGTCAGGGCGGACAGCCCCACCGCGGCGAGCGCGCTGCCGCCCGTGGTGGTCAGGAAGCGTCGTCGGTCCATGTCCTTGTCCATGGAGGCCAGGGCCTTTCATGTTTGAGGAGGGGCGGATTTCCCGGAGTTGGGGGGAGGGTTGGCTGCTGCTGTGCAGGAGCCCCCTTACGGGAATCGGCGCGGCGGATCGCCATCGGCCGTGCAGGGCGAACTCAGTTGGGGTTGCGGACATTGGTGAGGGTTTCCCAGGCCACGAAGAGGTTGTTCGTGCCGGCCGGGCGGTTTCGCTCGGTGAGAGTCTGGGTGTTGGCCATCGCGACGCCGTGGAGGGTGTTCAGTGTGTTGAAGCCGACCTCGGTGATGGGGCCGAGTCCGAGTTTGAGAGTGCCGCCGCACACGGTGGACGGGATGGCCGCGCCGAGTTCGTACTTCGACTGGAAGCCCAGTGCCTGCCGTAGCCGTTCACCGACCTGCGGATAGAGGTCCTGCCCCTGGATGCGGGCGGTCTCCAGGACGTGGGAGATCGAGGAGATGCCGTAGCCGGTGTGGGTGAGGTCGCGGCAGGTTTCCTGGGTGATGCCGGTGGTGAAGGTGCTTGCGCCGAACCAGAAGCTGACGATCTGGTCGCGAGTGGTGAGGTGCTGGCTGGGCACGGTCTTGGGCAGCGCGCCGTCCGAGGAGAGGTACACGAAGGCGGGGACGCGCTGCAGGTAGTGGCCGATCGCGGTGTCGTAACTGGTGTGGTCGTCGAGGAAGACAGAAATGCTGACGGCCGCCTCCAGCATCGTCAGGTCCCAGTTGCCGGTGCGGTTGGAGCCGTTGACGACCAGCGGGAGGTAGACGGTGCGCAGCATCGTCGCGAAGCGGCCGGCGTTGGGCCAGTTACCGCGCACGGTCTTGATGATTTCGGCTGCCTTGGGCCAGGAGGAGCCCGTCCAGCCGGTCTGCAGTGGGGCGTTGTCGTTGGTGTGGTTATGGATGGTCGCGGACCAGGCGTCCATGAGCTGGATCGCCTTCTGTGCGTAGCGGTCGTCGCGGTTGATGTACCAGGCCAGCGCGTCGGTGTACGCGGCTATCGCGTCCTCGCGTTCGTCGGTACAGCCGTTGTTGGGATTCGAGGAGGGGCCGCACTCCACGGTCGCCCGGGGTTTGGGGCTGCGTGACAGCGAGGCGTAGGAGCTGGCCATCATGCTGTCGTACGCGGTCTTCCACGGCTGGGCCCCCGCCTGGACCTTGGCCCGTACGAAGTCGAGCTGGGCGGAGTCAAGGTTCACGCCCGGGTGCACGAACGCCGCGGGCGATGCGGCAACGGCTGCGGCTTTAACGGTGCCGGGCTGAACGGTTGTGGCCCGCGTGGCGGCTTCCGGCGTGGGTGCCGGGGAAGCCGAGGCGGGAGCTATGACGGCTGCGGCCGCCACAGCGCCGAGCACGGCGGACAGGCAGGCGAACCGGGAGAGGGCTGTTAGGCGCATGGGGGGATGGCCTTCCATGAGGCGACTGCCGCTACGGAATTCCTATACGTGAACACTGAATGCGATGGTGAACCGTCGATGCCGGAAGGTAGTCGCGCGGGGACGAGGGCGTCAAGGTCTAGACCAACATTGCGGGGAGCCCGCGGCTGCACCATCACGCGTCCCGCGTAGTCCAGGACGCCAGGGCACTACGCGCACCACGTAGTCCGGGACGCCAGGGCACTACGTGCGCCGCGGGCGTTATCGAGGGCCATGCCGACAACGCCGACCGCCCCCAGAACTCGACCTGCGTCAACGCCGGCAACACCATCGGTGACAACCTGATCTTCAACATCATGCAGGCGCTCGTCGACGGCGGGGCGATCAGCATGGAAGGGCCACCAGGCGCAGTACGTACACCAGGCCGACGGCACGATCGACGCTGCGGCTGCGCTCGCCAACGGCCCTGGTACTGGCACCGCGCGGGCGGGCGGCCTGAGCGTGATCAGGCAGGCACGAGGAAGGACTCGACGTGGTCCAGCATCGTGTCCAGCCCCGCCTCAAGCGCCGCGGTGTCGCGACGGATTTGGGTGAGCAGCAGGCCGCCCTGAAGCGTGGTCAGCAGCGCCAGCCCCAGTCGCTCCGGGTCGGCGTCGGCACGCAGTTCACCACGATCCTGCATGGCCCGCAGGCCATCCACGACGGACTTTTCCCACAGCGCGAACCCGGCCGCGACCTCCTTGCGGGCATCAGGGTCCGTTTCAGCCAGCTGACTGCCGAGAGTCCCGATGGGACAGCCTCCGACGTAGTCCAGCGAGCGCTCCAGGTCGACAGCGAAATCCCGCCAGGCCCGCAGCGCCTCCATGCTGTCGAGGCGGCTGTACCGAGGCCGGGCGGCCCCGAATCTGCCGAGCACCTGCGCTGTATGGACGGCGATGACTGCCTTTACCAGGGACTTCTTGTCCTTGAAGTAGTGGTAGATCTGCGAAGGGTTCACCTCCGCGGCTTCCTGTACGTCCTCGATGCTGGTGCCGGCTACGCCGCGCTCGAACATCAGGACCGCCGCAGCAGCCGCGATCCGGTCGCGCGTTGCCTGACCCTTGCGCGTTAGGCGCGGGACAGCGGTACCGACCTCATCAGTGTGCACGTCACGAGGGTAAGCATTTTGGAGCAAGCATTACAAACTCCTGACGAGACGCCCGATCGTCCGCGGTGTCTCGATTTCCGGCGGTCGGGCAGTTCATCTGGCGCGAAGGGGTCACCCCTCACGACGACGCTTCCGTGGCGAGTGTCCGCAGTCGGCATGACCGGTACGTCCGGTGCCTCATGCCGTGCCCCAGTCTGCCGGTCTCACGAGCGTGGCACCTCAATTGCGTTGTCACCGCAGTTCGAGTCCGCCGTCGATGGTGATCACCTGGCCGGTGACCCAACTCGAACCTGGTGATGTCAACTGCACGATCCAGCCGGCGATTTCTTGGGCCTCTCCCCGGCGTCCCAACGGAATGTTTGTCCGTTGCTGAGCTTTGACAGTTTCCGCCTCGTCGTGTGACAGACCTGAGGCTGTCAAGACTTCGCTCTCCGTGGGGCCGGGGGCTACGGCGTTCACTCGGATTCCGTGTGGCGCCAGCTCCAGCGCCCACGTCCTCGTCAGGTGCTCAAGTGCACTCTTCGCGGCGCCGTAATGTGCCGAGCCTGGGCTGGGGCGGTGACCGAACGTGCTGGAGACATTGACGACGCAGCCGCGTGTCTCGCGCAGCCACGGCAATGCCGCCTGGGTAAGGAGTGTCGGAGCGACGACATGAATCGCAAAGAGTTCGTCTACCTGTTCGGCGAGTACGGTGTCGAGGCCGGCGCGGATCGTACCGCCCGCGTTGTTGACCACAATGTCCACGCGCCCCCATAGGTCCACAGCCTTCCGCACAACCGCACCCGGAGCCTCGCGGTCTCGCAGATCCGCGGCGAACGGTTCGACGCCGCGGGCCAGTTCCGTGGTCCGTTGCAGCGCTTCGGCTCGACGCCCGACGCCAAGGATCCGCACGCCCTGATCAGCGAGGGCGATGGCTGTGGCACGTCCGATGCCGGAGCCCGCTCCGGTCACGATGGCCACAGGATGTTCCGTAGCAATCGAGTTCATGCGTGCTCCCCGTGTGGTGCCTTAGGTGAAGACGAGTTCACTGGTGATTTCGATCGCCGAGCCGATGCTCGACGCGACAGGACAGTGCCGGTGGTGGCGCTCATGGGCGCGTTCGACTTTCTCGACCTCGATATTGCTGTCGCGCCGGAGTCGGTACGTCACGTGAATGCTGCGGATGCGGAGCACCCCGCGTTCCTTGACGATGACTCCCTCGGCTCGTGCCTCCAGCCTGCCGTTGTGAGTGTCCTGGCCCAACGCGAGCAGCATCCCTGAGAAGGTCCCGGTCAGGCAGCCGGCGGCCGCCCCGATCAGATAGTCGAGCGTCGTCGCATGCGGAGTCAGCTCGCTGTCGGGAATCTTGTAGTGCTCGGCGATCTCGTCACGCATGCCCATGGGGACTTCGCCGTCGACCGGCATCGTCACCAGCTTCGTTCGCCCGGGACTGGGCCGAACGGTGAATGTGGGACGTTGAACGATTTGCTCTTCCGCCGTCTGTGTCATCAGGTCCTCGCTTCCATCTCGGGCTCGCGCGCCAGGGCCTGCTGCCAGGCGGCACGGATGCGGTCCATCCAGGATTCGTCGGACGACCCGGCCTCGATTTCCCGCACAGCGGCCAGGTAGCAATCGGGGCGGACCAGATAGGCGGCGTCGCTCGGGTGGTGCAACGGATGCGGTGTGCTGCTTCCCTCGACCTGGAGCGTGAACAGCTGGACCACCCCTGACTCGTCAACCGAGTAACACCTCAGCGTGCCGGGGGAGGCGGCCTCTGTCCGGATCACGGTGAAGCGGCCGGCGGCGATCTTGCGGACCGTCGTGGGGACACCGTCATGGATCAGCCGGAAGTCCGGGATCATGGAACCCGGGCGTGGCAGCCGAGCCGTGGGGAGACACTCGGACGGAGTCGTCAGCGGCGACTGCGTGTAGGCATGCGGTTCGTAGAGCTTGCCGGAGTCGACCAGGTGCGCTTTCGCCGGATCATTGGCCGCCTGAGCGAGGGTTTTGTTTCGTTCGGCCAGCTCTTCCGGAGTCGAGGGCGTCATGAAGTTCATGGACTGGCCCGTGACGAGCACATGGTGAGCGGCGGCGGACTCGCGTTCCGTGGCATACGTGTCGAGGAGCCTGTCCGGCGCAGTGCCGGCCAGTACCCCGGCCAGCTTCCAGGCGAGGTTCTCGGCGTCCTCCATGCCGGAGTTCATCCCTCGGGCGCCGAACGGCGACACGACATGTGCGGCGTCACCGACGAGGAAGACCCTGCCCTGTCGAAACCTGGAGGCCTGCCGCTGCTGGAAGGTCCAGCCGTTGCAACGAAGGATCTCGATCTCGACCTCGTCGACCTGCGCGTGATCAAGGACAGCTCGAATACGCCTGGTCACGCCGCCAGAGGTGAGTTCTTTCTCGACGTCGAGCTCTGGCGGAATCTGCCAGTCCAGCCGCCAGACGTCCTCGCCGAGGCTGTGCATCAGCACGATGCCCTCTGGATAGAACGGTGGGGAGAACCACAGCCGCCGTTCCGTGGGGAAAGGAAGCTGTGCTCGAAAGTCCGCGACGAGGAAACGGCCGTTCGTCCGCCAGCCGTGGAAGTCGATCCCGAGCGTCTTGCGCGTCGGGCTGCCCACGCCGTCCGCCGCAACGACGTACGACGCGTTGAGCACGCGTGTGTGTCCCGAGCCGTCGACAACGCGGACCACGGCGTGATCGGCGCCCGCTCCGTCGTGGACGACTTCGGCGGACGCCCCGTGGAGGATGCGAACGCCCTCCTGCCGCGCGACGGCATCGTGCAGCAGTTCCTCGACCCGGTACTGGGCGAAGTTGATGAAGGGCGGATAGACGCTGGAGGCGTCCCTGTCGAAAGTGAGCCGGAGGATCTCCTCGTCGCCGTAGTAGGTCCGGCCGAGGGACCAGCTGCTTCCGCGTTCGAGGATCTCCTCGGCGATCCCCATCCGGTCGTAGAGAGCGATGATGTCGCGCTGGATAGTGACAGCACGTGACTGTCCGCAGCTCGGCGTTTCCCTCCGCTCCACGACGACGCAGCGCACGCCCGCGCGTGACAGTAGGAGTGAAGTCGCAATCCCGATGGGGCCCCCGCCGATGATGATGACCGGAAGCGCGACAGCCTTGTCGAGAGCCATTATGATCTCCGATAATCGGTTGCCTCGATCGTATATTGAGCATTAGCGCTCGCTGGTGGCTGGTTGTCAACCCGTCGGACGTGGCACCCCACATACCGGGCTGGAAGGAAGCTGCTGGTAAAACAGGACTGTCGTCCGCTCACGCGGCGGCGTCGAATAGGGGAAACCAGAGGAGGCGACCGTGGCTCAGGACGCAAAGGTGCCGACCGAGATCGCACAGACTCTCGACCGCGGCCTGCAGGTCCTCGAGTTCTTGGGCTCGTCGGTGAATGGGTTCACGGCCACCGAAGTGGCGCAGCAAATCGGTGTGCATCGCTCGATCGCCGCGCGACTGCTGGCCACATTGGCCAACCGCAAGTTCGCCACCCGGCTCGCGGATGGGCGCTACGTCATCGGGACAGGGCTGTTCAGCCTGGCCCGGATGGTCGCGCGCGATCTGGTTTCGGTTGCGACGCCCATGCTCCGCGATGCAACGGAGCGAGTCGTCGCCACCTCGGTACTCCACGTCGCGGACGGCGATGAGGTGGTGACCGTGCTCTCCATCGAACCGCCCTCGGCGAACTTCCGCGTCGGGATGCGCGTAGGCGCCCGAGGCCCACTCGACCTGGCGGCCCACGGGATCGCGATCCTTGCCGGCCGCCCATCGATGCTCGGCGAGCGACCAGAGGTCGCCCAGGCCCGGGAACGCGGCTACGCCGCCACCACGGGAGAAGTCGTACCCGGCTACACCGGGTTGTCTGCGCCTGTCTACGTCGGTGGCGAAGCAACGGCCAGTGTCGGCCTGGTGATTCCCGCATCCAGAGGCGTCGAGGTGCCAGAACTCGCGGTCGAGGTAGTCAAACTGGCCCAGGCGCTCTCGGTGGCCAACGGATAGTGACGCCCCGGGGTGCAGGCAGCCGGCCAGGTGCGTCTTGAGAAGTGGTGTTCGGACTCTTACCCGATGCGGGCCTTTGCCCTGGTGTCAGGACGAGCGGCCGGATGCGAGAGCGGCATCCGGTTGATCTCTGAGATGTCGAAGGCGCCGAGGAGACCAGCACGACGACCGGGCCAGACGGCTTCCCCTGCACGCCCTAGCCGTGGGAAACCTTGCCGCGGCGGGCCCCGATCTGTTGCGCGCGATGGTCAAAACAATCACCGACGCGCTCATGCCTACCGAGGCCAGCGCCGCTGCAAAGCGGATACGACCGGGCTGGCGTCTGCCTAACTAGCTGCACCTGGCCCGATGTGTCGTCGACGACGGCTGACGTCTGCGGCGAGCTGCGGAACGCTTCCAGGTCAGCCACGCCACCGCCTTACGCTGGCCGGACGCTTCCGACGCTACGGTCCAGCGGGGATACGCGACCGCGTCAGCCGCCTGAGATGCCAGCCCCGCCGCACCCCGGCCGCTGTCGAGAAACAGGTTGTACGCCTGCGGCTCGCCCACCACATTCTGCGCCGCCACGGCCTGCCTGCCCTGGCCACGCTGAACAGGGCCGCCGGCGAACCTGCACGCCGCTGCGAACGCTCCCGGCCCGGTGAACTGGTCCGCATAGACGTCAAGAAGCTGGGCCGCATCCCCGACGGCCGCGGCCACAAAACTCTCGGCCGCGCAGCCGGCCGAGCCCACCAGGACCGCTGCATCGGCAGCGGATGCGCTACCTGCACACCGCCATGACACCAGGACCTCGATCGTCCCTTTCGCGTACCGCCGCGCCGTCGCCTCGGGCGCTTGGAGCCTGGCTGAACGTCTCGGCCGGCGCGTGTGCGCAAGAGCCAGGAGAGCCCACTCGGATGCGGCACCAACCTCGCCCCTCAGGGTGCCGGTGTGCCAGGCACGCGGTGGCTGTTCGAGGGCGTGGGCGGGTGCCTCATCAGGCTTGACATGACCGACACGCCGTGGCATCTTCGGTTATCGGTTATGGTCATCGTTTATCGGTGAGGAGAAGTAATGAGCGACCCGCGCGACGACGAGTTGGCATCACTCACGAAGGAGCTGGACGACTTCGCGGCGGCGGTCAACCGACCGGAAAGCGCCAAGTCCGCCATCAACGATGCGTTCGACGAGATCGACAAGCGGGGGCTCGTTCCTGGTCTCAAGATCGGCGAGACCGCGCCGGATTTCACCCTTTCTGACGCCAAAGGCGACCAGGTGCGCCTGGCGGACCGGCTGTCGCAAGGGCCAGTGGTGCTTGTCTTCTACCGGGGTTCTTGGTGCCCGTACTGCAATCTCGAACTTCGCGCCTACCAACAGGCCCTCCCGCAGTTCCAGAAGGCCGGCGCATCCTTGATCGCGATTAGTCCACAGCAGCCCGACGACGCAATGAGCATGACTGAGAAACATGACTTGGAGTACGACGTGCTCAGTGATGTGGAACAGGGTGTCCTTGCTGCCTACAAGATCCGCTTTGACTTGCCACCGCATGTGACCGAGCACATGCTCGACGGCACTCTGGCCGCTCTTGCCAAGCAGCAGCCCGAGGGCCATTACAGCCTGCCTGTGCCCGCCACGTTCGTGCTCGATCAGCAGGGAGTCATCCGGGCGCGGCATGTTTCCATGGCCTACCGCACACGGATGGAACCGTCAGAGGCGCTTGAGGCTGTTCGAAAGATTCAGTCAGCCAAAGCTCGCTAGATCCCTTCGGTACAGGGCCGACAACTAGGCTGTCCTCCATTCGCCGACCTGATCGGTCTGTTTCGAACGGTCGTGTTGGATGGGGCGAGTTGGCTGGTGCGAAGGCATGCAGAAGGGGTCTCTGGGCGGCATGCGGGTTCTGCTGGGTGTTCGCAGTGAATGAAGCAGTCACGTCAGGCCAGGACAAGGCCATTGCGCTTCTATGGGTGAACGGCCTGTTCGCCAGAGAGACTTGCACGATGGTCTGACCCTGTTCACGGGGGCAGTCACCGGCAGCGGATGCGCGTCCCGGACAGATACCCAGGTTGTCGCGCCTCTTGGCCCAGGCATGAGCTACACGTGCAGGATCCGGGGACCAGTTCCGTTGGCCATGCCCGGAGGGGGCGAAATCCTCGACGAGTACGCCGAGGGGTTGGTCGTCGCTGGCATCGACTTGTCTCTGGTCGACCTGGCCAAGAACGCCGCAGACCCCACCGGCCACTACGCCGGGTCGGACGCCACGCGACTGCTGCACGACGACCGGCCCAGGCCGGCCGTGGTCCGGCCCGGCGAGGCTGGTGGCGGACCCTGCTTCGTCGACTTGGACGAGTCAGCAGACGGCGCCGCCGCTGAGGTTCCACTTTCACGGCCTTGGCATAGGGGCCGCGCTCGCCCATCTCGCCGCTCGGAGGCTCACGTGCCGGAGCATCTAGACCACCTCCAATGGCGGTGGCCGCAGCCGACTGCAATGCCGCCCAGCCGAGGCCAGACGGTCCGGCCTGCCGTTACCCAACATGCTGAGCCCGACGAGGCGTTCAGCGCCTGACCGTCGACACATCCGGAGGGCATCGTGGATCGTCGAGTGCTGGGGCTTGAGGGCTGGCGCGAGCTGATCGCCGCTGACCCGCATACCGCTCGGGAGCGCGCCAGGGACACGGCGCTGGAGAGTGCCGCGGACCTCGGAGCGTTCCTGAGCGTGGCGGAGCCCGGTTCCCCGCCGCCTCCGCGGCGGGCCCGGGGAATGAAGGGCATGCCCTTCGCAGTGAAGGACAACATCAACACTTCTTCGCTGGCGACAACGGGTGGGTCGGCTGTACTGGATGGATCGCTGCCCCGCGCGGACGCCGGGGTCGTTCAGAGCCTGCTTGACGAGGGTGCCTGGGTGGTCGGCAAGACCAATCTGCACGAGCTCGCCCTGGGAGTCACGTCGGAGAACGGGGCGTTCGCCGACGTACGGAACCCGTATGACGCCGGGAGATCGGCCGGCGGGTCGAGCGGAGGGAGCGCGGTCGCTGTCGCAGTCGGTGCTGCGGCGTTCTCCCTCGGCACCGACACAGGCGGGTCGATGACGATCCCCGCTGCGTGCTGCAGCGTTGTCGGGTACCGGCCGACCCGTGGCCGGTACCCCGTCGATGGGCTCCTGTCGATTTCCTGGACACGGGACAGCATCGGCGTGATGGCCACATCGGTTGCCGATGTGATCGCAGTTGACGCAGCGGTGACCGGTCGGCGTCCGAGCCAGACCCGCCGACACCGCCGCCCCCTGCGGCTGGGCGTTCCACATAACCGTCTGAGCGATCTTGACGACGACGTGGCCGTCGTCGTCGACGACGCCTTCAGCCGCCTGGAGGGGAGCGGGCTCGTCGAGCTGCACGAAGTGTCGACGGCCTCCCTTGACGCGCGCGCGTTCGAGCACGGCTTCGCGGTGGTCGCCTTCGAGGCCCCCCGAACTGTCGAGGCGTATCTGAGCGAACTGCGACCGCCCTACAACGGCCTGGACCTGGCGACGCTCGCATCCGGCGCACGGTCGGGCGACGTAAAGGCACTACTCGCACATATGCTGGCCGACCCCATCGGGCGGGACCGCTACCGCCGGGCCCGGGACGCGCGCGACGCCGTGCAGGCCGACTACGGGAGAGTGGCCTCCTCGACGCAACTGGACGCTCTGCTCTATCCGACCATCCCCTCCCGCCCTCCACTACTGGGGGGAGGCGCCGTCATGACGCACCGTAACCGGACTGTGGAGACCTTCCCCACGCTGACCCGGCACACCGAAGCCGGGGCGTTCGCCGGGAACCCGTCGATCAGCCTGCCCGCTGGCTGCGACCGCGGGGGACTACCAGTCGGACTCACGCTTGAAGGGCTGCGAGGCGCTGACGATCGGCTACTCGAAATCGCGGCCGTGACCGAATCGGCCCTGGCCGGTGCCGAAATGCCCGTCCTGACCGGGGAGAGATGACCCATGGCAGAGATCATCATGACTCACCGCATCGACGAGCTCCCGCTTGAGAGCGGCGAAACCCTGCGCGACGTCGAGATCCGCTACCGGACCTACGGAAGGCTGAACGCCGAACGCAGCAACGCCGTGCTGTATCCGACCTGGTTCCTCGGCCGGGACTCGGACAACACCTGGGCGATCGGGCCCGGGAAAGCGCTGGACCCTAACCGCTACTTCGTGGTCGTCCCGAACCTCATCGGCAACGGCATATCGACCTCACCGTCGCGCGCGGCCACCGAGCACAGCGGTGCAAACTTCCCTGTGGTGACCTACCGAGACCAGGTACAGGCTCAGTACGACCTCGTCCGGACCCTGGGGATCGAGCGTCTTCACGCCGCGGTCGGCTGGTCGATGGGCGCCGCCCAGGCACTGCATTGGGGCGTGGAGTATCCGGAATCGGTCGGCCGCGTCATGGCCTCCTGCGGAACTGCACGTACCACCGAACACAACCGTGTCTTCCTCGACGGCGTCGCCGCCGCGATCACCGCTGACTCCGACTTCGCCGACGGCCACTACCGGGAGCAACCGGTACGCGGCCTGCGCGCCGCCGGGCGCGTCTACGCTGGCTGGGCCTTCAGCCAGGCCTTCTACCGGGAGCAGGCGTATCACACACTCGGATTCAGATCCTGTGAGGAGTTCGTCGTCGGCTTCTGGGAGGAGATATTTGTACGGGACAGAGACGCCAACGACGTGCTGTCGATGATCGAGACCTGGAAGCGGGGCGATGTCGCGTCCGGCCCGCGCTTCGACGGCGACCTCGCAGCCGCACTGGGCACCATCACCGCGCCCACCCTGATCTTGGCAGCCGAACGAGACCTGTACTTCTGCGCCGAGGACCTCGAGTACGAAGCCTCGTGCATCCCCGGTGCACGCTTCGAAGTGCTGCCCGGTGTATGGGGGCACGCGGCCGGGGCAGGGGTGAACCCGGTCGACAGCGCAGTCGTCGACCGGCTGACCCGCGAGCTGCTGGAACAATGACCGAGATCTCTGCCCCGCTGCACGGCAGTGTCCGAAACCAGATCGCCCGAGGGACAGGGCGGATCGAGACGGTGGATGCCGATCCGGCCGGGTGGGAGAGCGTGATCGGCGAGACGCTCGTCGATCTGGAGTCCCTGAAGCCGGCCGCACGGCAGTTCCTCTGCACGTTGACGACTCGTGGCGCAGGTGGACATCTCGCTGTCCGACACCCGCAGCCAGCACACTCCCACTGCCGTGGTTGCTGCATGTATCCTGGGAGCCACCGTCTGTGAGGCATTAATCGGCTGGCAGTAGTCGAGAGTCTTTCCAGCCAACGGATTGCTTTACGCACGAAACTCCCACGGCGCACACTGGCTCCATGGGAATTCTCGTTGCCCGCGGCATGGACGAGTGGGCCCAGGTGATTTCGGAGAGCTTCGTTCCGCTGTCGCTGGGCACCATGGCGGGCGCCTTCAAGGGTTCGGTGCACTCCAACGCGCTGGGGCCCGCCGTGACGCTCTCCGCGGTCAAGGTGCAGGGCTACTCCGTCGCCACCCGGACCTCCAGGCTGGTGCGCACCCAGCCGCGAGACGACTTTCTGTTCTCCCTTCATCTCGACGGTGAAGGCGCCCTGGTGCAGGACGACCATGAGGCGGTGCTGGCGCGCGGGGGCGGGGTGCTGTACGACTCCGCGCGGCCCTACCAGCTGCTTTTCCCAACCAGCCATCGTCAGCTGGTGCTGCAAATTCCCCGGCAGCATTTGTGTGACCGGGTAGGCCGCGTAGCGGAGGTGTGCGGGCGGGCGCTGCCCCCCGGCGGCCCTGGCGTCCGGGCCCTGGCTGCCTATGTGCGCGAACTCGCCGAGACCTGCGAGAACCTCGCCAGTACTCCTCGGGCTGAGCTGGGGGTCACGACCGTCGACCTTCTGGCCATCGTCCTGCGTGCGGCTGTCGGCGATGACGCCGGCCCGCGCGGATTCCCAGGGCGGGCCGCCTTGTTGGCATCGATGCAGACGTATGTACGCGATCACCTGTCCGACCCTCGTCTGACACTGACGGAGCTGGCCCGGTTCCATGGTGTGTCCGTGCGCTACACCAACGAGTTGTTCGCCGCTGAGGGTTCCTCTCCGGCCGCGTTCATCCGCGCAGAGCGACTGCGTGCCGCGCACCGCCTGCTGGCCGACCCCCGGTACTCCGCGCTTACGGTCTCCACCGTCGCGACCCGCTGCGGCTTCGGCGATCGCACCACGTTCACTCGCGCCTTCGTACGGGCGTATGGCCTGCCGCCAATCGCCTTTCGTGCGGCGCACGGCTACGAGCCTGAGCAGCGCGGTCCAGCCCGTCGCCGGTGACCGCAACTGAGCCTCTTTCATCCTGAATAGTCGCAGGTCATGAGTGTGTGGATGGCTTGGACGGTGCGGCTGATGCGGCGGGTGGAGGAGCGTGCTCTGCGCATGATGTGCCAGGACTTGAGTAGGGCGAAGGCGCGTTCGCCGGGGGCTCGGAGCCGGGCGTGGTCGCGGTTGAACTGCTGGTAGTGCTCGGGCTGTTCGTTGTGGTGGTAGTAGGGGGTGCGGAAGGTGGCGCCGGCGCCCTGGTAGGCGCGGTCCGCCAGCACGAGGATCTGCCGGGTCAGGCAGGCCTGGACGATGCCGTGGGCGCGGGCCGAGGTCAGGTCATGTGTGCGGCCGGGTGTCGCGCGGGAGAACCACAGCGGTGTGCCGTCAGGGCGGGCGATGACCTGCACGTTCATGCCGTGCTTCTTGTGTTTCTGCGAGTAGTACGGCTGATCGGCGCGGACGCGGTCGGTGGGGATCAGCGTGCCGTCAACGATGACGTGGTCGCCCTCACCGAGGCCGGTGAGGGCTTCATGGAGGCCTGGGGCCCAGGAAGCCAGCACCTCCAGGGCCTCGTCCACGTAGCGCCAGGCGGTGGCCTGCGATATGGCGAACCCGGCGCCGAGCTGGGCGAACGTCTCGTTTTTGCGCAGGTGGACCAGTGTGAGCAGTGCCTGGTCGAAGCAGCGGAGCTTCCGCCAGCGGGTGTTACGTGCGCGGCGGTGCTCGTACAGCAGCCAGGCGACGTGCTCAACGAGCTCATGCGGGACGTCGAGGGTGGCAGGATACGGAACCAACAGGGCCCCTTCGGTCGCCGGTGTGCTGAGTGGAATCACCACGCCAACGACGAGGGGCCCTGCCTCGTCACCACAGCCACTGACCAGCCCATTTCACCCGCCAGCACAGGATGAAAGAGGCTCACTGACCGCCGAAAACGCCGCAAACTCGCGCGCACAACGCCGCATCGACTGGTTCGCGCACGCCTACGGTTTTGGCCACCTCAATAACACCCACTCGCCCGGAGGCCGCCATGTCGTCCGTTTACCGTGTCGCAGCCGTGCAGGCCGAGCCCGTATGGCTCGACGCCGGCGCCACAGTTGAGAAGACCATCGGACTCATCGAGGATGCAGCGGCGCAGGACGTGGCTCTCCTCGCCTTTCCCGAGGCATGGATCCCGGGCTACCCACTGTTCCTGTGGCTGGGCGCGGTGGCTGGGCAGGTGCCGTACGTCGCCCAGTACCACGCAAACTCCCTCACCCTGGACAGCCGTCACCTCACAGCGATCCGTGAGGCGGCCCGCCGCACAGGTGTGACCGTCGCTCTCGGCTACAGCGAGAAGGACCACGGCAGCCTCTACATAGCGCAGACCATCATCGGCCCCGACGGCGGTGTCCCGCTGCACCGCCGCAAGCTCAAGCCCACCCATGTCGAACGCAGCCTCTTCGGTGAAAGCGACGGCAGCCACCTCAAGGTCATCGACACCCCGCTCGGTCGGCTCGGCGCGTTGAACTGCTGGGAACACCTCCAGCCGCTGAACAGGTACGCCATGTACGCCCAGCACGAGCAGGTCCACATCGCAGCCTGGCCCGCCTTCGGCCTGTACAAGGGCATCGCCTATGCCTTCAGCGCCGAGGCCAACCTCGCCGCAACGCAGAGCTACGCCCTGGAAGGCGGATGCTTCGTCATCGCCCCGAGCCAGATAATCGGCGAACGGGCCATCGAGACGTTCGCGACCAACGACGAACAGCGTGCTCTGCTCACCACTGGCGCCGGCAACTCCCGCATCTACGGCCCCGACGGATCGCCTCTGGGCCAAAACCTCGACGAGTACACCGAGGGGTTGGTCGTTGCCGACATCGACTTGTCTGTGATCGACCTGGCCAAGAACGCCGCAGACCCCACCGGCCACTACGCCAGGTCGGACGCCACGCGACTGCTGCACGACAATCGGCCCAGGCCGGCCGTGGTCCGGCCCGGCGAGGCTGGCGGCGGACCGTACTTCGTCGACCTGGACGAGTCGGCAGACGGCACCGCCGCTGAGGTTCAGCTTTCAAGCCTGGCCTGATCTCGTGTGGTGAGCGCGGCTTTCACGGCCTTGGCATGGGGGGTCGCGCTCGCCCATCTCGCCGCTCGGAGGCTCATCCGCTTCCGGGAGGCAGGGAACCTAACACCAGATGACGACTGCCGGGAAAAGAAAGTCAGTTTGGATCATTGTCCGTCGTATGGATATGCCGGAGGGCCGCGCTTTGGACATCGCTTTGACCATGCCATTCCATACTGCCGCCGCTACCAAAACAAGTGTTCCTCACATCCCTCGCACCCCCCGAGGGGGATCGTCATGTACCTCGCCGAAGCGCCTGTCGCATCACCCAGACCCACCCCCACCGAAGTCGCATACGCCAGCCCGGGCCAGCAGGCGCTGCTTGCCCTGCCCGCCACTGCGGCCTGCGTACCCGTAGCCCGTCGCTGGGCCGCCGTGCTGCTCAACTACTGGGGAGTGCTTCCGGATGACGAAGATTCCGCCCTCCTGATCATCGGCGAACTCGCCGCCAATGCCGCCCTTCACGGGCGCGCTGACATGACGCTGCTGCTCTGCCTCGACGGCCGGACGCTGCGCATCACGGTTGCCGACTCCGGGGCGCCAGCGTCCCGCGTACGCGACGGCATCGATGCCGATGACTACGGCCGAGGCTGCGAGCTTGTTCGCCTGCTTTCTGAGTGCATGGCCGTGCAACGGACAGCCCAGGGCTGGATAGTCCAGGCCGTAGTGCACTGCTGGTGACCAGTGCTCAGGAACACGCCTACGCAGGCAGTGGATGGTAGCCATGGCGCACGTGGGGTGCTGATGCGATCACGTGAGCAGGAGGGTTGAAGGGCGGCACGCCTCTCA
The DNA here is from genome assembly GCF_036227225.1 of Streptomyces sp. NBC_01478. Classification (GTDB taxonomy): domain Bacteria; phylum Actinomycetota; class Actinomycetes; order Streptomycetales; family Streptomycetaceae; genus Streptomyces. The sequence goes on along the minus strand of NZ_CP109444.1, from coordinate 88,217 downwards.
GGTGTGGATTTCCGTTCCGGGAAAGGCCACGCCGGTGATAAGACTGACCAAGACGCCTCGGTTCGCTATTGAACGTCAGAATTAATAAACCCGGCTATATTGTCTGCAAGTTTAACGCGTTTGTTCGTCTCATATAGAATGGGCGGCCCGCTGGTGCTTTGAGCGAGCGATTGTCCAGGGTCAGGTGTGAGTGCTTTGCTGGGCAGGGTTGGCGGCAGATGGTGCGGATGCCAGCCCAGCGCCTCAGGGGCTCGTGGCGGATCGAGCAACTCGACGGATGCGCCGCAGGAACAGGCCGTGTAGCCGTGTCCGTGTCACCGGTCTTGGTTAGCGTTCCGTCGGACCTCGATGACCGGTAGAGACTTGCGTGGGGTGGCACCGGTTGGGACGTTCGCGAGACGTCGTCCGGTAGTTCGACGTACTTGCCCCACAACGCCGAGAGCGCGCCCGTATCCGCAGCGAAAAGGGCATCCGCCGGGGCGGACACCCCTTCGCCCCGGCTGCGTGACCGAACCCGGTCGAACCCTATGCGGTCGGAGCACCAGCAACCTGGGACAGCTGCAGCGGGGCAGCAGTCTTCGCCCGTACCTCCTCCTCGGTGACGCCCGGAGCGAGATCTACTAGTCGCAGGCCGTCCGGATTCACATCGATGGTGGCGAGATCTGTGATGATGCGGCTGACCACACCGGTGCCGGTCAGCGGCAGGGTGCACTCTTGGACGATCTTCGGGCTTCCGTCCTTGGCGACGTGGTCCGTGAGCACGACAATCCGGCGGGCGCCGACCACGAGGTCCATGGCCCCGCCCATGCCTTTGACGAGGGCACCCGGGATTGTCCAGTTCGCCAGATCGCCCTTTGCGCTGACCTGCAGGGCCCCCAGGACGGCGATGTCGATGTGGCCGCCGCGGATCATGCCGAAGGACGTCGCGGAGTCGAAATAGCTGGCACCGAGGTTGACGGTGACGGTCTGCTTGCCCGCGTTGATCACGTCAGCGTCCTCCTCGCCTTCCCAGGGGAACGGGCCGAGGCCGAGGATGCCGTTCTCGCTCTGCAAGGTCACTTGGATGCCGTCGGGAATGTGGTTGGCCACGAGAGTCGGAATGCCGATCCCCAGGTTGACGTAGTCTCCGTCGTTAAGTTCGGCAGCTGCGATCGCCGCCATGTCGTCACGTGTCCGGGGCACGAGTCTTCCCTCCTAGGCTTCGACGGTCATGCGGAGGCGGACCGTGCGCTGCTCGATTTCCTTGCCCCGATCCCTCGCGGCCACCACATGCCTGACGTAGATGCCCGGGGTGACGACCGATTCGGGGTCGGTGAACTCCTCGGACAGCTGCTCTGCCTCTGCAACAGTCACCCGGCCGCACGTGGCCACGAGGGGGTTGAAGTTACGTGCAGACGCCCGGTACGTCAGGTTGCCGGCCTGGTCGGCGGTATGGGCGTGCACGAGCGCGAGGTCAGCGACGATCGCCCGCTCCTGAACGTGGAGGTGCCCGTCGAACTCGGCGTGCGGCTTGCCTTCGGCGACGGGCGTGCCCACGCCGGTCCTTGTGTAGAAGGCCGGGATCCCGGCCCCGCCCGCCCGCATGCGCTCGGCGAGCGTGCCCTGTGGGGAGAACTCCACGTCGAGGGCCTTGTCCAGGTATTGCTGGGCGAACAGTTTGTTCTCGCCCACGTACGAGGCAATCACCTTGACCACCTGACGATTCTCGAGCAGCAGGCCGAGGCCCTTGCCGTCGACCCCCATGTTGTTGGACACGATCGTCAGCGCCGTGACGCCGCTGTCCCTTACGACCTCGATGAGGTCGTAAGGGACGCCGCAGAGACCGAACCCGCCGACGGCGATCGTCATCCCGTCGGTCAGCACGCCGGCCAAAGCCTCTTCCGCGTTCGCGCGTCGCTTGGACAATTCGCCCACCTTCCGCCTTGGTCGTTCACTCTCCGAGCGCTGGAGAGTCAAGCTCTTCGATCCCTTACTGGGCAAGAACCTGCGCATTTATCGAGCAAAGCGATTGACCTGTGAGCGGAGAGCGGGCATGGCGTCCACTCAGTGAACGTACGATGAGGTGCATGGACGCGACCCCGGCAGCTCACCTCGTCGGTAGGGTCAGCGCAGTTCTGCGCGCGCTGTCGACGGTCAACGAGGCCGGTGCGGGCACGGCCGTCCTGGCGAAGGCGACAAGCCTGCCCAGACCGACCGTGCATCGGCTGCTCGTCTCGCTCGCGGAGGAGGGGTTCGTCGACCGCGATCGACGCAGTGGGCACTGGTTCCTCGGCCCCGAGCTGTATCTGCTCGGCGGAGTGGCCGGCACTCGCTACGACATCACTCGCCATGCGCGCGAGAGCGTGCACCGGCTTGCGACCCTGACGGGGGAGAGCGCGTTCTTCTCGGCGCGGCGGGGCGATGAGACAGTGTGCCTTCTACGCGAGGAGGGGGATTTCCCCATCCGTTCCTTCGTGTTGTACGAGGGCGCGCGTTTCCCACTGGGCGTCGTATCAGCGGGCCTGGCAGTGCTGTCGTTCCTCGACGACGCAGAGATCGACGCCCATCTCGCGGGCCGGGATCTGGTCGGCCAGTGGGGCCAGGCACATGCTCCGGATGCGGTGCGTGAACGCATCCGGCAGACCCGGACCGACGGCTATGCCGTGAACCCCGGACTCGTCGTGGAAGGCAGCTGGGGCATGGCGGCAGCCGTATTCGACCATGCCGGACAGCCCGCGTGGGCGCTCACTCTGACCGGCGTGGAAACCAGGTTCCGCCCCGAACGCAGACCTGAACTCGGTGCGCTCCTGCTGCGCGAGGCGCATACCCTCGGCCGGGTGCTGACCAGTGGCGTCGACACCCAGCGGTGACCGCTGCGTGACACACGCCGCGGGACCTGATACCGGCCATGCGACTGGCCTGGCCGCGAGCACGGTGATCTGCGTCAACAACCCAGGTGGCGCCTCCCTACGTTCTACGGGCCGGGCTGGTCCGTCGCGACGCCAACCCGGCGTAACGAGAAGCCCCCTCGTCCACGAGGGGGAGGAGTCACCAGCGAGTACGAGAGCTGCCGCCGCCCATGGAGTTCTTCACGATCCTGTCCAGATAAAGAGCGAGGTCCTTGGGACGGGAGTACATCGGGCCGTGGCCGGTGGGCCACTCGACGGTCTCGGCGCCCATGCGCGCGGCGAGTTCACGCTGGGTCGCCGCGGGCAGCGCGCGGTCCTCGGTGGCGATCAGGTAGTGGGTGGGCAACGTCCGCCAGGCGGGGCTGCCCGAGGGCGCGGTGTCGATGCCGAGGCGGGGGAGCTTCTGTACGGCGGCAGCGAGCGCGGTGCGCTCCTCGGCGGCGTCTGCGGCCATGACCTTGCCGTACGCGCGACGGTCGATGTACGAGTGTTGGTCCTCGGTGGTCCTGATGTGCTCGGGAAGCAAGCTGCCGGTGCGGCGGCGGGAGATGTCGCTCACCGATTCACCCTCGTCGGGGGCGAAGGCAGCGACGTAAGCGAGGGCCGCGACACTGTCTTGGCCGCGGGCCGCGTTGGTGATCACCGCACCGCCGTACGACCAGCCGGTGAGCAGCACGGGCTCACCGGTGTCGAAGGTGGTCAGCACCCGCCGCACGGCCGCGATGTCGTCCTCCATGGACTGGAGCGACAGCTGGGCGGCGACGGGATCGTGGCCCAGGGCAAGCAGTTCGGTGATCGTCTCACTCCAGCAGGAGCCGTCGGCCCACAGGCCGTGGACCAGGACGATGGCGGTCATGGAGTCCTCCTCGTGAACGGTTGGTTGTATTCGGTCGGACAGCGGTAAATCAGATGCTGAGGGCGTATTCGCTTGAATCGGCTGGTTGGTAGAGGCGTTGATGTTCGCGGGTGACGTGGTAGCGCCAGTGGGTGTCGAAGTCGCCGTTGCTCTGGTCGGCGCGCAGTCGGAGGACGGCTTCGGTGCCGTCGGGACCCCAGCGGTCATGATGCTGTGTTCGAGGTGTCGGTCTGGTGCTGGAAAAGGGTGCGGTACTGCTGGGGTGAAGTGCCGAGGTATCGGTGGAAGGTGGCTCGGAGTGCGGCGGGACTGCCAAGGCCGCTGAGGTGGCCGATCTGCTCGATGGCCACGGTTGTTGTTTCGAGCAGCTCTCGCGCCCAGTCGAGGCGGGCGCTGGTCAGCCAGGCCAGTGGCGAGGTGCCCGTCTCCTCGCGGAAGCGCCGAGCGAATGTGCGGCGGGACATGTGCGCGTGTTGCGCAAGTGTGTCCAGGGTGTGGTGGTGTGCGAGGTTGGCCAGTATCCAGTCGCGGACGGGGGCAAGCTCGGTGCCGCTCGCGGCCGGACGAAGACGTTCGATGAACTGGGCCTGCCCGCCCACTCGTTGCGGTGGCGCCACCAGGGCCCGGGCGCGGGTGTTTGCTGCGGCGGCTCCGTGGTCGCGGCGGATGATGTGCAGGCAAAGGTCGATGCCCGCGGTCACGCCCGCGGAGGTAAGGATGTCCGAGTCGTCGACGAACAGCCGGTTCGGCACGACGGAGATCCGCGGATACAGGCGCTGCAGGCGGCCGGCTTCCTGCCAGTGAGTCGTCGCTTGGCGTCCGTCGAGGAGCCCCGCGGCCGCCAGGGCGAAGGCACCGGTGCAGATCGAGACGATCCGCCCACCGCGGGCATGGACGGCACGCAATGCCCGCAGGACGCTGCCGGGCACCGCCGCGTCCGGGATCTCATAGCCGGGAACAACCACTGTGTCGACGTCGTCCAGCGCTTCGAGGCCGGTGCGCGCGGCCAGCTCGAAGCCGCCGCTGCTGCGGATGGGCCCGGCTGCCGGATCGGTGCACACCGTGACGTCGTAGTGCGGGTCCGTCCCGAATGCCTGAACGGGGATCCCGAAGTCGAGCGCGAGAACGCCGGGAAGCGCCAGGACTGCAACACGGTGTTGGCTGGTCGTCTGCATGGCCCGATCCTAGCGGTGGGTGACCCTCGGGCCACTGGCGAGTGGGAGGGACCGCTTCGTAGCGTCGAGGCATGACATTCACCCTCGATCTGCCGACCGGGCCGCTGGCCGATGCTGTGCTCCGCGCGGTGCAGTCCTCGGAGAGCGCCTCGATCGCGAACCACAGCGTGCGCAGCTTCTTCTTCGCGCAGCTTCTCGCCGAACACGAAGGCGCCCTGGACGATGCCGCCTACGACCGTGATCTGCTCTTTGCGGCGACTGTCCTGCACGACCTGGGGGTCGGCGACCTCGCTCAGGGCGACGCACGGTTCGAGGTGGAGGGCGCGGATCTTGCTGCCGCGCTGCTGACTGAGCACGGTGTCGACGCGCAGGACGTGGACCGGGTGTGGGAGGCGATCGCCCTGCATGCCTCGCCTGGGATCGCCCAACGGCGTGGACTGCTCGCCTACCTGACGTATGAGGGCATCGCTGCCGACTTCGGACTCAACGCGGAGATCGTTGCCGATTGGGAGAAGGAGATCCACAGCGTGTATCCGCGGCTGGCGATGATCCGGTCGCTGACTGACGCCATTACGGAAAGGGCCGCACGGTCCGCCGCGGCGGCACCCCTCTACTCGATCGGCGGCGAACTGCTGCGCGAACGCCGCGCCGACGGCATCACCACCCTCGAACTCGCCGCCGCATCCTCCCCCTGGGGAGAGTGAGCACAGCGGGCGGGCACAGGTTGCGGTGGAACTGAAACTCCGCGCCGCGCTCAGCAACGGCGACTTCGAACCCTGCTGCCCGATCCGGCGGCCACCGAACGGCCACGACCGGCGTTCACCCGGGAGTCGCCACGGCATCGGGCGCAGATGTGCGCTTTCACTGGGCCGACCACCAACTGAGTCTTGCCCAGCGGGAGTTGTGGACTACCGGCGGAGGTTCGACCCCTCCCTCGGCATGAGCATGCGCCGCGAATGTCCGGGTTGCTCGCGTCGCGACGGGCGGCGTCCACCCCCGTTATCTTCTTCGCGGTTCCGCAATGGGACCGCTGGCCTCCGGGCCCGGCATGGCTGTTCCCCCCTGTCGAACCGATGACCTGGGGGGTGGTGCCACCGGGCCCGGGAGGCGCCGTTGGAGACGCTGATGAGAGGTCCGACTACCGCCTGGCCGGGCGTAATGCCCGGCAGTACACAAGCGGCAGGTCTGCATAACGTGGATGCGCGCATACGACGCCAACGCCCCGGCCAGCACGCACGACATCCGTTCGGGAGGACGGCGTGAACGACAACGACGACATAGGCGTCTTCCTCGGCCTGGACGTCGGCAAGAGCACCCATCACGGGCACGGACTCACCCCGGCCGGCAAGAAGGTCTTCGACAAGCCCCTGCCCAACACCGAGCCGAAACTGCGGGACGTCTTCGAGAAGCTGAAGGCCAAGTTCGGCACCGTCCTGGTGATCGTCGACCAGCCCGCCTCCATCGGCGCCCTGCCACTGACGGTGGCCCGGGACGCCGGCTGCAAGGTCGCCTACCTGCCGGGCCTGTCGATGCGGCGGATCGCCGATCTCTACCCAGGCGAGGCCAAAACCGACGCCCGCGACGCGGCCGTGATCGCCGACGCCGCCCGCACCCTGCCGCACACACTGCGCTCGCTGGAGGCGACCGACGAGATCACCGCCGAACTCACGGTCCTCGTGGGCTTCGACCAGGATCTGGCGGCCGAGGCCACCCGCACCTCCAACCGGATCCGCGGCCTGCTCACCCAGTTCCACCCCAGCCTCGAGCGGGTCCTGGGACCGCGTCTGGACCATCAGGCTGTGACCTGGATGCTGGAACGCTACGGATCCCCTGCCGCTCTGCGAAAAGCCGGACGCCGCAAGCTGGTTGAGGTGATCCGGCCCAAGGCCCCCAGGATGGCCCAGCGGCTGATCGACGACGTCTTCGACGCACTCGACGAACAGACCGTCGTCGTTCCCGGCACCGGCACCCTCGACATCGTGATCCCCTCCCTGGCCCGCTCGCTCGGAGCCGTCCACGAACAACGCCGGGCCACAGAAGCCCAGATCACAGTCCTGCTGGAGGATCACCCTCTTTCGAAGGTCCTGACGTCGCTGCCCGGCGTCGGCGTCAGGACCGCCGCCACCCTGCTGGTAACCGTCGGCGACGGCACCAGCTTCCCCACCGCCGCCCACCTCGCCTCCTACGCCGGCCTCGCCCCGACCACGAAGTCGTCGGGCACCTCCATCCACGGCGAACACGCCCCCAGAGGCGGCAACCGGCAACTCAAACGCGCGATGTTCCTCTCCGCGTTCGCCGCCCTGCACGATCCCGCCTCCCGCACCTACTACGACAAATGCCGGGCCCGAGGAAAAACCCACACACAAGCCCTCCTCCGCCTCGCCCGCCAACGCATCAACGTCCTGTTCGCGATGCTCCGCGACGGCACCTTCTACGAACCCAGAACCCCACACCTCGCTTGACGAAAGACATAGAGGCACCCCCCCGCAGAGCTGCTGCAGGATCCCGCGCCCGAAGGGCCTGCCGTTCGCCCCGGCCGGACGGCTCGCGGGCGGGGCGGGCGTCAGTCGTCTCCGGCATGCAGAACCGCCCATACATCCGATCCATTGCTCCGGATTTGACTGCATGGAGGCCGCTCTCTTCGCATCAAGCCCCGTACAACCCGTTGACAGCTCCAAGCGCGTGCTGCCACGTTGACCCCATTCATCGGATGTCTCAGCCTCTCCTGCGGGCATGCCCGCGGCTTGACGGATCCCGGAGCGGTCATGAAATGGATGGCGTCGACGTGCAAGATCCTCGGTTCTGTACTCGCCTTCGGACTGGTCGGCGCGGGAGCGCTGGGCGTGTCGGCAAGTCCGGCGCGGGCCGCCACGGCATCGGTGCTGTGGGCAGCGCCTGACGGCCACGGTGCGGCGTGCATATCGAGGAATCCCTGTTCCCTGACCACCGCGCAGGCCGAAGTGCGCGCTCTTGAGCACGGCCGGCACCCGGTGAGCCCCCGGGTCGAACTCCTCGGCGGCACGTACCGGTTGGACAAGACGTGGAAGTTCGGCGCGGAGGACTCCGGCCGGCCCGCCGACCCCGTGGTGTGGGAGGCCGCGCCCGGCGCCAAGCCGGTCATCTCCGGCGCCTCCAAGGTCACCGCCTGGCGTGAGGTGGGGAGCAGCGGTGTGTGGGCCGCACACGTGCCCCGCGGCAGCGCCACCCGTCAGCTCTACGTGGACGGCAGACAAGCCCCCATCGCCCAGGCCACCCCGGCGGCCCTGCACTTCACGGGCAACTGGGCCGGGTCGGCCACAGGGTATGACCTGTCGAACGACGCCGTGGCCCTGGCCTGGTTCTCGCACCTCACGCTTGCGCAAGTGGCGCAGGTCGAGTTCGACTATCCCGCTGGCAACGGCGCGTGGACCGACTCCAAGTGCGGGGCCGCACGGATGTCCGGCAGCACGCTGGTCATGGACCAGCCCTGCTGGACCAACGTCACCGACATCGCCCCGTTCAGCCAGGGCACCGGCGGCCTGCCGTCGATGCCCACCTCGCAGCTTCCCGACACGATTCAGGGCGCCCGCAGTCTTCTGACGCCCGGTCAGTGGTCCCTGGACGGTGCCACTGACACGCTCTACTACATGCCCAAGAGCGGTCAGCGGATGGCCGGCTTGGACGTCGAACTGCCCCGGCTGGAGAAGCTGGTGCAAGGTGCCGGCAGCCTGGCCAGGCCCCTGCACGACGTCACCTTCGAGGGCCTGACGTTCTCGTATGCCACCTGGAACGCCCCCTCGTCACCGGTGGGCTTCGCCGACGTGCAGAGCAACCTGCACAGAACCGGCGCCAGCAACCAGGGGCTGTGCACCTTCTCCGCACCCGCCGGCAGCTGCCCGTGGGGCGCGCTCACCCAGCCTCTCGCCAACGTCGCTTTTACCGGGGCCAGCCGTGTGACGATCACCGGGAACCGATTCGTCAACCTCGGGGGCGCCGGCCTGAGTTTCATGTACGGGGGATCGCACAACGTCATCGATGGCAACGAGTTCACCTCGATCGCCTCCACCGCGCTGTCACTGGGCTGCACGTTCGACCCGACTCCCACCGACACACCGGCCTCGGTGATCAAAGATCACTGCACTCCTGACCCGAAGACCGTGCAGGCGGACCAGGTCGGGACGAACGAGATCCTGGACCACACCACGGTCTCGAACAACGTGATCCACGACGTCGGCACCGACTACCGCTCGGCCTGCGGCATCACGCTGCTCTTCAGCCGCCACACCACGATCACGCACAACGAGCTGTACAACCTGCCGTACACCGGAATCACCGCGGGCGTCATCCAGGGCCACGTCGACGACGCCAACCACCCGCAGAACTCGACCAACATCAACGCCGACAACACGATCAGCAACAACCTGATCTTCAACGTCATGCAGGTCCTCGACGACGGCGGCGCGATCTACATGGAAGGCCACCAGGCGCAGTACGTCTACCAGGCCGACGGCACCATCGACGCGACGGCCACCCTGGCACACGGCCTGCACGTCACCGGCAACGTCGTCTACAACGACGGCTCGCGCTTCAACGCCTTCTACGACGACGCCGGTTCGGAGTGGATCAGCTTCAGCAGCAACGTCGAGTTCCACCCCCTGGCCTCACTCGGCGCCCAGGGCGGCTGCTCGGCCACCGGCCACTTCTGGGTCACCGGCAACTACTTCTCCGACCCCGCAGAGAGCTACTTCTGCACGCAGCCCATCGACTCCCACGCCAGCGACAACACCACCATCCCCGCGTCCCCGGGCCCGGGAGACATCCCCGTCTCCTTCCTCGTCCACGCGGGCGTCACCGACGGATACGGATCGCTGGTAGGCGGCCTCCCCCTCACCGCGAGCTACATCTCCGCGCCCACGCCCGTCGCCAGCTCCACGACCGAACGGGTCCTCATCGCCGGCGCCGGCTTCTCGCCTAGCACCCCGGTGTACTTCGGCGACCGGCGCGCCACCGACGTCCAGGTGGTCTCCTCCGGATTCCTGATCGCCACGGTACCGACCGGAGCCGACGGCACGGACGTCACCGTCGGCACCTACGTACCCCGTCCGGTCATCAGCGCCCCCACGAGCGGTACCACCGGCCTGGCCGACACCTTCACGGTGCGTGGCACAGCGGTGGCCGGCAACACCGTCGCGGTCACCGGCAGCACGAACCAGGCAGGCTGCACCGTAGCCGCTGCCGTCGACGGCGCCTGGTCGTGCACGCTCACCGACTCCTCGCCCGGCCAACAGTCCCTGTCCGCCACGCAGTCCGACAAGGACGGAGCCACGTCCAAACCGTCGGCAGCCGTCCTCGTCTACGTCGGCGCCCCGCCGGCCGCAGCACGTCTCAACGACACCGATCCGTCGATCGTCTACAACACCTGGGACTACTTGGGCAGCCGGGGCTACGGCGATCACGACGACGACGTCCACTACGCGACGACCGACGGCAGCAGCATCACGTACACGTTCATCGGCACCGGGATCAAGATGTTCGGTGAGGAGTTCACCGATCAGGGCAACCTCAGTGTGTCGATCGACGGCGGTCCCGCCACCGTCGTCGACACCGTGCCCGCCGACGGCGCGCGCCACACCGATGTCGCCGTCTACACCAGCACCGCCCTCACCGCCGGTGTCCACACCATCGTGGTCACCAAGCTCTCGGGCACCTACGCCACCTTCGACGGCTTCGAAATCGACAACCCTGCCTCCTCCCAGTAGCCGCTGGAGGCGCCGCCGCGAGCGAGGGTTCACGCACCACTGGAATCCGCGCAACGGGCAGACCTTCATGCGCGGCCGCCGCCGTGTCATGACTGCCTCTTGCGCGGGCTTCCCAATCGGTGCGGGCCGTGGCCTGCTCGGTTCCCCGACACCTGAAGCTCCGTTTCATCCCGCCTTGGCGACCTTGCTCTCGACCTCGCCAATGGCTGCAAGATCAGGGGTGTTGCCCTGCCGAGCGACACCTCGGCGTCGTATCAACTGGGCTTGCCCGGCGCGGGCCAAGTCCGACGGGGCTCCCTGCGCCCCATGTCAGTCCCGGTCGCGCACGCCACGCCCATGAAGCGGAACGCCATCTACGACCACCGCACGCAGCAGGCCGCGGTGCCGGTCACCGTGCATTCCGAGGACGGCGGCGCCTGCGAGACCGTGCTTGTGCGCGCCCCGGCGTAAGTCGCGCTGTACTACAGGGGGCGCCGCCAGGCCAGCAGGCGGTCACGTAGTCCGGCCAGTGGCCGAACACCTGCTGGGGAACGGCTACGTCCAACAGGACATAGCCCGGCTGCACCACCACCGCGACCTTGGCCGGATCCTTGGGGTTATTGTCCATCTGGCCATCGTGCGACGGCCTCGGTCTTCCTAGGCTGGTCATGCCGCGCCGATCATGACTAGCGAGGAGATATGCACCATGTACGTAGTAGTCGAGACGTGGACACCGAAGCCCGCCTACTTCGAGCAGTCCAACGTCGTGGGTGAGCTGCGGCCGGCCGAGGCGGTCGCCGTCGAGCACCTGGCACTGGGGGCTGAGGCCAAGTGAGCGTGCTCGAGGATCTGCCGGAGAAGATCGGAGGGTGGCCGCGTACGGCTGCTACGGAGGCCGCTGTCGCCTTCGCTGCCGAGCACTCTCCGGATTGGCTGCTCAACCACACTGTCCGCACTTACTTCTACGCTCGTAGTATCGCCACCGCCAAGAACCTCACTGCCGGGGTGGACTACGACGACGAGACGCTCTTCCTCGCCACGGTGCTGCACGACATCGGCCTGACCGACGAGGGGCAGGGACCGAACCGGTTCGAGGTGGACAGTGCGTTCCGGGCCGCTCGATTCGCCCGAGAGCATGGGCTGTCGGATGCCGCCGCCGACCAGATCTGGGACGCGGTGGCGTTGCACAGCTCCGGGGGGATCGCGCCCCACAAGCATACTGTCGCCGCTCTCTTGCATTTCGGTACTGGTGCCGACCTGTTCGCTTTCGGTATCGAGGATGTGGACCGGGCGGTAGTGGACGCGGCGCACGAGGCGTTTCCCTATCTGGATCTGCGGAACAACTTCCATGCGCTGCTCGTCCATCAGATCGACGAGCAGCCTTCCAAGTGGGCGCCGTTGTCGTACGTCGACGCCGTGTATCGCAAGCACCGGCCGGACAATCCGTTCCCCGGGCTGGACGAACTGGTCGCCGCCCCGGTGCGTCCGGAGTAACGACGTCTCGCGGTAGCTGCGGTCGGGTGCCGGACCGTTTGTCGGCGGGCAGCTGCGACGAAGAAGACGCGGAGCCGGGCACCCCGCGTGCCTGGCTCCGCGCCAGTGTTGACCCGGCATCGCGTCCCGGGCCTCTGAGAGTTGGCATCCCGGCTTCAAGGAAAGCCGTGGCGGTCGCGATGCGGGGGACCGATGCCGTCGGGAGCGGCGCCGAGTTCTTCGGCGAGGGCTTTCACGGCTGTGCTGAGGCTGGCGGTCATGCGGGCGGCACGCAGTTCGCGGTCGGACGCGAACATGCGGGCTCGGCGTACTCGTCGAGGGTCTTTCCCATGGGCGATCCGTCGGGGCCGTAGATGCGGGAGTTGCCGGCGCCAGTGGTCAGCAGAGCGCGCTGTTCGTCATTGGTCGCGAACGTCTCGATGGCCCGTTCGCCGATTACCTGGCTCGGGGCGATGACGAAGCATCTGCCCACGTCCGGGGCCGCCAGCATGGCCACGTACACCACGGCGTCGACGAGGAGGACGGCCATGATCTCCGGCCACCACCGGCTCAAGGGCGGGGCCGCCGTGCTCGGGGCGACGGGCCCGGATGAAGCCGGCGTCAGCCTGGCGATGCTCATGGCCAGGCTGGCGCCATAGGAAGGCGGAGAACGTACGGCGCTACTTTCATCCCTCGGCGGAGGCGATCGCCGAGGTCACCAGCCTGCTTGCACCTGGTGACAGCAGGAGATGAATGAGTTGCCTGCCTATCCGGGGAACCACTTGGTGCAGACCTGGTCACCTGCGCGTTCCCAGCATGCGCGTACGCGCTGAATCTCTGTACGCGGAACCATCATGGTGTGCTGGTCAGTCCCGTAGTTGACCTTCCTGGACTCCGACACACCCCCGTCCACGGACACCGTCACTTTGTCGCCCTGCTTCACGTAGTCGCCCCATGCTTTTGCCCAGGCAGCCTGGCACTTGCTGTTCCAGCGGACCACCACCGTGATCGGCCCTGGAGTCTTCCGATCCTGCTCCGCGATTGTCTGCACGCCCTCGTCGCAGTGTCCGTTGGGTTCTTTGCCTCGGCAGGAGGTCAGCGTGCAAGAAGAGGACGGCGGATGCTTGTCCGGGAACACGGTCAGGACCAGTATCACCGCGAGGACGGTCGCGCCGAGTACAGAGGTAACGAGGAATTTCCGGTTCCGGAACCGATTGCCCCAGGGACGGTCTTCTTCTGAGGCCGCCGGTTCTTCTTGCCGGAATCTGTCCTCCCAGGCCGAATTCCACTCTTCCCACTCGGCATGAGGGTCGCGCCCGATGGTCCTGGCGAACGCGTCGACGTACTCCCTCTCAGGTGCTCTGTCCGCCCTGTTGAAAAAGTTGCTGGCCCAGGCGGCAGAGCGTTTGCATGCCTGCCCGAAGCTCTCCTGCGTCCGCTTCGGATCGTTCTTGAGCTGCTCCTGCTTTCGCTTTAGGAAGTCGCCATAGCTGCTGTCCTGTCGTGCCGATCCCATGACGGGATGCCTCCCCCTCGTCTGGCCGTGGAAGCCGGTTCTCCCAGGTCAGACCCCCCGTGAACATTCATGAACTCTTTACGCCGGGCTGAGTCTTGACCCCAATAGTGCCACTAACGGAGCGTCATGGTGTGTCGACCGGTGGTCACTTCGTACGGGGCGGAGTGACGCCGACAATCCTCTGGAGGGAAACATGGCATTGACCTTTCGAAGTGGGACGGCGGCGCGGGGGCTCAAGGCTGCGGGCTGCGGGGTCCTGACAGCTCTGGTCCTGGCCGGGGCGACGGCCTGCGGATCCGGGGTCAAGTCCGAGTCCGGTGCGAAGCCCGTCGCGGCGGTGGCGGAGGACTCCTTCGTCCTTCCGTCGGCGGGACCGCTGGAGAACTGCGGTGACCTGCACACCGGCTCGCGGGGCGCCTGCGTGCGCGTGCTGCAGAGCTATCTCAACGATCCGCACGCGCACAACCAGTGGGACGGCGCCGGCCTGTCCGTGGACGGCATCTACGGGTCCAAGACGGCGGCGGCAGTCCAGGCGTTCCAGACCTACCGGTCGCTGCCCTCGACCGGGGTGGCCGACGCACAGACGCGGTCGTACCTGGCGAACGGCTCCCCGGCCGCGTGCATGGACACGCTGGTCGGCATGGGGTCGGCTACGCCGTGCGTGGTCAAGCTGCAGAACTATCTGTCGCAGTCCGGTCATCCGCTGACGGTGGACGGGATCTTCGGAGCACGTACCCGGGATGCTCTCAAGGCGTTCCAGAAGGACATGGGGCAGGATCCTGACGGCATCGCCGGTCCCGAGTTCTGGGGTCCGCTCTCAGGGGACTGACCTTCTTGCCTTCCTCGGGTACAGGCCGTCCGTCTGGTCGGTACCCGAGGAAGGAGACGGGGCCGTCTTCTGTTCCTCAGTGGTTTTCTGCTTCTGCAGTGGCTCCTGGGGGCCGGCCTATTGGTGCCCGGACGTCCCAGGTACGGAAAAAGCCGGCTCCCGTTTCCGGGATACCGGCTTCCGGCGGTTCCGTGCGCCAACACGAGACCGCTTATTTCCCCTTGTGCTGTGGTTGGAGCCAGTAGCAATCAGGGTATTCCTGCGATCCTACCTCTCGGCGGGTCGTAGCTTTCAGACCACAGTGACGGTCTCCTGGTGATCGAGTCAAGCAGCCGATTGGGACAGCCCCACACCAACTGGTTCCCTCTGAGGGCTCATCGACTGCCGCGCACTTCCTGAGCTGCCGGAACACCGCTTCATGAATCGTTCAGGAAGTTTCAGGAACAGCAGCGAACCTCGCATATGCGGGATACCGCTGCACCAATGTCCCCTGGCGCAGAGACGTACCCAACTCGACTCCCTATGAAGGGACTTTTTTGAGATCCTCGAATCCGTACGGAATGCCAACCCCACAGTGGCGCCAACCGCTTGGCAGTCCGTCAACCACCTTGGAGCCAGTAGCACGCCGGTGCCCCCGAAAAGGGGCCCCGGCAGAAGGGGAATTTCATGAGCAGCAAGAACCATAACCACGCACCGGAACTACACGGTGTAGCACAGAAGCCGGAAAGCGGTTCCGGCCGTAGCCGTCTGGGCGGTGCCGAGGCAGCCGTCATCATCGTGGCCATCGTGGTCACGGCGTTCCTCGTGGTGATGGTGGGCCTGGCTCTGAGCGCCGTCCTGAAGCTGATCCTGGGGGCCGGCCTGGCTGCGGCGGCCGTCGTGGCAGCCGTCACCACCGGAAGCTCCAGCCGCTTGCGCGCGGCGCTGCGTGCCCTGTTCGACCCGTCCGACCCGTCCGACTGACGGGCGGTCCGGCCATGGGGCGGCAGGAGAAGCCGATCAGCAGCACTGTTCCTGCCGTCGTTGTCCTCGCAGAGTACCTGCGAGGACAACGACGGCAGGCCGGGCTGACCTACAGTCAGCTCGCCGGATTCAGCACCCACGACAAGACCACCCTCAGCCGGGCCGCGTCGGGCAGGACAACTCCCGGCGAGGGCGTCGTCCTCGACTTCGTCCGCGTATGCGCTGCTGCGCAGGGCCACAGCCCCGATGAAGCCCTCGCCGAAGCCCGTAGGCTGTGGCGCGTGGCCCGGTATGAAGAGCGACGGGCCGACAGTGGTACTCGGCGGCCGCAGGCTCCTGCGGTCGAAGTCATCGCCGACCGGGCCGAGATGAGCGCGGCGCTGTGTGAACTGTACGAGAAGGCCGGTGCCCCCTCGTTCCAGCGGATGGAGGAACTGGCTGGCGGCTACGGAAAACTGCCGCACAGCACGGCACACCGCATCGTCCGGCGGGGAAGGGTTCCTTGCAGCGTGCGGCAGCTCACGGGGTTCCTGGATGCTTGTGGCGTCGCGGGGGTCGAGCAGCGGCCGTGGATCGATGCCTGGCATAAGGTCCGCCAGGACAGCACCGCCGTGGCTCCCCAACTACCGCACCCGACCGACGCGGCCGATCTGCGCAGACTGACTGTAGAAGGCAAGAACCGCAGTACCGGACGTGGAATGCCCGGCCGTACTGAGGCTCGTTCCGCCAGCCTCTGCACGCACCACGATGTAGTCGTCCCCCATTGCTTCGCGCTGTGAGGCGAGTGTTCCGTGCACGGTCGCTGCGTGCCGGGTATCGAGTGCGCGGGTCAGGTCAGGGTCGGGCCGTGTCGGAGGAGTACTGACATTGCGTCGATCAGTTCGCGGGTCGACGCCTTCGCATCGACAATGCTCTGGGTAAGGAAAACCCCCATGCCTGCCGCTATCAGGGCGACGGCGAGCCGCTCGGGTTCAGGGGCGTCCGGATTCGCCCGTGCGACGAGTCGGGTCAGCGCTGCGTGCAGCGCCGTAGCCAGCGGCTGGTGCGGGCCGGGGTGGGTCGGATCCCGGAGGAGTTCAGCCCAGAACTGACCCACTATAAGCCGCGGTGCCGAGCCTGGCGCACTCTGTATCAGAGTGTTGTGCACGAGGTCGATCACTTCCGCTGTGTCGAGGACATCAGGGCCCTGCGCGGCCTCGTCGAGGGCTGCGACGACTGGTGCGCGGATGGCCTCGAACACTGCATTGATCAGGTCTTCCCTGCTCGCGAAGTGGCGGTAGATGCCACCCACGGACATGTTCGCCGCCGCACAGATCTCCGGCATAGACGTGGCGGCGAAGCCCTTGCGCGCGAAGCAGTCCGCGGCGGCGTCGATGATGGCACGACGTACGCGCGAGCGTCGGTCAGTCGATATACGAGGCATGGTGCAAGCCGGGGGAGTGGCAGGAACAGGGGGACTGCGGGAAACAAGATTCTTGCACGAGATTGTGCCGGGTGAGAACCGATGCCCCAGCCGGGCCTCGGCCCGTCATCGATGCATTTCTGAGCCCGACCGGTGAATGTCATGTGCGGGGGAGAGCCTACCCATCGCCGCCCCTCTGTCGGGCTTCGGCTGTCCCCGGGCGGGAGATCGTCCGACTGCTTCTTGGCGGTCCTTCGCTGAGCGAGGCAGACAGCGACCTCTGCTTGACGGGTACGGTCGGCGGTCTCTTTAATAGCGAAAGATCATTCGCTATTAGCGTCCGTGAGGACGCAGAGGAGGACAGGATGACGACGCAACGCACTGCTCTCGTTACCGGTGGTGGCAGCGGGATCGGGCGAGCTGCCGCCGAACTGCTGGCTGACCAAGGGTGGTCGGTGATGATCACTGGCCGCCGTGAGGACCCGCTGCGCGAGATAGCGAAAGGACGTGACTCGATAGCGGTGCACGTCGGGGATGTCTCCGCCGATGGCTCCGCGAGGGACATGGTCCAGGCAACCCTCGCTGAGTTCGGACGGCTGGACGCGCTGGTCAACAACGCGGGCATGCTTTCTCCCGTAGGCACGGCGGAGATCACCGCCGACCACCTGGACGCGCTGTTCCGTACCAACGTGCACGGCCCGGTCCAGCTGGTGGCCGCAGCTGCGGACGCACTGGCCGACGGTGGCAGCATCGTCAACGTCACCAGCGCCATCGCGCACAAACCCACCGGCGGGCCGCTCTACTACGCCGCGAGCAAGTCCACGCTGGGGTATCTGACGCGTTGCTGGGCAGCAGAACTGGCCCCGCGTAAAATCCGGGTCAACGCGATCGCGCCCGGCCCGACCGAGTCCGACATTCTCTCCACGATCGCCAACCCGGAGGTGGTCGAGCAGATCAAGGCGGCCGAGGCCGCGAGTCTGCCGCTCAAGCGCCGTGGAACCGCCGCGGAGGTCGCACGGTGGATCGTTGCCCTGGCCGACCCGGACGCTTCCTGGGTGACCGGCCAGATCCTGGCCGTCGATGGCGGGATGTCGGTCGGATGAGCCGCCGAGTCCTTGTCGTCGGCGCCGGGCCTGTAGGACTCGGCCTCGCCCACGGTCTGCACGTCCGGGGCGCTGAGGTGGCGGTGGTGGAACGGGCCCCAGAGCTGACCGAGGTCGGATGGGCGATCTCGCTGACCGACCGGCATCACAAGGCGCTGGATCAGCTGGGCTTACCGCCTGGCCTGTGGCAGCGGGACCTGATGGTGCGCGAGTACATCTTCGACGCGCACACCTCGGTTCCCGTGGACACCATGCCGAGTTACCCCGGAATGCTGCTGGAGCGGTCTGTCTTACAGACGCGGCTCCTCGATCCGGTCCGTGACCTGGTTCGCACCGGCACCACTCCAGCCGCGGTCGAGGACGACGGCATCACCGTCGGCGTCCGCTTCGACGATGGCACCACCGGCGAGTACGACGCCGTCATCGGAGCTGACGGCGTCCGCTCCTGGATCCGCCTCAACGTCCTCGGCGGTCCTGCACCGTTCGATATCGGCTGCACCGTGATGCGTTTCCGCCTCCCGAACAAGATCGGCGTGACCTTCGCCGCCCGCACCACACCGGTCCAGGGCTCGCGACTGGCGTACTTCCTGATCGACGGGGGCAAGACCCTGCACTGCATGGTGTTCATCAACGACCCGGCCCGGCGGCACCGTGACACCCGGCTGAGCGCGCTGGCTGAACGATTCGCTGGCCTGCAAGGCCCCCTCGGCTACGTGGTCGAGGCCATGCGGTCTGACCCCGACCACCTCGCCGTCGACATCGAGCAGGTCACCACCACCGTCTGGGCCCGTGGCCGGGTCGCGATCGCCGGCGACGCCGCCCACGCCATGAGCCCGGCTCTCGGTCAAGGGGGCGGTGCGGGACTCGAGGATGCGGCAGTCCTCTCGGATCTGCTCACGGCCCCCGGGCTCCCGGTCGAACAGGCCCTCTCCGGCTACGAACGACTCCGCCGTCCAGCCGCGCAGGAACTGCAGTACCGCTCCTTCAACGCGGCTCGCGATCTCGTACCGCCTCCGCTGAAAGCCCTGATGTAACCATGCGACGGTGTGCCGAAGCGCAGGCTCTGCATCACGCCTACGACGGCCAGGACGCTGACGACTTCATGCGGTGCCTTGCCGTTCGCGTCGCCCGGGATGCCGCGCGACCGCCCCGGATTGCCCGTGCGGTCCTTGCTCCCGTCTCGCCACCCCCCAGATGCCGCCGCCGGCAGCTGCCCTTGTTCTCTCGGCCGCTGCGATGCGCCGGGTTGGTGTCAATGGGCGGGTGTCGGTGACGGCATGTCAGCCCTGGAGGTTTTCGCTGGTGGAGTTCTAAGCCCTGGGAGGGCGGGCGGCCTGTACTTCCGTGCCCAGGCCGCCCGACGCGGTCAGTTGAAGAACGGGTCGTCCACGACGTGAACCCAGCCGCCGCCCGGCTGGCGTCGGAGAATCTCGGTGGTGGTGGTGACCACCGGCTCCGGTCCGACCCCGGTGAGGGTGGCGGTGTTCGACACCAGAGCGACGTCGTCGACCTGTCGGATCTCGCGCATTTCGAGCTTGAGGTGGGCACCGCTGTCGACCATCTGCTGCATGGCCTGGCGGATGGCGTCCGTGCCCACCAGGTGATTTCCGGGAGTGGGGACGAAGTGGGCGTTCGGCTCGTACAGCGACACCAGACCCTCGACGTCACCGGCCTCCAGGTACTCCATGTACATGGCCCCCAACTGCTGGGGCGTCTCGGCACGGCGGCGGGCGGTGACACCGACCGGCTTGTCGCCCCAACCGGCCGCGTCGATCAGGTCGTACCAGGTGGGATAGGCGCCGTAGGGCAGGTGGCGGCGCACCAGGTCGCCGATGAAGGTCGTCGGGGACGCCTTCCGGGGCTTGGCCAGGCCCTGGGTGATGATGATGTCGCTGAACCCGTGGGCCAGGTCCTGACGCGGCAGCAGGGCGTGCACTTCGTCGGCGAGGCCGGCAGGAAGGCTCTCACGCTGGATTCCGAGGATGTCGGTGGCGATACCCAAGTGGGCCAGCGCCACCTCCGTGCCCTTGCGCGAGGCGATGCCGTCCGTGGTGTGCAGGGCGATGGCGTCCCAGACGACGGCGATACGCTCTTCTTCGACACCACGCTCGCGGAGGAACGCCGCTGCGATGTCGGCGCCGTCGACCTCGAAACGCTGATCGCCGTTGCTGCCCTCCTCGCTCAGTCCCAGGTCGTGCAGGACGCAAGCGACGAACAGCAGTTCGTCGTCGTAGTCGGTACCGGCGCGCAGACCCTTGTTCTGGGCATGGGCGCGGGCGAAGACGTAGCTGCGGACGCAGTGATCGTGAATGAAGGCAGGCGTGGCCTGTTCAGCAAAGGCGAATGTGTCCCGGGTGAGGCTCGTGTCGGGGAGGTCGAGCTGCTCGAACACGGACAGGTGTGCGTCGGTGGTCATGATGTGTCTCCTTCATTTGGGCCCCGGTCCGGGGCGAATCGGCACGGTGGCCGGGCGGCACGCTCACGCGTGCCGGGTATGGAGGGTGGGGGCGGCTGCACGGCATGTGGAGTGACAGCCGATCGCCGCACGGGGGATGCGCGGCTGGAGTGCTGTGCCTACATCTGGGCGACGAATGCGCCGATGTGTTCGGCCACTTGGTCGGGTACCTCAAGGGGCGAGAGGTGGCCGGTGTCCTTCAGAACGGTCAGCGTGGCGGTCGGGATCAGCGGCAGCAGGTGGTCGGCAAGCACGGTCGGCGGGTCGACCTTGTCGTGGCTGCCCGCGAGAACCAGCACCGGCACCTCGATGGCTGAGACGCCGGCCGACACGTCCTGGACCATGCCCTGGCGCGACCATGCAAGACGCGCCTGCTCGCCGCCGCGCATACTGTCCTCGACCACCTGCCGGCGCAGCTCGGGAGTCAGCCCGCCGCGGGTCATCATCAGGTCGATACCCTGAAGAATCCCCTCCTCGCTCTCGTAGGCGTGGAGAGCCATCTCCTGCATCTGCTCGGTCACCCCGATCGGCGCGGGCGGTGCGGGCGCCACGAGGACGGCTCCCCGCAACCCGGCGGGCTTGCGTGCGGCCAGTATCTGGGCCACCTTGCCGCCCATGGAGTGTCCGACGAGCACGTAGTCGGAGTATCCGAGCGCATCGATGACCCGCTGCGCGTCGTCCGCGAGCTGCTCCAGGCCGTAAGGTCCCGGCACGCTCGTGGAGTCGCCCCATCCACGCTGGTCGTAGGCCACGAAGCCCTGTCCGGGATCCAGCAGCCGCAGCACCGGGATCCAGGTGCGCCGGGAGCCTCCGTAGTAGTGCAGGAAGACCAGCGCCGGACCGTCACCCTCATGGACGTGGGCGTACACCTGGCCGCCCTGTACGTCGAAGAAGCGGCCCACCACATTCAGCGAAGTCATCGCCAGCTCCTCGTCCACGGCCGGGGCTCTCGGACCGCTCCACCGATGTGTGGAGTCGGCTGCCCCGCGCTCGTTCCTCGATCCTGCTCCGGAACCTCCCGTCCAGGACACGGCTCATCTGCCATCATCCGCATCTTTTGAGCCAGAACTGCGCGGATGGGCCCTTGCTTTCCGGTCACACGATCAGCGGCTTGAACAGGTGATTTATCCCGGGAACATCTCTGGGCCAGGGCATGGCGGCTCCCTGGCCCTCCCTGCGATATGAATGACGGACGTAACATTGCGGCCATGAACAAGCATCGGGTCATGGTCCTGGCGATCGACGGCGTGCTGCCCATGGATCTGGGGATCCCCACGCAGATCTTCAACGCCCGTCCGAACACCCCTTACGAGCTCACCGTGTGCGGCGACACCGAGGAGGCCGTGACCACGAGCGCCGGTTTCACCCTCGGGCTGACCGCGGGTCTCGAGGCGCTCGCCGAAGCGGACACGATCATCGTCCCGG
The DNA here is from genome assembly GCF_036227225.1 of Streptomyces sp. NBC_01478. Taxonomy (GTDB): domain Bacteria; phylum Actinomycetota; class Actinomycetes; order Streptomycetales; family Streptomycetaceae; genus Streptomyces. The sequence goes on along the minus strand of NZ_CP109444.1, from coordinate 66,415 downwards.
GCGTCGAGGACTTCCGGCGCCCTCCGCGCCCACGGGTGAGGGCCGCTCTCAAGCTCGCCGGCCGCGCCGGGATACGCATCGCTTCCATCTGCACCGGCGCCTTCGCCGTCGCCTCGGCCGGACTGCTCGACGGCCGCACCGTCACCACCCACTGGGCCAGCGCGGACGACCTCGAAAAGCTCTACCCCCGGCTGCGCGTCGACCGCAACGTCCTCTACATCGACAACGACACCATCCTGACCTCCGCGGGATTTACGGCCGGCATCGACCTGTGTCTGCACCTGGTCCGCAAAGACCTCGGCGCGGCCGTCGCGAACGACATCGCCAGGGACATCGTCGCCGCCCCGCACCGCGACGGCGGCCAGGCCCAGTACATCAGCAGGAGCCTCCCCACCCCCCAGGCCACCACGCTCGCCGGCACCCGTGAACGGGCCCTGCTCCACCTCGAAGAGGACCTCACCATCCCCCACCTCGCCGACCATGCCGGCGTCTCCCCGCGCACCCTGACCCGCCTGTGGCGCCAGGAAACCGGCGTCAGCCCCCACCAGTGGCTCCTGACCGCCCGCATCAACCGCGCGCGAGAACTCCTGGAGACCACCGACCTCCAGGTGGAACAGATCGCCGTCCGGTGCGGCCTCGGCAGCGGCGCCAACATGCGCGCCCGTTTCCGTGACGCACTCGACGTCACGCCCACGGCCTATCGCCGCACCTTCCAGCACCGGGCCGCCTGACGGCGAAGGCCGCACTTGCGCGGTCACCGAGTCCGTCGACCCAGGCGCACGTCCGCCCCGACAGTGTCCAGGGCAGAAAGACAGCCTCACGGCAGGGCGTCGGGGCCGTCCGGCCGATCCAGGACACCGTCGAACAACGGGTGCACGGCCTGCTCGCCGAACTCGACATCTCGGGGGGAGTGCACCGGGGCGTGCTGGACTGAAGGGTTCGGCCTGCGGCCTGTGCGAGGGCCGGCCTCCTTGTTTGCGCTGGCCTCGCGGGCAGTGGCTTCAAGACGAAGGAGGCTCGTTGCCGGTGTGGTCAGCGGTGGCTGCGATCATCGGTGTATGGCTGATTTTGGAAGCCCGGACGTTGTCGACGTCAGCTACGACAATCCGGATCAGCCCCGGCTGGGGCTGGAGATTTTATCCTTCGCGACGTTGCGTGAGCGGCTGTTGCCGCCTGTCGTGGCGGCGCCCAACCGTCCGGACTTCCATCAACTGACCCTGGTCACCCGCGGCGAGGGCACCGCGTTGATCGACTTTGTGGGTTACCCGTGTGCTCCGGGGACTCTGCTGCATGTGCGTCCTGGTCAGGTGCAGCGTTTCCCTGCGGGTCCTCAGGGAGGCATCGCGGATCTTGATGCGACCCTGGTGGTGTTCACGCCCGCCTTCCCGCCGCCGGTGCCTGCCAGTGCAGCCGTCATCGACGAGGGGCTCAGCCCTGCCGCTTTCTCACTGTCTGCGGTGGAGTACCGGGCCATGTCGGTGGCGGTGGCCGAGATAGCGGCGGAATACGGCACGCTGGCCGAGCGGGACGCTTCGCAGACGGAACTCACTGTGGAACTGCTGCGGCAGCTTGTCGCTGCGCTGCTGGTACGCATTGCTCGGCTGCCGCACCCTGGTGAATGGAACCCTGCGGCGGGGGGCGAGGTGTTCCGTGCCTTCCGCGGCGAGCTGGAACGCATGTTCGCCACGAGGCGCCGTGCCGCCCAGTACGCCACGCACCTCGGTTACTCGCCGCGGACGCTCACGCGGGCCTGTCTGGCCGCTACGGGCCGTACCGCGAAGGATCTCATCGACGACCGTGTCGCCCTGGAAGCCAAGCGGCTGCTGGTTCATACCGGCCTTCCAGTCGCGTCCATCGGGCGCATGCTGGGTTTCACGGAACCCACCAACTTCGGGAAGTTCTTCGAGCGGACGGCGGGTGCCACTCCCGGGGCATTCCGTGCCATACAGCGCTGACAGCCCCGCCCGCTGAGACTGCCAGAGGCGTTCTGGGCCGTGGGGCGGAGACTGCGCCGAGCCCCGTGTCCTCTGAGACGCACGCCATGAGCGGATCAGCGAGTCCATTTTCGACCATGGCGCGTCTCTTACGGATCTCGCCTGCGCCGCTCGCATCGAGCACTGTTTAAGCAAGCAGTCAGCACGTTATCCGCTTCCGGCCGGGCCTCTGATTGCCTGGTGAGGCCGGGAGGAAAGGAGAAAACAACCATGCCGTACGCAGACGTCAACGGTGCCCGCCTGTACTTCGAGGACAGCGGTGGTGAGGGCCCGGTCGTGGTCTTCAGCCACGGCAACCTCATGGACCGTGACATGTGGGTGCACCAGGTCCAGGCCCTGGCCGAGGACTTCCGGGTCGTCGTGTGGGACGAGCGGCTGCACGGCCGGACCGAGGACGACGGAAAGACCTACACCTACTGGGACTCGGCCGCCGACCTGATCGGGCTCCTGGATCACCTGGACGTGCAGCAGGCGACGCTGGTGGGGCATTCGCAGGGCGGCTTTCTGTCGATGCGAGCCGCCCTGGTGGCGCCTGACCGGGTCAAGTCCCTGGTGCTCATCGACACGACGTCGGTCGCCTGGCCACCCGAGGCGCTGGCGCAGATGCGCGGTGCGTCCGAGGGACTCCGCGGCGCGGGTCCGGAGGCAGTGGCCCCGGTATTGCTGGGGATACTGCTCGGACACCCCGCGATCCACGATCAGTGGCTGGCGAAGTGGAAGACGCAGCCGCGTGAACGGCTCGCCGACGCGGTGCAGGTACTGATGGGAGCGGATGACATCACCGGCCGGCTCGATGAGATCACGGTGCCCGCTTTGGTCGTCCACGGCGACGCGGACCAGCCGATCCCGTACCCGTTGGGCCAGAAACTGGCCGGGGAACTCTCCGGTGCCCAGGAGCTGGTCACCGTGACCGGGGCCGGACACACGCCGAACCTCACTCATCCCGACCGCGTCAACCCGGCGTTGGTCAGCTTCCTTCGCCGGTACGCCTGACAGTCCCACAGCCCCCTCCCCATACGTGGAACCTGCAGCGCCGATCAGCACGGCGCTGCTGCCCGCGAGGCGTTTTGGCGGACATTCACACGCGGGTCTCAGCATCCGCCATTTCAACGATCTGCACGAGATCCAATTCTGAAAGGAACAACCATGTCGACTCCCATTACCGACCTGGCGCAGCTCCCCCCGGCCTTCGAGAAGGCCATGAACTCCGGGAACCTCGATGAGGTCCTGAACCTGCTCGCTCCCGGTGCCGTCATGCGTACCGTCACCGGTGAGACCGTCACCGGCCAGGCGCTGCGCGACTACGCGGCCGGGTCGATCGCCGGCAAGGCCCAGCTGTCCAACGGCCCGTCGCGCATCGTGGCTGGCGACGGCATTGCGTTTGTCACCGAGGAGTGGACCCTCGAGATCACCACTCCCGACGGCAACCGGAAGAAGGCCACCGGCGCCTCTGCCAATGTCGCCCGCCTTGGTGAGGACGGCACCTGGCGCTACGCCATCCTCAACCCCCTCGGTACCGCCTGAGCGTCTGCGGGTGGCTGGACTCCCCGGAGCCCGGCCACCCCCCTCAGCCAACTGACGCCCGGCCCCTGGTCTTTGTCCATCCCCGGGGTGGATCGCGCCGCACCTGGCGGCCAGTCATCGACAGTTCGCCGACGACACCGAGTGCGTCGCCGGCGAGTTCGGCCACGGCGGATTCGCCGTGGTGGGCCGCTCGACGGACGGCAAGGTGGTCCAAGTGCTCGCCTCCCACCGGCCTGAAGGGCGTAGTGCTCAGCACACCCGCCCCGCTGGCTCCGATCGGTGTGACGCACGAATTCCAGGCGGTGTCGTCGCATGTCTACGACAACGACGAGACCGACGACCACAGCATCGATCTGGTCCTGACCCACGGTGAGTCGGGCACAGAAGCACACCGTCAGGTGCCGGGGGAGACCTTCCGGGCAGGGCCGGAGCGATCGGCTGTGCTGGTGCTGGTCGGCAACGAGGACAAGGTGATCCTGCGCGGCCGCCTGCCGCCTCTGATTTTCACCGCCACGCTCACGAGCTTGGCGTAATGGGTCACCTGTCGCCGCTGGAGGCGCCGGACCGGGTCGCCTCTCACATCAGCGGGTCCGTCGCCCGCGTCTCACTTCGACGTGAGTGAGCGGGACCTGTGTGATCGGTGGGTTTTGTGGGAGTTCATGTGCTTCGTGGCCGTGCTGCACCAATGTCGAGCGCGCTGCATGTCGTGCACCGGGCGAAGCGTTCGGGCCAGGGCGGGATCATTCTGATCACAGGCGAGGCCGGCATCGGGAAGACCGCGGTCCTCGACACCGTGCGCGCGGAGGCCGCCTCCGCCGGGTTCGTGGTGGGGATGAGCAAAGCGGACGAGGTCGACCATGTTTCGCCGGGCATGCCGCTTCTGCTCGCTCTGCGATCCGGCCGCACACCACTGGCGTCCTCGAAGGCATTCGACGATGTGAACACGCTGGTGGATCAGCCTCTGCTTCTCATCGACCGGGTCTGCGCGCTGCTGGAGGAAGTGGCAAGCTGTTCACCCGTCTTCATCGCCATCGACGACATTCAATGGATCGACCGCCTGAGCCGTCTGGCCCTCCGCGTACTGCCGGCCCGGCTGTCGGGCCTTCCGGTCGTGTGGGCGTTCACGGCCCGGGACAGGTCAAGCGGCCTGGCCGAGGAGCTCTCCGGTGGTCACTTCGACGGCGTTCCGGTCGAGAAACTCGTTCTCGGCCCGCTCGGTCTCACGGACCTCCTGGAGGTTGCGAGGGACTGGCTCGGACATATTCCTGCCGATGGAACGCGTCGAATGCTGGAAGGAGTGGCCGGCACTCCGTTCCTCGCTGTGCAGATCCTGGAGGGCATCGCCCGCGCCCGCGCCCGCGGTGAGAACGAGGACCAGGTGCCTGCCGAGTTCGTGGCAGGAGTCCGCCGCCATCTGACCGTACTACCGGCCACGGCCGCGGAACTCGTGCGCCTGGCCGCAGTGTTGGGCCGCCCCCTGACGTTCGAGGATGCCCTCGGCCTGCTGCCGGACCAGCCTCCGGCAACTGTGTCCGATCTGATCGACAGCGTCACGTCGTCGGGGCTTTTCGTGTCGCACGGATCCCTCATCGCCTTCCGGCACGATCTCGTCCGGGAGACCGTCTACGCCGATCTTTCCGATGCGACACGTCGCCGCATGCATCAGCGGTGCGCTCGCTACCTGATCCATGCGGGACACAGCGCGCTGAGCGCGGCACCGCATGCGGCGGCCGGTGGAAGAAGCGCGGATGACACCAGCGTCGCCATCCTCAGAGCAGCGGCCGACGAGGCGCTGGCGTCCATGCCGGACACGGCCGCCGACCTGATCGTTTCCGCTCTCGCACTGACCGGTCCTGACCAGCCCGGCTACTGGGATGTCGGGATCCGCTGCGTCGACATCCTCAGCCGAGCCCAACGCTCAGCCCAGGCCGTGCACGTCGCCGACTCCCTGCTCCGCAAGGCCCCGCCGACGGAGGAAGCGGCGCGCATCGAGGTATTCGCGGCCCGCGCGCTGTGGCTGACGGGCCGGTTGACCGAGTCGGTCGGCCGTATCGACACGGTCCTGTCCGCCGAGCAGGTGTCCGCCCCTTTACAAGCCCGGCTGCGAGCCTCCCGCGCCCTGGCCATCACGCGCTCCGAGACCGCGGAGCGCGCCCGGGCGGAGGCGGAAGCCGCCCTCGCACTTGCTCAGGAGGCGGGCGACCGCGCAGCGCTGGAGGTGTCGCACCTGGCGCTCGCCGAACTGGCCAAGAACTCGGGACATCACGCGCAGTCGCTGGCTCACTTCCGCGAACTGCGTGCCATCGCCGGCGCCGAGTATCTGCCGGCGGAGATTCTGGTGCTGCAGTTGCTCGACCGGTACACCGAGGCCCGATCGCTGCTCGACGCCGCGCGCCAGGAGTCCGGAAGTCAGGCCGAGGCGGTTCTGCCGTCCATGTTGCACGCCCAGATGTGGCAGGACTTCTGCGAAGGGCGCCTGGAGGAAACCGGGGCCGATGCGACGGCGTTGGTGACCCTGGGCTCGGAACTGGGCAATCATGTGTACGAACTTGATGCCGTCTCCCTCCTCAGCACGTTGGAGCTGTACCGGGGTGATGTCGTGCGGGCGCGGGCTCTTCTCACGCCCTATCTCACGCACACCGACGTGGACGACGATGTGCGCTCACCGGGTCTGATTCTCATGCAGGGATGGCTCGCCGCCGCTGAGGGTGATGTCGCGCAGGCCCTGGCCGTACTCGGACCGCTGCTGTACGCGGCGCGCGACGGGCGCACCTGGTGGCCCTGGTGGCCGGGATGGATGCCGATGTTCGCGCGCATGGCTCTTGCCGGCGGCGACGCCCGCTTCGCGGAAGAGGCGGCCGCGATCGCGGGGGAGGGCGCGGCGCGCAACCCCGGCGTCACGACATTCGAGGGCCTCGCCCTGCACACTCGAGGGCTGGTTCACCAGGACCGACAGATGCTCCAGAAGGCGGCGGACATCCTGAAGGCCGTTCCGCGACCAACTGCCCGCGCGGCCGTCGCCGATGATCTGGGCCGAGCGCTGCTCGCCGAGGGCCATCGCGAGGAAGGGATCGCCCACCTCGACCGGGCGTGGCAGCTCTACCATGACATCGGTATCAGAACCTCGATGCTGTCCGTCCAAGAGGTCCTTCGCGGGGCGGGAGTTCGACGGGCACAGTGGGCGACGGGAGCAGCCCGCCCCGCGTCGGGGTGGCAGGCACTGACCAGGGCCGAGCTGGCGGTCACCCGTCTGATCGGCTCCGGGCTCACCAACAGAGCCGTCGCCGACGACCTGGGTCTGTCCCCCAACACGATCGGCACCCACGTCCGGTCGATCTTCGTCAAGCTGGGCATTCACTCGCGTGTACAGCTGGCGAACGCACTCCACAGACGCGACGCCGAGCTGTCCGGCCAGAGCCCCCGGGAACTCCGGACTGAACGACCGCACTTGGGCCAGACGGAGCGCTCGCGGAGTTCGTCGACGTAGGTGCGCGCATCCACCTCGGGCAGCATCCAGGGCAGGAAGATGAACCGGTAGATGATGGGGGCCACCACCCGGTCGATCAACTCGTCGCCGCTGAACGTGATGCCGGGCCGGGCGGCGAATTCGGCCGCCTCTGCCCGCCGGTCGCTCGGGCAGTCAGCCCCGCAGGCGGAAGGACCGCTGAACGTCCTGAAGATTCTCTTCAGCGTCTGGCGCGACCGGTCGGGCAAGGTAGACGCATGCGTGTGCTGGTGATGGACGACGACGCCCGTCTCGTGGAGCTGCTCCAACAGGGCCTTCGCGCAGAGGGGTTCGCGGTGGATGCCACGAGCGACGGCCTTGACGGTCTCGCCAAGGCGGCCGCCGACAACTACGACGTGATCATTCTCGACGTCATGATGCCTGGCCTGAACGGCTACAAGGTGTGCGCCCACCTGCGGTCGAGCGGTGACAACACCCCCATCCTGATGCTGACGGCGAAAGACGGTGAGTACGACGAGGCGGAAGGACTGGAGACGGGGGCCGACGACTACCTGACGAAGCCCTTCTCCTTCGTCGTCCTCACCGCTCGTCTGCACGCCCTGATACGCCGCGCGCGTCCGGAGCGGCAGATCGTCCAGCACTTCGGGGACCTGGAGATCGACACAGGAGCCCGGCGTTGCCGACGCGCAGGCACGGACATCGCCCTCACTCCTCGGGAGTTCGACGTCCTGGCACTGCTCGCGGCAACCCCGGACATCGCCATCAGCAAGGCCGCCGTCCTGGAGCGGGTCTGGGACAGTGCGTACGAGGGCGGCCCCAACATCGTGGAGGTCTACGTCAGTGCTCTTCGCCGGAAAATCGACCGGCCCTTCGGCCGGGCCAGTATCGAAACCGTACCTGGCGGGGCCTACCGGCTCCGCTCCGACGGAGCCTGACGGCGGCGCCCCCCGCCGGCGCCTACGGCTGTGGCCGCAGACCGTGCGTGTCCGTGCCACCGCCGCCGTCGCACTCGTCGCCAGCCTTGCTCTCGTCGCCTGCTCGGTGGTCCTGCTCTACGCCGTCCACAACAATCTGGTCGACTCCGCCCAGAACACGGCCCGCGACCACGTCGAAAAGGCAGCGAGCCAACTCGCCTCAGGGATGCCTCCGGGCGACGTACGGGCCGAGCTGCCGGACGTCATCCTGGACACCGCGCCCCCCGCCGGCTCCTCATCCACCGCATCGGCGGACCAGGGTGCAAATGCCTATGTGGGCACGTCTGCGGGGCCGATGGTGGTGCAGGCCTATCCCAATCTTGCTCCCGCGCGTACCGCCGTGATCACGTTGACCTGGGCCCTGGTCCCGTGTACCGCCCTGCTGGTCCTGCTGGTCGCCTACCTGGCGTGGTACGCCATGGGCCGGGCACTGCGACCGGTGGAGAACATCCGTGCCGAGTTCGCCGACATCACCGCCCACAGTCTCCAGCAGCGCGTCCCCGTCCCCGACTCCAACGACGAAGTCGCTTTGCTCGCGCAGACGATGAACGGCACTCTCGATCAACTCCAGCGTGCCGTCGGCCGTCTGCGGACCTTCACCTCGGACGCCTCGCACGAACTGCGCGGCCCCCTCACCACCCTGAAGGCCCGTCTTGAGCTGGCCCTGGCCCGCCCCGACCGGGCTGAATGGACAGTGGTCGGCAGCGAGGCCCTGCGCGACACCACACGTCTGGAAGACATCGTCACCGATCTCCTGCTCCTTGCCCGCCTGGACGCTCGCCAGCCCCTGAAACTCCAACCCCTGCGCGTCACCGACCTCTTGCAACGGACCCTCGCCGAGCGCTACCCCCGTCAACCTGTCGTCCTCGTCACGGACTCCGCCTCAGACGAGGCGATCCTGGGCAGCCCCACGGCACTCGCCCGCCTCTTCCTGAACCTCATCGACAACGCGCTGCGCCACGCACACAGCAGTGTGATCGTGGAAGTGCACCACACCGAACATGAGCTGGTCGTCGAGGTCAGCGACGACGGTCCCGGCATCCCCGAACCCGACCGCGAGAGGGTCTTCGACCGCTTCACACGTCTGGACAACGCCCGTACCCGCAGCGAAGGCGGCACGGGTCTGGGCCTCGCCATCGCCCGCGACATCGCGGCCGCCCACGGCGGGACGCTCACTGCCGAACCGCCTCGGACCACCGACGGGGGTGCCCGTCTGCTCCTGGTCATCGCCAGGCAAGACTAACTGCGCAGCACGTAGCGGTTGCGCGACCGAAGATCGGACGCGCGTGACAGCGTGTGAGCGTCCGCTGTGCTCGAGGCTTCCGTGGCGTTGAGAGCTTTTGCGGCCCCGCGGTCCGGAGAACGCTCCATCACCCATTCATGTGAGAGACAAGCGGCCGATTGGTCATCGACGCTGGATTCAGAACCGGTGCCCGAGCGAAGCCGGACATGGCTGGACGGACGCCCCGGTGAACGCTCGTGGCGGGTCACGGCGCTGGAGCGGCATCCCAAGTGTGACCGCGTGCCTCCGGCACCCCGGACCGGGGCCCAGGCACGCTCCAGCGAGAGGTGGATCCGATGGAAGGGACAGCTCCGATGGCGCTGAACTACTCCCAGGCGCTGACCAGAAAGGTGACCGCCGCCAACGGAATCGAGTACGCGTAACCGTGAGGTTGGCGAGGGCGGAGTGCCCCTTCGTACGTGCAGGTCCGGCTCTGGCGCGCGAGGTTCCGGGCCGGAGGGCGTGCGAGAGGAAGGGCGGCTCAGAGTCGTATCTGTGGCGGGTGTGTGCCTCCCACCACGGCCAGGTCCTCGAAGCGGATCTCCTCGCCGCAGGCGGCGCAGTCCGCTCGGGTGTGCAGGATGGCACCGCATCGGTGCTGGAACTCCGCTGTGGCGATGCCGTCGCGGCAGTAGAGGTCGCCCCACTCCTTGAGGGCGGCGAGCACGGGGAGCAGGGCCTTGCCCGCTTCCGTGAGGACGTATTCGTCGCGCGGTGGATGTTCGCTGTAGCGCCGCCGCTCCACGACACCGGCCGTCTCCAGCCGACGCAGCCGTGTGGACAACAGCGTCCGGTTGAGCCCGACGGCGTCGGCGATTTCGGAGAAGCGCCGGTTGCCGTACAGCAGTTCGCGCACGATCGGCAGCGAGTGGCGTTCCCCGACGACGGCTATCGCGTCGGTCACAGAACAGACACGAGGTGTCGGTGCAGATTCAGTACTCACTGTGCTAGGTTAACGTCACTGGCGAGTACATTTTTTGTACTAACTCCTCCGGTGTGGCCGTTGCCCTCAACGGGGTCCGGCGCGGCCGTACGACAGTCAACCCCGCTTACGAACGACAAGAGGCGAACGCCATGAGCAACGAAGCCAACAAGCAGGTTGTCCTCGCGGCCATCGACGGCACCACTGGGCGCAAGAACCAGGTGCACCGCGTGCTGGCGCAGGGGCACTTCGTCGTGACTCACGCCACGACCACCTTCCCCGACGGCGGCCAGGCCGCAGCCTTCGATCTCTGGCAGATCACGGATGGGCAGATCACCGGCCACTGGGGTGACCAGGAGCCCATCGTGGAACAGACCGCCAACGGTCACACCCAGGTCGACGGCGTCGCCGTCATCGACGCGGCGGCCGACACAGACGCCACGCGCAAGGTGGCGGAAGGGGCGGTGCGCACGATTCTGGTCGACAACGACTTCTCCGACGTGGACCGCCACCTGGCGGGCGAGTCCTACATCCAGCACAATCCCCGCTTCGCCGACGGCATCAGCGGACTGGCGGCCGCACTGGGTGAGCTGGCGAAGGCCGGCCAGTCCCTCAAGTACTCCGACGTACTGGACGTCGTCACCGAGGGAGACTTCGCCTACATCCGTTCGGTGGGTGTCTTCGCGGGCGCCGACTTCGTGTTCCACGACCTGTTCCGGGTGGCGGACGGGCGAGCCGTCGAGCACTGGGACGTCATGGTCCCGAGGTGAGGAAGGGCGGCCGAGCCGTCCGCCTCTATCAAGTGCCACCAGGCAACCACCACACGGAAAAGGGCGTGGTAGAGATGGTCTCCCAGACCGACTTGGCGTACGAAGTCTTCATCTCCGATCCGATCCCCACCAGCGTCACGGATCCCATCCCCAACGGAGAGCTGTTCTCCTGGTCGCCGATGTCGACCACGCTGATCTATGGGGAAGAGAACGCAGTACTGGTCGATCCCCCGCTGACGATCGATCAGGCCCAGAGGGTGGGTGACTGGGTCGAACGGTCGGGCAAGCACCTCGAACACATTTTCATCACCCACGGCCACGGTGACCATTGGTTCGCCTCCGGCCCTCTGGTCGAGCGCTTCCCCGGCGCCGTGGTCCTCGCCGGCGAGGACAGCATCCGTCTCATGCGGCAGCAGAGCTCGGCGGAGTTCAGAAAGGCCCAGTGGGACAACCTGTTCCCCGGCCAGATCCCGCCGACTCCCGTGCTCGCACAGCCCGTACCACCGCAAGGGTTTCTTCTGGAGGGCAACGTTCTGCGCTCCGTCGAAGTCGGGCACACCGATACCGACGGCACCACCGTGCTTCACGTTCCCTCGATCGGGCTCGTCGTCGCCGGCGATGTCGTTTACAACGGCGTGCACGTGTACCTCTCCGAGTCTGCGGATGGAGGGCGTGCAAAGTGGCTTCAGGCGCTCGACACGGTCGAGAAGCTCGCGCCGCGCCACATCGTCTGCGGACACAAGAACAAGGCGCTTCCGGACAGTCCGGACACCATCGAGGAAACTCGGCAGTACATCCGTGACGCGGACCGGCTCCTGAACTCGACAACGAGCCGCATCGAATTCTTCGATGCCTTGTGCGCCCTTCATCCCGAACGCCTCAACCAGGCGGTCGTGTGGCTCACGGCCACCGCGCTCATGGATGCACAGAGCTGAGGTCGACTCTCTGCGAACGTGGCGTTGCGCCCGCGAGTGTGTGGCACTTTCCGCGGTGGTCCCTTCGGAGCGCCCGCGCAGATCACCATGCTGGTGCACGACCTTCTCCAGAGCACCGGTCAGGACGGGAGCTCAGGACGGCTCCGCCCCGGATCGATACGGTGGCCGGAGCCGTCCGTCGGCGAGCAGATTACAGATCGACGTGGACAGGTGTGGACCGGCAGCCCGCTTATGCCAGCGACGTCCAGACGCTCTTCACCTCGGTGTACAGGTCGATGGCGCCGCTGCCCATCTCGCGGCCCCACCCACTGGACCCGTAGCCGCCCCAGGGTGTCGAGGCGTCCACTGGGTTGGACATGTTGATGTACACGGTTCCGGCGCGGACGCGGCTGGCGACGCGGTGGGCTGCTGCCACGTCCCGGGTCCAGACGGCGGCGGCGAGCCCATACTCGGTGTCGTTGGCGCGGGCGACGACCTCGTCCTCCTCATCGAAGGGGAGGACCGCGAGCACGGGGCCGAAGATCTCCTCGCGAGCGATACGCATGTCGTCGCGGACGCCGGTGAAGACAGTGGGCCGGTAGAAGTAGCCGGGCAGGTCGGCGGAAGAGCCGCCGGTGACCAGGGCCGCCCCCTCGTCAACGCCGCTGCGGACGAGCGCGTGGACGTGCGCGCGGTGCTCGGCAGTGACCAGCGGGCCCAAGTCGGTGGCTTCGGCGTTGCCCGGCCCCAGGCGCATCTGACCGGCCGCCTTGGCGCAGCGTTCGGCGAATTCGTCGGCCAACGAGCGGTGGACCAGGAAGCGGGTGTACGCGGCGCACACCTGCCCGCTGTTGAGGAGCGCACCCTGCAGACACCCAGCGACGGCCGCGTCGAGGTCGGCGTCGGGCAGCACGATACTGGGCGCTTTGCCGCCGAGCTCCAGCGAGACCCGCTTCAGATTGCCTGTCGAAGCGTGCACGATTGCGCGGCCGGTCTCGGTGGAGCCGGTGAAGGAGACCTTGTCGACGCCCGGGTGCTCGACCAGTGCGCGACCGGCTTTCGGGCCGCCTGTGAGCAGGTTCACCACACCGTCCGGGATGCCGGCCTCCTGGCACAGCTGGACGAGCCGGACCGTGGTCATGGGCGTCTGCTCCGCGGGCTTGACGATCACGGTGTTGCCGCATGCCAGCGCGGGCGCGATCTTCCAACTCGCGATCATCAGGGGGAAGTTCCACGGGGTGATGAGCGCACACACGCCGACCGGCTCCCGCTTGGTGTACTGCAGCACGTTGGGAAAAGACATCGGAGCCGTCTCGCCGTAGAGCTTGGTGACCCAGCCCGCGTAGTAGCGGAAGTGCTCGGCTGCGACCTTGACGCTCACCATCCGCGAAACGCCGATCGGCTGGCCCTGATCGAGGGTCTCCAGCTGGGCTAGTTCTTCGGCATGTTCGTCGATCAGGTCGCCCACGCGCCACAGGATGCGAGCCCGTTCCGCCGGCGCGAGACCCGCCCAGGCGGGGCTGTCGAGCGCTGCCCGGGCTGCCGCGACCGCCTCGTCCACGTCTGCTCGGTCGGCGTCGGCGCACCGTGCGTGCGGCGCACCGGTCGCCGGGTCGACGGTGTCGAACTCGGCGCCGGACGCGGCCGACTGCCAGGTGCCGCCGATGAAGAGGGTCTGGCTCATTGTGTGCTCCTGTGTTCTGAGTCGTCGGTCCTGTCGCTGCCAGGACGAAGCGGGCACATGACCACTCGCCGCCCGGCTCGGTCGTCGGCGGAGTGTGCGGCTCGCATACGGTGAGCGTCGCTCTGGTGGGAGATCCCGGTTTGCGGTGGCGTGCACGACGTCTTGCGGTGCCGGGCACGGATTCCCGTAAGGCGCCGAAACGACAGGCCCCCGGCACTGCCGGATGAGGACTGCGCGTACACCTTGCCCGTCCGGCTACTGGGCCTGAGCCGCTTCACGGGTCTCCCGAGGGCTCATGCCGTACGCCGCCTTGAACGCGTGGCTGAAGTGCGCCGCGTCGGGAAAACCCCAGCGGCCGGCCACGGCGCCGATGGGGAGGCCGGCGAGTGCGGGATCGGCGAGGTCACGTCGGCACTGTGTGAGCCGCCGCTCGCGGATCCAGCCGGAGACCGTGTGCCCCTGTTCGGCCAGGAGCTTGTAGAGGTAGCGGCGTGAGATGCGGTGGGCCGCGGCGATCCGGTCCGGGCCCAGCTCGGGATCGGCGAGCCGCTGCTCCATGTAGAGGAGGATGCGCTGTCTGAGCGCCTCCGGCCCGTCTTCTCGGTGAGCGGAAGAGCTGCCGTGCTGCGCGAGCAGAGCGCTCACGAGGTCGACCGCGCTGTCCGCGAGGCGGTCTTCGCCCACTCCTTGCAGCTCCCGCACCTGACGGGCCAGGCCGCGCAGGAAGGGCTGGACCACCGGGCCCAGTCCCTCTTGGCACGGGACGGTGGCGGCGTTGACCCTCGCCAGCTCCTGTTCCGTCAGCCGCAGCAGGGCGCGCGGGAACATCAGCACGAGCATGCTGTACGGCAGCTCGCAGTCGAGTGTGTAGGGGCGGCGCGTGTCGTAGATGGCCAACTCGCCGGGGGCCAGCAGGGCTTGGCGGTCCCCTTGGGCCAGGCGGCAGCGGCCGGTCAGCTGCAGACTCACCTTGACGAAGTCGGGTTGGTCGGAGGTGATGTGCCCAGAGGTATGGGTGACACCGTGCGGCTGCGCGGCCACGACCGACACCTGCACGGCGCCGAGGTGGGAGGTGTGCAGGGAAGCGTGGAAGTCGGACGTCTCGCCCGGTACGGCTTCCATGGGCACGAAGCTTCGGCGGACGACCTCGCGCCAGAATTCGAAGCGTCCGGCGGACGTGTCGTCCTGAGGTGTCGTCACTGAGCGCACGGTGCTCTCCTGTGTGGAAGAGGGGGCCCCGGTATTCGGGCCCCCGGGAGACTCAGCCGAGGCCGTCGGCGCCGACCTTGACGGCGGCCTCGTCCAGGAGGGCGTCGGAGACGGGTTGCGGCCGGCCGTCGAGGTCGAGGACCGGGGTGGCCTCCTTGTACCAGGACTCGATGACGGCGTTGCCCCAGAAATCGCGGCGGCGGTCGTCGTGGACGTTCCAGCGGTACGTCTCGTGGTCGGGGTCGCCGGTGTAGTAGTCCGAGGTATAGATCTCCACGCGGTGGCCGTCGGGATCGCGGAGGTAGACGTAGAAGGCGTTGGAGACGCCGTGCCGTCCCGGGCCGCGCTCGATGTGGTGCTCCTTGCGCACGGCTCCGAACAGGTCAGCGGTGCGCAGGACTTGGTGGGACTCGTGGGTGGCGAGGCCCAGGTGGTGCAGGCGGGGGCCGTCGCCGCCGGTGAAGGCGACGTCGTGCACGGTCTGCTTGCGGTACATCCAGGCCGCGTACAGCTCGTGCTCGTCGCCCTCGATGGTCTCCGAGCAGCCGAAGCCCAGCGACTTGTAGTGGGCGTAGGCGGCCGGGATGTCGGGGGTGCAGATGTTGAAGTGGTCCAGGCGGGCGATCTCGGCGCCGCGGTGCAGGTCGTAGCGCTGGATCAGGCGTTCGGCGCGGTCGATCTCGTAGAAGAACTCGACGGGGAAGCCCAGCGGGTCGACCACCCGCACCGCATCGCCGATGCCGCGCGTGCCCTCTCCCTTCTTCAGCCGCTTGACGGGGCGGCCGAGTTCGGCGAAGAACTTCTCCGCCTTGTCGACGTCCTCGGGGGTGCGGACCCGGTAGGCGATGTGGTCGAGGGCCGCGACCTTGCCTTTGCGCAACACCAGGGAGTGGTGGGTCAGCTCGTCGGTTCCGCGCAGATAGAGGGAGCCGGAGTCCTCGTACTGGACGTGGAAGCCGAGCATGTCGACCCAGAACCAGCGGGCGGCGCCGAGGTCGGTGACGGCGAGCTGGGCGTACGCGGACCGGACGACATCAGGTGCGTTCATGAGGCAGCGCCGAAACGGGGGGTGTGGACGTCGCCGAGGGCGACATGGACGATTTTGGAGTCGGTGTAGAAGTCGATGGAGTGGGCGCCGCCCTCGCGGCCGACGCCGGAGTCCTTGACTCCGCCGAAGGGCGTGCGCAGGTCACGGATGTTGTGGGAGTTGATCCAGACCATGCCGGACTCGACGGCGTGGGCGATGCGGTGTCCGCGCTTGAGGTCGGAGGTCCAGATGTAGGCGGCGAGGCCGTACCGGGTCGCGTTGGCGAGTTCGATCGCCTCGGCCTCGTCGTCGAAGGGAGCGACGGCGACGACCGGGCCGAAGATCTCCTCCTGGAAGATGCGGGCGTCGCGGGGCACGTCGGCGAAGACGGTTGGCTGGAGGTAGTTGCCCTCGCTCAGGTGGTCGGGCCGGGAGCCGCCCGCGACGAGGCGGGCCTCCTTCTTGCCGATCTCGACGTAGTTCAGGACGCGTTCGTAGTGCTCCGCGTGGACGAGTGCGCCCACCTCGGTCGCCGGGTCGGACGGCAGCCCGACGCGTACGTTGGCGGCACGTTCGGCGAGGCGCTGAACGAACTCCGCGTACAGCGGCCGTTCCACCAGCACCCGTGAACCGGCCGTGCAGCGCTCGCCGTTGAGGGAGAACACCCCGAACACGACCGAATCCAGGGCGGCTTCGAGGTCGGCGTCGGCGAAGACGACGGCCGGGGACTTGCCGCCCAGCTCCATCGACGTGGTCTTCAGGTGCTGGGCGCTGGAGCGGATGATGTGGCGGCCGGTGTCCGTGGAGCCGGTGAAGGAGATCAGCGGCACGTCCGGGTGGTCGACGAGAGCCTGCCCGGCCTCCTCGCCGATGCCGTGGACGATGTTCACTGTCCCGGCCGGCACGCCCGCCGTAGCGAAGATCTCCGGCCACAGCGACGCGGACAGCGGTGTCCATTCGGCCGGCTTCAGCACCAGCGTGCAGCCGGAGGCCAGCGCGGGCGCCAGCTTCCAGCTCTCCAGCATGAACGGCGTGTTCCAGGGTGTGATCAGTCCGGCCACTCCGACCGGTGTGCGCCGGACGTAGGAGAACTGTTCCTCGCCCTGCCGGAACGCCTCCTCGCCCAGCGCCACGATGACGTCCGCGAAGTAGCGGAAGTTCTCCGCGGCCCGGCGGGCCTGGCCGCGTGCCTGGGTGATCGGCAGTCCGGTGTCGTACGTCTCGTAGGTGGCGAGCCGGTCATGGCAGGCCTCGACGGCATTCGCGATGCGGTACAGCGTGCTAGCGCGCGCCCGGTTGGACAGCCCGGCCCACTCCGGGAAGGCGGCGCCGGCCGCCCGCACCGCCCGGTCGATGTCGGCCGCCGAACCGCGCGCGGCCTGCGCGTACGGAGTGTTGGACACCGGCCCGGAGACGTCGAAAGTACGGCCGTCGGCCGCGTCGACGAGTTCGCCGCCGATCCAGTGGCGGATGGCGGAGGGCAGGCTCCCGGGGACGATGGTCACTGAACGACTCCGATCGGTGCGGTGAGAGTGCCGCCCTCGGCGAGCAGCGTGCGGATCTTTGCCAGACCCGCGTCGGTGGGGGTGATGAGGGGCGGGCGGACATGGGGGGAGGCGATGCGGCCCTGCTGGTGCAGCACCCATTTCGCGGGCGCCGGGTTGGTCTCCACGAACAGCAGGTCGACCAGCGGGTGCAGCCGGTAGTGCAGATCGCGGGCGGCGTCGAAATCGCCCGCCTCCCACAGCTCGTACATCCGTGCCACGGCCGTCGGCGCGAGGTTGGCGACGGCCGACACGAACCCGGCGCCGCCCAGCGCCAGCAGCGGCAGACAGAGCAGTTCGATGCCGGACCACACCAGGAGCGAGCGGCCGCAGGCGTGCATGACGCGCGAGAAGTGCTCGAAGTCCTTCGTCGTCTCCTTGACCCCGACGAAGTTGTCGAAGTCGGTGAACAGGCGCTTCACCGTCTCCGGCGCGATGTCCACGGCGGTGCGGGAGGGCACGTTGTAGGCGACGATCGGCAGGTCGGGGAACTCCCGGGCCACCGTCGCGTACCACTGGTAGAGAGCCTCTTGCGTGGGCCGCGCGTAGTACGGAGTGATGACGAGCGCCGCGTCGGCGCCCAACTCCTGGGCGGCGGCGGTGATTTCGAGAGTCTCGTCGAGCTTGTGCGAGCCGGTGCCCGGTAGGAACGGGACGCGGTCGCCGATCTCGTCCGCGACCGTGCGCATCCCCGCGATCCGCTCGGCGGCGGACTGCGCACTGGGCTCACCGGTCGAGCCGCCCAGCGAGATGCCGTGCGAGCCGGACTCCAGCTGGAAGCGGATCAGTGCCCGCAGGCTGTCGTGGTCGACGGCACCGTCCGCGGTGAACGGCGTGACCACCGGAGCGATGGACCCGCGGATTGTGGACGGGTCGCTTCGGAACTTCACAGGGATTCTCCTCCCACGTCGTGCTGCTTGCGCCACTGCTTATAGGCCTCACGCCACTGGGGACCCAGCGGATAGAGCCCCTCGATGCCGTGTCCGGCCCGCACTTGCTCGGTGATGAACCGCTCCTGTGCCTCCTGCTCACGGCAGTCGGCGATCAGCTCCCCGGCCAGTTCGGGTGGTACGACCACCACGCCGTCCGCGTCCCCCACGAGCAGGTCGCCGGGCTGGACCAGGGCGCCGCCGCAGGCGATCGGCACACCGGTGTCCCAGGGGACGTGACGGCGGCCGAGGACGGACGGGTGCTCCCCGCCGTGGTAGACCGGCAGGCCGAGGTCGGTCACGGCCGCGCTGTCGCGCAGCCCGCCGTCGGTGACAACGCCGGCCGCACCGCGCTGCTGTGCGCGCAGAGCCAGGATGTCGCCGAGCGTTCCTGCGGAGGTGTCCCGCCGGGCGTCCATCACCAGTATCTGGCCGGGGCGCAGCTCTTCGATCGCCCGCTTCTGGGCGTTCATGTCGTTGCCGTACTTCTGGAACAGGTCCTCGCGCAGCGGCAGATAGCGCAGGGTGTGGGCGACGCCGACCATGCCGGTGCCCGGCTGTGTGGGACGTACGCCGTCGATCGACATGTGCGGCAGACCGCGCTTGCGCAGCTGTGCGCTGAGCGTGGCGACTGCCACCGAGCGCAGACCGTCCTCGATCTCCTTGCCGAGCAGCGGCTCGGGGATGTACGCCGAGCCGTATGCGGCCTCGCGCTCTGCCGGACCGACGCGGGGCATGGCGCCGTACGGGTCGAGCGCGGGCCCCGCGGCGATCGGATTGCGCAGCCGCCCGGTGGACAGCCCGCCGCCGCTCACCTCGACCTCGACCAGATCGCCTGGCGAGACGACGGAGGCGCCGGCTGGTGTGCCGGTGAGGATCACGTCTCCGGGCTCCAGTGTGACCAGCCGGGACAGGTCGGCGACGAGTTGCCCGAAAGGGAAGAGCAGTGTGTCGCTGGTGTCGTCCTGGACCAGCTCGCTGTTGACCCAGGTGCGCAACTGCAGGGCGGCGGGGTCGAGTTCACGGGCGTCCAGCAGCCGCGGTCCGATCGGTGTGAAGCCGTCGGCGCCCTTGGATCGGACGTTGGAGCCGCTGTCGGCGTAGCGCAGGTCGTACACGCCCGCGTCGTTGGCGGCGGTCACCCAGCGCACATACGACCAGCCGTCCTCGGGCGTCACGTGTTGGGCGCGCGAGCCGATGACGAGCGCGATCTCGCCCTCGAAGCCGAGGAGTTCGCACCCCTCGGGCCGGATGATCGCCTCCTTGGTACCGGACAGGGACGACGGCGGCTTGAGGAAGTACGAGGGCTGCGACGGTGCCCGTCCGCGTTCCTTCGCCCGGCTGGGGTAGTTGAGGTGGACCGCGATGATCTTCGACGGAGGGTTCCCGAGCGGATGTGTCATCAGGAACGCTCCAGGAATTCCTGGACCCTGGCCTTGTAGGGCTCGCGGTCGTAGGACTTCACGTAGGCGCCTGCCATGCGGACCGGGTCGCCGAAGAAGTAGTACTCGTACAGGGCCTGGCGGCTGGAGAAGGCGGAGATGCAGGTGTCCCACACCAGCCGGAACAGCTTCACGCGCTCCGGGCCGGTCAGGGTCGCGGACTGCAGGTAGGCCTCGATGTCGGCGGCGGCCGGGCCGTTGATGTCGAGCTCGGTCGGCGTGGCCATCAGGCCGGAGGCGCCGAGCTTGCGCAGGATCTGCGGGAAGCGCTGGTAGAGCTTGGGGTAGAGATTGCGGGCCGCGTTCAGCGGGGCGAAGGCCGGGGTGAGGACGCCGTACTCGTTGATCTCGGCGTCGGCCTCGGCGGCGCGCAGGAAGGCGCGCAGCATCTCCAGCGTGGTGATGATCTCGGCGATGTCCTCCTGGACGTGCTGGAACTGCTCGATGCCGATGGCCTCGGTCAGCAGGGACACCAGACCCAGGATGTACTCGGTCTTGGCGGACGTCCGGGTGACGACCTGGTGCGTCATGTGCACCACGGACGACGTCTGGGAGTAGAAGCCGTTGCACAACTCGGCGTCGCCGAGCGCGAAACAGCGCTCGAAGGGGACGTGCACGTCGTCGAAGACGACCACGCAGTCCGACTCCTCGAAGCGGGAGGAGAGCGGGTGGTCGTGGCGGGGGCGGTCGTAGTCGAGCGGTTCGCGGGCGATGTAGCGCAGGCCGGGCGTGTCGTTGGGGATGGCGAAGGCGTACGAGTACGGCTTGTCCTCGGGGGTGCCGCGCAGCACGGTGGAGGGGAAGACGAGCATCTCGTCGGCGAACGGGGCGATGGTGGCGAGCATCCGCGCGCCGCGGATGACGACCCCGTTGTCGTCCTCCTTCACGATCCGCGCGGCCAGCTTGCCGCCGGCCTGCTGGGTGCCGGCCATCGCACGGTTGACCTGCGGCGGGATCAGGGTGTGCGTGCACAGCAGGTCCTCTTCACGGACCTTCTCGTAGTAGCGGCGGATGTTCTCGCCGAAGGCGGGGTTGGCCTGGGCGAACCAGTCGGCGGCGGAGGCCAGCGCCATCAGGGAGCTGTTCATGTAGTCGCCGGTGCGGCCGAGCATGCCGTTGCTGTAGTCGGCCCACACCTTGAACGCCTTGCGCCGCTTGACCAGGTCTTCCGGCGTCTTCGGGGTAAGGAACGAGGTGCCGACCGGCTCGCCGGAGGTGGGGGAGGTGTAGGTCAGGGTGTCCTTGTGCTCGGCGGAGTGCTGAAGGTCGTACAGCTCGGCGTAGGTGCGCACCACATTGCGGAAGGCCGGGTGGTCCTGGACACCGCCGGTGATGGTCTCGCCCTGGATGTGCACCGTGGGACGGGAGGCGGACAGTCGCTCGAGGTATTCCTTGCCGGTACGTGCGGCCATGGTGATGCTCCTGAGGGGGAGTCGGCGGGAAGGCGGGACGTCAGATGAGGTGTTCGATGCCGTCGGACGACTCGGCGGCCGTGCCGAAGCGGCTCCAGGTGTAGGTGAGGGCGTCACCGTCGCGGTGGCCCAGGTCGGTGACATGACCGACGACGAGGGTGTGGTCGCCGCCGTCGTACGCGCGCCAGGGGTCGCACTCGATCCAGGCGAGGGGATTGGCCAGCCGTGGCACCCGGGCGCCGGCGACCCAGCCGGGTTTGCCCAAGCCTTGAGCCCCGGCGAACAGGCGGGCCAGTCGCTCCTGTTCGGCGCCGAGGACGTTGACGCAGAACGGCTGACGCAGGAGCGGGTCATGGCAGCGGGCCCGGCGGGCGACGCTGAGCAGCACCAGTGGAGGGTCGGCCGACACGGATGTGAAGGAGTTCATGGTGGCTCCCCGAGGGCCGTCCTCGCCGTCGTAGGTGACGACGGTGACGCCCGTGGCGAATCGGGACATTGAGGCGCGCAGGGCGCCAGGGTTGGGGGGAGCTAGAGCTTCGGGCATGGGGACTCCCATGAGTGGCACTGACAGTGCGGTCGCCGGTGGCGGATCGCGACGGGGGAGGCCGGTGGGGCATCTGGCGGGATGCTCCACCGGGCGGTTCGCACCATCGGAACGCAAAGTGCGAACCGGGAGGAACAGACCAAAGGAATCGGTATGAATCAGACCGAAATCATGTAGTCAAAGCTTTGATTAATTGGCACCGTACCCCCTGTGCCAGCCCTTGGGAAGACCCGAGCGACATCCCTCTGTCACTGGTCGGAAACCTCGCGCTCGCAGGTGAACGGGCCCGTATCTTCCAGCGACCTACACTCCGAGGATGACCCTGGAACCGTCCGACCCCGAGCATCTGCACTTCTGGTCGTTCATCGACTACGCCGTCGAGCGGGTCTCCCGGGAACTGCCCGGCATCGAGCCGCTCGCCATGCGGCTGGTGTTCACGCTCCACCGGGCGGCCAACATGGTGGTCTACGACCTCGAATCCACCGTGCACCGGCCGCGCGGCTGGTCGTGGCCCGGGTTCCGTGTGCTGTTCGCGATCTGGCTGTCCGCCCCGGTCGAGGCGAGGAAGGTCGCGGAGTTGTCCGGCATGAGCCGGGCGGCCGTGTCGGCGCTGGTGAACACGCTGGAGCGTGACGGCCTGGTGCGCAAGGAGCGCGCGGCCTACGACGGACGCGCCGTGGAACTCTCGCTCACCGACTCCGGCCAGGAAGCGATCACCTCCGCGTTCCTCGCCCACAACAAGCGGGAGCAGGAGTGGGCGGGCGCCCTCAGCGAGGACGAGACCCGCACGCTGATCGAGCTCCTGGGCAAGCTGACCACCCACTCCGTCGACTTCGACGCCAGGCATCGGGCCTGAGACATCAGGTGCTGAAGGAGATCTTCAGGACGTTCAGCGGATCTTCAGCAGGCAGGGCCGAGAGTTGCCTCGTACTCGATTCCGAGGGAAACGGGGCCGGACTCGTGCCGGTACCCCTGTCTCCCTCCACCTGCGAAGGAGTTGATCACATGAAGCTGCGTA
The DNA here is from genome assembly GCF_036227225.1 of Streptomyces sp. NBC_01478. GTDB lineage: Bacteria > Actinomycetota > Actinomycetes > Streptomycetales > Streptomycetaceae > Streptomyces. The sequence continues at coordinate 43,760 of NZ_CP109444.1, read as the reverse complement.
CGAACAGCATCTCGCGTCGCCAGGGTGCCGTGATGGCCGGCGCACTGGCCGTGCTGCTCGCCTCGGGCGGGGTTGCCGCTGCGGCCTCGACCGGCAGCAGCACCACCAAGCACCACGGCACCACGGCCGTCGAGGCGCCCGGCAACCCCCACCCGCACCACATCAAGCCGGGCACCGCCAAGAAGCTGCGAGACCTCACGGTCGTCGAGGGCGGCCCCGTCACGGGCGAGAAGCCGTCCGCCGTCGAGGTGCCCGGCGCGAAGCCGAAGGGCTGGAAGCTCGGCGAGTCCACGCCGGTGAAGGGCGCCCCCGTCGTCGTCGGCGGCGAAGGAAACACCACCGAGAAGCCGTCCGACGTCAAGGTCGTCGAGGTGCCCGGCGCGAAGCCGAAGGGCTGGAAGCTCGGCGAGTCCACGCCGGTGAAGGGCGCCCCCGTCGTCGTCGGCGGCGAAGGAAACACCACGGCGCGCTAGCCGCACAGCGACAGGGCAGACGTGGGGTTGCCCTGTCGCGCCCACGAAACGCCCGGCCGGACATCTCCGGCCGGGCGTTTTGCGTGGCATCTGCATGACGTGCAGCCGACTCCGTCCGTAATCTCGCCCTTCCCCCTGAGGGACCGTCGGGCAGTCGGATTTTGACCATGGAGAGTCGTCTGCGTATCCGGCAACTACAGGCCTCTGAGCATAGTTTTGATGGCATCGACCCGACCGCTGCAGAGAGCCGGGTGACGGATTCCGGAAAGGACGAAGCGCGATGAGTTCTGTGGAGCGCATTCGGCTGACCTACGCCTTCGACGCCTACTGCGGCTGGTGCTACGGCTTCGGGCCCGCCTTGCATGAGTTCGCCGCCGCCAACGCGGACCGGCTTGAGCTGCGCGTGCTGTCCGGCGGTCTGTTCACCGGCTCGCGCGCACTTCCGGTGTCGGCCTACCCGCACATCCCCGGCGCCAACGAGCGCGTCACCCAACTGACCGGTGTCACTTTCGGCGACGGGTACCGGGCCGCGCTGGCGGACGGAAACGTGGTGATGGACTCCGCCGATGCCGCCGTCGGCCTGGTCGCGCTGCGCAGCCAGCCAGGCGTGAACGCCCTGGACGCGGCGGCCGCGATGCAGCGTGCCTGGTACGTCGACGGCCGCAGTCTGTCCGACAGCGAGGTCTACCGGGACCTCGCCGCCGAGCTGAGTCTGGACGCCGAGGCGGTGGCGGCCGTGTTCGCTTCGCCCGCCGCCCGTGCCGAGGCCGAGGCCGACTTCCTCGAGGTGCGCCGTCTGGGCGTCGATGCCTACCCAACGCTGCTGCTGCACACCGCCCACGGCACCGACCGTCTGGGCGGCCCGGTCGCCTCGGCCGACGCACTCACCCACGCCCTGGACCAGCACGTGGCCGCCACCGCGGCCGCCTGAAGCCACCCACACACAACCCCTCGAAGGGCAGTGCATCACCCATGTCCAGCCTGACGTATTCCGTTCACACGGCCGGCGACACCGGCCTGAACAAGTCCTCCGTCCTGATCACAGGCGAGCGCGAAGCACTCCTGGTCGACGGCCAGTTCACGCTCGCCGAACAGCACCGGGTCCTGGCGGACGTCATCGACAGCGGCAAGGAGCTGACCACCGTCGTGGTCACCACCGCCGACCCTGACTACTACTTCGGCCTGGAAGTGATCCGACAGGCGTTCCCCGACGCCAGGATCGTCGCCACCGCCACCACCGTGGAGCGGATCAAGAGCAGCTGGCAGGGCAAGCTCAAGACCTGGGCACACCTGGGCAAGAACATGCCCACCGAGGTGATCGTCCCGGAGGTGCTGGAAGGAGACCGCGTCAGCATCGAGGGCCACGACTTCGAGCTGCGCGGCGGCCACCCCGACCTGGTCTGGCGCACCGAGTACCTGTGGCAGCCCGAGGACCGCGCGGTGGTGGGCGGGGTCCTGCTCTTCGCCGGTCTGCATGTGTGGACCGCCGACACCCCTACGTCGCGTGAGCGGCGCGCCTGGGACGAGACGCTCGCCGAGATGGAGCGGCTCGCCCCGCGGTTCGTGGTCGCCGGCCACCGTTCCGCCGACTCCGCCAGCGATGCTTCGGTGATCGGCTTTACGCGCACCTACCTTGCCGAGTTCGAGGAGGAGCTGGCCAAGCACAGCAACGACTCCGAGGCTCTGAAGTCCGCGATGCTCCAGCGTCACCCAGACCTGGGACTGGCGGTGGCTCTGGATCTGGGTGCCAAGGTCAACACCGGCGAGATGAACTGGGGCTGACTCATATTCACGACGGGCCCGTGCGCCGGGTGGTGGGCCACTGTGACCACCCTCCGGCGCACGGGCCCGTCGTGGAGTTCGTCCCGGCCGGCGGTGTCTTCCCTGCCGCGGCCAGCACCGTCCGTTGGGTGATGATGGTTTCCCCACTCGGCCGGGATCGGCCGTAGCCGCATCTTCGCTCGTGGCCGCGGCGGTGATCGTCGGCGCGGTGCCCGCGCGGGTGTCGTCGTCTCCAGGGGGTCGTCACTCCGGCCGTCACCCTCGGCCTGTGGGTCGGCGCCTTCCCCGGCCGTCGAGTTCCGGTGTGCATCGCCCCAGTCCGCTGGTTGCGCAGTCGGCAATGGCCTGGCCCGCCTCGCGTGGGGACCGGCGGCGGATCGCCTACGCCGCGATGGGGCCCGGCCACGACTGGCCGGACGCTGCGTTGTTCGTCGCCGAAGCTGTGTCCTGCGCGGCAGTCCTCGGCGTCACCCGGCTGCTGATGTGAACCGGCCCGTCGGCGGGCGGCCTCTGTGGGTCTCTGTCTCTTGGTGCCGCTCGCGGGAGCGGCGCTCAGTGCCCAGGTCGCCTGGCGTCGGGCGCTTCGCTCCCGCCGTCCTCCGAGGAGCGGCCGCGGACGGTCGCACGGAAGGCGATGGGAGACTGGCCGGTGCGCTGGTGAAAGTACTTGCTGAAGTTGGTCGCGCTGGTGAAGCCCAGTTGCGCCGCGACACGGGCGGCTGATTGATTGCCGTGTGCCAGGAGGCGCTTGGCCTCCAGGACGACCCGCCGGTCGATGAACTCCTTCGCCCCCACTCCTGCTCCGGTCAGCGCGGCCCTGGAGAGAGTGCGGGGTGAGTAGCCCAGGGCTTGGGCGTAGTCCTCCAGGCGGCGGGTGCGGGTGAAGTCGCGTTCGACCGCGTCACGGAAATGCAGGAATGTCTCCCCTGGGTCCGGTGCCGGGCTGCCGACGGGCGCGGTGCGCTGCGAAAGGCGCAGCACGAGGACTGCCAGCAGGTGGCGCAACACCGCCACGTGCGCTTCCAGGGAGATGCCGCGCAACGCCTGGAACTCCAGCGCGAGATGGTCCACGGCCATCTCCAGCGCGTGACGGTCCTCGGGACCGGGAACCTGGAGTGCGGGGGCGTACGGATCGTCTATCTGCGCTGCGGCCACGGTAGCCGTATCTAGGAAGTCGCCCTCGAAGAGGACCAGAGTGCCCTCGGCGTCGTCCAGATCACCCCACTGCTGTACCTGACCGGGCCGGACCCAGAGCCAGGAGCCCGGCTCAAGGGCGTAGCCGGTGAAATCCACCGTGTGCCACAACGAGCCGCTGGAGAGGGTGATCAGGAGGTGGAACGCGGGTCGCTGCGGTGCCTGCAACCGTTCTTCGCTCATGTGGACGGCGGCCCGCTCCCGCAGGTCGGCCAGAGAGATGACTTCGATGCCGGCAGGCGTGCCGACAGCGGGAGCGAAGCCGATGTCCGCGATCTCGCGCGGTCTGCTCTGTCGTTTTCTCACCGTCACCAGTAGCCACCATCACACAAGGAATCTGGCCGATGCCAGCGTAACCAGAGCAGTCGGCACACCCAAGTGTCGGATTTTAACCATGATCAGTCCGCCTCCTACCCGGTTCACCTGCGGGGGCGCCAATAAGTTGAATCTCGAAGCTTTCATTTTCAAGCGTAGGAGGTACCTATGACTTCGCCCATCGTGTCCATCGCCTATCACTCCGGCTTCGGTCACACCACCGTCATTGCCGAGGCTGTCCAGCGTGGCGCCAAGGAGGCCGGCGCCGTCGTGAACCTGATCGCCGTCGGTGAGATCACCGACGCCCAGTGGGGGCAGCTGGATGCCTCGGATGCGATCATCTTTGGTTCCCCCACCTACATGGGAACCGCTGCCACCGCTTTCCACGGTTTCGCGGAGGCCAGCTCCGAGCGTTGGTTCGGGCAGGTTTGGAAGGACAAGCTGGCGGCTGGATTCACCAACTCGGGTTCCAAGGCGGGCGACAAGCAGTCGACCCTCCAGTGGTTCGCGACGCTGGCGTCGCAGCACGGTATGCACTGGATCTCGCTCGGCATGCAGGGTGGCTGGAACTCGTCCCAGGGGAGCGAGAACGATCTCAACAGGCTGGGCTTCTTCCTGGGTGCCGCCGCTCAGTCCAACGTGGATCAGGGGACCGAGGGGGTGACGGCCAGCGACATTGCCACCGCTGAGGCGCTGGGGCGTCGTGTCGCGGATGCCGCCGCCACATGGGCGACCGGCCGCGCCGCGCGCACCGCCTGATCGTCACGGGCCCTTCCTCTCGGCTGCCGGGTTCCTGAACGGCGCCGGGGCTTGTGGCAGATCCTTGGCTGGGCTGCCGATAATGCGAGTCGACGGGGTCTCCGTAGACGGAGACCCGTCTCGGCTGAGGGTGTGGGGTAAGCCCACATGGTGATGCCGACGCTCTCACGCGAACAGGTGAGGGCTGTCGGGCCCATGCGTAGTGGAGTCGGTTGCCGACTACGGACTACACGTGATGCCGTGGTGTCCTCTTCATCCGAGCGTGGTTGTGGGCAGTGCACTGCCCGGCAAGCCAGCACTCCGCCAGACAGTTGGCTTCCTACGTGGACACGGCGCGGGAGGCGGCCCGCCTCGATCGGGCTTGCGCCCGGCGCCTCACCCAAACGCCTGAGCTTCACGCCCGACATGAGCCAGGCCGCCGACGCCGGTTTCGTGCAGGAGAACGCCCCCGAACGCCCGGAGCTCAAGGTCAAGCTGTTCGCCGGCCTCGACGACGCCGCACCGCGGTGTCCGTGAACGCTGCGGGGCGTCGAACGTGGAAGCGGAAGACCCCGGACCCAAGGATGGTCCGGGGTCTTCCGGCTGGTGTGCCCAACAGCGTTCCCCCTATGCGAAGGCGGCTCCGCGGGCGGTATCGATCGCGACAGGAACCAACAACATCTCGCGGTCGAGAGCTGCTTTTGACACACGGCAAGCAGGCCTGCCCACCGAAGGCCATGCGGGGCTGTTCCGTTGACAGGCCCGCGCGGCAACGCGCGGTGGTGGTTCCGACTGGAGCTGCGGTGAAAGGAACCGGCCGCTGCCGGACAGGACAGGTTGTGGAATCTATGACGGAACAGGAGTTGCGCCGGAATCGACAGGCGGGCTTCGAAGGACTGGCGCGTGTGGTGGCGGAACCACTGCACCGGTATCTGCTGCGGCGGACGAACCCCGACCTGGTCGATGACGTCCTGTCAGACACGATGCTGGTGCTGTGGCGCCGCATCGACGATGTTCCCGGGCTCGGAGCTGGAGCCGGCCCCACGCCCGATCCCGATGATGTGCTGCCGTGGTGCTACGGGGTGGCACGGGGCTGCCTGGCCAACGCCCGGCGCGCTGACGGCCGCAGGCTGCGCTTGGTCGAGCGGCTGATCCGAACACAGCAGCATCCTCCGCCAACGGCCGTCGAGCACAGCGACCTGCATGCCGCGCTCGATCGCCTTGGGGAACTGGACCGTGAGGTGGTGCGGTTGTGGGCGTGGGAGGGCCTGGCGCCGCGTCAGATCGCGGAGGCGACCGGACTCACCTCCAATGCGGTCAACATACGGCTCCACCGGGTGAAGAAGAAACTCGCCGCACAGCTTCAGCTGACGCGAAAGAACGCCGACCGGCCCGGACACAAACCGGATGAAGGAAGGAGCAGTCAGTGAGCGACGACGAGCTACTGGCCCGACTCAGGGCTGCGGACCCGGCACTGGCCAAACGTGCTCCGCTGCCCGACATCTACAGCCTTGTGGAGGCCGCCTTGAGCACGGACACCACACCCCAGTCTGAGAAGTCCGCCGACGGCATCGCGCCCCACCCTGCGAAGCCCGCCGCGGAACGGGGACGCCGCCGTCTCCTCACGCTCGCGGCAGCCGCCGCTCTGCTTCTCCTCGGAGGCGGCATCGCCGGAGGAACCATGCTGAATGACGACAGCGGTCACTCGTCCGCGTCCGGTCCGCTGGCTCTGACTGCCGCGAGCAATACGGCCCAGGGCAAGTGCGCGTGGCCAATCCCCCCGGCCATTCTGCGCACGTATCCGACGCTCTTCGAGGGCACCGTCACCTCTGTCAAGGGGACCTCGGTCTTCTTCCACGTCGACCGCTGGTTGCGCGGTGGCGACACGGACACGGTGCGGTTCCAGAACGGCGACCCGGACCACGACACGGAGGCCCTGACGTTCCAGGTCGGAGACCACTACACCGTGGCCGGCACCAAGGACGGCACCGTCCCGGGGTGCTTCGTGTTCCCGACCCAGTGAAGCGGTTCCGGTCAGGCACGGGGAAAGCGACAACCCGGCGCCGGCCGACTGCCGCGCCGGTCGTGGGATGAGACGCGGCAGCTCCGCGCCAGTCCATGCGGTCGACCGGTGACGTCTCCATCGGGGGCACCCAGCACCTCACCGGTGCCGCCGCAGGTGCGATCGACGTGCCGGCTGAACTGCGGCGTTCCCAGCCGAACTTGTCCTGCTCAGGGGCGGTGTACAAGCCGCGGAACTGTGCTGGTGAAGCAGAAGCCTGCTCAGGCCAGTACAGGCCAGGCCGGCACTCGTCACCTGATTGAGTGAGAGACCGGAATCGAGAGCCGTGTGAGAGTTGCGTAGTGCCGCGAATGCTGGCGTGTCCCCCGTGGAAAGCCCTGCGCGGACCCGTCCTCTTCGCGGCGGGCCCGGTTGGGTGGTCCTCCCTCGGTTCACAGGGCCGAGAGCGGGAGCAATGGCGAGGTCGGTTCTCGGCGCTGTCGTTTCCACCCGACGACGCGGAAACCGCTCAGGCTCTCCCCGCCCACCTGGCCGCCCGAATCGCCGCCCCCTCGGTCAGTCCCGGTTGACGGGGAGCGTCCAGGCGTTTTCCTGGATCTGCTTGACGAGGTCTTCGGTGGCGGGCGGCCACACGTTGCGGTAGGCGCCGTCGGCGGCGCCGATGACCTCGACCATTTTGTCGATCATGTCCTGAGGGTCGTGCTGGCCCTTCATGATTTCGGCGAAGTTGGCGCGGATGTCGGCTTCGCGGGTGAAATTGATGGCGTCGTCGTGCCAGCGGTAGGTGGTGTCTGCAATGCGGTCGTTGAAGCCGGTGTCGTAGGCGCCGGGGTTGATGGTCTGGACGGTGATGCCGGTGGGCGCGAGTTCGTCGCGCAGACTGGCGGCGATGGCCTCCAGGGCGTGCTTGCTGGCGCAGTAGGGGCCCAGGCCGTAGGCGGTGAGGAAGCCGCCCATGGAACTGACGATGACGATGCGGCCCGCGGTGCCGGCGTCGACGAACTTGCGGATGGCCCGCTGCATGAGATGGAGGTTGCCGAAGACGTTGGTCTCGAAGGTGCGGCGTACCAGGTCGACGGGGACTTCGGCCATCGGCCCGCACTCGCCGATGCCGGCGTTGCTGACGAGGGTGTCGAAGTCCCAGGTGACGGCCGCGGCGATGTCAGCGTCGTCGAGGACGTCGAGTTTGTCGACGGTGACGCGGTCCTGGAGGCCGAGCGTTTCGACGTGCCGGCGCAGTTCGGTGACCTGGGACCACAACTCGGTGGCGGCGATGACCTGGTGACCGGCCTGGGCCAGGCCGATGGCAGTGCCGCGGCCGAGCCCGGTGCCGGCGCCGGTGATGAGGATCTTCTTCATGACGGACCTCCGTGAAGGGCGATCGGCTGGGGGAGTGGAGAAAACGGATCCCGAGGTCATACGGCGGCCGCGCCCGCGCGGGCGACCTCGCCGTCCTGGACGGGCAGACCTCCCGAGACACCGATCGCGCCGATGAGGGTTCCGGTCTCGTCGTACAGAGGGATGCCCCCGGCATAGGGGATGAGGCCACCGTTGGTGTACTCGGTGGCGGGCGCGGGGCCGCCGGGTTTGCAGTATTCCCAGAGGTTCTCGCTGGGCGCGTTGAACAGGATCGAGGTTTTGGCCTTGGTGAGGGCGATATCGATCGAGCCGAGGATGGCGCCGTCCATGCGGGCGAAGGCGAGGAGGTGGCCGCCGCCGTCCACGACAGCGATGTTCATCGGGACGCCGAGGCCGTCCGCGTGGGCGCAGGCTCGTTCGATGACGGTCTGGGCGTCCTTGAGGGAGAGGCGCATCGGAGTCCTCCGGGGCATGTCGGCGGCGGGCGCCGTCCGTAAAGGGGGGCTTGGGTAGCGGGGCTCAGCTGAGCACGGCGGCTGCGTGATGCTCCATCACATGAATGGGTGAGGTTTCCGCCGCCAGGCCGAGCTGGGGTGAGAGGCATCGATGTGGCCGGCGGTGCCAGGCCATGTCCGCGCTACCGGCTGATACACCTCGCTTTGAGCGGCCATGCGGCGTCTCGAAGAGCAGATCACCGACAACGAGACCGTGGGTCTACCTGCGTCTTCAGCGCGGTCCGTCTTCAAGGCGCCGGTTTGCGCCGAAGCCCCCGCAGCGGCTCAGCCTGCCCAGACGCGTCAGTAGCCCTGCCTGCCTTCGCCGCAGGGCGAAGGCGACCGGCTTCGCCGTGGAGCGGCAGCCCAGGGCAATCGGGCCCGAGCCAGCCCGTATCCACACCGTCGACACTCCGGCCCGAAGCGTCCGATCACCGCGTATGACGCCCGCGCGGCGCTGCTCGATCCTGGCACACAGCGACCCGCCGGCCTCCCGTATCGCGGCGCAGTTCGGCTTCAGCGGCGCGACCAACTTCAGCAAGCTCTTCCACCAGCGCATCGGCCAGTCTCCGATCGCTTCTCGCGCGACCGTCCGCCGCCGCTCTTCGGGGGATGGACAGGCGATATGCCTGGCACCGGGCGACCCCGCCGGTGATGGCCGCACCTGCAAGGGGCGCCAGCAGATAGAGCCACAGGTGTGACCAGTCATCCGGTCGGTGGGCCCACAGAGCGGGGCCGAACTGACGGGCGGGATTGGCGGACCCGCCAGTGAGGGTGCCGAGGGCAATCATGACCACAGCGGTGGCGGCGGGGCGGGCCAGCGGGATCCAGCGTGTCCACGCGCGACGGGACATCAGCAGCAGGGTGACGGTGAGGACGGCGCCGGTAGACACGGCTTCGACGGTGAACAGTAGGGCCGGCGAGCAGGAGGGAGCGGGTTCAACCGCGGCGTAGGCCATCCGGTCTCCGAGGACCGGGCCCCACACGAGGCGGGCCAGGCCGGTCCCCGCCACGGAACCGGTGAGCTGTGCAGCGAAGTACGTCGGAACCCGGCGGCCGGGGAAGGCACCGGTCAGCCACAGACCGAAGGTCACCGCGGGGTTGAGATGTCCGCCGGAATAGCGGCCCCATGGAGAGGACAGCGCCCCCGCGAGCGCCGCGCCGACGATCACCGCCACGACCACAAGCTGAAGATGCGGTTTTGGCAGGGCCCGGCTGAGTGGTGATGCCGTTACCCAACGGACAGTGGTCACCACGACGAACAGGACACCGCCAGTAAGGGCGAACTCCGCGGCCATCGCCACCGAGGCGGTGGTATCAGTAGTCCGCCGCGCAGGTACACAAGCAATCGTGGACACGGTCAACCCCGGGCCATCACGCCGGTGGCGACCCTGGTGCCCAGGTCCAGAAACACCAGCAGGCCCAGATCCGGACAACGCTCGATCAACGCTTCTTTCGGACAGTGATCCGGGTCGGCGGTGATGACCATGACGGTGGTCAGCTCCTTGCCGCTGTCGAGGACGTCCTTCAGGACCCGGTGCTGCTCGGCGAGCGTGAACTGGCCGTCGGCCAGGAGTGCTTCGCGCTCGCCCGTGATCAGGACGGACGCATTGTCCAGACCGGTGTCACCGGCGGCGCGGACGTTCTGGATCAGGGCGGACATGGGTGCGCTTTCGTTCACAGAGTGCTGAGGGGTGGCTCCAGGCGGCGGTGGTGGTGGCCACGTGCTGGTCCAGGGCGTCGGCCGAGGTGACCAGGCCGCCCAGGCGGTCGGTGCCGTGGGCGGTGTTCCGCAGCAGTGTCGGGTGGGCGTCGATGCCCAGACGGCGCGCTTCGAGGAAGTCGGCCTCGGCTTCGGCAAGGGTTGCGGGCGAGGCGACCGTGGCCGCCACGCCGCACACGGTGGCCGACATCGCGGCAGCGGCCGAGGTCGCACCGCGGAGCTAGGCACGAGGGGTGCCCGGCTCCGCGTCTTCTTGTCGCAGCTGCCCGCCGGCAAACGGCCACGGTGTATCCGCGACCGCAGCTACCGCGAGACGTCGTTACTCCGGACGCACCGGGGCGGCGACCAGTTCGTCCAGCCCGGGGAACGGATTGTCCGGCCGGTGCTTGCGATACACGATGTCGACGAACGACACCGGCGCCCACTTCGAGGGCTGCTCGTCGATCTGATGGACCAACTGCGCGTGGATGTTGTTCCGCAGGTCCAGATAGGGAAACGCCTCGTGCGCCGCGTCCACTACCGCCCGGTCCACCTCCTCGATACCGAAGGCGAACATGTCGGCGCCGATACCGAAATGCGCGAGAGCGCCGACCGTGTGCTTGTGGGGCGCGATCCCCGGGGAGGTGTGCAGCGCCACCGCGTCCCAGATCTGGTCGGCGGCGGCATCGGACAGGCCGTGTTCCCGCGCGAAGCGAGCGGCCCGGAACGCACCGTCCACCTCGAACCGGTTCGGTCCCTGGCCCTCGTCGGTCAGGCCGATGTCGTGCAGCACCGTGGCGAGGAAGAGCGTCTCGTCGTCGTAGTCCGCGCCGGCAACGAAGTTCTTGGCGGCGGCGATACTCCGGGCATAGAAGTAGCTGCGGACAGTGTGGTTGAGCAGCCATTCCGGGGAGTGCTCGGCAGCGAAGGCGACAGCGGCCTCCGTAGCGGCCGTGCGCGGCCACCCTCCGATCTTCTCCGGCAGATTGTCGAGCGCGCTCACTTGGCCTCAGCTCCCAGTGCCAGGTGCTCGGCGATGACCGTCTCGGCCGGCCGCAGCTCGCCCACGAGGTTGGTCTGCTCGAAGTAGGTGTACCAGCCGGAGCTCTCGACACCGTTCAGGAACACGTCGGCCACTTCCCTCGAAGGGGCCTGCCAGACCGCGAACCACTCGTAGGACGTCGAAAGTGTGGCCGGTTCCGCCCTGCCCCAGCCGAGCGTCACGAATCCGATCTCCGCGAGCTGCTTCATGGCTTCCTGGATCCCTGTGAACAGGTCGTTCCGCGCCTCCTCGGTGGCGGCGAAGAACGCGGGCTTCGGTGTCCAGGTCTCGACGACTACATGCATATTGCGCATCTCCTTACTAGTCATGATCGGTGTGACATGACCAGCCTAGGAAGACCGAGGCCGTCGTACGATGGCCAGATGGACAATAATCCCAAGGATCCGGCCAAGGTCGCGGTGGTGGTGCAGCCGGGCTATGTCCTGTTGGACGTAGCCGTTCCCCAGCAGGTGTTCGGCCACTGGCCGGACTACGTGACCGCCTGCTGGCCTGGCGGAGCCCCCTACGAGCTGACCTTGGTGAGTGCGGTTCCCGCGGAAAACCCGCTGGTGCCCCGCGAGGTCGAGCCGCTCGACCGGCTGGAAACGGCGGACACCGTGATCGTCGCCGGAGTGCAGGACCCCACCGAGCCTCCGGACGCCGAGCTGGTCGAACGGCTGCGTGACGCGTACAACCGGGGCAGCCGTATGGTGTCGATCTGCACGGGCGCCTTCGCCCTGGCGGCGGCCGGGATCCTGGACGGCCGCAGCGCCACCACCCACTGGCACTGGGCCAGGCTGCTGCGAGACCGCCACCCGTCGGTCACGGTCCGCGAAGAGGAGCTCTACGTCGAGGACACGGGCGTCTTCACCTCCGCGGGTGTCCTCGCCGGAACCGACCTGTCCCTGCATCTCCTGCGGCTCGACCACGGCCAGGCCGCCGCGAACACGATGGCCCGCTTCCTGGTCAGCCCGCCCCACCGCGAAGGGGGACAGGCCCAGTTCATCGAGCACATCCCGCCCGGCGGCGACGCCGAGATCACCGAGGTGATCACCTGGATCCTGGAACACCTCGACGAGCCGCTCACCCTGGAGTCGGTCAGCCAGTACAGCCACATGAGCACACGAACCCTGCGCCGCAGATTCCGGGCCGTGACCGGAACGAGCGTCATGAACTGGGTGGCCATGCAACGCGTAGCCTGCGCGCGCGAACTCCTCGAGACCACTCGCCTCGGCATCGACGACATCGCCCACCAATGCGGCTTCGGCTCCGCGGAGTCACTGCGCATCCACTTCACCGCGATGACCAGGACCAGCCCGTCGAGATATCGCCGCACCTTCGCCGCCTGACTGCTGGCTTCCGTCTCCAACCAGAGAGCCGGCACAGCCGCTCACTGCTCGCCGGCCGGGAGGCGTACGGCTGGCGCCTGAGGGGTCAGCTGCGGCGGCTTCGGGCCGCCCCCGGGCTGTATACCTGATCTTGAGCTGGTCGCCGCAACTCCGTTCGGCTGGTGCTGCGTTGGTGGTCCAAGGAAAGACGTCCCGCCTCCTGCGGGGAGATACAGGTGCAAGGCCTGCCCGGCGCTCGCATACGAACTCCACCCCGCCATATGCGGGGTGGAGTTCGTGCGTTGCACGCCGACGGCGCAGGTGGTGCGGCATCCGTGCGCCTGCGCGCCGTACCCCGCGCGGTAGGGCGCCGGTCGGGTAGGGCAGCATCTGCTCAGCTTCCGCCTGTCCATGAGGGGTCATCATGCGTTCCACCTGCCGCGTCGCATCATCCGTGCTGTTCACCTGCCTGATGCTCGCGGGCTGCTCGCCCACGTCGCTGGGCGGCTCCGCCCCGTCCGGGAGCGCGAGTGCTGCGGCGGGTCCGGCGGGTGCTGCCGGGGCCGGGCGGGTGATCGCGGTGGGGGCGGGTCCGCAGAAGACGTACACGGTGCAGCAGCAGCCTGCCGCAGGCAGTTGCCATTACCGGTATCTGAAGGGGGAGCCGCTGGAGGATCCGAAGTGCACGCCGGGCGCGATCTCTCCGGCGGTCACGCAGTTGAATCTGAAGTCGACGATCTGCCGCAAGGGCGGCTACACCTCCGGCATCCGCCCCTCCACGTCGGTCACGGGCAAGGAGAAGAAGCTGAACGCCGCCTCCTACGGCTTCACCGGCCGCATGGGCGATGCCGAGTACGACCACTTGATCAGCCTGCAGTTGGGTGGGGACCCGAACGACTACCGCAACCTGTGGGTGGAGCCCGCCGACCCCGGCCACCGCAAGGGCGCCGGGGTCAACAACAAGAAGGATCCGGTGGAGACGAAGCTGCACACCGCGGTCTGCAAGGGCAAGGTCACCCTCTCCGCCGCGCAGCAGGCGATCGTCACCGACTGGACCACCGCGCTCAGCCGGCTCGGCCTCGGCTGAGGCACCGCACAAGGCGGACGAGCCGTCAGCCGCCGCGGTGCGGGGGCGACTTCAGGGGCGGCGGCGTGCCGCGGCGGCGGGTATGAGACCGTGGCAGTCATCTGGCCCGTCGCTTCCCCCCGTAGCGACGGGCCGGACCTGTTTCAGCGGGCGAGGGTGACAGTGACGGGCTGGTCGGCGCAGCTGGTCAAGGCGTCGGTGAGCGCGGCGTGTTCGGCGGGGTCGACGGTCAGGCCCCACCGGGTCTTGTCGGCGATCCATTCGGTCGCGTACTGGCAGCGGTAGCCGGGAGCGGGCGGCTGCCAGGTGCTCGGGTCCTGGTCACTTTTACTGCGGTTGCTGGCGGCGGAGACCGCGATGAGGGCGCGGGCGTCGCCCAGGTCATTCGCGTAGGCCTCGCGTTCCTTGGCCGTCCAGGCGGAGGCGCCGGAGTCCCAGGCCTCGGCGAGGGGGACGAGGTGGTCGATGTCGAGGGCGCGGGCGTCGCTGAAGTACTTGTCGTCGTAGGGGGAGTACCACTGGCCGCCGGTCAGCGTGCAGTTCGAGCCTTGCTGCGGGGCGAGGACGGCCTCGGTTTTGAGGACCTCCTGGCGGGTGTTGCAGCCGTCGTGGTCCGCGTCGGTCCAGTGGCGGAACTTGGTGCGTTCGTAGCCGGTGCGGTTCTCGGTCTGGACGGGCAGCGCGGCCAGGGCATCGCGGACGGGCAGGGCCACGGTGTCGCCAGGGGCGGCGACGCGCTCGGCTTCGGCGGCGCGGGCGGTGGTCGGGGCGAGCAGGACGGCGAGCATGGACAGCGCGGCGGCGGCCGTACGGGCGGTGGAGGTGAAGCGCACGACGGGGTTCCCTCTCGAAGATCACAAACGGTTGTGATCTTCGTAGCGGGACGGCAGCCGGGCCGTGTGACGATCCGCTGCCACCTCACCCGCGCGGGCGGTAAGTCACACAAGAACCGGAGCGTTCAAACCGCGTGGAGACTGGCCGTGCGCGGTCATCTTTCCTGGCCGAAAGGCCGACGTTGTCCAGCACAGATGCCGCTTGCTCTCATCACTTGCTATGCCTGATCTCGCAGGGCCTCCAATTCCGCACGCAGTGCGTTGTTCTCGGCTACCAGTTCGGTCTTGCTGCGCCGATTTGCGGGCGGCCTCCGGGCGGAGCGGCTGGGCCTTTGAGAGCAGTCTTCTGCTGGAGGTTCGGCGACTGGTCCCAGGGGCTCGAAGGCGACGATCACGGCTGGGTCTAGCCCGCACTCTGGGCAGCTCTCCTTGTCGCAGACTCCTCCATCGGGCCGTGGGCTCTTCTGGATACGGATCGCCTCGATGACGTGTCCGCAGTACAAGCGCAGCCGCCACCTCTGCAGTTCCCACGGAGGAGTCGGAGGCCCAAGGAGCCGGCGCATCCGCTCCCGACGCTCTTCTGACCAGGGAGGAGCCTTGGCGAGCTGACGCTGAATCCACTCATGCATCTGCACAGCCTCTTGCTGCCGGCGATGGTCGGCCTTGGTCAGTCGGTAGCCCGCCAAAGGCACGCCATGGCGTAGATATTCGACTTCCATCTCAATGAGGGTAGGAAGACGGGCCACTCTTCTGGGAGGAGTCTCCAGAAAGGCACTCCTTCGGATGACTCGTTGCCACAGAGTTGCGCAGGATCGGGAGGGCAAGTGACCGTTGGCCCGGGGCCTCGCGTTCTACGAGAGCGAGCTGTGCGCCCGACGGTCACTCATCGGGGACAGGACTCCAGGCGACGCGGAATCTGGAACGCTGCGGCCTGTCTGGAACGCAGCGCAGCCCCTCAGCGGATTCTCGGGCGTCAGACGCCCGGCTGGGGCCAGAACGAATCCCGCGCCGACACGCGGGCGGCGGGTCGTCCGAGAACGGGGGAGAGCGTGATTACGGTGCTGTGGCGGGCACGGCTCCGTACACGCTGCGCCAGCGTTCGAGAGCGGGAACGGTCCGCTGACCGACCACGGTTTCGGCAAGGCCGGGGTCGAGGCGCAGCATGGCGTACACAACGTCAACGAACGGCGAGTCGAGCAGGGCCTGTGCCACCCGGTGTGCTGCAGGATCGCCGTCTTGGTGCAGTGCGTGCCAGTCGCGAAGGTTGGAGCAGGCGAGACAGAAAGCGTCCTTGCGCCCTTTGATGAGGTCGGCCCGGTTGAGACCGAACACCCGGATCGTCTCCTTGCCCTTGTCGGTGTGGTGGCTGTACTCGCCGCTGTGCAGCATCAGGAACAGGTGCTCGGCAGGGTCTTCTGCGGTGGGGTCGACCAGCAGGCAGCTGCCGTCCGCGGCCAGCGGGTAGGCGTCTCTCTTGGCGTTGCTGTTGCAGTGTGAGCAGGCGAGCAGGTGGTTGGCCCACACGAACGCCCGCAGGGGTGCCACAGCGAGCGGCTGGAAGTGGTCGATGTCGGTTCCGCGGCTGTCATCGCAGTACATACACCGCGCAGCCCCGTGCGCCATCGACTCCAGCAGTGTCTTCACATGCCTTTTGGCTGCCTGGGCCTTGATCCACTCGCCACGCGCTGCGATGGTGGTCGCTCCTGCAGCCTGGACTCTGCCGGTCCACCGGTCCAGAAGAACCTGCGTGGCCCGGGGAGCGGGTACGCGTTTGAGGAAGATCACCGGTCCTGCTCCAGCCGGGCCGCCACCTCGGCAACCCGGCTCTGTACCGAGCTTGTCAGCAGCCGGCTCAGCTCCTGGTACTCGGCGATCTCCTCCCGCGTCGCCGACTGGGCATAGACCTTGCGTTCCAGCGCCACCAGCCGTTTCCGCTGCTCCTCGGCCCGGCGTGAGTAGGGAGTCTCGAGGCCGAAGAGTTCCGAGAGGACCGCGTCGTCACTGCTGCCGTACACGACGCGGCGGTAGAGATCCTCATCCACCACTGCCGGTGGCCGCTGTTCGTCGGGTCCCGGCAGGCGGATCAGACCGCCCTCGTCGGCTGCCTGGCAGATGTAGGGACTGTGGCTGGAGACAATGAACTGGATGTGCGGGAAGTGCTCACGCAGCCAGACACCGATCTTCCGCTGCCAGATGACGTGCAGGTGCGCGTCCACTTCGTCGATCAGCACTACTCCGGGCGCCAGGACCGCGACAGGGCTGCTTCCGGCCGTAGCTGTCTCCAACTGGCCGTAGACGGCGTAGATCTGCCGGACCATGTCGAGCACCAAGGCAGCCACCGCACGGTAGCCATCGCTCATCTCCCGCAGCGGAAAACGGTCCTTGCGGCCCTCTTCGGCCACCCACAGCCCGTCCGCCGTGACTCCTCTGATCTGGTACTGGTCCGGCAGCAGCCCGTCCTGCAGCAGAGCCAGAACCTTCTCCAGCAGCGGCCCGGCGGTACTGCCGCGTGTCTCCAGCGACCTCAGACGCAGATCGATCAGCCACGACACCCCTTCCGCGAGCGAGGCATCCTCGTGGAACAGTGTGGCCATCCGCCCCGTCGGCCCCTGCACGCGCATGATCCTCTGGGCCTCGCTGGAGCCGCCTGTGAGCCTTCGGAAGGGCCCGTAGCCGGCGCAGAACCACCCGCGCGGGTTCTGCGCCCACGGCCCGCGTGCGGCACTCTCCTCACCGACGAGGCCCTGCATCTCCATGGTCGGCGGTTGCAGCGTCCCGGGTGCCCTCAGCTGTTCGCCGGCCTCCGGGGCAGGGCGGTCCCACTGCATACGCAGCGAGAAGTCGTGCTTTGGCGTGCGGCCCTTGCCGACGAACGAGTCGGCGTCGGTGTCCGGTTGCACGCGAACGTCCACGTGACCCGACGGGGATCCTGCCGAGATCCAGTCTCCGGAGTCCGAGACCAGGCTCCGCGCGACCGCAGGCCCGCTCAGTGCCAGTGCAAGAGCCTGCAGCAGTGTCGACTTCCCGGAACCGTTGCGCCCCGCGAGTACCGTCCAGCCGCCCCGTGCAGGCAGCTTCACGTCCATGGCGCGTTTCCCGCTGAAGCCCTTGATGCCCGTGAGCTGGACCCTTGTGACGTACACCCGCGTCCCGTCTTCCTTCCCGTACTGTGCGCCCGTGCTCCAGCTCCCGTGCGTATGCGTCCGGAAGGGGGCCTGACGTGCTCACTTTCTCATGAACGCGCCAGTGTCCGATCAGGCTCGGAAAGAGGTCCGACGGGCGCCGTCCTGCAGCAGACGCATACCGGGCTCCAGGCCGCAGCAGCCGACAAGGGAGACCTAGCTAGTCGGGGCGCGCGTTGGCTTTGGTCACCAGACAGACCGCCAGCATGCCCGCGAAGACGACGAGGGAGTAGAAACCGACCGCCAGCCAGGGTGCCGGCGCACCCGTCACCCACAATGCGGCGGGCAGAGCGCCGGCGCACGCGGCGCTGACAGGCACGGCGTGCCGGTAGTGGCTGCGCGGCGGGTCGTAGCGGTCGAGATCTATGGGCGAGGGCGGTGAGAGGGCCGGCTTCTCGGCCAGGAAGACGCTCTCCCTGGCCAGTTGTGCGGCCCGCTGGCCCGCGTGCGCGCGGAAGCCGGAGTACCTGTCGACGTAGACATCATGGGCAGTGGGCTCGGGGCCCGGCGAGAGCATGACCTCCCAGCCCTCACGGTGCGCTTCTTCGTAGGTTGCGGCGATCTGCTCGGCCAGTTCCCGCCACCCCGCGACACCCGTGACATCGGCCAGGCCAGCCAGGCGGGGAGTATCTCGTTCATGGAGTGCCCGTCGTGATCGTCGCGGACCTTGCGATCGGTGAAGAGCAGAACCAGCCGACGTAGATAGTCGGTGAGGTCGCCCCAGCATGCCGCCGGGCCGCGGCCGAACTTATGCCTGAAGTTGGGCAGGGAGAGATCAAGTTCGGCGAGCAGTTGCTCGGCGCCGGGCAGAGCTTGGTGACGAGCGTGGTCCTGCTGGGCCTGTACCTGGTCAGCGAGCGCTTGCAAGCGATCTGCCTTCTGCGCGGCGATCGCCGTAGCTTTTTCCGCCTCGCCTTTCCTTCGGGCCAGTGCCTTGCTTCCCGAAGCCTTCAGATGCTGATAGGCCAGGACCCATCTCAGCTCCCAGTACTCGACGTACTCGGGCGTGGCCTCCTTGGACGCCAACAACCTGCGGAGCGTATCGAACGGCAGGAGTCTCTTGCCATTGCAAGCCCTGGACATCTCCGCGGGACTCATAGGAGCTCCCGAGGCTCTGTACGAGCTCCCCACAAGTTCTCGTAACTCCCGGGCGAACTCGCGCATGTGCGGATCGCGCCCGGTTACGTCCAGACTGTCCCGCGGCCGCCCCCGTCCCCGAGCAGACGCTTCGCCATCGGGCCTGCCGGCACCCCCCTGCCCTGACATGACATGAGGCTACCCGCAGGTCCACGCAAAAATTCTGACCAGCGCTTTCGTCCACGCAACAAAGAATCTCTTCCACAGCCGACGCGCCGCGGTTACGAAGGGTGCAGGCCCGGCTGGCAGCGTCGCTGAACAGCCGACGGGCCGCTGAACCACTCGGAACGGAAGGACACCATGGGTAGGAACCATCAGCGCCTGCACTCCAACCGCGTCCTCGACATGATCGTCTTCCTCTCGATCCTGACCGCCGGTGTTGTGCTCACACTCCGCGGCGTTTCGGCAGGCTCCATAGTCGGCATCGCCGCCGCTCTTGCAGCGCTCTACGGCGCATGGACCACGCGGGAGCGACAGTCCCAGCCCCCGCCACCCGGCGAACCGGCACCGGACGACCGTGCCGACGACCAGGACCTACCAGGCTGATCATGCGACTGTCCTGTGCCCAGGTCGATGGAGCTGGCCATCAACGACCACGACACCGAAACCGGGGGGCATCCTTCTGGGTCGTCACGATCGCGACGACACCGTCGTCTGCCACGCCGGCCCCCCGGCCCCCCGGTCCCGCCGCAGCACGGACACCGACATCCTCCCTGTGCGACCTGGTACAGCGCTTGGTGTTGCTCGCGCGCGACGTCGGACGGACGAGCCGCCGGCCGGGCAGGGGGTGAGGCCAGGACGTGCCTGGTGCCGACGTGCAGGGTGGCGCGACTGGCCGGACAGCACCGGTGACGGCTGCGTACGATGCGCTGTCAGTCTCGGCGGATAGCGTCAGCTCATGGACCACCTCAAGGCCATCGATGCCAGCGACTGGGCAGTTGTTGTCGCTGTTGTTGCGGCCGTCATCAGCGCCTGGCAGGCGCACATCGCCCGCAGATCAGCCGCTCAACAGCTCGCCTTGGCGGAACGTATCCACCGGGAGCAAAACGAGCCGTACGTGATCGTCGACATTCAACCTGAGCTCAGCAGCGGCGGAATCGTGCTCGTCATCGAGAACGTCGGCTCGACCGTTGCCCGCAACGTCCACATCTCCTGCGACCCTCCGCTGGAGTCGGGCTGGACCCCTCCGGAAGGACAGCCCGACCTGACGCGGGTCATTCAGGAGGTGCTGGCCCGAACCATGCCCATGCTGCCGCCAGGGCGGCGCCTGACCTTCCTTCTGGATAACCAGGAGAGATTTCAGAACACCGCCTTGCCTCGCGTGTACACGTTCACGGTGAATACGGACGGCCCTGCTGGGGCGGTAGAGACGATGGAGTACACCGTCGACCTCGACGCGATGGCGTGGGTCTTGCTGGAGACCCGGCCAACGAAGCAGTTGGAGGTGAAACTGGCGGGAATCGAGCAGGCGGTGCGCGGTCTGTCTGCAGGTGGTGCAACGCGGTCCCCGACAAGCGTGCGTTCCCCACGGATGGGGCGGCAGCGGCCGGGTCTGGCCGGCGAAGAATGAGAACGGCCTCGCTGGCCTATAGGCGAGAGATGCGAAAACCGCGCGCCAGGTCGACCTCGTCTTTCCTGAACTCGTGACCGTGGCGTTGATCTACACCAGCGGAAGCTGCGATGACCTTTCCGAAGAAGCGAGGCCGGATGGTTACCTGGCTCCGCTCACTGCCACGCCCACCGAGTGGGTCACGGTTCTCGGAACGCCCGTCCCTCTGGGCGGCCCGGCCTGCCGGCATCCCGGACGGTGTGCAGCATCCTTCAGCGATGAACCCCGGTCCCGAGCCCTGGGCAGCGACCATGACGGCGATATCTGAATCTGAATCTCCCCATCCGGTGCTTGGGCTGCCTCAGAGTTGCTCGGCTTGGTACCCGAGACGGTTGCCGGCAAGAACCGTCACGAGACGCCAACCATGGAACTGCTCCGCTTGGCCAGTACTCGTGTTGCGGGGCGCCAAGGAGCATGGCGGTCGAGATGCCGGTGCTCTCTGACTGAGCATGCCCCGGGCGGGACTCGCCTGTTCAAAGGTGGTGGGCGGCCTTGCGGACCGCTGCCGGACACCCACCACACGTAGACCGGTCCCCCCCCCGGAGTGCGGAGCGGCCGCCGTGCATCGGACACCTCCGCGCGTGTCGCATTCTGACCACAAGCTTTCCGCTGGAGACCTCGCACCCGGGGGCAGTCGACAGGAGGATCGAAGCAGGTCACAGCCCAGCACCCACGGAATGTGGGCCCGGTTCCGTGACCGGCTCGTCATCCTCTGTCCGAAAAGGAAAAGATCACTCCCATGAACCGCAAGCTTCGTATCGCCCTGCCGGCCGTCGCGGCCTCCCTCGCCGCCGGCGCCCTGTTCGCCCCGACCGCGCTTGCCACTCCGAACCACAGCGGTACGGCAGTCGCTTCCCAGGCCTCCAACCGGGAGTGGAGGAACGAGAGGGCCGCGATCGGGGTCCTGAACATCGCGTTCAACGAACACGACGCGAAGAAGGCCGCAGAGAAGTACATCAGTGCCCGCACCTACATCCAGCACAACCCGAACATCGGCAACGGCCGCGACGCGTTCGTCGCCGGAATCACCAGCTACATCAAGCAGTACCCGGACATCTCCCTGGACTTCAAGCGGACTATCACCCAGGAC
Organism: Streptomyces sp. NBC_01478; assembly: GCF_036227225.1. Classification (GTDB taxonomy): domain Bacteria; phylum Actinomycetota; class Actinomycetes; order Streptomycetales; family Streptomycetaceae; genus Streptomyces. The sequence goes on along the minus strand of NZ_CP109444.1, from coordinate 22,372 downwards.
AACCTCGTCGTCGTGGAAAGCCTGTCCAAGTTCAATGCCGCCGACCGCGGCACCGTCGAAGTCGACACCTTCCGCTTCGACGTGAACGGCAAGATCGTCGAACACTGGGACGCGCTGCAGCCGGTCGCCGCGCAGAGCGCCAATGGCAACCCGCAGGTCTGACACGCTCGTCTTTGACTCCAGGCGACGTTCACTACGGTCGGCATCACCATGCGCTTCGCCCGTGGTGATCACCCCCAGGCAGAGGTCGAAACCGCCCACCGCCTGGGGGCGCCGCCCCGGATGCACGTTCCTGGCCCCACGAATGGTCGACAATCACAACTGTTTGAGCGCGCCTGCACCGCCACGCGGGACGCTGTGGCTCGTTGAAAGCGTATGGCCACTGCCGCGCTGACCGATGCCGTTGAGCGGGACGCTCTCGTACTCCTGGCGGAGTACGAGAGCGGGAGCTGGTTCCCGGCGGACGGGGAATTCACGCTCGCCGGGGATCTGGCCAGGATGCGATGGAACGGCTCCGTCGTCCGGGCCACCTTGCGCGATGTGCCGGCCTCGATCCGGGCCGGGCGCCTGGCCGCTGTCCTCGACCCGGCGGCGACGGTGCTCGAGGCGGTGGACGCCTCCGGTACACGGAATGCCGTGCAGGCGCTGCGGCAGCTGCTGGACGCACTCGCCGTCGACTGAGTCCGCTCCCAGCGGCCCAGGCTCGCCGTCGGCATCTCGCCGACGATGTCACCGGCACCGCGCAGGGCGAGCAGGCTGCCGACCCAGCCGGGCAAACGCGCACGTCACACAGCAAGAGCCGGTACCGCAGGGCGGTACCGGCTCTCAGCGGTCCCGCGCTGCAACGCGAGACCCATGCAGTCCCTGTTCACGCATCGGTTGGAGTCAGCAGCCATCAGAGCAGGGCCCGCCCCTGTCGGTGCAAGGCCCAGATACACCCTTCCCCGCCTGGCCGCGGACCCCGGCTTCCGGCGTACAGCCACGCAGTTGAGGCAGGAAGGGTGGCGCGACTGGCACCTGCTGACCGCCATCGCCAACGCCGCCGGAAACCATCGCGCCCAGCAGCAGGACCTGCGCCCCTCCCTGGGCGATTCCTCGGAACACCGAGCTCGCATCCTCGCCGCCATGCAGGCACCCGAGCTTCCCGACGACCCGTCTGTTCCTGCCGAGGCATTCACCGAACATGCCCTGCGCTCGCATCTGTCCGTGGCTGCGGTGAGCACTGCGCGCGGCCTCGCCATCCGCCCCGGCCGGCTCGACCCTCAGGCACTACTGTCGGTACTCGGCGACCGGTACGGCTACTGGACGGACGACATCGAGCATACGGACCCGTTCGGCTGGCCAGCCTCGGAGGGCGACACGACCCCTGATCGAGGACGCGCCTGACCTGCTTCCCCCGGAGACAGACGCCACCGCGTTCGCCCTCAGCACTGATCCGTGGGCGCTGTGAGCCCGGGGCCGACGCCGGAAATCCCCTGGCCAGCGAGGTGCTCACCGCCGTCGCCGCTGGCCTCTGCCAACCCATGGAACCCCGGTGTCGCGGAAGACCATGCCAACCGGCTCAGGATGCTCAAGCTGGCTGGGCGACGTGTAGTAGTTCCACCATGGCGACCTAACGGGCCCCGCTTTGTGGGTGGTTGGTAAGGATCGGCAGTGCTGTGATGGTTCCGGAGGGCGACTCAATTCGGGACCACATGCGACATTGGCGAAGATCCGGCGCATCTGTCACGGCCTCTGTGAACGCTTGGCAGAGCGGGGTTTGCCGTAGTCGCGTTGCTTGGGGGCGGGCTGTGAATCTTGCGGGGGGCTTTTGGGATGGCAGCGGCTCCGCGCTGCTGGGGGCACTGTTGTCTGGTGTCCTCGCCGTCGGCACGTTTTACGCTACGAGATGGCATGAGAGGAAGTCCGCGCGCGAACAGCTAGCGTTCGGAGCTGCAGAGGACATCGCGGAGGGGCTGCTCCAACTCCATGCAGCCTTCAGGCCACAGCCATGGCAGCCGCCTCGCGGTGACTGGTCCACGCTGTGGCAGGCAGCGGACAAGTTCGGCGACATGTGCATTGTCCGGTTTTCCGCGTTATCGGAACCACCACTACGCCTGGCTGTAGCTGACACCTACAACTTGGTGTTCGAAGCGCTGGGGGTCATGCGAAAGCAGGCGTCCTCGGACCCGGGAGAAGTAGCTGCCGTCGATACCGATGGGATGATCGGGGAAATGCTCGACTACATCGAACTCGTGGTAGGCGCTCTGATCAACTGGCGTAGCGGATCGGAGGCAACAAGACTCGAAGTTCCCGACGTGAGTTGGCGGGGGCTCACCGATGAACCCCTGCCTCACTTCCACCATCGGGATGCGCGCGCGCCTCGCCGACGTTGAGCGCGCCCGCCGTGACGGTGATGGCAGTTGTGTAGCGGAGGCTGGTCTTGGCGCCGAGCGAACCTGACTCGAGGAGGCGGGCATCGCCAGCGCCCGCTAGAACTGCTGGCTCGCGATTTTGTTGAAGGTCGTCTGGTAGGCCTCTAGTGCAGCCCGGGCGCGGTCCTTGTCGCCGCCGAACAACCCACTGGTGAGAGGGCCCCATTGGGCACCTTGAGTCTCGTCCTCGTGCACGAGGTCGGCAACTGCGTTGCCGTGGCTCTCGGACCGCCAGGTCGACCGCCCGTACCAGTGGGAGCGGCTCCACGACGGCTTCTGCGGGTTTGCGGCCGCACGCACGTTCACCACGTCTTGGGCGAGCAACCCGAGCACCGCTTCGGCCCGGTCGAACTCCGCGCTGTACGCGTCATCGTCTGGCCACTGGTCCGAGAAGATCGGGCGAAGGACGTGATGCAGCCACTCGGCAACCGGCGTGTGGTACATGCCGTCCCTGCGTTCCGTGAAGTCCTTCAACGCCTCGTCCAAGTCCCTTCCCGTCGTGGTGGCGCGGGCGAGGGCATTGGCAACCAAGCTCGCGGAGCCGCCGAACGGCTTGTGCGGATCGGTTGCTTCGATGATGGGTGTCGGCTTCTGCTCGTACTTGTCCCTGACCGACGGGTCGACGACGAGTGACTTGAGGCTGGCCCAGTTGCCGCTCGATGCGCACGCGAGCGCGGCGGTCATGATGCCAACCATGCCCGGGAGGTGGCGGAGTTCGATGAGCGCCGCCTTCCCGCTCTCCGGTTTGGTCGCCGCCGCGACGAAGGAGCGAATGCCACTCGTCCACGGCGTCAACGATTCGGGCGTTCCCCAACGAGACGCCACCTGAAGCGACGCACAGAACGGCTCGGAGAGGGTCCAAAGGTCTTGTGCCTCCTCGGCGATACGAACGATCTGCTCCTCGTTCGTGCCGTCCAGCGGTCCGGTCAGCCGGCCCGTGTCTTTGAGGACTGCGAGCACACGCTGGACTTCCTGCGAGACCAGGTCGTCCAACTCAATGCGCCGTGAGGGTTCGAGGAGCATCTCCTTGGTGAGTCGCTTGAGAAGGTCCGCCCGGTCCGCGGAGGCTGCCTGCTCGACGGCGGCGAGGGCGGTAGCCGGGTCGGGCCTTTTCTCACCGAGCAGGCGACTGATCGTGGTGACGAGCCTGGCCGCGTGGGCCATGTGGTCCTTGCCGAACAGGTCCGAGTAGTTGAGGTCGCTCAGCACACGTCCTGCCCCCAGGTCCCAGTCGGGGACGTCGCCCGCGTCGAGTCTCACAGGGATCAGCCAGACGCGTCCGGGTGGCATCTGGCGGAACTCCTCGACGGCGAGGGCGAGTTCCTCGTTCATGTAGGACTTGTCCTTGGCCCGGGAGCTGTCCGAGAAGCAGGCCAGGAAGACGAGTGATCTGTCTCTGACCGCCGCCCGGATCTTGGCTCTCCAGGCATCGCCCGGCCCGAGGTCCTTGCGGTCGCGCCAGTACGGGATCTGGGCCGCCTCCAGGACAGCGCAGAGGCCGTCCACCTGATCCGAGTCCTCACGGACGTAGGAGATGAAGACGTGTTTGGCTACTTCGTCGTTCATGCGTCGGATGATAAGTCCCAGCTCTGACACTGATGAGTTGCGTGGGAGCAGGCTCAGCCGGCGACTGTTGCTGTGGGGCCAGCCCGGAAGTTGTGGAAGGCGGCCGCGATCGAGAAGGCGCGCCCGCACCTGGCAGGCCGCGGCCTGCGGGCCGGCAGGTCCGTATCCCGGCCCTCCCTGGGACAGGCATTGACCCGGCTGAGCCTGCGGGCCGGCCAGCCCTCGTACAGCGCCATCGAGCGGGCGACCGGCGCCGACGGGCACCGGGTGCCGCGTTCGACGGCCCACCTGTCCTGGGCGGGGACATCCTGCCCAGCCGTGAGCAGTTGGCCGCGCTCCTGAAAGCCTTCGACGTGCCCGCCGGCGAGTGGCAGGCGGTCCTCGACCGTATTGAGCACCACCTGCAGCCGCCAGAACTGCCCATGAGAGGGGGGTATACATGCGCGGATGGCGACCCGGTCGTGCAGGAGTACCTGGAACGCCGCGAGCGCGACGGGGAGATCAAGCGCCGCACCGGGCAGGTCCATCCGGACGAGACGTACGAGGACTACGAGGAACGGATGTGCGAGAGGGCGTATCGGCAGGCTGTGGACGACTGGCTGTACGAGGACTACGACGAACCCGAGGGTGACGACGAGCCGGAGGACGAGGCCCAGAAGCAAGCGCGGGCCGCTGAGCAGGCCGCCTTCCGAGCCCAGTTGAAGGTCTTGGTAGAGCGCGCCACCCCCACGGGGCAGGTTGCCCATGGAGCCTGACGGCTCCCGGACCACCTGTCTGCCGCCTTCCGCCCATTGCCAACCATCCTCCCGGGCAGGACCGGGCGGGATCACCCGCGACGCCAACCCTGGCGTTACATAATTCGCGCCAATGTTATGTACCGTCAGCTAGGATGGGTGGCAGCGTTACATTTTTGGCGGCATGGTCGTTCCGCATCCTGCTGGCGGCCGCTGCCGAGCCGACTGCCCGACCTTCCCCTCGCAACCCGCTTGCCGCTTCTGCTTTGGAGTCCCAGGGTGCCCTCCTCGCGTTCATCCCACACCGCCGGTGAGGCGTCTTCCGGCGCTGCCGTGCCGGACAACCCCGCCGAAGCCCTGACCGAGCCGTCCGACCAGGCTCCGCGCTGGGCGGGTAATCGGCCTCTGAGCTTCCCGACACCTCCCATCCCGTCCGCAGCGGCCAGGACAGCCTCCGAGGACGCCGGCCGCCGACACGGCGAGGACAGTCAACCCGAGTCAGTTGAGGGCTCGTTGGACGAGCCGGGAACAGCGGCCGCCCCTGACGCGGAAACACCCCACGTCCCGACGACGCTGCACGAGGCCCGCAGCAAGCTCCGGCAGATGATCGACGCAGCCATCCAGGGGGAACCCACACCCCTGACGCGCGGCCCGCACCATGCACTGCTCACCACCCCCGCCCACGCGACCGAACTGGGCTGGGACCTCACCCAAGCCACCACCCACAGTGTTGCGGACGCCCGCAAAAAGCTCGGGGATCTGATCCAGTACGGCGCCGAGGGCCATCCCCAGGTGCTGTGCCGCCACAAGACCCCCGTCGCCGTCCTGCTCCCCGCAGCCGCGGACGGCACCCCCACCCCGCCCGCACCTCAAGCCGAGCCCGCACCCGACACAGCAGCTCCGGCTGCAACAGCAGCCCCGGACTCCACCACACCACCCCCTGAGGGCCAGCAAGCAGTCCAGAACCCCCTTCCGACCGCAACAGCAGCCGAAGCAGAAGCCGTCAAAGACCTCGTACCCGCGCCGACAACTACCCCTGCCGAAGCGGCCACTACACCCACCACGCCCTCAGAACCCCTGCCGGAACCGGCCCCGGCAGCCCAAGACACGCCTGCACCCGCCCACACGCCGCCCGCCTCACCCGGCATCCCCCCAGCCACACCCACTGGCTCGCCAGCCGCTAACGCTCCAACCCCTGCCACCCCCACACCCGGCCCTCCGGCCCTCCGGCACCCGGTCACACCGACGGCCGCCCTCCCCGCAGCCTCCTCGGCCCCGCCCGAGCTGGGCCCGCCCCAGCCGGGCCCGCTGGCCCCTGTTCCGGCGACGCCCAGTACCGGCCACGAGACAGCCATCCCGGCCAGCGGCCCACCAGTCATCACTGCGCCGCGCACCCCGCGACGGCTGGCCGCACTCGCCCAGGCCCTGGACACCGTCCTTCCCGCCACCGTCCCCGCCGGTGAAACCCCCACCCCCACATCCTTGATGGGCCTCCCGACGGGCATCCGTACCCTGGACGACGCCCTCGGCGGCCTCCAGCCCGGCCGCTTCTATCTCGTCGCCGCCGCCCCAGGCGCCGGATCCAGCCTGATCGCCACCGCCGCCGCACGCACCAGCGCCCTCGACCAGCACCAACCCGTCCTGTATGCCGCATCCGGACTCACCCGAGCCGACATCGCCGCACGCATCGTCGCCGCGCACCTGCCTGTCGACTACCGCCGCCTGCGAGCCGGCCGCCTTACCCCCACCGAGCAGGACGACACCGCAGCCCTCCACCACCACCTCGCCTCAGCCCCGCTGTACATCGACGACGGCACCGACCTGACCACCGACGCGATCGCCGAAAGCGTCCCGGACCTGCCCGGCCTGGCCCTCGTCGTGGTCGATCGTCTGCAGACCACCGAAGACCCCCGAGTGCCGCTGTCCGGCCCGGTCCAGATCACTGACGCCGCCCAGGCCCTCGCTCATCTGGCCCGCACCCACGAGCTCCCCGTCCTCGCCGCCGTCGACACCGACGACCCCCAGCTGATCGCCGCGCTCAGCCTCGACATCACCATCATCCTGACCCGCGACGCCGACCAGATCCACGCCACCATCACCGAACGCGACCTCGGCCCGCAGGCCACCCTCACTCTCCACGCCGACCTTGCCCACGCCCGCATCACCGACCCGGCCACCCCCTACGCCAGCCCCACCACCCCAGCGCCGCCACCGGCCGCGAGCCTGCACACCCCCGCACAGCCCCCGCAGGTGCCACTCCCCGCCCCCACCAGCCCACCCCCGGACCCCACGCCCACCCAGCCCGCCCCGACAGCCCACACCGCCGCCGCCCGCAGGCCATCGCCCCGCCCCGCCACCGCCCCACCTCCGTCCGAGGGCGGCTACGCAAACCGGGACTACAGCTACTTCACCGGCATGATCACCCGCGCTGTCGACGAAGCCCTCCACGACCATGACGGTGACATCACCGCCGCAACCGAAGCCCTGGTGAAAAAGGCCGTACCGAACGCAATGGCCCTGTTCGAAGCAACCCGCGTCGGCGGAAATTACGAGCACACCGTCTATCCGGAAACCCTCGAATTCCTCCGAAAGAAAACCAAGGACGGCGCCGACGAAATCTGGGAAGGCCGCCACAACTGGACCAACACCCACCTCACGGACGCCCTGCAAAACGGCACTCACCCCCCGATCACCGTCAACGCCCTCGACACCAACGCCAGCTTCCTGTCCGCCTTCAAGACCCACCTGCCCATCGGCGCCCTCATCCACGACCCCCACGGTGGCTTCGACCCCAAACGCTCCGGCGTCTACCACCTCCCCACCCGCCCCACCTGGCACCACACCGACCTGCCCGACCCCATCGGCAACCGCCGCGAAGACGGCCCCGTCCTCCTCGACGACGCCACCATCCGCCTCCTCATCCGCTGCGCCCGCCTCGGCCTGTGCGAGGCCCCACACATCACCGAATGCTGGACCTCCGGCACCAGCGAAGGCCTCCTGGAAAAATTCCGCCGAGTCCTGACCGAGGCCCGCACAAACGCGATCAAGGCCGATGACATGGTGACCGTCGAATACATCAAATCCATGTACTCGAAATTCACCTCCACCATCGGAGAATCAAGCGTCAACCGCGACATCCGCCGACCCGACTGGATGCACATCATCCGCTCCCAGGCATTCGCTAACCTCTGGTATAAATCCCACCGGGCCCACGGCAACGGCCTGACCGTTGTCCGCGTCCGCGGCACCGACGAACTGCACGTTGCCGGCGACTGGCGCACGGTATTCACCGAAGGCCGCCTCACCACCCAGATGAAACAAAAAGACCAGTACCCCCTGCCGAGGAAGAGCGCCCGATAGATGTCGACCGACGGATGGAAGAATTTCGGCAACTACGGTGCAGACCGCGACCCGGGAAACGTCCACGGCAAAGTCGCCCTCGCCCGGGCACTCGAAGACGCCCTCGAACGCATGATCATCGACGGCGGAATCAAATCCCCAGTCGACACCCGCCGCGGCCTGAAAGCCCGCATGCGCTACCTCACCACCACCAAAGGCGGCCCCCAAGCCCTGGCCGACGCCGGCATCCACGCCGCCCCCGCCACGATCCGCGCCTGGACCCGCGGCACCCAGCGCCCACGCCCGGCCAACCTCGAAGCGATCGACACCGCCTACTGGAACCTAAGAGCCCACAACGTGCTCACCAACCCCGGCGCCCTCAAGCAACACCTCAACCGCAGCGGCCGCGGTACCCGCATCGAGATCCACCCCGTCAACCAGACCACCGTCGACGAGCCACGCCGCCGAGACAACCTGAGGATCCAGCACCGGCAGGTCCGCTACATCTGGGACGACGCCGTCGACGCCCTCGTCGCCAGCGACCTGAACACCCTGGAAGACCTCTGGGACGACGTCATCGCAGAACTCGACTCCGACTGGGGCGCCTACACCTACGTCTCCTACATCGGCATCGGAGCCTGACACGACCGTGATGGTCTGCGGGGGAGTGTCAGTTGGTCCTCGTCGTCTGAGCGTCAACGGCGCAGGTGCGTTGACCTGGTTGTTGACGCTGGAGGGTGATGCTCACTCGTTGCTGGCATGAGTGATGAAGGGCCATGTCATTTTCACGCCGACCACCACCATCAGCATGACCGTATGGTCCGGCCTGGTGCAGGAGCGCATCCCGGCCGACCGGCTGAGCCGGGCACTGTCGTACGCGACGCTCGGGCAGCTCGTTCCCGTGCCGTTCGGCTACCTCGCGGCGGGCCCGCTCTCCCGCATGGTCGGCGTCCGGACCACCCTCGCGGGCGGCGCCCTGGTGATCGTGGGCGCCGCCGTCGTGCCGCGGCTGGTCCGTCAGATCCGCGCCCTGGCCGGGGCCGGGCAGTCCGCGCACGAGCCGGTGGCCACGGAGGGGTCCGGGCTGCCGGCACGGGCGCCGAGGTAGAACGCACGGGCCACCTCGACCGCCCCGCCGAAGTCACGGAACGCGCGGTCGCGGGCCCCAGCGTCCAGCACCGGCCACCCCGCACACACGAGGACTCGACCTCCCACGCCCACCAGTTGACGCCGAGGCGGCCTGACACTCATCTCGGGGCGGACCGTACGTCGGGACCTGGTCGTAGGACACCCCCGTGACCGGATGAACTTGTTCCGGGTTCAGCCACACCCGGTACTCGCGCGGTTCGACCTTCTCCGTCACACCGTCCATGGCCCGCATGGGCAGGCCGACCCAGTACTTCCAGCTGCGGATGGTGCGACGCGCTGTGGGGGTGGACATCCTCCGCCATCACGCCGGCCGTTCGGGCCCGAGGTAGCGCACGGCCGGGAAGCGCTCGGCGATGCGCATCACCACGGTTGCGTGCCCGCGCGCGGCGAGGTCGCGCCGGGCCTCCTTCATGTTCAGGATCTTGTCCATGGTGTAGATCTCGGTGCAGGGACCGAGGTCGATCTGATGCTCGCCGAGGGTGAAGAGCATCCCCTCGTAGCCGGCGGTGACGCGGAACATCCCCGCGCGGATGTCCCCGAGTTGGATGAGGGCCTCGTTGCTGTCGACGCCCATGGACACCGTGTCGCCCCGCAGCACGATCTCTTCCCCGTCGAGCAGGGAGAGGATGTCCTTGACCTCACGCGCATCGTGCTTGGTGAAGTCATCGGGAACGGGGAAGAAACGCCCGGTCCTGCTCTGCAGCCGCGTCAGGTCGTCGAAGGCATCGGCCCACAGCTGGGCTTCTCCCGGCTGCCAGCCCTGAGGTGTCATGGTCGTGCTGATCGGTGCCCGCACCTGGCCGGCCGGCTGCCCGGCGAAGGCGAGTTCCATGAAGCGACCGGGCGTGGCCTGGCTGAGCAGCCGGAGCACGGGCACCATCGTCTGCGGCATCGCCGCCTCGGGCGGCTGGAAGGAGAACTTCAGCTGTGCGGAGAGCTCGCGGTGGGTGTAGCGCAGCCGTACCCGCATCAACCCCGTCATGTCACTGCCGTGGAGGGTCCCGCCGTCCCTACCGCTCACCCGGTGCGTGAAGGACACGGGCAGGGAGGCGAGCGGAACGCCCGAGGGCTGCTGGACGATGACCTGCGCTTGCAGTGGAGGCGTCACCTCCTGCTGGGGCGAGGTGATGCGCACACCGCCCACCGCGATCCGCTCCAGCCCCAGCCCGGCGGGGCCCGACAGGGCGGCTTCGGCGAGGTTGTCCGCGCTCAGCTCCACCTCGCCGCCGAAGCGCATGGTCTCCTCGAACCGCAGCCTTCGGCGGGCCTCCTGCGGGTCTCCGTCGGCGAAGCGGACCCGGCCGGTGAACCGGATGGTGCCCTGCCCGTCCGGGTCGGGCCCCCGCGGCGTCAGGTGCACGACCGTCCGACCGTCGGCGTCCAGGGAGGTATGCACCGCGTAGTGGGGGGAGATCTCCTGGACCCGCGCATGCAGTGCGCGGGCCCGTTCGACGTAGTCGGAGATCCCGCCGGCCAACGTGTCGCGTTCGGCACGCGCATCGGCGATGCACTCCAGGACGTAGCTCTCGGCCTCCTGCAGCGCGTAGCGCACCAGATCGGGATGGGCCGCCACCTTCTCGTCCAGCCAGCTGCGCCCCCGCCACCGCCGTACGAAGGGGAACTTGACGCGCAGGCGGTCGAACCACTGCTGCTCGGCGGGGGTCGCATCGATCGGTACGAGGAGATCCCAGTGGTCCGGCTGGTGACGAGCCGCCGACACCAGCGACCGCTCCACCTGCCTGCGGCGCACTGCGGTCATCCGGCCGGTGAACGACTTCGCCTCGTACACGATCAGTTCGCCGTCGTCGGTGTACTCGAACAGGTCCCGGCCGCCGTCCCCGCCCGTCCCGTCGACCGCCTGTGCCCGCTCCCGCAGGCGCATCACCAGCAGCGTCACCAGGGACTCCGACAGGCTGGGGTTCTCGGCCAGCTTCTCCCACGGAACTCTCACCACACGCCCACCCTACGAACCTCCTCTGACATTCCGCCCCGCCCAGCCGCCGAGTTCCCCGGCCCGCCACCGCCCTCCGGCCGCGGCGGGCCGGGCGAACGGTGCCGGGGCTGCCGACCGGTCACAGCTGTCCCTCATCGGGCCCGCCGGATACGTCCGCCGTACCTGCCTGTCGGCCGGTACGGTCCCGCCGTCATACACGGCGGCCCGTACCGGCCCAGGACCCCTCTGACGTCCGGGTGTTGATCAGGCGCGCAGAGATTCGGAGTAGGCGGCGAAGAACCGGTCGCCGGTGAGCTTGTGGTGCGTGAGCTGTTCGCGGACGGCCTGTTCGTCCGCCCAGCGGTCCGGGCTGCTCGCGAGCGCCGCCGCGTAGGCCGTCACGGCCTCCTTCAGCTTCTCGAACAGGGCCGGGGTGATGACACGCATGCCCGGCACCGCGGTCGCCTTGGCGTCGCGGACCCGGCTGGGGTGCAGCATGACCGCCACGGCCTCCACTTCGGCGTTGTGATCGTTGAGCCAGCGGACGCTGCCGCCGAGCTGGTCCATGTCCTTCTTCGCGATGGTGTCGGTGGTGCAGCCCGTCTTCAGCTCGACGACGGCCTGCCGCGCCGCCGAGAGCGCCCACAGGTTGTCCGGGCCGGTGCCGTACAGCTTCTCCGGACGTGTGCTGGCGAACCCGAGATGCAGCCCGAGCTGCTGCCAGGCCCGCTCGGCGTCGTCGGAACGCTCCTCCTCGCCCCACACCACGTCCTCGAACAGCGCCTGCACACCGAGCCTGAGGCCGACGCCGTCGCGGTAGCGGGCGGCCAGGAACTCGGCGGCGGCACGCGACTGCACCGCGGCCGCCTTGAGCTGGACGGGGGCGCCGCCGTTGACGGGCCGCAGGACGAACGGGTTGTCGTTCAGCGCGCCGGCCAGGGCCTGCTGGGCGGCCACAGGGTCGGTGAGGTGCAGGTAGGCGGCCTTCTGCTCCCGCAGCCAGCCGCGCAGCGCCATGTCGCCGTCGCCGAGGTCATTCACCGCCTTCTGCACCCGCTCGGCCGCGGCCGGGGCGCGTCCGGTGGCCGCGAGGTCGAACGCCTCGCGCAGCGCGACGGCTTCGTCCCGCACCGTCCCGTGCTCGGCGTAGCGCACCTCCGCCAGCGCCCGGCGGCTGCGCTCGCGCCACTGCGGCACCCGCCCCAGGCAGGCCCGCAACGCCTGCCTCACCGCGTCCAGCCCCTCGCCCTTGATCTGGCCGGCGATGTCCCGGCTCAGCTTCAGCTGCGCCTGGGTCGCCGGGGAGAACAGAGCCAGGTGGCGGGCGTCATGGATCGCCGTGGCGAGTTTCGCCCCCAGCAGCAGGACGGCGCAGTAGTCCTCGCCGTCGCGCACGCCGCGGCCCATGCCCTGCTCGATCCGCTGGACCTCGCGGGCCAGACGGACCGTGCTGTCGGCCAACGCGACAGCCTCGCGCCGCTCCACCCCGTCCAGGGGCCGCGGGATCTGATCGAGAATCAGCAGACGGCAGGCGTCGGCCGGGAGGTTGACGCCGTCGTACTTGTTGACCAGTACCACCAGGCCCACATGGCCGGCCTGGAGATCCTTCACGCCCGCTTCGAGGTCCCCGACCCGCCAGATGTGGTGGGCGTAGGGCCGCCAGTTCGCGGCGGCCCGGTCGCTGGGCACCAGCACGACCACGTTGACCGGCTCGGTCTCGGCGATGCCGTCGCCGTCCTGGTCCCCGTCGGCGAACTGGCGGGCCAGCACGCGGACGGCCTCGTCATCCAGGTTCGGGTTGAGCGCCACCGGGGCCAGGATCATCCGCTCACCGAGGTCGGCGGCGCTGCCCGGGGTGACGGGCTTCGTGACGAGGACCGGGTCGGCACCGAAGTCGGTGACCAGGGCGCTGTCGTCGGCGAGCGTCGCGGTCAGGTAGACCCGGCGGCGGGCGCGCACGAACGACGGGATGCGGTCAATCGGCGGGCACGAGGGCCTGATCTCGACCGCCGCCGACGTTGCCGTCGCGGTGGACAGGTGCAGCACCTCCGCGAGCAGCGGCCAGACGAACTCGAAGACCCGCTCCGTGCGGTGCGGGCGCAGGATCTTCAGCACCTCGTCGCGCTTGTCGGCCCACGCCCAGAACGGGATCGGCGCCAACGCGGTGGGGTCCTTGTCCTCCAGAGCCGACCAGGCGTTCGCCGACTGGTGGTGCAGGTCCTGCGCGAACAGCTGCAGCAGCTTGTCGTACGCCTCGTGCCCGGCGGGCACCCGCAGCCGGAACTGGTCCTCGGTCCGCGCCAGCGCGGCGTGCGCGTCGTCGACGACGACGACGCCCAGATCGAGCGGCTCCTTGCCGTCCCCGACGACACCGAAGGCCGACCTGCCGTTGAGCAGCTTCTGGTAGTTCGTCACCAGCACGGCCTGCGCGTTGAGGAACGCCTGCTCGTACGGATCGTCCGTGGTGGCGATGTTGAGCCTGGCGGCCTCCTCGCGGACCTGCTTGACGAGGTAGTTGTCCGGGGTCAGGTAGACGGCCTTGCCGATGCCCTCGTTCAGGGTGCTCTGCGCGATCAGCAGGCCGACGGCCGTCTTGCCCCCGCCGGTGTTCTGCTTGATCACCACATCGCGTTCACCGCGCCGCTCGAACCACTTGTCCAGCACCTCGCCCTGCTCATGCCGCAGGTACGGCCACGGCCGGCTGGCCAGCCCCGCGTAGATGTCCCGGGGCCGCAGCAGCGCCTCGCTGTCTCCCGTACCGATCCGATCCCAATCCAGCGCCACCGCGCCGTCCTCCTTCATCTGGCCAGGCGGCGTCCCGCCGCCTGCGCTCTTCCGATTTCTCAGGACCGCCGCACACCCGGCGACGGCCTCGCTCCGCACCGGCGTCCCCAGACCTTGGTGCGGCCCTGCCACGGGCCGGCTCCCACGCCCACCGGCGGGGTGCCTTCCCGGCTGCCTGGAAGCGGCGGCCGGGAAGGCAACCGTTCACGGACCGGGCCCGGTTTGTCAGGCCGGTGGCGCCGACCGGTCACCGGTGTCGTCCCCGGCAGGCCGGGGACGGACGATCCGCGACGCGGGCCGGGAGGTGACCCGGGCGAGCCACTGCTCCTGAGTGACCACGGGCCACGTACGCGGGCCCATGCGGCCGCGCAGCCCGATCAGGTCGGCGGCCCGGCCCTCGGCGGCCTCGACCGCCTTCGCAGGGCTGAACGGATCGGCCTCCACGACGAACACCCCCGCGTAGACGCGGGCGCGCTCGGGATGACGGAAGTGATCCCGCAGCCGGGCACCGACTCCGCCGTCGCGGTGCGCCTTGCCCAGCCACCGCAGCCGCCCGTCGGCGTCGACCGCCAGGTACAGCCCGGCCAGCACCTCGTCCAGCACCGCGACGCTCTCCTGACGGTGCCGCGGCACCAGGCTGTACGGGGCGGGCCAGGTGCCGCACCTCAGCGGGCCCAGCGCCGTCCACGCCTGCCGCAGCACCCGTATGTCCACCAGCGGTCCGGCGACCGGTTCCGCGCAGCAGTCGGCGTTCACAGCGACGTCACCGCCACGGTGGCCGAATCCAGCAGCTCGACGATCTGCGCGCACTGCTTCTTGATCTCGCGGATGTCCTTCACGTACAGCTTCTGCACCTCGGCGGGCTCCTCCTCGGTGCCGGCCTCCTCACGGGCGCGCACGGCGTCCTCGACGGTCGTCAGGAGCAGGCGGACCTGTTCGGCGGCGGTGGCGACGCTGTCCTTGCCGCTGTCCACCAGGAAGGTCAGTTCCGCGCGCAGGCGGGTCATGCGGGTGAGCGCGTCCTCCGGGATCTCCTCCTCGACCTCGACGGTCGTCGTGCCGCTCGCCTCGCCCTCGACGCCGGAAGTGTCGTCCGTGGGCGGCTGCGCGCGCTTGATCTTGCGGATCGAGGTCTTGGGGAACACGGTGTCGAACCACTGCTTGTCGGCGAGAACCCCCTCGCGCGGGTCGCCATGGGCGTCGGGCGCCCAGAAGGTGCCCGGCACCAGACTGTCCCCGGCCGTGGTGTCGGGAGCGCGCAGCGCCGCCTCGGCGAACGCGACCAGCAGCTCACGGGTCACCTCCTCCGAGGGTTTGGTGTAGGCGTCCACCAGCGCCTGGACCGCGTTGGACGGCGTACGCCGCACGCCCTTGCGGTCCTCGCTCTTCTCGGAGCCCTGGCCGGCGGTGACGAACGGCTCGGCCGCGTTGATCAGTCCCGGCACCAGGTGCCGCCGCACCAGGGTCTCCCAGGCCTCGGCGTCCCCCTGCCGGCAGGCCGTCAGCATCGAGGTGAGACTGCGCGCGTCCGGCCGCACCCCATACTGCACATCGCGGGCGCCGAACAGACCCCGGACGGCGAGCAGGGGGCCGCGGTGGACGAACTGCTGGGCGACCACGGCCGCCCACATCTCCGCGCGCCGCTCGGCCCTGGGCCCGTTCGACTGGCTCCACGGAGCCTCCTGCAGGGCGGTGCGCACCACGGGCCAGTACCGGCCGGTGGGCATGGCGGCGTGCGGTGCCAGGTCCTGCGGACGCGGCGGGACCGGCGGGAACACCATCACGGTGGCACAGCGGATCGCCACATCCCGCAGAGTCAGAGGGCTCACCTCGTCCCCCGGGGACAGCAGCACCGTGAGCTCGTCGAGCGCCCGGGCCCCGACCAGGGCGTCGGCGATCGCATCCTCGTCCAGCGCACCGGCCCCGATGCGGTTCTGGGCGACCTCCTTGGCGAGCAGCTCACCGAGCAGGCCCTTGGCCTGGTAGGCCTTGACCAGGGTCGACCACAGTCCCAGAGCACGGTCCATGTCGTCGTAGTCGAGCTGGCCGCGCAGGTGCTCGTGCACGTTCAGCTGGCGCAGCGACTCCTCCAGCCGCTCCGGCTTCCTGGCGCCGACCACGACACGGGCGGACACCTGCGCGATCCGAGCGGCGCGCTTCGGACGCCCCTCCGCGCCATGGTCGGAATCGGCGTACCCGTTGTTGAGGTTGGTGCTGATCCGGCGCAGCACCTCGCCGAGCCCCTGCACGACCAGCCGCCGGTTCTCCTCCTCCCCGGGCAGCCGCAGCAGATACTGCGGCACCCCGGTCAACAGCTGCTGCGCCGACACCCCGAAGACGTTCAGCCGGGCGTCGGCACGGTTGGCGCCCGTGACCTGACTGCCCCGCCAGATGTCCCGCCGGGTCCCGTTGCGGTCGACCACCGGGGTCCGCTGGAGCACGACCACCGTGGACTCCCGCTGGCCCTCCTGCACCAGGGACTCCGCCAGGTCGTAGGAACGCTGCCGAGCCCGCCGCTGCAGCATCTCCACGGCGTAGTGCTGCACCTCGACGGCGACCTCCGCGGAAACCTCCTGCGCGGAGAGCGCCGCGAGCGGCACCCCGTCCTCGACGACGGCCCGCACCACCGGCAGCGGACGCCGGCCGCCCAGGGCCTGCTCCACCGCCTTCAGCTCCCGCTGGGCATGGGCCAGTTCGCTCTCGGCGGTCTTCACCGCGTCCACCGCGGCGTCCTTCTCCGCCGGCGTCGCGGTCGCGGCCAGCCCCCGCTGTGCCGTCTTCGCACGCTCCAGCGCGAGGGACCCACCGGCCACCGCCCGCTGCCGGCCGACGAGTTCCTCCAGACGGGCCTGGTTGGCGGGCGAGGGGTGGAGCCAGTCGCTGCGCGTGCGGTCGTTGTTGACCCAGGGCAGCGTCGCCGCCCCGTGCAGGGCCACATTCAGCAGCAGCAGCGCCCCGTCGGTGTCGCGCTGCTCGACATGGAAGGCCGTCGGGCGCAGGAAGCGGCCGCCGTCGCGGCGGCGTTCGATGACACGCTTGGCCTCGCCCCGGCCGAGCGCCGGGGCGAGGCCCTCGATCACGGCCGGCCGGGGAGCGGGCGCGAAGCCCTCGGCCGCGCAGGTGTTGGCGATGGCCTCGTAGAGGTTCTCCGCCCACTCAGCGGTGGTCGGATAGGGGAAGGGCCCTTCAGGGGCCTTGCGGGAAGACATGAGAGACAAACGGTCCTTTTCCGGGAACCCTCATGGCCCCGGGTGCGACGAAACGCATCCGGCGGTCCTGCCGGGTGCCACACGCACCCCGAACCGCAGGCACTCCTGTCCAGGGAGCACCGGCGAGGGCCGCCGTCACCGTCACGCACACCGAGCGCGTACCGGCGAGGACCGTCTGCCCCTTCGAGTCCACCACCGGAGACGGCGCACGCCACCGGACAACTCCCCTCGAAAGCAGGGGGGCCTCCGCAGCGTGCAGCTCAACGCCCTCTCCGCCGGACGGCGGCACGGGGCTGGTAGGTCGTCAGGACCACTGACGTGCTCTGACAGAGTGCCAGGTCATCGACAAAATGGACAAGTTGTATGCATAACGCGCGTAGAATTACAAGATCACGCACATCGCGCCATCCATGCCGTACACCCCTCACCTCTCACCGTCCGCCTTGTACCCTCCGTCCGTACGGTCCGCGCCCGCACGAGCTCCTCGTCACTGGCCCGCTTCACCGGACCCACCACACCCGCGTGCCGCTCCAACAGGCCCCAGTCCACGGGCGGTCCCTCGCCACGCTCGGCCGCCCCCAGCATCTGCGCCCAGTCCTCGACCGTCAGGCCGTACATGCCGAGCGCGGCGTGATGGTCTGCGGGGGAGTGTCAGTTGGTCCTCGTCGTCTGAGTGTCAATGGCACAGGTGCGTTGACCTGGTTGTTGACGCTGGAGGGTGATGCTCACTCGTTGCTGGCATGAGTGATGAAGGGCCATGTCATTTTCACGCCGGCCACCACTCCGCGCCCCAGATGAGGCGCGGCGGGGACGGAGGACCGCTATTCCTTCGTCGGTAGTTTTGCCGTGACCACACGGTCCGCGTCGACGAAGGGGTTGGTGCTGACATCGAGGCCGAAGAGCGAGTAGATGCGGCTCAGCGCCTCGTACGCGTCGCGTTCCGGGTTGCCCACGGCCTGCCAGCTGTGGTTCCAGGTGTCGCTTGTGGCAGGCTGCGGAGCGCCTCGGAGGGGGAAGGACGGGTCGTTGCCGGGGGCCAGCGTACGGGCCGGTGGGCGGGTGAAGTCCGAGGCGACGATCCGGTGCGTCCAGGTGCTGTCGACCAGGGGAAGGACGTGCCGGTCGACCAGCCGGAAGTACTCCAGCGTGATCTCGGTCAGCACGAACACGCTGATCCTGCTGGGCTGGGGGACTCCGGGCTCCATCGCCCAGCCCAGCATGTTCTCGTTCGCGGCTGCGGCCCCGGTGACCGCCCCGTCCGACTCGATCTGCAGCCCACGGCGGGAACCGTCGGCCAGCAGGAGACCGCCAGCACGAGGTTCCGGCCGGTTGTGTTCCGAAGCCCAGTTGAAGGCGTAGGCCTCACGGAGCGTGTCCTGGTTGCCCAGGATGTCTCGGAGGCCGCCGTCGGCGTACATGCCGGAGACGAGTCCGCGCGGATGGTCGGGGACGCTCTGGAAGAAGAGCACCGGCGTCTCCTCCATGCCCGCGGCGGTACGCAAGGTCTCCCGGACCCTTGCCCGGTCCGCAGCCGGCGTGGGCGCGACGGCGGGCCCACGCCGCGTGTGCAGGCCGTCGTTCAGGAGCCGGTAGACCTCATCCGGCGAGAGGTAGGCGGTGGTGTCGCCGTTGCGGATCGGGATGGTCCAGCTGTTCTTGATGAACTGGCCGTTGTCGGTGATGCCCCGGTTGACCATCGCCCACCGGTCGGCCTCTGGGAGCGCCGGTACCTCGATCACGAAATAGTGCCCGGACACGTCCGAGTCCTCGGCCGGGTGGTCGAACCAAAAGAACTCCACCTTGAGCAGCGGGCGTACGTACTCCGTGATGACGTCCTTGTACTTCGTGCTGTCGACCACCTTCTTGTCGAAGGGCGTGGCCTTCTCCGCGACCTCGTGGAGCTCGGTCTGCTTCTTCTTGGCCTTGAAGCCGCACACGATCAGACCGCCGCTGGCGTTCGCGAACGCGGCGACGTCCTTGGCGAGCTCGAACTTGCCCTTGTCGGTGCTCAGGTCGTACGGCCCTGCGGGCGGGACGCTCTTGAAGTCGACCCACTCGCTCTCTGGCGTGCCCAGGATCTCGTGCGGCCGCTGTGCGGCGAGAGAGGAGACGAGCTGAACCATGCTGTCGACGGCCATGCCGCCGGAGCCTACGCGCACGAGTGCCTCGCCCGCGCGGGGTGCTGCGGCGTGCCGAACTGAGCCGTCTCGTGTTGCGCACCGGTGACCGAACTCGGCTCTCGCCCCTTGTAGTTGGCCCCGTACGACGGCGCGCGTGCAGTGACCGTCGTACAGGGGGAGCCGCTGGTGGCCCCGGCCTCAGGACCGGGACCACCAGGTCGGCGGATGTGGGATCAGCGGGTGCGCCGGGTCAGCGCTGCTGGATCCACCAGATGATCCACCCGGTCCCGCTCGCGCCCACGGCGCCGGCGGAGCCGCGGAGGATGCCGTAGCCCGCCGTACGCGCGAGGGCGCGCAGGCGACGGCGGCGGCCGCCGTCCAGCATCTGCCGCACCCGGTCCCGGGTCCTGGACCAGATGCGGCGCGGCGTGCCCTTGCGCAGGTGGTGCCGGGTCGACGCCAGCCGGTCGGTGCCCTTAGGCTCGTTGGACATGCTGATGGTGCCTCCTTGGGGAGTGACTGTCGGTTTCTTCACTGGGCGGCTCCCTGCTCCAACAGGGGGCCGTCGCCCGTTTGCGGGGCGGCGGCCTGCGCCGCGCCCGACCCGGGTGTGCCGGGCCGGGAGTCGTGAGGCCGGGGGCCGCAGCTCCCCGGCGGTGTTCATCGCGGCGGCAGGGCCGCGGCGAGCACGGGGACGGTGGGGGCGATCCGCAGCGCGGTCGCGGCGGCACCCTGGGGGGTCCAGGCGGTCTCCGCGGTCTCCCGGTCCTTCTTGTTGATGTTCAGGTCGAACGGCGCGGCGAGTGCCCACCGGACCCGGGTGCTCTGGCCGAAGACGGAGGAGCCGTCCAGGAACTGCTCGGAGACGAACTCGTACAGCAGGTCCTTCGCCTTCAGCTCCGCGATGCCGCGGCTGACGGTCGACGGGGAGACGCCGTACCAGGCCGCGAACTCCCGGTCCTTGCGCATGACGATGGAGGAGGGGTTGCGCATGGCCATGAAGATGAACAGCATCGCCTTCGCCGGCATCGACAGCGACTTGTAGTAGTGCTGCTCCCAGTACGCGAAGGGCACCCGGAAATAGGTGTCCTTGCGCGTTCCCTGGTCACTGCCCGACGGCAGCGAGTACGGGGCCCCAGAGCCGTCCTCCAGCAGCTTGGTGATCCGGGTCATCCGGCCGTCCGGGGCGGTGCTGATCAGCTTCAGGGCCTTCAGCTTCGACAGGTGCCGGGAGACCGCGGCGCTCGCCGCGCCGTTGGTGGCGAAGGAGATCCCCGTCGCGCGCCCCCAGGTCTCCGACCGCGCAGTCACGCCCCAGTCGACCTTGGCCGTGACGCAGTGGATCAAGAGGAAGAGCTCCAGCCGCTCGGGGCTGCGCAGCAGCTGGGGAAACAGGCCGGGCCGCGTGACCAGGCGGAGGCCGGGTTCGGCATCCTGGACGAACGCACGCCGGATCGGGACGGCACGGCCGGAGCGCTTGGACTTGTCCAGCAGCATCCGTATCGTGGCGTCCCGGCTCACGGCCTTCTGCCGCTGGAGCACGGTGAGATCGTTGTTCACGCCCCCTATGGTGCCCCTGCGGTCGGACGGATCGGGTGCCGATATCCGGGGCGGGCGGGCCGTCCGCCTCCCTCTCAGACCGGGTTATCGGAGAACCCGTAAACACGATGACGCCACCTGGAAGCCACTCTTACCCCGAACACCCTGGCGGGCCGCCATACAGCGGTCATAAACGTTAACGCTTCAGACGATGATCTTTGTCGCCCCAGGTTCCGTCACTTGACTATCTGGTCTTCTGACTCCGTGCTCGGCAGACGACGGGGCAGCAGCGGGCGGCACACCTCCTGGACGTTCTGGCGGCGTCGACGGCGGAGGCTCCAGGCGACCTCGCCTGGAGCCTCCGCGCACTACCCCGTGAAGGGCAGATCGTTCGGGCCCGGCTGCCAGGGCTGCTCCTGCTCTGTCCGCTGCGTTCCAGCGCTTCGACGGCGTCGACGGGCCGGTGCGCCTGGTTGCGTCAGAGGAGGCCTACCCGAGGGACGGCACCGTTGCGCCGCTTTCGGAAAGCCCGGCACAGACCACGGTGGACCTTGGTGCCATCGTCACCGACAGGCGGGAGGCCGTGGTCGCGGCCTACGCCCTCGTCGCAGATCTGTTGGCCGACATGGGAGCGCACCAGCCTTACGTCCTGACCCCTGATGGAGACATCCAGATCGCCCGGCTCAACGCCGACTACCGCCAACAGCTCACCGGTTGGGACGCAGGGCGATAGCCGCCGGCCGGGCCACAGTACGAGACCCCGGGCCTCGACAGGCCGGGGTCCGGTGGGGGAGAGGCCGGCGGCTGGTCGGCTGCGGGCCGGGACAGAAGCCGTCGGCAGCCTGATGCTGTCCTCCGGGCGCTGAGCCCCGCCAAGGGGTGAGGCGGGAAACTCCCGCTGGACGGAGGTACGACCATGATCGCTGTGATGGTCTGTGGGGAAGTGTCAGTTGGTCCTCGTCGTCTGAGCGTCAATGGCGTAGGTGCGTTGACCTGATTGTTGACGCTGGCGGGTGGTGCTCACTCTTTTCTGGAAACTAAAGAAAACCGAGCACAAGAATGAAAAGGGGAGCCTCAAATCAGGTCCCGGTATTTGCGGGCTTCATGAAACAACGATTCAACCCCCTTTTGATAACACCATCCAGAGAGAATCAATACAGAATACCCAACACTCCAAAAGAAAACAGACAATGCGATGAGTGAATTCCCGGAGAGGTTTCTTGTCGCTACTTTAAGCATAGGGTGTTCACTAGAGGTCCAGACCACTACTATAAATACGGAGAGTAGTCGTTACGTAAATTATGTACCGCCCAGAGAGCGTACGTAGCGGGTACATATTAGGTGAGGGAAGGGGTGCCCGGAGGGCGCTTCAACACCAAGACCCAGCTTCACCTCGCGAGCAGTCGAGCACAATAAGAGATGTACTAGCAGGTCAGAGACGTATCAGATCAGAGACGTATCAGAGCTTTCAAAGCGAATGATGCAGCCACTTAAATTATGTAACGGCTAGCGAGGTCCGGCGCCTTGCCCTCTAGCCAGCTTGTGACGTCGCGGAGCGCGCGTTACAAACCGTCGCGGAGCGGCG